>NZ_JBNNWQ010000006.1:0-448381 GCF_050281145.1 Paraburkholderia sp. NPDC080076 | reverse complement strand
CCGCGCTCGAGTGGATCAACTACATCGAAACGCCGCAGGTTCACGCCGCGATCACCAACGCCGTCTACTACCCGAGCGCCAACCTCGAAGCGCGCGAGTACGTGGACAAGGACGTGGCGAACGATCCGGCCGTGTATCCGCCGCCTGACGTCATCAAGACCCTGTTCCAGCCCCGCTCACCCCCGCTTATCCACCGAAATGCGCCGAAGGCGCGCAGCCAGCACGTCCTCGAAGGCTCAACCTGCGTTCGATACCGAGGTCACCCGTTCGGCAAGACAAATGGGTTGGCACCACGATCATCATGGTTCTTAAAGCCTGGCATGTATAGCCGCACTGCGCCGCGAAAGACGCTGCGCTCGCGACGATCCACGCCGCCATTGCGGCCCGCAAATCTCATCGACATTGGGCAAGGGATCAATCAGTACGACACCCAATGCTCGCGCCGGAGGCGAAAAGAACCTCGGAAAATTCCAGGCAAGGGCTCTGTTCGATCCTGAGGCGCCGTTGCGTCCGCAAAACAGGAACGTCCGCTCACGCCGTGACCGGCCATTCGGTAGCACCGGACGACTGTCTCCTCATGGCCGGGTCGTGCCTATTGACCACACGTTGCTGTTCTTTCGTGTCACCACGTCCCGCCAGGAACCGCTCAGCCAAATCGGATGTGTTTAGTCGCTCGATCCACCACTCCAATGCTCGCCCCACCTTGTCTTCGCGCCAGGCCAGGTAGCAATTTGTCAGTTCACGCACGCCGACAATGCGTCGGGCGACGAGTCTCCCCTCATGGATCGGCCCTTCCGCTACGCGCTCGGGCAGCATTCCGACAGCGATACCTTCGCACAACGCTTCAACCTTCGCGCCCAGTGTCGGCACGACAATCACCATCTGCCCATCGTGTTTGGCCACCGATTGAGGTTGCAGTTTGCGCGAAGTGTCGCTTATGACAACACCTCGGTATCTTGCGATCGTCTCGCTTCGCAACGGCTCGAGGATGCCTGCGAGTGGATGGTCGGGTGCAACGACGAACACGTGTCGGAGCGTGCCGATTGGTCGAGCTGCGATGTTGGCGGCATGCGGCGGCTCACCAAATGCACCCACGGCCAGATCGGCCCGTCGGGTAATCAGCGCATCCCAGACTCCCCCAAGCACCTCGGTGGAAAGGCGTAGTTGGGTAACCATCTCGAGATCGTAGAAGGCACGGACATACGGCCACAAAGATGCGAAAGGCAAGATTGCGTCGAGGCATATCCGCAGCTCCGATTCCCAGCCGTCCTGTATTCCCTTTGTTCTGATTTCCAGATGTCGAGCAGCGTGTAAAAGTTGCCGCCCTTCATCGACAAGGAAGCGACCGGCTTGCGTGAGTTTTGCCCGTCTGCCGCTGCGATCGAAAAGCTCGACGTTCATATCGCCTTCCAGCTTCTGCACGAGGTACGTGAGTGACGAAGGAACTCGATGCAACGACTTTGCTGCTTCAGCGAATGTGCCAGTGCGGTCAATCGCGTCCAAGACCGCAAGAACTTCAAACGAAAGCTTTATCGCCACAGACGTTGCGTCCTCAGTTGTTGCTACCCGTTGATCGCCGTCAGCGCGAACATCGACTAATTTTCAGCAGCGCTTGCGCTCGCATGGGCTCACGCAAGTGCTATCAGATGGAAGGAGCCGATGCTTTCGCACTAGTCCGCAGCAGGGAAGTCGAGCGTAGTGTCGTTGATACGGTTAAACAGATTGGTGAATGCAATGCTGGCTATGGCCATCGCGACATCGACGATTTGTGCATCGGTGACACCGGCCTGCTTGACCTCCGTTATCACATCGGTCTGAACTGTGCCGCTCGTTGTGATTAGATGCAGCACAAACTTGGCCAACGCATCATCGTGCGCGTCGCCCGACGGCCGGGCCTGACGCAACGCCAGAATGGCCTCACGGTCAAGGCCCATTTTTTTGCTCAACAGCGTGTGTGCGGCGAGGCAATAGCCGCAGCCGGTTGTCTGGCTGACAACCAGTTTAACGACTTCGATGTCTCGTGCGCTCAAGTTGCTCTTTTTGAGCGATGCCTCAAGACTCAGTACTGCCTCCAGCGCGACCGGGCTATTAGCGCCGATTCCAATGTATGAATTCGGGACCTTGCCGACAGCCGCTTTGACACCTTTAAACAATTCGGCCGTGTGGCCGGTGGCTTCAGACACTGAGATAGTATGGAAGCGAGGCATGATGTATTCCTTTGGGGCGGTGAAAAATAGGCAAATAGCGGGCGGATGGCGCGTGAAGCTTAGTCAACCTGATCATTCATCCGCTGTGAGCGTGCGCTTTGATCAGGCAATAGGGGACGAACGAGCAGAAATGCGCCGACAAGCGCCGCACTACCCAGTGTGACAGCGAGCACGAAACGCCAATCAGGGTGCAGCATGATCTGTGGCAAAAGACCCACCGTCAGGGCAGGTGGAAAGTGGAGTCGCAGTGCACGTAACGTCACAATTCCGACCAGCAACGAAACGACGACGGACAACGGGCCGGCGCCGAACCACAAAAGCGCGGCGAGCCCCACGGCGGCGGTGATCGTGCAGACAAGGGGCAAAGTGAGGGGCCGCTTCGCCCATGGACGGATGTTAGCGTTGGTGAAGATCTCGAATGCGGTCATAACAAGTGGGGGAAACAGGATCAGCCGTAGACCGGTGACGCGGGCTAATCCGTACGCCACGAGAACAAACCCGAAGAAAATGAAAATGGGTAGCCACATCCTGAGCCAGGGCGCACGCTCAATCTCATCGGCTTGGGCCACGGTATCGAGCGCGGGCGCCTGACCAACATCGCCCGAAGCCAATATACGGCCATAGATCGTGGAGACGAGGGCCAGAATCGCCATGACGGCAGCGATGGAGATTGGATACCACCAGCTCGTGATACCGAACACGAGGGGCAGAAAGGCTGCGGAAATGGCTGGCATGATGGGCGAACGCATCAAACCGATGATCAGTATCGCGCCGGCAATGGTCATCGCCACCGACCATAGGCTGTACACCATCGCTTGCGTGAGCGCGGTGCCCAGTGCCGCGGTCACAGAGGGCGTGATCGCCAGCATGACCGGCGAGCGTGCCCACTCTCCCGCGGGGCGCGTGAATACGTCATAGCTCAACGCGGCCAGTTCGGGAAAAAGAACGTAGAACGCGCCAGTCAAAAGCGCCGCCTTCGCGACAGCAGCGAGAAGGACAACCGAAAGCACTGGCCCAAGGATCAATGCGTCGGTGAACGTGCCACGTCGGTCGCGGCGCATGGAAATGCTCATCAGAAATAAACCCTACCGGCTTGCATAGTCCGATGATAGGGATTTCGGATTTGTGCGAATATTCCCCGTATCTGCAACCCTACCTTGCGTTAATGCACCGATGTTCGATTGGGAAAACATTCGATATTTCTTGGCTATTGCTCGCGTCGGGACGCTGTCGGGCGCCGCCCGAAGCCTCAAGGTTGATCACGCGACGGTGAGTCGGCGTTTGAGCGCACTGGAGAGCGAAATCAAGACCTGCTTGATCGAGCGCCAGCCCAGAACTTGCAGGCTCACGCCGATCGGCCAGCGCGTGTTCGAATTGGCGCAGGAAATGGAAGAAGGCGCGTACGCTGTCGAACGACTCCTGGACGCCAGCCGTTCGCCGCTGAGCGGCAAGGTCACGCTCAGCGCACCGCCCGTCCTCGTGGCGAATTTTCTGGTTAAGCATCTAGCAGAGTTTCGTCGTGCAAATCCAGGCGTACAACTGTCCGTTTCGTGCGAAGCACGTCAGGTCTCCCTAAGCCGAAGGGAGGCAGATGTTGTCCTGAGACTGACTCGGCCTGACGAACTCACGAGCGTCGCGCGGAAGCTGGGGCGCGTGTCGTTTGGTCTGTACGCGAGCAAGGACTATCCTCATCTGCACGATCCGTCCGCCTGGGAGTTCATCGCCTATGACGCTGGCTTCGTGGGCGTGCCACAGCAGAAGTGGTTGACAAGCGTTGCAGGGAAAAGGCCTATTGCCTGCGAAATCAGCGATATCAATGGCCATCTGGTAGCGGCGCGGGCAGGCGCGGGCGTGGCGGGTCTCCCTGATTTCCTGGCGGATACCGATGCGAAGCTGCAGCGCCTCACGTACGGTGGCGAACCGTTTTCGCGAGATATATGGATGGCTGTTCATCGAGACTTGCGCCGTTCGCCGCAAATACGGGCAGTCATGGACTTCCTGGTGAAAATCGTAGCCGAAAATCCCGCCTTGACGGACTGACTCAGGGCGTGAAGCGGTCCATAGAAGCATCCACCGGTTGAATCCGCCAGGTCAAACGGTCATCCGCGTGTGGCGAAACGCCGGCAAGCTCTCGGCGATGGGTCCAACCGGCGTCGGGTACGCTTCACAGGGGGCTGCGCTTCTCCACGTTCAGATAGCCGTGACGGTGGGGGCGGCGTCATGCACTTACGGGCGGGTAGAGGCCACCTGGAATTACCCGTGGCGGCGCAGCGGGTCAAGGGCCAACACATAGTTGACGTTGTACGTGGCGAAGCGCCCTTTCATCGTTTCCACCGCGCCTCACGCGCCGGCCGGGCAGGCTGACGCAGGCCACCAGGGCGATGTGCGCCGCCCTGCTCGTTCCGCGTCACTTTTGCCACATACCGTCGATGCACGGTTAACGATTTCTTCATGTTCTGTCGATGGCACAGGCTCGCGCTTCTGACCACCATGAATCAGGTCAACGAGAGCGGCGCGGTGCGCCGCCGCTGGAAAGCCTCCGCCCGACGCTTTGTGCCTGTGCACGCGCCTCGACATCACGCGCACGCCAGCGAAGCGGCCGCGGTCGATGACAAGGAGATGAACATGATAAGCAAGCATTTAAGCATTTTGTCCGCAACCGCCGCGGCACTTCTCTCGCTCAGTGCCGCCGCGCAGGCCGGCGGCCCCGGCGACCGCGGCGACCACGGCGATCACGGCGACCACGGCGGCCTTTGCTCGAACGCGACGCTAAAGGGACCGTTTGAGTTTTTCGGTCACGGAGAGATACTTGGATTGAAAGCTGCCGATGGTACGTTGCATCCGTACGCCGCCCCGTCGATCCTCGACGACGTCGCACTGGTGACGTTCGACGGCAGGGGCACTTTTCAACGCACCGACTTCGGCATGATTGGCGGGTTGCCGAAAGGGGGGCAGACGACCTTCAATCCGAACCAGATGGGCACCTACACGGTGAACTCCGATTGCACCGGCACCATGAAAATCGTCTATACCGCCGGCGGAGCCGTGCCGGCCGGCGTCGAAACTGATTTGAACATCGTCGTCGCTGCTGACGGGACGCTCGTCGAATCCGTTGTCTACAGGGCCGTCACGGTGTCAGGCGTGAGCGGGGACGGCAACGTAAAGTGTCCACCGGATTGCGAGCAAGGTGTGCAAGAAAGTTTTGAAGGGAAAAAGGTCCTGGTCTACGGCTTCCGTTAGTCGAGTCCCGGATGGACTCGCGCTCGCTCAGGCGCTTGCTATGAGTGGCGCTGAGCCCGACCTTGGGCGCAGGTTTCCGGTCCTTTGATTCCCGCGCCTTCTGCGTGCAATAAAATAATCATAAAAGGATCGAGGAGTGAAGAACCACGGGGCAGCACGACGTGGACTCGCAGCATTCGCAATGGGAATACTGCTTGCACGTCCGGCGCCCCCACCGGGAAAGATCAGTGCAACCTTCGAGCCCGTGTTGCATGGGCTCAAAGATATTCGACGCGTCCCTCACGTCCGGTTCGGCTTAGAAAAAGTGGTTCATGCCGAACGAGACGCCCGTCTGTTTTTCATGCAAGGACGGGTTCAGCGTTGCATTGGTCACGTAGCCACCCGTGAAATGCGTGTAGTCGATATCGGCGTAAAGCTCGGTATTTTTCGACAGCGCATAGCTGACGCCCAGAATGGCGACGTCCTTTCTGCCGTCCACGCCGTTCGTCGCGTTCTTGTCGTCGTAATACGCACCCGTTACGTTGAAGACCGACGACGCGTGATAGCGAAAACCGCCCCACAAATATTGATTGCGCGTCTCGCCGTGCGCTGTGGAGGGAACCGCCTGGGTTGCGAGCGAATAGCCACCCATCAGGTCGACGGGACCGAGCGTCACGGCACCGCCCGCAGTGTATTGATTGTTGGCGAAATACGCGCTCGACGTCGCCGAAAACGGGTTCGAGCGATGCGTATAGCCCGCACCGAACTTGAACAGTTTGGTGTGGTAGTTCAAGCCGCCCGCAAACATGGTGCCGCTAGCGAGACTGCCCGCCACGCCGCCCGGCGCATAGACCGCGCGAGCCGTCCACGGACCGAAGTTGCCGTGGTAGTGGATAGCGTTGTCGTCGCGGCCGCTGGTGCCGCCCGAAATCGCCGCCGCTTCGGTAATGCCTAGATAGTGCAGGTCGAACGGCTCGAAGTCCTTGATCAACCTGTGCTGCAGCGTGAACTGATGGCCGATGTTGACCTCGCCGAACGGGCCGCCTAGCCCGACGGTCGACGTACGCTGGAACAACTGGTTGGTCGTGCTGCTGTTGGCACCAGTCGACAGAATGTAGCCCGCTTCCAGATTGAAGCGAGCGTAATATCCACCGCCCAGGTCCTCGATCCCGAGAAAACCCCAGCGATTCGATTTGTAGACGCCGTTCGATGCCATCGTCAGCGCCGCGCCGCCTGCCTTCGTGCCGTTCACGACATTGCGCAGGCCGCCGTCCAGAGAGCCATACAATGTAACGCTGCTTTGCGCGTAAGCGGCACTCCCTGAAAGCCCCAACAAGGTCATTGCGGCCACTGCTGGCCGCCGACCAAACCTGCGCGCGCCGCTCCCGGTCCTTCCACTCTTAAACATAGTTCCTCCATTGACATCGTTAAATTCGTGGGGCCGTGGTTGCACGAAGGTCGGGTTCGAACTGCATGCGACGGCCCATCATTGCTGTCTGAATTCGCGCGCCCGCTTTTCTCCGGCGGAGCCGGATCGGCATGTCGCGCGCGTCGTCGGCGCCGGCAGTCGATCAGAACTGTGTGCGCAGACCGCCACCGATCGTGGTGCCGCTCGACATCCTGGTCGCGCGATCGGACAGCACCGCCGCATAAATGTCGGTGCGCGTTGACAGCGGGTAGTCATACGAGAGCGCCCAGGTGTTGCGATAAACCGAGCTATGGCCGCTACTCTTCGAATACGCGTCCGAACCGAGAATCCTGCCGAGGCCCACTGGAATCGAGAAGCCGATCTGACCGGTATCGATGCCGACGTCGCCATTCGAAATCGAATCCCACACGTGCTGGTACTGGCCAAACAGCTTCACGTAGTGAAGGTCGTACGACATGCCGAGGTTCACCACCGACTGCGTCGTCAGTCCCGGCAGCACGGTGTCGAGGTCGCCGGCGTTCAGGCTGTACTTGATCTGCTGATAAACAACCGACGTCGCGAAAGCGCCGCGGTTGTAGGAAATCTGGCCGCTCCACTTGTTCTGGCCGAGATGGCCTGGGTCGTTGCCGAACGAGTACATGGCTCGGCCGATTAGGCCGCCGAACGAGGGCGACGCGTAGTACACGGCGTTCCACCACTCGCCCGCATTGCCGAATACGCCCTGGCCGTTCACGCCGACGTAGCTGTGCAGTACGCTCGGCGAGAACACGAATGAGTTCCCGAAGGGGTTGAACGTAATGGTCGAGAACCACAGCAGCGGCGGAATCAGACCGGCAGTCGCCGTGCCGTATGGGCCGGTCACTCCCACGTATGCGTTACGCGAGAACAGGCCGTCATGCGGGAAACCGGTGCGGCCCATCGTGCCGTTCTCGATATTGAAATAGCTTTCGAGGTCGAAGATGACCTTCGTGCCGCCGCCGATGTCCTCCGACCCGCGTAGGCCGAAGTACGGCGCCGTCATGCCGCCGTTACCTGCGATCACGCTCGACTGACCGTTCATCGGCTTCTTGTAGCCGACGAACGCATCGAGAAGCCCGTAGAGCTGCACGCTCGATTGCGCGTGGGCCGCCTCGGCGAACAGCGCTGCGCCGACAATGAGCGCTTTCATCCCCAACTTTATTTTCATCTATGTCTCCCGCCTTTCCAAACCTGGATTCATGGCTGCGAAGCGGCGCGCCTTCGAACACGTTGATATGTGTCGAATGGCGCTCCGAGCGCTCGCTCTCTTTATTGATATGTAGTACAAAGTATTAAATCTGTGTTACGGCGTTTTTCCCGGTGTCTGTGCACTACATCCAGAAATAACCGTGCGTCGAAGAGTCCGGACAGGCCGCTGCCCGCCCGGACATGTTTTGCGGCGTTGCCTAAGTCTGGTTCTGCGCGCGGGAAGGCCTGGCCGCCGACGTGCTCGGCGGCGGCTGCTTCGAGCAAAGCAGCGAGTGCAATGCGACGAGCGTGAGTCCGCCGGAGATCACCGGCTGCTGAAGCACGAGCTGAAGCATCAACGGCATCGCATGAATTACTTCCGGTGAGATGAACAGACCGCCGAGGCCAACGAGAAACGCGAGCCCCGACGCGATCAGCCGGCGATCGTCCCATTCGACCTGCGCGAGAATATGTACGCCATGCATGAAGACAATGCCGAACAGCAGCGTCGCGGCGGCCGAGATCACCGGAATCGGGACGACGACGAGCAGCATGTCGAACTTCACGCAGCCGCCGAGTACGATCAGGAGGATGCCTGCGGCGAGCGTCACGAAGCGCGAACCGATGCGCGTGGCGCGCAGAATGCCGATGTTGTCCGGATACGCGATCGTGCTGAAGCCACCCCACACGGCCGCGACTACCGAGCCGAGCGCGACGCCGAACAGGCCTTCGGACATGCGGCCTGGGCTGAGCGTCTCTTCGCCCCATTCGGCAACTGTCTGGTAGAGGGCCATCGATCCCATGCCCGCCGGAATCAGCACGAGCAGGAACACTGCGACGAGATCGGGGCGCACGCCGAAACCGAACGGGAAGATGCGCGGCTCGACGAGAAGCGGCGCAGCGGCCACCGCCGCAAACGAAACCGGCTCGAACAGCGTGTAAGCCAGCGTGCCGAGCGCAAGGCCGAGCAGGATCGCGACGCGCCGCAGCCGGCGGCCACCCCAAAGCATCGCGAAAACGATACCGGCCACTGCGACCGCGCCAGAAAGCAGATTCACGACCGGAAAGCCGGGGCTTTTAGCGCTGCCGATCCAGGTCGGCAGCGCGACGCTGGCAATCTGCACCACGATCAGCATGACGATCATTCCGGAGATGATAGGCAGGCGCAAATGCCGCGCGAACATGCCCGCCATGCTGCGTCCGCGGATCGGCACCGTGAGCACGCACCAGATCAATGACGCGGCGAAGAACGACCCGAATGCCGTACCCAGGCCACCGGACTGCAAATGACCGACCGTCAGGAGCGCACCAAAGCTGCCTGCGTAGGGACCCTGCGCGATCGGCAGGCGCAGCAGCAGCACCGACTGCAGAATCGTGATAATTCCGCAGGCCATGAAAGTCATGCCGTACAGGTACGCGATCTGCGGATCGGACAAATGAAACGCGCGGCCGAGAAGTCCCGGGAACACGAACATGCCCGTCATTCCGAAGACGTTCTGCAGCGCGAGCACGGCCAGTTGCGGGAGTGGCAACCGCTCGTTGATTCCGACGTCGAAGACGCGCGTGGATGGACTGTCTGCGGTGGCCTCCCGGATCGAAGCGCCGGATTTCGGCATGTCTGTGCTCAAGGTGTGTTCCATTAGGCCAAAAACGAAATCCTGTCCGGCGACTCGACTGGGGCCGCGTCGCATCCGTTCCCTTCGAGCGCTATCGCACGAAGGAAACAACTGTATCGCCGGCGCGGACGATTCCGCCTGCCCGGTGGTCTTCAGTGATCCTCAGTTGTCGAGCGGAACGCCCTTTGTCTCGGGGCCGAACCAGATCGACACCATGCCGACGATAAAGAGCAGCGACACCGCCGCCGATGCAGCCGGGAACGAACCAAACTTCGCGACCACCGCATTGCCGGCGATCGGACCGATACTTGTCAGCGCGCGGGCCATGTTCCAGCAGAAGCCCTGCCCTGTCGCACGCACGCGGGTCGGAAAGAGCTCGGGCAAATAAGCGGCAAAAGTGCCGAACGCGCCAATGACGAAGTAACCGTACACCGGCATCAGCCACAGCACCCGGCCAATGTCATGCACCGTCATGAACAGCACGAGCGACACCACGAGCGAGCCTGCCGAAAAGATGAAGTACGACATGCGCCGGCCGAGTGCGTCGAGCATCCAGATCAGCGTAAGGTAGCCGAGCGTCGCACCGATCATCATGAGAATGAACGCGTAGCTGACCGTCCTGCCGATGTCGCGATGATCAACGGCTGCAGCCGACAACTGGTGAATCCAGCTCGGCAGAAACGTGAGACCGCCCCAGCAGCCCAGCATGGCAGCCGACGAGACGATCACGCCGATGATCGTCTTGCGGCGTAGTCCCGGCGCGAAGATGGCGGTGAAAGTTTGCATCGCCGATTCGGCTATGACGCTGTCGCGCACTTGCACCCAGCGTTGAGGCTCAGGCACGAAGCGGCGCACGAGAATCGTGACGAGCGCGGGCGCGGCGCCCACCCCGAGTACGACGCGCCAGCCGAAGCGGCCAAGCAGCAGGTTGTCGAGCGCTGCCGCGAGAAAGCCAAACGCGAACGCCATCTGCATGATCTGCATGGCGCGGGCGCGTTGGCGACCGGGCCACGATTCGGCGACGAGCGCGGCCCCTGCCGCCCATTCACCGCCGATGCCGAAACCGGCCAGCGCCTGTGCGACGGCAAGCTGAGGCCAGGTCTTCGAAAATGCACTCAGCAGCGTGAAGGCCGCGTAGATGAGGATGGTCCAGCCCATCACACGCGAGCGGCCGAACCGGTCCGCGGCCACCCCGAACAGCACGCCGCCGATGCCCCACGTGAGCAGCTTGCCCGCAATGATGTAACTGCCGATCTTGCTGATTTCGGTCGCGTCGGTGCTGTGCAACAGCTGGCTCACGCTCGGCACGAGCACCAGCGTGAAGAGATTCAGATCCATCGAGTCGAACATCCAGCCGAGGAACGCCGAGATCAGCGCCAGCCACTGGTAGCGCGACAACCTGAATCCCTGAGACTCGGCCGAAGCCACCGGCGCCGCCTTGGCGCCCTGCGATATGCCCATTCTTCCCGTCTCCTGATCTGCCGCCGAATAAGCGAGCACGTTGCTCGATGCGGGTCGTAGCGCCCGATTTCGTCATTTGGCGGAGTATATCGTAATGCAGTGTGATTGCAATACAGATTATTGTATTACTGTCTGCCGATCTGTTGCCCACGCGAGACGCCTACGGCGCGGCGTCGTGCAGGGAAGTATCGAAAGGAATGAGCGATGTCCGCAGCCCGCAAACCCGTCTGGGCCTAGGCGGGAAAGCGCGCTGGGAAGGGCTGACGCCGCGAGTAAGGAGGTAAAAAGAGCGCCTCATGTTGCGTACCGCTCATCGGACCGGTCCGCAAGCCGGACCGTTGCGTGTCGAGGCGAGGATTCGGCCTCTAACGTACCGGGTACGAAAGAGGTCGGCAGATGCGGCGTTTCGTTGACTTAGCTGGTTGCTGCTGCCGCGAGCACTTCGACCGCCAGGCTTTCGGCTTGCTCGACATGGCGCTTGCACGCCGCCGCGGCTGCGTCGGCGTCATTGCGCATGACTGCATCGACAATCGTCGCGATTTCGTCATAGCTTTGCGGAAGGCGCCCTGCCTGCGAAAGCGTCGTGGCGCGCAGCATCATCACTCGCGTATGGACGAGCCGTAGCATCTCCGTGAGAACCGGGTTGTTGGCGCCTTCGAGCATCACGTCATAGAACTGCGCCTTCTGTTTCAGGAAGCTCATGGTGCCTTCCTGGCCTTGCATGTCCCGCATCGAGGCGAGCTTTTCCAACGCCTGTTTCAGCTCGGCACGCTGGTCGACCGTCGCCCGCTCGGTGAACTGCCGGCCCGCCAGTGCTTCGAGTACGGCGCGCACTTCATAGAGCCCTCGCGCCTCGTCTGCCGTCATTACCGAGACGATCGGGCCTTTGTGCGGAATGATCTGCACCAGCCCCTCGGCCACCAGTTGACTCAGCGCCTCACGGACGAGCGTGCGGCTCACGCCGAGCATTTCGCACAGTTCGCGCTCGATCAGCCGGTCGCCCGGCTTGAAGGTCAGGTCGCTAATACATGAGCGCAACCCGTCGATCACCTGCTGGCGCAGCGTCGCGACCGGTCGCACTACCAGCCTGTTGGTATTCATTCCATCCCCTTGTCATATGAATCAAAAAAGAGCCGCGCTGATCTTCGTAATACAATCATATTGACATTCCGCAGCGAAGCTCTGATACTGCCTACCATTATACAATCCTACAACAGCTGGTTAAACCCCGAAGGATAATCATGGAAGACATCACGCTATCCGAACGCCGTGCCATCGGCGCAAAGATCCGCAAAGAAGTGCTGGGCTCGAGCCACACGCAGAGCAATACCAATCCCCACCTGTTCGACACAGTGTTCCTCGAGTACACGGAAGACGTGTGCTGGGGCAACGTGTGGAACCGCACGGGCCTCCCGCGCGCGACACGCAGCATGCTGAACCTTGCGATGCTGGCCTCGCTCGGCCGCTGGCACGAGTTCGAAGTGCATACGCGTGGAGCGGTGAATAACGGCGTGACGGAAGAAGAAATCGCCGAAGTGGTGCTGCAAGCCGGCGTCTACGCAGGCATTCCAGTCGCGGCCGAAGGGCTGCGTCGCGCGAAGGCGGTTGTGCTCGACCTGAAGGCGAAAGCCGCTGCTGCCTGAAGACGGCTTGCGGTTCGTCAAGGCGCCTCGCGAATCGTCATCTCATCCCAAGCGTACCTGCCTGGCAGTCCAGAGGGCAGCAAGGGTTTCGTGCTTTCGGCTGCCGACCCGCTAGCCGATTGCGCGAAGCACCTGCCGGAACCCGCGCATTACCCGAAACCATCATGTCTCATTCAACTTTCTGCGAAATCCCAGCCGGTCGCATCGCCTATTCCCGTCGCGGGACGGGCAGGCCGCTGGTTCTGCTTCACCCGATCGGCGTCGACCGGACCTGGTGGGACGAGTATGTCGATCACTGGGCCGCATCGTATGACGTCGTCGCGATCGATATTCGCGGCCACGGCGACTCCAGCCTCGTCACCGCCCCCATCACCCTCGCCGATCATGCGACCGATGTCGCCGCGGTGCTGCGCCAGGAACGGCTTGCCGGCGCAACCCTGATAGGCGTGTCGATGGGCGGCATGATTGCGCAGCGTGTCGCGATCCAGTTTCCCGAGCTGGCCGGTGCGCTGATTCTGTGCGGAACGGCCGGCGGATTTCCCGACGAAGTGCGCCCGCGCATTCTCATGCGCGGCGACATGAGCCGGCAAGGCTCGATGTCCGAAGTGATCGACGACACGATCACGCGCTGGTTCGCCGCCGATACGCCGCGCCCCGACCTCGTCCAGAAGTGCCGTGCGCGCCTCGCCGCCGACGACTGGTACAGCTGGAGCGCGAACTGGCAGGCGATCTCGCTGCTCGACAACCTGGGCGAACTGCCACGCGTGTCGGCACCGGCGCTCATCGTCGCGGGCGACGCCGATGCGAGCATTCCGCCAGCGGTATCGCAGAAGATCGCCGACGCGCTGCCGACGAGCCGCTTCGTAGTCGTTCCGAGCGCGGCGCACTTTGGAGCGTTCGACATGCACGAAGCTTTTGCAACGGTATTCGACGATTTCCTGTCGACCCTCGCTCATTGAAATAAAACGCGAGCGTGCCCGCGCGCTGGGACAGTTTCACGCGCCGCGCGACTCGGTAGTTACCAGATAAGTGGAGCGGCGCCCGCACGGGCCAACCGCCCGAGGAGGCAGTATGGCAATCACAATCCGTTCATCTTTCATCGTCGATGCACCGCCGTCCGACGTCTGGAAGACCATGATCGACATCGAGCGGTCCGCACCGTGTTTTCCGGGCGCGGAACTCAAGGAACAGCAGCCCGACGGCAGCTACAAGGGCGGCTTCACCGTCAAGCTCGGCCCGCTTACGCTGAAGTTCGCGGGCAAATTCAAGATTGCTGAACAGAACGACGCCAACCGCACGGTCGTGGTGTCCGCAAGCGGCACCGACACCAAGGGCCGCGGCGGCGCCGATGCGCAGATCAACGCGGCCGTCACCGACGCCGGCGACGGCAAGACGAAAGTCGACGTCGTCTCGGACGTGAACCTGTCGGGCACGGTCGCGCAGTACGGACGCGGTGCCGGGATGATCGAGGCGCTCTCGCAGCAACTGCTGAACCAGTTCGCCAAGAACCTGACCGCGCTTATCGAGGCAGACGCAGCGCAAGCCGCGGCGCAGGCTCCGGCCACTCCGGCCGCCGCGCTGAACACCGCGGGTGAACCGGAGGCTTCGAACGTGTCCGCTGAACCGGCTGCACCCAGGCCGGCCACCGAAACGCGCCGCCCGCCCCCCGCACCGGCGCCGGTCGTGCCTCTCGATGCGGGCGCACTCATGCGCAAAGCGATGTGGCAGTCGATCCGGAATTACTTCGCGCGGCTCTTCGGGCGCAAGCAGCCCCACTGAGGAAGCCACCGCACTATCGGAGCACGCATGAAACCCAGTGAATTCCAGTATCACGCGCCGACCACCGTCGACGAGGCCGCGCAGCTGCTCGGCACACTCGAGGATGCGCGCGTGCTTGCCGGCGGCCAGTCGCTGATGCCGATGATGAACTTCCGGTATCTGATGACGAGTCACCTGATCGACCTGAACGGCGTCGAGGCACTCACCCGCATCGAGGAGCGCAACGGCCGTCTTCACATCGGCGCGATGGCGCGGCAGCGCGACATCGAACTGTCGCCGCTCGTCATGAAGCGCGCGCCGCTGATCCGCGAGGCGTACCAACTCGTCAGCCACAAGCAGATCCGCAATCGCGGCACGCTCGGCGGCAGCCTGTGCCAGCTGGATCCGTCGTCCGAGCAGCCATGCTTCACCGCCGCACTCGACGGTGTCCTGACGATCGTGCGCTACGAAGACGGCGCAGTCGCGACCCGGGAGCTGCCAATGTCCGACTGGGCGCTGATGTATATGACGCCCGCGCTCGAGGAAGGCGACCTGCTCGCCGGCATCTCGCTCGACATCTGGCCCGAAGGCCATGGCTACGCATTCGAAGAGTTCGCGCGGCGTCATGGCGATTACGCCATCGTCGGCGTCGCGGCGCTCTGCACCGTCGATGCGCAACAGCGCCTCGACCGCGTGTCGCTGACGATCTGCGGTGTGGCTCCCGGCCCGGTGCGAATGCACGAGGTCGAGACCGCCTTGCGCGGCCGCCCGATGGACGAAGACGCGCTGCGCATCGCGAGCGACGCGGCGCGCGCGCTCGACGTGATGACCGACGCGCATGTCAGCACCGACTACCGCCAGCATCTCGCCGGCGTCCTGACCGAAAGAGCGCTGAAGACAGCGTTCTCGCGCGTCGCAACACAATCGTAGCGTGACAAAGGAGATGCACATGGAGACTCGTACCGTCAGAGTCGTCGTCAACGGCACCGCTTATGAGCACGAGGTCGAACCGCGTCGCATGCTCGGTGACTTCCTGCGTCACGACCTCAATCTTACCGGCACGCACTACGGTTGCGAACACGGCGTCTGCGGCGCCTGCACCGTGCTGATCGACGGCCGCACCGCGCGCGCCTGCCTGACGCTCGCCGCCCAAGTGAATGGACATTCGCTGACGACAGTCGAAGGGCTCGCCCAGGCGGACGGCACGCTCAACGCGCTGCAACAGGCCTTTACCGAAACGCACGCGCTGCAATGCGGGTTCTGTACGCCCGGCATGCTGATGACGCTGACCGAACTGCTGAACGAAACGGATTCGCCGACCGAAGCCGAGATCCGCGAAGCGATCACGGGCAATCTGTGCCGCTGTACGGGTTACCAGCCGATCGTCGCGGCTGCCCTGCTCGCCGCTCAGCGCATCCGCGACCAGCGTGCCGCCGCGCCGGCAGCCCAAGCTACGGAGTAACGCAATGGACCATTCCGACCTGAAGGGTGCCCCCACCGACCAGCGCTACATCGGCCGGCGCGTCATGCGCACCGAAGACAAGAAGCTGCTGCAAGGCCAGGGCTCCTATGTGGACGACGTACACCTGCCGAACATGCTGCAAGCCGCGGTGCTGCGCAGCCCGCACGCGCACGCGAAAATCGTCTCGATCGATTGCACGGCCGCCCGCGAACTGAAGGGCGTGCACGCTGTTTATACGCACGCGGACCTGACCGGCCGCGCACGCGGCCGCGCGCCGTCGATGCTGCCGAACCCGGCGATCCGCTTCGAGCGCACCCAGGAACTGCTCACCTCGACGGAAGTAACGTTCGCGGGAGAAGCCGTGGCGTTCGTCGTCGCGGACAATCGCTATATCGCGGAAGACGCCTGCGGTCTGATCGAGATCGAGTACGACCCGCTGCCCGCCGTTGCCGAGTGCCGCGACGGACTGCGCCCGGACTCGCCGCTCTGCCACACCGACGCGAAAGACAACGTCGTCGCGCATATCGAAATGGGTTTCGGTGACATCGACGCGGCCTTCAAGGATGCGCCGCACGTCGTCGAGGAAACATACTGGCAAAACCGCGGCTCCGCGCATCCGATGGAAACGCGCGGCTATATCGCCGAATATCACGCCACCAACGGCGAGCTGACGGTCTGGTCGTCGGGTCAGGCGCCGCATCACGAGAAAAAGAATCTCGTCGAGCTGCTCGAATGGGATGCCGAAAAGCTGCGCGTGCTGATGAACGACGTCGGCGGCGGCTTCGGTCCGAAGCTGCCTTTCTATCCGGAAGAGGCGCTCGTCGCGATCGCGGCGGTCGCGCTCAAGCGTCCCGTCAAATGGATCGAAGACCGGCGCGAGCACTTCCTCGCGGTCACGCAGGAGCGCGACCAGTGGTGGACGGTGCAGATGGCGCTCGGAAACGACGGCAAGATCCGCGGCGTGAAACTCGAGATGGTGCACGACAACGGCGCGTTCCTGCCGTGGGGCATCATCACCCCGTATATCTCGATCACGACGACGCCCGGCCCCTACGTGATCCCCGCGATGGGCGCAAAGCTCGACGTCGTCTACACAAACAAGTGCGCCACTTCGCCGGTGCGCGGCGCAGGCCGCCCTCAGGCGGTGTTCGCGATGGAGCGGATTCTCGACAAGGCCGCGCGCGCGCTCGGCATGGATCGCGCGGAGCTGCGCTGGCGCAATCTGATCCAGCCGGAACAGATGCCGTATGACGCGGGTTTCATCTATCGCGACGGTAGCCCGCTGCGCTACGACAGCGGCGACTATCCGGCTTGCCAGAAAGCGGCGCTGGAGCGCGCGAACTATGCGGGCTTCGCCGTGCGCAAGGCCGAAGCGCGCCGCCAGGGCCGCTTCGTCGGCATCGGCATGGCGAGCTTCGTCGAAGGCACCGGGATGGGCCCGTTCGAGGGCGCGACGGTGCGCATTCAGGGAACCGGCCGCATCACCGTGATTACCGGCGCGTCGCCGCAAGGCCAAGGCCACAAGACGACCTTCGCGCAGATCTGCGCCGAACAGCTGAACGTACCGCTCGAACTCGTCGATGTCGTCACCGGCGATACGGGCGGCATCTCGATGGGCGTCGGCACGTTCGCGAGCCGCGCGACGGTCAATGCCGGCAACTCGGTCTACATCGCCGCCCAGGCCGTGCGCGACAAGATGTTCACGCTCGCCGCCCACCTGTGGAAGTGCGAAACCGACGACCTCATCCTCGCGCAAGGACACGTCGCGCGCCGCTCGGGCATCGAGCAGCGCATGAGCTACGGCCAGCTCGCGAAGATCTCGCAGGGCATGCCGGGCTTCACGATGCCGGCGGGCCTCACTGCCGGCCTCGAAGAAACGAAGTACTTCTCGCCCGCGCAGTCGACCTACTGCAACGGCACCGCCGTCGTCGAACTCGAAGTCGATCGCGAGACCGGCCATATCACGATCCTCAACTACGTGATGGCGCACGACTCGGGCAAGCTCATCAACCCGCTGCTCGTCGACGGCCAGGTGATCGGCTCGGTCGCGCACGGCATCGGCAACGCGACGCTCGAATGGATGCAGTACGACGAGAACGCGCAGCCGACCACGACGAACTTCGGCGAGTACCTGCTGCCGATGGCGACCGATGTGCCGAACATCGACATCGTGCACCTCGAAACGCCGTCGCCGCTGAATCCGCTCGGCGTCAAGGGCGCGGGCGAAGGCGGCACGATTCCGGCGGCCGCGGCGATCGTCGCGGCGATCGAGGACGCGCTTTCGGAATACGGCGTCGAGTTCACCGAAGCGCCGCTGGTACCGCAGCGCGTATTCCAGAAACTCAAGGAGGCCGGCGCCTACGCGCGCTGACCGGCGCGGGCGCTTGCGCATCGCGAGCGCTCATTCCCAGTTTTCATTAACGACACCTCTTCTCCATGACGACCGAATTCACCGCAGCGCTCCACGATTCCGAATACCGGATCACCCTTGCCCAGCCGGACCTCGGCAACATGCTGACGCTCGACGCGATGCGCGCGCTCGCCGCCGAGATCCGCAAGGCCGGCCGCGACAGTAACGTGAAAATCATCCGTCTCCGCGCGTCGGGTCCCGCGTTCTGCCGCGGCCGCGCCGTCAGCGCGCCGCCGGCCACGCCGCCGACGTCCGCGCAGTACCGCCGCAATGTGGCCGATCCGATTCTCGACGTCTACCGCGCGATGCACGAAAGCGAAGTGCCGCTCCTCGCCGAAGTGCAAGGCGATGCGGAAGGTTTTGGCTGCGCGCTCGTCACCGCGTGCGACCTGGCGGTTGCCTCGGACAACGCGCGCTTCAACCTGCCCGAACTGCAGAAAAACCTGCCGCCGACGCTCGTGATGTCCGTGCTGCGCTACAAGGTGCCGCCGAAGGCGTCCGCGCACATGGTCTATCTGACTGAGACCATCGACGCCGCGAATGCGCGCGAGTGGGGCATCGTCGCCGAAGTCGTGCCGGCCGCGAGTCTGAGCGAGCGCGCGGACGCGATGGTCGCCTCGATCTGCACGCGCGACCGGATCGCCATCGCGGCGCTGAAGACGTACTCCCGCGAGATCACGATTCCCGATTTCTCGCTCGCAAGCGAAGTCGCGGGCGCGTCGCTCGCGAACGCAATGACGTCGATGCGCCGCTGATACGCCGCCGCGGTGCCGCAAGCGGCACGTGCGGCACGGATCGAACACGCAGTACCCTGCCCGCCTCGGGCAACACTTCAAGCAATAGAGGCGCAGCGCAACGCTGCGCTTCATGGGACTTCTAGTCATGGCTGATCAAGACACTACTTCCACGTCTTCCACGAACCCGGGTTACGCGGACCTGCACGAACACATCGCGCGCCTCGAAGCGGCAGGCCTGCTGTACCGGATCGACGAGCCGGTCAACAAAGACACCGAAATGCATCCGCTCGTGCGCTGGCAGTTCCGCGGCGGCATTCCGGAAGCCGATCGCAAGGCATTCCTCTTTACCAATATCGTCGACAGCAAGGGCCGCAAGTACGACATTCCGGTCATCGTCGGCGGCATCGCCGCGAATCCGGAGATCTACCGGATCGGCATGAACGTGCCGTCGCTCGACGACATCGGCGACGCGTGGAACCGCGCGATCGACAATCCGATCCCGCCCGTCCTCGTTGAAAGCGGTCCCGTGCATGACATCGTGATCGAGGGCAAAGACCTCGAAGGTCCCGGCAACGGCCTCGAATCGCTGCCGCTGCCGATCTCCACGCCGGGCTTCGACGCCGCGCCGTACATGACGATGACCGGCGTGATCTCACGCGATCCGGAAACCGGCGTGCAGAACATGGGCACTTATCGCGGCCACCTGAAGTCGGCCACGCGCCTCGGCATGATGATGCTCGTGAACCTGCGCGCGGGCGGCCTCGACCACTGGCGCAAGTGTGCGGCCACGGGCGAGAAGATGCCGGTCGCCATCGTGCTCGGCGCGCCGCCCGTCGTCGCCTTCCAAGGTCCGCAGAAGCTGCGCCCGAACGTCGATGAGCTGAGCGTCGCCGGCGGTCTCGCCGGTGCGCCGATTCGCGTCGTCAAGGGCCGCACCGTCGATCTGCTGGTGCCGGCCGAGGCGGAAGTCGTCGTCGAAGGGTATGTCGATCCGACGTATCTCGAACCGGAAGGTCCGTTCGGCGAGAGCCACGGTTATGTCGCGCTCGAGGACTACAACCTCGCCATCGAAGTCACGGCGATCACGCGCCGCAAGGACGCGGTGCTGACCTCGATCATCTCGCAGGTCACGCCGTCCGAATCGAGCGTGATCAAGCGGCTCGCCTACGAGCCGATGTTCCTGCGTCATTTGCGCGACCATCTCGGCATCCGCGGCATCAAGAAAGTGTCGCTGCACGAGCCGCTCACGAACCTGCGCCGCTTCGTGTTCCTCCAGTTCGAGCGCGGCGCGAAGCGCACCGAGGTCTGGCGCGCGCTGTACGGCACGATGTCGCTGCAGGCCGCGATCGGCAAGTTCGTGATCGCGATCGACGACGACATCGATCCGAACAACGCGGACGCCGTGTTCTGGGCGATGGGCTATCGCTGCAATCCGGTCGAGGACGTGAAGCTGATTCCGTACCGCGAGGCAGGCCACGGTCCGCGCTCGGACCATGCGAGCGGCCTCGATTCGGCCATGCTGATCGACGCGACAATGAAGACACCCATGCCGCCGCTCGCGCTGCCGAAGAAGGAATACATGGAGAACGCCAAGGTGCTGTGGGAACGCCTCGGCCTGCCGGCACTGAAGCCGGAGTCGCCGTGGTACGGCTACTCGCTCGGCGACTGGACCGAGGAATGGGACCGCAACGCCGAGCAGGCGACGCGCGGCGAGTGGATGCAGCGCGACGCGTCCTACCAGGCGCGCCGCAAGAGCGGCGTCGAGCCGAATTCGCCGGTGCGCGGCGTCGAGGGCGATCGTGGCGACAAATAACGGCACTCCTGAACGGATCATCGTCGGCATCACCGGCGCGTCCGGCGTGATCTACGGGATCCGCGCGCTCGAACTGCTCGCCGAGGCGGGCGTCGAGACGCATCTCGTGATCAGCAAGGCCGCCGAGCTGACGATGACCTACGAAACCGACATGCGCGCCGCCGATCTGCGCGCGCGCGCGTCGCACTGGTATGCGGCCGGCGACATCGGCGCGGCGATTTCCTCCGGCTCGTTCAAGACGAAGGGCATGCTGATCGTGCCGTGCTCGGTGCGCTCGATGAGCGAGATCGCCACCGGCATCACGAGTTCGCTGATCAGCCGCGCGGCCGACGTCGTGCTGAAGGAGCGCCGGCGTCTCGTGCTCGGCGTGCGCGAGACGCCGCTGCACGGCGGACATCTGCGCACGCTCGTGCAGCTTTCGGACATGGGCGCGGTGATCGCGCCGATCGTGCCAGCGTTCTACTCGAAGCCGCAATCGATCGACGACATCGTCAATCACACAGTCGGCCGCATGCTCGATCTGTTCGACATCGAGACCGGTGTGGTCAAGCGCTGGAAGGAACAGCAACCCGAGCAGTAATGCGGCAGTAACGCGTGTGCCGCCCGCTTTCATCAACATCTCAGGCCCGCCGCGCCGCTAGCGTGGGCGGGCCCGCCCTTTGCGACGATCATGACTGAATCCAATCCGCTTTCCCGGCTCGCCGATCCGAGCCTGTTGCGCGCGCTCGCCTATGTCGATGGCGCATGGTGCGGCGCCGACGACGCCCGCACCTTCGCCGTCAACGATCCCGCCACCGGCGAGAAGATCGCCGACGTGCCGCTGATGACCGGCGTCGAGACGCGCCGTGCGATCGAAGCCGGCGAACGCGCGCAGCGCGGCTGGCGCGCGCTCACCGCGGCGCAGCGCGCGGCCATCCTGAAGCGCTGGCACGCGCTGATGGTCGCGAATACCGACGACCTCGCGATGATCATGTCGGCCGAGCAGGGCAAGCCGCTCGCGGAAGCGAAAGGCGAGATCGGTTATGCAGCGTCGTTCATCGAATGGTTCGCCGAGCAGGCCAAGCGGGTCGACGGCGACGTGCTCGCCTCGCCGGCCACCGACAAGCGGATGCTCGTGACGAAGGAGCCGATCGGCGTCTGCGCCGCGATTACACCGTGGAATTTCCCGGCTGCGATGATTACGCGCAAGGTCGCGCCCGCGCTCGCCGCCGGCTGCGCCATGATTGTGAAGCCGGCCGAAGCCACGCCGCTGTCGGCGCTCGCGCTGGCCGAACTGGCGCATCGCGCCGGCGTGCCGGCCGGTGTGTTCAGTATCGTCGTCGGCGATCCGCGCGCGATCGGCGCGGAGATGACCAGCAACCCGATCGTGCGCAAGCTCTCGTTCACCGGCTCGACGCCGGTGGGCCGACTGCTGATGAGTCAGTGCGCGCCGACGGTCAAGAAACTCTCGCTCGAACTGGGCGGCAACGCGCCGTTCATCGTGTTCGACGATGCCGACCTGGACGCGGCAGTCGAAGGTGCGCTCGCCTCGAAGTACCGCAATGCCGGGCAAACCTGCGTCTGCACGAACCGCTTCTATGTACAGGACGGCGTGTACGACGCGTTCACCGAAAAATTCGCGGCGGCGGTCGGCCGCATCAAGGTCGGCAACGGGTTCGAGGCCGGCGTCACGCAAGGCCCTCTCATCAACGAGGCCGCCGTCGAGAAGGTCGAAGCGCATATCGCCGATGCGGTGGCGCACGGCGCGCGCGTGCTCGCCGGCGGCAAGCGTCATACGGCCGGCAAGCTCTTCTTCGAGCCGACCGTGGTCGAGGGCGTCACCGCGTCGATGCGCTTTGCCAGCGAGGAGACCTTTGGCCCGGTCGCCCCGCTCTTCCGCTTTCACGAGGAGCGCGAAGCAATCGAGGCGGCGAACGCCACCGAGTTCGGTCTTGCCGCCTACTTCTACAGCCGTGACATAGGCCGGATCTGGCGCGTGTCCGAGGCGCTCGAATACGGGATGGTCGGCATCAACACCGGCCTGATTTCGAACGAAGTCGCCCCGTTCGGCGGCGTCAAGCAATCCGGCCTCGGCCGCGAAGGCTCGAAGTACGGCATCGAGGAATATCTCGAGATCAAGTACCTGTGCATGGGCGGCCTCTGAGCGATGCCGCTTCGGCAGCAGGCTGCCAGCCGGATTCATTACGTCAAGACCACCGCCCAGCGCTCGTTCGACAGCAATCCAGACGCCGCCGGGGCGCCATGCGTCAGTGGGCGGCGTCGCGTTGACATCCGTAATACTGTTATGCAATCATACAATCACACCAATTTACCCACCTGCTGGGTTTCACGCTAAGGAGACAGAATGTCATCATCGCCTCACGATCTTTCGCGAACGGCAACGGCCGGCGGTGCTCCGCGTAATCTGCAGGAACATATCTCCCGGCTGGAAGCCAAGGGGCTGCTGACTCGCATCGAGCGGCCGATCAACAAGGATACGGAACTGCACCCGCTAGCGCGCTGGCAGTTCCAGGGCGGGCTGCACGAAGATCAGCGCCGCGCTTTCCTGTTCACCAACGTGGTCGACGGCGACGGCCGGACTTATGACATCCCGGTGCTGATCGGCGGGCTTGCCGCCTCGCCGGAGATCTACGCTACCGGCCTGGGCTTGCCTGTCGAGCAGATCGGCAAGGCCTGGACGGAGGCGATCGCCGAGCCGGTTCCACCCGTCATGGTGGAGCAGGCGCCCTGCCAGGAGGTGGTGATCAGCGGCGATGCGCTGAAGGAAAACGGCCTGTCGCGTCTGCCGGTGCCGGTTTCCACGCCAGGCTTCGACGCGGCGCCCTATCTGACCGCGACGCTCTGCGTGACCAAAGATCCCGACAGCGGCGTCCAGAACATGGGCACTTACCGCGCCGCACTGAAGTCGGAAGACCGCTTGGGTGTGCGCATGGCGAGCCGCCTGTCGGGTGCCGGTGGCTATCTCCATTGGGAGAAATATCGGGCCAAGGGCGAGCAGATGCCGTGTGCGATCGTGTTGGGCTGCGCGCCCGCCGTGCTGTTCACCGGGCCGCAGAAGCTCCAGATCGACCAGGACGAGATGGCCGTTGCCGGCGGCCTGATGCGCGCGCCGGTCGAGGTGGTGCGCTGCAAAACCATCGATCTCGTCGTTCCCGCCGATGCCGAAATCGTGATCGAAGGCTTGATCGACACCGATGCGTTGGAGCCCGAAGGCCCGTTCGGCGAAAGCCACGGCCACATCGCGCTCGAAGACTACAACATGTCCATGCACGTCACGGCGATCACGATGAAGAAGAAGCCGGTCTTCGTCTCGATCATCAGCCAGGTCACGCCCAGCGAAAGTTCCGTGCTGAAGAAAGTGGCCTACGAGCCCTTATATCTCGAGCATCTGCGCAAGGTGATGGGCGTGCGCGGCATCGAGCGGGTGGTGATGCACGAGCCGCTGACCAACCTGCGCAAGGTGATCTTCCTCCAGTTCGCGCGCGGCACGCAGCAGGCGGAGGTCTGGCGCGGCCTGCAAGGGGCCGCGACACTGCAGGCGCAGTGCGGCAAGCTGGTCATCGCGGTCTCCGAGGATATCAACCCGGAAAACGCCGATGCGATCTTCTGGTCGTTGGCCTATCGGTCCGACTTCACACACGACCTGCACGTGACACCCTATCGCGCCAGCGGTCACGGCCCCAAGTCCGGTCGCGCGCCGCTCGAAAGTACGCTGCTGATCGACGCGACGCTGAAGCACGCCATGCCGCCGCTGGCGCTGCCCACCGAGCCCTACATGAGCGCGGCACGCAAGATCTGGGAAGAGCTGCAACTCCCCTCCCTCACGCCGCAGTCACCCTGGCATGGCTATCACCTGGGCGACTGGGACAAGCGCTGGGATGAGTATGCAGAGGCGGCGACCTCCGGCGGCTGGCGCGAGACGGGCGAGCGCACCTGGGCCAACCGGCGTGGCGGCGTGAAGCCGGAAACACCGGTGCGTGAAGCTTCGGGCGGCCACGGCGAATGAGCACCAACGTGCCAACCGAAGGTAAACAGCCGTTGGAGCAGAGGCATCCGGAGACCGCCATGACTCAAAAGAATACCGTCGATATCGCCCAGGTCGTCGAGACGCAGGAACGCAGCTGGTTCACCGTGACCCTCTTCGTTCTGTGCGCCCTCGTCATGCTGGCGGACGGCTTCGACAATCAGGCTTTGAATTACGCCGCCCCCGGCATCATCAAGGAATGGGGCATCAACCGGGCCCTGATGACGCCCGTGTTCAACGTCAGCATCGTCGGCTGGATGGCGGGTTCGGTCGTCTTCGCCATGCTGGCCGACCGCATCGGCCGGCGGCGCGCCATCCTGCTGGCTACCACGCTGTTCGGCGCCTTCACGTTCGCCGTGCCGTTCGCCCACAACCTGGTCGAACTGTCGATCCTGCGCTTTTGCGCTGCGCTCGGCATCGGCGGCGGCATGCCGATGGCGGTCTCGCTGATCACGGACTACGCCCGCTCGGGTAAGCGGGGGTTGATCATTACCCTCCTCTATCTCGGCTACACCGCGGGCTCGTCCGGCGGCGGCCTTCTCGCGGCGGAGATCATCCCGGCTTATGGCTGGCGCTCGGTCTTCTATCTCGGTGGCGCGGGCGCCGTGGTGGCGGGCATCATCCTGTTCGCCGGCCTCCCGGAATCCATCCGCTACCTGATCCTGCGCAACCCCTCCAGCAAACGCATCCTGGCCTATGCCCGTAAGCTGAAACCCAGCGCGCAATTCGCGGACGACACGCGCTTCACCATCCAGGAGCAGGCGCGCACGGGTGTGCCGGTGACGCACCTCTTCACCGAGGGCCGTTCGGCCATGACCGCTTTCCTGTGGCTGGCGCTTGGCTTTTCCTTCGTCACCCACTTCTTCCTGTCGCAGTGGATGACGACGCTGCTCACCGACGAGATCGGCTTCGCCAATGCGGCCCGCAGCCAGGCCCTGTTCCAGCTTGGTGCCGGCTTCAGCTGGTTCTTCGGCTGGATGATCGACAAGAAAGGCGTACGGGTGATGACGCTGACGATGATCCTCGGCGCCATTCCGGTGGCGGCCCTCGGGTTGGCCGTGGGTACGGGCGCCAGTCTCACCATGGCGATGGCGCTGGTCTCGGGTCTGCTGGTCCTGGGGGGAAATATCGGCCTCAATGCCATTTCGAGCATGATCTATCCGACCTTCATCCGTTCGACCGCGACCGGCGCCTCCTTCGCGGTGGCGCGCATTGGCGCCATCCTCGGCCCGCTGCTCGCCGGTGTCCTGATCGCCATCGGAACGCCGATCGGAACGATCTTTCTTCTCGCTGCGTTGCCCATGCTGGCGGCCGGTGTCGCCTGTTTCATGCTCAACAGAACTATCACGCCAGAAGCCGCGCGAGAAATGTCTTTGCGCTCGGCGCTGTCGCGACACTGACGGGTTACTTCCGAAGCCCAGGTTACGGTCAGGCAATCACCCGGTATTTTCATGGATAGCGTCAATCTCGAAGTGCTGAAGGCGAGCGTTCGCTGGATCGAGGGCGGCCAGCGCGTGCTGCTTGTCACCGTAGTCAGGACGTGGGGTTCGTCGCCGCGGCCCGAAGGGGCCATGCTGGCGATTTGCGAGGACGGCTCGGTGGTCGGCTCGGTATCCGGCGGCTGCATCGAGGACGACCTGATCGACCGCGTGCGCCGGCTCGGCATCGGACCGACGCGCCCGGAAGTCCTCAAATACGGCATCTCCGCCGACGAGGCGCACCGCTTCGGCTTGCCGTGCGGCGGCACGATCGAGCTGGTGCTCGAGCCGCTGACGCGCGCAAGCGGCATCGACGATCTGTGCCGGCGGGTGGCTGCCGGGCAACTCGTCGCGCGCTCGCTCGATATGAAGAGCGGCGCGGCTAGGCTCGTGCCGGCGCACTCGACCGACGGCGTCGATTTCGACGGGCGCAGGCTCCTGACCGTTCACGGCCCACGTTACCGGATGCTCGTGATCGGTGCCGGTCAGCTCTCGCGATATCTTTGCCAGATCGCACTCGGGCTCGACTATCAAGTGACCGTCTGCGATCCGCGCGAGGAGTACACCGACGCCTGGCACGTACCCGGCACGACGCTCGTGCGTACGATGCCGGACGACACCGTGCTCGATATGAAACTCGACGAGCGCTGCGCCGTGATTGCGCTCACACACGATCCGAAGCTCGACGACCTCGCTCTGATGGAGGCGCTGCGAACGCCCGCGTTTTACGTTGGCGCGCTGGGTTCGCGCCGAAGCAATGCCGCGCGGCGTGAGCGGCTGGAAACGTATTTCGATTTCGGTAACGAAGAACTTACCCGGCTGCGTGGACCCGTCGGCATTTTTATCGGCAGCCGGACGCCGCCCGAAATCGCGGTGTCGATACTGGCCGAGGTGACGGCGGTCAAGAACGGTGTGGCGTTGCCGGATGGATTACGGGTCGAAGAGGCAAAGGCCGCGCTTGATATCGTGGCCAATCAACAGACGAGCTGCACCGTGGGCGCGCGTCGCTGATTCATGTTGTGGATGTGGCTGAAAGATTGAAGCAGGTCATCCCAAGTTTTGGCACGCCCCGCCAGAGCGGTCATGGTGTGTTGACGAGACCTATCTGAAGATCCGTGGCCGGTGGCTCTATCTGTATCGGGCAGTGGATCGGGTCGGCCAGACAGTGGACTTGTCAGTTCGATCTTTCCGCTCTCGGGCTCAAGGACGCCACCGCGTCCTCGGCCTGGAATGCACTCCCGTTCAATCAATAAGGCATCCATATCTATAAGAAACATTTCGGCCACGCCACCTATGTACACCAGAGCCGAAAGACGCAGGCATGGTCTACCATCATGCCGCGAGGAATTCCCGGAGGACCGAGGCTAGCGCGCAAAGGGGCCGATTCCTATATTCGCCAAGCCCAATGGTCAGTTTTTTGAAGGCGAGCCACGCGCGCGGATTACCTCCTCGGTATCAAGCGTGTCGTCCCGGTTAACGTCGCCTGTCCGTCGGGCACCTCACCGCCTGAGTCGCCAGGCGTCGTTCCGCGTGAATTGAATAGCCACTTTCTGGGTGGAAACGACGTATGAATGTCGGAGCGACGGTGCAGGCGAATGCCGCTTCCTGGCCGACGACAGGAGAATCCGACTGTCGCTATTGCGTGGATCGGATCTAGCGAACGAGGAGTACCGGCACGTCGCAGCGTGCCAACACGCCAGTCGCTACCGAGCCAAGAATGACGTTCGCAATCCACGAGTGGCCGTGGGAACCCATCACGATGAGATCCTGATGCTCGTTCCTGGCGAATGCGGCGATGGTTTCTGCAGCGTGACCGATGGCGTACTGAGTCGTAATGGAGAGCGAATGAAGTTTTGCTGACTCGCGCAACGGCGCCAGTACATTCTCAGCCTCGTCACGATAGTACTCTTCGACGATAGGACGGTTCAAATACCGTGTTGCGTGTACGGGAATTGGAGCGACAGCCGTAAATGCCGTATAGGTATGTCCTGGCCCGAACAGCGTGCCATGGCTTGCAACGTAGTCAAGTGTGCGTTGCGTGAACTCACTACCGTCCACCGGCAAGAGAATATTCATGGCGGACCTCACATAAGCCGGCTGGAGCGGTCATGATAGCACCGGACACGGCTGCGACTCGTTCAAGCGCGAGGGTGAAAAGTGAGCCCGCTATGTCGCGCAGGCTCATCTGAAAGCGAAAGTACCGTGCACAAAGCGTAAATACCTCGCGTGGCTCAGGGCTCTGGTTTCAACGCTTAAAGGGCCTCATGCAAGCCGGTTTACCCTCGTCACGCAAAAAACTGTGGATCGCGAATTGAATTTGTCACAAGTGGCCGACGGGCCGCGACGCGCGGCGGGTCGCCGATTTGCATCCCAGCACAAGCGACAGCCCACACGAGAACGGACGTAAGCTTGTTCATGACGTCTCCCTCTTTCGAACAACGCATGGCAGAACCAATGACGCGCAACTGTATGTACAGGCGCACTTCAATGTTCCGCCGTTGAGCAGCACGTCCACGTCCCTGTTCTTCCGGAAAACAGGCTGCGCCCAACCCCAGCGCGCCTCAATGCGCGATTCCCTCGTGTCTAGCCGTGAGGCACGCGTCGGAAATCCGCGCGACTTCATGCTTGATCCAGCTTTTTCGTGCAAAAGCGTCTCAATAGACATGAGGGTTCCAGACGGCCCGAACCCAAAGAGAAATCGCATACTATTCAAATGATCAAGCTCTGAGTGCTGCGCCACTGTCCGCTCTGCGCCGCTTCATTCATTTTGCTCCAATTCAACGGCTGGCCGGGTTCGACCCTTTGAGCCGTTCGGAATCGACTCGTGAGCGGCAGTTTCCGGCTGCCCGACATGAGCCAGTCGCTTCACGTCCTGAAGGACGCGTGATTTTTCCGCGCGTTTGGCATAATTACTGTTGGGGAACTTCCTGACCCAACATCGCTCCAGCAGAGCAATCACATGTCCAACGATAAAGAACTGCCCGCGTCACGGTTCGCCTGGAGGTTCTCGAGGCCGGGCGACGAGTTCGATCGAAGCTTGCCGGAAGCGCATTCCTCCATCACCGTGCCGCAGGGTGGGCACTGGCTGCGCAGGCTTGCCGCATTCGCAGGTCCCGGTTACATGGTCTCCGTCGGCTATATGGATCCGGGCAACTGGGCAACCGACATTGCCGGCGGCTCGCGCTTCGGCTACACACTGCTCGCGGTGATCCTGCTGTCGAATCTCATGGCGATCCTGCTGCAGGCGCTATCGGTGCGTCTAGGGATCGCGACTGGGCGCGACCTAGCGCAGGCGTGCCGCGCGCATTATTCGAGGCCCGTCAATATCATGCTGTGGCTCGCCTGCGAAGCGGCGATCATCGCATGCGATCTCGCTGAGGTGATCGGTACGGCTATTGCGCTGCAATTGCTCTTCGGAATCCCGCTTATCGCCGGCGCGCTTATCACCGCGTTCGACGCCTTTGTGCTGCTGCTCCTGATGAACAAGGGCTTCCGCTTTCTCGAAGCCTTCGTTATCGCGCTGCTGCTCGTGATCGCGGTGTGCTTTGCGGTGCAGATCGTCGCGGCGGCGCCGCCGGTCATGGCCGTGCTGCGGGGCTTCGTGCCCTCGCCGGAAATCGTGACCAACCGCGAGATGCTCTATGTCGCAATCGGCATCATCGGCGCGACGGTTATGCCGCACAACCTGTATCTGCACTCGTCGGTCGTGCAGACCCGGGCATACGCGCGCGACGATGAGGGACGGCGCGATGCGATCAGATGGGCCACGACGGACAGCACCATTGCGCTCATGCTCGCGCTCTTCATCAACGCGGCGATCCTGATGGTCGCAGCGAGCGTGTTTCATGGTACCGGCCACACGGACGTCGCCGAAATCGGTGAGGCCTACAGGCTTCTTTCGCCGTTGCTCGGGCTCGGCATCGCATCGACGCTGTTCGCGCTTGCACTGCTCGCCTCGGGGCTCAATTCGACCGTGACGGCGACGCTCGCGGGGCAGATTGTCATGGAGGGCTTTCTCAGGCTTCGCATGCCCTACTGGGCGCGCCGGCTGGTCACACGCGGCATCGCAATCGTGCCGGTCGTGGTCGTCACCGCTCTCTACGGCGAGAAAGGCACGGCGCAGCTTCTGGTGCTAAGCCAGGTGATCCTCTCGATGCAGCTTCCGTTCGCCATTATCCCGCTCGTGCGCTTTACATCGGACAAACTCAAAATGGGCGCCTGTGTCACCCCACGATGGATGACGCTGCTCGCGTGGCTTGTAGCGGGCGTCATCGTGATACTCAACCTCAAGCTCCTGGTTGATACGGTCTCCGGATAGCGCGGGCGCTCGCCGTGGCAGCCGCAAAACTTGAAATCGATGATTTCGCCCGCTATACCTCAAAGCATCAGTCGTAATCTGTAAGGAAATAGCGTTGCCTTGGCGCTATCGAAGTTTCCCGGTGGTTGTGAGACCTCGAATGGACTACGAGCGGGGCGCGAATCCTAAGATCAAAAAGGAAAGCCATGTACCAGCAGACCTATGACCCGTTGGGCAATGCATTCCTTTCCACGATCGTTGCCGCGATCCCGATTCTGACGCTACTCTATTTCATTGCCTTGCACCGCCGCCGTGATACGCAGGGCAACGTGCACTTGGGCATCTCGGCGCCCTATGCGGCTTTTTTCGGCGTCGTCGCCGCCTTTATCATCTCGTGTCTGGTTTTCCGGATGCCGGTGGTGACGGCCATCTCGGCCTTTGCGCTGGGCTCCCTTTCTGGATTTCTGGGAATTATCTGGATCGTCCTGGCCGCAATGTTCCTCTACACGATGAGCGTTGTTACCGGGAAGTTCGAGATCGTCAAGGAGTCGATCGTCCACATTTCGTTCGATCGCCGACTGCAGTGCGTATTGATCGCCTTCTCATTCGGCGCAATCATCGAAGGCACGTCGGGCTTCGGGACACCCGTCGCGATCGCAGGGGCAGTGATGGTAGGCCTCGGCTTCAAGCCATTTCAGTCCGCCGTGCTGAATCTGCTCGCCAATACCGCGCCGGTCGCCTGGGGCGCGATCGGCACGCCGATCATCACACTCGCGGCCGTGAGCGAACTCGATCAGGTCACGCTTTCCACGATGGCGGGCCACCAGTTGCCGTTCGTGTCGGTTCTCGTGCCCTTCTGGCTGGTCGCGACGTTCGTGAAGATGGAAGGCGGGTCATGGAAGCAAGTCTTCGAAGTCTGGCCGGCAATGCTGTGCGCGGGTGGATCGTTTGCGCTCATGCAGTTCTACGCTTCCGGGAGCACCGCACTCCATTTGATGACCGACGTGGTATCCGGCGTCTTTTCGGTGATCTGCACGGCGCTGTTCCTGCGCTTCGTCTGGCAACCAAAAACACGCTTCCTGCTCCGCTCCGAACGTGAGGCACTCGCGTTGGCAAGCAAGAGCACGGCAACCACGACGACAGAAAGCACCACGTGGAAGTACAGCTACTCAGCCGCCGAAACCGCCTATGCGTGGATGCCGTGGGTGATTCTGATCGCCTGTTGTGCACTGTGGGGCGTACCGGAGTTCAAGAAGTTCCTCAACAACCTGTTCGCCGGAGTCACATTTTCCACGACGCTGCTCGGCTCTCCGCTCAAGGGGTCGTTGTCGCTGCCTGTGTGGGACATGCCCGCGCTGCATAACCTCGTGCAACGGATGCCGCCTGTCGTACCCGTCAACGCGAAAGCGGAGGCGGCCCGATTCACGATCAACTGGTTGTCCGCCGCGGGCACAGGCGTTTTTGTTGCAGCGGTGCTTTCCGGTCTCGCACTCAGGTTGAGCGCAACGCAATGGAAGGACGCCTTCATGCAGACCATGCGCAGGATGAAGATCCCGGTGCTGGTCATTGCCCAGGTACTCGGCTTGGGGTTCCTGACGCGCTACTCAGGCACGGATGCAGTCCTCGGTCTTGCATTCACGGGTGCCGGGGTTCTCTATCCGTTCTTCGCGGCGTACCTGGGTTGGCTCGGTGTATTCCTGACGGGCTCCGACACGGCGTCAAACGCCCTCTTCGGCAGCTTGCAGCGCATCACCGCGCAGCAACTCAATCTGAACCCCATCCTGATCGTGGCGACAAACTCGACGGGCGGTGTAATGGGCAAGATGATCGACGCACAATCCATCATGGTCGCGTGCGCCGCCTGCTACGACGATCCGAAGGAGCGGTCGTTCGCGCTTGGACCGATTTTCCGGACTGTATTCTTTCATTCGATCGCTGGCGCGGCGGTGATCGGCGTGATTGCCATGCTGCAGGCGTATGTCTTCCCGGGGATGATTCCGGTACCACCCGCCGTCAAATGAATGCACAAAGCCAGGTCAACGATTGTCTTGATTCTGGAACGATCGCAAAGTGTAGGATCACGATGCGACAGCAACGTATGTCGGACTGGTTGTAAGTCCCCGACGCGGCCGATGCGCTCGTGGAGAAGCTACCGAGGTAGATGGTCCGTCGTAGCTGGTCGAGCACCGGGATTCGTGTGGCAGATCGCAACCGCAGGTCAGCGAGCGCATCGCTTTCGACCACGATGACGCATGCACCTCCGCCAACCGAAACACTCAATGCGCCTTCGCAGGGCTGATGTCAGTCGCCGTCCGCCGCTGCCTCTATTTTGCACTCCGCAAGCTCCTACCGAAAATACTGTCGCAACGGCATAAAGCCAAACCGGCGTCCGTATCGAAACAACGAGCCGGGACCGGTGCGTATGACACGCTGTTGGTCTATCCGTATTTCATTCAACCATTCGACGGGGGAAGCCCTCGCCGAGGCTCAGGAACCCGGGCCTGCAATTCCTCGCACATCAACCAGACGATGTCCATCGCGCGGTCGAGCACATCCGTCAGCGAAACCGGGAAAACCCCTGGGCGACGCGGTTAAGCTCCCTGCCCCGTTCTGTCACGGTTTCAGCGTTCACGTCGAATGATCATTACCCTTGGGATAACAGACGCGTCCCAAGCGTCATTGAACCAGTGCACCTCGCTCCCTAGACTTGCCTCATGTCTTGAGCGAGAGTCCACATGTCCAGTCAAAGTCAGACCCAATCCCGCTGGGCCACGCGCCGTGCGGAAAAACATCGCCGCCTCGCGCAGGTTGCATCGATCGCGGATGGCATGGTGCTACCCACCGAGCGCATCGTCGATGTCCTGCAAGCGCTCGTCGCCCCGGGCGACCGCGTGGTCGTCGAGGGCAACAACCAGAAACAGGCGGATTTCCTGTCGCGTTCCCTCGCGAAGGTCGATCCGGAAGTCGTCCACGACCTGCATCTCATCATTCCGAGCGTGAGCCGCGCCGAGCATCTCGATCTCTTCGAGCGCGGCATCGCCAGAAAGCTCGACTTCGCGTATGCCGGCGCGCAGAGCCTGCGCATCTCGCAGTTCCTGCAGGACGGCATCCTCGAAATCGGCGCGATCCATACCTACATCGAACTCTATGCGCGGCTCTACGTGGACCTCACGCCGAACGTCGTGCTGTGCGCCGGCTACAAGGCGGATCGCGAAGGCAATCTCTACACGGGTCCGAGCACCGAAGACACGCCGTCGCTCGTCGAAGCCGCCGCGTTTCGCGACGGCATCGTGATCGCACAGGTCAACGAGATCGTCGACGATCCGAAGGACTTGCCGCGCGTCGATATCCCCGGCTCGTGGATCGATTTCGTGGTGCAGGCCGACAAGCCGTTCTTCATCGAGCCGCTCTTCACGCGCGATCCGCGCCTCATCACGCCGATCCAGGTGCTGATGGCGATGATGGCGATTCGCGGCATCTACGAGAAGCATCAGGTTCAGTCGCTCAATCACGGCATCGGCTTCAATACGGCCGCGATCGAACTGATCCTGCCAACCTACGGCGAGAAGCTGGGTCTCAAGGGCAAGATCTGCCGCCACTGGACACTCAATCCACATCCGACGCTGATCCCCGCGATCGAAACCGGCTGGGTCGACAGCGTGCACTGCTTCGGCGGCGAACTCGGCATGGAAGCCTACGTCGCGCAAAGGCCCGACATCTTCTTCACCGGCCACGACGGCTCGATGCGCTCCAATCGCACGATGTGCCAGCTCGCGGGGCAATACGCGGTGGACATGTTCATCGGCTCTACGCTGCAGATGGATGGAGAAGGCAACTCGTCGACGGTGACGCACGGGCGGCTCACCGGCTTCGGCGGCGCGCCCAACATGGGCCACGATCCGCACGGCCGGCGCCACGCGACGCCCGCGTGGCTCGATCTGCTGCAGACGGACAGCCCGCTGGAGCGCGGCCGCAAGCTCGTCGTGCAGATGGTCGAGACGTTCCAGGCGGGCGGCCAGCCGACCATCGTCGAATCGATCGACGCCGTCGAGGTCGGCCGCGAATCCGGCATGCCGCTCGCGCCCGTGATGATCTACGGCGACGATGTCACGCACGTGCTGACCGAGGAAGGCATCGCGTATCTCTACAAGGCGCGCTCGCTCGACCATCGCAAGGAGATGATCGCGGCCGTCTCGGGCGTCACGCCGATCGGTCTCAGGAGCGACGCAGGCAAGCTCGCGGCGCTGCGCCGCGATGGCTTCGTCGCGCTGCCCGAGGACCTCGGCATCCACCGCAGCGAAGCGAGCCGGTCGCTGCTCGCCGCGAAGAGCATGGCGGATATCGTCGACTGGTCGGACGGGCTGTACGAGCCGCCCGCACGCTTTCGGAGCTGGTAATGCGCGAAAACCTCGCAATGAACGCGGCGCGGCCGTTGCGTCAGGCGCCGGACCTGGCCGACCGTTTCGGCGCGCATGTGGTGGAAGCGCTGATTGACGAAGTCACGCTCGCGCCGAAGCCCGGACTCGTCGATATCCACAGCCGCGGCGCGCATCTCGATCTCGACTGGAAACTGATGTGCGCATCGGCACTCGCATTGCAGCCGACGTTCGTCGAACTGGCGCGTGCAGGCATCGAAACGCAACCGCTGCTCGCGCTGCGTGAGCGCATCGGCGTAATCGGGCGCGTTGGCGAAGCGCGCATGCTCGATGCGACCGGCGGCGTGAATACGCATCGCGGCGCGATCTGGGCGCTCGGGCTGCTCGTGACCGGCGCAGCGCGTGAACCGGCGGACCTCGCGCCGGGGGCAGTCGCCGCACGCGCCGGATCGATTGCGCGCGTGCAGGATCGCCACGCGCCCGCGCTGACCGGCAACAAGGGCGAGCAGGCGTGCCTCGACTACAACGTCGGCGGCGCGCGCGGACAGGCGCAGGCCGGCTTTCCGCACGTCGTGGACGTCGCGCTGCCGGAACTCGTGCGTTCGCGCATGCGCGGCGACAGCGAAACGGCCGCGCGCCTGAACGCGCTGCTCGCCGTGATGGCGAGCCTCGACGACACCTGTGTGCTCGCGCGCGGCGGACCCGACGCGCTCGCCGAGATGCAGGACGGCGCGCGGAGCGTTCTGGAGCAAGGCGGCGCCGCGGCGCTCGCGGGGCGCCGCGAACTGAAGGCGCTCGACCGCCGTCTCGTCGAACTGCACGTATCGCCCGGGGGAGCCGCCGACCTGCTCGCCGCCACGCTCTTTCTCGACCGGCTTCAACGCGAAGCCGCTCATACGTCGAACACATAGGAACACACATGGAAACCATCGTCCTTGAATTCCCGGCGGGGCAACCCGTACAAGGCCGCGCGCTCGCGGGCGTCGTCGCCTCGGGCGACCTCGAAGTGCTGCTCGAAGCGAACACGGCGCACCGCACCCTCGTGAGCGTCACGACTTCCGTCGACGGCAAGGGCCGCCTCTGGCAGGCCGTGCTCGAACGCATCTTCGGCGATGGGTCGCTCCCCGCCGCGAAGCTCGAAATCAACGACTCGGGCGCGACGCCGGGGGTCGTGCAGATGCGCATCGGGCAGGTCTTCGAACAACTGAAATCAACCGGCGGAGCGCGATGATCATGGATACACAGCAACTGCTCGAACGCCAGAGCTTCATTGAGCTCGACGCGCGCAGCCGCGCGAAGAAGCTGCTCGATGAAGGCACCTTCAGCGAACTGATCGATCCGTTCCAGCGCATCACGTCGCCGTGGCTCATGCGCCAAGGCATCGTGACGCAGGCCGACGACGGCATGGTAGTCGCGAAGGGAACCATCGACGGGCAGCCAGCCGTCGTGCTTGGCATCGATGGCGGATTCCAGGGCGGCAGCATGGGCGAGGTGTCGGCGGCGAAGATCGCGGGCAGCCTCGAACTCGCCGCCGAGGACAACCGCAAAGGCATCCCGACGCGCGCCGTCATCCTCTTCGAAACGGGCGGCGTGCGCTTGCAGGAAGCCAATCTCGGGCTCGCCGCGATCGCGGAAATTCACGCAGGCATCGTCGACTTGCGGCGCTACCAGCCGGTGATCGGCATCACGGCCGGGCCGATCGGCTGCTATGGGGGCATGTCGATCGCGGCGGGACTGTGCAGCTATCTGATCGGCACCCGCGAAGCGCGCCTGGGCCTCAACGGCCCGGCGGTCATCGAACAGGAAGCGGGCATCGCCGAATTCGATTCGCGCGACCGTCCGATGATCTGGAGCTTCACCGGCTGCGAGCAGCGGCATCGCACGGGACTCGTCGACGACTACGTCGCCGACGACGCCGACGCGATCCGCGCGGCCGTCATCGAACGCTTTCGCGCGGGGCGGCCCGAGGCATGCCGCAGCGAGCGCGTCGCGGGTTTTCTGACGCGGCTTTCCGAGGTCGATCCGGGCGTGCAGGCCACGCCGGAGCAGGCGGCCGCCATCTACGGCAAGGGGTTTCAGTTATGAGCACACAAGAGCTTTCGAAGCGCGGCGCAGTCTGGCTCGACGCGCTCACTTACAGCGCGCCGCTGCAGGCCGGTTATCCGCCTTCGGTGCGGGTCGCCGATGCGCGGTTGGGCGACCATCCCGCGCGCTTCATCGCCGTGGTGCCCGATCCGGACAATCCGTTCCCGCGGGCACGCGGCGGCGAGGTCGGTCTCGTCGAAGGATGGGAAGTGGCGCGCGCGGTTCGTGAGGTCGTCGATGCGGATAGCAAGCGTGGAGAAAAGCGCGCGATCGTCGCGGTGATCGACGTGGCGAGCCAGGCGTACGGCCGGCGCGAGGAAGCGTACGGCATCCACCAGGCGCTCGCCGCCGCCGCCGATGCTTACGCCAGCGCGCGTCTTGCGGGCCATCCGGTGATCGGGCTGATCGTCGGGCGCGCGATGTCGGGGGCGTTTCTCGCGCACGGCTATCAGGCCAACCGCCTCATCGCACTCGCCGATCCGAAGGTCATGGTCCACGCGATGGGCAAGGAATCGGCGGCGCGGGTCACGCTCCGCTCGGTCGCCGATCTCGAAGCGTTCACGGCGCGCGTCCCGCCGATGGCCTACGACATCGACAACTACGCATCGCTCGGGCTGCTCTGGAAACTCCTGAGCGTAACCAACGCCGATGCGCCGACCAACGCCGATCAGACCACCGTCGAGAAGGCGCTGCAAGCCGCTTTCGACGACATCCGCAACGACCCGTCTCGCGGTCTGGAAAGTCGGCTCGGCAGCGAGCACCGCGCGACCTCCGCGACGGTTCGCCGCAAGCTGCGGGAGCAATGGCGGTAGAGCTTCACTTCTCGCACCGGCTCGTCAGAAGCCAATAAAGGTATTACAGGAGACATGAAATGATCATCTATGGAACTGCACTTCTCGCGTTCTGCCATCTCGCGGGACTCTTCCTCGGCGACCTGCTCGGCGTCGCGATCGGCGTGAAGACGAACGTCGGCGGCGTCGGCATTGCGATGCTGCTGCTGATTTTCCTGAAGCTCTATCTGCAAAAGAAGGGACTGCTGCCGAAGGAAACCGAATTTGGCGTCGGCTTCTGGGGCGCCATGTACATTCCCGTCGTCGTCGCGATGGCGGCTAACCAGAACGTCGTGGCCGCGCTCAAAGGCGGCCCCGTCGCACTGCTTTCGGCATTGGGGGCTGCGGCCGTCTGCGCATGCTGCATCGCCGTTCTTTCCCGCACCGGTCGCGATAGCACGTCGTTCGTGAACGCTCCGCATCTTGAAGAAATCTGAATCAGGAGTCAGTCATGTTGCAAATTCTCGATAAAAATCTGATTCAGAACGGCCTCGTCACTGCGTTCGCGCTGGTGGGCCTCATCATGTGGGTGTCGTCGCTGATTTCGCGCAAGCTGACCTTCGGCCGCGTGCACGGCTCGGCAATCGCCATCGTGATCGGCCTCGCGCTCGCCTATGTCGGCGGCGCCTTCACAGGCGGGCAAAAAGGTATCGCCGACCTGCCGCTCTTTACCGGCATCGGTCTGATGGGCGGCGCGATGCTGCGCGACTTCGCGATCGTCGCGACCGCGTTCGAGGTGCAGGCCACCGAGGCGCGTAAGGCGGGACTCATTGGCGTGGTGTCGCTGCTGCTCGGGACCGTGCTGCCGTTCATCGTCGGCGCAAGTATCGCGCATGCGTTCGGCTACACCGATGCTGTCAGCATGACGACCATTGGCGCGGGCGCGGTCACGTATATCGTGGGACCGGTGACGGGCGCGGCGATCGGCGCGAGCTCGGATGTGATCGCGCTCAGCATCGCGACGGGCCTCATCAAGGCGATCATCGTGATGATCGGCACGCCGCTCGCGGCCGGTTTCATGGGACTGAAGACGCCGCGCTCCGCGATGATCTTCGGCGGCCTGGCGGGCACGGTGAGCGGTGTGAGCGCGGGGCTCGCCGCGACCGATCGTCGGCTCGTGCCTTACGGGGCGCTGATCGCGACGTTCCATACGGGCGTCGGCTGCCTGCTCGGACCTTCGCTGTTGTTCTTTGCGACTAAGGCTTTGATGGACGCTTGATGGCCCGGGAGAATCCTCTTGTCTACCTCTCACGAACCGCTTCGCCCGCACGACCTCCTGTGGATCAGTGAGCGGGAGGACCTTCGTTCGACATCGGAAGTACCTGGATGGGCATCGCGCGAGTGGCTTTCGCACGCGCCGGTGGTCATGCGGCGCGAAACGGTCAGCGAGCAGGGCGTGGTGCCGGTCGGGCTTCGCGGTCGTGCACGCAGTGAGCGGTTCGCCGCTCACGTGGCGCGCGAGCGCATTCGTCTCAGCGTCACGCCAGAGGCGCTCGCCAAAGGCCGCGCCTGGCGGACCAACGCGGCACTCGCGACGCTGCCCTGCGTGCGCGCACTGAGTCGCATCGCGCCAGAACTCGACCGGCTTCGGTTGGCGTGGGGCATCACCGGCAGCGTCGGCTTTGCGCTTGCGAGCGGCGTGAGCACGCTACGGCAGGACAGCGACCTCGATCTGCTGCTGCGCGCATCGAAGCCGCTACCGCGCGGCGAAGCCCGCTCGCTTCTCGCGTTGCTGCAAGCGTCGCCCGCGCGCATCGACATGCAGGTCGACACAGGCCACGGCGGGTTCGCGCTCGCGGAATGGGCCGGCAACGCGGATCGCGTTCTGCTGAAGACGGGGCATGGACCCTTGCTCGTATCGGATCCCTGGGTTGACGACGCATCATGAGCGTACTGTTCACATTCCCCGGTCAGGGCTCGCAGCGCCCGGGCATGTTGCATGCGCTCCCGTCTCACGCCGAAGTCGCTCGAACACTGCAGGAAGCGAGCGACACGTTGGGCTACGACGTCACATCGCTCGACGACACTGATTCGCTGCGCTCCACCGTCGCGGTGCAACTTTGCGTCTTGATCGCGGGCGTCGCTCAGGCACGCGTGATGAGCGCCGGCGGCTACGAACCCGACATGGTGGCGGGGCTTTCGATCGGCGCCTATCCGGCCGCCGTGATCGCGGGCGCGCTTCAATACGCCGACGCCGTGAAGCTCGTCGAGTTGCGCGGCCACTTGATGGAACGCGCCTACCCGAGCGGCTACGGCATGACTGCGATCATCGGCATGACGCAGCGGGCGCTCGAACGACTGATCGCGCAAGTGAACAGCGAGGCCACGCCCGTGTTCCTTGCGAACATTAACGCAGAAACGCAGATGGTCGTTGCAGGAAGCGATGCTGCCATGCACCGCCTTACGACGCTTGCGATCGAATACGGGGCGCAACGCTGCGAGCGTCTCGACGTGGCGACTCCTTCGCATTGCGCTTTGCTCGACGCACCCGCGGTGGCGCTCGCCGATGCCTTTGGCCAGATCACCGTACGCGCGCCTCGTATCGTGTATCTGAGCAGCAACATTGCACGCCCGCTTTTTGACGGCCCACGCATCGCGGCCGATCTTGCAGGCAACATGGCGCGGCAGGTGCGCTGGCATGACACCGTGAGGCTTGCGTGGGAACGAGGCGCACGCCTCGCCGTCGAGATGCCGCCGGCCAACGTGCTGACCCGGTTGAGCAGCGCGATTCTCACAGAGGGGATCGCGGTGAGTTGCAGCGAGACGGCGCTGCCGGACCTTGGCGCACTGATCGAGCGGGAACGGCTGCGCGAGTGAGGGCCGAAACCTCAGCCAGCTCTTCTCGTGCAAAGACGGCAGACGGCCATCAGCGCCAACAGGTTCGGGTCGCGCTCGCGTGCGTGCAGAAAGCTGACACCGATTGACTGGCGCATCAGGTATTGCGGCTTGAGAGGAATGAATTGCACCTTGTCGCCGAACACGCCACGCACGCGGCCTGGTAATAGCGTATACCCGACCCCGCCGCTCACAAGGTTCATCAGCGAAAAAATATCGCCGACTTTCATGGTCACCTTCGGCGTGAAGTCCGCGACGCGAAATGCCTCCATAAAGCCTCGATATGTCACGAAGCCCTCGCCGAGGGAAACGAAAGTCTCGTCGCGGCAGTCCCGCAAGTCGACCGCCTCCTGGTTCGCGTATCGTGAATTGGCAGGCGCCGCGAAAAAGATGTCGTCTTCGAAAAGCGGGATGGAATCGACTTCGGGCTCGCCGTCCGGCAAGGCCATCAGGGCCGCATCGACGGTGCCCTGTTTCAGCTTGTCGAGCAGTTCGGCATTCGAACCGAGCACGAGTTCGACCTGGAGCGTCGGCCGCCGCACCTTGATGTCGACGACGATGTCAGGCACGGTCCTGATGGTCAGCGAGTACAGCGAGCCGATCTTCAGCCGGTCCGACGAATACCCCGCCGCCTCACGGGTCGCGTGAATGCCGGCGGACATCAGAGTGAGCACCTCCTGTGCCACATCGGCGAGCATTTGCGCCGCTTCCGTCGACCTGAGGTTGCGGCCTTCATGCCGGAACAGCGCACATCGTACGCCCTGTTCGAGCGAGTGCAGCGCTCGATGCACGCTGACCGTGCTCACGTTCAGCGCCTCGGCCGCCTTCGACAGGTTTCCGGTCTCCATGAATGCGAGCAGGACTTCCAGCTTGCGAAAGGTGATCTCATCGTCGATTCGGTCGCGCATTTCGATCCGGGGGATGGTCAAAATTGACAATTATCGGCGCATGAGACCGCTGGACAAGTAGCGATAACCCCGCATTCTTCGCGACAAGCGGGCGGGCATTGCTGATGTCAAGAACCTCGGAAAATGGCTTAGGCCAAAAAAGTTTGCTCCGGCTTCGAAAACGCGACTTTCTCGCTTCATTAATTCGATGTCGGGCACTGCGTCTGCTCCGAATGGCTTCATAAGTAATGCCCCGAACGGCTTCGTCGCATGTCAAGCCACGCGCTTCGATTCGGCTCGCGCGGCTGGTCTTCGTTTTCGTAACGTAACCCGCGCGCCATCAACAGATCAAATAACCTGGGCAGCGGATAGTTAGCCTCGGTGAAAATTCAAGTCTTGCGCTTCACCCGGTGTATTCAGAAGCGGCGCTGGAGTCGAGTGGGAGCACACAGCGTCGTGCAACTGCGCGTCGCTGTTGAACCAAGAATTTGACGAACTCGCTCGGCGACAGTTTCCGTGGATTGGACAACGACGTGTTACGTGGACCTGGCAGAGAACGTCCCGGGGTTTTTAACGACTTCCATCAACACTTGCGGTCCTGGATGTTGTACGTCTTAAGTGCTGATTGAACGACTATGGGTTCAGCCGCCCTAATCCTGTCGCGAACCTTGATATGCGGCTTACATTTTCCTAGAGTGAAGCTGGGCCGCATTGGGCCACAGTTACGACTAGAAATCGTGAGTTGTCCATTTTTTCGAATGCACTCTGTATGCGTCATCGGCACGGGACTTCGCGGTGTTTTATGTAGCGCTTGACGCCCACATAGGCGTACTGATTGATTAGCAAGTCGCCGAAGGAGGATGCGATGATCAATTCTTCTGAAATTCGGCAATCCGGCTTTCGGGGTGAGCTCATTCAGTCTGAGGATCCGGATTACGATGAGGCGCGTGCCGTCTTCAATGTCTCGATTGACAAGCGCCCTGTGCTGATCGCGCGCTGCGTCGACGCGGACGACGTGGCAAGGGTTGTGGTGCTCGCGCGCAAGCACAACCTGCCGCTTGCCGTACGCAGCACCGGTCACAACGTCGCCGGATATGCCGTATGCAACGACGGCGTCGTGGTCGATCTGTCGCACATGAAAGCCATCACGGTAGATCCGTCGGCGCGCACCGTGCGTGCGGAAAGCGGTTGCAATTGGGGCGAAGTCAATGACGCGCTCCAGCCGTATGGCCTTGCCGCCACGGGCGGCTTCGTGTCAATCACCGGCGTGGCTGGACTGACGCTGGGCGGTGGCCTCGGCTGGCTCGTTCGCAAGCATGGCCTTGCGCTTGACAATCTGCTGGGCGCCGAGGTCGTGCTCGCCGACGGTCGCAGGGTGAAGGCCAGCAGCCACGAGAATGAGGATCTGTTCTGGGCGATACGCGGCGGCGGAGGCAACTTTGGTGTGGTGACTTCGTTCGAATTCAAGGTGCACGCGGCCGGAACGGTGCTCGCTGGCATTGTGCTCCATCCCGCCGGTGCAGCGGCGGGTGCAATCCGCAGATGGCGCGATCTCGAAGCGGAAGCACCGGACGAATCGACGCTAGGCGCGCTTCTGTTCCACATGCCGGACGATCCTTCACTGCCTCCACCGATGCGTGGCGCCCCGGTCGCTGGTCTGGGTGGCGTCTACGCCGGGCCGGTGGAAGAAGGCGAGAAAATCCTACGGCGATTGCGCGAATACGGGCCGCCCCTTGTCGACAAGTTCGCACCCACGCCATACAACGATGCGCAGCGCATGGCGGACTTCCTGTGGCCGCCGGGCCTGCACAGTTACTGGAAATCGAGCTACTTCAAGGCGCTCGACGACGCGGCCATCGACATCGTGGTCGATCGTTTCGCGCATGTCCCGTCACGGCATACCGTGATCGTCCTGGAGAACTATGGCAACAGCGCATGGAGCCGCGTTCCCGAATCGGCGACCGCGTTCGGGCATCGCAACTGGCCGTGGAATATCGTGGTAACGTCTGCATGGTCCGATGCAAAGGATAGCGAACGGAACATTGCGTGGACGCGTGAGCTGCTTGACGCACTCGGGCCGTACAGGGCGCCGGGTGCGTACGTAAACTATCTCGGCGGCGACGAGGGCTTCGCAGGATTGCAGGCGGCGTATGGAACCAAGCTCGGGCGGCTCGGCGCGATCAAAGCGCAGTACGACCCGACGAACCTGTTCCGGCTGAACCAGAACATCGCGCCTGCGCCGCCCGCGGACGCGCCGGGGGGATGAGTCAGTCTACCGGTCGTGCAGGCCGCCCGTTGCGAAGCACCGCGCAGGCGTGGCGGCATCGCTCCTTCGCCGTACGAGAAAACAGTCCGCACCTATTACGACACGATCCAGCGAAGCTCGGCGTAACGCAGGCAAGCCGGGCAGTCGCTGACCGGCCGAGATGGAATGGACACGCCCTCCCTGCGGGGAATTGGCCAATATCCGACCCGCACGCACTGTTAATGTGTGAAACGAAGGTTGACTGAGAGATGGGCCGCGATGCAGGCCAAGTTCAGAATAGCTGGGCGCCTAATTCGCGCGGGCTGCCCGCTTTGACCGTGCTGATGAATGTCCTGCATTCGTTGCGTCGAGCGATTCGATCATCGCGCGCTGCCCACGGGCTTCCGCGATGACGCGCACGTTGCGCATCTGGTAGTACAGCAACGCACCGATGATTGGGCACGAGGCCTGCTGCCCGTGTCCGGAATCGCAGCGTCGTCGCGTCCGGTACGGACTCGCAACCCAGGTCAATACCCACAGTGAAAGCGCCAACTCACCGACGGGTCCATCATTGCGCAGGTTTCCCTGGGTGCCCGCTTTTATGCGGAAGGCGCTCGCCCAGCGAATCGTAGATCGGCGGACAGCGCAGCAAGATGGGAACGATCATCGCGCTGAAACATGCGGTGAGCATCGGTAACAGTAGGGTGAAACTCCCCGTCATTTCAGTGGCGAGGACGATGCCGGTAATCGGCGCGCGCACGACGGCCGCGAAAATGGCCGCCATCGCTACCACGGTGAACGCGGTCGGATCAGCGGCCACCCCGGGGAACCAGTGCGTGCAGATCCGGCCGAACGCGAGGCCCGTTTGTGCGCCGAGCACGAGCATCGGCGCAAACAGTCCGCCCGGGGTATTCGCTGCATATGACACGGCACCCAGCCCGAAGCGGATCAGGAGCGTGAGCGCGATGCCGGAAAGCGCGCCTGTGCCCACGAGGGCGCGCTGTGTGACCGCGTCGCCGCCGCCCACCAGGTCCGGTGCAAGCCACGCGAGCAGTCCTACCGCTGCGCCGACAAGCGCCGCGCGCGTTTCGACCGGCCAGCGTGCAAGCCGGTCGGAGGCGGCGAGCGCGAGGAGTATTGCGCGGCAATAGGCGGCGCCCAGCAGCCCGACGACGACGCCGAGGGCGAGGTGCGCCGGCACCGTGCCGAAGCCCGGGAAAGGCTGCGCCGCGAACTGAAAGTCCGGCGAGTCGCCGTGCATCAAGCGCGCCACCGCGATTGCGCCGGCCGATGCGCCGAGTGCCGCGATGGTCGTACGCGTCTCGAAGCGGCGCACCAGTTCCTCGAGTACGAATACCGCGCCGGCGATCGGTGCATTGAATGCCGTCGCAAGTCCGGCACCGGCGCCCGCCGCGAGCAGGACCCGGCAGTCGTCCGCATTGCGGCGAAAGAGTGTACCGAGCCAATGAGCGATCGAGGCGCCCATTTGGACCGTGGGACCTTCGCGGCCCAGCGCGAGCCCGGCGCCGATGGCGAGCACGCCGCCCACGAACTTCACCGGGATGAGCGCCAGGGGCGCGGTGGGTTGGTCGCCGTTCAGCACGGATTCGACGTGAGGGATGCCGCTGCCGCTCGCCTCCGGCGCGAAACGCCTGACGAGCCACGCCGCAAGTGCGGTCGATGCCGACGCGGCGAGCAGCACGAGGACGAAGCCAACGACCGCATGCCCGGAGCGCGCCCACGCGATGAACACGTCGCGCGCCTGGTCCGCTCGTCCGAGCGAGAGCCGGAAAAGCGTTCCCAGCGCTCCGCAGGCCGCGCCCGCGATGAGCGAAACGATGGCGAGCGCGACGAGCTCTGCGTGCTGCTTCTCGACATCCTCGCTGTTCATGATCTACGCATGTCCGATTAGGAGCACGTGCAACGGAGAATCTCCGATGACGCTGGCATGTGGCCGTTTCCATGACGACAGCGGAAGCCGGTGCTCGAAGTGCGACATCGGCGCCGGGGCGATCCGGGTTCGTGCCTCCCGCGCGACGCGATTGGCGCGGCATCCGGAGCCGCGAGCGAGCTACGACGGCGTACAGGCGCCGAAGAGCACGAACACGTCTTCACGGTTGACGAGGGTCGTGGACATGCTGCCCGTCCTGGTATCGAGTGCAATGCTCCAGCCGTAGCCCAGCTCGGTGCCTTGAAGGAGCAACTGGCCCTCGCTCGGCTCCATGTGCCGGATCTCGGTGGTGCGCTGCGACCCGATCACGGCTTTTTTGGCGAAGTTGATGCGGATGAATTGCGGCGCGCCAAGGACCGCCGGCACCGTTCGATAGCAAACCTCCCCGACGCCGCAGAAATGCGCATCGATAGTGGCGCACAACAGCGGCTTGCTGCCGTCGAAGTCTGCGCCGAGCACCCATGACGGCGTCGAGCAAACGAGGATCGCGAGGGTGCTTGTCCGCAGTGTCTTCAACATAGCTGCTACTCCTGCCTGTCGTGAATCAGCGAGCAAGCGCTCGATGGACTGGATCACCAGCGCCAGTGACTACTCGACTGTGTAGCCACGGCCGGTCATGCACGCTCCCACCGCACGGTTATATATCGAAAGCTGACTCGACGCCTGTTGCTGCATGCTTCCCTGCTCCATGGCCGCTTGCTGTTGTTCGCGCCGCATCCGCATGCCGCTCCCCATCGTTCCGACGAGTGCGCCGATTCCCGCTCCCTCGCCCCAATGGCCGCCAGCGGCGCCGCCTATCAGCGTGCCGAACAACGCACCGCCCGCGGCGCCGCGGAACAAGTGGCCTTGCTGCGAGGGTGGTGGCGGGCTGCTCGCCATCTGCTGCGCGAGCGCGACAGGATTGACGCCGGTGGTTTGCTGAGCCCACGCCTGGCATTCTGCGGTGTCCGTTCGCTGGCGTTCCGGGCTCTGCCCCCGGGCGGGATAAATGATGGGCTGCTGCGCCGCTGCCGCAATTGCCAGCGACGAGATCGCCAGGCCGATCGAAAGTCGAACAATTCGTTGCATTGCGAAAAGCCCCAAAAAATGCTTTCGAATATTCGCCGACCCGCCTATCGACGGCGGTGAACACGCCGTCAAGGCGCAAAGCCGAAACCGGAACCGTGCACGTCACCACCGTCCCGATCGGCCCGCCACTTCCTTGCCGCGACGTATCTCTTGCGGCCCGAGGTTTCTCAAAATCGTTGACTCGTCTTCGAGATCCGCCTGGCGCGCACGACGCTGGGCCATTGCGAATATGAGACAAGCATTGGTCGATGAGCAGACGACGGTTCGCAACTCATGATGGCTGAAAGGAGTATTGATCTCGTTTGCGTTAAAAGGCAATTGAACTTTGGTCCAATATCGCTTCAACCGCATCAAACATTTTCGCCGCGTCTCCACTCGATATGACAAGCTCGCCGACAGCTATCTCGTGTTGCATCGCTTGCCTGCGCATTTGGCACCGTCGCAAATGTGAACACAGCCTTCCAGGATATGCCGCCAGTATGCGGCTCGCGACGCGGATCTTGAGGCGTAGTGTGGTTTTCCCCGACACGGTCGGATCGATTCGGCTGGCGGCCCGGACTGTGGATTGCCGCGGACGTTACGTATCTCACGGGCGGCCGGACAATGATCGATGGCGTCGAGAACCAAGCTCTGCAAAGCAGTACTCGCTATGGGATCACGTTGTCGGTTCCACTTGCTGCACAATGGTCAACCAAACTCGCATGGTCGCGTGGGTTAACGACACGCATCGGTGGAAATTTACAGACCGTCGCGGTCGCGGCCCGTAATAACGCAATGGCGCCGTGGGCTCGTCGCGACGGGTGGAGCTGGAGTTGCCCCGGTTTCGCCAACGGGTTACAGCTCGGGTTGCAATGCTCTCACGCCTGGCGTCGTGCGCGCCTTCACGATGCGGTCATTTCGAAGACGTGGTAGCTCCATGGTGGCAGATCCAGGTAAAGACCGCGTGAAATGAGATCGTTGCCGTCGCGATCAAAACTGGCAGGCCCCATGATGTCCTTCATCCGCACCGTGCGGCCGGCCATGTCGGGAAACGGCAGCCGCACGTAACACTGGCTCTTGTTGTCGGCGTAGTTGACGGCAACGACCCGCCGTTCGCCGTCGGCTCGTTGCCAGGACCACGCGATGAAACAATCGGAGGTCCAGTTGCCCTCCCACGCCGGCACGCATTCGAGCAGGTTCCACGCGCCGTCCCGAAAGACGGGCTGACGCAGCACCGCCAACAGGCTCTCGTAGAACGCCTGCAACGCTGCGTCGATAGGCTCCTGTGGCGACCGGACCAGGTGCGGCGAGATGCGTTTCCTGCAGCCCTCGAACTGGCCTTGGTGAAAGAAGCGCAGACCAGGCGAAAGAAACGTGATGACGGCGCCTGCCTCGTGCCTGCTGGGTTCGAAGGCCGCCGCGGTCCGGGGCTCGTCGTGGTTTTCCAGAAAGCGGGCCAGCTTGTCCTGGTAATCGAGCCCGGCGTGCAGATGCTCGCGCACCGACCGTGCGTGCGCATCGCGGAGGCGGTCATACATCTGCTTGTCATAGGCGTAATCGAAGCCCTGCTGCTGCATCGTCCATTCCAGGTCCCAATAGACCTCCGCCATGAACAGGAACTGCGGATGCTTGCGCTTCACGGATTCGATGGCCTTCGGCCAGAAGGGATCGGCGCGAATGTTCCAGGTGCGTTCGAACACGTCGGGCAAGACCAGCATGGCCATGTCGCATCGCACGCCGTCGCATTGCCCTGCGATTCTTTGCAGCTCGGCGATCATCGCCTGCTGTGACTCCGGATTGCCGTAGTTGAGCTGCAACGTATCGGGCCATCCGTCGAAGTATGGATCCCGGCCGTGGGCAAGCACCAGCGGACCGTTCCTTGTCTGCACCCGGCAGTAGTTGCGCGGTGAGCGAGCCAGGTCCGCCTCGCTCCCGTGGACGAAGTAGTCCGGATGCTCATCGATCCAGTCGTGATCCGGCGCCATGTGATTCGGCACGAAATCGAGCATCAGCTTCAGTCCGCGTTGCTGCAGACGCTGCCGCAATCGGGCGAGCGCCCCGGCGCCGCCCAGATCGCGATGGACGGTGTAGCTCTGGATGGCGAACCCGGAGCCGGCGATGTCTTCGTCGCAGAGGTCCGGTATCGTTTCGGCGAATTCGCGACGCCATTCGGGATTCGCACGCGAGATCGCCTGCGCTGCGGGGCCGGTCTGCCAGACGCTCAGCAACCAGATCCAGTCAAAGCCCAACTCGGCAAGGCGATCCAGTTCGGCATCCGGAATATCGTCCAGCGTCGCGCTCCTCCCCAGCACGCGAGACAACCCGGTCAGCCAGACGCGGGTGTTGATCTGGTACAGCGCCGGGTAGCGTAAGTCGAACATATCCTCTCCTTTACTTCTCGCCGATCCCTTCTCCGCCCACCTGCCCCCTTACGATCCCCGCTATCACACGGGCGCGTTCGGTCTCCAGTATAGTTTGCGCATCGACACGCCCAAACCGGTCCAGGAGAGGGGCGACGAGGCCCGTCCAGCCTGTCTGGTGGCTGGCCCCAAGGCCAGCACCATTGTCACCGTGGAAGTACTCGTAAAACAGGATCAGGTCGCGCCAATGCGGATCGTCCTGGAATCTGGCCGCCCCGCCGTAGACGGGCCGTGGCCCGTCGGCATCGCGCAGAAACGTACCCGTCAGCCGACGGACAAGCTCCTGCGCTACCTCGAACAGCGTCATGTGCGGACCCGTCCCGGTCGGACATTGAACCTTGAAGTCATCGCCAAAAAAAATTGTATAAATTCATCAGCGCCCGGACGATCAGCAGATTAACTGGCATCCACACAAGGCCGCGCCAGTTCGAGTTGCCACCGAACATGCCGGTATTCGATTCGGCCGGCAGCTACTGCACCTTATACTCCGGTCCAGCGACGTGAAGCACGAACGGATGTTCCAGGTGATAGCGAGAAAGCTAACGAATGCCGTGCGGCCTCAGGAACTCGTTCTCATCGAGCAGGTAACCGAGCACGCGCTCGAGTTTCCGCTTGTTGAGAATCGATAGAAGTCTCCGTTCCCTATGGCCGATGAAACCCGCGTCGGTCGGAGCCACATGGGCAACCAGCGCGGGGTAGCGTTTTCGAAACTGCGCAATCAGCTCCATCAGCTTCGGATAAGGCACGAACCGGTCGTCTTGACGAAATGAAAGCGCTGGAACTATTGCGGCAGATCCTGTCGCGCTGACCTGAATCGACCGTTCAGCATAACTCCATGGCGGCGGGGCTGCCCGCAAAACGGCGCGCCCTTTCCGCAGACGCCACGGACCCGGTCGTTGAGAAGAGAAACCTGCCTCTTCTCATCGCAGCCCTGATTGCCTGCGCCGGCTGGAGCCGAGCTCTGGAAGCTGCGGGCAACTCGCGTGGCGTGCTTTGTTCGTCTGGTGCACTCGTCGGCTCGCCGGTATAGCATGTCAACTGTGCTGCCGACGTGCGGCTTGAACGGTGCGTCAACGACCGGAACACAAGTTTCAGGTGAGCAATGAACGTCAAATGTACCGCTGGAGCGCTGTTGCTGCTCCTCGCATCATCCATTTGCGCATTTGGTCAGGATGACGGGCTGACCAATGCACAGATCGTCGGCATCATCCTTGTGGCGAATCAGGCGGAAATCGCGGCAGGGCAAATAGCCTTGCGCAGAACTCGGTTGAGAGGCGTGCAAAGCTTCGCGAGCCGGATGGTTGACGAGCATGGACAGGTCATTCAGGAAACCGCCGAATTGCTGCAGAGACTCGGAGCGACTCCACAACGAAGCAAGATCAGCGATGCGCTGACGCGGCAGAGCTACGATGACCTCGCAAGGCTTAACGAAGTCGGAATTTACGATTTCGACCAGACTTACCTCGATCGCGAGGTCATTGTCCTGCATCAGCTGGTCAAAACGGTAGACACCTTCATTCGGACCACGACCAGCATGGAACTGAAGACACTGCTCGTCCAGTCTCGCCCGTCGTTCATTTTTCATCTGGACCAGGCTCAACGATTGCAACTGACACTGGAACGGCCGGGGTTTCGTCGATGATCTGTACGGCCTTGTCAAGTTGACGAGCGTCGGCTGTTTGCCTAGTCAGAAAGTAGTTATCCTTATCAGATAGCTTCCTCGACGGCGACATTGACGCTCCAATTGTTGGTGTTCACAAATGCTGAAGGTCGCAAATTCTGCTAATGATGTCCGTTGGAGCGCAAATCGTGCCCATTAATTCTGCTAGCGCGGCTTTTCTACCACAACGCGAACTCACTGCTCGACACGACTGACTAAGCGCAGGACGACGCCGTGCTGACCAACATGCACACAAGGGACGTTGAAGGCCCGACGTGGCACACAAAGTGCCGTACTGCATGGCGTTTTTGATCTGCGCACTGAGATTTCGTCCATCCTCCAGTTCTTGCCAACCGCTCGCTTGTGCCGTCGAAACGCCTTTTCGAACAACGGCACGAGCTTGATGACCCAGCGGTGCACGCTCGAACGATCCACCTCAACGCCCCGTTCGGCCATCATCTCTTCGAGGTTGCGCAGGCTCAGCGAGTACGCCACATACCAGCGCACACACAGCTGAATCAAGTCCAATGGATAGTGCAGTCGCTTCAGTACCTTGCCAATGCCAGCGGGCAGTGCCTTAAGTGGCATCCTCGTCTTTGCCATCATGCTCGTCATGCGTTACGGTCTGACCGAATCTACTACACCGCGTTAACTCGACAGAGCCACAGACACTTCCCTTTCGAAGCCATATCGTTTCTCCAGGACGAGTTGCTGAACCGGTTACCGTGAATTGCCCGGCAGGACGGTCATCCGGACTGCGGTCACATCGAGGTCCGCAGTGCAATCGCCAAGCCGTATCGACAAACTGAACGGTTCCAAGTCCCGAACTCCCGATGATAGTTGGCTTGGCGAAGAACGGCTATTACATGTATATGCAATGAATCCAGCGAGGCTGTTGGCGCTCGACGCTTGTTCAGCCACGACGGCAGACACCCGAACTTGCCTCGGATTACGTAAACATGCAATATCTCCGCCGGACACAACGTTTTATGTTGGTTCTGTAGACGCGGCTCTGTCTCAAAGAGAGCCCGAATCAACCTGACAGGCTTAAGAGACATGGATAGTGGCAACGAGGACAACCTTCACGCCAAGATCTCGCCGCGTACTGCGGCTGCTGAGGTTGCCAAGGTCCTCTGGCACCTGCGCCGCATTCTGGCCATTCTGGTCGTGCTTTTCTTCTTTCTGTCGATCGCGATGTATTACGTTGGAGGGGCCGTCAACACGGTCACACGTACGCAGTCATCTCTGGGCGAGACGTTCTATTTTTGCGCGGTCACTGCGCTGACCATCGGCTACGGCGACGTCGTGCCGACCACTACGCTTGGTCGGATCATCGCGGTTTTGCTTGCTTTCATCGGCGTGTTGATGACGGGGGTAATTACTGGCTCGACTGTTTACGGTATTCAGGTGGCTGCCCAGCGGGCTGGCCTCCGGCCAGGCTAGATATGAGGACTCGACGGGCTTCACCTAAGCATTGCCCAAGACCAAGGGCGTTCCTCGGCCTGGGGTGTCATTCACGTCATCAAGTTCAAGGCCGTCGGGGGACGGCAAGCCCAAAGTCGCGGTTCAGCTTGCCCGGCGCCTGGCCCTCGTCCGCGAGGACAGGATGTGTACGGCGAACTCGTGCTGGTCCCAATACATCTTGTCCAGTCGATATTTCATGCCCGTCGGCATCAATTCGGTCGCGCCGGCTGTCAAATGACATAAAGTCGTCCGGACCCAAAGACCAGTCTATAAAGCACAGCGAGCAGTGCTGGACAACAAGTCTTTTCCTTCAGAGAGTGACGGGCCGACGTTCTCAGGTTCCAGATTGTGATAGGGACGTTCTAGCTGACATATTTCGAAGGTGTCCGTTTCATCCCAATCGCCGTAGACCGGCTGAAGGTGAAGCCGCAGGTGTGCATCACATGACATCGCCCGGGAAGATGTAACCGGTCAGAGTTTTCACGTTGTTCAGCCCTTCGGTCCGCGCCAACCCAATCGCTGGTCGACGCGGGTGCGCTGCTCGCCGCTTCAGACAAAGCGAAGCGCGCTCGCCGCTCCCTGATGAGGATGCCTGGCGCGACGCCAGCTACGGTTCCGACGGCACAGTTCGACCTGCCCTTTTGACACCGTGCGGTCCTGTAACTGTCACTACCGTGTCAAAGAACCAGGCTCCATGTGTCTGAGCCCGACTTTCATCGAGTGGCAAGGCTCCACGTCCCACGACATACGGTGAAATAACTTCCACATAGACTGTTATGGCGCCCATGGCTAATCTGTCCGTATCGGATGCGACGCACTGACACACCCTTTCACCGCAGACGATAGCTTCCGCCACTACCGTTAGGGCATCGTCATGGAATCACTTGGAAAATTCACGCTTTACGTCACAGCTTTCGTCATCGCCGTGTCGCTGGTCGAAGCTGTCTGGCTTAGCCGGAAAAATCGCATAACCGACACGCCGTTCGCATGGCACGAAGTGTGGCTTTCGCTCGCCGATGTTGTCGGGCGCAAGCTGCTCGCGCTGCTGCCGCTCTCGCTCGCAACCCCCATATTTGCCCTGGCATGGGAGCATCGCATCTTCACCGTAGAACTGAACAGCGCTCTGATGGTGCTCACGCTCTTCATCGGCCAGGAATTCTGCTACTACTGGTATCACCGGGCGTCGCATCGCATCCGGTTCTTCTGGGCGACGCATGCGGTGCACCACTCGCCTAACCAGTTGACCCTTTCCACCGCGTACCGGCTCGGCGTGACGGGCAAGCTGTCGGGCTCGGCGATCTTCTTCGCGCCGCTCGTATGGCTCGGCGTGCGTCCTGAAGTCGTACTGCTGACGCTCTTCATCAACCTCATGTATCAATTCTGGCTGCATACCACGTGGATTCCGAAGCTCGGCTGGCTTGAGTATGTTTTCAATACGCCATCCTCGCACCGCGTGCACCATGCATCGAATGTCGATTATCTGGATGCGAACTACGGTGGCGTATTGATTATCTTCGACCGGCTGTTCGGCACCTACGTTGAGGAGCGCGCCGACGAACCTTGCCGTTACGGTCTCGTCACGCCGACCACCTCGCGCAATCCGTTCGTCGTCGAGTTCGAGCACTGGGCGACACTGGTGCGGGACGTAGTGAAGGCAAAGAACGTGTGGACGGCGATCAATCACATTCTCCAGCCGCCTGGCTGGCTGCCGGACGGCGGCGGCGAAACCACGGATGAACTGCGCCGCAGGAACAAGGCGCCTTGTGGCGAACGCAAAGTGGCCAATGGCTGACCATACGTCCACTGACGCCTGGTCACCCAGAAGGAACTGTCAGAAAGCAATGGCAAGATGGCTGACATCAAGGTGGTGGAAGTCGCCTGGTCCAACCTTGATCAGCCATTACTCAGGCGTGTGGGTCGCGTTCGACCACGACAGGATTCAGAAAACCGCAGTTGGGCGACCGCGCAGCAAACTCAGCGTCAGCGCCTTCTCCGAAAATAGGTCTGTCGTCGCAACAGGTTTCCTTGTTGCCTCGAAGGTCGGCACAGCCGGAACGGTTCGTTCTTGATGTCGGTGCGAGCGTGGAGCAATCACCCCGCTCTATTTCGAGTACGGATCGCCATTGACGATTCGAGACTGCACGAAAACGGTCGCTGCGAAACAACTACGTCGAGCAAGGCATGAACAACCGGAATTGCCGAGAATCCGGGGACGCCGCCCGGCCCTGCCGATTCCACAACTAATGCCAAGAAGCGGTTGCGGCGACACGGCCGGTTATCACGGCATTGGCAATATCGACGCGGCCGACCGACCCGTCTCACCCCTTTCCTCGCCACATGGCTCCAGGGCCGCCTTTCGTTTCGTCCGGAGGCGCAGCGGTCATTCGCCTTTGGCCCTGCTGCCCGGTCATCGGCCAATGCCGTCATTCGAGTCAACGCGCCTTCGTCCGCAGGTTCTAATGCACAACGGCCATTCGAGTCAGTTTGATGAGCGACAGACACGTCGGTCATTGCCCGGCACATCCATCACTTCGGTGTCAACGTGAGGCAAGCTCCTCACTAACCGCGGAATCAGTTCCATGACGGGCAGCCGCAGCCATGCTGCCAGTTCGTCGATCGTTATCGTCTGGTCGCCGTCCTGTCCCAGCAACGTCACGACACTTCCAGTCCGGGCCTGCTCATTCTCCGTGATGTCGACCACGGTATGCTGGAACGAACGGCGCCCGAGAATACAAGCCTCCTGTCCATGCACTATCACGCGGCCAAGCGGCGGCACGTGATTCAGTCCATCCCAGAAACCGATCGGCACGACACCGATCCGCACACGGCGTTCTAGCCGGATCGGTTCCGCATAGCCAATCCCCAGGACCGATCCAGCCGGATGCTCCTGAACGTGAATGATGCGCCCACGTACCGCGCGCAACATCGGCCGCAGCGGCGCACGCGCCATCCAGTCCGCGTCGAGCGCTCCGTAGAGAAGCCGACCAGGGTCGACGGCCTGATACGCCAGATGCGGATGCGCGAGCATCACCCGTGAACTCGCCAGCATCGTCGTGACGTTATCGAATCCCGTTGCGCGTGCGTCGGCCAGCGCGGCATCGAACACGCCGGCCTGATTACGCGTCACGTCATCGCTCTCCGGCGAACTCAGATGCGTGTACACGCCTTTGAGCCGCACTGTCGACTGAGCGCGCAGTGCCTCGAACGCGGCTTGCCATTGCGACGGCAGAAAACCGAAGCGCCCGAAGCCCGGGTCGATCTCGAGGAATGCATCGACCGCCACGCCGGCATCGACAAACGCGCGCAGACTTTCGTGACTCTGGATCGTCACCGTCAGTCCCAACGCGGCAACCTGCGCCGCATCCTCCGGCAAGGTCGAGGCAAACAGCAGAATGTCGCGATCGACGCCCGCGTTGCGAATCGCGACGCCCTCTTCCGGACTACCGACGCAAAAGCCATCGACACCCGCTTGCGCCGCCAACTGCGCAACCTTCGCGGCACCGAACCCGAATCCGTCGCCCTTGCAAACGAAGTAGATTTTCGTGATTCGTCCCACCTGTTCACGCGCGACGGCCAGATTCGCGGCGATGGCGCCATAGTCGAGCTCGGCCCAACTGGGACGCAGCAAGCGCACACGTTGAGTATCGAGGACTGACCTAGGGATTGAAGCGGACATAGTCAAAGCCCCTGTCGTGGTCAGAGTAGTTTGCCGATAGCCGTAGCATCGGCTCCGGTCGATTGCAGAAACAGAGCCTCCTGCCTCGCGACGCGCTCCTGCCAGGAAAGCGTCTGGAGAAGCCCCCGCATCTCGGCGGTGCGGTGCTCATCAACGCCGCGCCCCGCGCCTTCTAGCACGACGCCGTACACTTCACGCGCCAGCTGCTCCGTGATGCGATCGTCAAGCACGTCCTCGCGCACGGCCTGCGGCGAACGTGTCAACGGATCGCCATGACCTGCGCCGCCCGCCGCGATATGGCAGAAACGATCGCCGTTGCGAAGTGCGGTCACCGTGCTCGGCATGGTCGGCAGCAACGTGCATTGACCGTCGCGGGTCAGCAGATTGAGCGACGGTGATCCGCTCAGGCCGCCGTGCGAGCCCGACGGCCGATGTGCGCGCCGGTCCGAGCGCAGTCCGAGCAACGCGTGGTCGCTGCGCAATTCATAAGCGCGGCGCATTGCAAGGCCACCGCGATGCCGGCCCGCGCCGCCGGAGTTGGTAACGAATCCATACTCGGTGATCTTGAGCGGCAGACGCGCCTCGATCAATTCGACCGGCTGGTTCGACAGATTGCCGAGTGGATTCGCAATGCCTTCGCAACCGTCGGTACGACCACCGCCCCAACTGCCGAGAACGCCGTCGGTAATCAACCAGTTGCCGCGCCCGCCGCCCTTGCCATCCGAGCTACGGCCCGAAATCGACACGACCGACGGACCGCCTTCACCCAGCGCCGGTATCGTATCCGGCACGATCTGCGCGAATGCGCCTTGCAACACATCGAACATGCGGTAAGCGATGATCCCGCGCGCCGCGCATGCCGCCGGTTCCACCGGATTCACAATCGAGCCGCTTTCCGCGTACACGTGCACGGGCCGCGAAAACCCCTCACAGTTCGGCACATCGACACCAATCGCACAACGCACCGCCGCGTACGCGACCGATTGCGTGGTCGCGAACGGACCGTTGATCGCGCCCTGCACCTGCGCGTCAGTCCCAGTCCAGTCGATGCTGACCGTGTCGTCCGCCACGGTGACCTTGACGCGAAACGCGATCGGCACGGGCATATCGCCCAGACCGTCGATGAAATCCTCGTAACGGTATTCACCATTCGGCATCGTGCCGATGGCCTGACGCGTCAGGCGCTCCGCGTAATCGTGCAGCGCTTCGACCAGCCGTCCGAAACCGTCCGCGCCGTATTTGTCGAGCAACTGAACAAGCCCCCGCTCACCGGCCTTGCACGAGGCCACCTGCGCGCGCAGATCGCCGCGCAATTGACCCGGCATGCGCGAGTTCGTCTCCAGCAGCGTGACGAGCGCGTCGTTGACAGCGCCTGCATCGCACAGCTTCATCAACGGAATCCGCAGACCTTCCTGATAGATTTCCGTCGCGCCGATCGCCATGCTGCCCGGCGCCATGCCGCCGATATCGGCGTGGTGGACGATGGTCGCAACATAGCCTTCGATACGCGACTCGTAAAAAACCGGCTGAATCAGATACACGTCCGGCAGATGCATGCCGCCCGACGTGTAGGGGTCGTTCATGATGTAGATGTCGCCGAGCTTGCCGGCCGTGCCGAAGCGGCTCACTACGTTATCCATCGCGGCCGGAAACGCGCCGAGGTGAATCGGCAAGGTCAGGCCCTGCGCGATCACGCGGCCGGCGCGGTCGAACACCGCGGTGGAGAAGTCCATCGAATCGCGCACGATCGGCGAATAGGCAGTGCGCAGCACGACAAGCGCCATTTCGTCAGCGATCGAGCCGAGCGCGTTCTTGACGATTTCGAGTGTGATGGCATCGGTGCCCGCCGAGGCGGCCTGCTGGGTATTCATGCGGATTGCTCCAGAAACGTGATGACAATGTTTTCGTGGGCATCGACGCGCGCGCCGGCATTCGGCGGCACGACGCAGGTCGAGTCGTACTCTTCGACAATCAACGGGCCGCTCATCGGCGCGGCGCGCAAATCGGCGCGCGAGATCACCGGGGTGTCGATAAAACCGTGGGTCTTGCCGAAATACGCCCGGCGCGGCACCGGCACGCGCGTGCCTGGCGAGCTCGCCCGGCTGCCACCGGCGCGTTGCGCGTCGTAGGCGCGGTCTTTCTGCGAGCGCAGCGAACCGACCGCGCGCAGATTGACGAGCTCGATAACCTCGTCCGCGGACGCGTGCCCGTAGGTGCGTTCGTGTTCCGCATGAAACGCGGCAGCAATCGGCGCGATGTCGAGCGGCTGACCGGCACGCCATTCGATCGGCACAGTCAACTCGTAAGCCTGACCCGTGTAGCGCAAATCCAGCGCACATGTCACGGCGATATCGTCGAAGGTATTGCCCTCGGCCGTCATATCCGCAGTGGCGCGTGCCACCAGGTCTTCGAGAACATTACCCAACTCCATCGCGGCGGAGTGATCGAGGCGGCGGAACATCGTCTGCATGAATTCATGTTGCGTCGACGAGAACAGCAGGCCGAGCGCGCTGAACACGCCAGGGCTCGGCGGCACGATCACCGTCTTCATGTCGAGCAATTCGGCGATCGCGTGGACAATGACCGGCCCGTTGCCGCCGAAGGCGAACAAGGCGAACTCGCGCGGGTCGCGGCCACGATACGTCGACACGGCTTTCACTGCGCGCGTCATCGTGGAAGCCGCAATCGAGAAGACGCCATAGGCGGCTTCGTACAGATCCGTGTGCGTAGGCTCGGCGATCTGCGTGCGCATTGCTTCGAGCGACCTCTGCTGGTTGATGCGCAACTCCCCGCCGGCGAGGAACTCCGGATTCAGATAGCCAAGCGTCAGCACGGCGTCCGTGAGCGTCGGAATAGTGCCGCCCGCGTCGTAGCACACAGGCCCGGGCACCGAGCCCGCCGAATCCGGGCCGACCTTGACGAGGCCGCCCGCGTCGATACGCACGAGACTGCCGCCGCCGGCGCCGATCTCCGAGACGTCGATGAACGGGAGCTTCACCGCGTGGCCGCCGCCCTTCACGAGCTTGCTGCTGACGTTGATTCCCGCGCCAACCTCGTACTCGGTCGTGCGCGCCGGCTCACCCTTCTCGATGATGGCCGCCTTCGCCGTGGTGCCACCCATGTCCACCGTAATGCAATCAGCGTAACCCGACGCGGCCGCCACCGAGGCGCCCGCGATCACACCGGCCGCCGGACCGGACTCGATGATCGTCGCCGGCTTCTGCATGACCATGGCCGCGCTCATCACGCCGCCGTTCGAATGCATGATCTGCACGGGACCGGTCATGCCGATGCCGCGTAGCTTGTCGATCAGCGAATGCAGATAGCTGACTACCACCGGGCCGAGATACGCATTGACGACGGTCGTGCTGGTGCGTTCGTATTCGCGGATCTCCGGCAGGATTTCATGCGAGCAGGTCAGGTAGACGGCGTCCCCCAACACGTTGCGCAGCAGATCGCGAATACGGATCTCGTGATCGGGATTCGCATACGCATGAATCAGACTGATCGCTACCGCTTCGATTTTCTCGTCGGCGATACGTTGCGCGATGTCCAGCACCTGCGCATCGTCGAGCGGCGTGTCGATCGAACCGTCGGCCAATAGCCGCTCGTCGACCTCGTAGCGGTGCCGGCGTTTCGCGAGCGGCTCCGGCTTCTGATACGCGAGGTTGTAGAGCATCGGCACACGCAGGCGGCCAATCTCGACCACGTCGCGAAAACCGCGCGTGGTGATCAGCGCGGTGCGCGCGCCTTTGCCTTCAAGCACGGTATTCGTGGCGACAGTGGTTGCATGAACCAGTTCGGTTATCTGGCGCGGTTGCGCGTCGAGCGAGGCCAGCAATGCCTGCAAGCCCGCGACGATCGCGATGCCATAGTCCTGAGGCGTGGACGAAACCTTCCTCGTATGAATCACGCCGTCATCGCCGATCACGACGATATCAGTGAAGGTCCCACCGATATCGACACCGGCCCGGTAAAGTCTTTCAGTCATTACACACCTTACTTGTTAGTCGATGCGGCGCAAACGCGCTGCCGGTTTGCGCCGGTAAAAGCAGTGCTGCTAGAACTTGTGCACGAGTCCGACGCTGACCACCGCCTGGTTCTGCCCCGACGAGGGCAGCATGGTCTGAATCTGCGAGGCCAGCATGCCGTTAGAAGTCGCCGGCAATGGACCGCCCGTAGGTCGCGGAAAGCCGCCACCGGCCGCGCGCAGATAGATCACTTCCGTGTAGATGGAGGTGCGCTTGGAGAGAAACTTGTCGACCAGCAGATTGACCTGATGCCAGTGCACCTGAGTGGGTCCGCCCGGACCGCCGGTGATGTTGTCGCTCGTGTACGTGTAGGCCATGCCGAAGAACAGCGTCGGATCGAGGGTGAAGCGCGCATTCGCTTCATAGTTGTTGAAGCGGTAGTTGATGCCGCTCGTCAACGTCGTGCCCACGTCGTTGTAGATCGCGTTGCTGTACATCAGACTCAGCTTGGCCGGTCCGATCACATACGAGGCACCGATGCCCGCAATCTGCTCCCGTTTGGACGTAATCGGCGCATCACAGCAGGTGATGGCACCGTTGGTGTTCACGTTCGCAGTGGTGTTCACGCCGGGTTCGTCATAGAGCGAATAGGCGGCCGCAATCGAAAATGCGCCCAGCGAATAGATGCCGCCTACCGACCACATGCGATTGTTCGCAAAGGCGCCGGGCGCGTTGCTGAAGGCGTACATCGCGGTGCCGGTGAAGCCCTTGAAGTTCGGCGAGACGTATTTGATCGAGTTATTGACGCGCAGATAGTCGTCGGTATTGTCGTTGTCGTACGGATGCGAAAACATCACGCCGCCCCACGCGCCGTTGGACGTCATCGTCTGCAAGGTGCCGACAATCGCGTCGTACTGGCGGCCAAACGTCAGCGTGCCGTAGTCAGGATTCGAAAAACCCACGAACGCCTGGCGGCCGAACATGCGGTTGTTCTGACCGAGCGCGCCGTTGACCGGGTTAAAGCCGTTCTCCAGCGTGAAGATCGCCTTGGTGCCGCCGCCGAGGTCTTCGGCGCCTCGCAGCCCCCAGCGGCTGCCGTACTCGCCGTTGCCGGTCAACTGCACCGCGCTATGGCCGCCCTGGTTCGACGAGTAGGTGATGGCCTCGTTGATGATCCCGTACAGGGTGACGGAACTCTGCGCATGAACGAAACCGCTCCCGCCCAGCAGAGCCGCCATGATGAATAACTTTTCCTTCACCGCTCTTCTCCAAACAAGAAATCGCGACACCCCGGTCGGCTAGCGATCGATTGATGATAGCAAATGAATCGATTCACCAAAGATTAAAAAAATATCCCTAGGTGGACCGGCTCACTGCTTGACCCGGATCTTTCTCTACTGCTCAGATCGCCTCTCTTGCAGCCGGCCAATGCCTTTCGGGATCGCCGCCAGCAACTCCGTCGTGTAGCGCTCGCGTGGTTCGAACAGCACCTGATCCACGGCTCCCGCTTCGACGACGCGCCCTTCTCGCATCACCACCACCCGCTGGCACAACTCGCCGACCAGCGCCAGATCGTGGCTGATCACGACCAGCGAGACACCGGCGCTCTGGTGGAGGTCGCGCAGCAGCCGGATGATCTCCGCCTGGATCGATACGTCGAGCGCGGAAGTGGGTTCATCGGCAACGACCAGTTCCGGACGGCGCGCGAGCGCCCGCGCGATGCCCACGCGTTGGCGCTGGCCGCCCGATAACTGATGCGGATAGCGCGCCAACACGAATGCCGGCAGCCGCACCATGTCGAGCAACTGGCGCACCGGCACGCCGTCGTTGCCGATCGCTTCCGCCAGCGTCGTGGCAATCGTCTTGCGCGGGTTCAGCGAGTTCGTCGTGCTTTGGAACACCATCTGGACACGCTGGCGAAACGTCGCGTTCTGCGCTCGCGTCATCGTGTTCAACGCGTCGCCTCTGAAACAGATCGAGCCGGTGGTCGGTGCGGTGAGGCCGACCATCATGCGCGCGACAGTCGATTTGCCGCTCCCGCTTTCGCCGACGATAGCGAGCGCGTCGCCCTTCGCCACCTCGAGACTCACGCCCGACACCGCATGAAAGCGGCGCCGGTTGAACATGCGCTCGAGCGGCGAACGCGCCAGCGCATAGGATTTGCCGACCTCCTGCAGCGCGAAGATCGGCTGCGTGGCGAGAGCGGCGTTCGGCACACTAACGGACATCGCGCGTCTCCTCAGGTTGATGACGGCCCGTAGCACGCGTAACCGGCAAACGCGGAATGCTCGCGATCAGATGCCGCGTGTAGTCGTGCGAAGGCCGCAGAAAGATATCCTCCACCGGGCCGGCTTCGACCACGCACCCCTGCTTCAGCACGACGGCGCGTGAACACAGTTCCGCCATCAGGTCGAGGTTGTGGGTGATGAACACGAGGCCGAGATCCATCTCGTCCACCAGCGTTCGCAGTAACTCGACGATCTGCGCCTGCACGGTCACGTCGAGCGCGGTAGTGGGCTCGTCCGCGAGCAGCAGCGCCGGTTCACAGACAATCGCGGCGGCAATCATCGCGCGTTGTTTCATGCCGCCGCTCAGTTCGTGCGGATACGCGCGCTCCGTGGTGCGCGGGTCTTTGAAACCGACGCGTTCGAGCACGCCATGCACTTCGTCGCGGATCGCGCGGCCGCGCAGCCGACGGTGGGCGCGGATCACGTCGGTGAGTTGCGCGCCGATCGTGAAGGCAGGGTTGAGCGCCGTCGCCGGATCCTGGAAGATCATGGAGACGCGCCGTCCACGCAATGCCCGCATACGCGCCTCCGAAGCACGGCCCAGGTCTTCGCCGTCGAGCACGATCCGGCCGCCGCTGATACGCCCCGCGTTGCCAAGCAACCCGAGCACCGCCAGCGACGCGACACTCTTGCCCGAACCCGATTCGCCGACGAGACCGACCGCCTCGCCACGTCCCACGTGCAAATCGAGTCCATGCAACACTTCGGTCTGCGTCTTGCCCGAACCGAAAGTGACGCGCAGGTTTTCGATCGACAGAAGCGCTTCGTTCATAGCGACGCTCCCGGCACATTCGCCGCATGCGCATTGCGCCGCCGCGGGTCGAGAATGGTGCGCATCGAGTCGCCGAACAGATTGAAGGCGAGCACGCTGACGAACACCGCCGCGCCCGGAAACACCGACACCCACCAGTTGTCGGTGAAAATCAGTGCGCGCGCGTCGGAGAGCATCGCGCCCCAACTCGGCGTCGGCGGTTGCACACCGAGTCCGATGAAACTGAGCGACGCTTCCACGATGATCGTCACGCCGAGCAGCAGCGACGCCTGGATCAGCACCGGCGAGATGATGTTGGGCAAAACGTCGGAGAGCATGATGCGCGCCTCGCTCGCGCCTTGCAGAACCCGTGCGGCGACATACTCCGCTTGCGACTCGGCCTTCGCGAGACTATGGGTGAGCCGCGCAAGACCCGGCGCGTACAGCACGCCGATCAGCAGCACGAGCTTGGTTTCATTCGAAATGGCGAGCAATCCGACACGCAGCGTATCAGTGCCGGTAATGCCGACGAGCGCGATCGCCCAGATCAAGAGCGGAATCGACGCGAGCACTTCCATCACTTTCATCAGCGTTTCGTCGAGCCATGAGCCGGATTTGTAGCCGGCTACGAGGCCGACGCCCGTGCCGAGCACTAGGCCGATCGCGACCGCGCACAGTCCGATGGACAGCGACGCGCGAGCGCCCCATATCGTACGGCTCAGAATGTCACGGCCCACCTGATCGGTACCGAGCCAGAATGCCGCGCTCGGCGCTTCCAGACGATGTTCGATATAGAGCTGCAGCGGATCCTTCAAGGGCAGCCACGGCGCGCACAATGCAATCACGCCCAGCAGCACGATCGTTACGAGACCGATAGCACCAGCCGGTTCATGCATCAGCGCGCGCAGCAACCGGCCGGCCGATGCGAGCCATGCGCCGAGCACAGGTGGCTTGCGGTGCACGTTGGGTAGCGATGAATCAGCCATCATGTTCTGTTCGCCTTCGGGTCGAGATAACCATGCAGTACGTCGGCGCACGTGTTCGACGCGATGAAAATCGTCGTGATCACGAGCACGATGGCCTGCACCGTTGGATAGTCGCGCTGGAAGATCGCCGTGAGCAACGCACGCGAGACGCCCGGCAGATTGAAAATCTGTTCCACGATCAACGCCCAGCCGAACATGTAGCCGTAACTCATCGCGGCCGTGCTCACGAGCGACGGCAACGCGTTCTTTAGTGCATACAGGCGAATACGCGACGGCGACAAACCGAGCGCTCTGGCGGTTCGCACATAATCCTGCGAGAGCGCGTCAACCATGTTCGCCCGCACCAGACGGCTCAGCACGGAGATGTAGTACACCGACATCGTCAGGACGGGCAACACCAGCGCGAGCAGATGAGCCGCCGATCCGTCCGACCAGGGCGTGAGGCCGCCCACCGGAAACCACCCGGTTTTGAGCGCGACATAGCGGATCAGCAGCAGCCCCAGCCAGAACGACGGTACGGATAAACCGACGATCGCCACAGCTCGCAGCAGATGGTCCGTGCCGCTGTTCTCTTTCAGTGCCGCCACGGTGCCGAGCACGATCGACACCACGATCGTGAAGATGAACGACAGCGTGACGAGCTCGACGGTGTTCGGCAACGTATCGGCGATCTGCGGCCCGATCGAATTGCCGGTCACGTAGGACTTGCCGAAATCGAGCGCGAGCGCACCGTTCAGCCACGTGCCGTATTGCGCGGCGACAGGCCGGTCGAGTCCATATTGATGATTGAACGCGGCAATCTGTTCGACACTTGCGTCGCTGCCCAGGGTCAGACGCGCGGGCGACACGGGTGTCGCGCGACACATCGCGAACAGCAACGCGCTCACCACCAGTAGCACCAGCACGGACGAAAAGAGCCTTGAAACGGCTTTCATATCGACCTCACGCCTTCGCGAGATAAACGTTGTCGAGCATCAGCGAGAAGCCGGTGTTCACCTGGAAATCCTTGACGTTGCTGCGCCACAGGTTCTGCACTTCCAGCGCGCCGATCCAGACGGCCGGACAGTCGCGCGCCAACACCTGCTGAAGCTTCGCGAGGATCGGCTTCAGCGCTGCCGGATCATCGACCAGATAGCTGTCGTCGATCAGCTTCAGCAGTTCGGCACTCTCGTAGCCGCTCGCTTTCCAGAGACTTTCGGTTGGCCGGAACAGCGCATTGAGCAGATACGTCGGCTCCGGCGGTGCGATGAAACCGGTCAACGCCGCAGCGTGGTTACCGACCAGCACCTGCGAGATCATCTGCCCGAAATCGAGTGGACGCAGATTGACACGCACACCCAGCGACGCCAGTTGCGCCTGAATGAAAAGCGCCGTCGACGATGTATCGATCAGATACGCAGGCTGCACGTACAACAGATCGAACGACGCGCCACTCGCGTACTTCGAGCTTTTCAACGCCGCTCGCGCATGATCCAGATTGAACGCCAGGCTTCCGGCCGAGCCAGCGTCGTACCACGACGACTCCGGCGCAAATGGCATGCTGCTCGCTTTCACTGCGCCGTAGCACAGATCGCGGCAGATCTTGGCACGGTCCAGCACAAGCGAAACCGCACGGCGAAACGCCGGGTCGTCGAACGGCGCCTTGCGGTTGTTCAGGCACATCATCAGCGGGCTGGTCGGCGATGCGCGGCTATCGCCCGCGAGGCCCGCCGACGTGCGGATCTGCGCAAAGGTCTGGGCCGGCGGCGCACTAATGATCTGCGTCTGGTCCGACATCAGCGACGCGAGCCGCGACGACTCTTCCGGAATGATGCGGAACACGATCTTGTCCCAATGCGGCTCGCCTTTGCCCCAGTAAGCCGGATTGCGCTTCAACTCGACGAAGTCGTTTGCTTTCGACTGCACGAAAATCGCCGGGCCGGTGCCGACACCGACCGGCGTCTGCTTGAAGTAGCCATCCGGGTGCTGCTCGCGGCTGCCTGCCGGAAAAATACCCATGTACTTCGACATGTAGTCGAGCAACGGCCGGTAGGGACGCTTGAGGCGGATCACAGCGGTGTGCGCATCCGGTGCGCTCACCGACTCGATCACAGTCCAGAACGGACGGCGGAACGCCTTGTTCGCGGGATTCAGCACGTAATCGAAGCTATATTTCACGTCGGCGGAAGTGAAGGGCTGGCCGTTCTGAAAGTTCACGCCGCGCTGCAGATCGAATGTGTAGGTCAGTTTGTCCGGCGAAATCGTCCACGCGCGCGCCAGTTGCGGCACCCGCTGACCGCGCGCGTCGATGCCGACCAGATTCTCGAAGATCAACTGGTTGATCGCCATCACGTCGTGATTCGGCTGGTTGATCGGATCGAGCGTCTGCGGATTGCTCGGAATGGCGACCGAGAGCACCCCTGCTTGCGCCGCGAAGACGCGGCCTTCGAATGCGAACGGCAGTGAAAGCCCCGCCATACCTGCGGCGCCTGCCCGTAGCAGTTGTCGTCGCCTGTTGCTGAAAGTCATGAAATCCTCTGCTTTTTCAATGCCGCGCAACTCAACATGTGTCAGTGAATCGATTCACAGACAATAGTCAGGTTGGCGCGACGAGTCAACTTTTTAAAAATATCGGAAACCCTGGCTGGCGCGTTCAGAGCGCTTTGCGGCGGACCTAGGCGAGCAGCGACGCGGCATCTGCGAGCGACAGCACCGTGGTGCGCGAATCGAATGCCGTGGAAAAAAGATGATCATGCACGACCTGGTCCGGGTCGTAACAGCAATCCTTGACGGTGTACAGGCGGAAGTCCGCGTCGCTCGCATAGGCGACCGACGACAGCACGACGCCGGTCGACGCAATTCCGACCATGATCAGCGTATCGATACCCTGTGCGGAAAGCCGTGCCTGCAGATCAGTACCGAAAAACACGCTAACACGATGCCCGATGATGAGCGGTTCGTTGGCCTGCTGGCCGAGTTCCGGCGCGATTTTGTCGCTGATGAAAAGGCCGAGTTGCTTGAGCCCTTGCCCGTTCTTGTTCAACGGGCTGACTTCCGGATAGCCTGGACTGAACTGGATCTTGGCGAAATAGACGCTGACGCCTTTGGCCCGCGCGGCATCGCACAACTTGCGCGTGTTGGCGAGCAGCGTAGGCGCGACAGATGGAAAGAGCCCCAGGATGTCGGTCTGATAATGCATCACAACAAGCGCCGTTTGTGCCGGCACGATCGCCGGTATCTGCGCACCCACGCTTTGCGCGGACGCGGCGCTGATCGCGCCATCTCCACAGCCATCAAGGCCGAGTCCCGTCGCCACCGCGCCGGCCAGCGCGCCCGCCGTTTTCATAAACCACCGACGGCCCGCACGGCCGCCTTCCTCGTTCTCGCCCTGCCCCGACCGTAAGTCGTTTTTCCTGTCGCTCATATCATGCCTTGAGTTTTTGGTGAATCGATTCATTTACCGTCCATGCGCAATGTCGGCGGCGAAAAATCCGCTGTCAAGCAACTTTGCGATCGGGCAAACCCTGGGAATCGATCCGACTAGCGCTTTTTGCGGCGTGCAGGACTGCGTGGCGCGCCGCACGACTCGCGCACGATCATACGCATGGGATGTTTGGAGCGGCGGATGCCGGACGGCGCGCTGCCGTCGATCAGCTGCAACATCATGTCCGCTGCTTCGCGGCCGACGTCGCGCGGGTTTTGCGTCACCACGGTCAATGCCGGCGACGCGATTCCGGAATACTCGTGCTCGCCGATGGAAATCACCGACAGGTCTGCCGGGATCGACAGCCCGGTTTCCCGCACGACTTCAAGCACGATGGCCACGTCGTTCAGCGTTGCGATGATCGCGGAAGGCGGCTGCGGAGCGCTGAGCAGCGCCCGGCAGACGTCCTTGTTGAAGGCGCTGGTGCGCAGCACGAGCGCCGGATCGAGCGCGATGCCGGCGGCCTCGCACGCGGCCAGATAGCCACGTACCATCTCGCGGCCTACCCACGTGTTTTCGTGGCCGGCCACAAGCGCAATCGCGCGATGCCCGAGCGACGTGAGATAGCGCACAGCCTGACGACAGCCGTCGGCGTGATCGGTCAGTACCGAATTGAATTCGCCCTGGGCATCGCGCTCCCACAGCACGACCGGCATATTCAGGGTATGCAGGAAGTTGAAATAGGAAGGCGTCTCGTCGTCGGAAATCGCGCCGATGAATCCGTCGATGCGGCGCTGTTTCAGGCTCGACAGAATGGCCCGTTCGCGCTCGAGATCGTAATGTGAATTGGCGATCAGAATCTCGAAACCCCTTGCCCGCAGGCGCTCTTCGGCGGCGCTCACCATCTGTGCGGCGGTGTGCTGCGTGATGTCGGAAATCAGACAGCCAATCGCGCTCGAACTGCCTTTGCGCATGCTGCGCGCCACCACGTTCGGCACGAAATTCAACTCGGCCACCGCGGCACGCACCGCCTCCTGAATGGCCGGCGCCACATTCTCGCGGCCGTTCAGCACACGCGACACCGAACCGACCGACACCTTCGCGAGACGCGCGACGTCCTGCACGGTGGGCGAGCCCTGCGGAGATTTGCGGCTGCGCAACGCAGGCTTAACGGGTTTGCTGGCTCTCTCTTTAGGCATGACGGAAGGCGGAACGGTGGTCGATCGATTCTCGATGAATCGATGCATCGGGCCGATTATAATGCGTCCCGGCTCTAGCTCATGTCAGCGCGGCCTTACGGCGCGGGCCGGCAGTCGTCCGTGCACAAGGAAAACAGTCGTCAGGCCATGCGAAAAACAGATACGTCTGGATTGCCAGCGTCAATTCGGGCGGTGCATGTCATTCTCACCGGTCCGCTCACACCTTCCTTTCAACTCCCGCATGCATGAATGAGGAACTGCTGGAACGCAATGGCGGGCGTATCCAGCGTTGCGCCTTTGCGCCACAACATGCCCGCATCCATCTGCGGAATCGCGTTGAAAATGGGCCGCGCGTCGATCCGCTTGCCTTCCAGCGACCACGGTCGAAACACCATGTCGGACAGAATCGTGACGCCGAAACCATGCGCGACCAGACCACGCAGCGCTTCCATTGAACTGGTGCGAAAGGCGATATTCGGTTCGACATCGTTCTGCTTCCAGTAACGCAGCGTGGACTGCTCGCCTTCGTCCACCGTAATCAAAATATATGGATAGCTCGCGATATCCGCGAGCGAAGGCGCATTGAGTTGCGCAAGTGGATGGGTGGGCGCGGTCCACAACTGCCTGCGCGAGCGAATCAGTACATGGTGCCCGAAACGCCTGATATTTTCGACGTTGGAGAGCAGAACGATGCCGAGATCGACGTCGCCGGAGAGCACGGCCTGCTCGATCGATTCGCGGTCCAGGTCGTGCAGATCGATCACGATGTCGGGATACGTCGCGCGAAAACGCGCCATCAACTCGGGCAGGAAATAGCCCAGCACCGTATACGACGCCGCAATGCGCACGGTCCCTTTCAGATCGTGCGAGCGGAACGGCGCCTTGTAGACCGCGTCGCGCACCGAATCGAGTATGTGTCTCGCGTGGTTCAGAAAATCGTGCCCGTCCGGCGTCAATGTGACGCCTTGGGGCAGGCGTTCGAATAGCCGCGTACCCAGGGTTTCCTCCAATGCAAGCACGGCATTGGTGATCGCCGATTGCGACACATGCTCGGCCGTCGCCGCCATCGAAAACTGCCCGCTCTGGGCTGCCGCCACGAAGTAACGCATCTGCCGCAGGGTAACGTCTTTTGACATGTGTTTTTCGAATAGCAGGATTCGGTATTCGTGATTTTACGTTGGAAATTCCGCTTCCTATACTCCGCTTCCATTAAAAGCCGCCGGAGACCTCACCATGAACGCCCCGCTAACGTCCCCGCTACGTGACGCGCTTGCCGACGTATCGCTCGACGACAAATACACGCTCGAAAAGGGCCGCGTTTATATGAGCGGCACTCAGGCGCTGGTGCGGCTGCCTATGCTGCAGAAGGCGCGCGACCGCCGCGCCGGCCTCAACACGGCGGGCTATGTGTCCGGCTATCGCGGCTCGCCGCTCGGCGCGCTCGATCAGGGCCTATGGAAAGCAAAGACTCATCTGAAGGAACACGACGTCGTGTTTCAACCGGGGGTTAATGAGGACCTTGCGGCGACTGCCGTGTGGGGCACGCAGCAGCTCAACCTCTGGCCGGGCGCGAAGGTCGACGGTGTCTTCGGCATGTGGTACGGCAAGGGGCCGGGTGTAGATCGCACCGGCGACGTCTTCAAGCACGCGAATTCGGCCGGCACCGATCCGAACGGCGGCGTGCTGGTGCTGGCGGGCGACGACCATGCGGCGAAGTCCTCGTCGGTCGCGCATCAATCCGAGCACATGTTCGTGGCAAGCGGCATTCCGGTGCTGTATCCGGCAAGCGTACAGGAGTATCTCGACTATGGTCTGCACGGCTGGGCTATGAGTCGCTACGCAGGTCTGTGGGTTGCGATGAAATGCGTGACGGACGTGGTCGAGTCAAGCGCGTCGATCGACATCGACCCGGACCGTTTGCAGATCGTCCTGCCCGACGACTTCGACATGCCCGAAGGCGGCCTGAATATCCGCTGGCCCGACCCGCCGCTGGCACAGGAGGCGCGTCTGCTCAACTACAAGTGGTACGCGGCGCTCGCCTACATTCGCGCGAACAAGCTCAACCGCGTGGTGATCGACAGCCCCACTCCGCGCCTTGGCATCATGACCGCGGGCAAGGCGTATCTCGACGTGCGGCAGGCGCTCGCCGACCTCTCGCTCGACGACGAAACCTGCGCGCGCATCGGCATTCGCGTGCTGAAGGTGGGTTGCGTATGGCCGCTCGATGCGCAGAACGCGCGCGACTTCGCAACCGGGCTCGACGAGATTCTGGTGGTCGAAGAAAAACGCCAGATTCTCGAATATGCGCTCAAAGAGGAACTCTATAACTGGCGCGACGACGTGCGCCCAAAGGTGTTCGGCAAGTTCGATCAGCGTGAGGACGAAGGCGGCGAATGGTCCGTGCCGCGCGGACAGACTTTACTGCCCGCGCACTACGAACTGTCGCCCGCCTTGATCGCGAAAGCGATCGCCCGGCGCCTCGCCAAAGCCGATCTGCCTGCCGATCTGCGAGCGCGAATCGATGCGCGCGTGGCCGTGATCGAAGCCAAGGAGCGTGAGGCTGCCACGCCGCGTTCCGTGCCGGAGCGGCAGCCGTGGTTCTGTTCGGGCTGCCCGCACAACACGTCGACACGCGTGCCGGATGGCTCGCGCGCACTGGCCGGCATTGGCTGTCACTACATGTCGATGTGGATGGACCGCAAGACGGAGACCTTCAGCCAGATGGGCGGCGAAGGTGTCGCGTGGACCGGCCAGATGCATTTCACGAATGAGCGCCACGTGTTCGTCAATCTGGGCGACGGCACCTATTTCCATTCGGGTCTGCTAGCGATTCGCGCCTCCATTGCGGCAGGCGCAAACGTCACCTACAAGGTGCTCTACAACGATGCGGTCGCGATGACCGGCGGCCAACCGGTGGACGGTGTGCTCACCGTCCCGCAGATCGCGTTTCAGGTCGTTGCCGAGGGCGCGAAGCACGTGCTGATCGTGACCGACGAGCCGGAGAAATACGACGCGAACATTCGTCTCCCCGAAGGAGTGACGGTCTATCACCGCGACGAACTCGACCGGTTGCAGCGCGAGTTGCGCGAAGTGGCCGGTACATCGATTCTGATCTACGACCAGACCTGTGCGACCGAAAAACGCCGGCGCCGCAAACGCGGTACGTATCACGATCCAGCGAAGCGCGCCTTCATCAATGACGCAGTGTGCGAAGGCTGTGGCGATTGCTCGGTGCAATCGAACTGCCTGTCTGTCGAGCCGCTGCAAACGTCGCTCGGCACCAAGCGCAAGATCAATCAATCGTCGTGCAATAAAGACTTTTCGTGCGTGAACGGCTTCTGTCCGAGTTTCGTTACGGCTGAAGGCGCACAGGTGAAAAAGCCCGCTAAGCACGCATCCGCAGCCGCGTTGCCCGATTTCGCGGCACTGCCCCGGCCCGCGATTGCTTCGTTATCCAAGCCGTATGGCGTGCTGGTGACCGGTGTCGGTGGAACCGGCGTCGTGACGATCGGCGGCTTGCTTGGCATGGCGGCTCACCTCGAACACAAGGGTGTCACCGTGCTCGATATGGCTGGGCTCGCGCAGAAAGGCGGCGCTGTGCTCAGCCATGTGCAGATCGCCGCGGCACCGGACCAACTGCACGCCACGCGGATCGCGGCCGGTGAAGCGCGCCTGGTCCTCGGCTGCGATGCGATCGTTTCCGCTTCCGCTGAAGTGCTGGCACGCACGCAACGCGGAGTGACGAAAGCGGCGATCAACAGCGGCGCCACGCCGACCGCACAGTTCGTGCGGGATCCGCACTGGAGTTTTCCGGCCGATCAGACACGACAGGATCTGCGCGCGAGCATCGGCGACGACTGCGACTTCATCGACGCCAATCGTCTCGCGCTCGCACTGTTAGGCGATACGCTCTATGCAAATCCCCTGTTGCTCGGCTTTGCCTGGCAACGCGGCTGGCTGCCGCTCAGCTACGAAAGTCTCGATCGCGCGATCGAACTGAATGGCGTGGCCGTCGAAAAGAATCGTCTGGCGTTCGAATGGGGCCGCTACGTCGCGCAGCACAATGAAGCCGCCGTGGAGGATTTTACGCCGCTCGCCGGCAAGCAGCAGGCCATCGTCGTGCAGATGCCCGAATCGCTGGACCGACTGATCGAGCGCAACGTCGAGCGGCTGAGTGTCTATCAGAACCCGCGTTATGCGGCGCGCTATGTTGCAGCCGTCGAACGGCTGCGCGAGAAGGAAGCGGCTGTTGTGCCGGGGTCGAAGCCTCGGCTCACGCCGGTGGTCGCGCGCAATCTCGCGAAACTGATGACCTATAAGGACGAGTACGAAGTGGCCCGTCTGTATGCGGACCCGGCCTACATGGACAAGCTGCGCGCGCAGTTCGAAGGCGAGCCGGGTCGCGATTACAAGCTCGCGTTCCATCTCGCGCCGCCATTGCTCGCCAAACGCGACGAACACGGCCGGCTGAAAAAGCAACGATTCGGGCAATGGATGCTCACGGCATTTCGCGTGCTCGAAAAACTCAGGTTCCTGCGTGGCACTGCGTTCGACGTATTCGGCAAGACGGAGGAACGGCGCAATGAACGTGAGCTGATCGAACAGTACTTCGCGCTGGTCAACGAGTTCTGCGCAACGCTCGACATCGCCCGATTCGATGCGGCGCTGAAGCTCGCCGATCTGCCGGGCGAGATTCGCGGCTTCGGTCACGTCAAGGAGCGCAACGTGCTCGCCGCGGCACCGAAGCGCGAACGCTGGCTTGCCGAATACCGGGCCGATGCGGACAGCACGCCGCCCGTTTCATCCTCTCAATCTTTCGAAAAAGCGTTATGAAAACGACTATGCATGACCGTGACGGCGTGATCTGGCTAGATGGCGAACTGGTGCAGTGGCGGGACGCGCAACTCCACTTTCTGACTCATTCGCTCCACTATGGCATGGCGGTATTCGAAGGCGTCAGGGCATACGAGACCGCCGCGGGTCCCGCGATCTTCCGGCTCGACGAGCACACGAAAAGACTCTTCAATTCCGCAAAGATCTTTGAAATGGCTGTGCCTTTCAGCGCGGAGACGATTCGCGAGGCGCAACTGGAAGTGGTGCGCCGCAATCAGCTGACCGCGTGCTATCTGCGGCCTCTCGTATGGCTCGGCAGCGAACAGATGGGCCTCGGTGCGCGCGGCAACACGGTTCACGTCGGGATCGCAGCGTGGCCTTGGGGCAGCTATCTCGGCGAGGAGGGACTCGTGCGCGGCATTCGTGTCAAGACATCGTCGCTATCGCGTCACCATGTGAATGTGTCGCTGGTTCGCGCCAAGGCGAGCGGCTACTACATCAACTCGATTCTGGCCAATCGCGAAGTCACCCGTAACGGTTACGACGAGGCGCTGCTGCTCGACACGGAAGGCTATGTGTCCGAGGGCGCGGGTGAAAACGTTTTCATCGTGCGAAATGCTGTGCTGTATACGCCGGACCTTGCCTCGTGCCTCGACGGCATCACACGCGCGTCGGTCATTGAAATCGCGCGGGATCAGGGCCTTCAGGTCGTCGAAAAACGCATTACGCGCGACGAAATGTACTGCGCCGACGAAGCCTTTTTTACGGGCACGGCAGCCGAGCTGACGCCCATTCGTGAACTCGACGATCGCGTGATCGGCAACGGAGAGCGTGGACCGGTCACCGCAAAGCTGCAGGACACGTTCTTCGCCGCGGTCGCCGGCAAATCGGAACGCTACGCACACTGGCTGACGCACGTGGTCCGCTGAACGCGATATTTGCCAGGAGCCGGGCGCTATCGTGCCGCTCCCGGCTCACTTACGACACGAGACCGCCATGCCCGCCTCCTCATCCTCGGAACGCCTTCCCGCCCACGCGATGCCCGTGCTGCGCGTCGTGCCCCAACCGTCGAGCGCCAACGTACACGGCGATGTCTTCGGCGGCTGGATCATGTCACACGTCGACATCGCCGGATCGATTCCCGCCAGCCGGCGCGCGAACGGCCGTGTCGTCACCATCGCCGTCAATTCGTTCACGTTCAGACAGCCCGTTTTTATCGGCGACCTGTTGAGCTTCTACGCAGAAATCGTGCGCGAGGGACGTACGTCGATCACCGTCAACGTGGAGGTCTTCGCTCAACGCATGGGCATGGCGGCCGACGTCGTCAAGGTGACGGAAGCTACCCTCACCTTTGTAGCCACCGACTCAGCGCGAATGCCACGCCCTTTGCCACCCATCGACCCCGCTTCCACGTCAACGCTGAACTACTCGTAACGGGCATTGGCCTCCGAAAGACGAGCGTTGCCTGATCGGCCATAGCCGAACGATGCCGAGGTTCCGGAGGCGCATATTGATTCTGCCTTCAACGCCGAAGCGGAGCGAGACTCGAACAAACAAGTCAGGCGGTGCGGCTTGCACTCACAATCTGGTGCCCAAGCCGAACGATTTCATTGACCAGCAGATCCAGGTCATCGCGGCGGGTGCGGTGGTTGCATATCGCTACCCGCAGGCAATGCACTCCGTGCACCGTCGTGTCGGACAAGGCCGCGATGCCCGCTTCCTGTAGCCGCAGCATGATCTCAATGTTGAGCGCCTTCAATGCTCCCTCTTCCACCCCCTCCGGACGATATCGGAAGCATACGATGTTGATATTCGTTGGCGCGACCAGTTCGAGAAGGGGCTCGGCCTTGATCAGGCCGCTGAGGTAGCGACCCTGTGCGATGTTCTGATCGATCAGGCGACCAAACTTCTCGACTCCATGCTCTTTTAGTGCCATCCAGACCTTCAGCGCACGGAAACCTCTCGTCGTCTGCAGTCCGTACTCATACAGCCAAGGGGCCGACGCGATTCCGCGCGGCGTCGGCTCCAGATATTCCGGTGTCACCGCGAACGCGCCTCGATGGGCAGAGGCGTCGCGAACCAGGGCGCAGCCGACTTCAAACGGTGCGTGCAACCACTTGTGAGGATCGAGCGCGATGGAATCCGCCCGCTCGATTCCTGCAACGCGATTTGCATTTTCGGGAGCGATCGCAATCAGCGCGCCGATGCATCCGTCAATGTGCAACCAGAGGTTCTCTTCGGCGGCCAGATCCGCCAGCGCCATCAGATCGTCGATCGCGCCGGTATTAACTGTCCCCGCTGTCGCTATCACGCAGGCAGGCTGAAATCCCGCCGCCCGATCCTCTGCGATCGCAACGCGCAGGGCGGCGAGATCGATCCGTAGTTCGGCATCTGTCGGGATGCATCGCAGCGCTCGGTTTCCCATGCCTAGCGCCTCCATGGCCTTTCGGTGGCAGCTGTGGATCTGGTCCGAGCCATAGAAACGCAAGGGCCGCTCCATGGCGGCGACACCATGCTCGCGCACGTCGATGCCGGCCTTGGCGTTGCGCGCCACTGTCAAGCCAATGATATTGGCCATTGAGCCACCGCTCACCAATGTGCCGCTGGCCGAAACAGGAAAACCGATCATCTCCTTGCACCAGTTGACCACTTGCCGATCCATCAGGGCAGCAGCATGATTGCCGCCACCAAGGTTAGAGCCCTGAATTGCCGCCAGGAAATCTCCCAGTGCACCGGTGAAGTTGCTTGCCCCCATATACCAGGACCAAAAGCGCGGATGCACGTTGCCCAGCGGATAGGGCAACAGGTTCTCGGCAAGCTCGTGATAGATCCCTTCCACCGGCGACGCCGACCGTGGCAGCGCTTGCTCGAATAAGGCTGTGACATCCGCCGGCATGTTTCGCCACACCGGCCGGCTGCGGACGTCGCGCAGGTAGTCAACCGCATCGTCGATGATCTGGTGGGAAAGTGTCCGCAGCCCTGTCCAATCGTCCGGATCGAGCGTTTCCTCGAAGCGCGGCTGGACTCCGGGGAAAGCGTGCGAACCAGCGGCATCTTTCTTATCCATCACGGCACCTGTTCGATCAAGGAGTAGCGTGTTCGTGTCGCGATAGCCATGCTCAGGAGCGCAGGCCCGGTCGGCACAAGTCCGGCGATCTGACAACCTCGGGAGAGATGAGCCGTTCAACAAGAATAATCCCAAAAGGCCGCTTCCGAGAAGACGGACATTCAACGCGCGGTTGTCACCGCAGTCGAACGGTTACATCGTCGGATAACGCGATTCAGTGGCGCTGCGTAGGTAGGTTTCATCTGAATCGCACTTTGCCTTGCGCTGATATATTGGCCTGCATCTCTCGGTCGCAGTCACCCCGCGAGCCTGCCGACAAATTGCTTGATGTTGTCCAGGACGGGTTGCTGGTCGCCCGCGAAGACCCAGTGATCGGCACCGCCGAGTTCGACGAATCGCGCCTGCGCGATGTGGCTGGCGAGATGCCGGCCGGCGCCGATGCGAACGGCGCGGTCGCCGTGGCGGTGGAGCACCAGAGTCGGAACGGAAATTCGGCCCAGGAGATGCCGCACATCCATATCGCGCAACGCCTCGAGCACGCCCTTGATGGCTCCCGGGCTCGACGCGGCCCGCAGCAAGCCTGCCCACCAGGCTCTCGCCTGCGAATCGCAGGAGAGGCTCGGCGCGAATGTTTCGATACCGGCAGGACCGCCCCAGACGGCGACGAGCTGCCGCAGCCACGCGTCGTACTGGCTAGCCTGCAGCGCGTGCGGATAGTCGGATGCCGCGCTCCCCTTCGCCAACGAGCCGAAGAGAACGAGGCCGGCGACACGGTCGGGGTGATCAGCGGCAAATTTGATGCATGCCGGTCCGCCCTCGGACGCGCCGAACAGAACGACCCGGCGGCTGCCAGCGGCGTCAAGCACGGTGCCGATGTCCTGCGCGGTCGCGTCGACGCTCGGATTGAACCCGACCCGGTCGGAAAGCCCGATGCCGCGACGATCGAGCAGGACAAGACGGCCCATCTCAGTGAGCGCGGACAGGAACGCCCGGCACCGGGGCTCCTCCCAGACCCGTTCGACGTGGGACACGAAACCGGGGAGCACCAAGATATCAACGCGGCCGGCACCATAGGTCTGGAACGCGAGATGGACGCCGCCACCGCTGACGTAACGCGTCGACGGCGGGTCCTCGATGGGTAACGTCGCGCCCGCATCGAGCAGCGCGCGGGTCTCGGATTCGGGGGCTACATTGAGCTCGTCGTGAAGGCGCTGCGTCAGGGCCTCGAGGTGCCGCTGGGCTGTGGCCCGGTCTCCGGCGAGCAGAAGGTTGCGGATGAGGTGCCGGCCGTACACTTCGCTGAGCGGATCGAGCTCAACAAGACGGCCGGCATGGGCGGCCGCGGTCATGTACTCACCGGCCGCATTCTTGTCGTGCACCAGTCGCTCGAGCGCCTGGATCGCCCGGCCCCGCAAGGCCTCCCGGCGAAAAAAAGCCCACTCGTCGAACTGCGGGCAGTCGCCGGGCGAAAAACCTTCGAGAAAGTCGCCGGGATAATGACGGCAGGCCCGCTCGAACTCGCCGCGGTCGCAGGCTTGCTCGAACAGCTGGGAATCCAACTGCAGGTCGATCGCTGATGACCATCGAACCGTCGACCGGTCGGTGGCGAGAACGTCGCCGCCAAGCGTGAGCTGGAGGCGATGCAACAGACGCCTCAGCCGCGCCCGTACAACCTCTTCGCGGCCTTCCGGCCACAACATCGCGGCGAAGACGTCACGCCCGACTGAGCCGTTCGCTTCGGCCAGGTAGACCAGCAGGGCCAGGCCCTTGCGCAGGGGCAGCTGACACAGCCGGCCGTCCCGACGGATCTCCGGAAATCCAAGCGTCCGCACGCTGAACAGAGCCATGGCGAGGCGACCCTCAATGACGGCGTCCGGGGGACGCTCAGGGGACGAAGCAATCCTACCATTCCCCGCAAGCGATGGTCACTGGACTCATTGCGACGGATTGAACTGGAGGATTGCCATGAAGAACCTGGGCGAGCATGCGATCGTGATCGGCGCCAGCATGGGTGGGCTCCTGGCCGCCCGCGTGCTGTCGGATTTCTATACCACAGTCACCTTGCTCGAACGCGATGCGTTTCCGGCAGCAGACACACCGCGCAAGGGCGTGCCACAGGGTCGTCATACCCATGGGCTCCTTGCGCGCGGCAGCGCGGTACTCGAGGAATTCTTCCCGGGATACAACGCCGAGGTCGTTGCCCAAAGCGGCGGCTTGATCGGTGATGTCGCCAACGATGTGATCTGGATAGGTCGCAACGTCAGGCTTGCTAACGGCACGAGCGACCTGATCGGTCTGCTTGCGAGCCGTCCCGTGCTCGAAGGCCATCTACGCCGACGGCTCCTCGGATTGCCGAACGTGCGCGCCATAGAAAGTTGCGCTGTGCGTGGCCTTGCCACCGACCCCGTTTGCAGGAGCGTGACCGGTGTGCGCATATGTGTCGAGGGCAAGCCGGAAGAGACCATCAACGCGGACCTTGTCGTTGATGCGACTGGCCGTGGCTCATCCAGTGCGGCGTGGCTTGAAGCACTCGGCTACCAACCTCCCGCCAATGAGAAGGTCGAGATTGGCATCTGCTACACGACCCGTACCTATCGACGTCGGCCTACTGATCTTGACGGCAAGCACGGTATTGTTGTCGCCGGTAGTGCGCCGAACTGGCGCAATGGTGTCCTGCTCGCGCAGGACAACGACAGCTGGATCGTCAGTGCCGGCGGTTTTCTCGGCGACGACGCACCGGACAACGACCAGGGCTTTCTCGCGTATCTGGCGACGCTGCCGACCATGGAGATTCACGACGTTGTCGCAAGAGCGGAACCGCTAACCGATTACAAGCACTACCGCTACGCCTGCAGCCTGCGCCGGCGGTACGAGAAGCTTGCACGCTTCCCCGGGAACTACCTGGTTTTTGGTGACGCCATCTGCAGCTTCAATCCGGTCTACGGGCAGGGCATGACCGTCGCGGCAGAGGAAGCGCTGACGCTGCAGCGGTGCCTGCGCGCGGGCTCGAATGAGCTTGCGCGTCGATTCTTCCGGGCGGCCGCGAAGATCGTCGATATTCCGTGGGACATCGCCGTTGGCAACGACCTCCGCCATCCACAGGTCAAGGGCGCGCGCCCGCCGATGCTACGTTTCATCAACTGGTACATTGGCAAGCTTCACCTTGCCGCGACGCGCGACAGCACGCTGGCGACGGCGTTTCTGAAGGTTGTCAACCTGATGATGCCGCCGTCGTCGCTGCTCAGCCCTGCGATCGCCAGGCGGGTCTGGCAGGGCAACCGGAAGCCTGTGCTATCGGCTCCCTCGCCCGCAATCGAAGCAGCAAGGCGAAATAGCGCATCGTCGTGAGCTGGCATCACGGTGTTGACCGGCGCAAGCGTCTAACGCGCGCTCGTCACGAACGTTTGCCACGGCCGACAAGCGTAAGGCGATCTCGCGCGAGCGAATGGCCGTTGGACTTTTGCAAGCGGTCGTTGCCGGTCGCGATGACGAACAGCACTTGAGGGTCGAGAAGGCTCATTCGTCAATAACGAAAGCCGACACTCGCCGACACCTGGCCGCGAATGTCGGCAAAGCGACCTGCAACGGCCGCACGTTCCTGATCGGCCACGAAGGTCGCCGGGCACAAGGCCGTCAGCATCCGGGTCGTCAGAACGGCAATTTTTTGGATGATGGATGACAACTCCGACGACAGTCTCCCCTCCCTTATAATCCCCGCATTGACAGTGATTTCATCGGCGGAGAGCCCCACTTTATGAGTCAGCCAAATGGGCGATATCCGGGATCGCGAGGCAAGGGTCCGCGTCAATCGCGCCAACCCTCAAATACGACATCCCACCGACAGAACAAGCCATACGTAAAAACGCCGCCCGCGCGAGACCCAGCCCAGACGGCATCCATTTTCAAAACGCGTTCGTTTAAATGGCTTGTCGACGCGGTGGGCGCGGAGAACATCGCACTGGGACTCGAATCCAACCTGGCGCGCGTGGCCGAGTTGATCAACGGCGAGAGATTCACACCCGAGACGGCTTTCCACATCGAAACGACGCTCGGTCTACCCGACGGGTTTTTCGATCAACCCAATCCTGCGCTCACTTCCGAAACGATCAGTCGTTTGAGGGCGCCGCTCAACTTTATTCGCGCGAATGCTGAGCCAGAATCGGCGGACGGGCAGCCAGTGGAACCGGCTCCTGCTGTACTGGCGAATCACCACCCTACCCCCACTGACCGTTTGCCCAGGAAATCAGAAATGCCAAAGAGAACCGATGGCGACTCGCCACAGGCGGTCGCGAAGCGCAACCCTGCAGCGGCAAGAACTGCCACGGCTCCCTCGTCGAAACCGGCATCAGCGAAAGCCAAAGCGTCCATGAAGTCCGGGGCCCAGCAATCCTTGCCGTTGACCGACGTGGCGGCTCTGCAAAACATTCGTCGCGCCAACCTGCACGTACTAACGTCCCGTAAGGGATCGAAGGTGCGGCTCAGCGCAGTAGTGAATATCAGCGCCTCCAATCTGGACAATCGTCTGTATGGACAGAAGCGCATGGACGACGCTGAAGCCAACCGTTTCACCGAACGCCTTGGGTTGCCGACTGCCTGGCTGGACGTTCCGCGTTCAGTCTCAGACATTCCTGAGTCTGTCTCGGCTCTGCTTGATCCGCTGTCGGGTCGATCTGCACCTGATCAGCAGGAGCTTCCTGCCGCGAAAAGGCCGGAAGCGGTGGTGGCAAGAAAATCCGCGACAAGAAAGGCAAAAGCCGCGAGCAACCGACACGCCCAACCGCCCCAGGCGGATCACCCCAGCGGCAGCGTCGTTACGAAGGCAGTCGTGGAGCAACAGGATCCGGGACTTCCGCATGCCTCCGATCTGGCAATCCAGCAAACTGTCGACAGCGATTTCCCGCCGTCCGCCTCCCACCAGCAACCTGCGGCGGCTTCCATCACAGAGGTCATCGCGGAGCCGCGCCGTTCTGCTCCCGTGACCAGCCTTGGCGATCTGATCGGTATTGAGCCGATCGCCGAGGCGCTGATCAAGACGCTCGCAGGTAAGGCACGAACGGGTCGTCTTGACGAAATGAAAGCGCTGGAACTATTGCGACAGATCGTGTCGCTCTGACCTGAACGGGAGTTGACCGGAATTTTGCGGCGGGCGCGCTGCCGGGTTCGCCCTTGATTTCAATGCATTTTGTGACGGCAAGTTGATCCTGGCTTGATGCGGACTGCGAGGCGGTCCCGCTAAAATACCTCACCAAATCAGGCGCTTCCTGTCTGCCGTTTGCCCCCTTCCCGTTTTGCTCGCTCCGCCGAAGTTTTCGCATGCCGGAGTGACGCCTGCCCTGCACTCGGCGTGCGGAACTCTAGTCGTGTCGAGCCGATGGAGATTATTGCCGTTCAAGCTAACCGCCGTTGCTTCGCATCCAGGTCAGCGACGCCCGGCAGCAAATGATGCGCAATGCATCCGATCGGGAAATCGAACGTTCCGCGCAGGTTGATACTTTCGAGATCTGCCAGCGGCACGACCTCGATCTTTTCCCGATTGACATGAATTCAATCATTGATCTCTCTGGCAAACGCGGACTGAACGTCGGGCCTAGCGAATTTCCCTGGCCACGGTCTGCAACTGCCTGAAGGCGCGATACCGCGCCTCGTGCAATGCCGCAATGTCACCCGTGTCCGACTCGTAGATCCTACCGATCTGCGACATTCTGGCCATCGCCGAGCGTACGTCGTCGAACAGGCCGCCAGCCACGCCGCCCAGGATCGCCGCGCCCAGCAGCACGGGCTCTTCCGCCCGCGTCGCAAGCACGGGCTTTCCCGTCGCATCGGCGAGCAGTTGCCGAACGAGATCGAGTCGCCCCGCGCCGCCGCTGATCACCACCCGCTCGATCGGTGCGCCGGCCATCGCCTGTGCTTCGATGATCTGGCGAAGGCCGTAACCGATACTGCAAATGCCGGCAATGTAGAGGGCGACCAGACTGTTCAGGTCGTCCTCCATTCCAAGGCCCGCAATCACGGCTCTTGCGTGTGGGTCGGCCAGCGGGGCACGGTTTCCCAGAAACTCCGGGACGACATGCAGGCCGTTGGCCAGCAACGCCGCGCCCGACAGGCTGTCCGCCGCCTGCGCCGCGAGACCGGCGAGCATCACCGGCAGCGGGTGGCCCTCGTGCTCTGCGCGACGTCGGACGTCTGGGGCAGCGGGGTGCATCGAAAGCAGTCGTTCGATCGCCGCGCCCGCTACCGATTGGCCGCCCTCGTTGAGCCATGCATCCGGCACCATCGCCGAAAAATAAGGCCCCCACACGCCGGGCACGAAGACCGGACTGCGGGTCGTGGTCATCGTGCACGATGAGGTGCCGAAGACGTACGCGAGGCAGGACTCGGGCTCGCCGTCGGCGCCGACCGTGCCGATCCCCCCGGCATGGGCATCGATCACGCCCGTGGCGACCGGCGTTCCGGTTCGCAGGCCGAGCTGCGCGGCGGCGTCTTCGGTCAGTCCGCTGCCCAACGGCGTACCCGGGTCGACGACCGTCTGGCCGATGCGCGCAAAAGCCTCGTCCGCCAGCACGCCGAGGCCGATGCTCCGAAAGTAACTCTCGTCCCAGCGCCGCTCGTGCGCCAGATAAGTCCATTTGCAGGTGACCGTGCAGGTGGATCTCGACAGATCCCCGGTCGCGCGCCAGGTCAGGAAGTCGGTCAGGTCGAAAAACTGCCACGCCGCCTCGAACACGCCAGGCCTGTTTTCGAGGAGCCACAGCAGCTTCGGTGTTTCCATTTCCGGCGAGATCTTGCCGCCGACAAACTTCAGCACCTCGTGGCCCGTCGTATTGATGCGCTCCGCCTGTGCCACGGCGCGGTGATCCATCCAGACGATGATGTCGCGCTCGGCTTGCTCGGAAGGGCCCACGGGCAGGGGCCGGCCGCCCTCGCCCAGCACGACGAGCGAGCAGGTGGCGTCGAAGCCGATGCCGGCGACCTGATCGGGCGAGACGGCGGCCTGCGACAGCGCATCCTTCACGGAATCGCAGACGGCGGTCCAGATTTCGCCGCTCGACTGTTCGACGATGGAGCCGCTTGCATGGAACAGTGTGATGTCACGCCTGGCCGAGGCCACCATGCGACCGGCAAGGTCGAAGATTCCAGCCCGGGCGCTGCCCGTGCCCACATCCACACCGATGACATGGAGCGCATCGCGCGTGCTGTCTGTCGCGCCGGAGGTCGAGTTTTCTGATGTCATAGCTCGCTGCCTGGTCACTGTCTGCTCATTGCCTTTTTGGGGGAGGCGTTCCATGTTGACGGCGAGCAACACGACCGCGCCCGCGTCTGGCACGCATTTCAGAGATCGACATTGTTTGGAAGAATCACGAGATCGCGGATGGTCACGTTGCGCGGCCGCGTCAGCATGAAGAGCACCGCATCGGCGACCTCCCTGGCCTGCATCAGGCTACCCGAAGCGAGCGCTTCGTCCATCTTCGCCTTCGGCCAGTCGTCGAGCAGTGCGGTGACGACCGGGCCCGGGGCCACCGCGCCGACCCGCACACCATGCTTGGCGAGCTGGCGCCGGGTCGTGTGGACAAAGGCCTGCACCGCAAATTTGGACGCGGTGTAGATCGGCTCCCACACGACCGGGACGATGCCTGCGATAGAACTGGTAAAGATAATGTCACCCGATTTCTGCGCGACCATGTGCGGCAGCACGGCGTGGACCGATCGGAACGCGGCATTGACGTTCAGGTTCAGTACGCGATCCCACTCGTCCGGATTTCCATCCACGACATCGCCGCCGACGTAGGCGCCGGCGTTGGCATGGAAGATATCGAGGCCGCCGGCCAGCTCGAGGATTCTCGGCAGCATCGCGGACACCTCCGACGGCTGCAACAGATCCACGGCCAGCGGCAGTGCGTTCGGCCCCAGTTCTGCGCACAGTTGCACGAGCCTGTCTTTCGCACGGTCGATCAGAACGACCTTTGCGCCTTCCGCGAGCAGGGTGCGCGCGCACTCCAAGCCGATGCCCGATGCCGCGCCCGTGATGGCGGCAACTTTTCCTTTCATGGATTCACTCATTGACTGCTCTCCTGTGTCGACCGGAGTTAGCGCTTTAGCGCTTACTTCGGTCCCATGCGGTTTGATGGCGGTCGACCGGAGTTAGCGCTTTAGCGCTTACTCCGGTCCCATGCGTTTGATCGCGGTCGACCGGAGTTAGCGCTTTAGCGCTTATTCCGGTCCCATGCAACCCCGGTCCCGTGCAAAACGATTGCTGGACTGTTCGAATTACGCGCGACCATGCGAGACGCGGGACTGCCGGGCAAGCGAGTCGACGATCACCGCGATCGCCAGCACCGCGCCGGTGATCATGAAGCGCAGTGAGGACGACAGGTTCAGCAGCGTCAGGCCGCTGGCGATAGACTGGATCACGATAATGCCCAGTACTGCGGAATACGCGCTGCCTCGGCCGCCGAACAGGCTGGTGCCGCCGATCACGGCCGCTGCAATGGCGTTCAGGTTCACGTCGCCGGTGCCGGCCTGCTGACTGGCCGAGGCGAGCCGTGCCGCGGTCAGCACGCCGCCGAGTGCGGCGAGACTGGCGCACAGTACGAAGGCGCTGGTGTAGATGGCGCCGACATTGATACCTGCCCGTCTCGCAGCCTCGTGATTACCGCCGACCGCGTTCATCGACCGGCCCCAGCGCGTCCTCGTTAGCGCATAGTCCATCGCGACCGAGAGGCCGAGGAAGATGCCGAACATCAGTGGAACGCCACGTCCCTGGTTGAGGTAGGCAACCACAACCTCCAAAAGTACGGTAATGGCCAGGGCGCGCACACAAAGACTGCCCACCGAGGGCGCCGAGAGATTGGATGCGCGGCGGCGCTCACGCGTGCGCAGCCCGATCACCAGCATCACGACACCGGGCACCAGCGCAAAGAGGTACGAAACGACAGCCGGGATGATGATGAGTTGCCCGAGGTTCACCATCGTCGAACCATAGGGGAGGTTGATCGACCCGGTAGCACCTAGCACATACAGCTGCATCCCGAGGATCGCGAGCAACCCGGCTAACGTCGCGACGAAGCTCGGCATGCCGAGCCGGTTGAGCAGAAACGCGTACAGGGCGCCGACCACCGCACCGACGACGACCGCGGCGACGATGGCCAGCAGCACCGGCCAGCCGTGGTTGACCCAGAGCATTCCGACGAGGGCCGAAGCAAAGCCGCTCATCGAACCCACCGACAGGTCGATCTGCCCCACCATCAGCACGCAGACGATCCCCAGCGAGATCACGCCGACCGTCGAGCAGTCGAACAGCAGGTTGACCAGGTTGTCGGCCGAGAGGAACACCGGGTTCAGGCTGGTGAACACAGTCCAGATGATGATCAGGCCCGCGACGACCGGCAGCGATCCCAGATCGCCCGAGCGCACCCGCTCGACGAAGGCGGCCACGGTACCGCCGACTCCGGTGGCGTGCTTGACGCGGACATCGCTGCGGTCGAGCAGCGTGGACGGCTGTGGCGCACCTTGCGGTTCAGGCTGCGAGCCGCCTTGAATATCGTTGCTCATGACGGTTCCTTAGTCTGGGTGCCCTGTTCGGCCTGGCGTCGGCCGGCGCGACGCGACACGGCGTTCTCCGTGGCGCCGGTGATCGCGGCCACCAGTTCCTGATTCGAGGAATCGGGATAGAAGACGCCATTGTTGCGGCCCAGCCGCAGCACCACGATCCGGTCCGCCACGGCGCGAACGTCCTCCATGTTGTGGCTGATCATGATCACCGCGTGACCGCGGTCGCGCACCCGCTCGATCAGATTCAGCACCTCGGCGGTCTGCGCCACGCCCAAGGCTGCCGTCGGCTCGTCGAGCATGATCAGCTTCGGGTCCAGCAGCAGCGAGCGCGCAATTGCGACGGTCTGGCGCTGGCCGCCCGAGAGCGACGCGACCACATCGCGCACGCTCGGAATACGCGCCGACAACTCGTTCAGCAGCGTCCAGGCCTTCACCTCCATCGCGACCTCGTCGAGGCGCAGCGGATTCAGCTCGCGCCCGAGGTAGATGTTCGCGACGACGTCGAGGTTTTCGCACAACGCCAGGTCCTGGAACACGGTGGCGATGCCGAGATCGAGCGCCGCGCCCGGATTGGACAGCGTGACCTCCTTGCCGCCGAAGGTAATGGTGCCGGCGCTGGGTTGATGGACCCCGGCTAGAACTTTCACCAGCGTCGATTTGCCGGCTCCGTTGTCGCCCACCAGGGCGACCACTTCGCCGGCATGCACGTCGAGCTCGATGTCCGTCAAAGCCGAGACCGCTCCGAAGTGCTTCGAGACGCCGCGCAGGCTCAGCACCAGTTCGCCGCGCCTGGATCGTGTCGTGGAGTTGTCAGTCATGGGACGGATACCTCATTGAGAGTAGAGGGACCCGGCACGAGCCGGGTCCGTCGGGCGTTTGCGCCGCATTTGCGTCGGGTATGCGCCGGATCAGTAAGTGATTCCCAGCTTCTTGCATCCTTCGGCATACCGATCAGTACACAGATCCTTGCCGCTCGCGAACCCCTTGTCGACAACTTCCGCCTTGAGGTTCTTCGCCGTGATGACCGCCGGCTTGAAGAGCTGGGACGGCGTATTGAAGAGCGTCGTTTCAGCCTTCGGCGTCTGCCCGGAAAGGAAGCCGACGGCCACCTTCGCCGCTGCGGCGGCGACGATCTCGCTCGGCTTGAGGATTGTGTTGTACTCGTCGCCCGCGATGATCAACTGCAATCCCGCGAGCGTCGCGTCGTTGCCGGTCACGGGGGGCACCGGGTTGACGCCGGCTGCCTTGAAGGCCGCGACAGCCCCGCCGCCCGTGCCATCGTTAGCGGCCACGACACCGACAATCTGCGAGCCGAAGCGCGTGATCTGCCCGCTGACCCACTGCTGCGCCTTCGGGGGCGCCCAGTCCGGTGTGTCGTACTCGGCCAGCGTCTTGTAGCCGCTCCCCTGCAGTCCGGCGTGGATGCCCTTCTTGATCAGTCCCGCGGCCGCGTCGGTCGGCGAACCGTTGACCTCGAGCACGCCGCCCTTGGTGGTCGGCACGCCCGTTTCCTTCAGGTGCTGGACGAGTGACTCCGCGATGGCCTTGCCGATGCCTTCGTTGTCGAACGAAACGTAGTAGTTGGCCGGCGTCGAGGGCACGGGCCGGTCATAGGCGATAACCTTGATACCCTGGCCCTGCGCCATGTGGACCAACGACGCGGCGGCCGTCGAGTCGACCGGGTCGAGGACGATCACCTTGGCGCCTTGCGCGATCACCGAGTTGAACTGCTGCTGCTGCGTCGAGACATCGGCATTGGCATTCTGGTAGAGGACCTTGCAGTCGGGGCAGAGCTTGCTCATTTCGGCTTTGAAGCCGGGGAAGTCATGCTGTTCGTAGCGGGTCGACGCCTGGTCGGGCATCAGAAAGGCGACCGTGCCACTGGGGGCGGCCAGTGCCGCCGTGTTGCTCAACAAGCTCAGGCTCAGGGCGCTAGCGCCGATTAGTTGGTTCGAAAGTCGGGTCATCGAATGTCTCCATTATTAGAAAAATTCCGGCGTAGCTGCTGCCGTGTCTGCGTCGCGAGTGAACTCCTTGTTGTAGTTTTTCGTCGTTGCTAGCGGCTTCCAGACCAATGCCCATCACCTGCCTCACTTGCGTTGGCCCGATCATGGGAAAGTTGCCGCGTCGTGTTTCATATCCCATGTACTGCGCGATGTCTCCGTTCCACGGGCTCAAAGTGTTGCGCCTTTATTTATCGTGTAGTCATCGCCGGTCTTGCACAACTGCGGCATCAGGTGATTCAGCACCACTGGCAGCGTTGAGTTGTTGGTATGCGCGCCATCGCGAAGGCGACATGTCCTTAAGGGAAAGGAACTGGCGGTTAAAATTCGAGAGGTTATTAAAGCCGACCTGATAGCAGATATCGGTGATGTTCAGTTCACCCGACATCAGTAACTGACACGCGAGATTAATGCGCAGCCGGTTCACATAATGCACGAAAGGCACGCCGGTGTGCCGACGGAAGTATCGCGAGAAGGCGCTGACGCTCTGTCCCACAAGCTCGGCCAACTCCGTTTCGCGCAACTCTTGCGACAGGTTCTTGCCAATGTAGGAAAGCACGTGATTGATGCGCGCCTGCGCATAGCGCGCCGGGTCCGCACAATAAGCAGCACTCGCCAGTTTCACCGGCGCGACGCTTTGCACGAGCAAGTCAAGCAAAGCAAGAAACAACGTGATGCGCCGCATGCCTTTCGCGCCCAGCATCTCGCGCATGATCGGTTCAGCAGCCGCGCCCGTTTCCGGTGTGAACAGTACACCCCAACGCGATGCATCGAGTAACAACTCGACGCGTTTAAACTCCGGGAAAAGCTTGATTGCGCGCGTAACGAACTCTGCATCGAATTGCAGAATAAGACAGCGTTCATCCACACGGTCGCCCTGCGGCACATTGCTGACCCAGTTGTGCGGCAGATTCGATCCCACCATCACGAGATTGCCAGGCGCGAAATTGCCGATGTAATCGCCTACGAAGTATTTGCCCGTGGTCGACGTAATCAGCTGAATTTCGTATTCAGGATGGAAATGCCAGCGCACCGTGCGATAGGGATATCCATGGGACCAGATCTTGAACGACTCGTCGCGCGGTACGGCGACCAGTTCCAGATCCGGCTGAGCGATTTTGGCGTGGCGGGCATCGGTACGCGCCGTGACACCCAGCGTCGTGTGCATCTGTCTTCCTCCTGAGCCCATTCTGCTTTTGACAGTCGCATATGTCGCATTGCGTCCGCTATAACAGAAAGTTAGCCCCGCCTCGGACATCTCGCCACTGAAAATAAGACCGCGAACTGATACTTTATTGCATTGGGGTAAATCCGTACGCCATCAAGTGACAACGCTCCCCTCACCCATCCTGGCCCATTCCCTTCCGATACAGACTAGGTGAATTTCCAGTCCACTTCCTGAAAGACCGGCGAAAACTCGCCGCATCCGAGAATCCAATGCGCTCGGCGACCTGATCGATAGGAAGCCGCGTGTTCTCGAGAAATTCGATGGCGAGCGACCGGCGCACATCGTTCAACAAGGTTTGATACGAGTAGTTATCGTCGGCCAGCCGTCGATGCAAGGTTCGCAGTGACATGCCGAGTTGGGCGGCCATCTTCTCGGCGGATGGGAACACGCCCGGTGCGTTCAGGCAGGCCATGCGGATCTGCCTCGCCAGTTCGGGAATGCCATCGCGTTCTTCGAGAATACGATCACACAGTTGCTGGCAGATTTGCGCGGTAATCGGATTCGCATTCGGACACGGACGGTCCAGTACATGCACGTCGAAATGCCACTCCATCGTATCGGCGCCGAATTCCACGGGACAGTCGAACATTCTTTCGTAATTCCGCCAATGTGGCGGCGCCGGATACGCCATGACCATGCGCTTCGACGGAAAAGGCGCTTCCAGCACCCGGCTGAATAACACCGTCATCGAGCTTCGCCAGAATTCGGCGACAAACGGCAACATGTCGCCGAGCGATGCGAGCCCGTGACTGCTCAGAATGCCGGTATTGCCCTCGGTGGAATAGCGGATCTGCAAAACCGCGCCGGCCATCCTGACATTTTCGACGCTGAATTTCAGGGCGTCTCCAAAGGTCGTACTGCTGACCATGGCATAGCCATATATGCCGAAGTCACTGATCCTCTGACGCGCACCCGCGAGCAATCCAACATCGGCTCTTGTTGCAAGCCGTTGGGCGTTTCGATAAATGGCGAGGCGTTGACGATGCGAAATTCTCGCCTGCGAATCCTCCAACTGGTTCGCATGGACGCCCGTATTCGCGAACAGTTTGTTGACGGAAACGCCCTCCGCGGCCAGTTCGGCGGCGAGCGCGGCCAAGCCCAGAAGACTCTGCGTCGGCGCATCGAGATCCGGATGCAATGGCGTGATGATTTTCGGTGGTCGCACGATTTGTCTCACTCCAGTTGCGGACATGCTCGCACATTTTTCCGATCTTCGTCGAGCACGTTTGGCACAGTTTGACACGGCAATTGGCAGGGTTGGACGTTGTCGCTCAATGAGCTCGCTGAGATAGTAACCATCAACGGCGCATGCCGAAAAACAGATGGAGACAAGCCATGAAGCCCTCAGCCCACCCCGCTCCAGCACTAGTGACAACCCTGATCGGCGCTCATCCTGAAACCGTGGATGGCGCAATCGGTCCCGTCCATGCGGCGACGCAACACGACCTTGCAGAGAGAACCATGACCACAGTAAAGATTGAAATGGATGGCGCCGTCGGAATCGTTTCATTAGCCAAGCCACCGCACAACCTGATCGACGACGCGATGATCGCGGATCTGCTCGCCGCGTATCGCAACATAGTCGCCGAAGGTGCCCGCGCGATCGTGCTCAAAAGCGACATGCGGCACTTTTCCGCCGGTGCGGAAATGAGCTCATTTACCGATGGCAAGACGGTGATCCAGCACAACGCCGATAAATTCCTGGAGTTTCTCGACGTGCTGGAAAACGCACCGGTTCCGACAGTCGCAGCCGTTCACGGCGCCGCGCTCGGCGGCGGCCTCGAACTGGCGCTCACCTGCGACATGATCGTCGCCGCGGACACGGCCTACTTCGGCCAGGTCGAGAACATCGTGGGCCTGATTCCGCTGCTTGGCGGCACGCAACGACTCGTTCAGCGAGCGGGCGTCGTGCGGGCCAAGGAAATCGCGTTGATCGGACGGCGGCACCCGGCGGAAGCATTCGAACGCTGGGGCATCATCAATCACGTCGTGCCCGAAGCCGAACTCCAGAGCGCCACCATGTCGTTCGCCCGGCAACTGGCGGCGGGCCCGACCAAAGTCCTCCACGGCATCAAGCAACAGGCCAATCTCGCTGCCAACGGCGGCGTGCGCAGCGCAGACCTCGAACAGATCAACCTCAACAACATGATCTGGAAGACCGGCGATCGCGAACGAGGTTTCGCTTCGTTCTTTTCGACCGGACCCGCCACCGCCGAATTCAAGGGAGATTGATCATGTCAGCACCGCTCCAGGGCATTCGCGTGATTGATTTCACGCGAGTGCTGGCCGGACCGCATTGCACCAAAACGCTCCTCGATCTCGGCGCCACCGTGACCAAGATCGAGCCGCCTTCCGGCGATATCGGCCGCGTGAGCATGCCGCATATCGGCGACATGTCGCTGTATTACGTGCAGCAGAACGCCGGCAAGCGCAACGTGAGCCTCGATCTCAACTTCCCGGAGGCACGCTCGATCATGGTCGACATGTGCCGGGACGCGGACATCATCGTCGAGAATTTTCGCCCCGGGACGCTGAACCGGTTTGGACTCGGCTATGAGCAGGTGCGCGCTTTCAACCCTTCCGTGATTTATGCCTCTTTGAGTGGCTATGGACAATCGACGTCCTGGCGCAACCGTCCGGCGTTCGCGCCGACCGTGCAAGCCGAGTCGGGACTGACCGACATCGTCCAGCACCATTTCGGCGCTGCGCTCACCGAAGTCCGTAACGACGCATGCAGCCACGCCGACATGTACACAGGACTTCACGGCGTCATCGGCATTCTGGCCGCGCTTCAGCATCGCGCGCGAACCGGCGAGGGGCAGCACGTCGACGTCTCGATGGCCGCCACCATGCTATCGGTGAACGAACGCGTGGGCGCACAACTGTCGGAAATCGATACGGATGGCGAACCGATCATTCTCTCCGCGCCCGATTCACACATTTTCGATTTGCCCGATGGACGCCAACTCACCATCGCTGGCAGCCCGATCTACACGCCAATGTTTTCGCGTTACTGCGCGATGATGCGCCGCAACGATTTGCTGAGCGACCCCCGCTTCGGCACGGCGCTTTTGCGGCGGCAAAACATTGCTGATTTGCTGGCCGAAGTGCGCGCGTGGCTTCTCACCTTCAACGACCTGGATCAGCTCCAGACGCAGGTCAGCGAAGCGGGACTGGCCATTGGCGTGGTCCGGAGCGTCAACGAGTTCGCCGATTCCGAGTGGGTGCAGGAATGGGGTGCGCTAGTCGATGTCGACGACAGATCAGGCGGCACGACACGCATGCCCGGCGCGCCGTGGCATTTCAGCCAGTCTGAGTTGCCGCAGCCGGGCAGCCCTGCTTTCCAGGGCGAGCATAACGCCGAGGTGCTCTCCGAACGCAAGCTCAGCGCGGCGTTCATTCGGGATTTGCAGGAGCGCGGAATCCTTCTCAGCAGGCACAGCCCCACGCGCCCGTTCGACTGAACGTAGGTGCCATGACGCGAGCGGCTCGCGCCTTACCCCGAATGAATCGAGACGAACATGCAACACACTCTGAATCAGACGCATGATCCCGCTGCGCGCAGTTGGGTCGAGTCCGCTAATGCACCGGCGGGCGACTTCCCCATCCAGAACCTGCCGTTCTCGGTTATCCGTAGAAGGAATTTCGATGAGGCGTTTCGGGGCGGGGTCGCAATCGGCGATCAGGTCATCGACATCGCCGCCTGGGCATCTCGTGCCGGTCTGAATGGAATCGCGGGCGAGGCTGCGCGGGCATGCGCGCAGCCCGTGCTCAACGAGTTCTTCTCAATGGGTCCGTCCGCATGGCGCGAATTGCGACACGCGCTATTCGCGGCGCTTCATGAGCGCGCCCCTTCGGACGATCGCGCGGCGATCGAGGCATGTCTGGTCCCGCTAGCAGAAGTGGAATACAGCCTGCCAGCGCAGATCGGCGATTACACGGATTTCTACACCTCGATTCATCACGCGACCAACATCAGCACGCTACTCGGCCTGAGCGGTGTGGGCGCCAACTTCAAATCGATACCCATTGCTTACCACGGCCGGGTTTCGAGCATCGGGCTAAGCGGTCAGCGGTTCCGACGCCCGGCGGGTCAAATCATGCTTCCGGGCGAAGATGCACCGATCTTCTCGCCGTCGCGCAAGCTGGACTACGAGCTCGAACTCGGCATCTACATTGGACAAGGCAATGCGGCTGGCGAGCCGATCGATCTGGATCAGGCCGACAGCCATGTTTTCGGGCTATGTCTGCTCAACGACTGGTCCGCTCGCGACATTCAGGCTTGGGAGATGCAGCCACTAGGGCCGTTTCTGGCGAAGAATTTTGCCACCACGATCTCGCCGTGGATCGTGACCATGGAGGCACTGGCGCCGTTCAGGCTTCCCCTGCCGCGCCCGGACACAGATGGAAAGCCGCTGCCTTATCTGGATTCCAGCCGGAATAGCACGGCGGGCGCCATCGATATCCAACTGGAAGTCTGTATGGAGACTTCTCGCCATAGAGCCGGGAATCTCCCGGCGACGCGACTCTCACTGACGAGCTTCAGGCATCAGTACTGGAGCATCGCGCAGATGGTCACGCATCACGCCGTGGGCGGCTGCAATCTGCGTGCTGGAGACCTGCTTGGCAGCGGCACCATTTCAGGTCCGGAGAAATCGGAAGCGGGCGCGCTGATGGAACTAGCACGCAACGCAAGCGAGCCGGTCACGCTGAGTACGGGTGAAAAGCGCAGCTACGTGGAGGATGGCGACGCCATTATCCTGCGCGGCTACTGTGAGAAAGCAGGCTTTGCACGAATCGGATTTGGAGAGAGTCGCGGCGAAGTCCTGCCAGCAAAACTCTAGTGATCAAGCCTCTTCAGATGTCTGTCATGAACACCATAACGGAGGAGACCCGACATGCAATCCATGGAATCAATCAACGCGGAGTTCGAGAGGCAAAACGTGACGAAAGTCAGATCATCCGGCTTGTCCCTCGTCGAGAAGACGCGAGCGCTCGCAAAGTTCCGGAACCGCTTCGTATGGTCATTGCTTTACACCTCACTGGGAATCTATTTCGGCCTGTTGATCGCAGTGCTGGAGTTTCCTGGCGCGATGTCCCTATCCGTCTACGGCGAACTCAACCTTGGACTGCTCGCGGTAGTCGTTCAGTTCGCGCTCACGATCGCTACCTTCTGGGGCTACTGCGCATGGGCCGAGCGAGTCTACGACCCGAAAGCGGCCGAATTGCTTCGCAGCGCGTCTGCACAATCGAACGGTGATCGACATGAATAATCTGATCAGTCATGGCGGGCTCAGAATCATCGCCTTCGTAGGATTTATCGGACTCAGCCTCATTCTGACCGGATGGAGCGCTCGCCGGTCGCGCGGAACCTCCGGATTTTTCGTGGCCGGACGCGATCTGTCGCCGTTTCAGAACGGCCTCGCGCTGGCGGGAGACTTTATGTCCGCCGGCTCGTTTCTCGGTGTGACGGGACTCGTTTCCCTGTTTGGATTCGACGGCATCGTGTATCAGGTCGGCTTCATCGCCGGATGGATCATGATCATGCTGATCGTCGCCGAGCCGGTCAGAAACTGCGGCAAATACACCCTCTCCGATGTGGTCGCACTGCGTTTGCGCAGCCGCGGAGTTCGAGCGGCCACATCGGTTTCCTCGCTGATCATTTCGTTAGCCTATCTACTCGCGCAACTCGTTGGCGGCGGCGCACTGGCCAGCCTGCTATTGCCGATCGGCACCAACGCCGCGATCGTGCTGATCGGCGTACTCATGATCGCGTATGTGCTGTTCGGCGGAATGGTGGCCGCGACCTATGTGCAGATCGTCAAAGCCGTCCTCGTCTGGACTGCCGGCGCGGTGCTCGTGCTGCTTGCGCTCGCGCATTTCTCCTTCGACGTGGGCGCGCTGTTCAATAAGGCACGCCTCTCGTCGTTGCGTCCGGCGCAGTACTTTGTGCCGGGAGGCTACTTCAAGGATCCGCTGGATACGCTGTCACTCACGCTCGCTCTCGCGTTGGGCACAGCGGGCCTGCCGCACGTCATGACCAGGTTTTACACGGTGCCGTCCGCCGTCGCGGCGAGAAAGTCAGCGAAAATCGGTCTGATTGTGATGACGTCTTTTGCGGTAATGATGATCGTGCTCGGATTTTCCGCCACCGCGATCGTGGGACCGGCGGCGATTCTCGCCACACATAGTTCAGGAAACAGCGCCATCACCCTGCTCGCCACGACACTCGGCGGCGGTGCGGGTTCTGCCGGCGGCGAACTTCTTCTCGCTTGCGTTTCGGCAATTGCCTTCGCGACGATCCTTGCGGTCGTCTCGGGCATCATGATTTCCTCGGCCTCGACCATCTCTCACGACATCTTCGGCCAACTCTTCTCGGCGTCTGGCGACAAGGAGCGTCGGCAGGTCGTGATCGCGAAGATCGCAACAGTAGTCTTCGGTATGGCCGCGATGGGACTCGCGCTGCTCGTCAAGACGTTTAATGTCGCGTTTCTCGTAGGGCTCGCGTTCGCCATCGCGGCCAGCGCAAACTTGCCCGTGGTTCTCTTCTCGATGTACTGGCGGCGTTTTACGGATCGAGGCGCCGTGGCCGCAGTGCTCGCCGGCACGCTTTCCTCGATTGGTCTCGTGCTGCTGGGGCCGGCCGTCATCGGAGCAAAAGGCATCATCTTCAAGGATTCCACCCCGCCTTTCTGGCTCTCGAATCCCGGTCTGTTCAGCATTCCGGTGGGCTTTATCGCGGGCTGGATCGGATCGGTCACGACACGTCAGAACGCCGGCGACGCTTCCTTCGATGCTCAGCAACTTCGAATGCTAAGCGGCCTTGGAGCGGAAGCCGCGTCGGAACACTGACCCGAGAGAGCGCGCTCTACCTACCTGTCGAACAAGGAGACAACAGTGATTAACTTACGTACTGCCGCTTCACGAGTTGCATTGTCTACGGCCGCCGTTGCTGCGATCAGCATGCACATGTTCTGTGCGCCCGCGATGGCGGCGACCGTCGAGGTATCGGAAACAAAGACGATTATCGACCACGTGACCGTCTCTTCCAGCAAACCCTACGCTTCCGTCAAACAGGATCTGGAGAGCCGCCTCGGCCGACTTGACGATCATATCCGCACGCTGCTGAAGCAGGACAAGGTCGACGAATTGCGCGTCGCCCTTCAGAAAGCCGCCGGCAACGACGGTCTTGTGATTCACTACATTGGGCTGCATGGAGATTGGCTCGTGCTGAAAGGACAGCGCCGGAACGGCACTGAGTATTTCACCGGCAACGTTCTCACCGCGACTGAAATGACCAGCGTCAATATGGCGGCGGGACTGTACGCGCCATTGCGTATCATGGTCTACGAGAACGCACAGGGTGGCACGACGATCGAGTACGATAAGCCGTCGACCCAACTCAGCCAGTTCCACAGCGCCCAGATCGACGTTCAAGGCCGTTCGCTCGACGCTCGGCTCGCGAAGCTCTGTGCTTCGGTATTGCAATAGAATCGTACTGATCTGACGAGCCAACGTCCTGACGAAGCGGAAATCCACCATGAAAATAGACACTTTCAAACAGATCGTTCTTGCCTCTCGTCCCGATGGACAGCCAACCGTCGACAATTTCCGTCTTGAGCAAGCCACGCTGCCGGACACGCCGCCGAATGGGCTGCTGCTTCGTGTTTTGTACCTGTCGCTCGACCCGTACATGCGGGGCCGAATGGATGCGCGCAAGTCGTACGCGCCCTCGGTCGCAATCGATCACAAGATGGTCGGTGAAGCCGTGGCCGAGGTCATCGAATCCGGACATCCGGACTATCGCACAGGTGAACTCGTACTCGCACCAACCGGATGGTGCGACTATGCGGTGATCGACGGTACTGGATTGCGCAAGGTCGACCCCGATCTCTCGTCACCGTCGGCTCGGCTCGGCGTGCTCGGCATGCCGGGATTCACCGCTTATGCCGGCCTCATGTTGATCGGCAAGCCCAAACCCGGCGATACGGTCGTCGTTGCAGCGGCTAGCGGTCCGGTCGGCTCACTCGTCGGGCAGCTTGCGCGAATAGCCGGGGCGCGAGCAGTCGGCATCGCGGGCGGTTCGGAGAAGTGCCGCTACGTGTTGGACGAACTCGGTTTCGACGCCGCGATCGACCATCGCGCGCCCGACATGGCCGAACAACTGGCTGCGGCTTGTCCGGATGGAATCGATGTGTACTTCGAGAACGTCGGCGGCAAGATATGGCAAGCGGTGCTGCCTCTGCTGAACCGCTTCGCGCGTGTGCCAGTTTGCGGCCTCATCGCGCAATACAGCGGCGATCAGGAAAACGCCAACGGCCAGCTTGCGGCCACGATGCGCCAGATACTGACAAAAAGCCTTCTGGTGCGAGGCTTCATCAACTACGAGTTTGCCGACGAACATTATCTTGAGTTTCTGCGCATCGTGTCCAACGGTATTGGCGAAGGACGGATTCGCTGCAAGGAAGATATCGTCGACGGTCTCGAGAAGGCCCCGGAGGCATTTCTCGGCATGCTGGAAGGGCGCAACTTCGGCAAAGTAGTGGTGCGGGTGGCGGACCCGGCCAAGTTCGACTGATCGAAGTGCCTGCAAACTCAAGGGGTAGAGGCAGGTGCCTGGCCTGGCCGTAAAGCGAACACGCTCCCTGCGCGCGCCACGATATGCTAACTTAGGGCGTCCGGGCGCCAACCGCGTCGAATCATTGCTTACTCCAAGGCTGTAGTTTTTCCACCGTATGCTGTCCCCAACCAAAGTGCCACGCCTTCCCCCTTTAAACGCGCTGCGGGCATTCGAAGCCGCCGCGCGTCATCTCAACTTCCGTGTCGCCGCAGAGGAAATAGGCGTAACTCAAGGCGCAGTTGCCCAGCAGGTGCGCAATCTCGAAGATGTTCTTGGACTTCAGTTGTTCGATCGACTGCCGCGCGGGCTCGCGTTAACTACCCATGGTTCGATCTACTTCTCATCAGTGCAGCGCGCGCTAACGATCATCGCGAACGCAACGGAAGCGCTCGCACACCGGGCATCGAGTTTGACAGTGAGCACGACGCCTTCATTTGCGTCGAAATGGCTCATCCCACGGCTGGCAACATTTACGGACGCTTATCCATCAATTGAAGTGCGCGTGATCGCAGATCAACAACTCTCGACTTTCAAAGGCGATGGAGTCGACATTGCAATCCGCCACGGCAAGCCGCCTTTCGGTAAAGGACTCGCTGCCGATCCGCTCTTTCCGGTCGACATCTATGCCGTCTGCAGCCCTTCATTGGCCGACTCGAGACGACCACTGAGGAAGCCGTCCGATCTGAAGCGTCACGTTTTGCTGCATGATTCACATGACCTGTGGCCTGAATTTCTCGAAGCGCTGAACGGAGGAGAACAGGTCGATCCGAGTAAGGGTCCTCGATTCAGCCAGTCCGCCCTTGCAATCGATGCCGCGATATCGGGCCAAGGCATCGCGCTGACCAGCGAGCAACTCGTGGAACGGGATCTCGCCGCCGGCCGCCTGTGCCGCCTCTTCGATTTCGCGCTGCATCTCTCGCTGGGCTATTACGTCGTCTATCCCGAGGACCGGCGCGACTCGGAGACTATTCGGGCAATGCGAGACTGGCTGATCACGCAGGCCCAATATGAACTAAAAGCAGCGACAACAGCAAAGCGATCGCAAGGAGGCAGTAGAAAAACTACTGCCAAGCTGGATAAATAATGATTCGACGGTGGCTGTCCATAAAACTAAAATATCGCTGCACGAAACCAGCCGCCAGAGATCGCTGCGTTGCCTCGTCAAATCCGTCATACCAACATCGCAAAGACTTCGCGCAACTCAAGTGAATCGTTCCCACCGCATCGCAATTCACACCGGAAATCCAATCCATGAACGCACCCTATTCGAATCGCCAATGGTTCTATGTAAAACGTCCCACGAGTCGCGTTGGATCGGAACACTACGAGCTTCGTGAAAGCGAAATTTCGGGACCGTTGGCGGAGAACGAAGTCATCGTTCGCGCACGGTACATCAGCGTGGATCCGTATATTCGCATTCAGCAGCACGAGCGCAATACGTATGACGTGCCTCATCCCCTCGGCATCGTGCAACGCTCCGGTGTAGTGGGAGAAGTGGTCGAGTCGGCCAGCCCGCTGTTCGTCAAAGGCGACTGGGTGTCGACTTATTCGGGTTGGCAGTTATATGCACGGTGTCATCACAGCGAATTGACCAAACTCGATCCGGCAAGCGCGCCCGTTTCCACGGCACTCGGTGTGCTCGGCATGCCGGGGCGTATCGCCTGGTTTGGTCTCATGGAAGCCGGCCGGCCGCGCCCTGGTGATACCCTGATTGTTTCCGGCGCGGCGGGGGCCGTCGGCTCGCTGGTTGCACAGTTTGGGAAAAAGGCGGGCTGCAAGGTCGTCGGCATTGCCGGTGGTCCAGACAAGTGCCGATTCCTGCTCGACGAACTGAAACTGGATCGCGCGGTCGATTATCGGGAACACAAGACGCATGAAGACTTGACGAGCGCGCTGCTCGAGGCCACAGGAGGGGTGGACGTTTATTTCGACAACGTCGGCGGCCCGATCACGGATGCCGTGATCCCGCTTATCAAGCGCCGAGCCCGCATCGTGATTTGCGGGGCGATCAGTCAATACGACGGTGGTTTGGACACGCCGGACGTGGGACCACGATTTCTACAGCACATGCTCTTTCAGCGCGCCACCATTCAGGGCGTGCTGGCAAGAGACTACACCAATCGTATGGACGAAATGGTGGCGCAAGTGGCGCCTTGGGTTAAAAGCGGTGAGATCGTATTCAAGGAGACTTTCGTCGATGGATTCGAACAACTGCCTGCTGCGCTGAATAGCTTGTTCGAAGGCGGCAACATCGGCAAGTTGCTCGTGAGGGTTTGAGAGAATTCGTTTTGCGCTCGTAAAAAGATCAAGACCCGCGCCCGGCCGCATCGCTCAAATCGACTTGAACAGGGGACTCTTCGCGAGTGCCTCCGCGCGGTCCGCGCTGGTGAGAAACTTCTCCGTGTAGATGTCGCGCTCGAACAACTGGCCCTGCATCAGAGTGCGGATCGCCGCTTCAATCATCATGGGCGGCCCGCAAAGATAGGCCTTGTGAAGTATGGTCACTCACCCGCAAGGCTGTCCAGCCCCTCCGCGACGTTGTCGCGGCCAGTTCCGTGAGCCAGCCGGCGCGCAGTCTGGCTGCCTGATCTTCGGCCCGCATCGCAAAAAGTCGGTGTTGCAGTCCATCATGGGATCCATGGATTGAAACGCATCATGGACAGTTCGTGTCGCGGGGCGTCACCGGAAAGCAGGCGACACTAGCGTTTTTCGTTCATTTTGTGAGTTGCGAAGTCTTTGGCTTCCTGCACATTTTCACGATGCGTCAGTGTGATAATGCGATCGCGGCCAATCGCCATGCAATGCAAATGCACCTGCTGCTTTGCGCGCTTTGCCGCGTCTATCGCAATGTGGCAATACCGGAGGGTTTCGCGCGTTAAACGGTCATTGGCTCACCCGCGTCCCAGACTCGACATCCTCAGGCTTTTTCGCGGGCCTTTCCGCAATTGCAGCCCCCACTTGCGCAACGGCGCCCGCGGCCCATAGTGCGGAAGCCACCTTAGGAGCTACCGATGCCGTGGCATCGAATACCGCAACCGTATCCGCTATGGCCGCGCCAAGATTGAATCCCCCACTTGCGAACTTTAAAGCGGAGGCGTGGCTGTAGCCGTTCCAAAGCTCCGTTCCGGCTTGGGCCATGTTGAGCCCTGCACTCAGTCCCCACGCGCCGCCGGAAAAACCGCCCGCAACTTTTGCCACGACATGGCGACTTGCTGTTGTCGCATCCGACACGCCAGCACCCAGATTAGCAACACCGGATATCATTTGCCCTGCGTGAGATGCAATTCTGGTCGCTAGGCTACCGACTGATAGATGGCTTTGCGTGCCGATACCCGCTACCAGGCTGGCCGTGTTGCCGACCATACCTGCCGCTGCACCGCCCGTCCAAAGAGCACCAGACGCGGCGGTACTTATCACCTCGCGTTTCGGGATTGTCGCGACGCCGGCAGCGATGGCGCCCCCTAACTCGAGTGCCCCCGCGATACCTCCAGCGTATCGAGAGGCTAGAGGTGCGTTCCCTTCTTTAGAAGCCGCCATGCCAGACGATTGGGCGCCGCTACCGGCGGGGTCCACTGACGTCGTGTGAGATGCAGCGTTGGCGGGTGCTTGCGGACCCAGTTGCGGCATCCGCTGCAATGGGATCGAATCGCTCGTCGAAAACGTTCGACCTCCGGCTGTTGACGGTGACGTACCCCACCGGACGGACGATGAAGCTCGCGCTGCCGACCCGGGGTCCTTGACTGACCTGAGACCGGACAATGGGCCCGTGATCTCGGGGGAAGTTGGAGGTTGCGAGCCGCTTAGCGCTTTTGACGCTGATGTCGTTTGCGGGTCGTGGCCATCGTCGATTGCTGGCATTTTGCTCGCTGGTGCTTCAATTCTCACGATATGAATACTCCCTTTAAGTTTCGTACCACATCATGATCAGAGATATCCGCGCGTGTTATTTGACAGCAAAACAGTGCGTGAGCCGAGGCGTGGTCGGCGCACGCTTGCGAGGCTTCAAGCTGACGGACCACTTGTGGATAATGTCGCACCGTAATTGCGTCGCACACAGGAAACTTGAACGGGTTGACTTTATATTGTCAGGAATTCCTCGGCACGTAAAATTGCTGTAAAACGGCGAAGACACGGATCGCAATGCGAATACCAAGACGTTCTCAGTTTTGTACGTGCAGAGAGCATACGTCGCTTATAACGAGGTGCCGATTCATCGATTGTACGGGGTCACTCTGCCCCCTTCCTGAGCCACGCCCGCGAAGCGACGGGCAGGACTTATGCCTTGAGAGTAGGATGCCGAACCCCATTTACCTTTTGTGAATCAGCGTATCCGTCCCCCCTTGCCGCCTGAATGGCCCTTTCCGCCTCGTCGCGATGTCGCGGGTCGCACCTTCGGCTACCTTGTCGCGCTTCAATATCGCGGCGCCGATGTGTGGCTCTGGAGCTGTCGTTGCGGCGGCAGCGTGACTGCCGAGTTGGAGGCGGTAGAAGGCGGCAGAACGCGTGATTGTGGCTGCCGTGAGCAGCGTCGTGTGTGGCGGTCCCGCCCAGGCTCACCTGCGCTGCGGGGCGGTGAGGTGTTTGGCCAGCTGACGACCGATCGGTACGCTGGCGATGGTTTGTGGGTTTGCCGGTGCGACTGCGGTGTTGAGGCAACAGTGAGCGCCGGGCGCCTGCGACTGGGCAAGGCGCGTTCGTGCGGCCGCTGCTTCGGCGCTTCGACCGACTGACCGGCACGGTTTGCTCGGTCTGGTCATGGCATGCGACGTTCTTTGCAAGCTGTCGTCGGTGTCCTGGCATTAACCCCGGCATGTAAGCTCTATCTCGACGTTCCAATATGACCCGGTACAGACTGTCATCATCCGGCGAACTGTGCGGCGCGTCTCGGAGTGCAGCGGACATTCGAGGAATGAGATCGTTGGCGGATTCTCGGTCGAAGCTCGTTTGGGTCACCCAAGGACAGCGGCCGGCATTTCCGCTGCGGCTATCGACGCGCTGATCGACGAGTATCGAGCAGGTGTCGCCATAGCTACCCGAGATTTTCCGATGGACGTGGCCGACGCGGTGTTCGTCGGCATACGCCGCCCGAAGAGGAAACCCGCGCAGTAAGCCGTCAGTGAAAGTTGGCGATGAAATTGCGCAGGGAAAGTTGTCAATGAAAGTAAGCACCAAAAATGCAGCGCATTCGGTGGGTTATGCTAACCTCGATGCGACTAGCTCAAATTTCTTACAAAATAATGAATAGCTTCGATTCCTCTATCGAAACATATCTGTCCAACCTACACTTCGGTCATTTCGCGACCCGATCCATAGAAGGCATCGCCGACCTTTATACCTTCAAAGGCCTCGTACTCATTCCCATGCTGTGGTGGATGTGGTTTCAGCAGGACGAGCGCCGCGACTGGCGGCGAGAAATGGTTCTCGCGACGCTTCTCAGTGGCCTCGTGGCGCTGTTCGTTGGAAGACTGCTGACTCACTGGTTGCCGTTCAGAGTGCGCCCCGTCTATAGCGCCGAACTGCATCTGCACTTCGCAGGTGGCGATATCAAGGACGCACTGCTGACTAATTGGAGTTCCTTCCCGAGCGATCACGCGATGCTATGGATGGCGGTCGCCACCGGCATCTTCCTCGTGTGGCGCGGCATCGGTGTGCTGGCGATTCTCTATACCGTGCTGTTCATTTGCGTTCCGCGCGCCTATCTCGGCTTTCACTACCCAACCGATTTGCTGGTGGGCGCCGCTGTGGGAATCGGAATTACCTATGTCATGACGCGAGATGCGATCCGCGTGCGCTACGCGACTTCGGCGCTGCGATGGATCGAACGCTGCCCGGGACCTTCAGCGATGCTGGCGTTTATTCTGTGCCTCGAACTCGTTACGCAGTTCGACGAACTGCGCACGCTGGCGAGCAGTGTGCTCAAACATCTATGAACCACGCGTTGCGGCACGGCGCTGGGAGCATGTCGGTGGTGCCGCCCGAGCGAGTGATTTTATCGAAGCCAGGTTCATCGACGCGACACGCGTCGTTGTGATCGAAGCGGCCGCTCAGAAAGCCAAGCCGACGTCCGAATGACCGATCGATCGCACGAACGAATGGCGGCAGATGGCCGAAGCCGGAAGTACATTGCTCCATCGCACTGAGCCATCCGTGGCAGCGGCCCGACTTCTGTAGCTGACCCGGTGCGAACCTTCGCCCCACCCCCAAGCGGGTATCCGTTTGCGACCCTTTGACTTCATCTGCGCGGCGCATGGCCAACGCTTTCTTCCTCGTAATGCAGGACATGATTTGCGCATTGCAGCTAAGGGGATGACCTCAGGTCTTCCAGGTCGTCGATCCAAGCTGCAGACAGGGGATGGATATCCGAAATCAATTGACACAGCCGTCGGGCGCAATTAGTTTCCCAGTGTTTGGGACAAGTCATCCGGGTGATTCCACGTTGACACGGGCTAAATCAGTTGCGGCCCTTTGGGCCGCGCTGCATACGCAGCAGAACCCATATTCGGCACCACAGCAACACTCAATGCGCAGAACGTTTTCACTTCTTGTAGCGGTTACTGCATTGGCGGGGGCAGTGCAGGCGGCGCCCGCCACGCAGATCGGCGTAGTGCTCGCTGGCTCGGGCCTGGATTTCTGGGCGACGATGAGCAAGGGTATGCACCGTGCCGCTGACGATCTCCATGTCGAACTGATAATGCGCAGTCCTTCCGACGGCATGTCACTCGGCGCACAGCCCAATATCCAGTTGAGAATGATCGACTACATGGTGAAGAGCGGCGTAGCGGGCATCGTGCTGGCGCCCGAGCCACTGCAAGATGTAGCGACTCCGATTTCGATCGCCGTTCCTACGGTACTCGTCGACCGCAGCAGCACGGATTACAACGCGATCGCCACCGTAAGCACCGACAATTTCGCGGCAGGTAGAACTGCCGCGCTGAGTCTGGTACCCGTTCTGCACAAGGGCGCCAGAATTGCAGTGCTGAGACTCGCGCCGAATATCAGTTCGACGACCGCGCGTGAAGAGGGGTTTTTGACCGTCTCACGTGAAATGGGGTGGCGTGTCGTCATCGCCCCCTATGTCGGGTATCAGTTTCGCGAGACGGAAGCACAGGTGCGCAAGGCCCTGTCCGCTGACGTAGGGCGCCTTGACGCGGTCTTCGCTCCGAACGAGACGACGGCCTACGGCGCTTTGCATGTCGTCGAAGAGATGCCCGTCAGCACTCGTCCTCGTCTGGTCGTGTTCGATTGGCGCCCGGAATTTCTGGATGCACTGGAACACAACGTGATATACGCGGACATTGTGCAGGACCCTTACCGTATGGGTTATCAGTCGGTCGAGACGCTGATCGCTGCGTTGCAGGGCCATCCGCCGCGTCCAAAGGTATTCGTCGACGTGGTGACGGTGACACGCGCGAACATGAATGAGCCGGCTATACGCGCCGTGATAGCCAACTACAATCGATAGCGATGCGGGAATGAGCGCGCGCCCCGAGTCTGAAAGCGGATTCAGGCGGTAATCGTCCTTTCCGTTCGAAATCAGGCAGATTCTCCGGAAGGCATTCTTGCGAGGCGCTCAGGGTGATCCTGATCTGTCGGACGTCGGGACCGGATCTCACGCAGCCCCGGTACGCCGCTCCAGTTCCGCTGTCGTGCGCTCCAGCGCCTGCACGATCATCGCCTCATCTGGCAACACTGTCTGGTATTCCGCCGACAATCTTGTTCGGCAGGTTGTCCAGCGCGTAGGGTGCTTCGGCCGCACCTTTTTCGGCGCAAAGGAACAGGCCGAAAGGTGGATTCTCCCCAGGCTTCATCCAGTGCTCGCGCGCGTAGTTCAGATAGAGATGCATCTGCCCGGCGTCCGCATAGCTGAAGTGACCGACCTTGAGATCGATGATGACGAGGCATATCAGACGTCGATGGAAAAACACCAGATCGACCCTGAACCACGCTTCATCGCCAGTGATCGTGGCTCGCCGATTCCACCTGAACGTGCGGCCTGAAATGATCGGTGATCGCCTGGCCGCGCGGGCACCGGCCAGGTTCCTGTTCATCCTGCTGTTCGGGTGCAACTCCATTCCGCTGCCTTTGTGTACGCCCTCTGCGTCGTTTGCGTGCGCGCGCTGGCGCTGCTATGCCTCGCAGACCCGATTACGGCCGGTTGACTTTGCTTCGTATAGGGCCGAGTCAGCCATCTTCACCAGAATCGCGCCATCGTGAACCGCTCGCCCTTGCGACGTCACCACGCCGATGCTCACGGTCACACAGCCATACCGGCTCTGGGCGTGTTCAATGTTGAGATCAAATACGGCTTGCCGAATGGTCTCTGCGACATTCGCGGCACCGGTCGCGTCGGTATCTGGAAGGGTCACCACAAACTCTTCGCCGCCATACCGCGCCACCTGGTCGGCCGGTCGGCGAACGCACAGAGCCACGCATTGAGCAACGGCTCTTAGTACCTCATCGCCCGCCTGATGACCATAGTAGTCGTTGTACGCCTTGAACTGATCGATGTCGACGAACAGCAGCGAGAGCGGACGGCCCGAGCGATTGGCCTGTTGCCATTCCTTCTGCAACGTTTCGTCAAAGGTGCCCCGGTTGCTCAATCCCGTAAGCGCGTCCGTACGCGCCAGATGCTGTAGTTTCGACTCCGCAAGCTGTCGCCGCCGTAGTTCACGCGACAACAGCAACGATCCTGCCCCAAGGATCACACCGAACACCGCCATCACGATCTCAAGTCGCCTGGCCCGGCGTTGCCATTCCGCGTAAATGTCGTTCTCCGCGGGCGCCACGTCGACGATGATCGGAAGCCCGGGTAGGTGCTTGTACACGTAGAGCCTGCGGATCCCATCGATTGAGGCAGTGCCAGCGAACGCACCTTCGTTTGTCGACATCGCCTGAATAAACACGGGGGCGTTTCGGATGTCTCGCCCGACCACCTTCGGATCGTAGGGCAATCGGGTGATCATGGTTCCGTTCGTCTCGATCACTGCCGCTGTGCCGCGCTCCCCCACGGACAGGCCGTCCAATAGAGCGCGGAAATAGTCGATGCTCAGCGTCCCAACCACGACACCGCCGAAAGAGCCGTCCGTGCGTGTAATCCGGCGACTCAGGGCAATCGTGAGCGCGCCGTCGCGCAGCCGTGACGCGTAGGGTTTGCTGATGTAGAGGCCGGTGTTGCCGCTGTCGCGGTGAAAGCTGAAATAGTCACGGTCAGCGAAATTCCCGACCCGCGCCGGTATGAATCGGGAGTCCAGGACGATGTCGCCGCGCTCACTCATCACGAATATGGAGCCGAGGTACTTACCCGAAGCGGCGCGGTCGAACAACACCCCGCTTCGGATCCTCGGGGGGAGTGCCATCACCTGCGGATCCGCCACCCCGTCCGCTACCGCTTGCAGCGAAAGATCGTAGAGCTCGATGTTGCGAGCAATGTCCCGCTCGATGACCAGCATCAGGTTTCGTGCATTTTCCTCGGCGTGGTTGTAGGCATCGTTGCGTGACTCGAAAAGCACCCACGCGCAAAGGCTGCACGTGAACAGCGTCAGCAAAACACCACAAACGATCACACCAGATGGCGACAACACCCGCGAGGCGGCTGACGAAACGGATCGGCGCACAGAAAGCGATAGTGACGAACGCATGGAGCCTCATGAGACGAATTCATCCGCACGGTCTGAACAAACGTTGCCGCGCGCACGGGGCGGCAGACGTGCCTTCTGATAGCAAGCCAACGTCATTTCTCGCGGCGCACGAGACCCCAAAACGACTCCGATTATCGCCGCACAGGATCTGACAAAATCATTACTTGAGTAATTTACTGGAACGCCAAGAGGCCGCCTTTTCAAATACCCGAGGCGACACTTGCCCAGCCACCGCAGACGAGATGGTATCTGCGGACAATCATTTGGACGCCGTGGGATGATAAATCGTATTCGACCGGTGGCAAGGGATGTCAACGTAGTTGAGGACCGTTTCACCGTTTTCCTGATGGACAGCGGCAAGTTGAAAATCCCCTTCCAACGATTAACCAGACTGCTCGCCGCATCGCGAGAGCAAAAGGCAAGCGGTTCGTGTGAACGCCGACGTCCCGGCAGCAGCGACGTTCGTCGACGCCCTTCGAGTACAGGATGAACGGCCAGCAGCTCCCCCGTCCTCGTAAATGCGGATCTCGTGAGCCAAGCTGTGCATGTCGCACCGTGCGCCGCGGTGCCCGTTGCCAAGCTGAATGACTATGGCTCTCACCTGACGCAAACGTCACTTCCAGAATCCGTCTGTCAGAAGCGGCCGGTGTGACGTGATCGGATCGGCGTTCTCGCTAGATTAGACGTCAAAGAGTCAAACACGCACCGAACCGGGGCCGCGCCTTGCCGCAGCCGCGGCCAGAATTTCGCGGATTGAAGCGAGTGACCGCTCGGCAGTCGCAGTCGATATGTGCGGGCGCGACTCGCCGAATATTGGCGGCGTCAGGCCTAGGCATCGGCAGACACGAGACACATAGGGCTTTGTCGGCCCGCCGCACCGCTCAGCGGCCGCGCCAAGGGCGGCCTCGCCGACCTGCTCCCGCAGCCAGGCGAGCGTTCGGCGATCCTTGTCGTTAAGAATACGAATCAGATGTTCCATATTGCCGACCCTGTATATATAACCAGTACTGTTAATATATACAGTATTGCTGCTGCGTTCAAGGTGAAAGTAGCGGTTCCACCGCGACCGCCGCCGATACACACTGCACCGGCGAACGGCACAACCGATCACCACCGCCGGAAAGCGATGGCCGTCATAGAGTGATTTCGTATTTTTCATCGCCGATTTACGCGGCCACCGCAGCAACGTGACAAGGCCCCTACGATGATTGACCGGCGTTCGACTAGTGAGAAGGAGAACTCGACAAACGATAGCCTCGACTCCGAACCGTTTCGATCATTGTGTCCCATGGTCGAAACGCGTCGCGGAGGAACTTGATATGGACATCGACCGTGCGCTCACTGGCATGGGGTTGTGCCATCCAGACCTCCTGGACAAATGCGTCATGGGAAAGTACCTCTCCTGGATGCGTCAAATAAAGCCGTAGGAGCCTGAATCCTGTCAGCGACATCGTGACAGCAACTTCTCAGTCCTCCCGCCGTACGAATACTCGATGTGACGTGAGCGACACGGTGATCCTAGGGACGCTCAAAAAAAATATCCTGAGAGTTCACGTTTGGTTGTGGGCGCAACATAACCTGTACATGAGTAAACAATTCTCTTGTTGAAAAGGGCTTGACGAGATAGAAGTCCGCCCCGGCATCAACAGAGACAGTCTCGTCATGTCAGGCAACGTCCAGCCAAGAATCACAGCCGCCGGCAACCGCTCATCAATTAACTCCTTCGCCTTCTTCCCCGTGCATGCAACCACAGGTCGATGCCCCGCTTCCTGTACATGTAGCCATAGCAGTTCGGCTATCGAGGGGCCATCTTCAACAATCAGAATTTCAGACATGTGCTGGCCGAGGATCAGCGCGAGAGGTGGATTCGGAGCTAAAAAATCTGCCAGAGTTTATCCGAGAGAGGCGTGATAATAACCGCTGCCTTCCAGTTAATTGCGAACTGCAACTTTTTTTTCGACATCTGCTGGACACATTTATCGGAGAGCCAATTTTGTCGGCTTTCTGAAGACATGTTTGGTAGGTCCTGTTGACGCGCCATCGCGAATTGCAAGCCAATATTCAGGTTTCTGCCGCTAAAGTTTCACTCTGGGGTGTTCCAATTCGCCCTGCTTTAAAGGCAGTCGTGGCAGTTGCACTTCTAATAACATCCCAGGCAAGCTCCGCACGTAGTTGCAAGTGAACGCGCTGCACCGCGCAATCGGAGTTTGCTCTGAAGGGCGTATACAACCAACAGGGGCTCCCCCACAATGTCGGTCAATTCAACAAGTCGCACCACCACTCTTCTTCTAACTTCGATCGCGGCAGCCTGCGTGCTGACCGCTTGCGGAGGTAATGACAACTCTACACCGGCGGCCAGCAACGCCCCCACGCAGACATTCGCCGGCGCCGTCGCCGCCGCCGGCTTCGTGCCGGGCAGCACGACTGGCGATCCAATCCTCAAGGCAGGCTACTACGCTGGCGCGACCGTGTGCGTCGACGCGAACGGCAACGGCAAGTGCGACGGGGCTGAAACCATCGCGACAACCGACAGCACGGGCCATTTCACGCTGAAGACCAGTGGCACCGGCCAACTGATAGCCGACGTGAGCACCAAGGCCACCAACACGGCGACCGGCGCAGCCGCCCCGAGCCACATGATCCTGCGCGCCTCGGCGGCACAGGTCGCCGACCAGGGCGCGACGAACGTCGTGATCAGCCCGATGTCGAGCGAAGTTCAGCGTCTGGTTGAAGCGAACGGCACGACCTACGCCACCGAGAAGGCCAACCTCGCGACGCGCCTGAGCGGTCCGGGTGTGGCCGCTTCGGCAGCGACTGTCGCGGCCGCCGACGTGCTCGGCGACGTGAACAAGCTGTCGGGCGCCGAGCAGTCGGCGATCCTGTTTGAAGACAATGCACTGACGAACCGCTATACGTACGCAACGACCAAGCTCGATCGCGGCGACATGTACCCGGATAACCTCGCGGTTGCGGGCGGCGATCCGTCGCTCGTCGGCAAGGCGGGTGTGAGCTCGACGACGGCCGTTGTGCCGACACAGACGCAGACGCCGATCACGTTCGCGCAGTCGCAGCAGGCTGCGTTCAACGTCGAAGGCATTCCGCGCTATGACGCGGTCTTCATTGTCATGCTCGAGAACCGCTCGATCGGAACCACGACGGGCGGCACGATCGGTATCGAGGGCTCGGGCGACGCGCCGTACATCGCCGGCAACCTCGACTTCACGAGCGGCAAGTGGAACCAGGCTACGACCTATTACTCGACGGGCAACCCGTCGGAACCGAACTACACCGCGCTCGGCGGTGCGGACGACTGGGGTATCACCGACGACAACTGGTGGGGCTGCGGCGTAGACGCTTCCGCACTGAAGGACGTCGCGTTCCCGGGCGGCAAGGCATCGGACGGTCAGCCGCTGGTGGCGACGTCGGCTGTTCCGGCCAACTCGAACGGTGACCTGTCCGGCTTTGGCACTTGTCCGACGGGGACGACCGCTGCGCACAACATTGTCCAGCCGAACCTGTTCACGCAGTTGTCGAACGCCGGCCTCGCGTGGCGCACGTATAGCGAGTCGATGAACCCGGGCCAGGATCCGCGTACCGACAGCATCGCCGACCCGGCCGTCGTGGCCGGCTACAACGGCATCGCGGGCACCGTCACCGCCGGCCTGACCAGCCCGGCTCTGAACATGCCGTCAGCGCTGTACAAGACGAAGCATCACCCGGGCATGGCCTACCAGACCGCGCGTTCGCTGCCGGAATTCTTCGCTAGCAACCGTACGATCTTCGGTACGCAGTACGCTTCGGCGCTCCAGAACACTTCGGTGTACCCGGTCCCGTCAGGCTACAACTTCGACCAGTTCGATACGGACCTGCAGAACGGCGACGTTGGCGCGGTCAACTTCGTGGTTCCGGACCAGTGCGACGACATGCACGGCACGGGTAACGACCCGACCTGTAAGGGCGACAACCTCGTGAAGCGTGGCGACGCATACGTCCAGCAGGTGGTGACCAAGATCCAGGCTTCACCGATCTGGAACAATCCGAAACGTCATGTCGCGATCGTCGTGATGTTCGACGAAGGCGAAGGTAGCTCGACGTCGTGCTGCGGCTGGAACCCGAGTCAAACGTCGGCCGCTGAACCGCTCACGTTCACGAACGGCAAGTACACGCCGACGACGACGACGCAGTACAACAAGGGCAACCACGGTCACGGCAACTCGATCTTCGGCGTAGTCACGAACCATGGCGCGCAGGGCATCCAGGATAGCGACGCGTACAGCCACTTCGCGCTCGTGCGTACGCTTCAGGACATGTTCCAGCTCGCCGATCCGGCACCGGGCCAGGAGTCCACGTACATCGCCCGCTCGAAGTACACCGAGAGCTTCATCACGGCGAACATCCTGAACCTGCCGGAACTTGCGGACAGCGCCGATACGCACTTCGACTCGGTCCGTCCGATGAACCATGCGTACATCACGCCGCAGGGTTATACGCAGAAGCTGAATCCGGCCGACATCATCGGTACGCAGGAAGCTAATCGCCAGCCGGGTCCGGACAAGACCCAGACCAACATCTGGACGATCCAGTAAGTTTCACGGTCACGGGGAAAGGGCCCGCCCTTTCCCCGTCTGAAACCATCGCAGCTGCATGCCGGGTATGCCTCGCGCGTTACCCGGCACTTTTGTTGAACATCTCGCACATTTTCCCGGCCACCTCGCCTCGTGCGACTACGGGGTCGCCCGGAAACTGACTTCCCGGCGAAAACTATACCAACCATGCGTACGCTATCTCTTGCTCTAATCTGCTCCGTTTCCGTGATACTGGCCGCCTGTGGCGGCGGTAGCTCGTCCAGCAGCGACGCGTCAAGCCCATCATCTGGCGCATCGGCGCCTGCCGCCTCGACGCTAAGCCAGAAGGCGCAGCTCGGCCAAACGATCTTCTTCGACAAATCTCTGTCGAGCAACAAGAACATGGCATGCGCGAGTTGTCATAGCCCGGCCTACGCATACGGGCCACCGAACAGCCTGTCGGTACAGCTCGGCTCCGATCCGTCGCTGTCGGGCGTGCGCGCGGTGCCGTCGCTGCGCTACAAAGCGATGACGCCGCCGTACGACGACAACGCGGCGAACCCGGACGGCGTCACGCAGAACGCGCCCGGCGGTGGCTTCATGCTGGATGGTCGCGCCACGACGCTCGCTACGCAGCCGGCGTTTCCGTTGCTGAATCCGATCGAGATGAACAACAGCTCGCCGGATGTCGTCGTGAAGGCCGTACAGAGCGGGCCGTACGCCGCGCGGTTCCAGCAGGTGTACGGTCAGGGCGTGTTCGGCAATACCATGGCCGCGTTCAACGATATCGGCGACGCGCTGCAGCAGTTCCAGATTGAGGAGCCGTCGTTCGAGACGTACACGAGCAAGTTCGACCTGTATATCGGCAACAAGCTCGGTGGCACGCTGACGGCCGCCGAGACGCGCGGTCTCAAACTATTCAATGACACTACGAACGGCGCGGGCTGCGCGGCCTGCCACTACGTGGGCGCCAACTTCCAGGGCTCGGTTGGTTTGATGACCGACTTTACCTACCAGGCGATCGGTGCGCCGCGCAACGACGCGTCGATCCCGAACAACACAGATCCGATTCCGGCCAACGCGAATGCGTCATTCGTCGACATGGGTCTGTGCGGACCGTATGCGACGATCCACATTCCGGGCTCCGCGACGAGCGGCGCCGGTCCGGATTCGTTCACCGGCGTCAATGTCCCCGACCCGTATTGCGGCCGCTTCAAGGTGCCGACGCTGCGCAACGTCGCGACGCGGTCCGTGTTCTTCCATAACGGCGTGTTCCACTCGCTCGTGCAGGTGATCAATTTCTACAACACGCGCGACACCAACCCTGAATACTGGTATCCAAGCAATGGCGGCGATTCCAGCCACCAGGTGCAGAACCCGTCCTTCGCGCTGTTCCCGACCGCCGCGTCGGGTGCGACGGCCCAATCCTTCAACGATCTGCCCGCGGCCTATCAGGGCAATATCGACGAAGAACTGCCAATGGGACAAGGCCAGACTGACGCAGGTGGCACGACGGCGGCCGACGGTGCAAAGCCGCGCCCGATTCATTCGACGCCGCAGTTGACGCAGCAGGACATCGCCGACCTGGTGTGCTTCCTGAACACGCTCACCGATGGCTATCAACCGCCCGCCACGCCGCCCACCAGCGGCTCCTGCGTAAATTGACAAAATCGATGATCCTCGCTCGCGGCCTGCCCTTCCAGGCAGGCCGCGTGCTCTGTCTTATCCGTACCTTAGCAACCTAACCTGAGCAACAAACACCATGACGCGACGTTCCATCGCCGCCCGCCTTGCTTGCGGTGCACTTGCCCTGAGCGCCCTGACCCTGATCGCTGGCTGCCACGACAAGAGCCAAGACGTTAGCCGCGAGAATTTCACGGCTACCATCAACGACTTTCTGGCCCAGCGCGGCCACTTGTGCCTCGCCAAATACGACTGGCCGATCTACGTGACGACGGACGATGTCGCCTCCGGTACCCGCGACGCGGTACAGATGCCGGTGCTCGAGAAACTCGGTATCGTGGCGGGCAAGGATATGGTGGTCGAACGCACTGACCCGAGCGGCAAGAAGATCACCGCGAACGCTCGCCAGTACCAGTTGACAGCCGAAGGGCAGAAATACTATCTGCACATTCCGGAAGTCGTCGCGACCGCCACTTCGCGCGTCACGCACCCAGCTGATTTCTGTGCAGCCACGCTCACGCTCGACAAGGTGGTGGGATGGGAACGGCCAATGCAAGTGGAAGGTAAGACCGCCACCTCGGTCATCTATACCTACAAGATCGATCCGTCACCGTGGGCCAAAGATGCCGATGCGCAGCGCGTGTTCCCGATGATCAAACGTGTGATCGAGGGCGCGGGCACGATGCAGTTGCGCGAAGGCGTGCATCTGACGTCGAACGGCTGGGTCGCCGACGAAGTCTTCGTGCGCTGAAACGCAGTGGGCGGGGCGCGCGTTTAGCCGCCCCGCAAACCGTTACGCCTGATCACGAGGCACAAAGCGGCGAGTACGGATCCATTTGGTGGCCACCCACTTCTCGCCCGTCCGCAAGGGCGTGCTCGCATGTAGGGAGCTCGGATCGGAGAGCCCGAAACGGTTTCCATATTCGAAATAGAGGGCATGGCCGCGCTGCGGCACTATCGACCATCCAAGCTGCGGGAACACGGTTTCACCGCCGCCTTCCACATCGTTCAGATACATCAGCAGCGTGCCCACGCGCTGCCCGCTACGCGCGATCGACTCCTGATTCGCCGGGTTGCCCGCGATCAGATAGTCGACGTGCGGCGTCGACTCGGCGCCCGCTTCGTAATGCAGCAGTTGCAGGCCTTCGCCGTTCTCGACCGGCAGGCCGGTGAGCTCGGCGATCCGCGCTTCGAGGCGCGCGATCAGGGGCGTTTCGCCCAAGCGAAAGAACATGCCGTGGCTGCTGCGGTGGCCAGCCACGACATGACGGCCGGTCACCGGATCGACCACGGTCGAACGATCCAGCCGCGGCCGCGCGAGCGAGATCAGCTGCTCGCATTCGTTCGCGGTGAGAAAATCCGCGAGCAGTAGCGAGGATGGCCGGTGCATCCGCGACATCACGCGCACCTTGCGCTCACCGAGCCGGATCGTCGCACCGTCCGGCACGCGCAGTGGCTCCACTTCGTAAGTGACTGGCGCACCGCCGATTTCGACCGTCTCGCCTGGCAACGGTGTGCCGTATAAAAAAGCCGAGGAGACCGCATCGACCATTGCCGACGCGAGCTCCGCTGCGTTATTTCGATCGATCAGCTCGCGCACGATCGCCTGTGGCGCGACGCCGCGCGTGAGATTGTGGGCAATCCAGTCGCGCACTTCGACGTGGAAGCTAACTGTTATGGACATCGGAATGGTGAACGATAGGTTGGAAGGGTACTGTCGTGTGCAGTGGAAAACTGCTGCCATGATATCGGTTATATAAACCATCAGTGAATGGATTCGAGTGGGCAGCGGTTCGAGTAAGTTACGGCAACCAATTGAGCCGCTTGCCGCGACGACAGGTTCGCCGTCAGCGCTGCACAGCAGAAGGCAAACAATAAGACGCGATTTGGCGTCACCAGCTGCGAGTCATGTTCTTCATTCGATGCGGCAACAGTTGCTGCTGGACGTGTGAAAGCCATCCATCTCCCGGGCTACGCACGAAGGGGCACGCTGCACCTTCGTGTTGCCAGTTCCGAGCCACGTTGACGGCATCTTTATGCATCGAACTAAAACTTTTTCGGCGCCTTGATGCTGCATTTGTTGAAATGAAAGCATGCAAACGATATACAAGGGCAATGACATGTTACGTTTGCTGATTCCGGTCGTTCAACATGAAGGCGCGTGAAGGCCGCACGCTGTGTGGCCATTCTTTGTCGAGCACGCCGTAACCGGAGAGGATGAGCTGGCGGAAGTCCTCGACTCGCACGCAGAGCAAGGCGGAATGTCCGCTCTCCATTTTCCGGTGCCTTGCGCCAGCAGCAGAAGCGCGCGACGCTGAGTGCGTTGAAACAGACCCGCGCAATCATCGGAACGATGACCCTGTACGCGCTATGGGCCCTCCTCTGGTGACCTTTATCGCAGAGACGACGTCACCAGCATTGTCCGGTTCGCTGTCATCCCCGCGTATCAGGACGGGGAATCGGGAAGTTGATGCTCGCCTTCGTTGAGCATTGAGCGCTCACTCGCGGCTGCACGGAAGTATCGCTCGACACGCCGCAACCCACAGCGCATCTGATCGCGTTTTATCGACACCGGGCATGTCGTATTGCCGGGATTCGCCCGACTCCTTGGACGGCACGATGACAGCGCGATCATGAACAAGTCAGCGGTTTTCTCCTTATGGTTAACAAGCAAAGGAAATCAATGAAGAAGGCTTTCAAAAAACTATTGTTGTGCAGTGTGTTGGGCACAGCAATGGTAACGATGATGAGTACATCCGTCAGTGCGACAGCGGATACCAAACCGCCAATCAAGATTGGCTATGTCGAAGGTTGGGACGACAGCGTCGCAACGTCGAACGTGGCCGCACGCATTATCGAGAAGCGACTGGGATATCCGGTTCAACTCGTGCCTGTGGCAGCAGGCGTCATGTGGCAGGGCGTCGCACGGGGCGATCTTGATGCGACGCTGTCAGCCTGGCTGCCGGCGACACATGGTGCGTACTGGGAGCAATTCAAAGGGAAAGTGACCGACCTCGGCACCAATTTCCCGGATGCAAAGATCGGGTTGGTCGTACCGGCGAGCGTGCCCGAGAATAGCGTTGCCGATCTCGAAGCACACAAAGCGGATTTCAACGATCGTATCGTCGGGATCGACGCAGGTGCGGGCGTGATGAAGAAAGCCGACGACGCCATCAAGGCTTATAACCTCAGCCTGACTTTGATGCCGAGCTCGGGCAGCGCAATGACCGCAGAACTCGCTCGACGGATGAATGGGAGCAAGCCGGTTGTAGTGACAGGCTGGGCGCCCCACTGGATGTTCGCCAAGTGGAAGCTCAAATTTCTGGACGATCCCAAGAAGGTATTTGGCGGCGCCGAGCATGTTGATAACGTGATCAACCCACAGCTCGAGACGAAGGCCGCACCTGTGGTTGCGTTCCTTAAGAAATTCCAGTGGAAACCGGGTGAGATCGATAGCGTCATGCTGGCGACCGAGAATGGCAGCAAGCCTACGGCGGCGGCTGATGCATGGATTGCGGCGCACGCGGAGCGCGTGGATAGCTGGGTTGCTAAGACGCAATGATTTCTTAGTTAGTTTCGTGGCTCCTACCTGATGTCGGTGGCGAGATCCACCTGCTGTCTTCGCGTGTTTCTCGCATTCTCGCTGATAGGGGTAGACGTACGTCTCGTTCAAATCTTGATGGTTTGATTCAAGAGTCCCTGTTGATCAATCGCCTGTGCAGTCACCCACTGCGCCAAAGCCGCCGAACGGCCGAGCTTTGCTGAAAGCCGCTCTGCGCGCGACTATCACCCTGGTTTGCCCGGCGAGTACGAAAAGCCACGGAGGCATCAATGTGCAGGCTGGCGCCTGCACCACAAGGACATGAATTCAATGGATTCCCCAAAGGTTGTGGTCGAAGGTCTCTGCAAGGTTTTTGGAAACAATCCCAACGCGGCGGCTGACATGCTCGCGCACGGCGCCACCAAGGACGAGATATTTGCCAGAACAGGCCAGGTGGTCGGCGTCCACAACGTCTCGTTCGACGTTCAGGAAGGTGAGATCTTCGTGCTGATGGGCTTGTCAGGTTCCGGCAAATCCACGTTGATCCGCCTGATCAACCGGCTCGTCGAGCCGACGGCGGGCAAAGTTATCATCGATGGCCGCGACATTGCCGCAGTGCGCCGCTCCGAACTCATGTCGCTGCGGCGCACTGAGATGAGCATGGTGTTCCAATCGTTCGCGCTGATGCCGCAGCGCACGGTGCTGTCGAATGCCGCCTTCGGTCTCGAAGTGGCCGGCATGGGACGCAAGACGCGTGAAAAGCGTGCACTCGAAGTGCTCGAACAGGTCGGCCTCGCGACGTTCTCGCAGAAGCTGCCGGCCGAACTGTCCGGCGGCATGCAGCAGCGTGTGGGTCTCGCGCGTGCGCTCGCGGTGAACCCGTCGCTGATGATCATGGACGAAGCGTTCTCGGCACTCGATCCGCTCAAGCGCAAGGAAATGCAGAACGTACTGCTGGAACTGCAAAACAATCAGCGCCGCACGATCGTGTTCGTGTCGCACGATCTCGAAGAGGCGCTGCGCATCGGCAACCGGATAGCAATCATGGAAGGCGGCCGTGTCGTGCAGATTGGTACGCCGCAAGACATCATCGCGAACCCCGCCGACGATTACGTGCGTGCCTTCTTCGAAGGCGTCGATACGAGCCGCTATCTGACGGCGGGCGATCTGATGCGGACGAACGGCGTGCCGCTCGTGCGTATTCTCGATCAGTCGAGCGTCGAAGCGTCGTTGAACGGCAGCGCCGAATACGCGTTCGTGCTCGATGCGGAGCGCCGCATTCGCGGCTTCGTGACGCGCGATGCGATCGGGAATGCGTCGCCGTCGCTGCGCAAGGTCGAATGCATTTCGCGTGGCGCGTCGCTCGATCACGTGGTGTCGCGCGTGTGCGCGAACTCGACCGCGCTGCCCGTGGTCGACGATGAAGACCGCTATTGCGGTTCCGTCGATCGGGCGGACGTTCTGAAGGTAATCACGCGCAATCGAGGTGGCCATGTCTGAGATCATTCCACTCGGCCGTTGGGTCGACCAATCGGTTCACTATCTGCTCGATCACGACGCGAGTACCTTCGATTCGATCGGCAAGGCGATCGAGAGTTTTGCCGCATTGATCGAACATGGCCTGCAAGCCGTTCCGATGTGGGCGTTGATGGCGTTCTTCATTGCAATCGGGTTGTGGCGGGTCGGCTGGCGCTTTGCGATCTTCGCGACACTATCGCAATTACTGATCTATGCGACCGGGTTCTGGGATCAGACCGTCATCACGCTGGGTCTGACGTTGTCTTCCACGCTGATCAGCCTCGTGTTCGGCGTGCCGCTCGGCATCTGGACCGCAAAGAACAAGCACGTCGCGATGGTCGTGCGACCGATCCTCGACCTGATGCAGACGATGCCCGCCTTCGTCTACCTGATCCCGGCTGCGATGCTGTTCGGCCTCGGCCGCGTGCCTGGGATTCTGTCGACGGTGATCTTCGCGATGCCGCCCGCCGTGCGTCTGACGAGCCTCGGCATCCGTCACGTGAATCGCGAGATCGTCGAAGCGGGGCAGGCGTTCGGCTGCACGCCGTGGCAATTGCTGTACAAGGTGCAGTTTCCCAACGCGTTGCCGTCGATCATGCAGGGCGTGAACCAGACGATCATGCTGGCGCTGTCGATGGTGATCATTGCGTCGATGGTCGGCGCGGGCGGTCTCGGCAACGATGTGCTTGCCAGTATTCAGCGCCTCGATATCGGGCTGGGCTTCGAAAGCGGCTTATCGGTGGTGCTGCTCGCGATCATGCTGGATCGTATCACCGAGAGCTTCGGCCGCTCCCCGGGCACGGTCAGCGCGCCGCGCTTCGCAGGCCTGCGCAGCGTAATGCGCGTACGAGCGGAGCGGCCTGCCGCACAGAACTGAACAGGTAGAGAGCAGCACGCCGCCGCGAAAACCAGCGATTTCCGCGACCACCAGACCTACCGTAAGCATCTTGGAGAGTGAAGTGACGTCAGCCAGGAATGAATTGCCGTTGCAGAGCCTTGCGCATTTTGGCTTTCTCACGCTGCCCGGCTTTTCGATGATCGCGTTCACGAGCGCGGTCGAAGTGCTGCGCGTGGCGAATCACGTCGACCACGCGCAGCACTATCGATGGTCGATCCTTACACCCGATGGCGTGCCAGTGAGCGCCAGCAACGGCATCACGCTCAAGCCCGCGTGCACGCTTGAAGAAGCAGGCAGGCCGGACGTGCTGATCGTCTGCGGCGGCACGCAAATCCGCAGCGCGGTGGATAGCAGCGTCAGGGAGCTGCTCGGCGATCTCGCGCGGCAGGGTGTACCACTCGGTGGCATGTGCACCGGCGCGTATGCGCTGATGTCGGCGGGCTTGCTCGACGGCTACCGCTGCACTGTGGATTGGGAAGACCTGCACGTGTTGCGCAAGGAGTTTCCGCGAGTCCATTTTGCAGACGAACTGTTCGTGGTCGACCGCGATCGCCTGACGTGCGTCGGCGGTACCGCGCCGCTTGATCTGATGCTCAAACTCGTCGGCAGCCGGCTTGGGCAGAACGTCGCCGAACAGGTATCGCTCGAGTTGCAATCGCTCGGGTCGGCACCCCGGCCGCAGAGCCGGATATCGTGCGGCGGATGATGGACGAGACCGCTCCCCGGGGGTACACAGTCGCGCCCCACATTCAGTCTCTCTTCCATTGGCAGTGACCCGAAGAACGCACCATGCCCCAAATCGGCGGAACAAATGTTTCCGCGGACGCGACCCGCTCCGGCCGATTGTCTCTCCTCGAATTGAGCGGTGGCCGCATTCACTCGGTCAAACCCGACGGATCCGACGTCAAGACGATCGTCGCGGATTGCCGCCTCCCCGACGGCATCGTCGTGGACTTGGATGCCGACCTTACAAGACCCTCGTAAGCGCGGTGGTGCCGGAACGAGCTTCGCCCACGCACAAGCTTTTGTACGCAGTCACCCAAGTGTATCTATTCTGTCGCTCGTACGATCTGTCATCGGTCGCGTTGCACCGATCGCACACTCTTACGGAGCTTCAGAAAGCATGCTTCATGACCTGCCAGCTATCCAGAAAAATGTTCACTGGGGATATTTTGACGCGGCGCTAGCGCCCGCGCTGATCGTCGAGAGCGGCGACTTCGTTCGCGCCGAAGCGATCACGCATCATGCAGGCGACGCCCCCGACCTCATGATGGATGACAAGGTGCGCGCGCTCTACGACACGATTCCCGAATCCGATCGCCAACCCGGCGTGCATCTGATGACGGGACCGATCTTCGTGAAGGACGCAAAGCCCGGCGACCTGCTTGAGGTACGTTATCTGCAGATGATTCCGCGCTTCAACTACGGCTCGAATCTCGCGGCGCACTGGGGTCATCTGTTCACCGACTTCGAGAAAGAACGCGTCACTATCTACGAACTCGATCAGGCATCGAACACCGCTCACGCGCTGTATGGGTATGACTATCCCGGCAAATATCTCGTGCCGGGCAAGCGCTCGGAGATTCGCGACTGCTGCCGCGAACCCGCGCTCGAAGGCATTCGCGTGCCGGTGCGCCCTCATCTGGGCACGGCGGGCGTCGCGCCCGATGTGGCGGGCCGCGTAAGCACCGTGCCGCCGGGCGCACATGGCGGCAATATCGATAACTGGCGCATCGGCGCGGGCTCCACCATGTACTACCCGGTCGCCGTGGACGGCGGGTTGTTCTCGATCGGGGACCCGCATGTATCGCAAGGAGATGGCGAAATCAGCGGCACCGCGATCGAGGCGTCGCTCAATGTAATGTTCCAGATCGTGCTGCGGCGCGACTTCAGATTTCCTTCGCCGCTGCTGGAAACGCCCGAATACTGGATCGTCCACGGCTTTGATGAAGACCTCGACATCGCGACCAAAAACGCTTCACGCGATATGTTGTTGCTGCTCACCGAGCAGCAAGGCCTGTCCCGCGACGACGCGTATTCGCTAATGAGCGTCGCCGCGGATTTCTCCGTGACCCAGGTCGTCGATGGCCGTCAGGGCATTCATTGCAAGATCCCCCGCAGCATTTTTCCTCCGAAGAAAAAGCCTCGCGCGTGAGTTGTGCGCGTGCGCTACGACGGTGCGTCCGCGCACAGTTGTAGCGCAGCGCGGTAGCAGTGCGTCCACGCACCGTCTTAGCGCAGCGCCACAGCGCTAACGGCGTTGTTATCGATGGCACGGACATTGCCTTTGAATCACTCGACTGACGTTCGTCAGGGTCCGGGAGCCTGGGTTGGACTTACTGCGTTTCACCACCGAGTCGTACGCCGAAGTAGATCGCCTGCGAGCATGGAACGAGGCGCTCGACAGGCTTGGTCTGCGCTGCGGCGCGCCTCAGGCAGCCGCGCGCCACTTGCATGGAACCATCAAGTCGCGCAAGTCGAGCAACGGCTTTGAACTGATCGCGCTGGCCGCGTTCGCGCAAACTATCGAGCTCAAAGTCGACGGCACCGACAGTCTCGTGATCGTGCTGCATCTCGACGGCGGCGTAACGCTCGTCGCCGACGGTGTGCGCGCGCGAGTTGCGACCGGTGATATTGTTTATGCGTCGTCGCGCGAGGAAGCGGGCCTGTCGTTCACCTCCGACTTCCGTGCGTTCGTGATCCGCGTGCCCCGCGCCGCCATCAACGCACGCCTTCTTACACCGTTCTCACTGCGTGCCGGGCGTTTGCCCGGAGACGCCGGTATCGGTCACGTGTTCTCCGGCTTTCTGCGCTCGATTGCTGAAAGCGTGGAGACGTTGTCACTCGACGATCTGCGCCCCCTCGAACTCGCGCTCGCGGAGTTTCTGGTCGCAAGTCTCGTCGGGCACGACAAGGAAGGCAGCTTCAGTGGCCTCACGCCGTCTCAGGCCGCGCTCTTTTCGCGTATATGTCGAACCATCGAAGGCAATCTCGCTGACCCCGATCTCGGGTTGACATCGATAGCGAAGGAAGAGCGCGTGTCGCCGCGCTATTTGCAGAAACTGTTTGAAGCGGTTGGACAGAATTTCTCGACCTACTTGCGCTCCCGCAGACTGGAGCGCTGTCGCGCGGATCTGGTCAATCCCCTGTATGAAAAGCTTTCGATTGCCGATGTCTGCTTCCGCTGGGGTTTCAACGACCCCGCGTATTTCAGCCGTGCGTTTCGCGAGCAATATGGCGCGTCGCCACGCACTTTCCGGCATGAAGCGGGTCTTGAATTAGCGCGCCTTCTCGTGCGGCGAATCTCGCGCGGCTTGCCCGTCAACGCCGGGAGTCTGATCGTGCAGGCACAGCTCGCCGAGCAGGGTGCGGTTCATGAAGTTGCGGACGAGACCGGCTCCGCCGAGCAGCCTGAAGCGCCTTCGGCACCCCTGTCCCGCGAGTCCGGCAAGCCGCGTCATCATCTGTTGCGCGCGACGGCCAACACAATTCACTGGGGTTACTTCAGTCACGATCTGAAGCCCGTGCTCGAGCTGAACAGCGGCGACACGGTGACGATCGAAACACTCACGCAACACGCGGCGGATGATTGGGAGCGCATGGTGCAGGGTGATCCAGGCGCTGAAAGCGTGTTCCACTGGACCGCCGGGCACAAGAACGTCAATCGCCGCGGCGCCGGTCCCATGGATGCGTCCATCTATGGACGTGGCGCGGGTGAAGGCTTCGGCGTGCATATCTGTACCGGACCGATTGCCGTGCGCGGCGCGGAACCCGGCGATGTGCTGGAAGTGCGCATTCTCGACATTCACCCGCGCCGTTGCGCCAATCCTAAATTCGCCGGCCGCGCGTTCGGCAGCAATGCCGCTGCGTGGTGGGGCTTCCACTATCGCGAGTTATTGACCGAGCCGAAACCGCGCGAGGTCGTCACCATCTATGAACTTGATGCCGACGCCACCGCAGGCAAAACCGCCTGCGCGCGCGCTGTCTATAACTTCCGCTGGACACCTCAGCGCGACCCCTTTGGCGTGATGCATCCGACAATCGACTATCCCGGCGTGCCAGTCGATCATTCGACGGTGGTCGAGAATCACGACATCCTGAAGAACGTCCAGATTCCGGTACGTCCACACTTCGGCGTGATCACGGTCGCGCCGCAGCAGGATGGTCTGATCGATTCGATCCCGCCCTCCACCTTCGGCGGAAATCTCGACAACTGGCGCGTGACGCGTGGAGCGAGCGTGTTCTTGCCAGTCGGGGTGCCGGGCGCTCTGCTCTCCGTCGGCGACCCGCATGCATCGCAAGGAGATTCAGAACTGTGCGGCACCGCGATCGAATGTTCGCTCACCGGCGACTTCCAACTGGTGCTCCACAAGAAAGAGACGCTCGGCAGGCAGGTGTTTGCGGACCTCACCTATCCGCTAGTCGAAACCGCCGACGAATGGGTTCTTCACGGCTTCAGCTATCCGAACTATCTGGCCGAGTTCGGCACGAGCGCGCAAAGCGCTGTGTACGAAAAATCCACGCTCGATCTCGCGATGCGCGACGCGTTCATCAAAACCCGGCGCTTCCTGATGACGACCAAGGGTCTTTCCGAAGATGAGGCGATCTCTCTGATCTCGGTCGCAGTCGACTTCGGCGTGACGCAGGTGGTAGACGGCAATTGGGGCGTGCACGCGATCATCCGGAAGTCGCTCTTCACCGCGTGAAGTAGCGAGTAGCGACCTCCGATACGCGTGCGTACAAGAGTTTGTTCGCAGCAAGCTCGATGCCGCGATTTTGGCTTCCCTACCATGGGTTCTGACTTGAACACAGGCGCACGCGCCGTTCGACAGGACTCACTGGACCATGGATTCTCCCGCACATCGCACGCTGCCCGGCCACGGGCGCTTTCAATATTTGCCGATTAAGGGCCGCCCCGTTTATCGTTGGCCCGACGGTTCCCGGTTGGCGGTCTATATCGGCTTCAACATCGAGCACTTTGCGTTCGGTGAAGGACTGGGACCGACCATCGGCCCGGTGATGCCCGAACCCGATGTGCTCAATCACGCGTGGCGTGAGTACGCATTGCGCGTGGGCGCATGGCGCTGTCTCGATCTCTTCGATGAACTCGCACTGCCAACCGCGGCCATCATCAACACGGCGCTCTACGATCACTGCCCCGAACTGGTCGCCGCGTTCGCTCAGCGTGGCGATGAACTCGTCGCGCACGGCCATACGAATTCGGACCGACAAGGAACGCTGACCGAAGACGACGAACGCGCGCTGATCGTGGCATGTCGCGAGCGGATCGCGGCGGAGAGCGCGCAACAGCCGGCCGGCTGGTTATCGCCGTGGCTCTCGGAGAGCCATGTCACCAGCGATCTGGTGGCCGAAGCGGGTTACCAGTACACGCTCAACTGGTGTCACGACGATCAGCCCACGCGCCTGCTTACGCGCAACGGTCACCCGCTGTGGGCGATTCCGTATCCGGAGGAGGTCAACGATATCCCGATGATCCTTGCGCGCCAAATGGACGCGAAATCGTTCGCCGATCTGGTGATCGATCACTTCGAGGAAATGCTGCGGCAATCCGCGCGAGAACCGCTGGTGATGGGCATTGCGCTGCATGCGTACCTGATGGGACAACCGCATCGTTTGTGTCACTTGCGGCGGGCACTCGAACATATTGCCCGCGCGCGCGACGAAGGCCGGGTCTGCATCACCACGCCTGGTTCGATTGCAAACCACATGGACTTTCTCGGGCATTAGATCACTTCATTTTCACTTTGCCATGCCGCCCTCTTCCGCCCATATTTCCTTCAACCTCAATAGGATTCGCCATGTTCATGTCAAAGGCAATCAAGCTGCTGCTGTGCGCACTCACCGGTCTTCTCCTCGCACAAGGCGCCTCAGCGCAATCATGCGAACCGTCCAAGGTGGCTCAGAAATATCCATCGCTTGCGGGCAAGACCATCAAGATCGGCGTGGACCCCGAGTCGCCTCCATATGCGTTTCGTGACAGCAAGGATTTCAACAAGATCATCGGCGCCGATGCAGACATGGCCCGGACCGTGTTCGACTGCGCCGGCGTGAAGACGGAATTTTTCACTGCCGGCTGGCCGGGGCTGCTGCCCGCGCTGCGTGCCGGACAGATCGACGTGATGTGGGACTTGCTGTACTACACGCCGGAACGGGCGAAGGAAACGACCTTCGTTACGTATATGCAGGCCGGCACGGGCGGTCTGGTGGCGGCTGGCAACCCCAAGAAGATCGATGACATCTCCAAGCTCTGCGGCCTCACGGTCACGGCAGGCATTGGCACCGTCGAACTGACGATGGCGCAGGCGCAAGCCGCCAAATGCAAAGCCGAAGGCAAGCCCGACGTGACCATCATGACGTCCGCCGATATCGCGTCGGGCGCACGCCTCGTCGCAAGCCATCGCGCCGATGTCATGATGTACGACCTGGCGCTCGTCGACGGTCTCGCGAAACAGAACCCACAACTCTACATGCGCGGCTTCATGGTGACGAGCGGTATGAAGATCGGCGTGGGCGTGAAGAAAGGCAACGCCGATATGATCGCCGCCGTTTCCGATGGACTCAAGATCATGCAGGCCAATCAGACGCAGAAGAAGACCTTTCAGCGATACGGCGTAGATCCGTCGCTGCAAACGCCGACCACACTGCTTACTCAATAAAGGCTGCCTGCGCGGCACACCGTGTCGTGTGCCGGTAGCGTCATGGATCAGGTTCGGAAATGAAGGCATTGCGTATCAAACACATCGTAGTCGGCGCTCTCGGTATGGTTGCCATGTTCGTATTGCAGCCGGCGATGGCCGCCGGTCTCGATGGCGCTCAGGTGTTCGACGGTTTCAAGGAGCTGGCCGGTTATGTCGGCTCGCCCTTCCTGCTCGGCGGCGCGTGGATCGCGGTGAAGATTACGCTGATAGCCATGTCGATCGGGCTGGTGCTCGGGCTCGGTCTTGCGCTGATGCGGCTGTCACGATTCAAGGCCTTGAACTCAGCGGCGTGGGGTTATATCTGGTTCGTGCGCGGCACACCGCAACTACTGCAACTCGTGTTCATCTTCGACGCGTTGCCGCTGATCGGTTTGCGTTTCGATGAAGTCACGACCGCGGTTATCGGCTTTGCATTGAACGAGGCGGCGTTCAGCGCTGAACTGTTTCGTGCCGGCATCTTGTCAGTGAACCGTTCGCAATCGACCGCCGCCGCCGCACTCGGCATGGGACCGTTGCTGACGTTACGCCGCATTATCCTGCCGCAATCGATGCGCGCGGTGATCCCGGGCCTCGCCAATGACACCATCGGCATGTTGAAGCTAACGTCGATCGCGTCGGTGATCTTCGTCAACGAGCTAACGTTTCGCTCGCAACAGGTCGTCGGCCAGAACTTCAAGTTCTTTACCGTGTTCGGCGCGGCGGCGGTGATTTATCTGGTCCTGACGAGCGGGATCTCCTTGCTTCAGGTGTGGCTCGAAAGCATCTTCGATCACGAGCGCGACCGAAAGGTCACGTTGTCGTGGTTCGGACTGCGCCCTTCGACGCGCAATGTGAAACCGCTCGACGCACCGATTGACTCTCCGGTCGCCGCAAAAGAGCCGGAAGCGAACGATCACGCATGGATCGGGACGCTGCTGCCTGCCGAAAGTCGCACGCCGCGGCATCGCGATGAACCGTTTGTAGCGTGCAGGAACGTCTGGAAATCGTATGGCAAGCGCGAGATATTGCGCGGCGTCGACCTGTCGATCGGGCATGGCGAAGTGGTCGTCATCCTCGGCCCGAGCGGTTCCGGCAAAAGCACACTGCTCAAGCTGATTAACCATCTCGAACCGCTTGACTGGGGAACGATCAAGGTCGATTCGCAGTATGTGGGTTACCGGGAAGTACCGGGGGGCGGCGGCACGGTGCGGCCCCTGCACAACCTCGCACGCGCACGCGCCGAAGCGCGCGTGGGCATGGTGTTCCAGCATTTCAATCTCTTCAGTCATTTGAGTGCGTTGGACAACATCGTCGAAGCACAGCGGCAGGTCTATGACGTGCCGCGTGCCGAAGCGCAAGCGCTCGGCCGGGAGTTGTTGAAGAGCGTGGGCCTCGCCGCGCACGCGGATTTTCTGCCGCATCGGCTATCAGGCGGGCAGCAGCAGCGCGTGGCGATTGCGCGTGCGCTCGCGATCAAGCCCAAGTTGATGCTCTTCGACGAACCGACTTCGGCGCTCGATCCAGAACTTGTCGGTGAAGTGCTTGGCGTGATGCGCGGGCTGGCCGATGCAGGCATGACGATGGTCGTGGTCACGCACGAAATCCGCTTTGCTCGCGATGTCGCCGACCGCGTTGTCTTCATGGACGGCGGCGAAGTTATCGAGCAAGGAACGCCGCAGCAGGTCATCGACAACCCGACTCACGAGCGCACCCAAAAATTCCTTAACGTCGTCGCCAATTGAATATGAGGCTCACATGACAGACTTCGAAACTTTCAATCTCGGCCGCGTCGTGCTGCAGTCCGGTGCGACGCTCCCTGACATGCTGCTCAGCTACAAGACGTATGGCCGGCTGAATGCCGCGCGCGACAACGCGATTGTCTATCCGACGTTTTATAGCGGCAGCCATGTCGACAATGAATGGCTGATCGGCGAGCACATGGGGCTCGATCCGCGGGAGTATTTCATCATCGTGCCGAATATGTTTGGCAACGGCGTATCGAGTTCGCCAAGCAACAATCCCCCCCCTTATGATCGCGGCCGCTTTCCGCATGTGACGCTCTACGACAACGTCGCGATGCAGTATCGCCTCGTGACCGAGAAGTTTGGCATCGAGTCGCTCAGGCTCGTCACCGGCTGGTCGATGGGCGCGATGCAGGCGTTCCACTGGGCTGCGATGTATCCGGAAATGGTCGAACGCATTCTGCCGTTCTGCGGGGCGGCGCGGTGCTCGCGGCACAATTTTGTGTTTATCGAAGGGCTTAAGGCTCCATTGCTGTTGGACCCGGAATTCAAGCACGGTTTCTACGATGCACCGCCGACGCGTGGAATGCGCGCTGCTGCGCGGGTGTTTGCCGGATGGGGATTTTCGCAGGCGTTTCTGCGTCAACGGCTCGACATGGAAGCGATGGGGTATGGCTCTCTCGAGGACTTCATTACGCAGTTCTGGGAAGGCGACTTCCTGAAGAAGGACGCGAACAATATCTTGTCGATGATGTGGAGTTGGCAGTACGGCGATATTTCCGCGAATTCTCTATACAAGGGAGATTTCGATCGAGCGTTGGCCAGTATCACTGCAAAGGCTATCGTGATGCCCGGGCGCACGGATCTGTATTTTCCGCCGGAAGATAGTGAGTATGAGGTTTCGAAGATGCCCAATGCACAGTTGCGGCCTATCGAATCGGTTTGGGGTCATTTTGCGGGCGGCCCCGCAGCCAACGCTGTCGATGTTAAATTCATCGATAGTGCGGTGAAGGAAATTCTGGCTGCGTAGTGTTCGGCTCTTTTGCGCTCGGTTCCGCGTGCGCCAGACTTTTTCCGCACGGTCTGGCGCGAGCTCGGGAGGATCGCCGAGATGTCCGCATGCCTTCGTGTGGAAGTGCGAACAGTGCCGCACGCCTGGATGGCCTCCCGCGTATTTGTACAGCGAAATCACGCCGTGCCGCAGGTCGCCTCTTCAATCGAACTGCGTTTCGCCAAGCACACCGTGGTGGTCGGTTGCCGGCATCGCGGCAAGGATCTTCGTGGAGTCGGTTGATTTGCGCGCGCTTCATCGCCGCGACAAATCACGCCCACGGCGTCGCATGCAAACGGTCGTGCCATCGCAGCACGGTCTTTGAAAACACAACACCCCGGCGTCTCCTTTATGAGAGGCCCGGGGCGTTTTTCATTGGCTCAAGTTATTCTGCAATGCGTTTGAAACTGACGTAGTAATCGTCGGTGTAGTAGCAGTCGCCGGTCTGCTTGCGCGGTCCACCACATACGATGCGGCGCTGCCCACGATCCGCCGAGCCAGGCGTGCGAACTGTGTAGGTGTGGTAGTAGCCACGCGGATGCTGCGGCAGCAATGCCGCGCTGTTGCGGAACAGGACACCGTCCTCGCCAAAAGGGAAAGGGCCGCCCGCTTTGATCAGACGTAGTGTCTCGGCAGCTTCCGCCGACAGCTGCGCTTTAGTGACGGTGGCCAGCGTGCCCGATGCGACGGGTGTGGCGCTCGCGGCCTGCCCAGGCAGAACCGGCGCCTGACTCTCGGATGCGCCCGATGCTTGAGTAGCGTTTTGCGATCCGTCCTTACCGCATCCGCCGAGGATCGCGCTCAAGGCGAGGATGTACGGGAAAGCCCACGCTTGCTTCACGAAGCGGTTGTCTCCGGGTTGACCAGCATTCGACGACCACGAACGATTTAAGGGTATCGCTAACGGCAGAGTGAATCAATGTCCGGCCCGAAATAGCAATTTTTAACTCGACAACCAGGCCGTTACACGGTTCGCGGCGTTCGAGAAGTATGCAAATCAAGCAGATTGCGGCGAGGCTCGTTTTATCGAACAGACGCACAGTCGAGGCGCTTTCAGCCGCGGGCGCCGCCGGCCCACTGCCTTCTGGACGGTCCATTCGCCCCTCGCTACAGTGCTTCGCCCCGTAACTTCACCACCGAAGGAGCGTCGGCCCAAGCAGTGCCCCGGCGGCCGTCGGAATCGACATCCCGATCAGATACCAGGTTGCCCAGAACGGCACACTCATTTCCGGACATCGAAGACTGTAGGCAAGCGCGCCGATCGCGCCTGCAACAAGTCCGGCGGCCGCGCCCGTGAGGCGAAGCCGCGTCGGCGCGAGAGCACGCGCCGCCCACAGCGCGGCCGCGAAGGCCGGTAACGAGATCAGCGCGATGTTGAAAGAGCACGAGCGCCAAGTGCGACCCATTAGTAGGTGCTCACGCGCCTCGGGCGGCGCGAACCAGAGCACCAGTAGTGCGGCAAGCCACACGAGTGCCACCGGCGTCGCGAGTACGGCCCACCAGCCCCCTACAACCCTGCCGGGTCGCCCGAGGCGTACGCAGGCCGCCAACGCTGCAACCGCGAGACATGTGGGCCACACGAGCTTCGCCCAGAACAGCGGAGCATGCAGGAGAAGGGCGATATCATGCCGCACGCCGTAACCGAGAATCACGATCGCAAGCGCACCCATTGCGCCGAACGTGAGCGCTCCACCAAAGCGCTTTGCAGCGACATGTCGTTCGACAGGCGCAACGCCTGTCGCGAGCATCGAAATCAGATCCTCCGTTTTCATCAGGATATCCCTCGAATCTTCATGGCCAAAGCCCTCAGCCCGCGATGCACGCCTACTTTCACAGCCGATTCCGATAAGCCGGTCAGGCGCGACGTTTCCTCGACGGTTAGCCCTTGCAGCTTGACGTGCACGATCGGCAAACGCTGACGGTCCGGTAGCTGGTCGAGCAGCTTGTGCACATCGCGCCTTGCGTCCGCGGGTTCCGTGTCCGATGCGGCGAAGATATCGGCTTCGTCATCAAGCGGTTCCTGGAAAGCCTCGCGACGCGATCGCGCACGCAAATGGTCCGTCAGCTTGTAGCGCGCAATCGCGTTGATCCAGGCGGTCAGCGGTTCGTCCGGGCGCCAGGTATGGCGTCCGTTATGCACGGCCAGCAGGATTTCCTGCACGACGTCTTCGATATCATGAGGCAGATAGTGCAGCCGTTTGCGCAGTAACGCCCGCAGATGTCCGGTCAGGTCCTGCAGAAACGCTCGATACGACGCGGCGTCGCCTTCCAGTGAGCGGACCAGCAAGTTTCTGAGCCGTTCCTCGACTGGACGCATCGGCCCGGCGTGCGTCCCGCGCGTCACGTTGACGTGACTCCGGGCTTCGATTCTGGTCGCACGCGGGCGGTCACGTCACGCAACCGCTCGCGTCCACGTGAGAGCCGCGACATGACCGCTTCAACCGGCATGCCGAGCACCAGCGAGATTTCCGCGTAACTCATGTCGTCAAGACCGGCCATCAGTACCACTTCGCGCTGCTGTTCCCAAAGCGTTTGAAAGACCCAATCGAGGTCTCGCACTTCGAGACACGAAATCTGCTTGCCGCTGTGTGTGATCGTCGTTTGCCATCGGCGCGGATTCGTGCCTCGTCGAAATCGCATCGCGTAGCGCAGACTTCGCTCCGGCGTGCCCTGCACTGGATCGCCGGCGTAGCCACGGTCGCCCACTGGCGCGCGCATAACGGCGAAGATCAGGTACCTGGTCAGCAATGCCGTCCTGGAACTCCATCGCCCTTCCCTATTGCCGCCCGTCGCGACTAAGCCAGCCATCGACGGAGAACGGTCCCGATCCCCCCAACATCAGCGCGGCAAGACACGCAAGATAAAGCAGATCGGTTTCGTAGCCCGGCGGCCCGAACTGCGGACCGGCCGACGTGACGGCCATCAGCTTGATCGACAAGAACCCGTACGGAAGATGCACAGTCAGCGCCGCAACCATCAGCACCGCGATCATTGGCAGACTGACGAGCGACACGAACGCGCCGGCGAAGATCGCGAGACCCCCGATCAGTTCGATTGCAATAGTCGCCCACGCCATGAAGTGTGGTGCCGGCACACCGAGCGCGTGCAAAATCCCGGCAAATGCATCCGGATGCTTGACGATTTTTGAGTAGCCATGCGCCATGAACCCGTAACCGACGATCAGCCGCAATGGCAGGGGTGCCCATCGGGCGAGGCTCCAGCGGTCCGTCAGCCGGGCGGAATCGGTGAAACGAAGCAGGTGGCGGACAGTGTCCATGCGCAAGGTCTCCTGATGAACGTTAGCAAAGAACAACGGGCGATGCAGGTGGGGTATGCATTCGCCCGCTCTCTTTGTAGTTCGTCGAGGATGGATGCGCGGTTACAGTGCGGCTGAATATTTTTTCCTTGGCACGCGCGTGCTCCACTGTTGCCGGTCACTTGCCAGTAACAGCCGGCTCAGACAGGGCATGCCGCTACAGCCGCTGAACTGTGTCGCCAGTTGCTGTTATTCGATCACCCCACGGGCATGCAACCAGCCAATGTGCCGCAAGCCAATGCCAAAAGAGGTCAGGGAGAAACAAAAGACCGCTGTCCCTGAGGGCAGCGCTCTTTCTTAGGATGGGTGACGCATGAGGGACTCGAACTCCGGGTTTGCGGATCTCGTGAGGATAGTCCGTTACGACACACGCTATGCGAGTCGATGCCTCGCTCTGCCGGGGCTTGAACTGCTCACGCCCCCGTCAGCATTTACGCGTCGACGACGCAACTGTTATTGGCCGGCGGCCGGCGACACTACGCTCGGGGTCGCCAGCGTGTTGTGACTCCCGGGAGCGTTGGTGAGGGACGTCGAGCTATTGTTAGTGCTATTCGGCATGCCCGAGTTCGGCGACCCGGCGCCCATGCCGCTGTCCGAGTTGGTGACGCCGGGCGTGCCGTAGCCGCTCGTTGCATTGGTCGGCGATACCGCGGCCGGCGACACGGTGGTCGGGGTCGCCAGCGTGTTGTTGCTCTGTGCATAAGCACCGCCCGCCAGCGTGAGTGCGGCGAGGGCCGCGATTAATGTGCTGGTTGCCTTGTTCATGACCCGCTCCTCCTTAATTGGACTGGAATTTCGACGCAAACGATCTATTCGTATTTTTCCAGGTAACACCAAGTTTAGGAAAGCGGTCGCTAATAATTAAGCGCATTGTTCGCAAGGGTGAATTTCGATTTTCGAAGTGACCCTAAACGGGTCCTGGTCCCCAATCTGAGGCCGGCGTGGTCCGGTATGCGCGGTGCATGCTACGCGACCCGCGAGGAAACTGATTGGGTGGCGTGGATAGCGAGCAGCCAGTGGAACGGGGCCGGTGAGCAAACTTGCAACCAAGCTCCCCCATGATTGGCGAAGATCTGGGCGGAAGAAGCGAAGGTCGCTTCCTGGCCGCACTGAGCCGGATGATGACCGTCGCAGGTGGCCTCTTGAGTCGTCGGCGAACAACGCCCGGAACGTCTCGGAGGACTTTCATTGCTTCGCGTCATGCCCAACATGAACGAAAGGAGCAGTGACGACGACAGCCTCACGTTCAACGAGCCGATCGACGCGGACAAGGCCTCAGCGAGCTGAGCGTCGTGCTATTTCCCTCGATAAAAACTGCCGGGGAACACGCATGCGAAGTTTCGACAGCGTAGCGGACGAAGCCAGGCTGGTCGCCACCGTGATTTCAAAGCACTGCTTGTCACGCCTTCCCGGGCGAAGCTCGCTGATGCTCGCCCATCACCCACTCGCCAGGCGGGGTGCCATCAGCTGTATTCTGGTACAGCCAGCTTCCGCAGACCGTGCAATTCCAGTTGCTGCTGATTTTCGTCGTGTGGCCCGACGGCCCGATTGCACTGACGCCAGAGGCGGCAAGATCGCCGTGTGGGGAAACGCTGGATGGCTTGCCAACTAATTCGCGACAAGCGTTGCAAGGCTGCATAACTGTCTCCAATGATGCCTATGCCGAATTCTCGTCGCACCACTGGATCGCCCAGCGCTGCGCCGCCTCGATAGCGGCTGCGTCGGAGGGATAGTCGCCGAGATCGCCCGACCATTTGACCTCGACGGTGTCGCCGCCCACCGAGGCGCGCCGGTAGATCTTTGCACGGGCGTAGTAATGGCCGCCTTCATCGAGGGGTGACGCGTCGATATGGAAGTCCTTGTAGTCGAACTGCATGGTCACCTCCCAATGAGTGGGGAAATCCTACAGGGCGACACTGCGCACAGCAATCGGTTGGGATACCAATCGGTTGCTGTAGGCTGTGGAATTCAGACGCGTGGAGCCATGCCTGCTTATTCCAGCGTTCTTGATTCTTGATCAGTCGGATCGGAGACACGATCACCTTGATCAGTGATCGTGTTCGGCGAGATGCATACGTCACACACAATAGCGACGAGAGACCGTAGTCCACCTCATGCCGGGCGTTGGATCCTCGGCTATCGAAACGGCGGTTCCTCCCGGTTAAACCGGTCATTGAATGTAAGTATGCAGATCAAGGTCTCCAGAAGCGACAGCACGTAAAACAACTTTTTCCCGTTTCTTTTTTTGAGTATCTTCGCAGGCTCCGAATCCTTATTCAGCGGTGCGATCACTGGATTCACTTCCTACATTTGCTTCGACATCCTATGCAAGCTTCGCCTGGAGGAAATGAACCAGCGAGATGGCGCCATCGATGCCTTGGCGCGCAGAGATGCTGCGCGCACAGTGGGCGGTGCGTCCCGCGTCCGGCGAGCCATTTACACACCGTCGAAGGCGGCACTGCCCCGCGTAACTGCGTCACGATATTAACGTTGTGACTGGCGATACCGGGAATTAGCTGGGGGACGAGTTGTGTCGCGAATGTGGCAAGAAGAGGCAAATCATGGACATTTGGCTTGTTGCCACGATATCTGGACTATAAGCTTTCATTAACGCGGACGAATCCCCGCGTTTTGTGTGTTAAGTAGCCGTAGGCACGTCCTGCGGCTTCTTTTTATGCGACCGCCGGAAAGAATCCGCAGGGAGCCAGGTCAAGAAATCTTCTGGCGCGGCGTCCGATGTTGTCGAGATTCCAGGCGACGCGGGCAAATGCTTCCCGATGGCGTCGGCCGGCCATGGGCCTCAAAGTCGTCCAGTTGAAGCAGCAAACTATCCAGCGCGCAGAGTTGCGCGCGCGTCAGGTGAGTCCGATTCAGAAGCTCGTGGAGCCGTCCGCGCCAGTATTCAGCCGACAGGATTGGCCCGCCGAGGTCTCCTATCAGTGATGGAACCATCACGCGTGCAATATGCTCGATGTCCTGGTCAAAGAACATACCCATGTGCGCCCCCTAATGTGGTTCTGGCCTGCGCCCTATTGTTTTACGTCTGATAAATACTTTAGACCAGTTTTTGCGGCATGCCAAATATTGGGATCGATGGCGGTAAGTCTCAGACGACGGTCTCCCGAGCCGTATTGGTGGTCTGGGGAGCGTTGGCCGCCCCTTCAGTGGCCTGGATATCCGCCGTCCATGCTCGTTGCCATGACCTAAGATATAAGTATGATCGCGAGCAAGGAGACGACCATGGTCGAGTCAATTTCGGCAGTGTTTCTGGGGGCGATCGTCCTGATCATGGCTGCCATCCTGATTGCGGAGCACTACAGACGCGAACATCACAGGAATCGGCAAATTCGGTGGCTCGACACGCACCCAATGCGCGACTGGTTACACCGTAGGCCGTGACGCAGGCAGATACGTAAAGCCCGCGCGAAGCGGCCAGATGAGCGGAAACTGATTAATGGCAGCGATTTTGCCGGTGGCCGTGTATCTTCACGTTGGAACCGGGGACGGGCATCGTACCAAGGCCGCATAACGCTTCACTGTAGCGACGGTTTCGCAGCTTGCCGCGATCCGTAACGTGAAGTCGTGGTTAATAGATGTCGAAGTCACCACCAAGCGCCCGTAGCACGTCGCGCGCGAAGTGGTTCGACGTTTGCGCTCGCTGCAAAGGCGTGCGCCGCTAGCATCAATGACGGAACTGCATGGAACACGCCGGACACTCGTGTCCGTTCATATTGCGTGCCAATCAGGTCTTGTCGGGTGTTTTCAGCTCGATCAACATCCGCTCACAACCGCCTTGATCCGGCGCCATGCAACCGAGCAAATGTTCACTGCTCGGCATCAACATTTCGCCGCCCGTCTGAATCGCCAACGTCATGCCGGGATTCTTCTGCCATACGATGAGGCCGAAACATGCAAGCGCCAACAGCACGACGAGCGAGAACGCGATCCTCTCTAGCTTCCAATAGATTTTCGGCATACCGACACCTTCAGCATGGCACAGGGTTTGAGATGGGCGCTCGCGCGCGGCCCACAAGTAACGGCTGAGGTAATGTCAACTTAAGCTAATCGGCCTGACCAATATCCCGCTTCAATAGCATTTTTGGCGCACTGACGCCGGCCAGCAATTCCGTTAAGTTGACAGTGCCGGAATAACTGCAAGCGGAATTCGCCCGATGATGAATCCATGAGGCGACGAAGACTTCGATGTTGTCGATTGCTTGCGGGCCTCCGCTTCGCCCACTACGCCCGTATGTGTCGACTGCCGCACCACCAGAACGGGAATAGCGCTATGAGTCAGTACCTTCTGTGTCTCGCTGCCGATCAACAGCCCACGCACACCGCTGCGTCCGTGGGACGCCATGACAATCAGGTCACAATTTCGCTCGATGGCGGTGCTGATGATCGCTTCATAAGGATGAGCGCGGGTGGTGGCAACCGTTTCGCATATCACGCCCGCTTGGCTTGCGGCCTTCGTGACAGCCACGAGAAAGGCTTCTGCACGCTCCCTGTTGACCTGAACGAATCTCTCTTCGGTATCCGCGAGCATTTCGGTTCCATATGCCAAAACATGGAACTCCGGCATGACATGAAGTCCCGTAACCGAGGCGTCATTTTCGGCGGCGAGCGTCACCGCCATCTGGACTGCGACTTCGGAAAGTGCCGAGCCGTCGGTCGGCACCAGCAGATGCTTGAACATGACACCTCCCCTCGCTCGACGTGCGGGCTGTATCCGACGCGCACTTAACCGCTCGCGACATCGACATTGATGCCGCTATAAATTACACTTTGCTTTCAGTATAGACACTGCCGTCATTTGCGAAATATTTTCTGCGCGCTACTCGGATACGCGGCAGTGCCGCATCTCGAAGTGGGATTTCAGTCAGGTTGATTTCCTCAATTTGACGTGTCGTCGTCACACTTAAGCACTTTATGTGGAAAGGTAACAGTCACCACACGCAAAGATAACAACATTACAATATGCTTTCATATTCCGAAATCATGAGGGCATGCAATGGTTCTATTTCACCGCGGCGCACTGATTCAGGCGTCGACGATAAGGGACGGAAACACGTTCGTAGCCCGCGCCTGCATTTTGAAGGAAGACGGCGAATCCACCTCATTGGGTGATCTTGGTCAGTTCGCAAACCGGACCTGTGCATACGAGTTTGCCGTGCGCTGCGCGAGCGCTTTCGTGGATGGCGTACCGATGCCTCGCTCCCCGTTCCGCAGATCATCAGCCTCGGACGAGGCAGCAAATAGCTAACGACACTCCGCGGCATCCGGCAGACGGCCCTGAGGCAGGGAACGACTGCCTCCTCAGCAAACAGGTCGAATCGGAAGCAGCAAAGCCAAGGAAACATGATGTCCAAACCACTGTTAAGCCGTTTTCAGTACACCCGCAAGCATGGCAAGCAACGCACATACAACGTAACGGTGAACCTGGTGCAAAAGGCTTCCGGTGTTTGCGCTTACGCAGCATGGGTGCATTTCGAAACCGAATTTAAAGGTTCGGGTTTGATGCTCCCGCTCGTTGCCAACACACCTGATGCCGCCGTGCGGGAGGCACGGATGCGCATCCAGAGGGACATCGACGATCTGGTCGGCATCGTCGAGTAAAGGCGGTTACAAGTGTGATCGTGGTCGGGCTGGAAGACCTTTACGACGGCGCACCAAAATCCGCGCTCGCGACGAATGTCTTCTCCTGCCGCTGCAACAGTTGTAGCGGCAGGGCAGCGAACCTCCGCCGCGGCCCGCCCTCGGTACCGATCCCACCGCGAACTTCCGGTTGCGACCCAAGGCGGCCATACAAGCCCTTACAGCGGAGTGTCCGCTATCCGGTCTTGTGAGAAGTTTCGGATAAGCCAAGCTTAAGCCGACCCTCGACCCGCTCTGGAGTGCCCTCATGTTGGCGTGGCGAAACCGCCGTCATCAACCAGAAAGGCCGTTGACCCAGGTCGATCACGGCACCAACTGCAAGGCGTCTAGCTATGCGGCGTCCCCTACGGGTAACGTAAAGTAAAACGTCGCGCCTTGATCCGTATTGTTTTCAGCCCATAGCCGCCCGCCATGCATCTCGATGATGGTACGGCTGATCGACAACCCAAGCCCGAGGCCTTGGGATTTCGAGGTGACAAACGGGTTGAAGATCAGCGCGAGCAGGTCGCCGGGCAGGCCCGCCCCGCGATCGCGCACCGCAACGCGCACTACTTGGGGGCTCTGAAGCGTGATGGACACGGCCACCATGCGGTCGCTAGCCGGACGACCGTCCATTGCGTCGAACGCATTGAGCAAGAGATTGAGCATGACCTGCTGCAACTGCACCTTGTCGCCGTGCACTGTGGCCGGAGTGGCTTCGAAGTGGACTGACATGCGCATACCGCGCGCGATCGCGTCAAATTGCAACAACTGCACCGCGTCGCGGATTACAGCGACCGGATCGAGCGGCGCGATTTCTCGCTCGCCTTTCTTGAGAAAGGTGCGAATCCGCCGGATTATTTCGCTCGCGCGGTTGGTCTCCTGAACAATGTCTTTCAGTATCTCGAGCACTTCGGCCAGGTCGAGCGGATCCGTGGCCATAAACCGCTGGGCGGCCTGAGTGTTGCCCAGAATCGAGGTAAGGGGCTGGTTCAGTTCGTGTGCGAGCGACACTGCTAGTTGAGCCATCATCGATACGCGCGTCAGATGGGCCAGTTGCTGCCGGTTTTGGTACAGTTCATATCGCTCTGTTTTGTCGATGATGACCGCGAGCACAGTCTCGTCATCTTCGAATCGAACCGTCTTGAGTCCGGCCTCGACCGGGAACTCCGTTCCGTCCTTGCGCCGTGCGAACAGATCGCAAGGCGCCCCCACTGTCGAAGCGTGTGCAATGCGTAAGGTCGCGGATTGCGGCATGGCGCCGCTATCGCCCAGCAGCTGTGGGACGAGCATAGTCGCAGGCTGTGCAATCAGTTCGTCACGTTGATACCCGAAGAGCTTTTCGGTCTGCTGGTTGGCCAGCACAATCCGCCCGTGTTGATCAACCATGAGAATTGCAACCGGCAGAAACTCCAGAGCGCTCCGGAATTTTTCTTCAGCCTGCCTGCGGTCGGAGATGTCGACGCATGAACCAACATAGCCGAGAAACGTACCGTCGACGTCCTCCTGCGGCACGCCGGTATCGAGGATCCAGCGATACACGCCATCCCGTCTTCGCAGACGGTATTCCATGGTGAAATCCTTGCGTGCGTCAAACGACGAGACGTAAACGTTCAGGCAGCGTTCGAAATCGTCCGGGTGCACACCCTCTGACCACCCGTTGCCCATTTCCTGCTCCAGCGTGCGCCCCGTAAAATCCAGCCACCGCTTGTTGAAAAACGTACACAGCCGATCCGTATCCGACATCCAGATCATCACAGGAGCCGCGTTCAACATCGTTCGGAAGCGTGTTTCGCTTTCCCGCATCGATTCCTCCACTAGCCTATGCTCAATAATTGTGCAGGGTCCGCAAGCAACAAAGCGGGTCAAAAATTGACTCGGTCGTGGTCGTTTAATAGGCATGGTAAAGGTGGCGCATGCTTACAGCAACGAACCTTGATCAGACGCGGAATGGCGGCCGCCTGGATTCGGCCTATGAGAAGCTTTGCATAAGGTCGAAGAGCGGCCCGTTCACGGCGAGATCGATGACCGTCTCTTCATGGCCCGAGGGCTGCCCAATGCGATGAGCATATGTGTCACGCACATCGCGATGCGACGATCGACGGCAGGCACCCATCGACCGGCTGTTTTCTTCGTACGGCCAGTCCCACCAGTCCATCTCAAACAGCATTTCAATTTCTCCGTCCGAAAACCGCTTTCGAATCGGCTTCGCTGGGGTTGCCGCCGATGACCATATAAGGCTCAACATTCTTCGTTACGAGAGCGCGACTTCCGATCACGGCACCATGTGGCCAATGCGGACACCTGGCATGATCATCGCCTCGGAACCGATCCAGACATCGCTTCCGACAATCGTGGCGCCGACGGGTTCGAATGCATCGCGTGTGTCGGCAAACGCTCTCCAAGCGGCTGGTGCGCCTCGCAGCGCTCAGCAACCCTGGAATGAGAGGCATTGCAACACTGCCCGGCTGTGCACCCCAGTCGAACGAAGAGGCCATTGTCGCCAAGGCCGAGTGCCTGATTCGCCTTGGCTTGCTCCAGCAGTCAAAAGAAGCCGCGTGAGGCGCCACATCGGGCTTTAGTCGGCTTTGGGCAACTCGTCCCGCTGCTCAGCCCATTTGAGGAGTGCGTCCAAGGCGGGGCAGATTGCCTGTCCCCAGTCGGTCAACCGATATTCCACCTTAGGCGGAACCTGGGGATAGAGCTTCCTCGCCACGATGCCATCGGCCTCCAGCTGGCGTAGCTGCTGCGCGAGCATCTTCTGCGAAATGCCGGGGATGAGCTTCTCTAAATCGGAGAAGCGCTGCACCTTGCCATCGAATAGATGGAACAGGATGACCAGCTTCCAGCGCCCCTCCAGCAACTTGAACACTTCTTCGACGCCGGTGGCGGCGGTCGCGGGGGTATAGACCTTTCCCATGGGTACGTAGCTTACTTTTCCGTGCGTTCTTGTTGGGTTGCGAGTTTATGGTGAAAATTACCGTATCGCCCAGCTTGCCACAAAGGCTTCAGACATGAGCATTTCACTACCGGATTCGGTTGCGACCTTTTTTCAGGTGAGCAACGGCGCTGCGCCTTCGGCCCTACGGCGCGCTTTTTCCCAAAAATCGGTCGTCCACGATGAAGGACAGACTTACAAGGGACACGAGGAAATCGAGGCTTGGCTGGCGGAAGCGCAGCGTAAATATGCCTATTGCGTCGAACCGTTGACGGCTGTGCAAGACGATGCGGGCGTAACGGTCGTGGCCAGGTATGTCGGTAACTTCCCTGGAACTCCTGCCGATCTCAACCATGTTTTCCGGCTGACCGACAACCAGATAGATTTTCTAAAGATTCACTGATCACCATGAATCTCGAACTCGCAGGCGCGCGCGTGCTCGTCACGGCCGGAACCAAAGGCATTGGCAAGGCCGTCGTCAAACTGCTCGGCGAACTCGGCGCGAACATCCTCACCACGGCCCGAGCCAAGCCGGACTTTATTCCCGAAGCGATGTTCGTCGCGGCCGACCTGACCACGCCTGAAGGTTGCGCCACCGTGGCACAGGCTGTCGAGGACAGGCTCGGAGGAGTGGATGCCATCGTCCATGTCCTGGGCGGATCTTCGGCCCCGGCCGGCGGCTTCGCCGCGCTGGATGATACGGAGTGGCAGAGGGAACTGGACCTCAACCTGTTCCCCGCGGTACGACTCGATCGGGCGTTGTTGCCCAAGATGATTGCACAGGGCGCTGGCGTCATCATCCACGTCACGTCCATCCAGCATCGACTGCCGTTGCCCGCATCGACCACAGCTTATGCTGCCGCCAAGGCTGCGCTGTCCACGTACAGCAAGAGCCTGTCGAAGGAGGTAACGCCGAAAGGCGTGCGCATCGTGCGCGTGTCGCCGGGTTGGGTGGAAACCGAAGCGGCCGTCGGCCTCGCGGAACGGCTCGCCAGCCAGGCCGGTACGGATTACGAAGGCGGCAAACAGATCATCATGGATGCACTGGGCGGCATCCCTCTCGGACGTCCGTCGACACCTGCGGAAGTCGCCAACCTGATCGCCTTTCTGATTTCACCGCGTGCGGCAGCCATCAGCGGAGCGGAATATGTCATCGACGGCGGAACCATTCCCACTGCTTAATGCTTAGACGGCACATCAGCGGGATGCCATCGTCACGCTCGCGAGCTGACGGGAAGCTGACACTTAGTGGAAGTGGATTGTTGGCCGAAACTGGCTGAGAGCCGCGGTGCCCAATTTTCTCCCAATGCGGCCGTCAGGCGGCTCGCGCAGCTCGGTGAACGGCAGCTCTGCGGCGCCATCGCGCACGGGCGGCTTGTTGAAGAACGTTGTCCAACGCCTGCCCGCACGCGTCGTCGTACACTCATGGGGCGACGGACAAGGGCAGGCATCGAACAACGCATAACAAACTCAGCCGATCGTCTCCAGGCCACATTCCGCCAGTTTCTGACCTTGGGCAGCAATTGGTCCGAGCCTCGATTGTGTGGGTTCACATTTTTCTACAGACAAGCATGTTTGAACGACTTGTGGTCAAATCGTCCGGTGACTTGAGGAGCATTGTCCAGATCGAGCATATCCGCTGGCGGCAGCGACGGTGGGATTTGAAAGCAGCACAATCTAGTATGGTCATATCCGCATCGGCTCCGACCCACCGGCGCTCGGCAAGTGCGACACGCGGCCTGACCCGGAGGTCCCCATCATGCAGATGATAAAAGTCGTAGTTGGGATAGCAGCCCTCGTCGGCGTAACGGCAGTCCATGCCGACGGCTTCGTCATCACGAGATCAATTGAGAACGGGCGCGAAATGCGCCTCTTCGAACATGCTGCCGAATGTAATGGCGGCCCTGGCGCGGTCATTTACAGGCACGATAAGCGAGTCGATCAGACCTGCAATGTCCGCCTTACTTCTGCAGGCGCGACCGTAGTGATGCCGGCTTTTGAGTCGCGCACGTTCTTCCCGCGCGACACGCTGGACCAAAACTAAAAAAGCTGCTTTCGGCAACCGACGAACTCGTGGGCGAAGGTCTCGCCCATCCGCCGCTCGATGCGTCCGTCTGCACGTGTCCCTCTCGCCTGTTTCTAACCTCGGTTTCGTCGAGACTGCTCGAGGTCACCGAGTCGACGGCGATGCGCGATGCCGACACAAGCTTACGAATCCTGCAGCAGCTTCGCGGCATGGGCGTGAATATTTCAATCGACGATTTTGGTACGGGGTATTCAAGCCTCCTCTATCTCAAGCGGTTACCGGCCAGTGAACTGAAAATCGACTGCGGGTCTATCCGTGATCTCGGGCGTGGAGACTGCGGCGCAGCAAGAGTTCCTGACCCGGCTTGGTTGCGATTCCCTGCAAGGTTTTCTGCTTGGCCGTCCAATGTCCGCAGAGCAATTGATCGAAACCCTCTCGCATGAAAATGCTCTGAACGACGCGACTCGAGTCAACGCTCTCGAAGTGCGATGCGGACGGTCCGCAGACCTTATCTGCGGAGTGTGTCAAAGTAACAGCTCTTACCGTGAGCGACCCCACATGACCAAGTTACCGATTGCCGACCGATGGTTCGAACTCAAACGCATCAGCGACGACATTACCCTGCTTTGGGAGCCCCATGTCGTGCCGCTGATGCGCTGCAATATCTGGCATGTGCGCGGCCGCGACCGGGATCTGATGATCGACACGGGAATGGGTATCGTCAGTCTGCAGGAGGCAGCCAGGCACCTGCTGCAGAAGGACGTCACCGCCGTTGCCACGCATACGCACTCGGATCATATCGGTGGACATCATGAGTTCGAGCACACGCTGGTTCACGAGTTGGAGGCAGAGAATCTGCGCTCGCCGCGTGAGCCAGGCACCCTTCTGGCGTCGGTATTGGGCGACGAAGCGATTCGCCGGTATCGCGAAGCAGGCTATCCGTTCGACGGCGATCTGATCACCGCCCTTCCCAGCGCTGATTACTCGATGTCCGACTATCGGGTGCGTGCCGCAACGGTCACGGAAATCGTCAAGGAAGGGAACATCGTCGATCTCGGCAACCGGCATTTTGAGGTTCTGCATCTACCCGGCCACTCGCCGGGTAGCATCGGCCTATGGGAAGCGGCATCCGGCACGCTGTTCTCGGGCGATGCGATCTACGATGGCCCGCTGCTGGACGAGATAGGCGGTGCTGATATTCCGACTTATGTGCGCACGATGAAGCGCTTGCGTGAATTGCCCGTGCAAGTCGTCCATGCTGGACACGACGGGAGCTTCGGGCGGGAACGACTGGTCGAGTTGGTCGATGCCTATCTGGCTAAACGCACCTGATCGTTGGCCGGGTCCGCCGTTCGGTGCGTTGCCGGCCGGACTTCGCGCGCCAAGGAAACCGTTGGCGTATGTCGGCCCGGTTTCGGACAATCGACCGCGGCCTATAGATTGTCGACTATTAGCGCTCGCGACATAAGGGATACCGAGAAGGCGATTGACTGCTCAGGGTCTTGAGTGTGCCTTCGAATCAGCCGTAACCCTGACATCCTCACCGGCGGCGTCGCGAGCGACAGGTAAGAGGCGTTCAGCGGCCGCATCACGGTTGACTGTCGAACGGCAGGAAAGGCACCCCATCAGGGACATTCGCGGCAATCCATAGCGGACGCTCAAGTGGTCTTGCTGCGAACATCGTTGGAAAGCGGCGTCGGGACCACCGCGATTCCAAGAATGGCCGCACTTCAATTTCGAAGCTTGCTGATAGGCACTCCTCCCCCCAGGTGCTCTCGCAGAAATTCAATAAAGCGCTGCGTCTTCGCTGGCAACAACCGTGTCTCGGTGATGGCGTACACGGGAATAGGTGGGGCCTGCCATGCTGGCATCACCCGGCGCAAGAGCCCAGTGGCAACATCGTCGGCCGCGATTTCTTCCGACAGCACGACGATGCCCAGATCCAGGGTCGCGAGTCGCCGGACCATGCCGACGCTGTTGAGCAAGAACCGACCACCCACTGTGACCTCAGCCGTTTCACTTTCGCTGTGCAGCGTCCATCCGTTAACCTCTGCCGGACTGAGGCGCACGCACTCATGGCGCAAGAGGTCGGCCGGTTCGGCGGGCTCGCCATACTGTTCGATATAACGCGGCGATGCATAGAGATAGCGCGGTAGCCGGGCAAGCGGTCGTGCGATCAGATTCGAACTAGGCGGCTCACCCATGCGGATCGCGATATCGAAGGGCTCAGCTACCAGATCGACGCGGCGCGGCGTCAGATCGAATTCGAAGGTGATGCCGGGATAGCGGCGAGCGAATTCCGCGAGCAGCGGCGCGAGGAAGATATTCGCAAAATCCACCGGCAACGACGCATGTAACACGCCAACTGGCTGGGCTAGCATCTCGCCGAGTTGCTCGTGCGCAAGCCGGGCTTCGTCCACGATGCGCCTCGCGCGCTCGAAATAGAGCTGGCCTGCTTCGGTCAGCTCGATCTTGCGGGTCGTGCGATGCAGAAGGCGCAATCCGATTGCCTTCTCCAGCGCACTGATCCGGCGCGACAGCGTCGAGTTCGGCACTCCGATCGACTCGGACGCGCGGCGGAAACTTTTCGCCTTGACCACCTCCACGAACAACGCCATGTCGTTCAGGAACTCCATTCCACTGCTCCATAAATGGCTCAATGATTTCCATTTTGCCATCTTTATCCCGTCAGTGGTTTGCCGGATGATGACTCCATCTGATGAACACATCACCACTGAGGAGCACAGCATGAGTCAGCTTTTCACCCCTGTTCGCATTGGCGGCCTGTCCCTTCCGAACCGGATGATCATGGCCCCGATGACCCGTTCGCGCGCCGATGATGCAGGCGTTCCAGACGACGTTGTCATCACGTACTACGCCCAGCGCAGCAGCGCAGGTCTGATCATTACCGAGGGCGTGTTTCCCTCCGCGACCGGTAAGGGCTATGTGCGTACGCCCGGTATCCACAGCGATGCACAGGTGAGCGCATGGAAGCGGGTCACCGAAGCCGTGCATGCCCGCGGCGGACGTATCTTCATGCAGCTGATGCACAGTGGGCGTATCTCGCATCCGTCTCTGCAGCCGGATGGCGCGCTGCCGGTGGCACCGTCGGCCATCAAACCGGCGGGCGAGACCTGGACCGGCAACGGCATGGAGAAATTCGTGACGCCGAGAGCGCTGCGCCTGGATGAGATCGCCGGTGTGGTTGATGAGTACCGTAGGGCGACGCGTCGCGCTCTGGAAGCCGGTTTCGATGGCGTCGAGTTGCATGCTGCTTCGGGCTATCTGCCTGAACAGTTCCTTTCGTCCGGCAGCAACCAGCGTGAGGATGAGTACGGCGGTTCCGTTGCGAACCGTGCCCGCTTCGTTCTCGAAGTGCTGGAGGCGATGGTGGCGGAGGCCGGCGGTGAGCGGGTCGGCATCAAGATCTCGCCGGAGATGAACTTCAACGACATTTTCGACACTGCGCCGCAGGAAACCTACACGTATCTCGTCGACCATCTGCGCGGCATCAATCTCGCGTACCTGCACGTCGCCCTGTTCGGTACGAGCGTCGATTACCACGCACTGTTGCGACCGCGTTTCGATGGCGCCTATATGGTCGGAGGAGGACTCGACCAGGCCGCGGCTGAAAACCTGCTGGCAGAGGGACGCGCTGACGCCACGGTCTTCGGCGGTGCCTTCCTCGCCAACCCGGACCTGCCGGAGCGGTTTCGTGTGGGTGCGCCGCTCAATGCCCCCGATAAGAACACGTTCTACTCGCCCGGCGCACAGGGCTATATCGACTACCCCGTGCTGAGCGCAGCCGGTCACGCCTGAGGACTGCCGTCATGTCGACAGTCACTGCGCGCATGCAGCGCGCCAACCGGGGAAGCCATTTCCGCGCATACAGCCTGCACGGTTCCGAGTCCTCGCAACTCGATCCTTTTATGGGAGTCGACCACGCCTGGATGAGCGCGCCAACGTTCCCGCCGCATCCGCACGCCGGCTTCTCCGCGGTGACGTACCTGTTCCTCGACTCGGAGACGGGCATTGCCAACCGCGATTCGCTCGGCAACAGCACGCAGATCGAGCCGGGCGGCCTGCATTGGACCGCTGGCGGAAGGGGTGTGGTCCATGAAGAGAATCCCGCGGTGCCGGAAAGTACCACCCACCTGCTGCAGATCTTCATCAACCTTCCTCGGGAACGGCAGAACGCGGCGCCGTTCGCGCTCAGCCTGGCCCCGCAGGACGTACCGGTGGTGCAGCGCCCCGGTGTCCGGGTCCGCGTCCCCCTGGGCAGCTTTGACGGCGTGCGCTCCCCGCTGACACCGCCAACCGAGGTCACCTTGCTGGACATCACGCTGGAGGAAGGCGCTGAACTGCTGCTATCGGTGGCCGCAGGCAAGCGCGCCTTCTTCATGCCGATCTTCGGCAGCGCGCAGCTCAATGGCGAAAGCTTCGGTCTCGACGACCTTCGTGTCCCGATCCTGCCGACCGCGACTGAAGCGGTGATGCACAAGCTCGCTGCCAAAGCTGGCGGCGCCAAGGTCGCCGTGTTCATCGGCGAACCGTTGCGCCAGCCCGTGTTTTCAAATGGACCGATGGCTTTTGCGAGCCAGGAGAGCCTGATCGCGGCAACCGCCGCCTACCAACGTGGCGAGATGGGAAGCCTGTAACAGGCCGCCACACCCCCCGGGGCATGCGCCCCATCACCACTTAGGAGCTACCTCATGAAGGTTGAACGATTCACTGCCGACAACACCGCCTTGCTGCTGATCGACCATCAGGTCGGCACGATGCAACTGATTAAGAATATCGACCGCGATCTCGCCGCCAAACAGTCGATTGCGCTAGCCAAGATGGCGAAGATCCTCGATCTGCCGGTCGTGATCACGTCCAGTCAGGAAGATCGCGCACAAGGCCCGATTCTTCCGGAAATCGCCGCGATCCTGCCCGAAGCGCACGCGGCACGAATCAAGCGCCCCGGCGTCGTCAACGCGTGGGCCTATCCCGACTTCCGCGATGCGGTGCTTGCCACGGGGCGCAAGAACCTGATCATGGCGGGCGTGACCACCGACGTTTGCCTGATCTTCCCGGCAATCGACGCTGCGCTCGAAGGCTTTGGCGTGCAGGCAGTGATGGATGCGTCAGGATCGCCCAGCGATCTTTCCGAAGAGTTTTCGCGTCAACGGATGCACGATGCGGGCGTGGTGCTCACCGCCACCAACACGCTCATGGCGGAAATCGCGCAGGACTGGTCCACCCCGGCGGGACAACAACTGATCACTTTGCTGTTCACCGATGTGTTTCCGGCACTCGGCGCCGGCATCGCATAAATCCGGAACCACATCCTGTTATCCGGAGCGCATGGCGCTTCGGATAACAGATCAACTCATGTTTGGAGGCCTCGTGACATCCCGTGTCCGACGACGGCTTTCGACACGTTTCATCTTTAATTCACGATTGAAACGATTCGTGGATTACCCTCGAACGTCTCAAACTGGCCCGATAGTCGACGACCAGCCAAATACAGTTCGGCGAAACGGAACTTCGCGCAATACAGATGTTCGCAGTGGGGACCTGACCAAGTCTGATTGGACGCGACTCTCGCCGCCATGTTGGCTCGAGAGCGCGACCGGATAAGCCCCCCGCGCTTCGTCTCCATGTTTTTGCTATTCAGCGGCGATGGCACCTGCATCCTCGCAGGGGTAGCCCAGTGCCTCAGCGACCTCGGGACAGGTCACTTTGCCGAACGCGACATTCAGGCCGCTACGCAGATGTTCGTCATCGGTAAGCGCCTTGCGCCAGCCCTGGTCGGCGATTTTCAGGACAAAGGGAAGCGTCGCGTTATTCAACGCATACGTGGACGTGCGCGGCACACCGCCAGGCATGTTTGCGACACAGTAGTGTACGACTTCGCCAACCTTGTACGTGGGGTCCGCGTGAGTCGTAGGTCTCGCGGTTTCGCAACACCCTCCCTGGTCGATCGCGACATCGACGATAACGGAGCCGGGGCTCATCGCATCGACCATCTTGCGCGTGACGAGCTTGGGCGCAGCGGCGCCGGGCACGAGCACGCCGCCGATCACGAGGTCGGCATCGAGCACTTGTCGTTCGATGTTGTCCTGATTCGAATACACGGTGATCACGCGTGCGCCCAGCAGCCGGTCCATGCGTCGCAGCGCGTCGACATTGCGATCGATTACGACGACCTGCGCACCCGTGCCGACAGCCATCTGCGCGGCATTGGTGCCGACCACGCCGGCACCGAGGATCACGATCTTCGCAGGGGGCACGCCCGCCACGCCGCCAAGCAGGATGCCCTTGCCACCGTGCGCGCGTTCCAGGCTGAACGCGCCCGCCTGAATCGACATGCGGCCCGCAACCTCGGACATGGGCGCGAGCAGAGGCAGTCCGCCGCCGCGTTGCGTGACGGTCTCATAGGCGATGCAGACCGCGTTGCTTCGGACGAGATCGGCGCACTGCTCGGGGTCCGGCGCGAGGTGCAAATAGGTGAAAAGAATCTGTCCTGGGCGCAGCATCGCACGCTCGGGCGGCTGGGGCTCTTTCACCTTGACGATCATGTCGGCAGCGGCGAACACCGCTTCTGCGCTGGGCGCAACCTGCGCGCCCGCCGCCCGGTACGCGTCGTCCGCTGCGCCGATGCCTGCGCCAGCGCCTGTCTCGACGTCCACGCTGTGTCCATGCGCGACGATCTCGCGCACGGAAGACGGCGTGAGACCGACACGATACTCGTGGTTCTTGATCTCCTTCGGAACGCCTATGTGCATATTGCCTCCTGTATGGGACTGCCAATCAGCCGCGAAATGTTCTGATTCCTCAGACGCCCAGCACGAGCGTCGAGCGTTGGCGAGGGAGGCATTGACGACGCTAACGCACGCGCGCGGCATCGCAAGAAACGATCGCCACCGTCGACCCGATTTCACCTGTTGGCAACGCCATGACCAGGCGCCTGGCCAGTAGCAGGTTGTGACGGGTACATCGGAGCGGGATGCATGCGGGAATCGAGCGTGACCTAGGTGCTATATCCGGCTACGAGTAGTGATTTCCACAATACTATCGGCGGTGTGGTAGATGTTGTTAATGTAATTGTCGCGAATTTTGGTTGAAACACCTGAATTAGGCGACGTGCGTCCATCATCTTGCATCGCAGGCGCAAGGGTTTATATCTAGTCCCGTCTCCTCCATGTCTCCTTCGCTACCATCGATGTACAAACGGCAGGAAGGTGCCCTGAAGCTGCCCGCCATTCCGCAAAGATGCATAGGTCATATGCAGCAGTGCACATACCCTTCACAACGCAATTTCTGTGACGTCTGTCATGTTTGCTTCTAATATGCTTGTCCAGTTGTCCCAACCTGGGGATTCGCAACGATCAAAGCGACAGGAGAAAACTCATGTTCGACTGGGAGGATTTACGCCACTTCGTCGCGTTCAGTCAGGAACAATCGCTCGCGAAAGCAGCTCGGCATTTGAAGGTCGATCATGCGACCGTCGCGCGCAGAATCGCCTCGCTCGAACAGTCCCTCGAACTGAAGCTGGTTGATCGCCGCCCACGCGCCTATGTGCTGACGGCAGACGGCGAACGCATCGCCGAACGGGGCAAGCGCATGCAGGAAGAGTCGTTTGCCGTGGAGCGGATGTCGGTCGGCGGACAGGAAGTCGTTAGCGGCGAGGTGGTGATCAGCGCGCCGCCGTCGATGTCCAGCAGTGTCATTGCCCCTCACTTAGGCAGGCTGCGCGTGCAGCACCCCGCGCTTCACGTCCGCTTGATCGCCGACACGCGCAATGTGTCGCTGATACGAAGGGAAGCGGATATTGCCGTTCGTCTGAGCAGGCCGACCGAGTCCGATCTCGTAGCGCGCAAGATCGGCGTGGTTGCGTTCGCGTTTTATGCGTCGCCGGAATATCTGGCGTCGCATGCGCCCGAAGACTACGAATTCATCGGATATGACGACAGTCTCGACGGATCCGCTCAACACATCTGGCTGGCCACGCAGGCGAAGTCACGTCCTGTGATTCTGCGCAGCAATAGCCTGGATGTCCAGGCAGCGGCCGCTCGGGCAGGTGTCGGCGTGGCCATCTTGCCCTACTTCCTCGGGGACTGGGACGAGAGTCTCAGCATCGTCGAGGGGCCGGGCCAGCCATTGCAGCGCGAGATATGGCTCTCCATTCACAACGATCTGCGGCACGCTCCTGCGATCCGCAGCGTCATGCAGTTCATTGCAAGCTGCTTTCCTGGTAACGGTTGACGCGGGCAGCGCGCAGCAACAGCTTGTGCATTTTCTCCTGGACGGTACGCACATTTCGGGAATTGGCGGATAGAAGGCCGGTGGCAATAATGCATTCACCGATCGACGAACAAGCAAACGGCAGATCACAGATTAGCCGCTTGATCGTCGAACAGCTTCTCATCCATCCGCCAAGGAGCACGAAATGAAACGCTTTCTGATCCCCGTCGTCATTGCCGGCGCCATCGTATCGTCGTCTGTGTTCGCCGAACCTGCCGCCCATGGCAAGACCCGCGAAGAAGTTCGGGCCGAACTCGTTCAGGCCCGCGAAGCTGGCGTGTTCGACGCGCCCGATGCCACCTACCCCTCCGCTCAACTGCGCGCAGCCGCCGCGCTCCAGAACGCCAACACGAACGCCGGGAGCACCGGCGCCTCTTCCTTCGGCGGCGCCGTGACGGGCCGCTCGCAAAGCGGGCGCCGTACCGTGACCGCGCCGGAAGCACGGGACAGCATCTATTTCGGTCAATGACCGGGGCAAAGCCGTAGCATCGACGCGCTCCTACGGATCGCTTTGCCCGCGGCATCCGCACAGCAAGTGCATGGATGCATGTCGTGGATCGAGATAGGAGCGGGACTGCTCGAACTACAAAATGCTTCGCGCACCTCAGGAAATTCGAGCCTCATGCATGACACGCGCGGCTTATTGCGGCAGATGCTGAACCTCACCGCACGCAGCGCGCGGATTGCTGAGATCGCCTCGTTGTTGAAGCACGTTGTCGTGGCGGGAACCATGCCCGCTCATTGAAGCATTCCGAAGGCCGGACAGGGTCAACAGAAGCGATTTTTTTGTTGTCAATGAACAGGAGATTTGAAATGGCACGGCAGAATTCAATCCAGATCGTCGAGACGTTTTGGCGTGAGGTTTGGCAATTACGCAATCCACACGCAGCGGACCATCTGGTCTCTGACGACTTCACGGTAACCTCGGGCGGAGTGGAGATCAAATCGCGCGAAGCGTTCAAGAAGTGGGTCGCTGCATTTCTCGCCAGCATCGATGAGTTCGAGTTCGATGTGATCGAGACGTTTCAGAACGAAATAGGCGACCGGGTCGTCAGTCGATGGCGGGTTACGGGAAAGAACAACGGCTTTATGGGTTCGGAACCATCGGGCTTACCGATCGATATGACGGGAACTGCTGTCCTGCACGTCGGCGAGGACGGGCTGCTCCGGCATAACTGGGTAGAGCGAAGTGCGCTGGAGGTTCTGCGCAGTTCGGGTGGGCAAAATGGCATCGCCGGACATCTCAAGCCTGCATCAAGCGAGTCTGGCCGATAAGCTTCCGGGCGTTGTGATCGTGGGGCGCGTCATTAAGGCAGATAGCGGCAAGGGCGTTATCTTATGGTGCCGTCAGGGCTATCGACAACTAGCCCTTCCTCGACGCGCCTCGTTTCAAAGCGGGTGCCGACCGGTCAGCGTTATGCAGCCGTGGCCGACACGGCCTTGGTCACCAGATAAGCGTCCATGGCTTCCGGGCCGCCTTCCGAACCGTAGCCCGAATCCTTCACGCCACCGAACGGCATTTCCGGCGACGGCGTGGCCGGCTGGTTGATCCACAGCATGCCGACTTCCAGCTGCTGCGACAGCAGATGCACGTTGGTGAACGACTTCGTGAACGCGTAGCCCGCCAGACCGTACGGCAGACGGTTGGCTTCGGCGATCGCTTCCTCAAGCTTGTCGAAGCCGCGAATCGCGGCGATCGGGCCGAACGGCTCGTTGTTGAACACGTCCGATTCGAGCGATACGTTGGTCAGCACGGTCGGTGCAAAGAAGTTGCCTTCCGAGCCCACGCGCTCGCCGCCGGTTTCGACCTTGGCGCCGGTCTTGCGCGCGTCGTCGAGCACCTTGCTCATCGCGGTGAGACGGCGTGCGTTGGCGAGCGGGCCGAGCGTGGTGCCTTCGACGAGGCCGTCGCCGAGCTTGAGGCCTTCGGCGTGCTTGACCAGCGCCGCGGCGAATTCTTCACGGATGCTGTTGTGCACGAGAAAGCGCGTCGGCGAGATGCAGACCTGACCGGCATTGCGGAACTTCGCGCCGCCCGCGGCTTTCACGGCGAGCGCCACGTCGGCGTCTTCGGCCACGATCACCGGCGCATGACCGCCCAGTTCCATCGTCGCGCGCTTCATGTGCGCGCCGGCCAGTGCCGCCAGTTGGCCGCGCAGACCATCTACCATGAACTCACGCATCGCGCTGGGCAAGCACGGCCGCTACTCCAGTTCCAGGTCCAGCATCAACACTATGTCGTGCAGCGTGTACGAAAAGTGAATTAGTGGCGTTGGAGAACCGTTGCAATGGCGTTCGACGCGCCATGTCAAAACGATTCACCAACCATCTCTTCGCTTTTGCGCCAAAGCGCGTCAGCGTTGGCGGCATCGAGCGCATAGCGTCGAACACCTTCGCTGACGGGCGTAATGACAACATCGTCGGCGACGGTTTCGCTCACATGGCAGTTCTCGCAGTACCTGCCTCCGACCTCTTCGGCCGACGCCGCCACTGCGGCCCAGACCGAAGTCGCCGCCCCCTGTGGAACGGTCTTGAACTGAAACGGTCCTTTCCCTTCTGATGCAAGTTGAGTGTTGATCCTTTCAAGCAGCGCCGTCATCTGGCTTTCGTCCATATGACGGGCGAGTTCCGTGTGAATCCCGCCCGGATGAACCGCGGCTGCGCGCACTCCACGCGCCCGATGTCGTTGATCGAAAGCCACCGCAAAGAGGATATTCGCCGTCTTGGCGCGCCCGTATGCAACGAACGGATCGTAAGGCGTACGCTCGAAGCTCGGGTCGTCGAGATCCACATCCGCGAAACGGTGCCCCGACGACGCGAGCATCACCACCCGGCCACCAGCTGGAATCAGCGACGCCAAGCGGTTCACCAGCACGAAATGACCCAGATGATTCGTGCCGAACTGCGTCTCGAATCCGTCCGTTGTCTTGCCAAAGGGAGTCGCCATCACGCCCGCGTTCGCAATGATGACGTCGATGGGTTTGCCGTCCTCTTGCAGCCTGTCGGCGCAAGCCCGAACACTCTCGAGGCTCGCGAGATCGAGCGCAATCAACTCGATGTCGCCGCCTGCGGCACCGGCCTCGCGCCGCGCGTCGGCAATCGCCTGCTTTGCCTTTTCCAGGTCTCTGGCCGCGCCGATAACCGTGGCCCCGCGTGCTGCGAGCGCCCGCGCGGTCTCCACGCCCAGTCCCGCGGACACGCCCGTTACAAGAATTCGCTTGCCATGAAGATCGACGCCTGCGAGCACGTCGTCCGTTGTCGAAGTCGCACCAAATTTCTCAGTCATTTCCGCCGCTCCAGCACAATCAAGGTTGACGTCATTCCCAGCCCGGGATAAAACGGAGCTTGCCTCCGTTTTTACGATACTAAACGGAGTCACCCTCCGTTTGCAAGCCTTCAACGTATAAATGAACGATCCGACGCCAAAAGAACGAAAACCTAGAGCCGACGCGCTGCGCAATCGCGAGCGCATTCTTGACGAAGCGAAGACGGCGTTCACGCGCGCCGCAGGCGAAATCAGCATGGAGGACGTCGCCCGTCAGGCGGGGGTCGGCGTAGGCACGCTCTACCGGCATTTTCCGACGCGCGAGGCACTGCTCGAGAGTGTCTACCGTGCCGAGGTCGCGAAACTCGCCCAGGAAGAGCGCAGACTGTCCGATTCGCTGCCCCCACTCGATGCGTTGCGAGCCTGGATGTTGCTCTTCGTCGACTACATCGCTACGAAGAAGATCATCGCGCCAGCATTGAATTCGATCGTCGGAGGGCCGACGAAGCTATTCGAATCGTCCGGCGCGCAGATCAAGGACGCAATCCAGTCGCTCGTCACGCGCGCTATCGCGAGTGGGGATATCCGCCCTGATCTCGAGCCATTGGATCTGCTTCGCGCGCTCGTCGGCGTGTCCAATGTCGCGTCGGCTCCGGACTGGCAGCAAAGTGCAAAGAGGCTGGTCGATATACTTTTGCTTGGATCCAGGCTCCCCGACTAGTGTCAACAGCCAACGCCGCCGCAAGGACAGCTCACGGACGACATACCTGCCCTGAATCGTCGCGATGATCGAATTGAACGCCTGGCCTGCGCTGAATTTGAGTTTCTGCGTCACCGTTTCAGCCTCTCCTCTCAAGGTTGATCACGTGACGGGCGGCGCCAGGCGGCTGTCGATTAGACTGTCCGAACGGTGAGGCTACCTCTGACTGGCCTCGCAACCCGACAACGCCGCTTCGAGCGGCCGATTTCTGCAGTCGAGAAGCGCGCCCGACATGCCGCTCCCGACACCGGTCAACGATCGGGTTCTAGTCGCCACCAATCAGTGGAGGCGGATAATAAGTGCCGTCCGTCACATCTGTGACGGGGCCGTAGAATCGGAACGTGAGGTTGTATTTCAGCCCTTCGACCGTCGGTAGCCAGTTGCTTTCTGGCACGCTCTTCGGGGCATGCGGACCGAAAGCGAGCGTTAGCGAACCATCGACATTGTATTTCAGTGGCGACTGCTTATTGAGTAAGTAACGCTTGGTGGAAGTGGGCAGCACATGGTATTCCTTTGCGTCAACTGCGATGACTGACCAGAAATACCGGACCTTGTCTTTCGGGCGTGCATCCGACGGAAATGTCATGGTGTAGGAAACCCCGCCATCCAGACCCTGCGCACCGAAGTAGGTAACCTCCTGCGGGTTGTTAGCCCAGATACCAGTCAGGTTAGCCAACGTGCGCATCCGGTAGTCGTCACCATAGTTACCGTTGCGCCGCGGATGCGCCCAACCGTTCTTCGACGTACCAATTGTTGCTAGCATGCCGGGGAGTGCGGGCACCGCCTGCTCAGTCACGACCTTCTCCACTCGCGCCCGTCCGGGCGCGCCCGATGTAACGAGCGACTCCACGCCTGCCAGTTTGGCGCGGACATCCTCCATGCCGGGATTGATGTCGGGTTCGCTTGCGAGAATCGAGTCGGCACCATCGAATATCTCGGCCCCGGGCAAGTGGTTGCCCTCAAACATGGGGACGTCGACCGGCTTGTCCGGCTGGACACGCCCCTTGGCCGTCAGTTTGAACTGACGTTGCAAACGCAACGCTTCCCTGGGATTGCTACCCAGTTCAATACGTGCCAGTACTCGTGCAGTTTTGGCCGGCAAATCGACGCGAAGCGCACCTTGGGGCGGCTGAACTTCGCTACCTTTGAGGCACAGGGCGAAATTGCCCCAGGGATGTTGCGGAAAAGTTCGCTCATTGATATTGACCAGGGTCTCGCCCCAGCCGTTGAGCATTTGCCACGTGTAGTAGCGTCCTTTGATCTTCGGTATGTGCAGCAACACGCAAGTCTTTTCATCGACGGCGATCCATGCCTCAGAATAGACGACATCAAGATTCGGGTTGGCCCATGCGACACCGGCCGGGCTGCGATAGATCAGTTTGTTCCACTCGAACTGCTCTTTCTCGAAGTCGAGGTGCTCCTGGCGAAGCACGAGCACCCTGCCAAGAAGGTAGTAGTAGGCATCAACAATATCCGTGTCGGAGACGGCGGTCTGAACGGTGGGTGCCGTCTTGCCTGCGGAAGGCTGCTTCCCATCGGTAGCACAACCGCTCACGGCAAGGGAGATGGCCAATGCGAAGACGAGTCCTGATTGTCTAAATTCAAGCCGGGAGATGCCGAAAGCGCTGACAGCGCCAATCAAATATGACGGACTAACGAATGCGTTCATCGACGGCCTCGCTTGCTTGGACATTGGTGAGTAGAAGATTAACGGACCCCAGATTCCACATGCCAGATCATTGCTTCAATAACCTGAATAAATTGCAAGCTATTGTATGCCTGCAGCCGCACCATACCTTCCCCCCACACCGAAGAACTCGACATAGCAATCCACCACTCTCCTCACCGCAACCAGAACCTTCAACCTGCCTCCTCAAATTTTCCACCGGCTCGCACCGCGTCCTGTGCACACGCGATCCTCCGTGCACTCCTTGCACGCAATCTGCGGCCCCCGGGTCCATCCGGTTCTCATCCGCGCAGAGCTTCTACCGCGCCATTGATAAACCGCTGCACCTCTTCCCCTGCTTCGCTATACGCGCGCGCATTGCTCCAGTCTGCAATTTCGCTAAAGCGGCGAGCGATCGTCTCCGGTGTCAGTTCCTCGTCACGCAGATGGCACGGCGCAGTCTCCATCACTGCTGCGGCTGAAAAAGAGCCGCCACCTGCCGATAGCACAACCCTGGAAGGTGCGTCGTCACTGCACAGGAACAGCACGCCAGGCGTGACACGCTCGGGGCGGATCGCGTCGAGCGCGGCGGCAGGCAACAATTCTTCGGTCATGCGGGTCGCCGCGATTGGCGCAATCGTGTTGACCTTGATATTGTTCTTGATGCCTTCCTGATGGAGCACGTTCATCAACCCGACCAGCGCCATCTTGGCTGCGCCGTAGTTCGCCTGGCCGAAGTTCCCATAGAGCCCGGCTGCAGACGTCGTCATGACGATGCGGCCGTACTTCTGCTCGCGCATGATGTCCCACACTGCTTTCGTGCAATTCACCGAGCCCATCAGGTGAACATCGAGCACCGCCTTGAACTCCGACAGGTCCATCTTTGCGAAACTCTTGTCGCGCAAGATGCCCGCATTGTTGATCAGGATGTCGACGCGGTCGAACGTGGACATCGCCTGCGCGACCATGTCGGCGACCTGTGCATAGTCGGCGACATTGGCACCGTGCGCGATTGCGCTCCCACCCATCGCGCGGATTTCCTCCACGACTGCTTGCGCTGACGCGGACGATCCGCCGGTACCGTCCCGATTTGCGCCGAAATCGTTGACCACCACTGCTGCGCCGCGTGCGGCAAGAGCGAGTGCGTGCTGGCGCCCAAGGCCCGCACCTGCTCCTGTGACGATGGCGACTTTGCCGTCAAAACGAATGTTCATTATCTCGATCTCATTAAGTACAGGCCGCGCGGGTCAGCAGAAGAAACGCATGATGGATTCGGCCACACAGGCGGGCTTGCTCTGCCCGTTGATTTCCACAATCATCTCGACCTTGATTTGTGCTCCGCTGGTTCCCAGCGGTTCCCATTCGACAAGCCTGAACTGCGCGCGCAAGCTCGAATTCACGGGAACCGGTGCTACAAATCGCACCTTGTCGAGGCCATAGTTGAGCGCCGAACCGATGCCACGCACCTCGAACGCCGTCTCGAGAAATGCGGGCATCAGACTCAGAGTCAGGAAGCCGTGCGCAATCGGCACGCCGAATGGGCCGCTGCGAGCGCGCTCGACATCGACGTGGATCCACTGATGATCACCGGTCGAATCCGCAAATTGATTGATGCGGTGCTGATCGACGACGAGCCAGTCGCTAGTGCCGATCGATTCCCCGACAAGCGGCTTTAACGCCTCGATGCTTCCGTAGTGCTTCATGCCATTTCCGTGGAAGAACTTGACGCATCGCGCAGCAATGCCCCGCGATCGGCGTCGTGCTGGTCGCTGGTGCCTAACAGAATGTCGGCAACGACCGCGCGTTTGAAATAATGACCAATCGTGTATTCCTCGGTCATGCCGATCCCTCCGTGCAACTGGATTGCCTGAGCGCACACCTGCTTCGCCGCACGGCCAACCAGCGCTTTTGCAGCTGATGCAGTGTGCTGACGCGTCGCCGCGTCGTCGTTTTCGAGGGATGCCAGCAGCGCGTACAGCATGGAGCGTGCAAGCTCCATCTCGGCAGCCATGTCTGCCATCCGGTGTTGCAACGCCTGAAAGCTGCCGATCGGCACACCGAATTGCTTACGGACCTTAAGATGCTCGGCAGTTGCGACGATCGCGGCTTCCATCGCGCCAACAAGTTCTGCGCACAGCGCTGCGGTTCCGTGCGCAAGGCCGTGACGAAGCGCGGACAGACCGCACCCTGGTTCACCGAGCACCGCTTGCTGGCCAACCTGTACGCCGTCAAACTGCAACTGCGCCGCCCAGCTTCCGTCGTGCAGTGGCACCGCACGCATCGTCACACCCGGCGCGGTCGCGTCGATGAGCAAGAGCGTCAGGTTATCGTCGCTTGCACCGTGATCAGCAATACGCGCCGACACGATGAAGTGGTCTGCGCCGGGCGCGCCCAGCACGAGTGTCTTCTGTCCGTGGAGCCGGAAGCTACTCGCGTCGCGAGTCGCGAGCGTCTCGACGACCGTCGGCTTACCGCGCGATGATGCTTCCTGGTACGCGAGCGCGATGCGGCATGTGCCTTCAGCGACGCGCGGCAGCAGTACGTCCAGCTGCGCGGGCGTGGCCGCCGCCACGAAGGTCTGCGCGGCGAGCACCGCGCAGCCAACGAAGGGATCGACCACCAGACCGCGCCCCAGCTCCTGCGCGATCAGCACGGTGTCGAGCACCGATCCGCCCAGGCCGCCGTACTCTTCTGGGAGTGCCGCCGCGAGCCAGCCGTTCTCGGCGAACGACGACCAGTTCACCGCATGATTATCGCGGCCTGCCCTGACCTGCGCAGTGCGCCTGTCGAATGCGTACGCTCGCTCGATATAGCGACGCACGCTGTCCTGCAGCATCTGCTGCTCCGAATTCAACTGGAAGTTCATGGTGATCTGTCGCGTCAGAGTTGAAACATCAGCTTGGCAATGATTCCGCGCTGAACCTCGCTGGTGCCGCCGTAAATCGTCGACGCACGCCGGAAAAACATTTCACTGGCAATACCCGGTCCAAGACCTGGCGCAGGCATCGGCAACGCGTCGTGCGTCGCGCCGGAGTCCCGGTGCGCACCTGCATCAGCATAGGCATAGGCCCCGTAGTCGCCCAGCGACTCGACGAGAAACTCGCTCATCCGCTGCTGCAGTTCAGTGCCACGAATCTTGAGCATCGAGCCCATCACGTGAGCAGTGGGGCTGTGGTCTTCCTCCATGGCCGCAACGCGCTGCACCATCATGCCAATGGCTTGTAATTCGGCTTCGAGGCGCACGAGCCGTTGCGCAAATTCAGGCCGCTCGATCAGCGGCTTGCCGTCCACCACCAGCGTCGCCGCGAGCTTGCGCAATTGCCGCCGAAAGCGGACGAGCGTCGGCAGATCGGCCGTTGCCGCATGCTCGTTGTTGAGCAGAAACTTCGTGACGTTCCAACCCGCGCCCTCGCCTCCGACACAGTTGTCCACCGGCACACGCACGTTGTCGAAGAACGTCTCGTTCAGGTGATGGCAGCCGTCGATCGTAAGTATGGGCCGCACGGTGATGCCCGGCGTTCTCATATCGAGGAGCAGGAAGCTGATGCCGGCCTGTTTTTTCGCGGACGGGTCCGTGCGCACCAGCATGAAGATCCAGTCCGCTTGATGTGCGTAGCTGGTCCAGATCTTCTGCCCGTTCACGACGTAGTGGTCACCTTCACGTACAGCCTGCGTGCGCAGCGAAGCGAGATCGGAACCGGAGCCAGGCTCGGAAAATCCCTGGCACCACAGACGGTCCCCATTGAAGATCGGTGGCAAGTGTTCAGCTTTCTGTTCCGCCGTGCCGAAGTGATTCAGCACGGGACCGAGCAGCCGCTGTCCGAACACATCCTGGGTCGGTGCGCCCGCTATTGCGCATTCCTCGTCGAAGGCCAGGCGCTGTTGCGCAGTCCAGCCGGTGCCGCCATGCTCTGCCGCCCAGTAGGGTGCACCCCAACCATGCTGGTTGAGAATGCGTTGCCAGCACACGAGATCGGCGCGCGGCGAACGCACACCGTGCTGTGAGCCCGCCAGGTCGGTCGGCAAGTTGTCGCGAAGGAACGCGCGCACCTGCTGGCGAAAGGTATCGAGGCCCATGTCCGGTCGAAAGTCCATCGGACGTTACTCCTGTTGATGATTCAGTGTGAAGTCGATCGAAGCGCCATCAGGCACTCAGACGCGCTCGTACAGCGTCACGACGCACGCGCCACCCAGCCCGACGTTGTGTTGCAATGCGAGCCGTGCGTTGGACACCTGGCGCGCGTCCGCGGTGCCACGCAGCTGCTGGACCAGCTCCACGCATTGCGCAATGCCGGTCGCGCCCAGCGGATGCCCCTTCGACAGCAGGCCACCCGACGGGTTGGTCACGAACTTGCCGCCATACGTGTTGTCGCCATCGACGACGAATTTCTCCGCTTCACCTTCCGCGCAGAGACCCAGCGCTTCATAGGTCAGAAGCTCGTTGTGCGCGAAGCAGTCGTGCAGTTCGATCACGTCGATGTCTTGTGGGCCGATGCCCGCCTGGTCGTACACCTGGCGCGCTGCCGCCTTTGTCATTCCGACACCTGCGACCTCGCGCATGTCGCGGCTCTCGAAGGTGGCACGGAAATCAGTTGTCATCGCCTGCCCGGCGATCTTCACCTGACGGTTCAGACCATGCTGGTGCGCGAACTGCTCCGAGCAGATGATCGCCGCTGCGGCACCACTGGTAGGCGGGCACGCCATCAGCCGCGTCATCACCCCTTCCCACACCATCGGAGAGGCCATGACCTCGTCTTCGGTGACGACGTTGCGGAACACCGCGAGGGGATTGTTAGCAGCGTGACGGCTTGCTTTCGCGCGGATCTTTGCGAACGTCGAAAGCTTCGTGCCGTACTGCTTCATGTGCGCAAGTCCTGCGCCGCCGAAATAGCGCAGTGCAGGCGGCACTTCTGTCGCGCCAACCAGGTCCTCCGCTATCGTGTCGAAATGATCGAACGGCGACGGACGGTCCTTGAAAATCGTGCCGAGCGCACCTGGATTCATCTGCTCGAAGCCGAGTGCGAGCACGCATTCCGCCGCGCCGCTCGCCACGGCCTGACGGGCGAGATAAAGTGCCGTCGAACCCGTCGAGCAGTTGTTGTTCACGTTGATGACCGGCACACCGGTCATGCCGACTTTGTAGAGCGCGCGCTGGCCAGCGGTTGAATCGCCGTACACGTAGCCGACATAGCACTGCTGTACCTGCGAGTAGCTAATGCCCGCGTCGCCCAGCGCGGCAGCTGTCGCCCGTGCGGCCATCTTCGGATAGGGTTCGTTCGCACCGGGCTTGGTGAAGGGGATCATGCCGATGCCGGCTACGTAGACATCTCGGCTCATGGTGTGCTCCGCGATAAATCGGTTAAAAAAAATCATGCAACGTTGCCAGCGCGGCGGTTCCAGAATGGCTCGCGCAAGCACGTCTTGAGTACCTTGCCCGCGCCGGACAGCGGTAACTCGTCGACGAACTCGACGCTGCGGGGACACTTGTAGCTGGCAATCAGCGTCTTGCAGTGATTGATGACGTCATCGGCTGAGCGAACGCGTGTCAGGTTCTGTACCCATCGAACTATCGCTCATGGCTCAGGGTGCCTTTAATGGGCCGGACATCGGCTTTACACCAGGCTGCGCGCAATGATCAGCTTCTGGACATGGCTCGTGCCTTCGTAGATTTTGCAGACACGCACGTCGCGGCTATAGCGCTCGACCGGGAAGTCCGTCAGGTAGCCGTAGCCGCCATGAATCTGGATGGCGTCCGAGCACACCTTCTCAGCGATCTCGCTCGCGAACAGCTTGGCGATCGACGCTTCCTTCGAGCATTCGATGCCTTCCGCACACAGACGCGCTGCGTGCAGTGAGTACTGGAAGGCAATCTCGACCTGCGCGGCCATATCGGCGAGATCGAAGCTCACGCCTTGCAGTTCCGCAATTGGGCGGCCATAGGCCTCACGATCCTTCGCATACGCGACAGCAGCGTCGAGCGCAGCGCGTGCAACGCCAGCCGCGATGAATGCAATGCCGATGCGGCCGTCCGACAACCCGGACATGACGAGGCGATAGCCTTCACCTTCCGGGCGCAGCAGGTTCTCGCGCGGCACGCGAAAGCCTTCGAGAGAAATCGCTGCCGTATGTGCGGTGTGCTGGCCAAGTTTGCTTTCGATGCGCGTGACGGTGTAACCCGGCTGCTTCGGATCAATGATGAAGGTACTCGCGCCGCGCTTGCCTGCGTCCTTGTCCGTCAGCACGAAGGCGATTGCGACGCCCGCTTCGCTGCCGTTCGAGACGAACTGCTTCGCGCCGTCGAGAACGTAATGGTCGCCGTCGCGGCGGCCCGTTGCGCGCAGCGCGGCGGTGTCGGAGCCGGCCTGCGGCTCGCTCAGCAGGAATGCGCCGATCGATTCGCCACGCGCCATGGCCGGCAAATAGCGGCGCTTCTGCTCCTCAGTGCCGTGCGTGGCGATACACAGCGCCGTGAAGTTATGCACGTGCAAAATCGTTGCCAGGCCCGCATCGGCGCCCGCGAACTCGTATTGCGCAAGGCAGAACTCGACGACGCCCGCGCCCACGCCGCCGTACTCTTCCGGAACGAGCATGCCGAAAAAGCCAAGCTCCGCGAGCTGCTTCAGTTCGGCGTGCGGCCATGCCGACGTGCGGTCCCGCTCCGCGGCGGTCGGCGCGATCACCTCCTCGGCGATGCGGCGCGCCGAGTCGCGAATCATGATCTGTTGCTCGGTAAGAAATGCTGTGGATGTGTCTGCCATGGTTGTCTCCGTAATCCGGATGCTTCGATCGCCGTTCTGAATTCTCGCTCCGCAACGTGGAACATGCCCGATTGCACGCCGTTGACCCACATTGATGAACACATTTTCTACTATAAAGTTAATTCTTATTCTTATAGGTAAAATTGTCAATCTGAAACTCTCTTTCCTTTGTCGGAATGGCCCGATCAGGCGATAGACTGCCCTTCTCAGAGCCTTTCCTGCTGCCGTTAGAGCACGATCAAAGCCGGTTCGACTGCGTGGTAAGATGCGTTGAATCAGAACGGGATCCTTCATCATGGCTTCGACTACGCGCAAATCTCCCACCCTCCGAAAATCGAAAGAGTCTTCCCCGCGGTGGAAAGACGCGCTGCCGTCGCGCGAAGATCTGCAAAAGCTCAAGAAAACCGCTTTGATCCGCGCGGCGGGCCAGGCCTTCAAGGCGAAGGGGTTTCACAACACGTCCCTTGACGACGTGGCCGAGGCGCTAAACGTCACCAAGGCAGCGCTGTACTACTACGTGAAGGGCAAGCGCGAGCTACTGTTCGAAACGCAGACGCTCGCACTCGACATGGGTGACATTGCACTGGAGGAAGGCCGGTACGGCAAGACCGGGCTCGAAAAGCTCGAACAGACAATCGGCCGGTTCATCGTGCTGGTGACAGACGATTTCGTTTCGCACGCGTTCGTGTCCGCGCTCGACGACATGCTGCCCGAGCATCAGGAAATCGTCCGCAAGCGCCGCCGCGCTTTTGATCTGCGTATCAGGGAATACATCCAGGAGGGCATCGAAGATGGTTCGATCGCGCCTTGCGAGCCCAAGCTGGCCGTGGCATGGCTGATGGGCTCGATTAACTGGATTCCGAGCTGGTTCAATCCAGAGGGCGATCACGGCCCCGAGGCGATCGCAGAGGTGTTTGTCAACTTCATGTCGCACGGACTCGCGACCGGATCCGCGAAGATCCGCACCCGTCCGCGCAAGACCTCCGTGAAAGCAGCCTAGACGTTTCGAACGCCTCCAGGCAGACGGCGCGCAACGGAGCGCGTGCGCACATGTGCCGGCCGGGAGCCGTTGATTTTCTCTGCAAGTCGCTCAATGCTGCCTGACAAGCGGCGGCGGGAAATACTGACCTGCCGCCACGTCGATCGCCGGGCCATATAGCCGGAACGTGAGGTTGTAGTTCGTGCCAGGCTGCGTGGGCAGCCAGTTCGATTCGGGGACGCCGTCAGGACGGGCGGGACCGAACGCGAGTGTGACGGAGCCGTCCGCATTGGGCTGCACGCGCGACTGCCGGTTGAGCGCATAACGCCCCAGCTGATTCGGCACCACCTTGTAATGAGTCGAATCGACTTCGGTGACCGACCAGAAGTAGCGCGCGAGACTCTGCGGCGGTGCATCTTTCGGGTAGGTCTGCGTATAAGTCGCGCTGCCGTCCAGATGCGGCATGCCGTAGAACGTCACCTCGGTTCGGGTGTTCGCCCAGATACCGACGAGATCGACAATCGTCCGGTCGAGGTAGTCGCTTCCATAGTGGCCGAAGGTCATGGGCCGGACCCAGCCATTGCCAGTCGGCCCGAGCGTTTTCATCCGCTGCGCAAGCGCCGGCAGCGCCTGCCGGGCGATCACGTCGTCCACCCGCGTGCGTCCCGCTGCGTCCGATTGAACCAGAGCTGCCACTGCCCTTACCTTCGTACGAACCTCGTCCATGCCAGGCGCGAGGTCCGGCTGGCCGTCGAGAACCTGCGTAGCGAAGTCGAACGCTTCAGCTCGCGGCAAACGTGCGTTCGTGAAGAGCGGCACCTCGATGGGCGCTTCAATCCGGGGCTCACCGAGCGGCGTCAAGCGGAATTCATGCTGCAAACCTGTAGCCTGCGCCGGATCGTCGCCGGGCTCGATGCGCGCGAGAACCCGCATGGTCCGGACCGGCAGATCGATGCGCAGTGCGTCGGCCGGCGGTGTCGCGCGCCCGCCCTTCAGACACAGCGCGTAGCGGCCATAAGGCCGTTGAGCAAACGTGCGCTCGTTGATATTGAGCACCGTCTCTCCCCAGCCATCCAGCATCTGCCACGTGTAATAGCGTCCTTCGATACGCGGAATGTCGAGCAGCACGCACGTCTTCTCGTCGAGAGCGACCCATGCTTCGGAATAGAGCACGTCGAGATTCGGGTTTGCCCATTCCACGCTGCCCGGCTTACGGTGCACGATGTGGTTCCATTGAAACCCGTCTTTTTCGAAATCGAGGCGTTGCTGACGCAGGACCAGCAACCGTCCAAGCAGGTAGTGGTAAGCATGGACGACGTCGGTGTCGCTCACTGTGGCTCCGGGGTCTTGATCGGTCGCAACTGGCGGCGTCTGTTCGATTGGCACGCTCTTGCAACCGTCGAGACCCGCGAGCAAGGTCCACGCGAGCAGCGCCGCAGCGCTCACGCGAAATAGCTTCTGCATTCTCGTCTCCATCGAGTGGGGCGGCCGCAGCGCACATGCGAAAGCGGCCACCCGGCCGACTCAGCGGCCGGTGAACTGGGGTGCGCGTTTTTCCTGGAACGCGGCAAGCCCCTCGCGGATGTCTTCGGTGTGTTGGTGAAGCGCGGTCATCAGCAGTTCCTGGCGGAGCGCGACCTCGGCGGGCTGCTCGAGACCGTCGTTCACGAGCGTCTTCATTCGGCGCAGACCGAGCGGACTCTTGGCGGCCATCGTCTTCACGAGCGTGTCAACCACAGCATCAAGCTCCGCGTCCTCGACGACCTGATTGACGAGCCCTGCCGACTCCATCGACCCGGCCGAGACAAATTCGCCGGTGTACATCAGGTACTTCGCGCGCGTCGCGCCGATCTTGCGTGGCAGGCGGACCGAGCCGCCGCCGCCGGGCAGCAACCCATAGTTCGCATGCGCGTCACCAAACCGCGCCGACTCCGCCGCGATCACCAGGTCGCAGCACAGCACCAGCTCAAGACCGCCCGCGAGCGCCATGCCGTTCACGGCCGCAACAACCGGCCGGGGAAAACGTTCGAGACGGTTAAGCAGCGCGAGCAGCGCATCGAGGAACTGGCTCGCGCCCGGCTGGTCGCCGTCGCGCTCGCCACGCACAAATTTCAGATCGGCGCCCGCGCAGAACGCGCGGCCCGCGCCGGTCAGCACGACTACACGCGCGTCGTCTCGCTTCTCAGCTTCGTCGAGCGCCTGCTCGATTCCCCGAACCATGTCGGGAGTAATCGCATTCATCGCTGTGGGGCGATTCAGCGTGATCCACATCGCGCCATGCCGTACCTCGGCGATAACGGGCATGTCTTGCATGGTGTCTTCCTCCTGAAACAGTCTCGGTGTAAGCGCCGGGCGCGCTCGATTAGCCAAGCGTCAATTAAATTTCTAGTTCATATACTAACTCATCAGTAGAAAATATGCCAATATAGCGCTTCAACGAACCCGGCGCGGCGCATCGACAGACCATGCGCGCGCGCATTGATTACGCGACCCGGTGGGGTCGCAGCAGGAGACACGTATGAGTTTGCCTTTGGAAGGTGTGCGCATCCTCAGTCTTGCCGAACAGTATCCCGGCCCGTTCGCCACGCTGGTAATGGCCGATCTGGGTGCCGACGTGATCGTGGTCGAGCGGCCGCCCGCCGGCGACCCTGCCCGTCAGCTGCCCGACTTTCACGCCGCACTCAATCGCGGCAAACGTTCAGTCGGCGTCGACCTGAAAACCGACGCGGGACGCGCAGCACTGCGCGAACTGATCTCTTCCGCGGACGTGCTGATGGAAGGCTTCCGTCCCGGCACGATGGCACGCCTCGGCTTTGGCTACGGCGATGTCGCGAAGCTCAATCCGCGCATCGTCTATCTGTCGATCTCGGGTTTCGGCCAGAACGGCCCGTATCGTGACCGGCCCGCGCACGATCTGTCGTATCAGGCAATCGCAGGCCTGTTGCATCGCCAGGCCGCCAGCGGCCAGATCGAAGCACCACCTGAGCTTGCGATTGGCGACCTCTCCGCTGCGATGTTCGCCGTCACAGGCTGTCTTGCTGCACTGCTCGAGCGCTCTCGCACCGGGCTCGGCAAGTATGTCGACGTGTCGATGACCGACGGCCTCGTGTCGTGGATGAGCGTGTTCCTTTCGCCAGCGATGAACGGCGGACGCCTCGGCATGGCTGAAATCAACGCGCAGCCCGCTTACGGCGTGTTCCGTTGCGAAGACGACCTTCTGCTGACGCTGTCAATCGCGCACGAAGACTGGTTCTGGGCCCCTCTATGCGAGCTTCTCGGCCTCACCGATATCGCGCAGGTAAAGAACGCCGAACGCGCACCGCGCGAAGCTGAACTTCGCGCCCGCATTTCTGAAGCGCTGCGGCATAGGCCGCGCGCTCAATGGGCGCCACTGCTCGATCAGGCGGGCGTGCCCTGGGCGCCGGTGAATAGTCTCGACGAAGTCGTGAATGACCCGCACTTCCGCGCGCGCGGCATGTTCTGCGAAGTTGACGAGCGCGACGGGCGTCGCGCCTGGCATGTTGCGCAGCCACTTGTCTTCAACGGCGTGCACCCCGGACCTACGCGCGGGGTACCCGCTGTCGGCGAGCATGACAACGAGTTGCTCGCGCACGCCGAAGACGCACAGACAGCCGGGTAAACATGGACTTTTACCCTATCGACTATGTGTTTACTCGAAAGTAGAATTAGCCGCATCAGATAGCCTATCCTCAAACAATCTGGGAATCAAAATGAAAGACATCTATGTGGTTGGTGTCGGCATGACGCCGTTCGGCCGGCTACTCGACCAGAGCATCAAATCGCTGGTGCGCAATGCTACCGAAGCGGCGCTCAAGGACGCGGGCATCGAAAAGAGCGCTCTGGAAGCGGCGTTCTACGGTAATGCATCGCAGGGTCACATGGATGGTCAGCACATGATTCGTGGCGAAATCGCGCTGCGAGACATGGGTATCGGCGGCATCCCGGTCGTGAACGTCGAGAATGCATGCGCGAGCGGCAGCAGTGCATTCGTGCTGGCGGTCAACCATCTGCGCTCGGGCGCCGGGGACGTTGCGCTGGCTGTAGGCGCCGAAAAAATGTTTTCGAAAGACCGCGAGCGCATGTTCTCGGTCTTCGACAGCGCACTCGATGTTTCGCGCGCGAAAGAAATTCACGCCGAGTTGTTGCGCATCGGCGAAGGCGTCGAGATTCCGGCTGGATCGACGTCGCCGAAGCCCTATAGCGTGTTCATGGACGTGTACGCGGCGTTCTCCCGCGCGCACATGAAACGCTTCGGCACCACGCAGCGCCAGATCGCCGCCGTGTCGGCGAAGAACCACCGTCATTCGGTGCACAACCCGCTGTCGCAATACCGGGTCGCCTACACCGTGGAAGAAGTGCTGGCCGCGCCGCCCATTACCTACCCGTTCACGCTGCCGATGTGCTCGCCGGTGTCTGACGGCGCTGCTGCTGCCATCCTGTGCACGGCCGACGCGCTCAAGCGTTTGAACATCGATCCGAAACGCGCGATCCGCGTACTAGCCTCGGTGGTCCAGAGCGGCACGGACCGCTCGCCCGACGACATCGAGCAGCATGTCACCGTGCAGGCATCGCGACGCGCGTACGAGCTGGCTGGCGTCGGTCCGAAGGACGTGTCGGTGGCGGAAGTGCATGACGCGACCGCGATGGGTGAGATCGTCCAGATCGAGAATCTCGGCTTCTGCGACTTCGGCGACGGCGGCCCGTTCTCCGAGCGCGGCGAAACGTCAATCGGTGGCCGGATCCCGGTCAACCCGTCGGGCGGCCTTGAGTCGAAGGGACACCCGGTCGGTGCGACGGGTCTCGGACAGGTGCATGAGCTCGTCACGCAGTTGCGCGGCGAAGCAGGCCCGCGTCAGGTCGACAACGCGCGGATCGCTGTCGCAGAGAACGGTGGCGGCCTGTATGGAATCGAAGAAGCAGTGGCCTGCATCACGATTCTGGCGCGCTAATGGATCACTAAGGCGTCACGGGCGAGCGCATCGCCGCGGCCTCTTTCGGGCTGCCGCATGCCGGCAGCGGGAATGACCCGCTGCGCCGCCTATCATGAATGAAAAGGTAGCCGCCATGCACGGCTACGTCGACTCAAGGAGACTCATATGCGCCTTGCCGATTACTTCGATTCGGCCGTGTCCCGGCATGCGGACCGTGAAGCATTTGTCGACGGAACGACGCGAATCACGTTCGCTGATGCACAGAAGTTCGTCCATGCCGCCGCACACGCACTTATGCGCGACCCGACGCTGCGGCCCGGCGCACATGCGGCGATCTACGCGCCGAATGACTACCGGATCAGCCTGCTTCAGATCGCGATCAACCGCGCGGACATGGCCTGGGTTTCAGTCCATACGCGCAATACGGTGGAAACCAACATTGCGGTGCTCTCGTTCGCCGATTGCGAACTGGTCTTCTTCCACAGTGCTTACGCCGCCATCGTGCCGGCGCTGAAGGACGGCCTCGGGGCCGGTTGCAAGTTCATCTGTATCGACCAGCCATCGGAACACGGCGAATCGCTCGACAGCTGGATAGCGAATCATCGTGACCCGTTCGTCGCGCCGCAAGAAAACCCCAATCAGCACGCGCTGCTGCAACCGACCGGCGGGACGACAGGTCCATCGAAAGGCGCCCTGCATGACAACCGCTCGCTCGAAATGGGGCTGATTGCGGTGTTTTCCGAACTGAAAATCGATCAGGACTCGCGCGTGCTGGCCGTCGCGCCGCTTACGCATGCCGCGTGCATGCTCACGCTGGCCGGCGCGATCCGCAACGGCTGTACCGTCGTGCTGCCCTCGTTCGACTCCAAAGTCGTACTGCGCACGATCGCCGAAGAACGTATCACGCATCTGTTCCTGCCGCCCACAGTCGTCTACGCATTGTTGAGCGATCCCGCTCTGGCTGGCGCCGATCTTTCGTCGCTGCGCTGCCTCGCGGTCGGCGCAGCGCCCATTGCCCCGGAAAAAATCAAGGAGGCAGTTCGCCGCTTCGGGCCGGTGATCTACGAAGTCTATGGACAGAGCGAATGCGGCTTTCCCGTTGTCGTCAAACGTCCGTCCGACTACCTGCTGGCCGATGGCACGTTCGACGAAGTCGCGCTGCAATCCGCAGGCAAGGCCGCGCAGTTCGCGTGTGTCGAGATCATGGATGACGCAGGCAACATCGTCGGCACCGGACAAAAGGGGGAAATTGTGGTGCGCTCTACGACCGTCATGCTCGGCTACTACAAGAATCCCGAGGAAACGGCGCAGGTCTCCCAATTCGGCTGGCACCACACTTCTGACATCGGCATCAAGGACCCACGTGGCTTCATCACAGTCGTCGACCGCAAGAAGGACATGATCGTAAGCGGCGGCTTCAACGTCTTCCCGGGAGAAATCGAGGCGGTCATCAACTCGCACCCCGCTGTTCTCGATTGCGCGGTAATCGGTGTACCCGACGAGAAATGGGGCGAAGCGGTCAAAGCGATTGTCCAATTGAAGAACGGCGAGCATGTCGGAACCGAGCAACTCGCTGAGTTATGCAAGCGCGAACTCGGCAGCGTGAAAACGCCGAAGAGCTTCGAGTTCTGGGAAGACCTGCCACGCAGCGCGGTCGGCAAGGTGCTCAAACGTGAGATTCGCGGCAAGTTCTGGGAAGGTCAGTGGCGCGCGGTGTGAGTGCCGCGCATGACCGATCACCTGACTCTTAAACATCAAACCAGGAACAAGGCAGAAACATGAATCTGCGAAACAAGGTTGTAGTCGTCACTGGCGCAGCATCCGGCCTCGGCCTCGCCACATGCAAGGCACTTGCAGCAACGGGCGCCAGAGTGGTCGGATTCGACCTCGATGGCGCGAAGCTGGAAGAGGCGCTCGGGCCGGATATCAAGGGCGTCGCCGTCGACGTGGCCAATGAAGAGAGCGTCAAAACGGGTATAGATACCGTCGTGCGCACGTATGGAACCGTGCATGTGGCTGTCAATTGCGCAGGCATTCTCGGGCCGGGCAAGACGATCTCCAAAGGACAGCTTTTCCCGTCCGATCTGTGGAATCGCGTGCTGTCGGTGAATCTGACTGGCACCTTCAATGTGCTCCGTCACGCAGCGCTCGCAATGACCGCCAACGAGCCAGACGAAAATGGTGAACGCGGTGTCATCATCAACACGGCATCGGGCGCGGCGCGTCAAGGACAAATGGGACAAGCGGCATACAGCGCAAGCAAGGCCGGCGTGATCGGCATGACGATCCCGGTGGCACGCGATCTGGCCGAGCATGGCATTCGCGTCTTGTCGATCGCGCCGGGCCTGTTCGAATCGGGCATGTCTGCGGGAATGCCAGCGAAGGTGTCCGAGACGATCGTCGGCAAGCTGTTGTTTCCGCAACGCATGGGCAAGCCCGACGAATTCGCGGGCCTCGTCCAGCACATTGTCGAAAATTCCTATCTGAACGCGACCACGTTCGATATCGAGTGTGGAACGCGTTGATCGTCATGGCGCGCAGCGCCATGACACTCAAACCCTTACTCTGATCACTGAAAATTCCGGCGAGGTAGAAGGCTGAGTTCCTGTTCATTCGTGGTGAATATTCTTCTATAAGATACGGACTCCTACTAATAACATGGAAACGTCAGATCCGGGTAGATCGTGTTTCAACAACCATTTGGAGTCCTGCCTGAATCAGCATTACCCGCGTCTGTCGGACGTGGCATACACATAGAGGAGACATGTATGCGTTTTATCAGTAAGAGCATTTGCGCCATAGCCATGGCGCTCGTTGCGGGCAGTGCTGCCGCGCAGTCGAGCGTGACGTTGTATGGGGTGGCCGATGTGTTCATCCAGTATCTCAACAACGGCGGGCATAGTTCGGCTTCAGAACGAAGTGGAGGCTCGACAGGCTCACTGATCGGTTTCAAAGGCAGCGAGAATCTGGGCGGCGGAACGAAGGCCGTATTTCAGCTCGAAGGCGGCTACAACATCAACAACGGCGCCTTCCTCGCCGATTCGACGGCCCTCTTCTATCGCCAGGCGTGGGTAGGCATACAGCACGAGAAGTACGGCACGCTGAGCTTCGGCCGTCAATATCAGCCGAGCTTCTGGGCCGTTTATCCGACCGATCCGTTCCGCGGCAATGAAGCACTGTCGCCTCTCTCCGCAGTCGACCTTGCCGCGGCCACCGACCACAACACGCTTGCCGTCCAGTATGCGCCGGGGCGTATCAGCAATACCATCATGTACCGGTCGCCGGATGTCCTGGGGGCGAAGCTCTATGCGATGTATGGTTTCGCGGCGTCGGCCACACAGCCGATTGCGATGCAGCAGGGGAACATGCTCGATGTCGCACTGACCTGGCAAGGCGCCGGGCTGTTCGCGGCGCTCGCCTACTTGAACCAGCAGTCCGGACAGGAGACGGTCCCGGGTCTGCCGCGTGCGCTCAACCTGCTGCGTACCGAGCACTTTACGGGCGCACTCGGATACCGGATCGGCTTCGTCAACTTCCAGTTTAACTATTCGTACGCGCGTCCGAAGGATGCCGCGCCGGGGTCAATAGCGGCCCTGCTCGGCGCGGGACACTCGTTGAGCTACGCCGAACTCGGCGCGACGATCCAGGCGACGACCGCTGACGAAATCCAGCTTGCAGTGGTCGAGCGCGACGTACGCGGCGTGCATGACAACTCGCTCGGTTTCCAGGCAGGCATCGACCATAGCGTGTCGAAGCGCACCAGCATCTATGCGCGCGGTGGGTACTTCAAGAACAACGGAAGTGCCAAAGTAAGCTGGCCAGGCATTACGGTAACCGGGACGGAAGCGTCGCAGTCGCTCTTTCTTGTCGGCATGACGCATCGCTTCTGACGTATGGGCTTGTTGCCTGCCTGTATCGCACGGGCTACGGCAATGACCGCTGCGCCGTTGTGCGCGCCGGGCGCGTCGGCGGTCTGCGCGATCTCGCAAGCAGCGCCTTCACGACCGCACCGCGATCACGCAGCGTCTTGCGACCGATTTCCTGGGATGCGCGCATCGCGGTAAAACTGCGCGGCGCCGGCTTCCTCCATGAAGCCCGTGCCGCCATGTATCGGCAACGTGACGTGTTCTGAAGCTGGCCTCGCCTTGTCGAAGATGCCCAAGGGTCAGGAATTCGACAAACGCTATGTGGCACGTTTCGGGACGACGATAGATGCCTATGCGCCGTTTACCTAGCCGCCGTCTACGTGATTTATGACGCCATGAAGCGCGCGAATTCGGCCGAGCGGGCAAAAAATTCTCGCGCCGATGCCCTCCACCAGCTATGAAGGCGTAATTGGACGCATCGCGTTCGACCCGCATGGCGACCTCCGCGACGCCGCGATCACGATCTATCAGTTCAAGGACCGAAAGAAAACCGTGATGGATGTCGTTCGGATGTGATTGCGGCCTAGTGGCTGCAAACTGAAGCTACAAGTCGATCATTAGTTCGTCCGATGTCGCTCGTAACACAAGGATCATCAGAGATTTTCCAGACGACTGTTAGCGGTTGCTCAAGGCGTATTCACGGTGCTCGCTTTCGCCGGATAATGCCTCGACCTCGCAACGACGGCACAGCCCTGCCCGACAAGAAACGGCGGGCAGACGACGAAGGCGAATGCGAGCGCACAACCGATGGCAGTCCCGGATGACGATCCGACTCATACAAGCGACACGAGAATGGCCCTTGTCTGAGTTGCAGGCGGCACTCGAACATCCGTAACTGGCCCCGGTGCCGCCTCATGCACTGGACGTTGGCGGCCGCTTCCGGCGCCGAAATCCCTACGAACCGACGCCCGTGTCATTCCGGCTTGCAGCAGTGACACCGGCCTGGCAAACGACCAGAGACATCCGGTTCAGTCTATCGAAGTCGCACCTCGACAAACTAAACCGCGATTGCACGTTCGTCGTTATTTCACGTTCACGATCGGTGCCGGAAACCACTGCCCTTGCTGGACCTCGTCTTTCGGCACATAGGTACGGAAGTTCAATGAGAATCCCTTCCCATCCGGCGTAGGCAGCCAGTTGCCTTGCGGCACATTTTTCGGTCGAACGGGTGCGAGCCAGATACTCGTGCTTCCATCCGAATTTGCTTTCAGATGCGATATATTGTTCAGGTTATACCGATGCAGCGCGTTGGGCACCACGCGATAATCCGGCACGCTATACAACGTGACGGACCAGAATCCATTGACATGTGCATCCGGCCTTTCACCCTTCGGGAAACGGATCTCGTAGGCCTTGCTACCGTCGAGGGGATGGTTATCGCTATCGTTTAGGCCGACAAAGTAGATTGCTTCACTGATGACATTGGCCCACAGGCCACCGTAGTTGACAATGTCACGTGCCACGTAATCATTGCCGAACTTGCCCGCGACATAAGTGACCGACCAGCCGCCCTTCTGCGTCCCAAATCCTTTGGCATGCTGCAAGAAGCCCGGAACCGCCTTTGCCTTGACGACCTCGTTCACCCGCTTGCGTGCCGCGTCACTGCTCTTCGCATAGTTAGCGACGTTGATTGCCGATGCCTGAAATTCGGCGGCCTTCGGCATGGCGTCAGGGTACGTGGCCAGTGCTTCGCTCACGTGATCAAAGATCTCGGCTCCAATGGGCGCGGCCGGCGTGAAGGACGGCACGGGAAAAGGCGCGTCGATCTTTGTGTCCGGCGACGCAACGACAGTGAACTGATGTTGCAACTTCACGGCCGTTTCCGGCGAGCCTTTGAGTTCGACTCGCGCCAGCAATTTGGCCTTCGCCGACGGCAATTCGATCTTGACCGCGTCAGGCGGCACCGGCGGATTGGTACCCTTGATCACGAGCGCAAACTTGCCATACGGGTGATCGGGATATGTGCGCTCATTGATGTTGGTAATGACTTCGCCCCACCCGTCAAGCAACTGCGCCGTGTAGTAGCGGCCCGTCACTTTGGGCACGTTCAGGATGACTGCGTGATCCGGATCCGCCGCCAGCCAGGCTTCCAGATAAGCCACGTCGAGATTCGGATTGACAAACTGGGCCGAGCCAAGCGGATTGTATTTAATTTTGTTGTAACCCGCCTTCTCGACGTTGATGTCGTAATTCTCCTGCTGCAACACCAGATAGCGCCCATACAGATAATTCCATGCGGCCACGATCTGTTCATCAGTCGGGGCGCTCGCATTCGCAGTCGTGCTTGCGGCCGGTGCCTGACTTCTACCCGGCGAACTGCAGGCCGCCACGCCCATGCCAATCAAACCTGCTGCAATTACGGAGAACGTCAATCTCGTCGCATTGGTAGTGCTTAGCATTGAACTAGTCCTCTTCTGGATGGATGACGGAAAGCTTACATTGATTGAGAAAATCTTGATAGAGTGTCACGGCAGTGAGTGCCGATATCCAGATCACACTATGCGACTCAGCTAAATTCGCGAAAACATCAAGCTGCGGGCGGGATCGGTGTTAATTGAACGACTGTGTTCTTTGCACTGCTTTCATGATGGATGACGCAACGGTGATAAGGGGTGCCCATCGAGCTTCAGTGTTGATCCGGCAATGCTACGAGTCCCCGTAATCCGAAGGGCGGCTTGCCGTTAGCTGCGGACATGACGACGCTTGGCCTGGCGTTCCAACATTCTCAACGAGGAGTCAATGTGAATCTGAGGCATATGATCGTGGGCTTAGGTGTGAGCGTGGGCGTGGGCGCTGGCGTTTCAACGGTGTGTGTGGCGGCTGCAGCGCCGCCCTCTGTTGCGCAGTCCGCGTCCGAAATCCTTGGGACGCCCACCGGCACGGTGATGACCAAAGAGTATGTCGCTACGGTTGGCCGGTTCGCCTATCTCTGGGGCTGGGCGCTGGTGAATAACTACAACCGCTCGCTTGCCGTGAAAGACCTGCCGGAACCCGGCCGGATAGGCGGCGTGATTCCCGGTTCGCCGCACAACCAGGTTTCCATGCTGACTGATTACATTGATTCGGCCGAGAATTTTGTCACATGTCCCAATCAGGATACGGTGTATGGCGCGGGCTTTATGGAACTCGACAAAACCCCCGTCATTATCCAGGTTCCTGATTTCGGCAAACGCTTTTATACCTATCAGCTCTCCGACGCGAGAACTGATTCATTCGGCGAAATCGGCACGCAATACAGAACAAAGCCCGGGCTCCATTTACTGGTTGGCCCCGAATGGAAAGGGAACGTCCCGAAAGGGATTGTCGCGGTTCACCGTGCACCCACCAATCTCGTGGCCATCTTTCCCCGGATTTTTCAGGACGACACGCCCGAAGACAAAGCAGCAATTCAACCTCTGTTAAGTCAGGTCATGGTGTATCCATTAAGCAAATACACCGGGAAGATGAAGATCAAAAACTGGAAGAGCACCCCCTCTTTCCCCCCGCCGGCTACCGACGGCAAGGGCGAAGTGAAGTGGGTCATCCCGGACAAGTTTTTCGACGAGCTTCCTCTGGTCATGAAGATGGTACCGCCTCGGCCCGGCGAGCAAGCGCTCTACGCGACGATCCAGTCTGTGCTGGACGCTGCGGCAAAAGACCCGCAAATCAAGGCAACGTTGAACGAAACGGCGGCAGCCTCGGAGACCGATCTGATCAGCCCGCTCTTCGAATTTCGCAACAACGGCCGACCGGTAGGCAACGGCTGGACGTCTCCGCCCAACGGGGCGCGCTGGGGTACCGACTACCTCTCGCGCACGGCATCGGCAAAGTCGAATATGTACGACAACGCGCCGCAGGAAACCCGCTATATCTATACGGACTTTGACGCGGGCGGACAACGCCTGGCGGGGGCGAATCGCTACACGGTGACATTTCCGAAGGGACAGTTGCCTCCGGTAAACGGATTCTGGTCATTGACGGTCTATAACAAGGAGCATCTGTTCGAGGCGAACAGATTGAACCGCTTTTCGCTCGGCACGAAGAGCAAGTCTCTGAAGTACAACGACGACGGCTCGCTCACGCTCTATTTCCAGAACGACTCGCCGGGCGAAGACAAGGAATCGAACTGGGTTCCTGCGCCGAAGGACGTGTTCTCGCTGTACATCCGCGCCTACTGGCCCAAGGCCGCGATACTGGATGGATCGTGGACGCCGCCACCGGTGGTACGCATCAACTGAAGCGAGGTCCACGGGGCGCGTCGGCGCCTCGTGAACTTACTGAACGTCCGCTTCCGGTCGCGAAGGTTGACTGTCTGCTCATGGCCGCCTTGGACGCGCGATCAGTTATCGCTCCGCCTGTTGCTCTCTCCGATGTCGAATCAGCACTGACGCTAGCCGGACAATGATTGTCGCTGCAACGAAGCTCATGACGAGCGATGCGCCGAGCAATGCGCTTTCTTCGCCCTCAGAACCGATGACGCCAAATAGATCGAACACTAGGCCCATACGGCATCACTACTGCCCCGAATCCGCTGCCTACGAGCGTCGGGAGCTTCTGGCCGTTGAGTGCAAAAGTACAGTGCCCTGGCATACCGATCCTTTGAGCCTGTGAGTGCCGTAAGTTGTGACAAATTGCGCGGTTCGCGCATTAGATGTGCCGCGATGCGCGAGAATATGCAAGGCGCATTGATAATCTACCGTCTACGAGACCACGCGACTCGATAGAATCGGCCTGAGGCGCCTTTCCGATGGCCGTTTTCGGGAGATACAAAGAACCGGGGCGGACCGTGAGCGGTAGGTCGCCCCCAAGGGCGCGGGCACTCAGACGCTGCCGGTAATTAAGGCCCGGGTGTGAGCATGAACGGTTTCTCGCGATCCATGGCAGGCGTCTGCTGACCAGCGGGCGAGGCGCGGCCATCCTGTACGGGAGCGGCGTTCTCAAGCTGTCCGGCTGACTATCGTGCGTACCAAACTTATGTGGGAAAACTAAAGTAATGAAGAAGACGAAAATTTCGATCATTCTGTTCGCGTTGACCCTGCTTAGCCCGCTGGCGTATGCGAGCCTGGCAACAGGCGCTCACGAGTTCAAGAACGATGTCAAGACGGCAGGAAAGAAGAGCGGCCATGCTGTGCGCGATGCCGCGCACGAGGTCGGCCACGGTACGAAGAAGGCCGGTCATGCCGTTGCCGATGCAACAAGGCACGGCTATCACGCGACGAAAAAATTCGTGACAGGGCACGGATAAAAGTCGCTTCGCGGCAACTGAGCCGACGACTGCGGAGGCGGCCACAACCGCCCGACCGCCAGCTTCCGTGGCATTAGGGGCCCTGCTGCTACGTCTGGTGGGGTTGGGTGCCCTGCAGTTGGTTGTGGCGGCGTCATCGGCAAAAGCCGACCCTCACCAGACCTTCGATTCCGCCGATAGCGGTCGTTCAAAATCCTCTCGCGGGTCCCTTCCCCGTCTGGCGCTGTCCATCCCGGCTGACATGGCTCACATCTGATTCTGGCGCTGGCATGCTCGCAGGATCTGGTTAACTGCATATGCGGCTCTCACGTTCTGCATATTCTGTAAAACACACACGTGATACGACTTTTCGCGCGGCAAGAGCAGCGCGCCGTTTCTGTAGAGCGCTTCGCACGAGCGTCTGATCACGTTTGCCGCAATGTTGCTTTGGCTGTTCGCCAGCGATTGCAGGATGCATTGATCGTAGTCTGGATTTTCGGTGCCCAGCGCCAGCGCCGAGAGCGGCGAGGCGAGCGTGACCGAGAGAAGCAGATAGGCGAGGTTGCGCATGATTGTGGGCAAGACGCAGGGATGACGGCGGCCAATCGTACCATGTCGCATTTTTCGATGCGAAGGGTGCAATTTAGACGACGCAAATGTCGCTCTCACTATTGAAATGCTGTGTCACCGTCATCGCTTCATCGGACAAGCGCTGTGCGATTGTCGACAATTCATGCGACAAGGCCGACTGGCCGGCACCGGCCGAACTGAACAACAAACTCGGCCCGGAGCATGAACAGACTTAGGCAAGTCGGCTTGGTCAAAGTTCACCACTCTGCACTATCATGGTGGACTCAAGGAGAGCGCACATGTCTACCTGCCAAGCCAACCCGAACGACGCCCGCTGTGCACGAATCGGGTTGTCATAACCGACATGCGAAACGGTCGATACATCAAAAGCCGGTTGCTGATCGTCGCGGCGTTCGCGTTGCCCGCGTTCGTGTTCATCAACGGCTGCAAGTCGACGACGACGACGACGCCTGCCGTGACCGCGCCGGGGGAGATCGCCACTGACGACGCTGCGCTCGCCGCCCGGGTGAAGCAGGCGCTCGTCGCGGACCCTGGGCTGAGATCGTTGCCGATGAGCGTCGCGACGTATCGAGGCGTCGTGCAGTTGTCAGGCTATGTGGATTCAGAGGTACAGATTCAGAAGGCGCTTGCCGTGACGCGCGGCGTGCCGGGGGTCCAATCCGTGAGCAGCGATCTGCAACTCAGGCCGAAATGACGCGCATTCGCCGGAACACGGCTGACGAACGAGTGCCGCAGAAGAGCGTGTCGAAGCGGAGCCTGCTTCACAATTAACAAAATTCGCGAGCGAGGTATCGATACCCGTATTGCGCGTGATCGGCAGTCCCGCCTTCGGCTTACTGCATCTGCGAGTTGACGACCATTCCCTGCCATCACAGTCACCGGCATCAGGGCCGACCGTGATCGGCCCACAGCGGACAATTCAACAATTGGGAAGCAGACATCCAACGCTCCGGTTCAGCGGCGGGCCGCGCAGCGGACCGCCCGCTGCAACCGATTGTTAGGCCCACCTCACTGACGCACATAGCGCAAGTGTGTGGCAGCTGGGCCATCAAGAACCTTGTCGATGCGAAACTGCGGCCCGGGCTCGCGTAGGTTCTCGAAGAGACGTCGCCCACCGCCGAACAACACGGGTGACAAGGCGATTTCCAGTTCGTCAACGACACCCATGGTCAGGTACTGCTGGATCACATCGGCTCCACCAGCAATACGAATATCACGACTGCCTGCGGATCCCCGAGCCAGCTCAAGCGCACGCTCCGGCCCGTCATTGATGAAATAGAAGGTCGTCCCACCCGGGCGCACCCAGGGTTCGCGTTTCTCATGGGTAAGAACGTATACCGGTGTGTGAAACGGCGCCTCCTCTGGCCAGGCACGCTCGCCTTGATCGAACATTCGCTTGCCCATAATGTTGGCACCGATGCGCTCCGTGGTGCTGCGAAGCAGGTCATTGACCGGGCCGGTCTCTCCCCCTGGTCCGAGCTTGAGGTTCTCGCGGAAGTACTGTTGATTGAGTATCCACGCCATCAGCGCACCCCACTTGGCACCCCAGCTCTTGTACTCAGGCGTGTCCCAATTCTCCATGGTCATTCCTTCCGGTGCCATGTAGCCATCGAGGCTAAGTCCAATGTTGACGAATACTTTGCTCATGATTCTCCTCTCGCATGTTCGGATGTCGGCCTAACTTCGAGGACTGCCGGCTAACTCGGCAGCTAGAACTAGAGATATATTGAATTGGATTAGATCGCTGCGCGATTTTTGACTTCTGCCAAGTCCATCAAATGAAATGCATAAAGCAACATATCGGAGAATGGTCTGCAAATCATCCCTATATCCGCTCTGGAGCGATTGACTGAAAGCCGCCTGGTGGCCCGGTTGCTGCCACACTGTCTACCGACCCCATTGCGGTCGCCCGACAAACCAGCCTCACCATGACAGAAGCTTTTCCGTACGAATCAGGCGCTTCGTGTCACGGCGGGCATTCGGGCAGCAGATCCCGCACTGGCCTATTGCACTTTCTTGTCTTCGCGTTTCGCGTCCTCCATGGCCTCCGGCTCTAACTCTTCCGCGGACCGATTCAGGTGGACGAACAGCCCCCAGGAGGCAAGAAGCAAGGCCGTCGAAGCAAGCAGCCCGGCCGCATACCGAAGCTGCGATGGATCCTGGTGCAGCGCTTTGAACGTTGCCACAAGCCCTTCGATGGCAAGCGCGACGACGACAACCACCAAGAATCGCGACATGAAACGTCGTACCCGCGTCGGCGCGCTCACGTCAGCCTCCCGTATGACCTCTTCCTCTACGATGGTCTCGGCGATCTGCAAGGCGACAACGGCCCCAGCCAGCAGCCCCACAGCTTCAATGACGGATTGCGCGCTTGCCTGGTCCCATTGACTCGCAAATGCAGTCGAACCGATGCGAGCAGCAATCGCAATCAACATCAGCGCCGCGCAGGCGAAGAGAGCAGCCATCAGCCCATGGACGATCGTAAAGAACCGCAAAAGGAACTTCATTTCTTTTGGCTCCCTTGAATTGCAAGTAGGTGATTCGTGCCGTGTTCCATACATTCCTGAAAGTCGCGGCGACGACGGCTGATTGTAGAAGCGGACCGGATGGGCCTGGCAATGGGGCCAAACCCGCGCTTGGCAAATTATCGTGCTGGGGCGCCAGCGCCTGGCACAGGTCTCGGGCCGTTCCTCGCGTGCGCCCGATACGCACCAGAGTCATCTGCCGTGCCAGTCTGGGATCAAGCCAGGCGGGTGCCGGCTACGGCTACGCGCTGCTGTGGGTGGCGGCCGCACCAACGTCCTGGCGATGCTGGTCCAGTCGGTGTCGGCGAAACTCGGTCTCGTGACAGGACGCAATCTCGCCGAACTATGCCGCGAGCGAGCCGCGGCGCAGCCCCCTTGCAGGCCGTCACGCCGACATCTTCGAAGATGAACGCGTCAATAGAAAATTGTCGTCAGATGGTTGTTGACAATAAACAACTTGCCACGCTATGTTCAGGAGACTCGAGATATGCCCCTCCATTCACCGTTGCCAACCGCTCATCAATGACCACGCCAACTCCATCCAGCGCGATTGACTTGCTGCAACGGCACTCCCTTGCCACGCTTGTCCAGGAAACACTCGAACGCGGCATCGTCTCTGGCGAATTCGCCCCGGGGGAGAAATTGAACGAAGTCGAAGTTTCCGCCCGGCTAAACGTGTCTCGCGGACCATTGCGCGAAGCGTTTCGTGCGCTGGAACAGGCGGGCTTGCTAAAAACCGAAAAGAACCGCGGTGTCACGGTGCGCGCGCTGTCGCTGCGCGAGGCGGAAGAAATCTACCAGGTCCGCGCGATGTTGGACGAGTCGGTTGCCCGCTCGTTGGCCGAACGGATGACACCCGAAACGCTTGCAACGCTCAAACGCATCATTGCTTCGATGAAGGCGGCCAAGAAAGATCACGACCTCACCTTGTACACGACATTGAATGTCCAGTTGCATGACGCGATGGTGTCGGGTGTCGGCAACCAGCATCTGATCGAAACGTACCGGCATCTCGTCCGCCAATTGGGTCTGCTGCGTCAGGCCGCCATCGAATCGGAAAAGAGCGCGCTGGCTACGTCGGTCGCGGAACACGAGAAAATCGTCAACGCGCTCGCTAAAGGCGATGCGGAACGCGCGGTCGCCCTCGTGCGCGAACACGTTGCCCACGGCCTCGCCAGAATGCGGCGCGCCCACGAACGGTGGGCCGCATCCGTGGACGGGGCAGCCAAAAGTTGAAACAGACTGAAGGGCTGCGCTACGCTTTATCCGACTTGCCGGCGGCGTTGGCCAGCTTGCTGAGCAAGCGATCGACAAGCCACGGCCGACGGTCTTCGTCTTCCGCGCGCTCTTTGCGCCGAATGGCGTCGCGCACGGTAATCGAGCCCACGAAGCGAATCGGTTCGGGCGGGAAATAGCCCAGCGGACCGTTTGTCAACGGACTGCGCGTCCACTCATTGTCGAGTTCGAGCACCAGCGACGACAAAATCTGGCCGCCCATATAAGTCGGTCCCACTCCGTTGCCGGAATAGCCGAAGCCGTAGAGCACGTTTGGCGCATTCTCCAGACGCCCAAAAAATGGAAAGCCGGTGACCGACCGATCCGACGGCCCGTTCCAACTCGCCGTCACCGGCACGTCGCGCAGCGCCGGGAAGAAATCGTGCAGACCGCGCGTCAGATCGGTTTCATACGGCGAGCGTTGATCGAACACCGGCGCGATCCGGCCGCGCCAGGCAAACGTATTGCCGCCCTTGCCCAGCATCAGTCGACCGTCCGGCGTGCTGCGATAGTAGTAGACGAAGATCCGCGAATCGAGCACCGACACGCCATCCTTCAAGCCCATTCGATGCAGCAGTTCGGGGCATTTCTCGGTGACGATCATGTCGCTTGAGACGACTGCCAGCGTGCGTTCGAACTGGCGGAAGCGGCTCGCCATCCACGCATTGATCGCGAGCACCAGTTTCGGCGCAGTCACGCTGCCGGCCGGCGTGCGTACGGTCACGCGGTCACCGGCGGCAAAGTCGAGCATGGGCGTGCGTTCATAAATGCGAATACCCATTGCCATTGCGACACGGCGCAGTCCGCGCACGAGCTTGCCCGGATGAACCGTTGCGGCGACCGGCGAATACACGCCGCCGAGATTGCGCGCGGATCCGGACCGGCGCGCCACTTCGTCCGGTGAGAGATGTTGGTACGAGTTGATGCCATGCTCCTTCAACGCGGCTATGACCGGATCGAGCAAGCCGATTTGCGCGCGTGAAGTCGCCGTGTAGAGCGTGCCGTCGAGTCGAAGTTCGGCGTCGATCGCATGCTCGACACAGAAGTCGCGAATCCGCCCGACAGCCGCTTCGGACGCTTTCACGAGACGGATCGCTTCTGCTTCGCCGAACAGACGACGCAGCGTGAAGAACTTGGTCGACCACGTGAGCAGACAGCCGCCGTTGCGGCCGCTTGCGCCCGCGCCACACAGATCGCTCTCGATGATCACGATGTCGAGATCGGGTTTTTTCTGCTTGGCCTGGATGGCAGTCCACAAACCGGTGAAGCCGCCGCCGACAATGCAAACGTCGGCAGTCGTGGCGCCTTGCAATGCGGGCGCCAATGAACCATCGGCAAAGAGTGCTTGTTCAATCCAGAAGGGACGCATAAATGGCTCACATTGATACAACGGTTTGACTCCGGGCACGAAGTCGGAGGCTTCTTCGCGTTTCACGCGCAATGAAGCCTCCGCGTCGGCTCGTTCAGGCCAACGCTTTCGCGGACACCCGCGTGATTCCCATCACTTTCAGCGTGTCGGCAATCGCTGCGACCGCGCCCGGAATGCCGGACTCGCCGAAGTGCCCAATGCAGCCGACGCGGAATGTTTCCAGCTGCGTCAGCTTGCCCGGGTAAAGAATGTATCCGCGCTTTTTCACTTCCGTGTAGAACGTCTTGAAGTCGTAGTTAGGATCGTCGGGAGCATGAAACGTGACGATGATCGGCGCCTGGATCGAAGGATCGAGAAAGGTCCGAAAACCGAGTTCGGCCATACCTTCGATGAGCGCCCGGCAATTGCTTGCATAGCGGCCACCACGCGCTTCGAGGCCGCCCTCTTCCACGTATTGCGCAATGGCCTGATCGAGTGCCGCCACGACGTGCGTGGGCGGCGTAAAACGCCATTGTGTCGTGCGGTTCATGTAGACCCATTGGTCATATAGATCCATCGCGAGCGAAGGGCTGTTGCCCTCGCAGCGCTCCAGGACACTGCGGCGAATGATCACGAATCCCATGCCGGGCACGCCCTCCAGACATTTTCCGGAAGCGGCCACGACGGCGTCGAACGGGGTTCGGCGCGCGTCGATGTCGATTGCGCCAAAAGAACTCATCGCGTCGATGATCAGACTACGTCCATGCTTCGCGACAACCTCGGCGATCTCGTGAAGCGGATTGAGCACCCCCGCGCCTGTTTCGCAATGCACGAGCGCGACGTGCGTAATGCCCGGATCAGCCGCCAGCGCGCGATCGACGTCGATCGCTTTGACCTGCGTGTCTTCAGGATAGTCGATGGTCTGGTGACGACGACCGAGCGCCCGGCAAATCTTCGCAATGCGCTGGCAATACGCGCCGTTGTTCGGCACTAACACGAGACCGTCACGCGAGACCAGCGTGCCGATCGCGGCTTCGACGGAGAAAGTGCCGCTACCTTGCAACGGTACGCATTCATGCGTGTCTTCGCCATGCACGATACGCAGCGTCTGCTGGCGGATACGGGCGGTGATCTGATTGAAGTCGCCGTCCCACGATCCCCAGTCACGCAGCATTGCCTGACGCGTGCGCTCGGAAGTCGTGAGAGGACCGGGTGTAAGCAGAATGGGTGCGGACGGCAGATTCACGGTGGCTCCTTGTAGATTCTGATAGAAGATTTGTTTCAGGCGCGGCGGGATGTGCGCCATGCCTGGGTTCTACGCAACACGCCATGCGACACGCCGGCAAACAGCAGGCACGCAAATGCCGCCGTCACGAGGACCAGCGTGGCCATCGCCGCGGCCGGTCCGATCTGTCCAGCGTCGTCGAGATTGAGAATGGCAACCGAGGCCGGTTGCGTGTCCGGCGAATAAAGAAACGCGACCGCCGACACCGTCGTCATACCGTTGACGAACAGATAGCGCGCGATCTGTAAGATCGATGGCAGGCAGACCGGCACGGTGACACGCAAAAACGTCTTGTAGAAAGGCACTTTCAAGGATGCCGAGACCGCCTCGAACTCGTTGTCGATCTGACGAAGCGCAGTGACCGCCGTCAGGTGACTCGACGAGTAGTAGTGCACAACCGTGACGATCGCGAGCAACGCGAGCGTGCCGTACAGGCCGTTCAAAGGATTGGCGGGCGAGTTGAACAGAAAGATGTAGCTGATACCGAGCACGAGTCCCGGCACGCCCATCGGCAGAATCGCGCACAGATTGATAAAGCCACGCAACCAGCGCGGCCCACGCGTCTTCTCGACGAGATACGCGCCGCCGAACACGATGACGGTGCCGCCAATCGCAACGCAAGCGGCCATTTTCAGGCTGTTCTTGTACGCATCGAAAATCCCCGCGCCGATCAGCCCCATCTTGTAGTGCTGCAAGCCGAGGCTCATCTGATACGGCCAGAACTTCACGAACGAGGCGAACACCGAAATACCGACCACCGCCAGCAGCAAACCGCACACAACGCCGCAGTAGCCGAGCATCGCCATGTCGAATCCACGCGCGGGTTTCGGCTGATACGGCGTAGAGCGCGCACCGAGTTGCGATTGCTGCTTGCGTCGAATGAAGAAGTCGACGGCGAACGCAACCAGCGCCGGACAGAGCAGAAGCAGGCTGACCACCGCGCTTCGGTTGAAGTCCTGCAAGCCGATGATGAGCTTGTAGATGTCGGTGGAGAGCACCGAATAGGGTCCGCCGATGACGACCGGCACGCCGAAGTCGTTGATGCAGATCGTGAATGACACCATCGTCGCGCTGATCAACCCGTACTTCGCGCCCGGCAACGTAATCGTGAAGAACTTGCGCGCGCGGCGTGTGCCCATCGCGTCCGCGGCCTCATAGAGACGGCCATCGGATAGCGACAGTGCCGTCACGAGAATCATCAGCACATGAGGAAATGCGGCATAGACCAGACTGCAGACGATCCCCGGCAGCCCGTAGATGGAATGGCCTTGCAGCAACGGTTTCAGAATGCCCGAGTTGCCGAACCAGTAGATGAACGACACCGCGGAGAGCAACGTCGGCGCGAGCAGCGGCAGTAGCGCAATCGTGCGGACGGCGTTCTTCATCGGCATGCATGAACGGGTTAGCGCGTACGCAAACGTGAAAGCCATGGGAATCACGATTGCCGTCACCAGGCATGCGACCGTGACCGAATGCAAGGTCGATGTCCATACGCCTGAATCCACCAGATAGCCCATGAAATTGGCCATTCCAACAAAGTGACCGTCCGCATCGACGAAACATTTGCCGACGACCAGAGCAAGCGGCAATAGCAGAAACACGCCGAGGAACGCGGACATCAGTACGAGCGCCAACTGCGCGACACGGTCATGCCAATGGCTTTTCTGGCGTACCTCGGCGTGACTTTCGTCGCCGCTGCGACGCTCTATCAGAACGGCACTCATTGAAGTCGCTCCTTCGCGGCGGAAAACACGCACACGTGTTCGCGGTTGATGGCCAGATTGAAGCGCGCGCCTGCCCGCAGACTCGTGCGATGCATTTCATGAAACGACAGATCCGCGACGATCTCCTGCTCGCCTAGTCCATCCACCTTGAAGCTGACCCGGCAGAACGCGCCGAGAAATTCCAGCTTCTCCACGGAGGCCGGCAGCAGATTGTCTGCCGTACTACCCGGCGCGCTGATATGAATGTCTTCCGGGCGCACGAAGGCCGAGACCTTCGAACCGAGCAGTGCTCGCTCCGTTCCGCACCCGTACCGAAGCGCGACGGAGCCGGCTTTGAGACTGCCGTCGCGCGTCACCTCGGCGGGAATCAGGTTGACCTTGCCAATGAAGTCGGCAACGAACGGCGACGCCGGTTCGCGATAGATTTCGTGTGGCGTGCCGATCTGCTCGATCACGCCATGATTCATCACCACGATCCGATCGGCCATGGAAAGCGCTTCTTCCTGGTCGTGCGTGACCATGATCGTGGTCACGCCGAGCCGCTTCTGTAACTGGCGGATTTCCTGACGCAACCGCACACGCACGCGCGCATCCAGCGCCGAGAGCGGCTCGTCGAGCAGAAGCAATCCCGGCGACGTGGCCAGCGCGCGCGCCAACGCGATACGCTGCTGCTGGCCACCCGATAGCTGGTTCGGATGTTTGCGCTGCACATCGGGCAAGCCCACCAGCGCGAGCAGCTCTTTCACCCGATCGGCGATCGCCGCGCGCTTCATCTTGCGATTCACGAGACCATAGGCCACGTTGTCGAAGATGGTCAGGTTCGGGAACAGCGCATACGACTGAAAGACGATGCCATAGTCGCGAAGCTGCGGCGGGAGCCGCGAAATATCGCGACCGTCCTGCATGATCTGGCCGGCGCTCTGCGTTTCCAGTCCGGCGATGATGCGCAGCAAAGTGGTCTTGCCACATCCCGACGGCCCGAGGAAGCAGAGCATTTCGCCCTTCTTCACGCCAAGATTGATGTCCTCCAGAACCGGCGTGTCGTTGAACCGTTTGTAAACGCTCTGCACGCTCAAATACGCTGTCATATGCTCCTCCGCTTGCCCTGCCTGCATGGCGGCGATGCACCGCCGAGCGCTGCTTCACCGTATCGATTGGGACGCGCGCGCGGCGCGCCCGGCATTCGTCAAGACCCGGCTGAATCCGCCCTCACTTCTGCTCCTTGCTGCCGTAGCGCTTCTGCCAGTCGCCGAGAATCGCGTCGCGGTTCTTCGCCGACCACGTGAAATCGTTCTTCACCAGAAGTTCCGAATAGTTTTCAGGTATGCCGGAAAGCTTCTTCGCCACACCGGGGTAGGCAACGATCGCCCACCATTGCGCGGTAATTTCATTGGCTTCCTTGCTGGCCATGAAGTCCGCGAGCTTTTTGGCCGCGTCCGGCTGCTTGGTGGTCTTCATGATGCCGGTCGCTTCCATATCCCAGCCGAGCCCTTCCTTCGGGAAGATCAGGTCGATGGGCGCGCCCTGGGCCTGCAGCTCGTGTCCACGGAATTCGAACGAGATACCGATCGGAAACTCGCCGGTGCCCGCCAGCGTGCAGGGCTTCGATCCCGAGTGGACGTATTGCGCGACGTTTTTGTCCAGCGCGTCCATGTACTTCCAGCCTTTGTCGTCGCCGAACGTTTGCAGCCATGACGTCACGTCCAGATAACCCGTGCCGGACGACACCGGGCTCGGCATCACGATCATCCCTTTGTAGACGGGCTTAGTCAGGTCTTCCCACGAAGTCGGCTTAGGCAGGTGGCGCTTTTCCGCTTCGACGCGGTTGTAGCAGACTGTCGCGCCCCAGACGTCCATGCCCACCCAGTGCGGCGGCGTGTTGGCGTCGCTGTATTTGCGCGTCAGGCTGTCGAAGCCCTTCGGCGCGTACGGCATCAGCATTCCCTGCAGATCGAGCAGCGTGAGACTGGATGCCGCGAGTCCGAGCACCACGTCGGCGCGCGGATTGCTCTTTTCGGCGAGCAGCTTGGCGGTGACGGCGCCGGTCGAATCGCGCACCCAGCGGATTTCGATATCTGGATTGGCTTTTTCGAAAGCGTCCTTATACGGCTTCATGGCCTCGTCCTCGAGCGCCGTATAGACGAGCAACTGTGTTTTCGCATGCGCGAACTGAACCGCGCCGAGCGTGACGGCGGCGGCAACGAGCCAACGCAGCGCCACGTTCAGACGATTGCTGCAACCGTTCAACCCCTGCTTTTCCTTCATTTCCAGACCCCTTGAGAAAGTGGCGTCGCGGCCAGCGACGAAAACGACCGGTGCTGCGGGACTACTGCCTATTGCAAGCTTCGTGACGACTACTTTTTGTGGACTCGAGAATGTTGTCTGTTGTTGACAATCTACAAAGCATCAATTTTAATGTCAAGTATTGCCACACTTTGCCACATAACGCCTCATCCACAACACCCGACTTACCCTAGCCCAGAGGACACGTCATGAGCGAAACACCGGTTTCCATCGAAGTGAACGGCCGCAGCTACAACTGGATGCATCGACCCGTCGTCGTGGTCTGTGTGGACGGCTGCGCATATGAATATCTGGAGATGGCGGCAGCGGCGGGCGTTGCGCCGTTTCTCGGCAAACTGCTGGATTCCGGCACTGCGCTCAAGGGTGAGTGTGTCGTGCCGAGCTTCACGAACCCGAACAATCTGTCGATCGTGACCGGCGTGCCGCCCGCTGTGCATGGCATTAGCGGCAACTACTTTTTCGATCGCGACAGCGGCACGGAGGTGTTGATGAACGACCCGAAGTACCTCGTCGCCCCGACCGTGCTGGCCGGTTTCGCCGAAAAGGGTGCGCACGTCGCGGTGGTGACCGCAAAAGACAAACTGCGCCGCCTGCTAGGCAAAGATCTCGCGGGCGTGTGCTTCTCGGCGGAGAAAGCCGACGAGGCGACGATCGAGGAAAACGGCATCGACAATCTGCTGGAGTTGGTCGGCAAGCCGGTGCCGAGCGTGTATAGCGCCGAGCTGTCGGAATTCGTCTTCGCGGCCGGTGTGCGTCTGCTCGAAACCCGCGCAATCGACCTGATGTATCTGTCGACCACCGACTACGTCCAGCACAAATGCGCGCCGGGTACGCCCGGTGCGAACGCGTTCTATCAGATGATGGACGGCTATCTGCGACGGCTCGACGAGCTGGGGGCGATTGTCGCGATCACGGCCGATCACGGCATGAACGCGAAGCACAACGAAGACGGCGAGCCCAACGTGATCTATCTTCAGGAACGCTTTGACGAGTGGCTCGGCAACGACGCCGCCCGCGTGATCCTGCCGATCACCGACCCGTACGTCGTGCACCACGGCGCGCTTGGATCGTTCGCGACCGTCTACCTGCCCCCTTCAGCCGATATCGAGGAAATGCGCCGACGGCTTGCAGCGGAACCCGGCATCGAACTGGTGCTGACGGGCGCCGAAGGCTGCGCACGTTTCGAGCTGCCTCCCGCGCGCATGGGCGATCTCATCGTGATCTCGACACGCGATGTGGTGCTCGGCACCCGGCGCATCAAACACGATCTGTCCGGCCTCGACGTGCCGCTGCGCTCGCATGGCGGCCTTGCCGAACAGATCGTGCCGCTTCTGTTCAATCAGCCGGTCGCGAAGTCGGTCGCCCAGCGCGCACGGCTGCGCAACTTCGACATCATCGACATCGCACTCAATCACCTTCAATGACCGGGGAAACGGAAATGAACGCCATTGCGGAAACGAAAACTCAATTGCAGGTGCGTCATGAAGCGCTGCGCATCGGCGGCGAAAAAATCTTTCGCGACGAAGTGATCGAAGTGCGCAACCCATACGACGGCACGCTTGTCGGCACGGTGCCGAAAGCCACGCTAGAGGACGTGCGTCATGCGTTCGAATTCGCTCGCGCGTATCGTCCCGCGCTGACCCGTTATGAGCGCGCCGCGATCCTGAGGCGCGCAGCCGATGCAGTGCGCGCGCGCACGGAAGAGATCGCCGCAGTGATCACGGCGGAAGCCGGCCTGTGCTGGAAGGATTCGACGTATGAGGCCGGCCGCGTGGCCGACGTGCTGGTGTTCGGCGCCGGCGAGGTGCTGAAAGACGATGGTCAGATTTTTTCTTGCGACCTCACACCTCACGGAAAGAAGCGGCGTGTCTACACGCAAAGGGACCCGCTGCTCGGTGTAATCTCCGCGATTACGCCGTTCAACCACCCGATGAATCAGGTCGCGCACAAGATCGTACCGTCGATTGCGACGAACAATCGCATCGTGGTCAAACCATCGGAGAAAGTGCCGCTGTCCTGCTATCTGCTTGCGGACATTCTCCATGAAGCCGGTTTGCCCGTGCAGATGCTCCAGGTGTTGACGGGCGACCCTCGCGTCATCGCCGACGAGTTGATCACAAACCCCGCGATCGATCTCATTACCTTTACCGGCGGCGTCTCGATCGGCAAATCGATCGCCTCGCGCATGGGCTACCGTCGCGCGGTGCTCGAACTCGGCGGAAATGATCCGATCATTGTGATGGAGGACGCCGATCTCGACGAAGCCAGTTCACTCGCCGTGTCGGGCTCTTATAAGAATTCGGGCCAACGCTGCACGGCAATCAAGCGCATGCTGGTCCACGAGGCGGTCGCCGATCGCTTCACCGACCTCGTCGTGGACAAGACTCGCGCGTGGAGATATGGCAATCCGGCGGATAGTTCGGTGGACATGGGAACGGTCATCGACGAGGCTGCCGCGCAGTTCTGCGAACGCCAGGTCAACGACGCGTTGTCGCGCGGTGCCCGACTGCTCGCGGGCAATCGTCGCGATGGCGCGCTCTATTCACCGACCGTCGTCGATCGTGTCACGCCCGATATGCCACTCGTCAAACACGAGACATTCGGCCCCGTGTCGCCGATCATGCGTTTTTCCAATATCGACGAAGCGATCCGCATGTCCAACTGCACTGACTACGCGCTGTCGTCGTCGGTCTGCACGAACCGCTTCGATTACATTACGCGGTTCATCACCGAATTGGAGGTGGGGAGTGTGAACGTGCGCGAAGTGCCGGGTTACCGGCTTGAACTCACCCCGTTCGGCGGCGTAAAGGATTCGGGGCTCGGCTACAAGGAAGGCGTGCAGGAGGCGATGAAGAGTTTTACCAATACGAAGACCTACTCCTTGCCATGGTGAGTGCGAAACGCTAATGCGTCTCTCGTGACGAACTGTCTCTGCGCGCTGCGGACCACGAATATCGGTCACTGCGGGCAGGGACATTAATTGATTCTGGAGGCTTACGCAGACTGAGACACCGACATGGTGGCGATCAAGGTCGGGCCGCCGATCCGCGCCTGGATTGTCGCATGCTTGCGGCGCGCGGCGATGCGATCAGCGCATCCATTTGCTCGCGCGAAGGGATCGCCTTGAGTGCGCTCAAGGCGTACTTCCGCGAATTCGCGACGCCGCAGTTTTCGTTGGCAAGCGAGACAGCGGGACTGATGCTGTCCTCCGCAATGACATCGATGCACCGCCAATGATTCCCGCGTTCGCAGCTTGAATCATCGGCATGGAGCGATTCCCTACGCCGTATCCGTCGGCAACCGATTCGATGGTTTTTCCAACCCGAGCCGAGCGGCTATGTCTCGTAGTTCAAATCACAGGTGCCACGGCCACCACACTAGATCGAATTATTCTCGGGTCGTCGCTCCCCAGCTTCCCGATTCTCCGTCACGACTCGGCGAACGGCTTCCAAAAGGTCAGGGCGCGCCTCTGGGTCCGGGACTTCGATCAGCTTGCGTGGAGCCTTGGCGTGGGGCTTCAGCGTGACACCGTCAAGTTTTTGCGGCGCAGTCATAGTTCGTCTCCGGCTTCGATCACAGCTAATTCGGACGGCAGGCTCGGTCTTGCTTCTGGTTTCCGAAAATCACGCCTTCGGATCTTTACTGACTGGGGAACTGTGGACTCCGTGAGTCGCGCGTCTCCAGGCTTCGTCGGCGCGTTGCTGGGCCGATCTCACGGTATATGCGACCCCTTGCTTGCCTTTCGGAGCTGGCGAAAACGTCGAAGTCAGACCGGAAAATGTCCGGCGGACGGTCTTGCTGACCATGGCGCGCTCCGCGTTTGTGTCGGAATGGTAAGTCTAGGCCTTTACGCGCAACTCGCGATACTGTACGTTTACACAGTGCTTTGGCGAGTCCACTTTGGACGCGAGGGAACGCCTCAAGCGAAACCGCGCCCGCACGATCACGTTGCGCCAAGGGAGTCCGCGTCGATCCACTACGCCCTTAAGAGAGTGCTAATGGGAATCAGGGAAGCTCGCCGGATTATCCGCAGCCTTTGGCATCAGCAACGAGAGTCAGGCGCACTGGAGTCGGTGGAGCGTGTCCAGTACGAAGAGGATGCGTTCGTCCGTCGGGAGGATTGAAATGACCGATGAGTTGCGACGGCAACTCCGCGAAGTTGAGCAAGCCTTGGTAGCGCTTGAAGGCGTGATTGCAGTGCGACGAGAGTACATCTCGCTGCTTCAGCGTCTGGGATCTCGTGAGAAGGAGCTCGCGTCCCTCGACGCGCTTTTGACCGCCTGGTCACGTCTGCAGTCGCAGCGAGACTGCCTTGCCGCCGCTATCGCCAGTGGGGCCCGGTGATTAGCGTTGGGGAATGTCCAGGTCGCATGTCGATTGATATCGATTGCGGTTGAGCGCAAGGTGATGGCATGCGCGCCCCAGGGTTAGGCGCCATGCCCGAGCTCCTGAGCGAGCCCGATGAGGATTCCTTCGGGGCCCCGGATGTAGCAGAGCCGGTACGTGTTTTCGTACCGGGTCACTTTGCCGACGAGTTCCGCGCCGCGTTTACCGAGACGGGCGAGCGTATCGTCGATGTCCTCCACGGTAAACATGACGCGTAGGTAACCAAGGGCGTTCACCGGGGTGCGACGGTGATCGGCGACCACAGGTGGCGCAAGGAAGCGGGACAGCTCGAGCCGGCTGTGACCGTCCGGCGTACGCATCATGGCAATTTCGACGCGCATGCCGCGCAATCCAGTGACGCCATCTGCCCAGTCTCCTTCGATTGGGGCGCGCCCCTCCAGCTCAAGGCCAAGTTCAATAAAAAACTCAATGGCGGCATCGATGTCTTCAACCACGATGCCGACGTTGTCCATACGCTTCACCGTCATGATGTCTCCTTGGCGCCTGGCTCAAGCGCCGATCGTAATGCGTCGTCAGCAGAAACCTGTCGCCAATAGATGTTGCGACGGTTCCCACAACTCCAATACTGAGCGTAGGGCTCGTTGTGATTGACACGGTAGATACCATCCGCGTGGTCTACCCAAGTCCACCTTTTTGGATTCCAAGTGAAGAGATATGCAGCCATGCCTTATGACCTTTGTTTTAATTTACCGTTTTACACGTTTTAATTACGAAGGCAAAGGATCAATCCATCGTCCGCACTTTGGTGTGCATTGTCCCTCGAACCATGACGACATGCCTCACGCCGGATTTAGCATCGCCTTTAAGCCAAATGCGGCCCCAGACCGAATCTCCATCTCCGATTCATATGCACATCTGCTTGTCTCGACAACAGCATATTGCTATTCAAAGTTACGGTGTATGTATGCCTTGGTTAGCCCGTCCAGCGTGTTTTCAATCGACGCGGACTTTCGCAACTCGTCCGGCCCCAAGCCGCCCTGACGCGTGACTTGTCAGCCGTTGGATGATTTCATTCATTTCGAATCTTCAAAGTCAACGGAGTAAGGCGTCTCCGCTCATAACCTTCGCCGTCGCATTCCTCTTCCCTAAGTCTCAATCACTACTTGTCGTGCTGAATACATAGGGCTTTGTGCGTTTAACGCATTTAATCGCCAATAATTTTTAACGGCGACCATCATTCAGCATAAAAACGCATCGTATTAGTAAAAGTACTGATGCTGTAGTCAGACTACATTCCTACATTACTCAGCACGGAGAGTCGCTACAGTCAATCAGATGGTCCCGATTTCGTTCGGGCCGGCAAACGTTTGCGCAGCCATCCTGCGTCGCCAGCCTTCGTGTCCGGTATGAACCTATCGGACTCGCTCCGCTTCCGCATTCCAACAAAAGCAGAATCTCGGAGAGACACATATGCAGAAGAAAATATGGCCAGCGGTCGCGTTAGCGGCCGCCGTGTGCGTCGCGGCCCGTGCGGATGTACTCGACTTTCCACTCGATTTCGCGCCCACTTCAAGTGCGGTGAACGCGTTCGGATCGGCGGCCGCGCATCGGCGCGCCGACACCCTCGTCAGCAAGATGACGCTCGACGAAAAGCTGCAGTTCATTCATTCGGAATACGCAATGTCCGCCGTGCCGGGAGGCGGTGCGGGCTACATTCAAGGGGTACCGCGCCTCGGCATTCCCGACCTGAACATGGTCGACTCCGCGACGGGCTCCGGCAGCACATCGCAGGCCAGCACGACCTTCCCGGCAACGATCGCACTTGCGGCAAGCTGGGACCGCCGCCTGTCTTCCAATTTCGGCAGACAGGTTGCGATAGAACTGCGTGCACAGGGCTTCGGAATGGGACTTGGCGGGGGCACGAATCTCGCGCGCGAGCCGCGCGGCGGCCGGCTGTTCGAGTACCTCGGCGAAGATCCGGTGCTCGCCGGCGAGATGCTCGCCGAGCGCACTGACGGCACGCAGCGCGAGAAGGTCATCGCCACGATCAAGCACTACGCCGGCAACGAGCAGGAACATAACCGGGGGGGCGGCAATAGCCAGATCGACGAACGCACGTTGCGCGAACTCTATCTATTGCCGTTTGAAATTGCCGCAAGACGCGCGCAGCCGGGCAGCGTGATGTGCAGCTATAACCGGCTCAACGGCGACTATGCGTGCGAGAACGCACATCTGCTCAACGACGTGCTGAAGAACGATTGGCACTTTGAAGGACAGGTCCAGTCGGATTGGGGGGCGACGCATAGCACGGCGAACGCGATCAACGCCGGCCTCGATGAGGAAGAGGACGTCGGTTCCACCGTCTATCTGACACCCACGGCAGTTCGACAGGCGATCGCGAGCGGCTCGGTTTCGACCGCGCGCCTCGACGACATGGTGCGACGCAAGCTGTACGTGATGATCCGCATCGGCGTGATGGACGATCCTCCGAAGGGCGGCGCCACGATCGACTTCGCTGGCGCGAACGCATTCGTGCAAGCGGTCTCCGAGCAGTCGATGGTGCTGCTCAAGAACGACAACAACCAGTTGCCGCTCTCCGCGGCCTCGCTTTCACGGATTGCGGTGATCGGCGGACACGCTGATGCGGCGGTGCTGACGGGCGGCGGGTCAGGCAACACACGTGATCCGGTCACGGGGGCATTCGCGGGTTGTGGCGGCTTGACGTTCGGCACATCGACCGGGTGCAGTTGGTGGACCAATCCGTGGCTGAAGCTGAACACGCCCATTGTTGCGGCGATTCGCGCGCTCGCGCCATCGGCGCAGGTGAGCTTTGCCGGCAACAGCGATCAGCAGACTCCCTTCCGTGCATACACGCAACAGGAGATCAACCAGGCTGCGGCGCTCGCGGCCCGCTCGGATGTCGCAATTGTCGTCGTCGCGCAGCCGGCGGGTGAAGACTTTGGCGATTTGCAGAGCCTGAGCCTTGCGAATCCGTCGAACCAGGATGCGCTTGTCGACGCGGTCGCGCACGCCAATCCCCGCACGATCGTGGTCGTGGAAAGCGGCAATCCGGTGCTGATGCCGTGGAAGGATCGCGTGGCGGCGATCGTGGAAGCCTGGTATCCGGGTGAAGGCGGCGGCAATGCGATCGCGAACGTGCTGTTCGGTAAGGTCAATCCGTCCGGCAAGCTGCCCGTCACCTTCCCCGTGCGTGACCAGGATACGCCGACGTGGGGACAAAGCGGCGCGTTCGAGCCGGATCCCGTCTACGCGGAGAAGCTGAACATGGGCTACCGCTGGTACGACGCGAAAAACATTACGCCGATGTTCGAGTTCGGTTACGGGCTGTCGTACACGCATTTCTCGTACTCGGGGCTATCCGTCAAACATCGTCCTGACGGCGCGATCGACGTGTCGTTCACGGTGCGCAACGACGGCCGCATGGCGGGCGCGGAAGTGCCGCAGGTGTATCTCGGCGTGCCCTACCGCGACGAGCCGCCGCGACGTCTGGTCGGCTGGGAGAAAATCGGCCTGAACCCCGGCGAAGCACGCCACGTTCGCGTCACGGTCACGCCGCGCATGCAGAGCGTGTGGGACACGTCGCGCAATGGCTGGCGATATGTGCCGGGCGGGACCGTGTACGTCGGAGCGTCGTCGCGTGACATTCGGCTGCAAGGGAGCTGAAACTCATACTACCGTCACGAATCTGGGCGGATGCTGTTCCGCGCCTGGGAACATGGGCTGACCCGCTCGCCAGCAGGAGTTGGCGAGCGGCGCGCGGGCCGTCAACGATTTGGCTCACAGTGCCAAACGACCGTTCTTGGTTCACCATGACAAATTTCGACTCGAGCCCGACACGGGACGGGCAACGAACCTGTCATCCGTGAGCGAGAGAACCCGCGCGGCTCGTCGCGATTATGACTGCGCGTCGACTGCCGCCTGATAACCACCGCCCAGCGTCTTCGTGAGCACAATGGACGTCTGAAGGCTCTGGCCCGTCAGTTCAAGCAACGCAAGTTGTTCCTGAATCGCCGACTCGCGCGCCTCTTCCACCTGCAGCCTGTCGACAAGTCCGCGCCCATAGCGGGCCGATGCGCTGTCGAAAACAAACCGCACGTCCTGGAGCTTTTTCTGCTGCATCGCGGTACGCTCACTCAGGTCTTTCAACGCACTTCCATTTTGCGCCACATCCCGGACGGCATTCAGTACGGCCTGGTTATATTGCAGAATGGTGGCGTTGCTCGATGCACGCTCGCCGCCAAGCGACGCGTTCAGACGGCCGCTGTCGAACACCGGCAGGTATAGGCCTGGTGCGATATTGATCTGCTGGCTTGCATGAAGAAAAAGTTGAGACAGGTCCAACGCGTTGAAGCCGAAGAACGCCTTGATATCGAAGCTCGGATAGAACGCCGCCTTTGCTGCGTCCACGCGTTTCAAAGATGAAACGACATACCAATGCAACGCCTGCAAATCAGGGCGGCGCGCAAGCAGTTGAAAGCCGAGACTGTCCGGAACGCCCGTCGCAACAATGGGCAGAGCCCGCGACGCCAAATTGCCGAGCCCGCCCGAATCCGCGCCTATCAGCGCGCGAAGCGACTCCCGCCCGTTCGTCACCTGCTCGGATGTCTGCGCGATCTGCTGATCCACCGTCAGAAGCTTCGCTTCTGCCTGTTTGGCCGTCGTGTCGGGCTCGAGTCCGCGTGCGAATCGCGAACGTTGCGCATCGACTTCGATCGAGATCGCGTCTCTTTGCTGTTTGAGCAGATCGATCTCGGAGCGCGCGGTTTGCACGACGTAGTAGATTCGCGCGATGTCTGTCGAAAGCTCAAGCGCCACTTCCGCTTCCTCCGCCTTTTGCGCGTTCTGGACCCCCACGGCCGCCGCAATCTCTGCCCGGTGCCGCCCCCAGATGTCCAGGTCCCACGCGCCGTCGAAACCGACCAATCCCGTCGTATACCAGGGACCATTCGCGCCGATCGCCGGATCGGACCCCGCGTATGCGCTCAGGAATCCATGAGATGAGACACGCTCGCGGTCGATGGCTCCAGTCGCGGCGAGTTGCGGCCCGGCTGCCGCCACCGCCAGTTCTGCCTGCGCATGAGCCTGCGCCACACGTTGGCGTGCGAGTGCCATCGTCGGAGACGCCACCAGAGCACGGTCGATGAGGGCAGTCAGTTGCGGGTCGTCGTACTGAAGCCACCATTTGTCGGACGGCCAGTCGCCGGTGGGCAAATCGAGCTTCGGCGAAAGCTGCACCCGAGCCGCCTCGACCTGCGGAACGGCACCGCTGTCGTGATGAATCAACGCACAGCCGCTGAGCAGTGCGGCACCCGCGATGGCGCAGCATCCTGATTGCAAGGCACCACGGCCACGCCACACGGCGAACATCGCATCATTCATGGCGTGTGCCTCCTCGAAGCGTTAATGGGTAGGAGCTATCGTTCTCCAACCAGTCCGGCAAGTTCGATACCGCTCGCAGAACACGGTTGATTTCGTCGCGCAGCTCCGCCTCGCGGCCACCAACGCCGTCAGCGTCAACATGTCGTGCCAACACGCGGGGAGTTCTGGCGGAAGGTTCCGGCGCCGTCAGTCTGGCTGCATACTGCTCGATGGCGGAGACAGCAATGGACGCGGAATCGCACACAGCAACACGGGCACGCGCCGAAAGCCGAGTCCTGGTAACATCGAACGCACTTCGGAAGGCATCGGCCGCCAGCAACAGTTCACGGGCACCTGCAAGCACCGAATTCGCGCGAAGCGTGACGCGCTCTTCTTCGCCTTCACGCCAGGTCGGTTCGAGCGCCACACGCAAGAGCATACCTTCGCAGTCGCTGAGCGCGGCCCACGCGGCCATTCGTTGCTTGCCGATTGTTGTCTGATCTTCCGTCGACTGCCCCAACGCAAGGAGTTTCGCTATCGACGCGAGACTGGCCGAAAGCCTCCGTCTGAGAAAGGTGGCCTCGCCTTCCGGCCAGATGCACACCTGCACGAAGGTCGCGACAGCAATGCCGAGGAAGATGCCGACCATGCGATCCCGAACCTCGGTCAGGTCATACGTCGGGGCGAATTGTTCGAGGAATGCCAGCGAAAACGTGAACATCAATTGCACGCCCGCGTAGCTGATGCGTTCAGAACCTGCTGCTATCCACGCGCCTGTGAACAGGACGGGCACAACGACCACGAGCAGCGCTGCGATACCGTCAATCTGCGGAAGAATGAAAACGATCTCGCAGAGCGCAAGCAGGCTTCCAGACACGGCTCCCCAGAAGCGCAGCATGGACCGCCGGCCCGACGCACCAAGACTGGGTTGGGCCACGACGAGGCACGTCAGCATTACCGTATGAACCCCCTGCCATCCGGCCGCGTTGTAGAAGACATAGCACACGAGCACGGCCAGCAAGGTCTTGAGCGAAAACTGGACGTAGACAGGGTTGCTCAAAGCATCGGACGCGACTATGGGCTGGCCAGGCGGCATGTGCATCGCGTCGGCCTGCGCGACCTTGAACGCATCAAGCTCCAGGAACGTACGTCGCATCGCCAGCAACGCCCAGGGCATGCCGGCGGTAGACGCCTCGCGTGCGGCAAGCGGAAGTAAAAACGGTTCGTCTCTTTTGATCGAATCGACCAATGCCGCGCACCCGTCGCTCAGGGAGACCACGCCCATCGCAAGAGGCCCCGAGTTGCCCGACAGCGGGCGCAGGTTCGATGCAGCCACGTATAGATTCGACACGGCCGTCACGGTCGCGAGATCACGCGCCTCAGCAAGCGCGTTTCGCTTGCCACGCATCGCGGTAAATCTCAGCAGCTTTTGCAGCGAAGTCGTGGCGGCTTCAATGTCGAGCGCTTTTAATGGAGGAAGCGCGGATGCACCGTCGTGCAACGCGTCCAGTCTCGCCTGCACCGCAGCGAGCTTCGACACCATCATCCGGCGCAGCTGTTGGCGGGGCTCCATCGGCAGCAGTAGCGTATTGATGACCAATGTGAGAGCAATCGGGTAGCACACGGCAACCCACACCCATAGCGTCTCGCGGACAATCCCTTCGGCGTTCTGCGTTACGTCGACGAACGTCTGCACGTAAATGACGATGAGGGCCGCGATAAAGAAAACGATGCCGAACTGGAACACGCGCATCGCATACACGCAACAGAAAAATATGATGCTGGCGACTACGATCCGCAATAGCGGATAGTCGAACGTCCATTTAAGCAATAGCACTGTGCAGCCAGTCGCGAGCGTAATGCCCACGAAAAACAGAATGCCGATCATGCGTGTGATGACGACGTTCGACTGGGTCACGTAAAACACCACAATGAGTGACAGGGCAAGGTACGGCACCTGAAGCGTCATCGACGCTACGATCACGACGGCCGCACTGGCGATGCAACGCAAGGCGACGTTCATCCGGCCGGGAAATGGCGACAGCCCGTCGCCCAGGAACAGGAGCAATTGACTCATCTGTCAGCTCGCGGTGCGCGGGTCACGCTGGCCGGCCGGGTGAAACGTCGCGACCGCGGAAGTACCGATGCGAAAGAGGCCCGGGTCCGGGGACGCGACGAGAATCTTCACCGGAAAACGCTGTGATACATGGACCCAGTTGATACTGCGCTGCACTTGCGGCAGACCTTGAGCAAGACTCCCGCCGTCTTCAGGCGACACACCAAATCCGACCGAATCAACTTTCCCCTGAAAATGCCTTGATGCGTTGCTCATCAGATAAACGGTAGCCAGCGTGCCGGGGTGAACTTTCACGAGCTCCGTCTCGCGCAGATTCGCGACGACATACCAATGAGTCGTGTCGATCAAGGTGAACACGGGCGCAGAGGCGGATGCGAACTGTCCGCGCGTGGTGCGAAGCGACACAACGACACCGTCGAACGGTGCCCGGACCGTTGCGTATTCCAGGTTCAGCTCAGCAGAGGCGATTTCCGCCTGCACGACCGAGCGCTGGGCTTGCAGCGCATCCACCCCGCTGACGGCAGCCATCGCCTCGCGCGCCTGAAGTTCGGCCGACGCGAGTTCCGCTGCGGTGCTTTGCGCCGAAGTCCGCGCCCGGTCCAGCTCATCCGCCGACACATAACCCTTTTCCACCAGCGGCTCCATCCGCTGCAATGTGTCCGCGGCCTGCTTCGCGGCGGACCGCGCCCGCTCGACGTTTGCGCGCGCAGCCGATGCGTTCAGTACCTGTGCGTTGACCGACCTTTGCGTCAGCATGATCTGTTCGTCCAGTTGTACGAGCGACGCACGGGCCTTATCGAGTGCATCCTGAAAGGGGCGCCGATCCAGTTCGAAAAGAAGATCGCCTTTTTTCACTCGCTGGTTGTCACGCACTGCGAGCGTCACGATCCGCCCCGATACTTCGGGGACTACGTTGATCGTATCCGCGTACACGTAGGCGTCGTCGGTTCGGGGTTCGGTATCCGCACGCCAGACCACCACGATCCCCAACACGATCGCGAACAGCAATAGAAGACCCGTCAACAGCTTCATCTTTGGTTTTTGAGCGCTCTCTGCCATGTGTTCCCACTCCCGATAGACGTCAGAAGAACAGCAACCAGCCAGCGAATGCCAGCAGCGCGACAAGTGCCGGATAAGCAATTGCTGGCGGGTCGAGCCACTCGTCGAGCGACGCGCGCACTAACAACAGGCGGATCAGGACTGTCACCGCGACTGCACCGACAATGCAAAAAAGCCAATCGGGAAAATACGCACCCAGCACATTCAGCGATGGAGACCTGGTGCAACCTTGCAAAAGGAGCACCACCCAGATCGCCTGCGCGAGATGCGATCTGTGAGCGGCGCTGATGCGACGACGTCTACCTTTCTGTCTACCTACCATCACTGGCATCACCGTTGTGTTCAGGGAGGGATACGCGATCGCTTCTCCACCGGGTGTGAACCGTGTCGCGAGCGGGGGCGGAAGCATGACGACGTGGTCGCAGCACACGTGCCGACAAAATCATTACCGCAACAGATTGACCTTCGCGAGGTCGATAAGCTGCTGGCCTCGCCCATCCATGACCGCACGCAACATGAACAGCCCAAAATGGTAGGCCTCGTCTACAGTCGTCACCGGCGGCATCACAAGTTCCTGACGAGCGCTTACCACGTCGACGAGCGCCGGGCCCGGATGCGCAAAAGCCTCCCGCAGCGCGCCTTCCAGTTCCGACGGATGCTCGACGCGCACACCTTTGATACCCATCGCATTGGCCATCGCGGCGAAGTTCGGATTTTTCAGATCACACCCCGTATCGACGAACCCGCCGGCCTTCATCTCGAGTTCCACGAAACCCAGCGTGCCGTTGTTGAGCACCACGACCTTGACAGGCAAGCCTGTTTGAATGAGTGTGACGAACTCGCCCATCATCATCGTGAAGCCGCCGTCGCCGGACATCGAAATTACTTGCCGGTCTCTGAAGGCAGCCTGTGCACCGATCGAATGCAGCATCGAGTTCGCCATCGAGCCATGATTGAACGAACCCACCAGCCTCCGTTTGCCGTTCATCTTCAGATAGCGGGCCGTCCACGCGATCGGTGTACCGACGTCGCAGGAGAAGATCGCGTCGTCGTCCGCCAGCTCGCTCACCAGCCGCGTCACGTACTGCGGATGGATGGTATGGCTGCCTGCTTCGGGCTCCGCCAGCGCGTCCAGTCCCTCCCGGGCGTTGCGATAATCGTCGAGCGCGCCGTTCAGGAAGCTGCTGTCCGTTTTCTCCCGAATCATCGGCAACAACTCGCCGAGCGTGTCCTTAACCGTTCCCAACACCCCCAGATCGATTGGACACCGGTTCCCAAGTGCTTCCGCCCTCACATCGACCTGCGCGATGGTCACACCCTCGGGATAGAACTGGCGGTACGGAAAATCGGTACCCAGCATCAACAGCATGTCGCAACCTTTCATCGCCGCATAGCCGGAGGAGAATCCGACCAGTCCTGTCATGCCGACGTCGAACGGGTTGTCGTATTCGATGTATTCCTTGCCTCGCAGCGAGTGCACGATGGGCGCTTGCAGCTTGCGCGCGAGCTCCACGACTTCCGCATGCGAATCCTTACAACCGGCGCCGCAGAGCATCGTCACCCGCGACGACCGGTTCAACAGGTCCGCGAGCTTCGCAGCTTCGTCGTTCGACGGCCGGATCACCGGGGCCGACGGCACGCTCCATTTCGGCACCGGTTTGGTCAGCGGCCCGAGCGCCACATTGCCCGGCACGACGACGACCGCGACGCCCTTTCGCGCAACGGCCGTCCGGATTGCTCGCCCGAGAATCTGAGGCAACTGGTCCGGGCTCGACACGAGTTCGACGTAGTGACTGCACTCCTTAAACAACAGTTCAGGATGCGTAGCCTGAAAATAGTCGATGCCGATTTCCGAACTCGGGATATGCGCCGCGATGGCAAGAACGGGAACGCCGCTCCGATGGCAGTCGAAGAGTCCGTTGATCAGGTGCAGATTGCCGGGTCCACAGCTTCCGCAACAAACCGCGAGCTCCCCAGTGAGGTGGGCTTCGGCGCCCGCGGCAAATGCCGCGCTCTCCTCGTGCCGCATATGAACCCATTCAATCGACCCGTCCCGGCGCAGCGAATCCGAGAGTCCGTTCAGCGAATCTCCCACGACACCGTAAATGCGCTTCACGCCCGCCTTCGCTAATGCGCCCACCATGTAGTCAGCTGCCATCTTTGCCATGTCGCTTCTCCGTTCAGATTAAGTCTTCGCTGCTGGCGGCACTTCGCAGTCAGCCTTGAAGCATGTCCGGATTCTAGCGATCGCCTATCATTGGCCCTTTCGTAGTCGCACGGTCTTTATCCGCATGCACGAGTACGGGCATCCATATCAAATGACGTGGACGGCAAACCGTTCGTGGATGTCTGCATTCAGCCATCGTTCCAACGTGAAAGCCTTTACAGAATATTGAATGCGGAGCTATTGATCCCTTTGACCCATTGAGAGCCCGCCTTGCGGATTGGCTTGGGACTTCCGCTTATCTGCGCATACGATGAACGCCGCATGGTGTTCGCCGCTCCTCCATTCTGCATTCTTCAATGCGCTGTTTTTTTACTGTCGGCGCATGCAAGTGCGATTAGACAATGCGATGTGCCAACGCAAAAGAACGTATCCGTACGCACGGTAATACTCGATCGCATGTTCAATCACAATCTTGCGCACCCTACATGTGTTCCGGAGCGCATCGGAGAATGCATGACGACCTCGATCCGATTTCCGTGGTTCCAGACGGGCTACGTCGCCGCGGCTGTTTGCCTGACGATCGGTACATCGTGCCTGCTGCCGGAGCGGGGCCTGATGCGGGCAGTCATGACTTTCGGAACGGACGTCCGGTTGCCGCTCCAACGCATCGTCACAGATAACCGGGAGCCTGCGCAAATCACCGACGTGTCAAAGCGGTTGCACAGTTCAGCCTCGGGATCGGCGCATGCGCGGTCGTCGGCTCATTTGTGGGAGGAGCCCAGCGATCGCGGGGATTTGGGCGCATCATCCGCCACACGGCAAGAACACAACGACTGAACCTGCTTATCGAGCGCCATTCGCTTTCATCCTCTAGTAGTAAGGTGTCTCGCCGACAAAGCATTTGAACACAGTGGTGAAATGCGCTTGCGAGCGAAAGCCGCAGCTCAGCGCGACATCGAAGACGTTGTGCTTCGAGCTCAGCAACAGCTGAGGTGCGTGTTCGATCCGGCGGCGCAGCAAGTATTCATGCGGACGCAGGCCCGTCGCGCGCCGCAATTGCGCGGCGAAATCCATGCGGGTGAGGCCGGGGCGTCGCATTGCGGGGGCTTCGAGGGAGAAACGAACCGCGATGCGATTTACGTCGCACGGGAGGCATAGATGCCCCGCGGTTCAGCCGCGCTGAATACGCGGCGGTGTAGCGGAGCCTTGTGGCGATTTGACACCGAGGGCTTCCGCCTTCAGCACGAAATCGGCAAGCGAGCGAGACTCCATCTTCTTCATGGCCTGACCGCGGTGAATCTTCACCGTGATTTCACTCAGCTTCATTTCAGCGGCAATCTGCTTGTTCATCAAGCCGCTGCCGACAAAAGCCATCACTTCGCGCTCGCGCGGCGTGAGCGACGCGTAGCGACGGCGCAGATCCGCCACCAAGCGGTCCGCTTCGCGCCGTTCTTCGTCCTTGCCGAGCGCGGTCGCCACGGCGTCCAGCATGTCCTGGTCGCGAAACGGCTTCGCGAGAAAGTCCATCGCACCGGCCTTCATCGCCTTGACCGACATGGCAATATCGCCATGCGCAGTCATGAAGATAATCGGCACACGCACTGCGCCCGCCGCAATCTGTTCCTGCACGGCAAGGCCACTCTGCCCTTTGAGCCGCACATCCAGAATCAGACAGCTCGGCACATCCGGCATCTGGACCGCAAGAAATTCATCTGCGGACGCGAACAGTTCAACCCGCAGGCCCACTGAGCGCAACAACATACCGACCGCTTCACGCATCGAGTTATCGTCGTCGACGACATAGACAATCGAGCTATTCGCGGCGTCGCCCGTTTCACTGCTCATGGCAGGTTCCCTGGTACCTTCACGTTATTGAAAGTCGTGCGGGTAAAATCGCCAACACAAGTATTCCAAAATTATGCGGAAAGACTATCCAGCATTTGGATTGCCGGTCATGCTTCCCTTGCGCGTTTGCGTTGTAGCGGCAGAGCATGAACGGGTTTGCCACCTGATCGCGGACCGACGGAAATCGCCGCAGTGCTTCCTGCCGTAGATTGATGGCGACCACCACTTCAAGATGCCACTTTTCGGCTCGGGCCAGCGCAGTAGAGCGAATGCGTCAGCCATACCCAGACCGGACTTTACCGGCCAGCGTCCCACCATCTCGTACGTGAGTGCAATGCTGCGAGCCGCCAGCAACTCCCAGTTTAAGAGGAGCTATCGATGATAGCGAGCACGGGGGTAGGACCGCTATTACATAAACATGTAGGTCGCCCGTTTCCGTTGCAGTAAAGCGGTCCTCTATGATCTGCGGAACGACATGATCGCAACTGCCGCTGCATTTCTCGCAACATGCCAGCAACGTGACTGTACCCGGCCAGGTTGGCCGACACTAGCTTTACCGAACGTACGACTACCTCCATCGTCGTGCCGGCGCGCGAAACCTGTTCATCGCCGAAGCCGACGCGCTGTACCGCATCCCCAATCAACTCCTTGATCTCTTTTGCCGCGCTCGCGCTGCGCGAAACTGCGTACTTCCGATGCCACCACGGCAATGCCGTGCCCGTCTTCTCCCGCACGCGCCGCTTTAACGGTCGCGTTCAACCCAGTAGACACCGATCGAGAAAGCGACGCAATTCGTCATCGGACTCGCGTGCTTGCACGGGGGTTGTGCAATTGCATGCTGATCCGGACAGAGAAGTAATTGAACGCGCTCTCAGCGTCGAAGAATCATCGTGCAAAACGGAAAGTTGCCGTTCGTACCAGGAAACAGCGAAGCCGCACGACTGTCACGCTACGTACTGAAGCAGCCCGATGCGCAAACCGAATCCTGCGCGTATCCCACAGGGCGTTCACCCAATCACCTCACAGTCGGAGACGTACATGAGCAAGAAAATCGCGGGAATCATTGTGGAAGTCCTCGAGCGAGCGGGCTTGAAACGCTGCTATGACATCGTGGGCGACACACTCAATCTGTTTGCCGAGGCAGCCAGTCGTCATTGCGCACAGGTCGTCCTGATTCCTTGTCCTCGTTGCTCAACAAGCGTCGAGCGCCAATGGCCTCGCTACTCTGATTCCAGATTCATGTAATAGCAGTCCTTCGCCCCGCCAACTATCATCAAGCACCTGGAAACATGAACCGTTCAATTCAGTCACTACGGACTGGTGATTGCACTGCGGACCTCGATGTGACCGTGAGTCTGATGACCGTCCTGCCGGGCAATTCACGGCAACCGATTCAACAATGTGTCTCGGTTGCGCAAACCAACCTCTATCGCTAGGGGAGCGGTATGGACACCACTGCGCTCATGCTGTCGCGGTTGCAGTTCGCCTTTACGGTTTCGTTTCACATCATTTTTCCGTCTTTCACCATCGGCCTGGCAGCGTGGCTGACGGTACTGGAAACGCTGCATCTGATTACCAGGCGGCCCGTGTACCGCCGCGTTTTCGACTTCTGGCTGAAGATCTTCGGGATCGCTTTCGGTATGGGCGTGGTCTCCGGCATCGTGCTCGCCTTCGAGTTCGGCACCAACTGGAGCGAACTGTCACGCCTTTCGGGGCCGATTCAGGGACCGCTGCTGTCCTATGAGACCTTCACGGCCTTCATGCTCGAGGCGTCGTTCTTCGGTGTGCTGCTGTTCGGCAGGAACAGGGTGAAGCCGGGACTCTATCTCTTCTCGGCGGCGATGGTCACGCTCGGCACGACGCTCTCGGCGTTCTGGATCATGGTGAACAACAGCTGGATGCAGTATCCGGTGGGCTACACAATCCAGAACGGTATCTACGTGCCGGACGACTGGGCGAAGATCATCTTCAGTCCGGTTGTATGGGTGCGGTTTCCTCATATGCTGCTCGCGGCTTATGTCACTGGCGCGTTCTGTGTCGCCGCGACAGGTGCGTGGTACACGCTGCGCGGAATGTGTCTTGCGGAAGGTCGCGTCATGCTGCGGATGGGCCTGTTTCTCGCGGCGATCCTCGTGCCGGTTCAGCTGCTGTTCGGGCATCTGGTCGGCGATTATGTGCACCGCTATCAGCCCATCAAGTTTGCAACGATTGAAGCACGCTGGCACGACGAACAACCCGCATCCGAAGTCCTGTTGGCATGGCCCGACGCGGCACACGAAAAGAACGACTATGCGATCTCCGTGCCGGTGCTCGGCAGCTTGATTGCCTCGATGAGCCTCGATTCGAAGGAGGTCGGGCTGACTGACTTCGCGCGCAGCGAGCGTCCGCCGATCGCCGTTCCTTTCTTCACGTTCAGGATCATGGTGGCGTGCGGCCTCATCATGCTGCTGGTCGCCTGGGGTGGCACTTTTCTTTCGCTCAAGGAGCGTTTGCTGCAGCGGCGTGCGCTGCTGTGGACGGTATTCCTGTGTTTTCCGCTGCCGTTCATCGCGACCCTCACCGGCTGGTTCACCGCCGAGGTGGGGCGGCAACCCTGGACCGTCTACGGGTTGCTGCGCACTGCGGACGCCGTCACGCCGTTCCTGACGCCACGTGCGGCGGCGGGGTCGCTACTCGTGTTTTGTGCGACCTACGTCTTCATCTTCGCCTTCGGCACCTACTACATCTATAAGTTGCTCAAAGGCGGACCTGCCGGGGACCCGCTGCACACACCGCCTGCTGCCCTGCCGAATCGTCCGATTTCGGCGGCGACGGATCTGCCGTCAACGGTCAAATAATTTCGGAGACGTGGAAATGATCCTCTACTGGTCGCTGATACTCGCCCTTAGCATGTTGCTGTACGTGCTACTCGACGGTTTCGATCTCGGTGTCGGCATGCTGTTCGGCCTGACCCGCGACGAAACGCGCCGGGCTCATATGCTGGCTGCCGTGTCGCCGCTGTGGGACGGCAACGAAACCTGGCTGATCGTGGCCGGCGTCGTGTTGTGGGGTGCTTTTTCGCAGGTCTACTCGTTGCTGGTCTCCGCGTTCTATGTGCCCGTTGTCCTGATGCTCGCCGGCCTGATCTTTCGCGGCGTCGCCTTCGAGTTCCGCGGCAGGGCGCATCGTACGCGGGCGATCTGGAACGTTGGCTTCGTGGTGGGTTCGGTCGTCGCCGCGTTCATGCAGGGCGCAATGGTCGGCGCGCTGGTCAAAGGGCTGCCGGTCGTCAACGGCCGCTTTGCGGGCGACGTCATGACGTGGTGCAGCAGTTTCTCGGCACTGTGCGGTGTGGCGTTATGCGCCGGTTACGCTCTGCTCGCTGCGAGCTGGGTCGTCAAGAAATGCGAGGCGGACGCGCGCGACGCCGCGTATCGCGCCATTGTGCCGTTGCTTTGGGTGGTGCTCGTTCTGCTGATCGTGCTGTTCCTTCACGCCCTTCATGAAGATCTTGCGATCATGCATCGCTGGCTCGACCGCCCTTATCTCTTTCTTGTGCCGTTGGTCGCGCTATGTGCAATCGCAGGCACCCTGACCGGCGTCAGACGGCGTCGAGACAACCAGCCGTTTCTCATGATCGTGGTGCTGTTCGTCTGCGCTTACGCGATGCTGGCGATTTCCTTCTGGCCGTACATGGTCCCGTTCTCGCTCACGATCACCCAGGCGGCGGGCCCGCATGCAAGCCTCGCTTTCATGTTCTGGGGCGCGGGGTTGTTCGTCTACCCATTGATGCTGATCTACACGCTCTATAGCTACAACGTGTTCAAAGGGAAGGTCGACCTGAATTCGGGTCACCACTACTGACGAACACCGTGCCGAACAGATGCAGGCAAGCCAAGCTTGCCATGAAATATTGGGATTCGGCAGGTTTCGCTAATTGGAGTCATTCGTAGTCACTGGAGAGATTATGAAAGTTGCCTTGTTTGTTCCATGTTTCATCGACGCCTTCTTTCCCGATGTCGGCGTCGCAACGCTTGAACTGCTCGAGCGATTCGGTTGCGACGTCGACTTCCCACTCGAGCAGACCTGTTGTGGTCAGCCGATGGGCAATAGCGGGTGCGAAAAAGACGCCGCCGCGACAGAAGAGCTGTTCGTCAAGAATTTCACCGGCTACGACTATATTGTTGCGCCGAGCGGCAGCTGCGTGCACCACGTGCGCGATCATTTCACGGCAGTCGAGCCGACCGCGGAGAGCAGAGCGGTGCGTGCCAACACTTATGAACTGGTTGAGTTCCTGCACGACGTGTTGAAAGTCGACGCGCTTCCGTGGGCCGAGTTTCCGCATAAGGTCGGCCTGCACAACAGTTGCGGAACGCTGCGCGGGTTGCGCACCGCCAAGATGTCGGAGATTGACGAGCCGTTCTTCTCGAAACCGCTGTCGCTGCTGAACAAGGTCAAGGGCATCGAGTTCGTTATGCCCGCCCGGCCTGACGAATGCTGCGGGTTCGGCGGCACGTTCTGCGTAACTGAGGAACCCGTCTCGGCACGGATGGGCCAGGACAAGGTTCGCGATCACAAGCAGGCCGGTGCCGAATACATCGTGTCCGCCGACTCGTCGTGCCTGATGCATCAGAAGGGTTGCTCGGAACGGCTCGGCCTCGATCTGAAGTTCATCCACATCGCCCAGATCCTCAATGGAGCCCGTTCATGAAGCGTGTTGACCACGTCAAGGCGTCGCGCGCGTTTATCGCCGACGAAAAGCATCTCGAGTTCCACGACAAGCGACTGTGGAGTTTGCGAACCCTGCGCGATCAGGCGGCGCACGGTATCGAGGAATGGGAAGAACTGCGTTCGCTTGCTTCGGGTATCAAGGAACACACGCTGACGCACCTCGCCGGCTATCTCGAGGAATTCGAGCGGAATGCGACGAACAACGGTGTGATCGTGCATTGGGCAAAGGATGCGGAAGAGCACAATCGCATCGTGCACGAGATTCTCGAAAGCCACCGCGCAAAGACACTAGTCAAGAGCAAGTCGATGCTCACTGAAGAGTGCGAGATGCGCGAGTATCTCGAAGCGCGAGGCATCACGGTCGTCGAATCCGATCTCGGCGAACGGATCCAGCAACTCGATCATGAGCGTCCCGCACACGTCGTGGTGCCGGCGGTCCACAAGCTCGCCTCAGACGTCTCCAGAGTGTTTGCCAAAACGCTTGGAACCGACCCGGCTAACAGCGACGTACATTACCTCGCCGAAGCGCAGCGCGACGCGACCCGGCCAATCATCCTGAACGCGGAAGCCGGGATGACCGGTTGCAATTTTGCTGTCGCGGAAACCGGCGGCATTACCGTATGCACGAACGAAGGCAATGCCGATCTGAGTGCGAACGTGCCGCCGCTGCACATTGCGTCGATCGGCATCGAGAAGCTGATTCCGAAGCTCGAACACCTCGGCGTGTTCATTCGAATGCTCTCGCGCAATGCGCTGGGGGCGCCGATCACGCAGTACACATCGCACTTCCGCGGTCCACGCAAAGGCGGTGAAATGCATTTCGTGCTGGTGGACAACGGCCGTTCAGCAAGGCTCGCAATGGACGACTTCTGGTACTCGCTGAAGTGTATCCGCTGTGGCGCCTGCATGAATACGTGTCCGGTGTACCGGCGCAGCAGCGGCCTGAGCTACGGCGGCGTGTATTCCGGTCCGATCGGCGCGATCATCAATCCGACTTTCGATCTGAAGAAATACAGCGCACTGCCGTTTGCTTCGACAATGAATGGTAGTTGCACGAACGTCTGCCCGGTCAAGATCAACATTCACGAGCAGATCTACAAGTGGCGTCAGATTGTCGCCGAGCAGCACGAGTTGCCATTCATCAAGAAAGAGGCGATGAAAGTCGCAGGCAAGGTGCTGGCCGAGCCGAAGCTGTATCGCGTGGCGATCAAGGCAGCGGACACGGCTGTGGCTAAGTTGCCGCGTGCCTTCATCTACAACCCTTTCAATGCGTGGGGCAAGCAACGGGAAGTGCCAGAGGCGCCCGAGCAAACCTTCCGCGACTGGTACCTCAAGAACAGGAAAGCAAAATGAGCAGCCGAAACGCCATTCTCGCAAGTCTGCGCGCCGCGCAGCGCACGCCTGCCACGCTACCCGACGTGCCGATGTTCGACGCCGGTCTGCCGCCGGCGCTCGACACGTTCAAGGAAACGCTTGCCCAGATGGGCGGCATCTGGGCGGAGATGCCCGCTGACGGCGGCATCGATGCGCTGATCCGGGCACGCTATCCAGACGCGAAAGTGATCTGCTCAGCCGTGCCCGAAGTGGCCGGTACACGGCGCATCGAGGAGGTCAGCGATCCGCATGAACTGAACGACGTCGATGTCGGCATCGTAAGGCCGCGCTTTGCGGTCGCCGAGACCGGGTCGATCTGGCTCAGCGAAACGCAGTATCAGGTCAATGCGCTTGGCTATCTGTCGCAGCATCTCGTTGCGCTGCTCGATCCGGCCGACATCGTCGGTAATCTGCACCACGCGTATCATCGCTCCGAATTCTTCGCTGCGAACTACGCGGTGTTGATGAGCGGACCCTCGGCGACCGCCGACATCGAGGGTGTCCTGATTCACGGCGCACAGGGGGTCCGGTCTCTAACGGTCATTCCGGCCCCGCGGGTTCGGGCCTCTGGGTAAGCAAAATAACGCGGCCGCGATCGTTGGGCGTGTGACGCGCGTTGCCTCGAGCGCAGCGCCCGTTTTCACCGTCAAGGTCATGCACTGCAGGGCACGCTGAAGGCCGGTCTGCGCCTGGAATACTGAGGGACGCCCGGTCGCCGTGAGCGCTGCAAATTGGCGGCGTTCGGGCGAATCGCGGCCCTCCGGGTGGTGGATACGCCACTACCGTGAAGGCCTCATGGCGCTCAAAAAATCTGCACGAACGATGACTGAAGCGAAAGAAACGCGGAACGAAGCGCGCATCCGAGCCGCCGACGTATTGATCGACCTGCTCAAGAGCCTGCCGTTTCGCGACCGGCTCGCCGAGGGCAGCCTGACGGCGCTGCAGGCCGTCTGCGGCGCATGTCTCGCTTACGGCGTCGCCTGCGCGCTGCACACCCAGGAGGCTTTCTGGGCCGCGATTACGGCCATCGCCGTCACGCAACACAGTTACGCGGACACCCGCAGCCTGTCGCGCGACCAGTTCATCGGGGCCACGGCGGGTGGCCTCTTCGGTTTCGTCGGCGCGTCTCTCGGGGCAGGCACGCACGAGATCCTTGGCTACGCGGCGACAATTGCCGCCGTAATCGTCGTCTGCTGGTGCTTGAACGTGGGCAGCGCGGCGCGCCTCGGCGCCATTACCGCGACTATCGTGCTGCTGGTTCCCGCGCAAGGGCCACTATGGGGCGTGCCGTTGTTCCGGCTCATGCAGGTTGTCCTCGGCACAGTGTCCACGCTGCTCGTCAGCGTGATCTTCACCCGGGTTCAGCAAAGGCTGGCGCGACGCTAGCGCCAGCTATATTTGGAAAGGCGAAAAGCAACCTGGATTTCGAGCTGACCCTGCCGAAGGCACTCGGCGGCGGAGGCGGCGATGGCACGAACCCCGAACAACTCTTCGCCGCAGGATATAGCGAGTGCTTCATCGGCGCTCCGAAGCCCCGCAGCGCGCGCGAAAAGAATCAACCGTGGCGAAGTTCTGTGACCGCGGACCTCGACCAGGCGTCTGCTTTCCAAAGTCTACGCCAACGGGCGGGCCCCTTCCCACGCACGCTGCAGCAGTGCTCTCAGCGGTTCATGCTCAATCGGCCGCGGGTTCCAGTATGGGTTCGACAATGCCACCTCGCACGCGTAATCAAGGTCTGCTTCATTCAACCCTATCTCACGAAGGCCCCGCGGAACTCCAAGTTCCTGGTTGAGCTGGTAAAGGCCGTCGGGCGCCGAATCTACGTTCAAGGCCCTGGCGATTCGTCCCATAGCCTCATCCGCAACGGGACTGTTGTAAGCGAGAGCATGAGGCAGAACGATTGCGTGCGTCTCTGCATGAGGGAGGTTGAATGTTCCACCCAAGGTATGGCACAGCTTGTGATGAAGAGCCATACCAACGTTGCCGAGCACCATTCCGCACAGCCATGCACCGTAAAGACATTCGCCGCGCGCCGCTTTGTCCTTGCTGTTGTTGTTCACTCCACGCAGGCCGCTGGCGAGAGAGCGAATACCCTCTTCCGCCATCAGTGACATGATGGGATTTCCATCCCTTGCGTACAGCCCCTCGGCAGCATGGGCGATGGCGTTGAGGCCGCTGACAATCGAGAGGCGAACCGGGAGCCCCATGGTCAACTCCGGGTCGTACAGGACCGTTTTGGGGATGACCTTGGCATCGCGACCGGTTTTCTTCAGGCCGTTTTCGGTTATCCCGTAGATGGGAGTCATCTCCGACCCAGCATAGGTCGTTGGTATCGCGATAATCGGCAACGACGATTCGAGCGCAATCGCCTTGCCGAGCCCAATCGTCGAACCGCCGCCAATAGCCACTGCACAGTCCGCGTCAACTGACCTTGCGTGTTCGCGCGCGCGGCGAGCGTTCTCCACGGGAACATGCATCTGGGCGCCGTCGAAAACGCCTGCGCTCGAAGGTCCAAGAAGAGACGAAACTACTTCGGCCTGCGCCCTTTGCTCGGGGGTACAGAGAACCAATGCCCGGCGTGCACCCAACGTCTCGACTTCCTGTTGGATCAACTTCATGCTTCCGGCGCCAAATACGACTCTGGAAGCCTGTGTGGTATAGGTGAACTGATACATGAGATTTGCTTCCTGTGTCGTCAAACGATACAGCTCGCCTAGATGTAGTCGACCTGGTGGCGAGCAATGCGAGCGTCACCCACGACCTGCTTTACTCGCAAATGCTCAGGATGGGACGCATAAGCGTCGAGCGATTCCTGGCTCTCGAATTCCGTGTAGAGCACGACGTCACAGGCATAGTCCACAGCGCTGACATCCAGCCCGACCTCCAGCTTGGTAAGCCCAGGAATCTTCCCGCTCAGACTCTCGAACGCGGACTTCACGAGCATCGCAGTTTCCTTCTTCTGTTCGGACGTCTCACCGCGGACATTCCACATCACGATATGCTTGACCATATTTAATTCCATTAGTATTGCTTATGCGCAGGCCAAATGTTCGAGATGCAATCTCATGGCTCAAGTATGCATTTCAGCCGGGCCTCGATACGCGCCTGGCCCCGCTGAGCTCTGAGTCTGGCTGCCGCAGGAAGGAGTAGTTACGCCTTGTTCTTGTTGTACACGTCGACGAACACGGCTGCCAGCAGAACGATGCCTTTGATGACCTGCTGATAGTCCACGCCGATGCCCATGATGGACATGCCGTTGTTCATCACGCCCATGATGAAGGCGCCCACAACCGCGCCGACCACCTTCCCTACGCCACCGGAGGCGGATGCGCCGCCGATGAAACATGCTGCGATAACGTCGAGCTCGAATCCGGCGCCAGCCTTCGGCGTTCCACTATTCAGGCGTGCGGCGAAAATCAGACCTGCCAGCGCGGCAAGGACGCCCATGTTCACGAAAGTCAGGAAGCTCACTGCTGGAACGCTGACGCCTGACAGCCGCGCGGCCTTCGCGTTGCCGCCGACCGCGTAGATTCGACGGCCGATTGTCGTGCGATTCATGATGAATGTGTACAGGCCAATCAGCACGCCCATGATGACGAGCACGGTCGGCAAGCCACGATAGGATGCGAGCAGGTAGCAGAAAAACACAATTAGCGCCGTAAGGACGACATTCTTCGTCACGAACATTGAGAATGAACCACTCTCGACTCCGTGCTTCGCGGCGCCGGCACGATGCCTGAGTTCAATTGCAAAGAAAAGCGCACCGACAAACACTCCCAGCAGAATCGAGGTGATGTGAAGCGCCTGTCCGTGAAAGAGGTCGGGGATAAAACCCGAACTCACAGCGCCGAATGCGTCGGGGAACGGGCCGATAGACTGGCCTTGGAGCACGAGGTTCGTCATGCCACGGAAAACCAGCATGCCGGCTAGTGTCACGATGAACGAGGGCATCCGCCAGAAGGCAATCCAGTACCCTTGCACGGCGCCCATCAGCGCGCCGGCCGCGATACAAATAATGGTGGCCAAAATGTAGTTGACGTCGTACTGCACCATCAGTACTGCCGCCAGGGCACCGACCAAACCCGCCGTTGATCCAACCGAAAGGTCAATGTGACCCGAAACAATCACCATGAGCATGCCAAGGGCCATGATGACAATGTAGCTGTTCTGCAGTACGAGGTTGGTGAGATTGAGCGGTTGCATCAATACGCCGCTCGTCGAGACCTGAAAGAACGCCATGATGATAACAAGCGATACGAGTAGTCCGTATTCACTGAAGAAGTGCTTAAGCGAACCGAATATTTCGCTTTTCTGAACCTCGGCGCCTTCGACGACCACCGGAGAGAGTGCCTTACGCATTTTCGATACCTCCATTTCGCATAATCGCTCGCATGATTTTTTCCTGCGAAACTTCTTCTGCGGTGAATTCGCCGACAAACCGGCCTTCGTTCATGACATAAACGCGGTCACACATGCCGAGAAGTTCAGGCATTTCCGATGAAATCATGACCACACACTTACCTGACGCAACCACCTGATTCATGATGCTGTAAATCTCGTACTTCGCTCCCACATCGATGCCTCGAGTGGGCTCGTCGAGAATCAGAACCTCGGGTTCGGAGAACAGCCACTTGCTCAGCACAACCTTTTGCTGGTTCCCACCCGACAGGTTGCCAACAACGTGAGTAACGCCTTGTGCGCGGATTCGAAGCTTCTTCAGGAAATCGGTCGCAACTGTTATCTCTTCGTGCTCGTCGACGACGCCTAACCTGGAGACGCCGGACAGATTTGCCAGCGTGATGTTCCGCTTGATGTTGTCGTCCAGGAGAAGACCATTGCCTTTCCGGTCTTCGGTCACGTATGCGATGCCTGCTTTGATGGCCTTTTGTACCGATGAAACGTCGACCTGCTTTCCGTGCATCAACACCTGGCCGGTAATGCCCTGACCATATGTGCCGCCGAAGACGCTCATGGCGAGCTCCGTGCGCCCAGAACCCATCAATCCAGCGATGCCGACGATTTCTCCCTTGCGCGCCGTCAGGTTCACGCCTTTGATGACTGCGCGGTCCCTCTGCGTGGGATGCTGGACACGCCAATCCTTGACTTCAAAAACTACTTCGCCGATGTTCGGAGTACGTGGCGGGTAGCGGTCGGACATCTCGCGGCCGACCATCGCTTTGATGATGCGGTCTTCACTCACACTCTCGGCACTGCAATCGAGTGCGTCAACCGTCGAGCCATCACGAATGACGGTGATACCGTCCGCGACGCGCGAAATCTCGTTAAGCTTGTGCGATATGATGATTGACGTCACACCGCGCGACTTGAGTTCGAGGAGAAGACTAAGCAGCGTGTCGCTGTCTTTTTCATTCAGGCTTGCGGTGGGCTCGTCAAGAATCAACAGGCGAACCTCTTTCGACAATGCCTTTGCAATTTCGATGAGTTGCTGTTTGCCAATCCCGAGCGTGCCTACCGGTGAGTCTGGCGAATCCGATAGGCCCACCTTCGCGAGCAACGCCTTCGCCTTCGCACGCGACACCTGCCAATCGATGACGCCGTGCTTCGACTGCTCGTTACCAAGATAGATGTTCTCGGTAATCGAGAGCATAGGTACGAGGGCAAGTTCTTGGTGGATGATGATGATTCCGACCGCCTCGCTATCGGAAATATCGGCGAATGCACGTTCCTGACCGTCGTAAAGGACGTCGCCAGAATAAGAGCCGTGCGGATAGACGCCACTGAGGATTTTCATCAGGGTCGATTTGCCTGCGCCATTTTCGCCGCAAATGGCGTGAATCTCTCCCTGACGCACCTTCAGATTGACGTTATTCAGGGCTTTGACAGCGCCAAAGCTTTTCTGAATTCCGCGCATCTCCAGAATGGTATCCATGGTCAAATTCCTCTAATTGGTCACGCTCGGCCGCGTGTCTGCGTAAGGCGGAGTCCCGCAGGAGGCCCCGCCACACCAACGTTCAGATGCCTTACTTGATTTGGGCCTGCGTGTAATAGCCGCTGGTGACCAACTCCGATTGGTAATTAGCCTTGTCGACGAGGATGGGCTTCACGAGGTAAGTCGGAACGATCTTCGCTCCGTTGTTGTAACTCTTCGTGTCGTTGATAGGAACCTGTTTTCCGCTCAGTGCGTTATCAACCATCTCGGCTGTCACGCTGGCGAGCTTACGAGTGTCCTTGAACACCGTCGAAGTCTGGTCGCCTCGAACAATGTTCTTGACGTTCTGGATGTCTGCGTCCTGTCCCGTGACAACGGGCATGGCTTGCTGGGCCGAACCATATCCGACGCCCTTGAGAGACGAGATAACGCCAATCGCAATCGCGTCATTGGGCGTCCAGACCGCATCGAGGTGGTCCTTACCGTAGAAAGCGCTCAGCAAGTTGTCCATCCGGGACTGAGCCGTAGCACCATCCCAGTTGCGCGTGGCCACTTTCTCGAAGGCAACCTGCTTGCTCCGAACCACGAACTTGCCACTGTCGATGTACGGTTTGAGAACCGACATGCCGCCTGCGTAGACCATATGGGCGTTGTTATCGTCCGATGAACCACCGAACACTTCGATGTTGAACGGCGCCTTGCTGCCGGCTTTTTGCCACGCGCTGACGATGCTCTGCCCTTGCAGAACGCCCACGCCGTAATTGTCGAAGGTTGCGTAATAGTCGACGTTCCTGGTCTGACTAATCAGGCGGTCGTACGAAATAATCTTGATGCCTTTCTTCTGGGCGAGCGCCAGGGCATCAGAAAAGGTCTTGCCGTCGATAGGTGCGATGACCAGTGCTTTGACACCCTTGGCAAGCATGTTCTCGACCTGATTCACCTGTGTTGGAACGTCGTAATTCGCGTACTGCAAATCGGCCGAATAGCCTTTCGCTTTCAGCGCGTCGACCATGCTTTTCCCGTCGGTAATCCAGCGGGATTCGGTCTTGTCGGGCAGCGAAATCCCGACGACACCTTTATCCTGCGCAAAAGCAGCACCAGACATTGCTGAGACCGCTGCCGAAGCAGCCAGAATGATCGCGACACTCTTCATAATTTTCATGACCTCGTCTCCTAGTTAGGAATGCGTATTTACGATTCCGGTTTATCGTTTACGGAATCCTCGGCTGACACCCGCGAGCGTCAGCCATTCAAACTCTTACCTGATGAAGACCTCTGCGCCGGCTTCTTTGGAAGAAGCGAACATTGCTTCGATGACACGGCTGATGTTGTACGCCTGCGTGGCAGGCACAACTGACTGCGTGCCGTTGCGCAAAGCGCCGAAGAACGCATTCGACTCCCGGTCGAAGTACACCGGGTTGCCGATCTCAGCAATGTCAGGCGAATATTCCGTCTTCTTCGTCGCCCAGATTTCCGGGAAGCTGGTCTCTTGCCACTCGGTCCAACCCTCCGGATGGTCACCTTTGCCTGCGTCATAAATCTTGTAGCTCGCGGGCAGCGAGCGGGAAGACATGATGCCTTCCGTCCCGTAGGCGGTGATGTCCCAGCTCTCGGTCCATGGCAGAACGTCCCAAGACATGAAGTCGACGGTGACAATCTTGTCTTCGTAGTTCAACACCGCGCCAGCCGCGTCCTCACGTGATTCGTCACCGTGGAAATTGGGGAACTTCGTGATACGGGCGTTCACGGAGCGTGGCAAGCCGAAGTGCAAGAGAATGCGGTCGATGAGGTGGCAGCCGATAACGAAGACAGCACCGCCAATATCACCTGGCTGAGTCATGTGCGGAGTGCCCGCCTCGTCGTGTGAGCAGCCACCGTGCGCCCGAACCTGAACGACTTTCCCGAGACGACCGCTCTTGAGGGCGGCTTGCATGGCGTCGACCGAAGGTGCGAAACGCCAGCAATAGCCGACTTGCACCAGTCCGCCGGTACGCTCCACAGCCTCTACGATGCGCTTTGCGTCGACCGAACTGCGGCCGGCAGGCTTCTCGCACAACACAGCTTTGCCCGCCTCGAGCGCCTCAATGGTCAGGTCGGCCATCTTCTCGCTCTTGGAGTGGACGAGCACGACATGAACATTCTCGTCCGCGAGGATGTCTTCCTTTGACCGCGCCTCGAGACCGAGCGCGTCGACGAATGGCGTGAGCAGCGGGCTTGCATCCCACGCACCGAGCATCTTTGCGTCGGTGCGGCGCTGGATTGCCTTGACTCGCCCGGACGTGTGGGGATGAGTGATGCCAAGACATGCTACGCCGAGCGTTTCGTTGGGACCAATCTTTCGCGTCATGACATATCTCCTCGAGATTTTCAGTTACACCTTGACGGCTTTGCCCGACAAGGCGGACTCAAGCGCGCAGTCCGCCAGGCGCAGCGCCTTGAGGCCGTCCTGCACCGAGGTCGGCAATGCCGAGTCTGCATTCAGCGCGTCCACGAAGGCTTCGAGTTCGGCCTTGTACGCGGCCTCGTAACGCTCGAGGAAGAAGTTGAGCAACGGCTCGCGGACGTCGGTTGCGTCCTTGGACCAGCGCCGAATCGTCGAAGGACGAAGGTTTTCTTGCAGAAGCATTCCCTTCGAACCTGATACTTCCATGCGCTGGTCGTAGCCGTACACGGCTTCGCGACAACAGTTGATGTGGCATTGCTTGCCGGAAGCGGTCCGCAACTGCACCATCACCGTATCGAAATCGGTCAGCTTCTCAAGCGATTCGTCGACAAGACGGCTGGCCATGGCCATGACCTCGACCGGTTCTTCGCCGAGCAGCCAGCGAGCCATATCCAGGTCGTGGATAACCATGTCGCGGAAGATGCCGCCCGAGTGCTCGACATAGTCACGGGGAGGCATGCCTGGGTCCCGGCTCGAAATGATGACCTGACGCACTTCGCCAATGTCACCTGCGTCAATCGCCTTGCGGAAGGCTTGCGACGTCGGGTCGAAACGGCGATTGAAAGCGAGCATGACGCGACCACCCAGGCGCTCGACCTCGTTCGCCGCGGCAAGCGACTTGCCCATGTCGAGGTCAATGGGCTTCTCGCACAGAACAGCCTTGCCGCGCCTGACGGCCTCGAGCATGAACATGATGTGCGTGTCCGTCGGCGTGCCGATGACAACGGCATCGATGTCCTTTCGCTCGAGGACCGCTGCGGGGTCCGTCGAAGCCTCGCAGCCAAGGCGGCTAGCCAACGACTTGGCTGCACTTTCAACAGGGTCCGCCACCACGACCAGTTGTGCGTTCGGGCTCGCGGCGACGTTGCCAGCGTGAATGCGACCAATGCGGCCTGCACCGAGTACGGCGATTCGAATCATGTGAGTCTCCAGAAATACTTTGTCGTTTAAGGTCAAGAGCGTCAGACGGAAGTTGCGCTTTTCGCCGAGAACTGCGCGACGGTGGTGTTGTAAGCGCGCTTCGCCATCTCGTCGAGCGGAAATTTTCGGTGCGTCTCAGAGATCAGTTCCACGCCGTAGTACGGGAGCGTGCAGCCTGCTTGCTCAAGGGCATCGACGAAGGCAGGCAGGTCGCCTGCACCTTCGCCACAAAGCTGCCTGTTAAAGGTCGAGTCGTCGAACAGCGACCCCTTAACCTGGGCGCCGACGTCGTCCATCTCCACGCCCTTGATGAAACGCGCGGGAATTTGGGCGACTTCGCTATAAGGGCCGTCACCGCGCGCTACGTGCCAGTGGTCAACCATCAGACCACCATTGGGCTGGTTGGCGCCTTCAGCAACCTTCAGCGCCTCTGCGATATTCCGGATGGGAGAGAAAGGCATGAACTCGATTGCAACCGTCGAGTCAACCGTCGCCACATCCTGGCAAAGCTTCGCGAATTCGTCGGTCATGCGGGCGAAGTCGGCCGGATTTTTGTCGAAGGGGCTCGCACCGATTTTCAGATTGCGCATGCCCAGTTCCCCACCCAGTTCGATGAAACGGCGACGGCTATCGTCAGACTTGACCCGCGCCTCTCCGTCGAAGTACCAGTCCATCAGGATTTCGAGTTCGAAGTACTTCATGCCAGTGTCGTCCAGAATCTTCTTGACGCCAGACACCCCGTACTTCTCGATGCTGTACTCGAGGTCATCGAGAATCAGGCCGATGCCGCTCCACCCGGCGCGCGAAGCCGCTTCGCAACGGTCGCGCAGCGGAAACGGGCTGATCTCGTTCGACGCACACGGATAGACGTCGCCAGCAAGGGTCCAGTACGCAGCCAGCAGTTCAATTTTCTTCGCGCTCATATGTAGTATTCCTCTTTATTTCAATGTCATCGGTTTTTTTGATGGCATGCTCCCGCATGCCAAACGATTACGAAATTGTCCGAGTGGGCTTGCTGGACGTCGCGAGAGTGAAATCCCACGACACAGTCCAGAACGGCGACGAGAACCCGACGCGCTTGCCAGCCTCCGGGTCGTCAATCTTGCTAAATTCGGCGATGAGTTCACGCTTGACGCCGAAGACCGCGTCTTCTGGGAGATACGGGCAATCAGGCGTGAAAATGTGAGTGATGACCGGGTCAAAGCCAGGCGCGGTCACGATGAAGTGCAAGTGAGCGGCCCGGTTCGGGTGTCGGCCCATTGCGGCGAGGAGCTTACCGACCGGGCCGTCCGAAGGAATGGGATAGTGGCGCGGCTTGACGGACTTGAACCAGTAACGGCCTTCGGCATCCGACGTGAAAACGCCGCGAAGATTCGAATCAGGCTGAATGCCTTTCTGTTGCACGTCGTAGAAGCCGTCGTCGTTGGTCTGCCACACTTCAAGCTTCGCGTTCGGAATCGGATTTCCCTCAATATCGGTTACCCGACCTTCTACAACCATGGGCTCGCCCTTTCCATCCAGGCAGATGTTCGCGCCGTTCAGATATTCAGGTGCGTTGGCGATGTAGAAGGGACCCAGAATCGTGTTCGGCGTAGCACCGTTCGGACGGCGATGGTTGATTGCATCAACCAGCATGGAGACGCCGAGGACGTCCGAGAGCAGGATGTATTCTTGCCGCCAGTCCGTGCACATTTGACCCGTCTCAGTCAGGAAACGGATGGCATTGAACCACTCTTCGTGCGTAGGTTCGATTTCCTTGACCGCAGCATGAAGGTGTTTGACCAGAACCGACATGACCTGGCGCAGGCGAGCGTCTGCACCGTCGCTCATACGAGCATTGACGACTTCGGCCGAGCGAGCTTCATCGAAGTACGGCGACGTGGACTGAACTGCTGAGAAAGCGCTTTGCATTGAGTGTCTCCATCAAACTTTCTGTAGCTTTGAGACAAGTCTATATTCGCCGTAGCTGGCAAAACAGAGCTAGAAAGGGAATGTCTTTCGCGCTGAGTGGGAAGAAGCCTCGAATGCAAGGAGCACGGAGGTCACGCTGTCCAATGCCGTTCGTAGTCGTTCTGATGGAACCGCTCCAGGAGTGCGTCAATGAACAGCCGCACCTTGACAGGAAGATGCGAGCGGGTCTGAAACGCGATGTTCATGGTCAACCGGGGCAGATCCCAATCGTCAAGCACAGGAATAAGGCGACCCGCCTTAAGGTCGTCGTGGATGATGTATTTCGGCTGCACCAGAATGCCCATGTTGTCTAGCGCGGCGACACGCAATATCTGGCCATCATTCGACTCCACCAATGGCTTCACTCTGACAACGACGTTTTCACCACCACGTGTGAATGAAAGCTCGCGTGGGTTGTCGGCGAGTTGATAGTTCAACAGCCTGTGCTTCGCGAGTTCCGCCGGGAAACGAGGGTGTCCGTTCGACTCGAGGTAGCCGGGCGATGCAGCCAATATGCGGCGTGTTGATGCCAGTCTTCTTATCGTAATGTTGCTGTCTGGCTCAAGAACCTTTGTTCGAATCGCGACGTCTATGCCGTTCTCGATGATGTCGCAGTAACGGTTAGCCGCTAGTACGTCGACGGTGATGTCGGGGTAACGCGCCGTGAAATCAGGGAGCATGGGCGCGATGTGCAGCATGCAGAACGACAACGAGGCGGTGACGCGAAGGACGCCGCTTGGACGCACTACCGCCTCTTTGATGACCGCCTCTGCTTCGCCAAGGTCTGCCAGGATAGATTTGCAGCGCCGGTGGAATTCGGCGCCAGCCTCAGTCAAAAAAAGGTTGCGCGTCGTTCGACGCACCAACTGGACTCCGAGCCTCGCCTCCAACGAAATCAAATACCGGCTTGCCGCCGAGATGGAGAGGTCGACAGCCTCGGCAGCTCCGCTGATGCTGCCCGTCTCGGCCACCTCGACGAACAGCTGTAGTTCCTTGAACTGGTCCATGCCTTCGCACCATTACGTTTTGTCTCCGCCCACATCCGCGCGGGATACGGGAGTACGCGCGACTTGACCGAGTCATTTTTGTGCGCCGCGTCTGCAACATAATAGTGCGATCAATCTATCGTGTACCAACTAGAATCCATCAAAAAACTATCCGTTTGACGGATCCACTGGCCGTATGGCGCCAAGTGTGCTCCACGATCGCTAACGAAAATTCTGTCACCCGGAATCCCCGACAAGCGCGCGCGACATGATCCGCCCATGATTTTTCGGGCACGAGATCTTTGGTGGACGAGCCCCAGCGTGAGTTTGCCGCGCACGAATACCCAGCGGCGCAGAGCCAATCACCAGCGCTCAGACCGCGGTCGCTCTCGCAATACCAATCGCATCGTTGCGGGATAGTCTCTGACGGGTAGTCCATCCGTGTCTTCTATTTTCGATGTAGGATAGCTCTCAGCATCAATTGGGGTCTCAGAAACGCATCAAAAGCTATCAATATGGAGGGTCGGATTGGCTCACCGCTTTTTGATCAAAGAAATTGCCCTTCAAGCAGGGCTTGGAGTGGCTACGGTCGACAGGGTGTTGAACGGGCGCGCAAACGTCCGGGAGCACACTCGCAATCGGGTTGAGCGGGCAATCAAAGAACTAGAGAAACAGGAGTTGAACCTGGCAAACACGGGTCGGAAGCTCATGGTTGACGTTGTTGTAGAAGCGCCGACGCGGTTCAGCGATGAATTAAAGAGCGCCCTTGAGGCCGAACTCGCACTAATGCATCCGGCCGTTGTTCGTCCGCGCTTTCTGCTACAGGAGACGATGACGACGTCAGAAGTGGTGGAAACCCTTCGCTCCATCGCGCGAAGAGGAAGCCACGGCGTCTTCCTGAAGGCCCGCGACGTTCCTGAAATTGCTGAGGCAATCGGCGAACTACAGCGCCACGGCATCCCCGTCGTCACAGTCTTCACCGACATACCGCTGTCTGGTCGCATCGCCTATGCCGGACTCGACAATCGCGTGGCTGGCGCTACGGCCGCCTACCTCATAGGCCTATTGCTGGGGCCTCGGCAGGCTAATGTGTTGATAACGATGAGCGACGAGCATTTTCGGGGCGAGGAAGAACGCGAGATAAGCTTTCGTCGAGCATTGCGCAAGCGCCACCCTCAACTCAAACTCATCGACGCAAGCGGCGGACATGGCCTTGATTTGCCGACCGAAGAGCGAGTCCGGAGCGTTCTCAACGAGGAGACTGGCATCGCTGCCGTGTACTCCATGGGCGGAGGCAATGCCGCGATTCTTCGCGCGCTAGAGGCGTGGCAACAAGCTCCCGTCTACTTCATCGGTCACGACCTCGACAGAGATAACGTGCAGCTTCTACGTGCCGGAAGGATTCAAGCAATCTTGCATCATGATCTCCGACAAGACATGCGGTCCGCTTGTCATCACGTCATGCACTTTCATAAGCTCTTGCCAGCATCCTCGGTAGCGTCATCTTCTTCCGTCGTAGTCGTGACGCCAGAAAATATCCCGGACCACATCGCCAGTCGCTTCCGCGATTGATTCGACCACTCACAACCGCGCTTCTGTAAAGGCAATCTCCGCGTGCGAAATTGCTCGCAGGGCTGCTGTTTTCGGCTACAAAGCAGTCCAACCTGAGAGGTCCGAGAAAGTCGTCGCTCGAACCTCTCGACGCCATTAGAATCTCGTCGCCAACCCGGCAATGACGCCGAACTGGCTCTTGCCATAGTTGGGGTTGGTGCTCGATGCGCTTCCGTTGATGGGGTCGTTGTTGATGTTCGCGCCATACAGGCCACTATCAAGGCCGACGTTAGACGATGAGCTATTGCGGACGTAAGCCAGTTCTGTGTAGAGGAGCGTCCGCTTGGACAGCGAGTAGTCCACACCTAGTGTGTACAGGGTTGCGTTTCCGTTCCCTTTGTTTGCATTCGCGTGATAGACGGCACCGGTGATAGCGAGCGCGGGCGTCGTCTGCCAGGTTGCGCCAATCCACTCATGATCGACGGTCGTCGGGAGGCTGGTACCTGCCGGCAACGTCGACGGCGCCGTCGTGCCAAAATAGCCCGCATTCGACGCGTCCGGAGCACTCAGGTGTTGGTACCCGACATATGCCAGCACAGGACCGAACGCGTAGGTTAAGCCCGTGAGAATCGAGCGAGAAGTAAGGTACACGTTGCTGAACTGGCCGTTTCCGTCTCGAACCTCGTCATAGGTCGCCTGCCAGAAAAGACCCTTGTTCGCGTAGGAGAGTTTGATGCCGTCCGAGCGGCCTTGGGAACTTCCCAGTCCGGTAGAAGTGCCGAGTTGACCGGGCGCGCTTCCTGGATTTCCGGCATTCCATGTTGGCGAATTCGTCAGATCATACTGTCCTTGCAGCGTGAAGCCGGCTATCGTCGGCGACAGGTACTCCGCGCCGTTCGCTGCCTGCGAGAAGATGCGACCCCGGACCAGGGTTCCAATCGAATACTTCTTCGTTTGCTGTGGGTCGACATCGCCCGAGTATTGGCTTATCTCGGCAGAACCCATGTTCCCGAGCTTGATTTGCCCCCAGGTGTCGTTCTGCAGACCCACTGTCGCCTGCCCCTCGAAGAAGCTCCCGTTGGCGAAGCTTCCGTTCATCGTGTTCAGCCGGGACTCCAGCTGGAAGATTGCATGCGTGCCGCCGCCGAGGTCCTCGGCGCCTTTGAGGCCGAATCGCGATTGCGCCCAGCCTCCACTTTGTGCGCCGAATACATGTCCCTTCGGCTGATTCGTCTCGTACACGAGACCGTTGTCGACGATACCGTATAACGTGACGTTGCTCTGAGCCATCGCTGTTGCCGTCGTCGACAATGCGAACACGCTGAACAAAAGCTTCTTCATCGATATCTCCAGTAATTTAGTTGTACTACATCTGTGCCAGCGCTATCGGGAACACCTAATGCCTTCGGTCGATCGAGAATTATCGAAGTCACCGCTGCGAGCGCCCATCCTACTTTCATCACGCGCGAGACGACAGGACCGCGTGGAGTCGCACAACCGCTCGTACAGAAGAAATTGGAAGCAATCGAAAGAACAGGAGGAAGGTTGACGCGGAAGGTGATAAATTCCCTGAGGCGTGTCTCCTGAACTGCTCTTGTGTAATTTGGCCCGAGTGTATATTCCCCATTCCCTCGAACAAAGAGCGGAAAGGGGAATCTCTTTCGCGGAATCAGGGAAAATGGACCTTAAAGCAAGCGGACAGAAGCCTTCCGGCCTTATGCTACTAATCTCCTCACGGTTAACCCCGTATCCCGGTCGACGTTGTATCGATTACGCTTCGTATGTTCCAATGCGAAGAGACATGTTCTTCTCGGTAATACCCCAAACGGTCCGTGACCAGTCTCACGTCGCCTAACGCATCCATACGGAGATACGTATGAACTTCAAGAAACTGTCTGGCTTCGCTGTCTCAGCGAGTATCGCCCTGAGTCTGCTCTCACTACCGTCGTTGCCCGCCAATGCAGCGACAAGCGATGCCGCTGCCTCCGGCGCCGCCATGTCAAAGCAGGAACTGAAGGCGCAAAAGAAGGCCGACCGCCAGGCGCGCCGCGCGAAGAAGAACGCTGAACTGAGCACACTGGAAAAGAACGGGTATAGCCCGTCGGCAAATCAAACAAACTATCCACAGAATCTGCAGAACGCTCAACAGAAAGCGGCCGGGCAAAAGCCTACGAACGCACCAGCGGTCGCACCTTGACGCTTCACGCGGTCTGGATCGCGCGCGCTCGAGGTGGTGGTCACGCGAGTCGCGCGGGCAATGCAAGTGGGAACGTTTGCTGAAACGGCGATGGGCGAGACCGTGTGAAAACGCATTGGTCGCCTAGACTGAATCAACGCACTGAGATCAGGTGACTCATGAAGCGATTCGTTGAAGGCGATGACCACAAGCAGGTCGCACTACTTCCCGAATGCGCCGACGACAAACTATATCGGACAGGACAATCCATTCCGGGTCATAGAAGCCCGGTGGCGCGTGATCGTCGAGGCGGCGACGCCAGACTGGATTCCGGCGACGCTGCTTAAACGGGAGATTGAGGAGCGCATCGCGCCTTGGTAGCTGGGATGGGACGTTTGGTTCGTGATACGCAGTCACGGGAGTCGTACGCAGAAACATGCGCACTATCCGTATTCCAGAACGACCGCAATGCCACCGAACTCTTCGCGCTGCCTGGCACGTTCAGATAGACCGTCACAATTGGCGGGCCGCCGGCTGGAAGATTCAAGGTCAGGCGATGGAATCCCCCACTTGCGCCGGCGTGGCCAGTTCGCCGTCGACGAGACGCCAGATGCCCAACGGATTAGATTCCTTTACTGCGTCTGGACGCAACGTCTCGGGTAGATCCTGATAGCAGACGGGACGAAGGAAACGGTCGATTGCCGTCGCACCTACCGACGTGAACATCGAGTTCGAAGTTGATGGGAATGGGCCGCCATGGACCATTGCGTGGCAAACCTCCACGCCTGTCGGGAAACCGTTCGCCAGAATGCGGCCAGCTTTGCGTTCAAGCACCGGCAACAGGCGCTGCGCATCGGCATGGTCGCCTTCGTCAATCTGCAACGTGACCGTCAGCTGCCCTTCCATGTGCTCTGCGACTCGCAACATTTCATCGAAATCACGAGCGCGAATCACGACGGAAGCCGGGCCGAACATCTCTGCCTCAAGTGCGGGCGTGGCGAGCAGGCGCTGCGCGTCGGTCACATAAAGCTCGGCCTGCGCGGCGTTCGGACGCTCACCTGCGGACTCGCCTTGGGCAACCTTCGCCACGCCCTGAACCTCACTAACATTTCTCGTTCCAGTGCAGTAAGCGTCAAAAATTCCAGGCGTCAACATCGTTTGGGCCGGCTTGGCGGTCAATGCTTCCCCCGCCGCCCTCACGAATCGATCGAGGTCCGGACCATCGATAGCCAGGACAAGACCTGGGTTCGTGCAGAACTGGCCCGCGCCCATCGTCAGAGAATCAGCAAACGACTTGCCGATTGCTTCGGCGCGGTTCGCTAGCGCGCACGGAAACAGGAATACCGGGTTGATACTGCTCATTTCCGCATATACAGGAATCGGTTCAGGCCGAGCGTTGGCAAGACGTATCAGTGCGAGACCACCCTGCCGTGAGCCCGTGAAACCGACCGCCTTGACGACAGGATGCGAAACGAGTGCTTCGCCGAGCTTGCGGCCCGCACCGATCAGCATTGAGAAGACACCCTCCGGCAAGCCCTGCTGCTTGACGGCGGCCTGAACTGCGCGACCGACGAGTTCTGAAGTGCCCAGGTGCGCGCCGTGCGCCTTCACGATGACGGGCGCGCCAGCGGCAAGTGCGGATGCCGTGTCGCCCCCGGCAACCGAGAATGCGAGCGGGAAGTTGCTTGCGCCGAATACGGCGACGGGCCCCACGGGTACTTTTGCAAGACGAAGATCCACTCGTGGCAACGGCTGGCGCACGGGCTGCGCATGATCGATTGTGGAGCCGAGAAAATGTCCATCTCGAACGACTCTGGCGAACAGGCGCATCTGAGCAACCGTGCGCGCGCGTTCGCCTTGCAGGCGCTGCACGGGCAATCCGGTCTCCGCATGCGCCCGCTCGATGAGTTCGTCGCCGATGTCCAGGATGTTGTCGGCGATCGACTCGAGGAAATCCGCGCGCTTTGCAAGAGAAACACTTCGGTAGATGTCGAAAGCCTGGAAGGCCAGCGAAGCCGCGTGCTCAACTTCCGCAGCACCGCCCATTCCAAAGACTGGCTCCGTGATTTCCGAGTTGGTGGCAGGGTTGAACGCGCGCTGATCACCGTCAGTGCCTCGCACTGCGGAAAAACCAATAAGCATTTCACCAGTGAGGGTCATGCAGGTTTCCTAAAATGGGTTCGATGGAGCTAATTTGTGGCACTACGCGTCGTGGTACGCACCTGAATCGAAAGCCGGAGGTAATCGTCGTGCCGAAGACACGGCCATACAAAGCAACGACCGCCAGGCAGCTTCTCGGATTTGTCGATGCCGACCACTATGCGTGGCGAGTGTCACCCGAGTAGTGCGGCTAGTTCCGAAGCCCATTCATTGTTGGTTGAACCGTGGAGGGCGGGTAGACGCACCACGAGCCGTCGCCATGTCGAAAGAAGACAATCGCGAACGTTCCAAACGAACGCATGACTTCGATCCTTACGACTCGCCATGGCATTTTCCTTGAGCGAGCTGGCCGGGTGACTCGAAAATTTTCACCGCTACCAAACCAGTCATTGACAAGGAACCGAAGAGATTTGCACTGACTGCTCATACGCTTCTCCGTGCTTCGCGGCCAGGTAGCAGAACCGAACAGGCGCAACAGCGAATTGGTTCGTGCGGTGACACCACACGACCAGACTCACCCTTAACTCTTTCGGCCCACAGGCCATTGCAATGTGACTCCGCGTCGTGTTGGACTTTTTCTACCCAAGAAGGTGGAGGCGGTGTGAATATGATCGAGCCATTCGAGGGTACCGTCCATTGAAGTTAAAGGCAGACGACTTAACCGAAGCGTTAAACCTCTTCGTGACACTTTCTTGCCCGCCGTTATGCTCTCACTTACTCCCGACCTGCGACACGCGAGCCTTTCCGTCAGTACAAGGCTTCGCGTCTGGCGAGCGGCTTGAATAGCCGGCTCCATGCAGCGCTGACAAGGATCGTCGCGCATCCACCCAGCACGACGGAGCCAACGACGCCAAACGCCGTGGCAGTCACCCCGGACTCGAATTCCCCCAGTTGGTTACTCGCGCCGATGAAGAGGGTGTTCACGGCTGCGACCCGTCCGCGCATGCAATCAGGCGTTTCCAGTTGAACAAGCGTCTGCCGCACCACCACGCTGATAGTGTCAGCAGCGCCCGAGATCGCCAGCAGCAACAGCGATATCGGAAACGATCGTGAGAGCCCGAACGCGACAATAGCCATTCCATAGACGGCGACCGCAATAAGGAGTTTCTTGCCGACGCCGCTGCCGATGGCCCGCCGGGATAGCATGAGGCCAACGCAAAGCGCGCCCGCGGCCGGTGCGGATCTCAGCAAGCCCAGTCCTTGCGGCCCCACATGCAGGATCTCTTTCGCGTAGACAGGCAGCAGGGCAGTGGCGCCGCCGAACAGGACCGCGAACAGGTCGAGAGAGATGCCACCGAGCAACAGAGGGTTGTGCCAAACGAAGCGCAAGCCGGCGAGAAGCGTCTCGACCGTGACGGGTTCGCGTGGCGGTGGAATGTGGTCATAACGTATAAGCGCGTACATTACCGCACTCACGCAGAACAGCACGACGCAGGTCAAATAGAGCGCGTTGATGCCGATCGCGAACAGCAAGCCGCCCAACGCCGGCCCGGCGATCACGCATACCTGCTGGACCACCGTGCTGAGCGCCATCGACCGCGCCAGCAAAGTGTGCGGAACGAGCATCGGTAGGAGTGCCTGTTGGCCTGACATCTGAAACGGCCGAATCGCGCCCAGGATCAGCGAGAGCCCCAGCAGCAAGTCGCGGGTCACGATGTGCGTCATGGTCGATACGGCAAGCAGCGTGGCCATGGCTGCCTGGGCCGCAAGGCAGACTGCAACGATTTGGCCTCGATGCATGCGATCAGCGCAATGGCCGGCGACCAGCGTCGTGGCGAGTCCGGGAATAAACTGGAAAAGGCCGACGAGGCCGAGATACCAGGCGCTGGACGTCAGGTCATACATATGCCAACTGATCGCCAGCATGAGCACCTGCTGAGCAGTGATGGAACCAATGCGGGCGATCAGGAAGCGCATCAACGATGAATGGTGCATCAAAGGCACAATGCCCGCGCGCACCTCGAGCGCCGGCGACGACGTATCGGGGGCACGCGTCATACCGGACTCCACTCTTTTGAATTGCGAATGCGCTTGTTGATCTGACCGCGCAGCACCAACTGCCAGCTTTCCCCGTTGTAGAAGTGCGGATGGTTATCGATAATTTTCGTTTGCGGCATTGGACCCTTGTGAATTATCTGCTGTGTGGCAGTGACCGGTTTTCCGATTCCGGTGGGCGGGTATTCAGCGAATCTTCAGCCGCTACCTCTTCGCTCTGCTGCTGGTATCCAGTCGCATTGACTTTCGGCGCCCACTTCCACTGCAATAGCACCACGGTACCCGCAGCGCCGAGTATCAAGAACATGAAAATAGCCAGCATGGGGAGCGTGTAACTGCCCCCCACATGGAGTAACCAGCCCGAAAGGCTGGCTGAAATCCCACCCGCAAGACTGGTGGCCACTTGCTGCAATCCCGTGTTCAATCCCACTGCCTGCTTCGGGATCAGAGTGAGCTTGACCAATGCCAGATTGTTCGCAGTGACGAGGCCCAACAGCGAGAGAGATACGACATTCCAGAACACGGCCATTTGCGGCGAACGCGTGTACGCGCCAAGCAAAACAGTAGTGCCACCGACAAATCCCGCCACGATGAACGATTTGCGCACCACCACGGCATCATGGCCGCGCGCGATCAGGCGGTCTGCTGCCCATCCGGCGAGCGCCGCCACGATCGCGATGCCCGCGAAGCTAAAGAACGTATAGAGTCCCGACTGTTCAAGCGAAAGGCCGCGCTGTTCGACAAGATAAGCAGGCATCCACGTCATGCAGTAGAACGCGAAATAGCTGTAGCAGAAGTTGGTAATCAAACCGCCCCACACCACTGGGCTCGACAGAAGATTACCGAGCGGCACCGAGGCCGCCCGCCGCCTTGCCGCCGCAAGTTCGGCTTTGGACGGGAGATCATTGTTGAGCATCAGCAGCCATGGCATTAGCCAAACCAGCCCGGCCAGGCCGGTGACAACGAACATTGCCTTCCACGAACTGATGGCGATCAGCCAGACCGCGATCGGCGCGCCAAGCGCCGGTCCCATCTTGCCGCCAATCGAGTAGATCCCGAGCGCGGTGCCCTTCCGGGTTTCATCGAAGTTGTTCGCAAGGTAGCGATAGGTTGCGGGGACCACCACGGCTTCCGCAATGCCAATCAGCAGGCGCACTACGATCAGCGCGGAAAGCGTGGTGACGACGCCCGTCGCCGCCGCCGCAAGACACCACAGCAGGAAGCAGATCGAGTAAGGCCATTTCACGCCATAGCGATCCACCAGCCAGCCCATCGGCATCTGAAGCAGGCCGTAAGACCAGAACATCGCAGAGCCGAGCCAGCCGCGTTCGACATGCGTCAGCGCAAACTGCCGAACGAAATGATGGTCTGCGAGCGCCGCTGACATGCTCGTGCGGTCCACAAAAGAGATCATGAGCCCGACCGCGAGCAGCACGAGAATGCCCCAGCGACTTTCACGCCGCGCCGCTTTACGTCGAGTTATCCGGTTCACTCTGTCTCCGACGATTTCTCTGTTTTACTCGCCAGCTGGTGTGCTTTGCTTTCGGCGTGGCGGCGGTCCTGCCGCGCTAACCGCCTGCTTCGGCCGCGATGAACCTCCACTCAACCGCGGAGGCTCGCGACAGTCTTCGCGCACTTACGCAAGGCTGCCGGTTACATCATCGAATAACTCGTCGACGGCGAGGCGCCGCGGAATGATCTTCTGGTCGAATGCCCAGTCGATCGCAAATTGCAGGCCTTTGCGATTGGCTTCCATACCGATAGGCGGGAACACGGCCGGCACGCCTTCGGCGAGGGAGCGGCTTTCCACGATCATTCGGTATAGCTCACGAACGATGTCAGGCCGTTGCTTCGACAGAGTCTCATGCACCACGAACATGTGGTTGATCGGGACAATTCCGCTGCGCTGAAACCAGTCTTTCGCGGCAGCATGTGCATCCGGCACCAGCGTGCGCACGCGCTCGTCTTTCGGCATGTCTTCGCCGAGAAGCGCGGCCGCTAGCTCGCCGTTGAGCATCATCTGCGGAATCGACGCATCCGGCGGCAGGCGCTGGCAGTTCTGCGGGTCGTTGTACTCGGCCAGGTGCCCATCGCCCAGTGTCATCCACGTCACCTTGTCGAGGTCCACGCCATATTCGTGGCGCAGAATGCCGCGAATCCAGAGCGCGGTCGTTTGCGTGTAGGTACGCACGCCGACCTTCCTGCCCTCGATATCCTTTGGATCGAGATGCCCGAAGTCGATGTTGTAGCCGGCGCAGTGGTGCTGGAACCGCCCCGAAATCGGTGTCGGCAGCAAGACATATGGCTTGCCATAGGCTTTGGCCTGCAGGAACGTGACGATCGCCAGTTCGCCGGCGTCGAACTTGCTCTCGCGCACCATCGCCTTGAAGCCATTGTGCGCGGGCGTTGGCCCGCAGTAGTCGAGCGTCATGAGGTCCGAACTCACGCGCCCGTCCCGCATCGCCTTTGTCACTGAGTACTCGGCCAGATTGACGCGCAGCGTCGGCGCACCGGTCAGCGTCGTTGTCATGGAATGTCACTCCTTTTGCTTGATCCTTGTATCGGATTGCGGATTTATAGACGGACCTCGATCAGGCACGGGCCTGGCTCGCGGGTTGAATCGATAAGGACCTTGTGGAAGCTCTCAGCCGTCTCGACGGCGATGGCAGGCACGCCCATGCTCGTCGCCATGGCCAGCCAGTCGATGCTCGGCTTGTCGATGTCGATCATCGACAACGCACGTTCATTGGGCGTGCCCGCGCCCATATTTGCGTACTCCGCCTTGAGGATGGCGTAGCTGTTATTTGCAAAGATGATGGTCGTGACGTTCAGGCCTTCGCGTGCCTGAGTCCAGAGCGACTGGATCGTGTACATCGCGCTGCCGTCGCCGACCATGCAGAACACGCGTCGATCGGGACAGGCTAGCGCCGCGCCGGTGGCCACGGGCGTCGCGTAACCGATGGAGCCGCCCATGTTGTTGATAAGATCGTGCGGCAACGCGCCCATGGTCAGGCTCATGGACTCGCGCCCTGTCGTCAGCGATTCGTCCACGACGATGCAGTGCTCAGGCAAGGCCGCGGCCAGCGCGTGAGCGATGCTCGTCGGGTTGAGCGCGCCGGTCGGGACCGGCGTCTCGATGCGCGGCTGCACGAGCGGCGCCGTGCCCGCGGTGCCGAGCGCCTGCAGCAGCATGTCGAAGGCAAGCTCGCTGTCCTCATCCGCCTCGACGAGCGCATGCACCTGCGTCCCCTCGGCCTTGAGCAGGCTGGGCTTGTCCGGGTAGGCGAAGAAGGCCACGGGCTCCCTGGTCTCGAGCGTGACGATGTGCTTGAAGTCCTTGAGGAATGCTGCGGCCTGCGCGACGGCGTAGGGAATGCGCGCGATCGGCACGCGGCCCGCGCCGCGCTCGATGCGTGCGGTGAAGAACTGCGAGCCGAGTTGCGCGCCGGTGGCCGCGGCCACGCGTCCGGCCTTCTCGAGCGCCGCGCCGCGCGTGGCTTTGTTGGCCAGGATGATCAGTGTCGGCTCGCCCGAGCGCAGCACGCGTGCGACGTGTTCGACGCGCTCGGTACTCGGCACTTTGCGCCCTGCCGCGACAGCCGGCGGCAGCACCGGGACGTTGGCAACCTGCTGCCAGGAGGTATCGCCGGGCAGGATCAAGGTGGCGATCTGCCCCGGATGCTCGCTGGCTTTGGCCACAGCCTGAGCGGTGTCCCAGGCGATGGTGTTCGACGATTCAGCGCGGCGCACCCAGTGGCTAAGCGGCCGCGACAAGCCCTCGATGTCGGAGGTCAGCGGCGGGTCGTACTTGAGGTGCGAAACCGAATGCTCGCCGACAACATTGACCATGCCTGACGAAGCGCGCTTCGCATTGTGGATGTTCGCGAGACCATTGGCGAGGCCCGGCCCCAGGTGCAGCAGCGTCGAGGCCGGTTTGTCCTTCATCCGGTACCAACCGTCGGCGGCGCCGGTGGCCACGCCTTCGAACAGGCAGAGCACGCTGCGCATCTTCGGGTTGTTACCCAGCGCCGCGAGGAAATGCATCTCCGAGGTGCCGGGGTTGGCGAAGCAGATGTCCACGCCCTGGTCGACCAGGGTGGCGACGAGGCTTTCCGCGCCGTTCATCAGTAGCCCGCCATGTCGCGTGCGAGACCGACCACGCCGTAGGTGCGCTGTGGCGCCGACAGCAACAGGCGGTAGCCTTCGTCTATCAGGCGACGCTGGTTCTTGGCCGTGACGTGCGGATTGCCGACGACGACCTTGTGCTTATGACAGGTCTCGGCGATGCGGCGCATTGCGTCGACGACTTCCGGGTGCTCGTATTGGCGCGGGAAGCCCAGTTCCTGGCTGAGATCGCCTTCGCCGATCAGGATGAAGCCGATGCCAGGCACATTGGCGAGGATGTCGTCGAGGTTCTCGATGGCTTGCGTGCTCTCGCACATCAGCCCGACGAGGATCTCGCCCTGCGGCGCCAGCGGCCAGACGTCAGCCTTTGCGTAGTAGTCCGACATCGAAAGGCCCCAGTAGCGCGCCGCATTGGCCGGGCCGTCGCCGCGCACGCCTTTGGGCTCGTACAGCGGCGCGTTCTTCGGCCTGGCATAGCGGCAGGATGCGACGGCGTTATAGGCTTGCTCCACCGTTGCCACATGCGGCCAGATCACGCCGTATGCGCCGCGATCCAGCACCTGCTTGGCAAAGCTCTGATTCATCTCTACGCCGTTGGCCGGGATCCGTGCCAGCGGCGTCACCCTGGCCGCCACCGACGCGGACTCGGCGATCTGCTTGCGGCTCAGCATGTACTGCAACGCGTCGCCAAGCGCACTTACGTCGTAAGGGTTGTGTTCCATCTCGAAGACGATGCCGTCATAGGGCGAATCGCTCATCTCGATGGCGGTCTGCTTGTCGAGCTTGGCGAAGGCGGCATGCGCGGGCTTGCCCGATTCGAACGCGCGGATGATGCTATTGAGGCGAATATCAGACATGGGTATCTCTCTTTCTCTCTCGCTGCGCGGCGCTTCAGTCGGCGGCACGCGCGGTTGCCATTATTCGAGCGTCAGTTGAGTGCCGGGTAAAGCCTCTGCGCGGTCTTGCCGAAGATCCAGGCGCGGTCTTCCTCGCCGAGGCAGGCCAGCCCTCTCTCGGCCGTCGCCAGAATCTCGCTGAGTGTTCCGGGGGAAGTCGGGAAATTCGAGCCCCAGGCGAGGCGCTGCGCGCCGAAGGCTTCGACGACGCCCGGGAAAAACGTCTCCGCACTAGCGCGCTCTTTCGTCACGTCGCCGAAGATGCGTGGCGTGAGCTTCAGATAGATGTTCGGCAGATCGGCTAGCGCAAACAGGCTTGCGGCGTTGGCGTAAGGCGGCCCATCGAGCACATCGGGACGGCCGAGGTGATCGAGGATGATGTTCACGCTCGAGAACTTCTCCGCCAGCATGCGCACCTGGGGAAGGCCGACTGGCCCGGTCTGGATGCACATGGGCAGCTTCAGCTCGGCCAGCGTCTCCCACGCCTTGAAGGACTTGGGGTTATCGAGCTCGCTGGGGTCGAAGTCCTTGGTCGAGCCGCCGGTAAAGATGCGCAGGCCGGCGAGGCCCTTGCCGGTCCAGGTCTTGATCACGGCCGGCACGTCATCGGCCAGCATATCCACGGAACCAACGGCGACGAGCCGGTCCGCGTATTGGTTGCAGCCGTCCACGACGTAGCTGTTGTCGAATCCGTAAGTGGTCGAAGAGTGCACGACGGCGGCTTTCGCGACACCGGCCTCGTCCATGGCCTTGATTAGCGTTTCGACCGTGTTGGGCCGCTCCTGCGACCAGTCCGAGCGCTTGCCGAACAATGGCGCGGGCGGGTAGCGCTTCTCGTCGTCCGAGATAATGTGGGGATGAATGTCGATGATGTTCATCATGTCTGTCCAGCTATGAGCTATTGGCTTGGTTACAGGCCTCTGGCCTTGAGAAGTTTGTCCAGGCGCGGGTAGACGCGGCGCGCATTGCCCTCGAAGATGGCGTCCCGCTCGGCGTCGCTCAGGGCCGTGCAGGCGTCGATGTAGCGTTTCGTGTCGTCGAAGTATTCGCCGGTGTCCGGATCCCGACCGCGCACAGCGCCGACCATTTCGGAGCCGAACAGCACGTTGCTCGCCGGCACGACCTTGGTCAGCAGTTCCACGCCCGGGTGGTGATAGACGCACGTGTCGAAGAAGATGTTGTTCAGGAGGCCTTCCAGCGGACGCTTGGCGATCTCCAGCGACATGCCGCGGTAGCGGCCCCAGTGGTAGGGAACAGCGCCGCCGCCGTGCGGGATGACGAGGCGCAGCGTCGGGAAGTCCTTGAAGACATCGCCCTGCAGCAGTTGCATGAAGACGGACGTGTCGGCGTTCAGGTAATGCGCGCCGGTGCCGTGGTGACAGGGGTTGCATGAGGCCGCAACGTGGATCATGGCCGGCACGTCGAGGTCGCACAGCGCCTCGTAGACGGGATACCACTCACGGTCGGTCATCGGTTTGCCGGTCCAGTATCCGCCGGTCGGGTCCGGATTCAGGTTGCAGCCGACGAATCCCATCTCCTCGACGCAACGGCGCAACTCGGGAATCGAGTTCCTGGGCGGCGCTAGCGGCGACTGCGGCAACTGGCACACGGGTACGAAATTGTCCGGATAAATGTCGCAGACACGGCGCACCAGGTTATTCGAAACTTCGGCCCACTCGAGGCTCGTACGCTCGTTGCCCAAGTGGTGGCTCATCAGCCCGGCGATCGGCGAGAACAGCGTCAGGTCGCCGCCCCGCTCCTTCTGCAGACGCAACTGGCCGTTGCCCACGCCCTCGCGGATCTCGTCATCTGTGACGTGCGCGCCCGAGAGCGGCGGCGCATTGGCTGGGTCGTCGGCAAACTCAATCTGTTTGGCGCGCCAGTCGCGGAACGAAGCAGGGACGGTCGTGAAGTGGCCGTGGCAATCGATGATCATGTTTTTTGCTTCCGTACGGGATTCAGACGCGGGGATCGACGAACAGCTCGCCCATGGACATGCGCCGCGGTGTCAAGCCCTGCTTGAAAGCGGTGGCTTCGAGCGCCTCGATGGTCTTGCGGTTCTCCTCGATGCCGTAAGGCAGCGGATCGTGGCCGACGATCTTGCGCAACTCGAGATACTTCTTATTTTTCTTGTCGGTGAGTTCACCCGCATCGAGACGGGCCAGCCATTCTTTCTTCGCGCGGTCGAAAGCGTCGTAAATCGATTTGGCTACCCAGGGATGCTCGGCCAGCACCGAGTCCTTGACGACGATAGTGCCGTGCATCGGGTACACGCCAGTGCGCGCGTAGTACTCGGCCTCCAGTTCGGCCGCGTTCGGGAACAGATCGGGATAGTCGGCCTCGACCTCCTTCCAGCCACCCGTCGGTGCGCCCGTGCGGCCAATGCCCGCGTTGGCGCCAAAGCCCGCCGCCAGTTCACCCTTCTCCATCATCTCGGCCAGCGAGCTGCCGGCGGGAGCGTGGATCACGTTCGGTGGCAGCTTGAGCTGCGTGACATGCTCCTCGTCATCCACCACCCAGGTCACCTTTGACGAATCAAGGCCGAATTCGTCCATCAACACCTGACGCGTCCACGCCCCCGTCGTAACCGAATAGGCGCGCACACCCACCTTCTTGCCCTCCAGGTCCTTGGGGGTTTTGATCCCAGCGTCCGGACGCACCAGCAACCCGGCGTGGTGGAAGCGCCGTACGACAAAGATGGGAAGCGCGACGAAAGGAGCGCCATACGCCCGCGCAATGATGTACGTCGTCGGCGCCAGCTCGCACACATCGAACTCGACGTCGCGAACCATCCGGCGAAAGGCTCCGATTTGCGGGTGGACCGTAATGAACTCTGCTTCCACGCCCTCGATGGGAATGGATCCGTCACGGATCGCCGAGGTATGCGGATGCTCGGCGATTGCGATCTTGAGGTGAACTTTTTTGCTCAACTTAGTCTCCTGTTTAAATAGACATTCAGATCGACCCATTTCCGATTGCCCCGTGCTCGTTACCGGCAAATTGCGGGGGCTCTTCAGGTGATCTCGTTGACTACATGATCTTTCTGCGCGCCTTTTCCGTCTATTGAAATAAGCCGCGAATGCCTTAACCGATTGGTAAAGTCGGTGGCGCAATGACAACATGGGTTGCCGCGCCGGTGACTTCGGTATCGGAGAGCCAAAGATGCGCAACAGCATTGATCAGAGCGGCAGTTATGGTCCACGGGGTAGCGACCGGTTGGCGCGCCGCCGCGCCCCTCATGGTGCGTCCGGCGATTGATGCGGCCGGGTCGCCTTAAGCTGGGACGACACTCCCCGCGATGCCGCGCCGTGGCTCGCCAGCAGAAGCTGGGCGGTCTCTTCCAGACACGTAACCATGAGTTGCGCGCTGGGTGTCAGGCCGCGGTTGCGATTCCACAACACGCCGGCGGGGCGGAGCAGTCGAGGCAGGCTCAACGGAAGGGTATGAAGGGGCTGGGTGGTCTCGTTAGGCGTCCCTGACATCACGGCGATGAAATCCGAGATTTGCAGCTGTGCGCGCGCGACGTGAATCGAGAGCGTCTCGATGTAGTTGCCGGTCAGCGGCACGGCGTGCGCCTCGAGTGCCCGCTCCAGGGGATCGCGCAGTATCGAACCGGGCGGCGGCAGAATCCACGGATAGGCGTGCAGGTCCGACCATTCCAGGGTTTTCCTGCGCGCCAGAGGATGGTGACGGCCCGTCACCAACGTCACCGGTTCCTCGAGAAGCTCCTTCTCCGCGAAGCTCCCCAACGTATCGGGCGGCGGCAGGCGGCCCACGACCAGGTCGAGGCGGCCCTGCCAGAGCTCTGGCAGCAGCGACGCCGTCGTACCTTCGATCACCGCGACATTGGTGCCGGGCGACCGCTGTTTCAGCAGACTCAGCGCCTGTGGCAGCAGCACAGAGGCCGAGGCGGGCAGCATACCGATATGGACCTTGCCCTCCGTCCCCGAACTCAGGGCTTTCAACTCATCGCGCGCCTGGTGCAGGATCGTCAACATCGATCGCGCGTGGCGAATGAGGCAATCGCCATACGGCGTGGGTACCACGCCCTGCGCTGTACGCGAAAACAGCGTGAGTCCGAGTCCCCGTTCCAGTTCCGCCAATGACTTCGAGACGGCCGGCACGGTCACATGAGTGACGTCGGCCACCTGGGTCAGATTACGGTAGGTGTCGATCGTCACGAGCAGACGCAAGTGCCGCGCCTTCAGATTGATCTGCAGATACCAGTCGAGCCCTGACACGTCACGTACCTCCCGCATTTTTTCCATCTCGCCACGGACGTTGCGGCTGCGGCAAGTTGATGAACAAACCAGCCGCTCAGTACGTCCTGACCGGATTCAGGTCCAATCGCCCGCACACGCCACCATGATTGTCATTGCGTCATTCCTTGGGCCGAAGCGCGTGCAGGGTCATGCCAAGCGAAATCGAGGTGAAATAGCCGACAGTGATAAGCAGCTCGGCAATCACCGCGCGGCCCAGCTCGGCCTCGTAACGGGCAAAGTGCGCGTCCTCGACCACGCCGCCCGCAAGAATGTCGCAGACTGCGTCGCAGATCAGACCCAAACGCCCCTCGACAGCTTCGGGTCGCCGCTTTTCCACGATGGCGTTGACAACCGCCTCAGGAACTCCGGCCTTCAGCGCATGCCGGCGGTGGTTGGCGATGACATAGGGCGCGTTCCAGAAAACAGCCGTCGAGAGGATCGCCACTTCGCTTTCCGCTTCGCCCAGAACCGGAGAGTGGTCGACGTGCGTGCCGATGATCTCCATTCCTTCAGCGAGATGCGGGTTGTGAAGCCAGATGTTGAACGGCGTAGGAATGCGCCCCCGCCCTTCGCCTAGCCGTGCAATGACCTTCTTCTGTTCGTCGGTGGCGTTCTTCGGGTCGATGAGCTCGAGTCGATTGTCCGTCATGCTATTTCCTTGCAGTGAAAAGATGCCGAAGCCGAATCCCGTCTCGGCACACTACTTTGGTAGGAATCCTGCCTACAGGACCACAAATTCGCGCTTGCACAGTTCAATCAAGTCGTCACGCGCCGCCTGCGAGCGCGGGAAACCACTGCCCCAGGAAACTGTCCGGCCACGGAATATGGATAATCTGATCGAAGACCACATAGAGGAACACCGTCACACAAGCTGCAAGGATCAAACTGAGGCGCCAGGACTCGCGTCCCTCGATGCGCATGAAGGCTACGATCATCAGCGGTACGGTGGGGATCATGCCGATCACGCCCATGCAGGCGAGAAACGCGAGGAACCAGCCAAAGAATCTCAGCGCCCGTGTAAGCACCACCCTGTTTGGCAGTTTCTCGTCGTGGTCGCTCGCCACATCCATGTGGATGCCGTCGCCGGCATGTGCCTGTCCCGGCTGTGCCGGAATCACGAAAACCTTGTATGCGAGGCTGATGGTCCCGGCGATCACGAGGATGCTCGCGACTACCGTCGGCCCGATTCTGGCCATCAGGAGCCAGCCCTGCGCGGTCGCCAGCATGTAGAGCCCGATGCCGATGAAGAATACATAGACGAGGTCCTCGAGCTTCAACGCGATCTTTCCGCTCGGCCGCATCCGCGCGAGCCCGCCTCCGCGTACCAGCTTGAACAGTGGTTTGAAAAACACCAGCGCCGCAAGGGCGAGCAGAACCATGACGACCGGCCGCGTCAGCCAATCCGTGCCATAGCGCACGAAGGAAATCGACATGTAGCGTTCCATGAGCACGCCGAGCACAAGACCGAGGATCAGGGGCGGGCGCGCCCATTTCAGGCGCTTCATGGTCCAGCCGATAAGTCCGGCAATGAGCAGCACGAACAGGTCGCCCCAGCTACGCGAACCCTGGAAGGCGCCGACATAGATGATGGGCATGATGACCGGCAGGATAAGCGTGTAACGCAGTGTCGAGATCTTGGCGAATTGCCCGCTGAGCAGGAAGCACAAGCCCGCTCCGAAGATATTGGCAAGCGCGATGGACCAGACCATTGAATAGGTAAGGTCGAGATGCTTGGTCAGCATGTCGGGCCCGGGAATAAACCCGTGGACCATCATCGCGCCGAGCAAAATAGCCTGCGCCGCGCCACCGGGTACACCGAAAGACAGCATAGGCACCAGACTGCCGCCTTCCCTCGCGTTGTTGGCGGCTTCGGGAGCGATCACACCGCGCACATCGCCCTTGGTGAAGGTCTGCTTCGCGCCTTTTGAGGTCTGCAGCGCATGTCCGTAGGCGATCCAGTCCGTCACAGCCCCGGTAATACCCGGCACCGCCCCAAGGACCGCGCCAAGCCCGCCGCATCGAAGAACCAGGAACCAGTTTCGCAAGGTGTCCATGACGCCTTGTTGCATCCCCCGGCGCGAACTGAACTGCACATTTTCAGCGATTGCCGCGCGTCGGATGGCGAGTTCACACAACTCGGGCAACGCGAATATGCCCAGTATGATCGGCACCAGTGGAATGCCGTCCTGCAAGTAAAGGAGATCTCCCGTCCAACGCATTTGCCCGGTTGCGACGTTGGTTCCGATCATGCCGACCAGAATGCCGAAACAGGCCGCGACAACGCCCCGCAGCGGCGCGTTGCCAGATAGAGCAGAAACCATCGAGACCCCGAAGATCGTGAGCGCCAGCATTTCCGGCGTACCGATGGAGAGGACGAAAGGCCGCACCAACGGCAACGAGACTGCAAGGATGACCGCTCCGATCAAGCCCCCGAGCAACGACGACGTGTAGCACGCACTCAACGCACGCGACGCTTCACCGCGTTTGGTCATGGGCAGGCCATCGAGCACCGTCGCCTGCGAAGCCGCGTGACCTGGCACGCCAAAGAGCACCGCAGGGATCACGTCGGAAGTCGTAATGACCGAAGCCATGCCGAGCAACATCGCGAAGGCTGCATAGGGGTCCATCGTGTAGGTGAACGGCACCAGAAGCGCAAAACCCGTGAGTCCTCCGATCCCGGGCAACAGTCCGATCGCCAGTCCGACCACGACGCCGAAAACAAGAAAGATCAAACGGTGGAATTGCAAGAGCGTCGACAGCGCATGGCCTGCTGCCAACAAAGTTGCGTCGTTGTAAAAATCCATGCGTCATCCTGATGAGATGGCAAGCTCGGTGGGCTCACGCTGTGACCCGGTAAGGGTCGAGTGTTTGGAGCGTCGACTCAGGTGGAAGCGGAGTACGACGGGCGTCGGTTGCCGTCCGTCGCTCAGCGCTTCGGCGCCTGGCTTTTCGACATTGCTACGATTCAGTCGGCAAGCGCAGGGTAAAGAGCTTTCGCCGTGCGGCCCCAAACCCAGGCGCGCTCCTCCTCGCTGAGACTTGCAAAACAGTTGTGCCCTTGATCAATCAGCTTCTTCAAGGGCCCGGACGAAGCTGGGTAGTTCGAGCCGAAAGCCAGACGGTGCGCGCCAAACACCTTCACCAGATGCGGGAAAAAGGCCTCTGCCCCGCCCGGCGCCGCCTGCGCGAGATCAAAGGTGCGTGGCGTAATCTTCATGTAGACGTTGTCATACTTCGCAAGCTCGAACAGCGCCGCGCAACGCGCATAGGGCGGGCCGTCTTCGAGATCAGGCCTCGCGCAGTGATCGAGGGCGATCTTCACGGTGGGGAAACGTTCGGCCAACTCGGCCACCATTGACAAACCGTCCGGCGTCGTCTGAACCGCCATGGTCATACCGAGCTCGGCGCAGCGCTCCCAGATTGGGAAGGTCGCCGGATTGACCAGCCAGCTCCCATCGCTCTGATGAGTCGCTCCCCCAGTGAAGAGCCGAATTCCCCCCATTCCATGAGCCAGCCAGTGGTCAAAGGTCGTCAACGCATCCGGCGCCAGCAAGTCGAAGGAATAGACGCCGGTAAAGCGCTTCGGATACTGCGCCACGCTGTCGGCCACGTAAGCGTTGTTGTGACCGTAGGTCGTCGATGAATGCACGATCGCGGCTTTCGCAACGCCGGCCTCATCCATCTCCGCGATCATCTGCTCGACTGTGACCGGACGCGTAGCTGACCAATTCGAGCGATGTCCATGCTGGGGAGCAATGGGGTAGCGAACCGTGTCCGTCGAAATGATATGGGGATGAATGTCGATAATTTCGGGCGTCATATGATTGAACCTCTCGGTGATTGACTGTCATTCACCCACGTGAGGTTCATGACGTTCTCTATTTCAGATCAGGGCAGACTGAGACCGGGCAAGCAGGACCGACACGCGCACTTCCCGGCTGCTTTCAGTGAGAACTGAAGATGAGCTTGCGCGCGCTCTCGAGTTGCGGCTCGGGTGTGGCGTACAGCTTGCTGACGATTTGTTCCACTGCGCCTCCGTCGATCGGATCAATCGGATAGCCTGAATGTCTCATTGCGTCGATAAACTCGGGATCCGCAATGGTCTTCGAAAAGGCCTCGCGCAGCGCGTCCAGACGATCCTGAGGCACGTCCTTCGGCACGGCGATCGGCCGCCCCGCCTGGAACGGCAGGAGGAACAAGTTGAACAGCGCTTTGTCATCTGGTTTGGTGATGTAAGCGCTCAGGTTCGGGACATCTGCGAATGCCGCCGGGCTTTTCCAGCCCAGGTGCAGCAGCACCTTCATCTTGCCGTCTGCGAGCATTCGCACCGGCTCGCCCTGCTGAAGGCCGTCGATAGTCGAGGCCCAGCCATCGACTTCGCCGCGTTGCATCGCCAGATAAACCTCGCCGCGACCCGTGTATCCGGGCACGATGCTCATCTTGGCGCCCAGGTATTCATCGAGCAGCGCCGGCAGCGTCCTGTCCTCGTTAGCAAAACCGGTCGCACCGATGTACATCTTCTTTTTGGTGAGATCATCCGCCGTGGTGACGCCAGATCGGGTCATTGACACCAGGCAGTATTCGACCTTGTTGAGGCTGCCAAGCCATCTGACATTCCGCGGGTCGAATCTGCTTTGCCTTGGATCGAGCAGTGGAATGTAGAGATTGTTGCGCTGCAGGAAGCCAATGACGGTACCGTCATTGGGCTGTCTGGACTGGAGCGAGGCTGCCGCAACCATTCCCCCGGCTCCGACTACGTTCATCACCACCGCTTGGGGATGTCCGGGGATGTACTTGACAAAGAAGCGCGAGAACTGACGCGCAATGATGTCGGTCGGCGTGCCCGCGTCGGCACTGACAACAATCGTCAAAGCTTTACCGTGATAAAACTTTTCGACGGACTGACCAGAAACTGGCCCTGCAAACGCCGTCGCGGCAAAGCTCAACAGCGCCGCGCAAGCACATATTGCGGTCCTGTAGTTCATAGTCGTCCCTGTCTCCTTGTATTGATCCACGGTCCGCCAGCATGGCGCGTCGGAGACAATCCCTGTCCCCGGGATGGATCATGTTGTCGTTCGCTTATGAGTGAACGTATGGAGATTTTGCCAGCGCGCCGATTCGGGTCAATTGAGAAAAACCGCCCGGGGTTTGAGTAAATGGTTAAGGCTTGCCCGAGGCAGCATTGCCGGATGTGGCGAAACGCTTTATGGCCGGCGTGGGCCTTAGCGCGCGCCCCGGCTCTTCACTGCGAGACGCTGAGCCGTCTCTTCCAGGCACGAAACCATGAGTTGCGCGCTGGGTGTCAGGCTGCGGTTGCGATTCCACAGCACACCGGCCGGTCGGAGCAGTTTGGGCAGGCTCAATGGAAGGATATGAAGAGGCTGCACGGTGTCGTTGGCAGGCGTGTCGGCCATCACGGCAATAAAATCCGAGACTTGCAGGTGCGCACGAACGACGTGAGTCGAGAGCGTCTCGATGTAATTGTTGGTCAGCGGCACGTCGTGCGCCTCGAGTGCCCGCTCCAGGGGATCGCGCAGTATCGAGCCGGGCGGCGGCAGTATCCAGGGGTAGGGGCGCAGGTCTGACCATTTGAGGGTTTTCCTGCGGGCCAACGGATGATGCGGGCCCGTCACCAGTGTCACCGGCTCCTCGAGGAGTTCCTTCTCTGCAAAGCTGCCAAGGGTATCCGGCGGTGGCAGGCGGCCTACGACCAGGTCGAGCCGACCTTGCCAGAGTTCAGGCAGCAGCGACGCCGTCGTACCTTCGATCACCGTCGCATTGGTGCCCGGCGACCGCTGCTTCAACAGGCTTAGGGCTTGCGCGACCAGCATGGAGGCCGAAGCAGGCAACATGCCGATATGAACTTTGCCCTCGGTCCCCGAACTCAGAGCTTTCAGCTCGTCGCGGGCCTGGTGCAGGATCGTCAACATCTCGCGCGCGTGACGAATGAGGCAATCGCCGTGCGGTGTGGGCACCAGGCCCTGAGCAGTGCGCGAAAAAAGCGTGAGTCCGAGCCCCCGTTCCAGTTCGGCCAGTGACTTAGATATGGCTGGCACGGTCACGTGAGTCACGTCGGCCACCTGGCTCAGATTGCGGTATGTGTCGATCGTCACGAGCAAGCGCAAGTGCCGCGCCTTCAAGTTGATCTGCAGGAACCAGTCAAGCTCTGACACTCCGTGTACCCCCCGGTTTTACCAACTCGTTAAGCCTACCGCAATTTTACTCAATCGACCGGGCGGCGAGCCACTGGCAAGATCCGGATGCGGCCAAGCAGGTCGGTCGGTGGGCCCGCGCACGCATTCAAAACAAATTTCGCAGACTCGCCGGTTCGACGGCGGACGGAGACAACCGATGACCCACTCCCTCGATCGCCGCCGCTTCTTGCGCAACGCGGGGCTTCTCGGACTCAGTGTTGCTACGGGCGGACTTGCCGCGCCGTATGTCGCGCGGGCGGCTGCGACGCAGATTCGGATCGTCAGCAATCCGGGGTTGGAGAACGCTACGCTGAACGCGTTGATGGACGAGATGGGCTATTTCAAGCAATTCGGTGTGAATGCAATGATGATCCAGATCCCCGGCGTCAGCGGCCCGTTCGATGCCATATCCGCCGGAACCGCGGATGTCTGCATGGTATCGGGTTACAACATGGTGTTATCGCGAATCGCGGAAGGCGCCAGAGTCAAGATCGTCGGCGCCGGTATGAAAAAGTGCGCGCTGACGGTCTTTGCAAGACCTGATGGAACGAAGACGCTCGCCGATCTGAAGGGCAAGACGGTCGCGGTAGGCCCTGCTCTGGGTCTGCTGCATACGCTAATGCTGCAACTCATGAAAGAGAAAGGCATCGATGCTTCGCAGGTGAATTTCGTCGACAAGGGAAGCAACGACCAGTGCTATGAGGCCGTCGTAAAGGGCGAGGCTGACGCCTGCTGCTCGAGCATCTCGCATCTGAACGACGAGGACGGGCTCGTGGCGATCAGCGAGGCCAACATGTGGCAGGCACTGCCGAAATGCATTTTCCAGACCGCCTACGCCTCCGATTCCGCGATCAGGGACAAGCATGAGGGCATGGTCGCGGTAATGGCCGCCTATGGGGCGCTCTACGACTACCTGATGTCGCCCGCAGCGCATGACGCCTTCTTCGAAGCGCGCAAGCACGCCCAGAAGACTTTCGACAAAACGTCGGCGCAGGCAATCTGGAATTTCAATCAAGCGCAGCGGCCTTACTCCAGGAATCTGTCGCTGACCGATGACGATATCGGTTATCTGCAGGACATGTTCATTGGTACGGGCAGCCTGATGCACAAGCAGGCCTTCGCCGTCGTGGCCGACATGTCGGCGGCGAACGCCGCGGCGAAACTGTCGGGTTGAGCGCTCGGGCGGGGACGGCCGGACTTCCGCATCAGCGCCTTGTCGAGGCGAAACTTAGCTCTGTGAAGCGCCTCGACCATGAAAAAAACCCAGAGGTTGGATCGGTGTCCAACCTCTGGGGTGTAGCTCATCAAGCCACCGCGTTGGCCGTCGTACTATGCGTGACGTCGTGGTCGCCCCGTGCGGTTTTGCTGTCCGCGCGGACAGCAGGTAGAGAATGCGTGACGACGCGCGAGCATTCGCACGAGACTCAGAATGTATGCCTGATACCCGCAATGACGGAAATCTGCGACCCGCCCGCGGGCGGGGTGGGGACGGGTGTAATGGTAGTCGCTGAAAGAGCGAGATTGCCGTCGTTATGGATGCGCTCTCCGGTCACATACAGGAACGTGCGCTTGGACAGCAAGTATTCGCCGCGCAAAACGATCACCAGTGCCTTATTGGGCGAATGATCGTATTTGAGTTGCGCCAGCATGCTGTCGAAATAAATGAACGGGGTCACGGGCACTGTGCCCGTCAACCAGAACAGGTTACTTTTCGGCGTCGCGATGCCTTCGTCATCGCGCCTGATCCAGCCGACGCCGAACTTGGCTTTGCTTATCTTGAAGTAGCCGCCCAGCGTGAACCGGCTATCTGTGAGTTTCGGCGACGTGAGTCCACCCCATGTTGCCGAGGTGCCGCCGTAGTTCCGCTCGTAGGAACTGGCGAGGCCCCAGGTATGTCCCTCGTATTTGATCATTGCCGAATATTCCCGGCATTGATTCGACGGTGTCGTTTCGCCCGGGCAATTCGAGGCGGCGGCGCTACCTCCATTGACGGCATCGCGGCCGAAACTATAGTTCACTCCCGCTTCGAAATCGCCGAGGAAATAGCGGTAGCTAATTGAGTTATCAGCCCGAGCGTTAGCAATTCCGTTATCAAGCGTGGTGAGGCCTTGTGCGCCCGTTCCGAATGGATTGATGAACGAGGTCGCATAAAACCGCATGGTGTATTGGCGGCCGAACGTCAGACGACCAAATTTTCCATCGAGACCGACATAGGATTGCCGTCCAAATAGACGACCGCCTTGCCTCGAGGTTCCGTTGCTTGGCATGAAGCCGCCTTGCAAGTCAAATATGGCCTTCGTGCCCCCGCCAAGATCCTCGCTACCGCGAATTCCGAAATAGGAGGTTGCAGTCCCGTCCCCTGTGCGGAAAACGTTGGTGGTAGCGGATTTACCCTTGGCCACATTGTTGACGTATTCGAATCCTTGATCGATCAAACCATATATGGTGACCATGCTAGCGCCTGCGGCCTTGCCATCCTCTTCGTCCTGCGCCCATGCCGGCGTAATGCCTATCAACGCGGCGCAGACACAAACTGCGGTCTTGTAATTCATGGTCGTCGCTGTCTCCTGTAGTGATCCACAATTTGCCCTGGCAGCGAGCTCGGGACGGTCGCCGTCCTGATGTAGACCACATTTTTCGTTTGTTTGTAACGCACTGAAATTTTGCCAGCGTGGCGCCACAGGCATATTGAATAAAACCGCGTTCGACTTGAGCGAATGGTTAAGGTGTGCTTTGAGGGACGGCCATCTGGATCCCTGACTGCGATGGCGTTTTCAACTCATGTCAATATCCCATTGCCGCGGACAATAATCGGTGGTCGACGGATTGAATCCGCAAGGTGAAGGAGACGTTCGAGTGACCGCGCGCTTGATCGGTCCGATGTCTGGAGTTGGCGGGCTGCTCCCCGATAGTGGCAATGCCGGATAGTGGTCATTCGTTCCTTGCCGGTTGCGATGTACCGCGACCGGCGACAATGGTGCGGCGGACGTCCGACGAACTGGAGGTCGCGAGAATGATCAATCTCGCGGCGCAGATTGGTGCACCAGTCATCGGACAGAAACCGTCATGCAGGATCAACAGCCAGTTTCGGGCATGGGGACTCTGGAATCAGGGAAACCTCATCGGACTCCCATACGTGCCGACGCGGACTTTCGGCCGCCGAAAAAAATGGGCGTGCTACTACACGTCTTTCGCCGGCACCGTTGCTGACGTTCCAATCGTATCGGGGCTGGAATGCGCCAGCACGTAGTTCACCAGCGCCTTCAGCTTGGCAGGCTGTTGGCGTCTGCTGGGGTAGTACAGGTAGAACCCCGGAAAAGTCGGTGAGAAGCTGCTCAAGACGCGCTTTAACTTCCTGGCCCGGATGTGAGGAAGCGCGAGCTGCTCGAACGTATACGCCAGGGCAATCCCATCCAGCGCAGCCTCAACCGAGAACAATGAGTCGCTGATAGTGAGATTGCCGCTGATCTCGTACTCGACGATACGGCCATCGACGGCGAGCTCCCACTTGTAAATTGCCCCGCTGCCTGAAAACCTGAATCGCACACAGTTGTGATGGATCAGATCGGATGGGTGCCGTGGCACGGGATGCTTCTTGAAGTAACGGGGGGATCCGACGATGGATACGCCAACCGGCCCACCGAGAGGCAGAGCGATCATATCTTTCTGAACACTCTCTCCCATTCGAATGCCAACGTCGAACCCTCTTTCGACGATGTCCACGTAGCCCTCATCATTCGTTAGCTCCACGTGGACGTCGGGATAGGCCTTCAGGAACCCGGCCAGCAGCGGCTGGAGGACCATGGCAGTCGAGATTCGCGCTGCGTTGATGCGCAGGATGCCCGATGGCCGACCCTGAAGCTCATGAAGCTGCTCCCCGGCTTCCAGCACGTCGCTTAACGCCGGCCCGATCCGGGACAGATATGCCTGTCCGGCTTCAGTGAGACTGACGCTGCGCGTGTTCCGGTTGAGAAGCCTGACGCCGAGCCGGGCCTCCAGGTGGCGGATCGCCTGACTGAGCGCAGAAGGCGAGACCTCGAGCGCTGCCGCGGCGGCAGAAAACCCGCGGTGCTCTGCGACCTTCCAGAATGCGAGCAGTCCATCAAGCTGATTGAGTCTCATACTTTGAAGAATATCTTCAAAGCGTGTTCAGTACCAGGGTGTTTTTCTTCTCAGTCAATCTGCCTAGAGTGAAGGGCAATGACTAAGGACTGGGAGTTTGAGCATGAGCAAAGTGTGGTTTATCACGGGTGCTGGCAGCGGGATCGGCGCTGGTACGGCCAAGGCCGCATTGAAGGCGGGTGATCGAGTCATTGCCACAGGGAGGAACCTGGACAAAGTGGGCAATGCCCTGAGCGACCTGGCCGGCGAGAACCTGGAGATTCTCCGGCTGGACGTCTCCGACGAGGTCCAGGTAGCGGCGGCGGTCGAAGAGACGCAAAGAAAGTTCGGTCATATCGACGTGGTCGTGAACAGTGCCGGGTACAGCCTCTTGGGCAATTACGAGGAACTGGGAACGCAAGACATTCAACACCTCTTTGCGACGAACTTCTGGGGCGTGAGTCATGTCATGCGGGCAGTGCTGCCGGTCATGCGCAAGCAGCGGTCCGGGCACATCATCAACGTCAGTTCCGTGGCAGGCGCTGTCGGCTTGATGCACTGCGGCGCCTACAGCGCAAGCAAGTTTGCGGTGGAGGGCCTTTCGCTCGCTGTGGCTGAGGAGGTCGGAAAGTTCGGCATCAAGATTACGGTGGTCGAGCCGGGATTCTTCCGCACGGATCTGCTGGACGCCGCCAACGCCAAGTGGCCCGACAAACGTATCGACGATTACGCAGCCGCCGAGGTCAGCGCCGAGGCGATGTGGTCTCCCTACGCGGGCAAGCAACCTGGCGATCCGAACAAGCTCGGCCACGTTTTGGTAGAGCTTGTGGGCATGGACACTCCGCCCAGGGTGTTCGTGGCCGGAAGCGATGCACTGGCGGCGGTCGGGCCAGCTGTCGAGGCCCGATTGAAGGCAGTGCACACCCATGAGGCGCTTTCCAGGTCGACGGACGGCAGCTTCTGATCGCGAAGCGAGGTGCACTTGCCACGACACACCTAACCTGCGAAGGACTGACCCATCATGAGCACGCTCCACGTCAACGGTGGTGAGCACACGGTCGACGTCGCCCCGGACACCCCCATTCTCTGGGCCTTGCGCGACACGCTGGGCATGACCGGCACGAAGTTCGGCTGCGGCGCCGCGCTGTGCGGCGCCTGCACCGTGCATCTGGACGGGCAGGCCATCCGCTCCTGCATTACGCCGATATCGGCGGCCCAGGGCAAGCAGATCACCACCATCGAAGCCACCACCAACGGCAGCGACAAAGTCGGCGCCGCCGTGCATGCAGCGTGGGTCAAGCACGACGTAGCGCAGTGCGGCTACTGCCAAAGTGGCCAAATCATGACCGCCACGGCGTTCCTGAAGTCGCTGCCCCGCGGCAAGCAGCCTACCGCCGTCGAGATCGACTCGGCCATGGCGGGCAACATTTGTCGCTGCGGCACCTACGCCCGCATTCGCGCCGCAGTGGCCGATGCCGCTAGGGCCCTGACCTGAAGGAGCCACCATGTTGCCTGAATTCGACTACAGCGAAATGCCACGTGCCCTGCAGCACCTGCTGACCAGGTGCCGCACTGGGGAAGCGGTCACGCTGCCGCGCCGCAGCTTCCTGAAGCTGGTGGGTGCCAGCGGACTGGCGCTTGGCGTGTTTCCCTACCCGGCCATAGGCCGAACCACCGGCAGCGGCCGGACGGCCAGCGCCTTGAAGCCGACGCAACAGCCATCGGCCTTTGTGCAAATCGGTCCCAAGGGCGAGGTCACGGTAACCATCAACCGCCTGGAGTTCGGCCAAGGTGTGCAAACCGGTTTGCCGATGATCCTGGCGGAGGAGCTCGACGCGGACTGGAATCTGGTGCGCAGCCGGCAGGGCTCGAACGACCCCGCCTACGTCGACCCGCTCTTCGGCATTCACCTCACCGGTGGTTCCCAGTCGATCAAGAACAGCTTCACGCAGTACCGGGAGCTCGGCGCGCGTGCCCGGGCCATGCTGCTGTCCGCGGCGGCAGCACGCTGGAAAGTGGACGTCGCCACGCTGCGCACGCGGGCCGGCACTGTGCTGGGCGCCGGTAACCGCAAGCTGAGCTACGGCGAACTGGCAGAAGCTGCGATGGCGCTACCCGTGCCCGAGAAGGTCACGCTGAAGAGCCCCAAGGACTTCTGCATCATTGGCCGCCCCACCACGCGCCTCGATGCGCGGGCCAAGAGCAGTGGACATCAGGAATACGGCATCGACACGCATCTGTCCGGCCAGCTCACCGCCGTGGTGGCGCATCCGCCCGTGTTCGGCGCGCGACTGACCACGGTGGACGACAGCGCTGCGCGCGCCATCAAGGGGATTAAGGCCGTGCTGCGCGTGCCGCTGGATCGCGGTGGCGAGGGTGTGGCCGTGGTGGCCGACGGCTATTGGCCGGCAAAGCAGGGGCGCGATGCGCTGAAGCTACAGTGGGACACGGCCTCGGTCGAGAAGGTGGATAGCGAACGGTTGCTGGCCCAGTACCGCGAGCAGGCTGGTCGCCCGGGCCCGCGCCAGTTCGACGCGGATATGGCACCGCTAGCTACCGCCCCACACCGGTTGGAAGCCGAGTTCGTGTTCCCCTACCTGGCCCACGCGCCGATGGAGCCACTGAACTGCACCGTCCAGCTGTCCGACGGGCTAGCCGAATTGTGGGTCGGCAGCCAGTGCCCCGGCCTGGACGCTGTCGCGGCCGCGCGCGTGCTGGGTCTCAAGCCCGAGCAGGTGAAAATGCATGTGCAGATGGCAGGCGGCGGCTTTGGCCGGCGTTTCGTGGGCACGAGCGACTACGTGGTCGAGGCATGCGAGGTCGCCAAGGCCGTCCGTTCCGCCGGCCTGAACGCGCCGGTGCGCACGCTCTGGAGCCGCGAGGACGACATCAAGGGCGGCTACTATCGCCCCATGCACCTGCACCACGCACGCATCGGCTTCGACGAGCGCGGCAAGGTGCTCGCGTGGGACCATGTCATTGTTGGCCAGTCCATTACCTCGGACACGGTATTCGAGGAATTCCAGGTGAAGAACGGCATCGACGCCACGGCCACCGAGGGCATGCGTCACCCCTATCCGCTGCCGGTGCGCCTGACCGTGCATCACCCCAAGACCAACGTCCCAGTGCTGTGGTGGCGCAGCGTGGGTTCCACCCACACTGCCTACGTGATGCAGACCCTGCTCGACGATATCGCGCGCGCCACAAAGCAGGACCCGGTGGCCTACCGTATGAGCCTGTTCGGTGACAAGCACTCGCGTCACCGCGCTGCGCTGAAGCTGGCGGTGGACAAGAGCGGCTACGGGAAGAAGCAGCTTCCCACCGGTCGCGCATGGGGCGTGGCCGTGCACGAGTCCTTCGACTCGGTGGTGGCCTATGTGGTGGAGGCCTCTTTGCAAGAGGGTCGTCCCGTACTGCACCGTGTCACGGGTGGGGTGCATTGCAATCTGGCCGTGAACCCGCGCAGTGTGGAGGCACAGGTGCAGGGTGCAGCGGTCATGGGGCTGTCGATGTGCCTGCCAGGCTCCGCCATCACGCTAAAGAACGGTGTCGTCGAGCAGAGCAACTTTGGCGACTTCACGGTGGCGCGCATCACCGACACGCCGACGTTCGATGTCCACATTGTGCCGAGCGCCGACGCACCCACCGGCATTGGCGAGCCCGGCCTGCCACCGCTGGCGCCCGCGTTTGCCAACGCCATTGCGAGCCTTACCGGCAAGCCGCAGCGCCAATTGCCGTTCAACCTGGCCTGACCCGTCATAGTCAGCAGCGGATATACCCAGGCATTGATCACGCAGATGGCCCAGAAGGTCGTTTGCATACGGCATCGCTCGATAGACCAGCAAATGTGCAGATGGCTCCGCTCACCGTCGACCGCCTATCGCTGAACGAACAGAAGATCACCCTTGAATTCATTGTGAACATGCTTGGGGTCCCAAGAGCCGGCATGACCGAAGCACCCGATCTGGACGACGTCATTCGCTTCAACGAAGCGATCGATCAGGCACTTGCTGAATCAGCAGCCCCCGGTTCTGTAGACGGGGTGCGAAGTTGCCGGGTAGTACATTCCGCTAGACGGTTAGTTGCGTTTCTTAATTCGCGAAAATGAACCGAGAGGTGAGCTAATACGGGAAGCAACATTGCTCCTTTCGTCATGCCTGAATCGGACCCGGCAGATTCCCGATCCGGCTATCGGCGATTCTTTCGGTCGCAGCCATCAATGCCTCCCGCGCCGGAACCGGCGGCCGGTCAGCTTACAGAGACCGCGTTCTAGCCCTGCAACAGATGCCCTTCCCTCTCGCCACTGGCCGACGCAAACGCGTCCGTACGAACTAACACCTTGCGCGATCGCCTTGCGGGACTACATTTAATCAATATCCGTCAAGACCATGTGGCGTGACACGAACGGCGAATCTCGGAATGTGTCTGCGGCGGTGCGATAAAAGGAGATACCAAATGGCAGAGATAGACAAGGAAGACGTCGTTGCGGTGCTGAACCGGATTCTCGAATCCGAGCTGGCCGGCGTCGTTCGATATACGCATTACTCGTTTCTTGTTTTCGGATTCGGACGCATTCCGATCAGATCCTGGCTGCGCGAGCAGGCCGACGAATCGCTGTTGCATGCACAGCAGGTCGGAGAGTGGATCACCACATTGGGCGCCTATCCGTCGCTTGCGATCGGTCCCCTCCTCGACTCGCACACATTCGATATCTCGTCGATCCTCCGCGAATCGCTGCAAGCCGAGAACCTAGCGCTGACGCTTTATCGCGAACTGCTCGCGCTGGTCGAGGACCGCTCCGTTGCACTCGAGGAGTTCGCCCGCCAGATGATCCATATCGAAGAGATGCACGCGGGCGAAGTCGACAAGATGCTGCGCCGCCCTGGAGAAGTGACGACGTCGACTGAACGTCAGGCGGGCCAACCCTGATCAAACGGACTATGGCGGCATGTGCGGGGCGCGCCACGGACGGCGGCGCGCCCCTTCGGGCTATCTGGCAGAAAGACCCAGCATGACACGCGCGTGGGCGGCGCTCGCCACCGGCCGGCCATATTCGCCGCACAACGAGGCCACGCGCGCAACCAGTTGCGCGTTGCTCTTCGCCAGCGTGTCCTTGTCCCAGCGCACATTGTCTTCCAGACCCGTGCGGCAGTGGCCGCCCAGTTCGAGAGTCCAGTGATTGACCTCCAACTGATGCCGTCCGATACCGGCGGCGGTCCACGTTGCGTCCGGCAGTAGCGCCTTGAGTTGTTTCACCTCGAACTCAAGAATCTCGCGACGCGCGGGCAGCGCATTTTTTACACCCATCACGAACTGAACGTGCACGGGAGATTTCAGCAGCCTTTGTTGCACGAGGTCCCCTGTGCTGTACAACATCGCCAGATCGAAGATCTCGATCTCCGGTTTGACATCGTGGTCGAGCATCATTTGCGCAAGCGCACGCACAAAGTCTGGCGGATTTTCATAGACAGTTGTCGGAAAATTGACAGAACCCGTTGCGAGCGATGCCATATCCGGGCGCAGATCGAGCATCGCGCCGCGTTGCTCGAACGAACGGCCACGACCGCCTGTCGAAAACTGAATGATGATGTCAGGACAGTGTTTCCGGATGCCCTCCTGGAGAGAGGCGAAGCTCGACCGGTCGGAACTGGAGTTCTCCTGCTCGTCGCGCACGTGCAGATGAACCAGCGATGCTCCGGCTTCGTACGCTTCGTGCGTGCTTTCAATCTGCTCGGAGATCGTGATCGGCACAGCCGGGTTATCCTTCTTGCGCGGAACTGAGCCTGTGATGGCAACGGAGATAATGCACGGTTCGCTCATGGCTCACACTCCAGTTCAAGGTTTACGTCCCGCCTATAGGGCGAGGGATCATGGCCGCGTGCCCGGCGAAATGCCGGTACACCACGTGTTCCAAGTCTAGTTCAAATGCGCGCGATGAGGACCACGTATTGGGGACAGACGGAACGCGAGAACGCCCGGCGGCTCGTCCGCGTTACTACAACTCATCGACGTGCGGCCCGTTGAGATGGCAGTTGAACAGCAAAAGGTAGCGCATGAAGTCGCCTCGTCAAGCCTATCGCCGACAGGCCTAGCTATAGCGAATCTGCCTAAGTCAAACCGCCCGCGACAGCTTCGCCGCCGTGAGTGTTCTGCTCAACCTCTCATCCAATTCGAGCGTCTCGACGAGTCTGCGATTAGGTACCTCAAGACCCTAGGGAATGCCCGGAGGCAAGGCCTCGATAAACTGCCCGCGCCTTCGATGTCCCAAGTAAAATCCCTTGCCCGCCGGTAGCCCAGACGCGTTATTGCCTGGCGTTCCGCTTGAAGACCACCCTGGGCATGTCGCCCACACCGCAGTGGCGAATCTAGAACCGGTGCGATACGGCGATGGCGCATGCAAACTGGCTGCGACTCGACGACGGCGCCGCGTTGAAGCCGTCGCCGATCGTCGCGGTTGCATTGATGACGTTGCCGGCGCCGGCGGTGCCCAGTGTCTGGCCATGCGCCCGCTGGAAGCCCTGCAGCGCGTACAGCATCGTGCGCGCCGAAAGGTTGTACGATTCCGCCAGATTGAACTGCTCGTACTGTGCCGCGCTGGCGATGCTGTTCGCTTTGGTCGCGCGCGTGATGCTATAGCCCGCCGCCAGGTCGGCTGCCGCGGTCGCGCGAAAATGCAGCACGGCGCCGACCGTGTTGAAGATCGCCTCGTCCCGGAACGCCGAGCCCACGCCAGGAATGTATTGAACGTTCGAATAGGATACCGACACATTCCACGCCGCCGAGAACGCGTAGGAGCCTGCGACCGCGACGCGCTGCTGGGCGGCCGCCGTCTGATAGCCATTGGTGAGCGCCGACACGCCAGGCTGGCCGCCCGAGTTCAAGGTCGAGTTTGCCCCCCAAGCGCCGCCTCCCAGCGTCGAGTTGTTGAATCGCTCGACGCCCGCGGCGACGCCCAGCGGCCCACTTGAATACCGGAGCGCAGCGCTCCAGCTCGAACCCCGGCTTAAACTGCCAGGCACCGCGCCAGGCGAGTAGGAGCCGCTGATGGTGAGGCCGTAAAACGCAGGCGACTTGTAGACAAGGGAGTTATTGACGCGGTATATCACGTCCAAATTGTCGATGTCACCGGCGTGCGCTCCGAAATAACCGGTTAGCCAGGTCGTGGGGCCATACGGACCCACCAGGGAGTAATACGAGGTGTACTGACGGCCTGCAGTAAGCGTACCGTAGCTCGCATTGGTCAGGCCCACGAACGCCTGTCTGCTGAACCCGGCATTCGCGAACTGCTGGGTGCCGCTAAGGAGGTTAACCCGGACTCAAGCGTAAACACGGCCAGTGTGCCACCCCCAAGATCCTCAATCCCCTTGAATCCAAGGCGATTGCCATTCCAGATATTCTGACCAAGCTTGACGTTGGAATGGCCGTTGACCGTCGAGCCGAGCGACGTCTGGCTGCTCTGGTAAACAAGCCCTGCATCGACAATCCCGTACATCGTGACACTGCTTTGCGCGAACGCGGGTGCGGCAACGCATACGGTGCCGAAGATAAAAAGCGCGCTGACATAGGCACCGTTGCTTTTCATTCAGATCCTTTTGCGGCGGAGGTATCTGTCTAGGCGCGCTACCGTGGGCCTGCGGCAGATCAGGAAGGGCGCACTGCATGATAGGCAAGTTATGCAGCGGGTGCTACCGGCGAAACAGGCGAATGTCGCGAAATTGGGGTGAGAAACGAGCTGCACGAGGCACGCGAGTTGCCAAGCCGACATTCCAACATGCGCTGCGCTGCCGATCGCCACTTTAGGCTGGCCGCAGTCGGTTTGGGGAAGTTGATCGGAACAATCGCACGGCAAAACCGTCAGTCGCTCGAATTGCGGACATCCCCATCGCGACCGAATTCCATCACAGTCAATGTCATACGCATGCCTCCCAACCATACGAATGATTCGCTCAATTCCGGGTTGCCGCAATAACACAGAGGATTGTCAGCGCGCACAGCCTACCGGCATGAACAAGAGATCAACCGGAGAGTGGTTCTCGCGGTGGGTTCGGCGCTCTTCCCTTCCTGTCGACAAACGTCCTCCAGGTAAGGCAAAACGATACATCAATTCGTTGCACCACCTTGCAGCTCGGAAGATGTCGATGTGACAACAGGCAGGGAAAACCTGACCTGCTCTCACGTCTCGATCTCGCAAACAGGCGACAGGAAAACCACGCATTCTGTTGCTGACCCGGTGGCGTTACTGTGTTTTCCACATCTAGCAAGGCTTTACCGTACAACTCGGCTCCAATAGCCGGAAGGATAATCGCACGACGAGCCACAGTATTCGAATCGCGCCACCAGTGTTGTACCGGACTTGCTTCACAAACGCATCACCATACGTCACCACCCGTGCCACAACGCGTAATCCCGTGGCGGATGCAAATCGTTCGACGCGCGAAACGAAGCTTCCCATTTTAGTGACTTGTCTCCTGGCTGCCCCCCATGGCCAAATGACGTCTATGATTTCGATTGATCCGCTGCCGCAGGTGAGCGCCGTTGTCGATGCAAGCGTGTCGCGCCAGCTCGCTGACCGCAACGGAGACGTTCGGACTGGAAGGAGCACCGAGTTTGTCCTGGGTTCTCACCTGAGGTTCCGCGTGGCCGCTCCCGGCAATTGCTAGTTGAGGAAAAACGCCAAGGCGCGGCGACGAGAACCGGTTGTGATCGGCAGGACGATCAATGGATCTGTGTATAGGAACTGAACATGCAAAATTCATCCAATGGCGATCTGTCGAGCGCTTTCATCGTGACACACCCGCTTGATCCGGAAGATGGGAAGATCACCGAGGCAATGCGCGCCGTGACCCGTTCCGCCAAAGGCATGCGGCTGGGAGTCGAGGGACGTGGCGCGTTCGACGCGATGATGGAACGCGTTTTACCCTACACGGGCGTGACATTCGAATCCGGATCGGTCGGCGGCATTCCTGGGCTGTGGGTCAACCCTGGAAATAGCCGGCCTGACGAAGCGATACTCCATCTTCACGGCGGTTGGTTCAACTTTGGATCCGCCAACGCATTCCGCCACCTCGTCGCCCAAATCGCCGGGAGGAGCGGAGTCAAGGCATTCGTCCCAGATTATCGGTTGGCGCCTGAACATCCTTTCCCCGCAGCAGTGGATGACGTGCTGTCCTGCTATCTTGGGCTCGGCGAGAGCGGCATTTCCCGGATTGCGGTTACCGGCGACTCGGCGGGTGGCAATCTTGCCTTGATCCTAGCTTCGCGCATCGCCAACGGAGAAGTCGCCGCGAAGGCGACACTCGTGGGCGCGGTTGCGTTGTCACCCGTTACAGATTTGACGCTCTCGGGCCCGACTTACGAAACCCGTGCGGACGCCGATCCGCTTTTCGCGCGCGCGCAAGTGTCGGAACTCGTCCATGCCTACTTGCGAGACGCTGACCCCAGACATCCCTTGGCTTCGCCGCTTCACGCGCCCGTGACCGGCTTGCCGCCCATCCGCGTTCACGTGGGAGACGATGAAGTCCTGCTGGACGATTCGCGCCTGTATGTCGAGCGTGCGGTCGCCGCAGGCGTCGATGCGCGAGTTGATGTCTGGTTGGGCATGCCGCACGGATTCCATGGCAGCATCGGAACGTTGAAGGCCTCGGCACAGGCTCTCGATGCCATCGGCAACTTTCTTACGGAGAGACTGCAGTCGGGTAGAGGCTCGTGAAGGGGCACCCGCATGGGTTGATCGACCGGGGACGCCGCCACATGAGAGACCATGTCTGCGCCCCGGATCGTGACCTCGCGAACGTCGCGCCGATCAAGCGCCGGCCGCGCGTCAAGGTCATCAATTGCACTCAGAAGAAGTGCATGATGCCAAAGTAGCCGCCTTGCTGGTTGTGCCCCGGCAGCGGTTGCGAATCGGCCGTTTCAACTGGGAACGCTGACGGCTTTCCGTTGAACATGGCCCCGACCGTCAGGTAGAGGAACGTCCGCTTGGACAGGTTGTAGGTTGAGCCGATGGCAGCAAGATTTCCGGTGCCGCCGCCGTGATTCACGTTGCCGTGATACCAGCCAGCCTGCAAGGCGAGTGCGGGGGTTGCCTGATAAGATGCACCAATCCACTCTTGCTGGCTCCGCGTCGCCGCGTAGGGGTTAAAAGAGTCGGCAACCGTATCCTGCCCTGACGAGACAAGCTGCTGATAGCCCGCGTAGAACTTCAGCCCACCGAGCTGGTAGGTGGCGCCTGCCATGTATTCACGCGACGCGGTGTACAGCCCCGAGAACTTTCCGTTGTCGTCGCGGAGTTCTTCGTACACTCCGTACGCAGCAAAGTTCACGAGCGTGTACTGTGCACTCACACTGAACTGACGTCCGCCCCGGAAGTTACCTGCCTCGTTGCCAAAACCGTCTTGTACCCGGAAAGAGAAGCCAGCCCAGATCGGCGAGTTGTAAGTAATGACGTTCGATCGGGGACCCCACGCCCGTCCGAAAGCGAAGTTTGCAATGCCTGTTCCCACCTGTTCTCCAAGCGGGTCAATATACCAGCCAGTTTCGTCGGTGAGACTCATCGCCCGTCCAAACCAGATGCTTCCAAACTTGTCGTTGGACAGGCCTACATACGCGTCGCGGGTAAAAAGCGAGTTGGGAAAAATCTCACCTGTTCCGGAAGTGAAGAGGCTTTCGAGTTTGAAGACTGCATGCAGACCTCCTCCGAGGTCTTCGTCGCCTTTCAGGCCGAACCAGCTGTATCCATACTGATTGCTGCCGAACCTGAAGTTGTTTTTTGACTGACCGTTCGGCGTCGCAACGTTGGTCACAAAGTCAATGCCCGCTGCGACGCGTCCATACAGGGTCACGGTGCTCTGCGCGTAACTATTGCAGACACCAAGTGCCATGACAGCCGCGCAGAAAATGATCTTTCTCATTTCGTTATCCTTACTTTAAAAAAGAGTCTCCAAAAATCGCTTGACGACCTCTTTCGGGTCGCTGCAATCGGCTTGCAAGGTCAGGCTGGTCGTAACCGGCTTCCCGCTCCAAGGTCCCAACCCCGAAACTGCCGCTTTTCGAGCTACCACGGGCACCGGGAACATAATGGCGCGGACACCCGCTACTACTTTCCGCTACGACCTCTTGCGAAACGTTTTTATCGCGGATGGCAGATGGCGGACGGTGGTTGCAAGCAGAATCGCGCAGGCCTGAACGAGGAGCTGAGCCGCGGGGCCCGCACCAAGCGCCAGCACGAGCTGACCGAGTTGCGCCATGAACAGTGCGGCCACAGCGCTCGCGACGACGCTGCCTCTGCCGCCTGTGAACGGCGTGCCTCCGACCACCACGGCCGCAACCGCCGGCAGGAGATAGTCATTACCCGAAGTCTGCGAAGCGCTTCCGATGAATCCGGCGAGCAGCACGCCCGCCGCGGAAAAGCAAACGGCGGAGGCGAGGTACGCCCCAATCTTGTACTTCAGCACGTTGACGCCTGCGGCTTCAGCCGCGCGCGGGTTCACCCCCACGGCGACGAACCTGCGCCCTACCGTGGTCTTGCGGGTAATGATCCACGCGGTCGTCACGAACGCGAAGGCGAACCAGACGTTGGCCGGTAGCCCAAGGAACTGGGCGTGCGAAATGGTTTGCATGACGGTCGGCACTGCAACCGGAACGTTACCGGTCAACGAGCGGGCGCAGCCGATCAGCAGCGCGTTGACGGCAAGCGTCGCCACCAGCGGCGTAATCGCGACCCTCGAGATGAGCGCACCATTGATGATTCCGACGATCCCGCCGACGCAAACAGTAAAAATGACGGCAAGGACGATGGAATTGAATGCGAATCCCGTCCTGGCCATGACAATGCCGGCGAGCGAAACCATACCGATTGCCGACATGTCCAACCCGCGCTGCTGAATGACCAGCGTTTGGCCCGTCGCGACGATCGCAAGAATGCCAGCGAACGGAAGCATGGCCAAAATTGAGCCTCGCGTCATCGTGCCCGGCGCGACGATGGAACTGCACGCGAAGAGCAGGATCAGCCCGACCCAGATCCATGAGAATTCATCAACCGCTGGTAGCCGTGCCGGTTTTGCTTTTGATTTCGACTTAGAGGGCTCAAGGAATTCCGACATAACTTCCGCCTGATTGTGCATTGCGTTTTTCATTTCGCCACCACCATTTCTCTGCTCTTGGAATAGAGCGCGACTGATGCGAGGATCATCCCGCCCAACAGGTACGACTGCCACGAGTCGCCAATATCGAGGAATGAGGTGACGACATTCACCTGAATGATGAGGAGCGCACCCAGCAGCGAACCGACGAAGGAGCCGCGTCCGCCAAACAGGCTTGCACCGCCGATCACCACCGCTGCGACGCTTCCGAGCGTGTAGTTGATGCCGGCGCTCGGGTCGCCAGTGCCGACCTGCGCCATCATGGGCACGGCAGCGACGCCCGCAAGAAACGAACACCCCATGTACGCGGCGAGCGACGTCAGTTGCGGGCGGGCACCGGACATCCGCGCCGCTTCGACGCGGGAGCCCACGCCGCGCAGCGTGAGACCGGCCCTCGACTTGAACAACGCGATTTCGAGCACCACGGCAATCACGATTGCCACGATCGCGACAATGGGCATGACGCCGATCTGCGCACCGATCGACTCCACGATGGGATCCGCGATCAGGCCACCCGGAACCGGGCGCAGGAGCAGCGACACCGCTTGAAGCGCCATGTACGTCGCGAGTGTCGCCACCATCGGATGCAACCGGAACGGGCCGACAAGCATCCAGTTCACGAGTCCGACCGCAAGGGCGACGAGCAACACGATCACCCACCCGGAGAGCTGATGGCCCAGCGAGGCGCCATCCGTCAGGAAGAACGACTGTATGACGACGATCAGCCCCATGAGCGGCCCGACCGAAAGATCGATCCCGCCAACCAGCATGAGCATCTGCTGCCCGTATGCGACGATGGCCAGTGTCGCCACGAGCGCCAGCATGCCGCTGAGGTTTCGCGCAGAAAGGTAGGTCGGATTGACGTGCGCCGCATACATGCCGAGCGCACAGACTGCAACGGCAAGCATCACGAGCGGCGCCCAATCCCCAGCAGCCCACTTCCAAACGCCGGAGGTCCGGGAAGCGCCTTTCTCCCGCTCAGTCGTTGCGGTCAAGACGGCAGACGTGATGTTGTTCTCACTGACGGCGTTGTCGTCCAACTCCGTGACGACATGACCGCGCGAGAAGATGAGTACACGGTCACAGAGTCCCGCCACCTCGTGCGCATCCGACGAAACGACGATCACGGCGGTGCCTGCGGCCGCGGCCTCGCGAAGCACCTTGTAGATTTCCATCCGTGCGCCAATGTCCACGCCCTGGGTCGGCTCGTCGACCAGCAACACCTTGGGATGACTGGCGAGGACACTCGCCAGCACAAGCTTCTGCTGGTTACCGCCCGACAAGGTACGAATAGGCGTGTCAATGGACGGCGTCTTGACAGCGAAGCGCGTCACGGCGTCCCTGGCGCGCTTTGCTTCGCTGCGCTGGCTCACCCATCCCTTGATCGAATCGAATGGGAGACTACGGATCGAAAAATTTTCGCGCACCGACAATTCGCCGAAAATTCCCTCGCGATGACGATCGCCCGGCAGATAACTGATGCCCGAATCGGCGGCAGCCTGCGAGTTGCGAAGCTTCGCGGGAATGCCGGCCACCGTGACGCTACCGCGGCTTCGCGTCTGTCCCGCGAGGGCTCGCATGAACTCTCGCTGGCCGTTGCCGTCGATCCCCGCGAGGCCGACAATCTCGCCTTTCCTGACCCGAACCGATATGTCGGTAAAGCCGGCACCACGCAGCTTCGTCACGTCGAGAACGACGCTTGCGCCACCATTGTTACCCTTGGCCGGGAAGTCGCGGTCGAGCGCACCGCCAACGATCAGTTCGACGATCTCCTGTTCGCTGAGGCCCGCGGCCTCATAGGTGCCCTGGCCCTGACCGTCGCGAAGAACCGTCAGGCGATGCGCAATTCTCTGCACCTCGCGGATCCGGTGCGAGATATAGACAACCGAACAACCCGAAGCCGTTATCTTGCGGATGCGCTCGAACAGACGTTCGACGTCTTCCGTCAACAGATGTTCGGTAGGTTCGTCGAGGACCAGAACCTTGGGCTTTGCAGCAAGCGCTTTGACGATTTCGACGATGAACCGCTGCTCGGGGCCCAAGCTCACCACGCGCTCGTTCGCATCGATTGCAACATCGGCGCTCCATTGCCTCAGGAGGCCTCGCGCCCATTGCGCGACCTCCATCAAGGATGGACGCTGCTCGGCAGGCACGCCGAGATAAAGGTTTTCCGCTACGGTCAGGTCGGGCATGAGCGCCGGTTCCTGCCGTACGATAGCCAACCCCAACCGGCGTGCCTGCTCCGTGTCTCCTCGCGTTTCCGTGCCGTCGATCACGACGCGTCCCTTCTCCGGAACAAGGGCGCCGGACGCGACGGCCATGAGCGTGGACTTGCCTGCCCCGTTCTCGCCAACGAGACCGTGTACCTCGCCTTCGACCACCGAGAACGTCACGTCGTCAAGCGCCCGGACTCCGGGGAAGATCTTGGTGACACCATCGACCTGCAGCAGCGTTTTCTGGTCATTCATGATTCGTCTCGAACAATTACTGTGCAAATACTTCCTTGAACTTGTCGGTAGGAAGCGCGGAGGAGAGATCTGCGTCAGGCGGAGCGGCTCTGATGGTTGGTCGCGGAGTCGCCCGCCGCATATGCGGCCGTCCCGAAGACGCAGGCGCCAAACGCCGTGGCAATCTTCGCGAGTGCGCCGCCGAATCGGTACGCTGCATCGACTTCAAACCTGTCGAAGGAGGCCTTCATGAAATCGCGCGGGTCTTCCGTGTTTTGCGTGCCAGTTATCCAGGCCATAGGCGAGTCGAACATATTGATCCTTGATTCCGTTGTTGAATGTTGCCAATGCGCTCACTAGTTGCATTGCTATGTCCTACGAACTATTGACAAGAGAACGTGCCTTTCTGGTTCTTTTTTTTGTCTGCATGAGATTTATTAAGTAGAATTTGAATTCCGGCAGTGAGTGCGGATTGCTTCGAGAGCGGAATGCAATAGTTCGAAAACGAACAGAGGAATGCGGGGCGAGGTGTGACTTGCCGGCATAGCCCAGGATTCGACTGCTGAATTGCATCGCCTTTGCCTCCACCCGGAGCCTTGCAAACACGGAGACCGGATAGGCCGTCCTCCGTTTGGGCCACTCGAAAAGCACGAATCCACTGCGGGCCGGACGACCAGCCTGAATTTCTTTCTGCCCGACAGATTCTTGTCGGAATTACAAATAAGTAACTAGCAATACCGACACACAAGAGGACCGACGGCAGTTGGTCAACGAGAAGCCATCAGGATGCGCAGCATCACATCCGTGCTCTCGGCATATCATTTCAAATACGACGATGCTATCTACGATCGATTTATATAGGATGATGTGTTTCGGAATGAACAAAGTCAAGGGCCCTGGGGAATCTCCCTACCCATGTCGCATGGGTCACGGATTTCACATGGGTGTCGTCTCAAAGAGGGCGCGACTGCGAGCGGCGATGCCGCAACTGACCGCGTGACGCATCTTCGCTGCACTCCGTGATCGCCTGGTTATTCTTGAGCGTGGTGCAAAGCAAAGACGGATGAGCCCGCCAGCAGTGCGGGCTCGCGGGTTGGCGTGCAGATAGGGAAGATGCGCAAGTCGTAACTGGACACGCTCGCGGGAGCGGTGCCAGTCGATCGTCGAGCGGGCGACGACCGAAACGGCGACAGTGTTCGGGCTATCGCAGATATTGTGTGCACGCGCTGTGCGAGGCTCGGCGGTTCGCCGCGTTGACGACCAGGTAGCGGCATTGCCCCTCCTGGACCTCGAATATCATCTCGTGCCGTGCGCAATCGTTCCGTTCAGGCCGGCTACGTGCTCAATGCCATTCAAGGCAACAGACGTCCTCCCTCTCCCGGCACGACACGATGGCATCGCCGAATCTTCAGACATCAAGCAAACGAGGATTGAGCTCCCGTCAAACAAGATCGGCGATCCTCTTTTCGAGGATCGCTGTCAATTCTGATAAAACCATTCTTTGCCGACCGCTCAACGAATCCACGATCTGGACGCCGGTCATTCGATTCGCACCTGCTTGCGCGTCTGATCCGACCTCTCGATGGCATCAATCACCTTGTGAAGGGCTACCGCGGCATCAAAATCAGGGGCAATGTTGGTTCCCTGAACCAGATCCTCGGCCATCTGCCGATAGATGGCCGCCACGTTCCGCGCAAAGTCCGTATCCGCGAAATCGAAGTAGTGAGACTTCGCAACCTCAACCTCGCTATACCCCTGTTCGCCCCTGCGGCCAGCCTCCACGCGCAGTGGCGAGATATTAATGACGGGAGCCTGGTCATTCGTCGCGGTAATGCGCAAATCGCCCAGCGTTCCGTTGATTTCCCACAGCAGGCGCGTGCCGCGCGGCAGGCCCCCCCGAAGCTCTAGGGACAATGGTGCTCCCGACTTCAAAACGGCATTGACCATCACATGATCGTGTGTTTTCATCGGGATCGAGTCGCCCGTCTCGACGATGCGCACGGTCTTCCGGCGCTGCGACACCACGCCCTCCACCTCGTAGACGGGGCCGAGCACACTTTGCACGGCAGCAAGTGCATGCCCACCAATGATCGACAGCATGGTTGCGCCGTTGCGCGAATCCATGGCGTACGAGTCGCCGCGCGTGACTTCGTCACCCCAGGTAGGGCCGCAGCCAAGATAAGTCGACGACAACACGTCGCCTACGTATCCGTCAGCCACGATCTTGCGCACGAATTCGACCTCGGGCGACGCAGTGGCCTGGGTGCCCACCACTGCCCGTACCTTGGCCTGCTTGGCGAGCTCTGCAAGCTCGATCGCTTCTGCAAGGCCATTTCCGAGTGGCCATTCACAATAGACATGCTTGCCCGCCTCCAAAGCCGCGGTGACAACTTCACGATGATGGGGAACTTTGACCGTTACGGCCACGACGTCGATATCCGGGGAGGCCACTAGCTCCGCCACGTTCTCGAACGCACGCGGAATGCCGAAGGCAGCCGCGGCGGCCTTTGCGCTCGCGAGACTGGTGTTTGCCACGCCGGCGGTCTCGAATACGTCGGACAGCGCACGCAGCGCAGGAATATGAGCTGTCGTACCCCAACCGCGTTCCGTGCTCACTCCCACGATTCCCACTCGAAAGCGTTTTTTCATTGCATCCTCGAAACCATTCAGTCGTTTGTAGAAAGGCCGCCCTTTTTTTGTCAGGTACGGCTCGAACAGAATCCCGCTCGCGGCACGCCAGCCGACCTGGCCTGCACGCTGACGTGAAGCCCGGGCAACGCGTTAGACACAGCGCTTCGTCCGAGCCGCTCGATGCAGACCTGAAACAGCGGGATAAAGGCTTAACGAACTAACTTCACTCATTCAAGACGGCTGATGGTGCCTTCAATGCTGCATCGCATGTCCGAGCGTCTGGGCTGTTACGCCTCAAGGACATCGACGCGTAACGTCACGCCGGTCATTTGCCCACATTCGGATGCGGCCGGTATTGGCCCGTCTCCATCAGCTCCGAAGCAGCGAGGGCCTTCGGCGTCCAACGCAGGGTCGCGCGTGTTTCCAGCAACCAGGCCTGATAGCCCTCAGGAACGTCCTCCGACGGCCCGTGATGGATGACCCCCTTTGGCACACAGGTCAACGTGCCGGGTTCCGTGCAACCGCCCCAGGCGCCCGGGCCCCGCACGTAACAGATCACCTCGTCGAAATCGGCGTTGATGTGAACCGGCGGCCGCCCCCCGGGGCGCGCACTGAGGTTGAACATCAGAATGTCGCCCGTGCCTGATGACAGAAACTGGCTCGGCGGACCGCCCTCAGGCAGGTAGGCGTGAACCTGGATATTGGCCAGATTAAGCTTCCACACCGGGACGGACTCCGACAGGCGCATGCCGAGCGCGAGCGGATCATGCGACATCATGAAGACCGTGTTCTCGGTGTCGAGGGTTTTCAGCACCAGCCGCGTCGGGCCGCCGGCCGGGATGCTGGAATCGATCTCGGCGAACTTCAGATCGCGTGCAACGTTGAGCAGGCCACTTGGCGCGGGCGGCGCGAGTTTCAGGGCCGCGGGACTCTCGACGATGAGGCTTCGCATGGCATCGCCCGTCGGTGCATAGCGGTACGCGACGGATCGGGGAATGCAGACGAAGTCCCCTTCCGTCGCCGTGAGACAGCCCACGTCCGTTTCGAACCTGACCGTGCCGGACTGGATGAAATGAATCTCGTCCGCTTCGACGTTGCGCACCACATACGGCATGGGCTTGCGCCGTCCCGACACATGCAGTCTGACGCCGAGCCGGGAAGTCGCCACGGTGGTCGGAAGCGCCTCGGGGTCGTCCTGATCGTCAGGCGTCAAGCGCTCAAGGACGGCACGCCGCGGTGCGTGCGGCCCCTGCACGGAAAGATAATCAGGCGCGTAGGTCGGCCGGGTCACAACTGACAGCGCCCCCTGAAATCCGTCACGGCTCCAGAGTTGCACCGGCGGGGAGCCTGCATCATGCGGCTTGCCACTCATTTGTCCACCTCCTTCGTTCTCCAACACTGCCTCCGTCGCCTCTTGCCTCCTCTGTCGACGTCGGCAAGCAAAGTTCATATGGCAATTGGCGTGCTGGCATTTCCCATCATGATTTGCCTGGCTTGCCCACCAAGGCCGGTATTCGTTCTTCGCTCGCGATGCGGCCGGTGCCGATGCAGTCGGCCGAGGGCACCATACGAACGCGTTCTCACAAATGCACCCCAGTCTGCTCGTACGGGGGTCACGGACGATTGGCTCCGGTCACGTTAATGTCAGGGCACCCGACTGGCCTGCGACACGAACTTGGTCACGAGGTAGCTATCGAACGTCTCGCTGCCTCCTTCGCTGCCCATACCGCTATCCTTCACGCCACCCAGCGGCGTCTCGGCCAGTGCCAGGCCGAAATGATTGATGCCGACCATTCCGGCTTCGATACGGCCCGCAACGTATTCGGCGGTCGCGATCGAACTGGTGAACACGTAGGAGGCCAAGCCGTATGGCAGCGCGTTGGCACGTGACAAAGCCTCTTCAGTGCTACTGAACTTCGTTACCGGCACGACGGGTCCGAACGGTTCCTCGACCATCAGGCGTGCGGTATCGGGCACGCCGGTTAGGATGGTCGGGGCGAAGAAGTAGCCTGTTTTAGTCAGCCGGCTGCCACCGCAAACCAGCGATGCCCCGCGCTCCCGCGCGTCCGTCACCAGGGCCTGCATTGCGTCCAAACGTCGCTCGTGGGCCAGCGGTCCCATCTGGGTCTGGGGATCGAGGCCGTCTCCAACCCGGAGTAGCGCGTACTCCGCAGCGAAGGCATCCACGAACTTCTCATAGACTTTTTCGTGCACGAAGAAGCGGCTCGGTGCCATGCAGACCTGACCCGCATTGCGTGTCTTGGTGCGCGCCAGAAAACGCGCTGCCTGTTCTACGTCGGAATCATCGAACACCAGCACCGGCGAGTGGCCGCCCAGTTCCATCGTCATGCGCTTCATGTGCGCGCCGGCCAGCGACGCCAACTGTTTGCCGACAGAGATGGAGCCAGTGAACGAAATCTTTCGCACCGCGGGAGCGTTGATGAGATGCCGGGAAACCTCGGACGGCACGCCCCAGACGACGTTGAGGCATCCCGCTGGCAAACCCGCATCGTGGAATATGCGCGCCAGCGCCACCACTGCGCTTGGCGACTCCTCCGGGCCCTTGAGTACCACCGTGCAGCCCGCGCCCAAGGCAGCGACCACCTTCCGTAGCGCCAGGTTGAAGGGAAAGTTCCAGGGTGTGAACGCAGCGCAAACACCTATGGGCTCACGGGAGACCGTCTGCTGCACACCCGGTGTACGCGCCGGGATCACGCGCCCATAAATACGCCGGCATTCCTCCGCATGCCATTCAGCGTGCTCAGCACAGCTGAGTACTTCCTGAATGGCTTCAGTCAAAGGCTTGCCCTGGTCGAGCGTAATATTGCGGGCGATATGCGGAGCTCGCTCCCGGATCAACGAGGCAACGCGGCGCAGCAGCGTTGAGCGTTCGATTGCCGGGGTGTGCCGCCAGACCTGGAATGCATCGGCCGCTGCGCTCACGGCGTCATCCAGATCCTGGGGCGTAGCGTGCGGCAATCGGGCGAACGCCTTGCCAGTCGCAGGGTTGATCACATCCTGTTCGGGCCGCCCATCGGCGCTCAGAAAACGGCCACCGATGTAGAGGGCGAGTGTTTCGTAAGGTGCGGTTGTGGTGCTCATGGTGGCCTGGCTCATAGGAATACACTACCGCCGTCCACGGCGAGGGTCTGGCCGGTGACAAAGCTGGCGCCATCACTGACCAGGTACGCCAGCGCCGCCACGAGGTCGTTTGGCACCTGATCGCGCTGGATACAGCGGCCGGAAGTACGGGCGTTTTCACCAATGCGGTCTTGCAGATCAGTCTGCAGCACGCCGTCGCTTAGCGTGAAGCCCGGAGCAATCGCATTGACGGTGATGAGGTCCTTCGCCAGTTCCCGCGCAAGTGAACGCGTGAAGGCAATGACCGCCCCCTTGCTGGCCACGTAATGCGCCATGTTCACCGGCCCCTTCATTGGCACGGTGGAAGCGATGTTCACCAAACGCCCCCGACCGCTTTGGCGCAGTTGCGGCAACACCGCTTTGGCACAGTTAAATGGACCCAGCGTGTTGACTTCCATCACCCGCATCCATTCCTGATTGGTGATCTGCTCAAATGGCTTGAGTGCCAAGGTGGTGAATAGTGCGGCGTTATTGACCAGGCCATCGATTCCACCGAACTCCGAGACCGCTGCGGCCGTCATGTCAGCGACATCCGCCTCGCTGACAACGTCCGTGCGCATGCCGATGGCCTGATGTCCGGCCTCACGAAGCCGTGCCGCGGCTTCCTCGGCGCCTCGCAGGTCGGCGATGACGACACGGTGTCCCAGTTGTGCAAGGTGTTCGCTGAAGGCGTAGCCAATGCCACTGGCACCGCCGGTGACAATAAGGCGCTTGGGTAATTCAGGTTTCATAGTTTCCTTCGCAGTCAGAAGACTTCAGGTAGCGATGAGTGGGGCCCGTTTCACCGAGGAATCGCGGGCCCTTTGCTGCATTTCGCTACATACCCGATCAGATGTCAAAGATCCCGGCTACAATTTCCGGATACCGGACTTTTGTACGAAATTCGAATTTCGCGAGGGTTTATGGCGTCTCATTCGGAGGGGAAGGAACCACGGGAAAACGAACCGGAATACGTGATGGGGCTCGAAAAAGGGCTGTCCATCATCGAAGCATTCGGTATGAAGAAGGGGCCGCTGACTCTGACCCAGGCGGCAGAGATAACCGGCCATACAAAGGGTTCAGTACGACGGAGTTTGCTGACACTGTGCAGGCTGGGCTATGCCGCGCAGAATGGTCACAGTTTTGTCCTGGCACCTCGCGCTCTGAGGCTGGGCTACGCCTATGTAGTCTCAGAACCGTTGACCAAGGTCGCACAACCTATCCTGGAGATCACCAGCGAACGCACGCAAGAGGCTGCCTCGATCGCTGTGCTGGATTCGCAGGATGCAGTCTTCGTCGCGCGGTCAACGCATCGGCGCAGCCTTTCCAGCGGATTGGGTGTTGGCTCGCGCTTGCCCGCTTACTGTAGCGCCACAGGGCGCGTTCTGCTGTCAGAGCGACCACCGGCCGAGGTGAGATTCATGCTGAACAGAATGGCACGTCCCGCTCTGACGCCTCACACCCGTACTACGACCAGCAGCATCATGAAAGAGATTGAATTCGTGGGCAAACACGGATACGCCATCATCGACGAAGAACTGGAGATCGGTATTCGCTCAATCGCCGTTCCGATCCGCAACGCACGTGGCGAAATGATTGCAGCCATGAGTCTTTCTGTATCCACAAGCCGTATGACGCGCGAAGACGTGGTGGAACACCTGCTGCCAGAACTTGAAATCGCACGCCGCCACCTTGCCGCCCTGTTGTAGCGTTCCGCCTCTCTGCCAAGCAAAATCAGCGAGCCTGTGTGGCTCGCACTCTCGCGGTTGATGGCCCGCGGGACCGGCGAAATCGTCAGTTACCGCCCAGTTTCGCGCCGTCACGACGATGTGATCTCCGTCAGCCCTGGTCCTTTCCTGCATGCCGGACCGGTTGACGAACGGCAGTCAAGAGCGGCGAACAAGGTTTGCAACCAGCAGTTAGAGTGCTGGCGCGTCTAGACTACCTAACACTTGTCAACGTTGCACCGCGGTCCTACCCGATCAGGCTAACGGACTGGCCTGTTGCCCACCGCGCCGGTTTCGATTGACACGAGTACGCCTGAGTGGCGTCCACCATACGTCAGGAAACTCCGGCGGTCGGGAGCACGCCTGGCGGCCGGATGCGCAGACCGCCAGTTGGCCTATAGCGAGCGTTGCACGCGCCCGGCCGTTTCACGCAGCGTCGGCAGGAAGTTTTCTCGCAACGTTTCGATGCTTACGCGCCCTGAAAATACGCTCACACTCAGCGCCGCCACGATCTGCCCGACGCTGTTCTTCACCGGTACCGCCATCGCTGACATGCCGATTTCCAGCTCTTCGTCACTGATCGCGTAGCCGTCCTCTGTCGCGCGCCGGATCGCCTTCAGCACGCCGTCGAGATTTGCCACGGTGCGATTGGTGAGCCGCTTCATCGGCACGCTTTCGAGGTGCGCGCGCACCTGCTGTTCAGGCAGGCCACCTAGCAACACGCGTCCCGTGGCTGAGCAATAAGCAGGCAGGCGGCCACCGAGCTTCACGCCGGTCGACACGATACGCACCGCCTCGGCGCGTGCGATGAACACCGAATAACCCTCGTCCAGCACGGCCAGCGAGACGGACTCCTGTAGCCTGTCGCGCGCGCTCGCCAGCAGCGGCTGCGCAATCTGCGGTAGCGACGACGTGCTGAGGTAGGCGCCACCCAGCCGTAGCATGCGCGGCAGCGGCGTAAAAAACTTGCCGTCGTGCGCGAGATAGCCGAGCTCGACGAGCGTCAGCAGGCAGCGCCGCGCCGCGGGGCGGCTCAGGTCAGCCAGATGGGCCGCGTCCGAGACGGTCATGCGCGTGGTGTTCGCGCCGAACGCCTCGATAATCGCCAACCCCTTGGCCAGCCCCCCCATGCCTTCCTTCGCGCGGGTCTGGCTTGTCTCGTCCTCGTCCTTGACAGGCGACAAGGCGCCGCCCTCTGTGTTGACAGGACTTTTGATGGGTGTCATATTGGTTCTCATATCGAACAATGTACGATATTCGAACACACCCCGGTGAGGTTGTCAACGACAGTCCCGCCTCGGTCCCCGGCAATCCGCATTTGACAAATGCCTGCTACGGAGTCAGCAACTTGAACATCATCCCCATCCAGCCGGCGCGCCGCGCCAGCATCGAGTGGCCCGCCGAGGGCGTTACGCGCGTGCCCTATGCGCTGTTCCAGAGCGACGAAATCTATGCGGACGAGCAGGAGGCGATCTTTCGTGGTCCGAACTGGAGTTATCTGTGCCTCGAAGCCGAGGTGCCGAATCCCGGCGACTTCCGCAGCACGTTCGTCGGCGATGCTCCCGTGGTGGTCACGCGCGACGCGGACGGCGAACTCTACGCATTCGAAAACCGCTGCGCGCATCGCGGCGCGATGGTTTGCCTGGAAAACGAGGGCAACGCGAAGGACTTCAGCTGCGTCTACCATGCGTGGACCTACAGCCTGCAGGGCGATCTGCTCGGCGTCGCGTTCCGGGACGGCATCAACGGCCAGGGCGGTATGAAGGAAGACTTCTGCCTCGGCGATCACGGCTTGCGCAAGCTGCGGGTAGCGACGCTGCATGGTCTCGTGTTCGGCAGCTTCTCCGACGACGTGGCGCCGCTCGACGAATACCTCGGCGACGAGATCGTCGAACGCATCGCGCGCGTACTCGAAAACCGTACGCACGTCGTGCTCGGTCGCTTCACGCAGATGCTGCCGAACAACTGGAAGCTCTATTTCGAAAACGTGAAGGATTCCTATCATGCGAGCATCCTGCATCTGTTCTTCACGACCTTCCAGTTGAACAAGCTGTCGCAGCGCGGCGGCATCATCGTCGACCCCACCGGCGGCCATCACGTCAGCTATTCAGCAGTCGATCACGCGGCTGAAGCGGCGGCGCAGGCGGCCACGAACGACTACACGGGCCAGAAGATCCGCTCGGAGAGCGGCCACCAACTCGAAGACACCTCGGTGCTCGCGGGCACCGACGAGTTCGGCGACGGCATCACGCTGCAGATTCTTTCAGTGTTTCCAGGCTTCGTGCTGCAGCAGATCCAGAACGCCATCGCGGTGCGCCAGATCCTGCCGCGCGGCGCGCGCCAGACCGAACTGAACTGGACCTATCTCGGCTTCGAGGACGATACGCCCGGGTTGCGGGAAATGCGTCTGCGCCAGTCGAATCTCGTGGGCCCGGCCGGCTATGTCTCGATGGAAGACGGCTGCGTTGGCGGCTTCGTGCAGCGCGGCATCGACGGGGCAAGCGACGCACGCTCGGTGATCGAGATGGGCGGCGACGGCACGACCAGCAGCGCGAGTCGCGTGACGGAAGCTTCGATTCGCGGCTTCTGGAAGGCCTACCGTAACGCAATGGGATATTGACGATGACGCAGGACATCCATCAACTGATCGCCCGCGCGCAGGCCGAATACGTGCGCTGTATCGACGATGGCGACCTCGGGCAGTGGCCCGAGTTCTTCACTACGTCGTGTGTGTATAGGGTCACGACCGCCGATAACCATCGCCGCGGCCTCGTGGGCAGCATGATCTACGCCGCCTCCCACGGGATGCTGGTCGACCGGGTCGCGTCGCTGCGCGACGCCAATATCTATGAACGGCACGTCTATCGTCATTTGCTCGGGCAGCCGTACCTGATCAGCGACGACGGCGCCGAGGCGCGCAGCGAAACCTCGTTCATGGTCGCGCGCGTCATGCGCGACGGGACCACCGACCTGTTCGCGACGGGCCGCTATTGCGACGTGTACGTGCGCGACGAGGCGGGCGTGCGGTTGCGCGAGCGCGTCGTCGTGTGCGACAGCTCGCGTATCGACACGCTGCTCGCGTTGCCGCTATGACGCCCGCGAGCCTGGCCGGGCGGGCGCGCGATGGCGTGGGCGGCCCGCACGGCATCGGTCCGGAGATCGCCGTCAACGCCACGTGGGCACGGGCGCACGAGCCGGCGTTGCATCCGCGCATCGTCCTGTTCGGCCACACGCGTGTCATCCGCAGGCATGCGCGGCGATGCGCACCCGAGGCGCTTGTGCGCGACACGCTGGCCGTCATTCGGCGGCGCTCTCGTCGGGTGTTTCCGTGATTCTTTCGAGGGTCGGTCACGACAGCGGTTTCGGCACACGTGGTCATGTAACGACGGGACACGATGCCGACGCCCATCGACTGATCCACCCCGAACTTCGCCCGACACCAGCTAACAACGCATGGAGGTCATATCTTGGATTTTCGTATTTCGGTCGCTGACAGCGACATAACGTTCCCGTGCGCGGCCGGTGAAACCGTCCTCGACGCGGCCGAACGCGCCGGCTATGCGGTGCCGTACTCGTGTCGCAAGGGCGTCTGCGCGTCCTGCGAAGGACGCCTCGTGGCGGGCCAGGGGCGTTCGCCGGTGCAGGGCGCAGTGGTGGCGCCGGCCGAGCGCGCGCTGCTGTGCTGCCTGCGCCCCGACACCGACCTGGCGATCGCGCCACGCCGCATCGACAAGCGCGACCTCGTCGCGCGCAGGACGCTCGAGGCCTCCGTGTACCGCATCACGCAGCCGGCCGCCGACGTCAGCATTCTGCAGTTGCGGCTGCCCGCGGGCGTGCGTGCGAAGTTCGGTGCCGGCCAATATCTGCAGGTCGAGCTGGAGGACGGTACGCGACGCAACTATTCGATGGCGAATGCGCCGCACGAAAACGACAGCGTGCAATTGCACGTGCGCCACGTGCCCGGCGGCCGTTTCTCCGAAGGCGCGCTCAGCCGCATGGCGAAGGGCGACAGGCTGCGCATTGAACTGCCGTTCGGAGAGTTCACGCTGCGCGAAGGGTCGGACAGGCCCGCCGTGTTGCTTGCGACAGGCACGGGGTTCGCGCCGGTGAAGTCGATCGTCGAGGACGCCATCAAGCGCAGGCTCGAACGGCCGCTGCATCTGTACTGGGGCGCGCGCCGCGCCGAAGACCTCTACCTCGCGGCACTCGCGCAGAAATGGCACGACAGTGGCCGGGTGAAGTTCGTGCCGGTGCTGTCCGAAGCCGACGAGGCGTGGACGGGGCGGCGCGGTTTCGTGCACGAGGCCGTGCTCGAAGACTTTGGCTCGCTCGCGGGATATGAAGTGTACGCATGCGGCAATCCGTCGATGACGAGCGCCGCGCGCGACACCTTCGTGAAGGCCGGCTTGCCCGAAGACGACTTCTTCAGCGACGCGTTCGTCCATACTGGCTGACGCGCCCGAATCAGTGCCCGCGTTGGTGGGCCTGATGGTCGGCTATCTGGCCGTCGCAGCGATGCGTTCGCGCGCTTCGATCTATTTCCCTTTTCGATAGGATGGCTACGACGCACGTTGTAAACCGCAATATCCACCCGAAGCCGTCAGTCCAAGGTCGTATCGTCCTTGGACATCTGAACCAGATTTTTCTCGATCTGGTGCGCGACCTTCCAGAACACCTGCATGTCCTGCGGGGAAACTCCGTCGAGCGAGGCTGAAAACATGTCCACGAGCTGCGGCAACATGTCGTCGACCAGGCGCCTACCCTCTTCCTTAAGACTGACGTAATACTTCCTTCGGTCTTTAGGATCTCGAATTCTTTGCACTAGCCCGCGCTTTTCCAGGTTGTCGAGTGCCGGCACTGCGGTCGTCGAGGCGATCCCCACTCGCTTACTTAATTCGAGCTGATTCAACTCGCCGCGCTCGGCCAGTACGCGGAGGTAATACCAATACGCAATGGCCAGGTTTTCTCTATCGAGAATTTTCTGACCCTGTGCATCATAGAGCCGGCGCACCGTCTTGGCCATCCACGGCACAGTTCGACCACGCTCATCAAATAGTTCGGGCGACAGCTTCGCGGCCGCCTCGCCTGGCGGCTCACGATCCAAACTTGCCTTGGCGACGCCGGGATTCGACTTGGGCATTTCCTCATTCCTTTATGTATGGGCAAACGGGGCCACGAATAGCAGTACTCAGGGCACCCCCACCATAGGAGCACTTGACTTTACTTATACCAAACAATATCATTCGATGTAGGTTTATTTTTATCGGTATCATTGCCCTACAAATGATCCGTTGCAGGTAAGATCATACAACGTGATCGATCGCTGCGTCGCACTGCTCCGCAAAATTCGCTCATCAAGGCGCAATTTGGAACAGTCTGGACCGACGTCGCGGACCGTTCCCGAAACACGGAGACAAAAGGTGGATCTAAAAATGAGAAAGACCCTATCGGCAACGACGCCTCGGATCAGCCCCGGTAGCCGGCTGGTCGACCGATGCCTGACCGGCAGTCGTTGCGTCCAATCAAAGCGCAGTTCTGCTCAGGGGTGACGTTCTCATGCAACGAAAAATCCTTGCACTTATCCTCTGGCTCATGCCGACCGTTCTGCGCATTGCGGCACGCAAATTTCCGTCCATGCGCGCCCATCTCGCCACAGGGAGCGGAGTCATCCAGCTACGGCTCAGAGACAACACTCTATCGAGGCAACTCCATTTCCGAAACGGCACCGTGTCGGGCAGCTGGGGTGTGAATCCCAAACCCGACGCCGAGCTCGTCTTCATGGATGTAGCAACAGCCCGCCAGATGCTCGCGCCGAATACCGATCATGCGTTCCTGATCGATGCGCTCAAGAACTTCAAGATCACGCAGGGCGGAAGCGACCAGAAGCTCGTGTGGTTCGGTCAACTCGTCAACACGATGAAGACGGCTGCGTGGCGCAAGGGCATGCCGATGAAGGACGGGACCACGCGTTACGTCACACTCACCAATGGCGGACCCGTGTTCGTCTTCGTCAAAGACGACAAGATCGTCCGCACCACGCCCATCGATCTCGAAGAGGAAGATGGGCCGAGCTGGAGTATCACGGCGAGAGGTCACCGGTTTTCGCCCGCACGGCGCGCGACGGTCAGCCCGCACGCGCTCTCCCTCAAATCGCTCGTGTACTCCGAAAAGCGCCTCCTCTATCCGATGAAGCGCGTCGACTTCGACCCGAATGGCGAACGCAATCCACAAAATCGCGGGATCTCGGGCTATGAACGCATCAGCTGGGACAAAGCCCTCGATATCGTCGCTGGAGAAATCCGTCGCATGAAGAAGGACTATGGCCCTGGAGCGATAGCCATGGTCACGGGCGCACATCACCAGTGGGGCAACATCAACTACTACCTGAGCGCGATGCTGCGCTTCGGCAACCTGATTGGCTTTACCCGCGTCGAACCGAGTCCGATCAGTTGGGAAGGCTGGTACTGGGGGGCCATGCATCACTACGGCAACAGCCTGCGTCTGGGCACGCCGAGCTTTTATGGCACGACCGAGGACTGTCTTCAGCATGCCGAGGTAATCGTGTTCTGGTCGAGCGATCCCGAATCGACCAGCGGCGTCTATGGTGGATTCGAAGGCACCGAGCGCCGGCTGTGGGCCAAGCACCTCGGTATTGAGTTCGTGCATATCGATCCGTATCTGACGCACTCCGCTCAGTTCCTTGGCGGAAAATGGCTGCCGATCAAACCTGGTACCGACTCGGCGCTCGCGATCGCGATCATGCATGAATGGATGATCAGTGGCAGCTACGATAAGGAATACGTAGCGTCAAAAACCACCGGCTTCGACGAATGGCGTGCCTACGTTCTCGGCGAAGAGGACGGCACACCGAAGACACCGGAGTGGCAGGAAGCCGAAACCGGTGTGCCAGCCAAGGACGTCCGCAGTCTGGCGCAGTTGTGGGCATCAAAGAAGACTTATCTCGCAGCGGGCGGTCTTGGCGCGGGCTTTGGTGGCGCATGCCGCACCGAGACAGGTGCTCAATGGGCCCGAAGCGTCGTCATGATGATGGCGATGCAGGGATGGGGGAAACCGGGGATCAACTTCGGCAATTTGCAGATCGGTGCCCCGCAGGACCTCAATTTTTACTTTCCCGGGTACGCCGAGGGCGGAATCTCGGGCGATCTGAACAACACCGCGAGCGCGGCCAACAACTACTGCCGCATGCCTCACGTCATCACGATCAACCCGGTGAAGCAGTCCGTTCCGCGTCAACGGCTTGCCGAAGCCATCGTGGAGGGACACGCGGAAGGCTACGCTTGGGACGGCTTCTCGATCGAGGGGCAATTTGCCGAATACTCGTATCCGAGGCCAGGCTATTCCCGCATCCACATGCTGTACCGCTATGGCTCGTCATCGTTCGGTACAACGCCGGGATCGAACAGGCTCGTCGAAGCGTATCGTCATTCATCGCTCGAATTTATCGTCAACCAGTCGATCTGGATGGAAAATGAGGCTCAGTTCGCAGACATCATTCTGCCTGCGTGTACCGCGCTCGAACGTGATGACATCTCCGAATGGGCCAACTGCGGCGGCTACATCCAGCATGCGCAGAGCCAGCTCAATCACCGTGTAGTGACCATGCAGCACAAATGCATTGAGCCCCTCGGCGAATCGAAGTCCGACTATCAGATCTTTCTGGACATCCTGACAAGGCTTGGATACGGCGGGATGTTCTCGGAAGGCGGTTGCTCCGAATTGGCCTGGTGCGAGCGGATGTTCAATTCAACGGACTTGCCCAAGCAGACCACCTGGAAGAAATTCCTGCAAAAAGGCTATCACGTCGTGCCGCCGCCGAAAGACGACGACAAGCCGCCTGTCGATATGCGCTGGTTTGCGGAAGGCCGTCCGAAGGATCTGCCGGAACCCAATCCGCTACCTGCCACGTATTCGATCGGCTTTGGCGACGGGCTGCCGACGCAGTCGGGCAAGTTCGAGTTCGTGCCGTCGAGCCTGCGCCGCATCGAACAGATTGATCCCGCGAGGCCGGCCGTCAACCGGTACATAAACCGCGCCAGCACCGTGAAACAATCGTTTCCGCTGCAGCTCGTGACCAACCATCCGGTCTACAGCTTCCATACGCATGCGGACGGGAAGAACAGTCACATCAGCATGATCGACGAACACCGGATGGAGGTCGGTGGATATCGATATTGGGTCCTGCGATTGAGTTCCCGGGATGCAGAAACTCGCGGTCTACAGCGTGGCAATCTGGTTCGGGTCTACAACTCGCAGGCGTCCGTCATCTGTGCCGTCGACGTTTCTCAGCTCGTCAAGGCGGGGGTGGCCCGCGGCAACGAGTCGTGTGCCGAGCTCGACATGATCGAGACTTCAATCGGCTTGGTCGATCGCGGAGGCTGTCTCAATCTCCTGACGCCAGGTGGAAAAATGAGTTCGACCGCGGACGGGATCATGCCAAATACTTGCTGGGTGGAGGTGGAAAAATGGGACTCAAAACTCGGGAAAGCAGCGTGAACGGCTGGGCGCTGGTCGTTGACGTTTCACTCTGCATCAATTGCAGAAACTGCGTCCTCGCAACCAAGGACGAGTACACCGGCAATGCCTTTCCGGGTTATTCCGCGCCTCATCCGCCGGAAGGCCTGGAAACGATCCGGATCGAACGCCACGTTCGCGGAGAGGGCTCGCTCGTCGATGTCACCTATATCCCGAAGACTTGCAATCACTGTGACAACGCACCCTGCGTCAAAGCGGCTTCCGACGGCGCGATCTACAAGCGTCCAGACGGCGTCGTCGTGATCGACCCGGTCAAGTCGCGTGGCCGGCGCGATCTGGTCGGGACATGCCCTTACGGCATGATCGAATGGAACGAACAGGAACAGGTACCGCAGAACTGGAACTTCGACGCTCACCTGCTCGACGCCGGCTGGAAAGAGCCGCGCTGCGCGCAAGCTTGTCCCACCAAGGCGATCCGTGCGTTGAATGTCGAGGACGCCCAATTGGCGGAAATGGTCGAGAAAGAGCACCTGTCAGTGATTCGCCCCGAGTTAGGCACCAAGCCGCGCGTCTTCTACAAGAATCTGGACGATGCGCTCAGCCATCTGGTGGCAGGCAACGTCTGCGAAGACTTGGGTGACGGCCAACTGCGCAATCTTGAGGGTGCCGAAGTTGTCCTGCGCGACTCCTCCGATGGAAGCGAACGCACAACCAGGACCGACCATTTCGGCGACTTCCGATTCTCTGGGCTGATTGCGCCGTCCTCGCGTATCGAGCTGCGGGTGACAAAGGATGGAACGGAAAAGGTCCTCGCTGCGAGAGACCGCACAGGAAGCGTCAACCTCGGCACGCTACTCTATTGAAATCAGGTCTCTAGAGTGAGCGCGAATCACATACACGATGTATAACGCTACGAAGAGACGCTGGGTCATGAGGTCGACGTTGGCATTATTGGTGCGGGCGCGGCTGGCATGGGTGCTGCGATCGTAGCGGAGAGCGACGGGCTCGAGCCTCTCCTGCTGGAGAAAACCAAGGGCCACCTCGCCCTCGACTATCAGTTGCGTCATTCCGAACTGGAAGTGGTCGCGCTGAACTACCCAGACTCTATCCCGAGCTGCCCGGTGGCACGTTCGGGCGCGCCCATGCGCTGCTCAGATTCGATGGTCGCCAGCTTGGCACTCATTTTAAGGACCTGCGTGCACCACTGCCGGCATTCGCGCCGTTCGGCGGGATGATGCTTGACCTGGTCGATCTCCTTCAATTTCTGTCTGTCACTCGGTCCGCACGCAAGCTCGTTCACGTGCTGAAGCGCTTAGCCTGCTATGGCGTCGATCGACTCAATCATCACCGCAGCACTCGACTCGCTGGCGGAAACGCGCTTATCGCCCGTTTGTACAAGACCCTACGCGATCGTCAGGTCGAGGTCTGGCTACAGGCATCCCGCGACCCGACTGATTACGGAAGACCGTAGGGTCGTAGGCGCGGAAGTGATTTGAAACCGACGTGTCATCCGTGTTCGTGCGCGCGGCGCTGTGGTGATAGCAACCGGCGGCTACCCGGGAAACGCTGACATGCGCCGCGAGCACTCCCGCAAGCCTACGGTCAATCTCAAACTTGGATTGATGAGCAACGCGGTTTCATCGCGGTCGGCAAGGATGGAAACCGCTTCACCAACGAGGCGGCTTCGTTCACGTGCCGCGCGCTGGCGGGCACGCTGCGCTGACGCTGGCCGGCGCGGCTCGAAACGGGATTCCTGGCCTGGAGCGGATCGCGGACGAGAACGACGTGCCGGGGCAGGCGCGCGTGGCAGCGCGCTGCCCCGAATGAGCTCAGGTGTAAGAATCAGATCTTGAAGCTTTCGAGGCTCGCAGGGTGAAACAGCTCGTGCGGCTGCAACCGGCGGCTGGAAAGCCCCTCCGCATAATGCTGGGCAAGGAAGCGATCGATGGTCTGCTCGTTTTCGGCAAATCCATACGACCAGAAATCGAAGCCCATCAGCTTGCGCGCTGCCCGCAACTGGTCTTCGACGAACGGCAAGGTCACTTTGGTCGCCCCGGTCTCGCTGAGCCGCGCGAGCGCGAGGGCCTTCGATTTCTCGAATGCCTTCACGAGTGCACCCGGCAGCCACGGATGCTGGTCGGCGAGCGTCTTTCTAACACCCAGCGTGTGCATGATCGGAAACAGCTTTGTGCGCGCATACCAATCGGCCGCAGTTTTGTGTGGATCGTCGAAGAGATACCGAACCTGCGGATGGCCCTGGTCAAAGCAGGAAGGCGCACGCGGACCGATGACGGCATCGATCTTCCCCGCCGCCAGAAGTCCGGAGATGGTTTCGCCTTCGGGGGCGTCTTCAAGCCTGATGTCACCAGGCAAGTTCAGCGCGATCTTCTCGACTCTGGCCGGATCTTCGTAGCCGCCGCGCACCCAGGTCACGTCCGATGCCTTGACCCCATACTCCTCCTCAAGAAAGAGACGGACCCAGACATTGGCGGTGAGCTGGTACTCGGGGACCCCAATGCGCTTGCCCTTCAGGTCTTCAGGCTTCTCGATCCCCCGGTCCGCTCGCACGTAGATCGACGTATGCCGGAACGCCCGCGACGGAAAGACCGGCACGGCAATATAAGACGAAGCGCCCGCGGCCGTCTTGACCGAGTAGCTGCTGAGCGAGAGCTCGCAGATGTCGTAGTCGGCGTGCCGAAACGCGCGAAAGAAGATCTCCTCAGGCTCCTGCAGCATGAAGACCGGATCTACGCCGTCGATCTGAACATCCCCATCGATCAGCGGCCGCATGCGGTCATAGTTGCCAACGGCGATAGACAGCCGAAGCTTTTGATTTCCCATTACCTCTTCTCCTTGTTGCGGAACAATCGAAACGAAAGTGTCAGCACGAGCCAGCCACGCGTACCCGGAGGCCGATTAAACCGGAATCACTTTATCCTATATCGCATGATCCTACTAAGAATTACATGTGTCAAGGATCGTGGAAGGTCATTGCCGGTCTCGTTTTCAGCCTGTGGGTGGATGCGCAGCATCCGGCGCGTTCACGTGCACCCTTGCCCAGGGACTTTCCCCAGGGGGCTTGACTTCGTTCATCCCGAAACACATGATTCGATATAAATCTATCTTGTAACTCATCGCTTCACTTAGGATCGCGTACCAATGCCGCTACAGGAGAGTCCATTTCCTGATCGGCCCATTTCCATCACTCATCCTTCACCCAAGGCGAGGATCACCATGTTCTTCAAGCTTCGCGTATTGCAGGCTGCAGTGCGAAAACTGCAAAGTCCGTTCGTTGCGCAAGAGACTCGGCGCGCTCATCAGTGCGGCCTCAAGAACCGGCGCGATCTTCGATACTGGCGAGGGAAGATGCTCGTCTCCATTGCGCAAATAAGCGCCGGCTTGCTTCTTTCCACGGGTTTGATCTGTACCGCTGCCAACGCGGCGGAAGATTCCATCACGAACCATCAAGGCGACATCACACCGATGTGCGGCGCGAAGCCGATGATCGTCGGCGTGTCAGACGGCTACGGCGGTAATACGTGGCGCAAGACCGGCCTCGCGGAAGTCAAGGACGAGCTCAGCCGGTGCAAGAACGTCACACGGGTCATCTACAGCAATGCCAACGGCGATCCACAGAAGGCGAATTCCGACATCAACAGCATGGTCGCGCAGGGCATCAACGTCCTCATTCTTCTTCCTGACTTCGGCGCGGTTCAGCTTCCCGCAATGCGGGCCGCCATGAAAGCGGGCGTCGCGGTTGTCCCGTACTCGGCTCAAATGGCTGGCGTACCAGGCCGTGACTACGTCGTCAACGTGGTGGGCAATACGCAGCAGATCGGTGTCATGTGGGCTGACTGGCTGGGAACCACACTCAAGAAGGGAAATGTAGTGTTCATGGGTGGATCGCCCGGAGCGACCACCTCCCAAAACTTCATGGACGGTCTGAGAAGCGGACTCAAGAAGTACCCGGGTCTGAAGTTGCTCAACGAGCAGTACATCGTGACGAATTGGAATCCCGTCGACGCTCAGAAGGCCACGGTCGGTCTCATCGCGCAGTATCCGAAGATCGACGCCATCGTGACGGATGGCGGCGAAACCGCGCTGGCCGCCGTAAAGGCATTCGAACAGGCTCACCTTCCGGTCCCCGCCATCGCGACGATTGCAAGCGACAACCAGGTGAACTGCCATTTTGTCGCGGCGAAACAGTCGGGCAAGCCATATCCCTATTACACACTCGACGGTACGACGACTTACGTGCGTTTTGCGGTACGCCAGGGCGTCGCTGCCTACCAAGGAACCGTCAACAAGGAATCCCCTTCGATCCTTCCGTTCCCGTATGCGGACAGCGCGAAGGGGCTCGACCCGAAGTGCGATCCCGCGGCACCGCCGGATGCCGACCTCACCTCCGCGCTCCCGCCGGAAAAGCTGAAGGCCGTGTTCGAGCATTGATAGCTGATTAGAGTCCTGAACGAACAGCATTCACTGCTGCAGATCGATGAGGTGACGACGATCTTTCCCGGCGTGCGGGCAGTTGACAACGTTACCCTGTCGGAGAAAACGGCGCGGGCAAATTCACCCTCATGGCTGTGGCTTCGGGCGCCCTCGTCGCTGACGGCGGGCGCGTCGTCATCAATGACGAGCAAACCTCAGGTAACACCGAACCGGCGCACGCCACCGTATTCGCGAAGCGCAAAAGATCGCCAACCGCATCACGGTGCTTCGCGATGGCAAGGACAGGGACCGGCAATGTCCCGGTCAGTGTTCCATGCCTCATCCAGCGAATTTCGCATGCGCAATTGATCCGCGTGCCTTCCAAGGTATTAATCGCTTGCGCTCTCGTGGCGACGGCATCCGTCGTCGCCCGCACGACCGCGTCGGGCGCAAATTCGTTCCGCGACAACGGTGGCTTTAGGTACGCGCGACGTGTGCGCCGAGAGCCTGGTGGATGTGAGCATCGCGGGGGCCCGACTACGTCACCCAACGTCGGACGGTAGTTCGGCGAAACAATCTTCGATTCGGCAACACCCTGCAGTATGCACACAGACGGTTCCCGAGGATCTTCTGCGCTTCACGGCCGTAGAAACGGTGAAGCGTTCGCGTCAACCACGGCAAGCTTCTGTCACGGTCATCGACGACCTCCATTCCTCAACAAATGCTCACCGACAGGCGGCACAGGACCGTCGCCCACACGCCGTTCATCAGGGCATTCCCTGGGGTCCTTGACTTATTTCATTCTATGACGCATGATTCTATATAAATCGATTGATTACGGAATCATCTTAGCAAAACCGATTTAGTTACGAGAGTGACCAGCTCCTTGCATCCCTGCGTTTCTTACCGCGTAGGGGTCGCAGGGGCAGAAGCGGACTCGAGGATCTCGAATGTGTGGATATGGACGTGGTGAGGAGGTCGCCGTGGTGTGCAAGCGCTCCAGCCGGGGTTCGGGTCTCCCCTCCAACGACGTGCGGCTCGAAGCGCCTATGCGGGCAATCCGGGAAGCCTCCACGCAGCGCAAAACGTTTCGCGTCTCGCGCAAGGCGGATACGGGCCGCGGCTTCTCGGGATCGACCCGCCAGAACCTCTCAAATTGATTGCCGTGGGTTCGTAAGATTTGCGAACCTAAATTCACTACCTGTGTTGAGGATCATCATGACCGAAAAACTGCCACTCTGGGAAGCCGCCAAACGCGAATTGGAGGAGTACCAGTTTATTGCAGGGGCCGAGTTGCAGCCCAAGTGGAACGTGTCGGAGAAGGTCGCAATCAACGCCGCGGTTTCCGGCCGCTTTGAAGACACGTCGTCCTTCCAGGCGTACGTGGATGAAGCGACCAGCGTAATCGAGGCCGGTGCTTGCGGCGTTCACATCGACTTCTCATTCATGACCGACGCGCAGGGGCGCCGCATGGATCGCGACATCCTGCCGGTCGAAGCGTACAAGCAGGTTATCGAGCCGCTGCGCGCCCGCTTCGGCAACGATTTCGTGCCGAACGTGAACGTGCTGAACGGCACGACGTTCGATATGTGCCTGAGTCCCGCTCGCGAAGGCCTGACCGAAGTCGCACCCTGCGCGCCGGGCCATCCGGAAGCCTTCGCGTTGCCTGCCGTCATGACGCTCGAGGAAGTAGGGGTCAAGCCCGAGCTGGCGGTCCACAGCTCCGGCGAAATCGAGCTTGCCAAGCGCAAGCTGATCGATACCGGCATCCTCAAGAAGCCGTACAACTGGCTGATCCTCTACGGTCTGCCGTTCAATGTCGGCCGCACGCTGGTGTCGGGCACTTGGGTTAGCGACGCCCAGGACATGACGCAACACATGTTCCTGATGGTCGACCAGATTCGCAAGATCGATCCGACCTCGGTTATCAGCGTCTGCGCGGCTGGCCGCGCATCGCTCTATATGACCACCCTCGCCACCATGATGGGTCTGCATATCCGCGTCGGCACGGAAGACACGCCGTGGAAATACCCGAACAGCGACGAGCGCCTCAAGAGCAATCTCGAGATGTTCAAGATGGCGAAAGACATTGCCGCCCTGCTCGGCCGCAAGCCGGCAACGGCCAATGAATACCGGGAACTGATCGGCAAGCCGGCCCGAACTTAAAGGGATCGCGCGGCCATGGCCGCGCAAGCGGACAGCGGCGCAGGCACAACGGGAGTAGGTGTTCGGATGCAAAGATCAACGCAGACGAAGCCCGCTTCGCATAGCCGACACCGCTGTACCGCGTTGCACACGGGGCGAGGTCCTCGTGACTTAGGAAGGAGGTCGCCAGGTCCTCGTAGATGAACACGCACGCGACCGGTGATGGCTTCCGGGTAGTGAAATCCTGCTCTGATTGGCGAGCAACTTCGCGCTCAGACCGGCAAGCATGATGAATAGAATACGTGATGCAGAAAAGTGCGATCCGGCTACGTCGGACGCGCGGAGGTCGCGAGTCCGTTGCCCATTCGGCGTCTTCGGGATGGCTTGCGCATGAAGGGTTGTGCAGCTAGAAGCCCTGCCCAGGAAACACATGGCGGGCGCAGTATCAGGTCTATTGCGGATGTGAGCGTTCGAGAGCAAAAGGAGAGTGACAAATGAGTGGCAAGCCGCATGATGCAGGCTCCCCGCCGGTGCAACTCTGGAGCCGTGACGGATTTCAGGGGGCGCTGTCAGTTGTGACCCGGCCGACCTACGCGCCTGATTTTCTTTCCGTGCAGGGCCCGCACGCACCGCGGCGAGCCGTCCTTGAGCGCTTGACGCCTGACGATCAGGACGACCCCGAGGCGCTTCCGACCACCGTGGCGACTTCCCGGCTCGGCGTCAGACTGCATGTGTCGGGACGGCGCAAGCCCATGCCGTATGTGGTGCGCAACGTCGAAGCGGACGAGATTCATTTCATCCAGTCCGGCACGGTCAGGTTCGAAACGGACGTGGGCTGTCTCACGGCGACGGAAGGGGACTTCGTCTGCATTCCCCGATCCGTCGCGTACCGCTATGCACCGACGGGCGATGCCATGCGAAGCCTCATCGTCGAGAGTCCCGCGGCCCTGAAGCTCGCGCCGCCCGCGCCAAGTGGCCTGCTCAACGTTGCACGCGATCTGAAGTTCGCCGAGATCGACGCCAGCATGCCGGCCGGCGGCCCGACGCGGCTGGTGCTGAAAACCCTCGACACCGAGAACACGGTGTTCACGATGTCGCATGATCCGCTCGCGCTCGGCATGCGCCTGTCGGAGTCCGTCCCGGTGTGGAAGCTTAATCTGGCCAATATCCAGGTTCACGCCTACCTGCCTGAGGGCGGTCCGCCGAGCCAGTTTCTGTCATCAGGCACGGGCGACATTCTGATGTTCAACCTCAGTGCGCGCCCCGGGGGGCGGCCACCGGTTCACATCAACGCCGATTTCGACGAGGTGATCTGTTACGTGCGAGGCCCGGGGGCCTGGGGCGGTTGCACGGAACCCGGCACGTTGACCTGTGTGCCAAAGGGGGTCATCCACCACGGGCCGTCGGAGGACGTTCCTGAGGGCTATCAGGCCTGGTTGCTGGAAACACGCGCGACCCTGCGTTGGACACCGAAGGCCCTCGCCGCTTCGGAGCTGATGGAGACGGGACAATACCGGCCGCATCCGAGTACGGTGAAGTGACCGCTGGCGTATTCCGACTCGGCCGTCAGGTTACATTCCGGATTTGCTAGTGGATCGCGCTCGCGGTCGGTTTCAATCCACTCACCCAACGGCGTGGCACCGATTTGCTTCAGCCCCGACGGTTCAATCAAGGAGACCCAAGTTGGATGCGAAACTTCAGCAGCTACTGGATGAAGCGGAGATTCGCCGCGTTCATATCCGCTATTGCCGCGGCATCGATCGGATGGACTGGGACCTCGTGCGGTCGTGTTATCACCCGGATGCGATCGACAGGCACGGCGTGTACAACGGAGGTGTCGAAGGTTTTATCGACTGGGCAGCCGAGTTGTTGCCGAACTTCGAATCGACGCAGCACTTCACCGGCAATCAGTATGTCGAGGTCCACGGCGATGTGGCGTTCGCGGAACACTATGCGCAGGCAAGCCACCGCACGAAACCCGATGGCGACAAGCCTGCGATGGATTGGGTGGTGAACATTCGCTACGTGGACCGCATGGAGCGGCGAAACGGTGAATGGCGAATTGCCGATCGTGTGGTCGTGCTCGACTCCCAGCGATCGGACCCGGTTCCAGGAGATCTGGCACCGCTCGAAAATTCCAATGTTGGACGCCGTGACAAGGAAGACCCATCGTACAAATACCAGATCGTATGAGGGAAGCGGCCGGTGTCTGTGGCCGGTTCCAGAGAGCCAACCTGAGAGATCAGGCGCTCAAGGTTACTGCAGTTACCTAAACGTTAGAGGAAGCAATGGAAGGGAAATATCGTGTCGGTATCGTCGGCCTGAGCCCAGGACGCGGTTGGGCGGCGACAGCCCATATTCCGGCCTTGCGGGCCTTGTCCGACGTCTTCGAGCTCGCAGGCGTGGCGAATACGAGCCTCGCGAGTGCGCAGGCCGCAGCCTCCGCGTTCGGCATTCCGCGGGCATTCGAAAGTGCCGCTGCGCTGGCCGCATCGCCGGACATCGATATCGTCGTCGTCACCGTCAAGGTTCAGCACCACAAGGAAGTCGTCACGGCAGCCCTGCAGGCGGGCAAGAGCCTATACAGCGAATGGCCGCTCGGCAATGGGTTCGAAGAAACTATCGCGCTTGCCGAACTCGCGCGCGAGAAAAAGGCTTTGGCCGTCGTTGGCGCACAGGCGATCGCCTCCCCCGAAGTGCAGTTCATGCGCAAGCTCGTCGCGGGCGGCAAGATCGGCGATGTCCTGTCTTCGACGTACGTCGGATCGGGTTTCAGCTGGGGCGACGACATCCTGCAGGGCGACGCATACGCCATGGACAACCAGAACGGCGCCACACTGCTTTCCGTGATCGGTGGGCACGCGATTTCGGCGATTGATGCCGTCCTCGGCGACATCGAACAGATCGGCGCGGTGCTCTCGCAACGCAGACAAACCGCGCGGGTCATCGAGACGGGCGAAACCGTCGAGATGAAAACGCCCGATCACCTCATGGCGAACGCCGTTTTGCGCTCCGGAGCGCCGCTGTCGTTGCAAATCCGCGGTGGCGTGCCGCGCGGGACGAAGCTGCTGTGGGAGATCAACGGAAGCGAGGGCGATCTACGCGTCACCGCGAGGAATGAATATGTCCCGGCGGTCAACATCTCGCCCTTGCGCGTCGAGTTCGGACGCAAAGGCGAGAACGGCTACGAGGAACTCGACATCCCGGATCCGTTCCCGATCGATGCCGACGATGCCGTTGCAGCGCGCAATGTCGCCGGCGTCTATCGGTTGATCGCCGATGATCTGCGCGATGGCACTCGCACGGCGCCCAGCTTCGATCATGCGCGCGCACTTCACAAAGTGCTCCATGCAATCGAGCAGTCGAGTGAAACGGGCAATCGGGTCAGGGTGAGCAAGTAGCAAGTGTGTGCGGCTCTCGTATGCGCCGCACACGCACTTGAAGCGTGAAGACACGCGTGTACAGTGCCTCATCCTGTCCATGCTCGGCCGGGGCCGCGAGCGGAACGCTGCAAGCAGGTTGCAGGCGATGGTCCTGACTGGCCTCGCGGCGGACGCGAACGTCCTTTTGGTGCACGAGGCCGGTCAGTTGGTCGTAGTCACGCGATCAAGGCGAGCGTGTTAAGGAGAAGATGATGGCTAGCGCAGGAAAGTCGTTACGCTCGATGGTGGAACACTGGCTTGCTCCTACCTCGATGGACATCGTGCATGTGGTCGAATTCAAGAACCGGCGTGCAACGCGGCAATGCTATGTGTGCGTCGAAGCACGCAGGGCCGCCGGTACCGCAGCATTGTTCTTCTTTCGCCACAAGGACGGACTCTGGTGTATTTTTCCGCCGAGCCGGGAGCGCCCGACGATGCGCGTGGTGTGAGCGCGCCGCCGCTCTCCGCACGCCGATCAGCAATGTCCCCACGACATCGTTGTTGTGCCAACGACCGGCCGGCGGCTAATCGATCACGGAGTCGCTCTGAGACATCTGAATCAGGTTCGATTCGATCTGGTGCATGACCTTCCAGAAGACACGCATGTCCTTCTGCGAGATTCCGTCGAGCGACTCCGAAATCATGTCAGTCAGATCGGGCAGCAATTCGTCGACGAGACGCTTGCCTTCTTCCTGTAGCATGACGAAATACTTTCGCCTGTCGTTTGGATCGCGGACTCTCTTCACCAGGCCGCGCTTCTCCAGATAGTCGAGGGCGGGGACCGCGGTCGTCGACGCGATGCCTACGCGCTTACTGAGCTCGAGTTGATTGACCTCGCCGCGTTCGGCCAGCACGCGAAGGTAGTACCAGTACGCAATCGGAATAGTTTCCCTGTCGAGGATCTTCTGCCCCTGGGCATCGTAGAGCCGGTGTACCGTTCGCGCGATCCATGGAACGGTTCTGCCACGATCATCAAAAACGTCTGATGCTCTCTTCGCTGTCGCCTCGACTAATTTGGGAGCGCTCGGGGCTGCCTTGATTGCAGATGAATTGGATTTGGGCATTCACTCATTCCTCACCATGGGATCGAGCCATCGGTCGGTGCTACCTGTTCAAAATGGATTCAACCAAAACGAAATGATACAGCAGGATTAACACCGCCTCTATGGACACCGAGGCGAGAAACGGCTTCGGTTGCGGCAAGCGGTACACCTGCAGGTCCTGAGCGTCTCGGTTGACAGGACGGCCGCATCAAGCACATAGCGGCATCAAATGGCGAGGAATCCCCCGTCGACCGCCAGTTCGGCTCCCGTCACGAAGGACGCCTTGTCCGAAAGAAGCCAGACGGCGGCGGCAGCAATCTCCTCCGGGACACCGATTCTTCCCAGTGGGTGACTGGCTCGAATCTTCTCGATCAAGTCGGCAAATTGCGGATCGGACACCAGCGCCTGAACCATTGGCGTGTCCACCGCACCTGGGAGGATGGCGTTGACTCGGATATGCTTGTCGCCATAGTCGACCGCTGCGCCTTTTGTCACCCCCAGCACACCGCCCTTGGAGCCACAGTAGTCTGCCGCACTGCGCATCGCTACGCGGCCCAGCGTGGACGAAGTATTGACGATGGACCCGCCACCCGTTTGCAGCATGGCGCGTATCTCATGCTTCATGCAAAAGAACACACCGTCGTAATTGACTGACTGAATTTGGCGCCATTGCGCGGCGGTCAGTTCGTGCAGCAGGACGTTCGTCTGCGAAAGACCGGCATTGTTGAATGCGCCATCGAGCCGGCCATACTTGTTCAATGCCGCAGCCACGAGTATTTCGACTTGTTCTTCATCGGCTACGTTCGTGGCCTGGAAGATTGCGTCACCGCCCGCCCGCCGGATCGCCGAGATCGTCTGCTCTCCCGCCGCAACATCAATATCGGCGACCACTACGCGCGCCCCCACCACGGAACACGCCAGCGCCGCCGCTCGCCCAATACCCGAGCCACCACCGGTGACGATGATGGTCTTGCCTTCGAGATCGCGATTCATTTCTTTGCTCGCCATAGATCAATGCTCGAACAGCGGGGAAATATCGGCGTAGATGCGGCATTCATCGATCAACTTGTCCTGCAACTTCCAGATCGTCACGGCCGGAATCGTCAGCGTCGATCCATCCTTGCGCGTGTAAGTTACGGATATCTGGGAAACGATGACATCCTCGAACGCCCATACATTGACGAGGTCGTGTTTGATGCCAGCAAGCAGCCTCAGGAAATTCTGTGAAGTCGCTGCGGCGTTTGCGCGACCGATGACCGGATCGCTATTCGCATGGACGAATGTGCAGTTCTCGGTCAGACAGTTCGCGAACCCCTGCTCGTCCATCGAATCGATCGTTTCATAAACTTTTGAAACAAACTCGTTTACTGCTGCGGGTGTCTGCATAAACAACATCGTGAGTCGTCTCCGTTTTGATGATTGGGTCCATCACAGTTGCCGATGTGATGCATCCCCTGCGCGGAGCGCACTGGGCGCGCCACACTTCTGGTGAAATCGCGTTGGTATGCCAAAAGCGGCAGCGGTCGCTTGAGCGCTCGCTTGACTCGTGTTAGCGACGCCGGCAATTTCGACGTCGTCAGACGAAGCGCGCAGCGCTGGTATGTGAGCCGCAATCGGCCAACTGCGTTACGCACTCAAACCGATGATGCCAACATTGAATCGTCCATCCATGGTCAGGCGCATCTGGCGTGACGCATCAGGCAGCACGTCAAATGTTCGCTTCGGCGAGCCGTACCGCCGAAGCGCTGGGCTTTATCACAGGCCGTACTCGTACGACGGGTCATCGCGATCGCGCCGCCCATAGTTCCAGTCGCCCAACGGCGCAGAGTCAGTGCTTACCGGGATCGTGCGCTCTGAATCGTACACAACGATGCGGTCAACAATTCTCCATTCGTCATCACGCTTTTCCAGGCGATCGACATATCGCACGTTCACAATCCAGTCCGCAGCGGGCTTGCCGTCTGCGGGTTTCGTGCGGTGAAAGGCCTGCGCGTAGTGCTCCGCGAAAGCGACATTGCCTTGCACCTTCACGTATTGGTTACCGGTGAAATGCATCGTGGTGTCGAAGAGAGGCAATACTTCCCCAGCCCATTTGATAAAACCTTCGACGCCACCTTCGTAAGCACCATGTCGGTCAATGGCGTCCGGGTGATAGCACGAACGCACGAGATCAAAGTCCATTCGGTCGATGCCTCGACAATAGCGCATATGAACTTCACGAATCTCCGCCTTGTCTTGAAGTTCCTGACTCTTGAAATCCAATTTGTGTCTCCCAGTTCAAGTAAGAAACTGAGGCACATCGCCCCAACTCAACCTCGGCGATCGCCTCGACGCCCTGCCTGATTTTCCCTACACCGCTACCGCCGCTATCGCACTGTGAAGAAAGATCTACGACAATTCGCTTTATATAGCATGATGCATCATGGTATTATTAGAGTCAAGCGCTTGCGGGTCGCGCCTAGTGGCTCCGTTTCACGTAGATCTCAGCACGCCGGCGCCGCTAGGGAAATTCTCCAGCTGTCCTTGACGATATGAACTCGCCGGTGGGCGGGCACTGCATCGGTGCGGGAATAACACTCGAGCCCGCGTTGACGTTCGGATATCTGGCTGCCATGTCAATCGCTGGAAACAGGCAGGCGGAGGTAGACAGCAATGTAAATATCCCTACCGCCTCCACCTCTGAGTTGCGCATTGCCTGATAGCCAATTGCTTGCTGCGTGACTGAAGACAGCAGTGTCAACTGTATCGACGAAATGAGGTGACCGCCATGAAGCGACTTGTTTGCGTGATAGGCCTGCTTGCTGCTGCAGGCTTGACAACTCTGGTACTGGGATGGAGTGAGCCGGAACCGTCAGACGAGCCGTCCGGCAAGATTGCGTGTGCCTACTATGGCGAGACTTGCGTGTCTCCAGAGGCTATTTCTAAAGCCTACTTCCGCCTGTTTCCATGAGACCTTCGCTCAGTCCAGGTGCGCGCTCGTGGTCCGGATAACAGGCTCACTGTTTCGGCATCGATTTGGTGTGCGCCAACTAGCGAAACGGCGGTGTCGCCGCCCGCTCGGAGCGCGTTGACAGCCGAAATTTCCTTGGGCGTCACCGTAGTCCTCGACACGAACTGTCGAGCGGCCGATACGCGCGTCTGTCGAGAGCGTGCAAAAATTGGAGAGACTCCCAAGGAAGACCGCATGTGCTTCCGGCAGCGGTATCGGTTTCGACTGGAGTACGCTGCCGGTTGTCCGGCTCCGTACATATCCATGCTGTCGAAAACCTAAAAACCGCCCTGGGGTTTGACACAGTAAGACTAGAACTTATGCCGGATCCCGATACGAGCGACCGCCTGATGCCGATTCGAAGAAGGCGGCAAATCAGCGATGTTCGCGACCGCCGCGTGCCCGGTCGAGTCGTTTCCGCTAACCGTCTGCCACTCGCCTGAAAGATAGACATCGGTGCGCTTGGACAGCGTGTGATTCACACCGGCGGAGAACTGATTGTATTTCGCGCCCCCAATCGTTTGAGTCACGGCATTCCCTTTCAGGAAGTTATAAGCCGCTCCAACCGACCAATCCGGGGCAATCAGGTACTGCAGGCTGACTTCCGCATCGTTGAAATGCGCACTGCTTCCACTAAGCGCGGCAATGTTCGAATAGCGAATGTTCGAATAGGTCGCGCCCATGACGACGCGTCCAAACTTATAAGAACCGCCGGCCGCTACTACCTGGTACGTTCCTGCCGATGCATAGCCGCTGTAGATCGGGCTCGCGGTCAGCCCGTTCGACGTCGCGGTATCGCTTGGGTTGCTCCCGAACAACGACGCCGCCGGATTGTTGACGTGTGAATATGCCACGGACATGCCAAGCGGGCCCCTCACGAAATGGGCTCCGAAGGAGTATGCCTGGTTGGTTGCAAGCGAGCCTGGCACACCACCGAAGCTATAGAGGCCTTCGAAACTCAACCCGCCGAAGTTGGGGCTCTGGTACTTGACTGAATTGTTCTGGCGACGCGTGAAATTGAAATTGTCGAGGTCACCGGGATGTGCCGCATGATCCGAGCCAAGATTTGAATCACCGAATTCGTATATTCCGACGTAGTCGACGATGGGATCATATTGCCGCCCGAGCGTCACGGTGCCATACCGATCACTCGACAATCCTACAAAGGCCTGACGGCCAAATTCGGCGCCGCCTTGCGCGAGATTTCCGGTGTTGAGTTCAAAGCCGTTCTCGAGCGTAAAGATCGCCTTGAGGCCACCGCCGAGATCTTCGGAACCTTTGAGTCCCCAGCGGGATCCGTTCAGCCCGTTGTTGGCATCGAGTCGGAACAGTCTGCCGCCGCTTTTGCTGCCGGCAACAGGCGCGTTACTGATTGCTTCGAAACCCTCATCAATGATGCCGTATAAGGTAATGCTGCTTTGCGCGTACGCGGCAGGGACAGACACAACAAAAGCACATGTCACTATGACTTTTTTCATTAGCAAACTCGCAGGATGCCGGCGTCGCCCGCAGCGCGTGGAAAGCGCAAGCAGGTCCGACGACGCCGAAGCGGAAGAAAGAAGGCAAATCAAAGCCAATGGACGAAACGAACGCCGCCTCGATTTATTCCTCTGACTTTCAGAAAAGAGTCCGCAAGAGTTCTTTCAGCTCCGAATAACGTGGGCGACTGCGGCTGAACAAGCGTGAGCCGAGATCAGTTATCGGGAGGATATCGACGAGCGATCTGGCGTGTTTCACTGCGCATCACTTCGTCGCGCGTACACGTGTTGCCCATCACGTTCACGCGGCGCACATACACGCGCCCGCTAGTGTCGATCTGCATCGTGAGGTCAAGCGTGTAATGCGTCTGGTCGATCTATGGCTGTGCGGTATCAGTGCGATTGCGTAGCCATATGCGCCCTCCTTGTGGAATGTCGCTTAGGCGGCGGCTTGCAGCTTTTCCGCGGAAAAGCGCTCAGTGTTGCCGTTGCCGTCGCGCGCAACTGCGAAATGTGACCTTCCCCCGACGCCTCTTCCTGGCAGACAGCCGACGCAAATTGCATCAAGCAAATGACTTGGCGCCTTACATTTCTCAACGTACTTCCTAGCGTTTCACTTACTCCGAACACACACATCCAGAAACCGTTGGCACGATCCGGCATATCGACGAAGCAGACGTACTCAGTGCCAAAGTCAGCCCGCCACATCTCGCCTCATTTCTAAAGCAGTTGCCACATTTCGGTCATGTTCAAGGCCCATTCTCCCGGATGCCTTACGCGGTTGCGAGTCAACAGTTGTCTCCTGTAGCGCGTGCCGTGAAGCCACGAGTTCCTTATCTTCTGGCTGCACTGGACGCCGTTTCCCTCAATCAACGGCAAATAAACAACGAACATGACATCAAACAGTCGACGTGATTTCCTGAGAGCCGCTGCGCAAGCGGCCGGCGCGGCCACCGCACTGGGTGCAGTGCCTCTAGGTATCCGCAGTGCGCTGGCGATACCCGCGCACAATGCGACCGGCACTATCGAAGACGTACAGCACATCGTTGTCTTCATGCAGGAAAATCGTTCTTTCGATAACTACTTCGGATCCCTACGCGGCGTGCGCGGTTTCGGCGATACGCGCCCCATTCCGCTTACAACCGGTAAGTCCGTATTCTTCCAGCCCGCCAACAACGCCGACGGCTATGTCTTGCCTTTCCGCCCCGATCTTCCAAACCTCGGTCTGCAATTCGTGCAGGATCTGGATCACAGCTGGCCCGGCACTCATGCGGCATGGAACAACGGCCGCTATGACCAGTGGGTGCCGGTCAAAGGCACGACGACGATGTTCCATCTAACGCGCGAGGACATCCCGTTTCACTACCAGCTGGCCGACTCATTTACGATTTGCGATGCCTATCATTGCGCGGCCATGACGCCGACCGACCCGAACCGTTACTACATGTGGACCGGCTGGGTAGGCAACGACGGAACCGGAGGCGGCCCGGTGATCGATAACGCCGAAGCCGGTTATTCATGGAGTACATTCCCGGAAAAGCTGGAGGCCGCCGGCATATCGTGGAAGGTCTACCAGGACATGGGCTCCGGTTTGAATCCGTCGACCGGCTGGGGCGACGACCAGAATCCCTTCATCGGCAACTTCGGAGATACGTCGCTTCTGTTCTTCAAGCAGTATCAGAACGCGCAACCCGGCAGTCCGTTGTTCGAAAAGGCACGCACGGGCACACAGGTCGAGGTGAGCGGGACCTACTTCGACATACTCAGAAAGGACGTGCAAAACAATACGCTGCCTCAGGTTTCGTACATCGTGGCCCCGGAAGCATTTTCGGAACATGGCAACTGGCCGCCGAACTACGGCGCATGGTATGTCGACCAGGTTCTTCAGGCACTCACGTCCAACCCGGAAGTATGGAGCAAGACGGTGCTGCTTTTGACCTACGACGAGAACGACGGCCTCTTCGATCACATGCCGCCGCCGTATGCATCATCCACACCCGAGACTGGCCTTTCCACAGTCTCCACGGCGAACGAGTTTTTCGCGGGTTCGGGCAAAAATCAACCCGGTCCCTATGGACTTGGGCCGCGCGTACCGATGATCGCCATCTCGCCATGGTCGAAGGGTGGTTACGTGTGCTCCGAAGTCTTCGACCACACATCGATCATCCGGTTTATCCAGAAACGTTTCGGGCACGGCAACAGCCTGGAGGAGCCGAACATTACGGCATGGCGCCGCACGGTGTGCGGAGACCTGACATCGGTTTTCAATTTCAGGAATCCAAACGACAGCTTCCCGCAACTGCCAGTCACCACCTTTCCGGCGGACAAGAACCGTCACCCAGACGTCATACCAGTCGTGCCGAGCACCCAGTCACTGCCGAAACAGGAATTCGGTGTACGGCCGGCACGCGCACTGCCGTACGAATTTTTCGTTCGCGGCGGCGTGAACGGACAAGGCAACGCGTTCCGTTTGCACATGACGAACACGGGGCGCGCGGGTGTGAACTTCCTGGTCTATTCGGGCAATGCGACGGATCTGCCGCGTAGCTATACGGTTGAAGCAGGCAAGGACCTTTCGGACGATTTGATGCTCGCTCCGGGTGGGAGCTACGACTTTTCCCTGTTCGGACCCAACGGCTATCTGCGCCGCTTTGTAGGCAAGGCAGGCTCTACGCGCAATCAAGGAACAGCGGTTCAGATTGCCGATGGCTACGATGTCGCAAACGGCAATCTGCAACTGCGTCTGACAAACCTGGGTAAAGAGCGATCCGTCTTCAAGGTCGACAGCGCCTACAACTCGCCGATAAGCGGCGAGCGCAGCGTGCGCGGCGGTGATGTCAGCGTTCTGATGATTGATCTGCGAAATTCATTCGGGTGGTACGACCTGACAGTGACAGTCGACTCCGACAAAAACGCCCTGTGGCGCATTGCCGGTCACGTAGAGACCGGGCGCGACAGCGCATCAGATCCAGCGCTTGGAGGCTGAGGTTGAGTCGCTAACGCCAGCCGACCGGTCGTCAACTTCTTGAGGGTAGTTGACGATCGGGACTCCATCCAACGGGTCATGAGACCGCCACGGTCAGTAATGAATGGGCCGGTACGGCCGCTGGTTATTTCATCCTTCACCCCGCGGGCATAGGTCCCGCCGATCATGGAAAAACCATTTCTACCATGCAGATGTTCACCAGGGTAATCAGGTCGATATTCCGCTGCAGGCACCCTGCATGGGCACGCGCAAATTGTCGCCTGGCAGGCGACAGCGACGAGACGAGTCTCTCGCGCGGCTTATCGGGCAATCGCATTCTCCCGGCAATGTTCCTGCTCGCGACGCTCAGCGCGTGCGGAGACAACAGCAATGTGCCGGACGCCAGTTCCACATCAGCGTCGGCAACCGCGCCTCAGATTTCAGTTTCGGCACAACCGTCTGCCGCTACCCAGGATACGTCAACCGGCCTGCCCCCACCACCATGGACAGCCTCTGCGCCGCAGTCCTCTTCAGACGCGTTGCTGCCGCCCGTGATTCATACAGTGGACTAGCGGAAGGCAGCAGATTCCAGCAGCGGAACTGCTCGGCCGTGCGGACATTCCATTTATGCTCGCCCACAACCGAACGGCTGCAGCCCGCTCGCCGAAGCCGGGCCGTCCATTCGCGTAGCCCGTCGTGGCACCGCGAAGCGTGAACGCCGATCGAAACGATGGAACAGGTCACCAGACGGTCATAGCGCCATACCACCGTCGATGGTGAGGCTCGAGCCGGTCATGTAGCCTGACTCCTTACGGGCGAGGTAGGCAACCAGACCGGCGATCTCATCCGGATCGCCTGCGCGCCTAAGCGGAATGAGCGGCTTGATCGCGTCGATATGATCGGCCGTCATGTCCGTTACAATTGGCCCGGGTTGAATGTTGTTGACTGTAATGCCCCGGCCAGCCAGGTCAATGGCAATACCTTTTACCATGACGGCAACTGCAGCCTTCGTCATTGAGTAGACGCTCGAACCCGGATGTCCGCTTCGCACCGCGGTGTTGCTGCCGATCGTAATGATCCGGCCACCTTCAGTGAGACGCGCAGCCGCGGCCTGAATGGCGAGAAAGACACCACGCACGTTGATGTCCAGCATGCGGTCAAGGTCTTCCACGCTCACCGTCGCGACGTCACCAAGCATCAAGATGCCAGCGTTGACAACCGCAATATCCAGTTTTCCGAAATGATCCACGGTCTGCGCGACGGCTGCCTTGATAGCAGCCGGATCCGCGTTGTCAGCCTTGATTGCAAGGCCAGACCGCCCGGTGGCCTCGATTGCCCCAACCGTTTCGGCGGCTCGCTCCGGCGCCGAAACGTAGGTCACCGATACGTCGGCGCCCTCTTTTGCCAGACGTCTCGCCGCGGCCGCGCCAATGCCTCGCGAGCCGCCGAAGACAATGGCAATCTTTCCTGTAAGTCCGCAATTCTCGTTCACTAGCATCTCCATTGTTGACAGACCAGTCCATAACTGGGCGCGCGGCGACCACGTCAAGCTCTGCCTGCCTAGCGCGGTCTAAAGCGGCTGATTGCAAATCTGGCCTGTGCGCGCAGACTCCTAAAGTCCCCACCTGCACGGGCCCCGAGCTGAATGCCTTGCATCGTCATCTGCAAAAAGGCGGCTGCTTCGCGGGCGTCGATGGCGAGGTCGATTTCTCCGCATGCCTGTCCCTCACGGATGCGTTCGACCAGGCGCCTGAAAAGCCTTGGGCCCACTTTGCTTCGTAGCATCACAAGATCCGGATCCGCAGTACCGAATTCACTGACAGCGCCGACACCCATGCACCCGAGTGCACGGACGCTGTCATCTTCGGCTATGAGGCCGAGCAAAAGCGCCTCGATTCCACGTAACGGCGAGGCACTGCTATTCAGACGCTCCAGGTGACCCGCATTGCTTTCCCGTTGATATCGCTCCAGCGCTTCAAGGTAGAGCTTCCGTTTGTCGCCGAACGCGTTGTAGAGGCTTTGCCGCCCGATGTTCATGGCAGCGAGCAGGTCTTCCGTTGAAGTCGACGCATAGCCTTTCGCCCAGAACACGCGTGTAGCGCGGTCCAGTGCCTCGTTTCGATCGAACTCTCTAGGTCTAGCCATGGCTTGAGGATATTCATTATGGACTGATATGTCAATAACGTTCGATGCTACGGCTGTTGCAGACGTCAGAGATCGCATCCCAGACCTTATTCAGTGCGTGGTCTTCGCCACGACGGGAGAGTTGCTAGTCGTCTAATAGTGCCGCTGCCGCCGCATCATTGCGGTGACTGTCGCGCGATTGCGAAGACGTGGCTGCAAGATTCAAGCGGACGCAAAAAGCGAGCGCTGAGGTGACAAGCAAGAGAACATTGTCGCCTCGTCAGAGCAGTCGGTAACGTTGTTCTCTAGAATGAGGCATCCGTTCCGATGTTCCACTCAAATTCGAGGATTCGATTCATGAGATTTTCGACTGTATTACGCCGCGCCTGCTTTTCCTTTCTTGTTGTATTGCTCCCCTCTGTCGCTTCAGCACAAGACTATCCCACTCCGCGTGAAGGCGACTGGATCGCGCCGAGCTTCACATTCCATACGGGCGAAACCCTGAACAATGTTCGCCTTCACTATGTGACCGTCGGCGACCCCACGAAGCCGGCGATTCTCGTGCTTCACGGTACGAACCAAACCGGCGCGAGCATGTTGACACCGCACTTTGCCGGCAAGTTGTTCGGACCGGGGCAACCGCTCGATGCGACGAAGTATTTCGTCATCCTGCCCGACGGACTCGGCATCGGTAAGTCCACCAAGCCTTCCGATGTTCTGCGCGCTAGCTTTCCGCAATACGACTATGACGATATGGTGTCCGCACAATATCGGATGGTGACCGAAGGACTCGGGATTCACCATCTTCGCCTTGCCCTCGGCTATTCCATGGGCGGCATGCAGGTCTGGCTTTGGGGCGAAAAATATCCGGACATGATGGATGCGCTCGTACCGATGGCGTCCCAGCCTACCGAGATGTCCGCACGCAACTGGATGATGCGCCGCATGTTCGTCGAGTCGATCGAACAGGATCCGGCGTGGAACCATGGCAACTATACGGTGCAGCCTCCATCGTTGCGCCTCGCCGGCGCGATGTTCGCAATCGCCACCAGCGGCGGCACGCTCGCTTACCAGGCGCTGGCTCCGACACACGCGAAAGCCGACAAGATCGTCGACGATATGCTGGCGGCGCCGCAGAAGAGCGATGCCAACGATGTCCTCTATCAATGGGCGTCGTCGGCCGACTATAACGCCGCGCCGGGACTGAGTCGCATCCAGGCGCCTTTGCTGGCGATTAACTCCGCGGATGACGAACGCAACCCGCCCGAGACCGGCACGATGCAGATGTCGCTCAAACAATTGAAGAACGCCCGCTTGCTGCTGATTCCTGCCAGCGCCGAAACCCGCGGACACGCCACATTAGCCGACGCGACGTTCTACGCCCAGCAGCTTGGTGTTTTCATGAAGGAGACTGCCACGCACTGAGACGACCGTGCATGCTCGCCCTGATTTGGCAGGTCATGGCGCCGACCATTCAGGGCTTTCTCGCTGACGCGAGCACACACGGCATCGGGACTCGTACCTCACCATTGTCCGTGCGATGCCGCATCGTCGGACACAGCTTTCTGGATCGAAGCCAGCGCCTCCGGTGACTGCGCCTTCAAGATCGCCGCGATGCGCACACCTCCGCGCATCAGGACGTCGAAGGGCGTTTCGGGCGCGCGGATACGCAACGTTTGACTGACTTCCTCAATGCGAGGCTCAACGAAGCCCGCATCGAGCAGCGCACGCTCCGACTCGTGCGAGTCGCTGAAGCGGAAGAAGGGAGGCCCAGAGGGCAGCGGGACGTCTATGCGACCGTGCTTCTCAATGGCCTTGAGCACCATCCCGAATCCAACGGTCTAGTCCGGCGGCGCCCAAACGGTAAACGCGATTCTGCCGCCCGGAACTGCGGGTCCTGGACGAAGCCGAGGGGCTGCCACGCCTGTCCAGTCTATGTTTCAATCTCTATCTGCGTGACTGGAGAGTGAGCCCGCCCGCACAGCGGCTGTTCGAGGCTGTGGCCGGAGGCGGTGTCCTGCAATCAATCGGGATCGCGATACAAGTGAAGAAGCTTTTTTGGGTGCGGCCAATCTCCAGATTACCGTCTTAACATAGTTCGATTTCGGCAAAGGTCACTGCCGAGGATTGGCGATCCGACGGTGGCCGACTTTTACGCCGACAAAGATCATTCCAGGCATGTGATTCGCAAGAGCGGTCATTGGTATGGTGTTTCCAGGGAGGGAGCCAGCGGAGCGCTCATGTGTGCAGGCGGGTCGCCCCGCTCATTGCTCGCGGGTCGGCGCGTTCGCGTCTAAGAGCGGTGCCGTTGCCAGGCCAAATACTTGCTTCCTCGTTGCTCGGGCGAGCAAGCAGGCCCGTCTTGCCTACTGCAGGTGATTTTCAGAGACGTTTGTCGATGTAAAACCTGCAACGCGCGCATCAATTCCGGACAATTCCCTCGCAGGAGCTAGTCATGATTTCCTTCCTCCGTCCGGCGTCATGTCGTCTTCTGGGTATGTGTCTTCTGTTCCTGGCCGCCTGTGGTGGAAATGGCTCTGGGGATGGAGCCTCAGGCCCCGCAGGAAGCTCTGGTAGCTCGGGAGGGAGCGTGACTGCTGGCGCGTTGTCGCTCTCGGTAACTGGCCTCCCGACTGATACGGCCGCAAACGTGTCTGTGGCCGGCCCTGGCGGGTTCAGCCGGGTAGTGAGCCGATCCGACACGCTGGCAAACCTCGCGTCCGGAACCTATACCGTCACGGCTGACCGTGTACTGAACGGCACCTCGTTATACAGCCCGACCAACCTAAGTCAGTCTGTCACGGTGACTGCGGGCGCTTCGTCGGCAGTCACCGTTGCCTACGGGCCTGCTGAAACGTTTCGCCTCACAGCGACCGCGGTAGCGAGTGGACTTACCGCTCCGATTTACCTTACCGCGCCTGCCAATGACCCCCGGCTCTTCGTTGTCGAGCGAGCGGGGCGGATACGGATCGTCCGCGACGGGACGCTGCTCTCGGCGCCATATCTTGATATCTCGGCGCTGATTTCGACCGATGGCGAGCGTGGCTTGCTGTCGATGGCGTTCGACCCGGCATACGCGTCGAACGGGCGGTTTTACGTCTATTACACCGCAGCAGATGGAGCGATCACAGTATCTCGATTCCAAGTCTCTTCCGCCAACCCTGACGTAGCCAATCCGAGCGGCACGGTGCTTCTGACAGTTCCGCACCCAGGTGCATCGAATCACAACGGCGGCCAGCTAGCTTTTGGACCAGACGGGATGCTGTACCTGGCGCCCGGCGACGGTGGCGGCTCGAATGATCCCGCCGGCAATGCGCAGAACAAAGCATCTTTGCTCGGAAAGATGCTGAGGATTGACGTGAGGGGCAACGGCTACGCGATACCTTCTGACAACCCGCCCGCTACAGGCGCAGGCGACCGGCCGGAGATCTGGGCGGTCGGTCTGCGAAATCCGTGGCGATTCTCCTTCGATAAGACGGGGCAGATTTACATCGCGGATGTCGGCGAGTCCGCGCGCGAGGAGGTCAATGTCGTCCCGGCGACAAGCGGCGGGCTGAATTATGGCTGGGACAGAATGGAAGGTACGTTGTGCGTCGGCGCGGCCACCTGCGATACCACGGGGCTGACGCCCCCGGTCTTCGAATACACCCACGCAAGCGGAGGCTGTGCGATCCTCGGAGGCTATGTATATCGAGGCGCCGCCGTACCTGAAATCCAGGGCCGTTATTTCTACACCGATCTATGCACCGGCCGACTGCAGAGTTTCGTCTTTCGTGATGGTGTCGTGACGGAATCGGTCGATTGGTCATTGCCAATACCGGGGACTGTGTACTCGTTCGGCGCAGATGCCGCGCAGGAGATTTATGTGCTGACCGCAGGGGAAGTGTTGCGAATCCAGCGGGCGCAATAGCGATATCGCCCGCCGCCAATGTTCGTAACGTTACCGCGTCGCGAAAGTAGGACCACGTGAGTGAGAATGGGCGCTGGCGTTAGTCCGTTATCGGATATCCACGAGCGGCCGGTAAACGGCGTACAGCAACGCCCGCGTTATCGCCGCGCAGGACTGTTTCTGGCCAACTGCTGTCCGGTGCGGTCCGCAGAACCCGCCCCGAAATGGCCTTTCGGAATTCCCGGTAGCGGCCCCACTCTTGAGGCTATGTCGGACGATTCAAAGCCGTCTGGCGGATCAAGTCGCCGATTGGACGCGCCCTTATTTTCCTGGACCAAAGAGCGGCCGACAATTGGTCTCGGGTTTCATTCGACTGGTTGCTCCCTCGTCTTGCTGTCAGTATCGTCAATCGGAAGTTCCTTCCCGCAATTGCGTCGGAGCACTATGCTTTTCATCAAGTGAGGTGCGAGGCCAGGGCTCGCGAACGGCCACCAGATAGGTGTGCAAATCCCGATTGATCCCACGCGCCCGATGTCGTTCTTGTCGACTATTCGGCGCGAGGCTTCTGGGTACGGCATCGCGTCGTCGCGCGTGCGCGATGGATAAACTCTTCAAGGAGGCAGCGTCATGGACGAGTTTGCGATTCAGGGATTTCGCGGAAGGCTGATCGGTCCGTCAGACCAGGACTACGACGAGGCGCGAGCACTGTACAACGGCATGATCGATAAGCGGCCCAAAGTGATCGCTCGCTGCACCGATGCCGCCGATGTCATAGCGGCGGTCAACTACGCGCGCGATAACAAGCTGCCTCTGGCAATCCGCGGAGGCGGACACAACGGCCCCGGTTTGGGCAGTTGCGACGGTGGGCTGGTCATCGATCTGTCGCAGATGCGCAGCGTGCGCGTCGACCCAGCGAGCCGCACCGTGCGTGTCGATCCAGGCTGCACCGCAGCGGATCTCGATCACGCGACCCACGCCTTTGGCCTCGCCGTACCACTCGGCATCGTCGGCAGCACGGGCGTCGCAGGTCTGACCTTGGGCGGCGGAACCGGCTATCTCACGCGCGAGCACGGCCTCACGATCGACAATTTGCTCGAGGTGGATGTAGTGCTGGCCGACGGCTCTTTCGTCACCGCTAACAAGGACAAGCACGTTGACTTGTTCTGGGCGTTGCGCGGTGGCGGCGGCAACTTCGGCGTGGTCACCAGCTTTCTATTTCAGGCCCACCAAGCCAAAATGGTGTTCGCCGGTCCGATCTTCTGGGACGCCAAGGACGCCAGGCAAGTTATGGCGATGTACCGCGACTTCATCCCAAACGCTCCCGAGGAGCTTGGCCTATTCGTCGGCCTCAAAACCGTGCCACCAGTCGATCCCTTCCCTAAGGAGCACTGGAACAAACGCGCCTGCGCTCTGATCGGCGCTTTCAACGGACCGATCGCAGAGGGTCAGAAGCTCATGGCCTCGCTGCTCGAGAAACTGCCCGCCCCGCTGTTCAACTGGATGGGCGAGATGCCGTGGACTGCTATCAACAGCCTGTTCGACCCGTTCTTCCCTAAAGGCTTGCAGTGGTACTGGAAGGGCGACTTTGTCAAGGCGCTGCCTGACGAGGCGATCGACGTGCACATCGCCAACGCGCTCAAGGCACCCACCCCCTTCTGCCTGATGCACCTTTACCCCATAGACGGCGCCGTTCGGCGCGTCGCCAAGGATGCCACGCCGTGGAGCGCGCGGGACGCGTCTTTTTCGATGGTAATTGCCGCGATCAGCCCCGATCCCAAGGACGCCGAGGCGCTTAAGGCCTGGGGCCGTGCCTACTGGGGCGCCGTCCACCCGTTCAATCTGGAAGGCGCCTACGTCAACTTCCTGGACGCCGACGAGGCCGAGAACCGCGTCGAACTAAGCTACGGCGACAACTACAAGCGCCTTGCCTCGATCAAGGCGAAGTACGATCCCAACAACCTGTTCCGAGTCAATCAGAACATTAAGCCGAAGGCGTGAGTCTGCGCGTGCGGCCTCGCCGCGTGGCGGTGTTCAGCGCGACGCTCGCTAGAATACGGACGAACGGGTACGTGAATCAGATCGGAGCTAACCGAACTCCGCCTGGTTCACGTTCCCCGCGCACGAGGTCCCTGGACCCAGTGTGTGCAAGCTACGCGAAACGGTTAGCGAAAGTCCGCTTCGGAGCCGTTCTCTGCCTGACGCGCGTGCATAAAGTCGCCACCACGGGATTTCCTTTGTTCTCAGTCCCGATGCAACGACGCGTCGTTCATCGCTTCACATAAGTGCCGATTAGTGCCGCGTGCGCTAATACGTACCCCTGCATGGCACTTTTCAAGCGCCGCCTTGGTGGGCACTTTCAAATCGGGCAGTACAGCGTCGAGCGCATACAGGTTGTGGAAATGCAGGTATGCCGCGCGGGAATCTCGCCGTTCTGTTGAAAGGCTTGCGATGTTAGCGTCGACGTCATGGTGCGCTCCTTGGCGGCAACCATGGATGGCTGTCCCGGCGGGATCGTCAACAAAGGTCACCGGGAGCGCAGCCAGTGAAGGCAATACCCGCGCCCAAGCCGCTATTTCAAAGCGGGGCCATTCATCTTGCGACGTGGCATCAATGTTTGTGCCGGTGCATCCAACCCATATGGTGCGAGTCAAGCCACTGAGTCATTCCCTCTGCGGGGTGATCGCGCCTGTAACGTTGTGCCACCATGAATGCGGCGACCAACAAGACCGCCAAGCCGACAACGAAGTAGATCATAGACTGGGTCATGGCAGCCTCCTAATTGGGTAGCGACCATGCTTATATTGTAGGTCAGCCGCCACCGAAGTGGCGTGCGATCCACGAGCACGGCTTCACCGCTCGCATCAAACCGCGAGTTGCGCGGACGCGGCGCGTTGGCGTCCAAAGCCGATCCGCTCCAGCCGTTCATCCCACCTGAAGCGGACGCTTGCTGTCAACGACTGCCGGCGGGCGCAGGCCGTTGGCAGTCCGACTGAGCGGGGTTTAGGCCGCCGCCCGGCGGCAGTGCCAGGACGCTGGTCACTTTAAAAAGGAGGACTGTGTCTCGGCTTCACGCGCCGTGAAGGCGACATGATCCTCTCGAATGTCACTTACTTTTCAGTCCGTCTCGCCAGGCGATCGCTTCGAGTTCGACCCGGACTGCGTCCTCGACGGCCACTACGGGGTGCGCCCGAAATTCAAATGCGGGGAATGTCGAGCAGACTTTGTGAACCGCCAACGGATCGTCGCAGTCAACCAACATGTGCCCACCCCACTCTCCCACACGCACCACGAAAAACTCGATACTGAAGTTGTCTGGCGCCGTCCATTGACTAAACACATCAAGGATTCGCTTCTGGGCATTCTCGTACTCCACAGGCGAACCTTGTGTGCGTTCGAACCAGCTAATCATGTACTTCATTGCCATGCTCCTTTTAAACATTGATGTCGCCAGAACGCTTGCCGGTTGAACGGGCTAGCGAATTAGCAAGCTACAATTGGAGCAGCGGCGACGAATGCCCATTGCGTTTGGCCCTTCTTATGCACCGCTTCAAAGCGGCCAATGAGGGTCGTTTTACGTGTTCAGAATCGGACGCCAACGCACGACGAAGCCAACGACGGCGGCCCCAAAACCGTGCTTCAAAGACGATGGCGTTGGTCCAGTCGCCATCAAATCAGATTAGCTTATCGCCAAAGGAATTCGACGGAAATGTAACTGCGAGCTGGCTCGCGGAATGCATGGCTTCACACAAGCGTGCGCGGCGATGGCTGCCGCGAATCTGGGCGCACACATCTGCTTGGAACGGAGCCTGGCGAAACTTGACATACAAGCGGATGATTCACGCGCTGAATCGGGACGGATTCGATCTGACGGGTTGAGTAAGGGCAGCGCGCTTTTGTCCGAGGTTACTCGGACGGGCTCGCTCGGACATGAGTTTCGTAGATCGCAGTATATCGCCCCGAAACCGAACGGACGTGCCTACCCGGTTGCTTACCCCGCCAAAGAGGAAGAATTGTCAGCGGGCAGAGTTCAGCTCTTTCTGGACGTTTTCGCGACAAATGGCGTGGGTATGTGCTGAACCTTCTCGCTCCCGCACTTCGGACAATTTGGATGAGCGGTTTCATGTTCAGCGAGATGTTCGGCATGCTCGAACGTCTCACCGCACTTTTCGCAACGATACTGGTAAGTCGGCATGGCATTCCTCTAACGCGAATCCCGCACGTCGTGCTGTCCAGATACTGCCAGCAATGCGCTGGCAGCATACTAGCCCATTCTAATGCAGAAAACGGCCGCATACGCGGCTCGCCAAGCGCTCATCGTAGGCTCCGCAGGCAACGCCAGCACCCCGTTTACGGCCAGTTGAGTACGCGTCCCAGCCGACGGGTGTTGACGGCATGCTGCTCGTCGCGACGAGCCGTACCCGTCCCACAAGAGACCTTCGCGTTCAGCGGCGCCGATGCTACGTTAATTATCAGACCAGTCGTCGAACTGATGCCGTCGTTTGCGCCAACACCGCGGCGCGAAGCCAACCGATAGCATTGATACGGTGCGCTTCCTTGTGTCCCTAGCCATGCAGGCCGACCTCAGCGGTTACGTGCCGATTGGCGCGATGGCCCCGCACGCGGCAGCATCCGTTGCAACACGTGGTCTCGCAGAACAAGGCGATGGAACAACGCGGCCGCCACGTGCAGACCAATCAGCGCGAACAGCACCCAGGCAAGGATGCCGTGCACATCCCCCATCTCGTGGCCGAAAGCCGAGCCCGGAGCGCTCAGTGCCGGATACGGCACGAGACCCAGCAACCGAACCGTCCAGCCGCGGGAGGACGCGTTGATCCACCCCAACAGCGGCACTAGCACCAGCGTTGCATAGAGCAGAAGATGCGTGACGCGCGAAGCGATGCTGAAAAACGCCGGCAGGTCGTCCGGCGTGGGTCGGTGCGTCAATCGCCAGATCACCCTTAGCAGGATGACGACGATGAGTGTCGAGCCGACACCGAGATGCCAGGCGATCAATCCGACTGGTTGCGTGTCCTTGTGGACGTCGGGCATCGTCCAGCCAATCATGAACTGCATCGCGATCAACAGGACGGTTAGCCAATGGAGCGCCCGCGCGACTGCGTCATATCCCGGACGCGTGCTTTCCTGGAGGTTTGCCACTCTCACTCCTTGGCTTCGACGGAACGTAGTTGCACTTGTAAAACTTCACCTGAGGGCTCTTGATTCGATTGCACACAAATGCGCGCCGCCAAGGTTGAGCAATGCTATCGACTTCAGCTTAAGGAAACCTGATGCCCAACGCGGCGGTCCATCTGACCAACTCTACGGTCGATCGTCGCGGAATGGCCACACGGCCAGAAAGTGACCAATGATCGCAAGCCGGCATCAAATTGGATGCCGTCGAAATTTCGTGGAAGCGCGAGTATTCTCAGCGACGGCGTTCTTGCTGCAAATCTCTCACGTCCTTCCGAACGCCTATTGCGGGAAATAGACATGCGCCTGATAAGTTGTCTGACTGTTGCACTGATTTCATGCCTGCGACTGCCCGTGGCTTTTTGTACAGTTCGACAGTGAAGAAACGGATGTGCGAAGTGATAGCGAGGTGAAGAATTGCTCGGCACGATGTCCGCCGAACAGCGGGTGGCGACGTTCCTGCTGAATCTGTCTGACCGCCTGAGAATGCGCGGGTATTCGCCGGCCGAATTTCACCTGCGCATGACACGCGAGGAAATCGGCAGCTATCTGGGGATCAAGCTCGAAACAGTGAGCCGGATGCTCTCCAAATTTCAGCGCGACGGATTGCTCGATACACACGGCAAGGACATCCGGATTCTCGATCACGAGGGCCTTGTGCGGGTTTGAAGCCGGAATCGGCTCGCATTCCGGCTCGCGGCGGTCAACGCCACCATCATGGAACGGCGTCAGCCATCAAGACCGGCCACGCTATCGGATGACGAGCACGGCCGCACCTGTCAGCCTGCCATCGCGCAGATCGCTCAGCGCCCGATTGGCCTCCGTCAGCGGATAACTCGTCGTTTCAATCTTGAGACGCGTCTCGGCTGCAATTCGCATGAAGGCGAGCCCATCATCGCGGGTCAGATTCGCGACCGACACCACGCGTCGCTCGCCCCACAGAAACGCGTAAGGGAACGACGGAATATCGCTCATGTGAATCCCGCCGCAGACCACCACACCACCCTTCGCAACCGCTTGCAATGCTTGCGGAACGAGCGCACCGATCGGTGCGAAAAGCAATGCCGCATCGAGTTCGTCGGGCGGCGCCTCGTCGCTGCTGCCCGCCCACGCCGCGCCGAGACGCAGCGCGAGTTGCTGGGCTGCGTGATCGCCGGAGCGCGTGAACGCATACACCGTGCGTTGCTGATGACGCGCAACCTGCGCGACGATATGCGCCGCGGCGCCGAAACCGTAGATGCCGATCCGCTGCGCGTTGCCCGCCATGCTCAAGGTGCGATAGCCGATGAGACCGGCGCATAGCAGCGGCGCCGCCTCGATGTCCGTGTACTGCTCCGGCAGATGAAAGCAGTAGCGGCTGTCGGCGACGGTGCGCTCAGCGTAACCGCCGTCGATCGTATAGCCCGTGAAGCCGGGTTCGTCGCACAGATTTTCCCGCGCCGACAGGCAGTAACGGCAATGCCCGCAGGTGTGGCCGACCCACGGCACCCCCACCCGGTCGCCAACGGCGAACCCCGTCACGCCCGCGCCGAGCCTGGCTACCGTGCCGACGATTTCGTGGCCCGGAATGACGGGCCGTTTGGGATGCTCGAGTTCATGGTCCACCAGATGAAGATCGGTGCGACACACGCCGCACGCGTGAATATCGATCAGGATCTGGCCGGGACCGGCGGCGGGGTCGGGCACCTCCTGCTCTCGCAGCGATGCTGCGCTACCGTCGAACACCATTGCACGCATACCGTTCTCCTTGAAACTCCAAGCCGGTTCACACCGGGAAGGACACGACCGCACTCGGCCGCCTCGCCCGGAATTCACTCGCAAAAACGGAAATAACCGCTGTGTAGGAGCATAGGTTTGCCGCCGATCTCGTTGAGCAACTGTCTCGCCGCGTGTTCGATAGGATGCCGGTTCGAGTTGAACGCGCCAATCAGATCATCTTCGCGCAGGGAAGCGGCACCGAAATGATCTTCGAGCGCTTCGGCGGTGATCGCGCACTGGACGCGGACACCATTCACTTCGGCCGGGAACGCGACGACGAGGTCGCGCGCGCAATACTCAGGACATTCTTCGGGGAAATGGATCTTCATGACCATCACCTGGTTCGCTGCGCAGGAAAGGAAGCTGTAACGGGGCGCGCCACCCTTCGAGGCGGTCGGCCTGCGCGACGCCCGCCTGTCACCAGCATAGGAGCTATGCGCGGCACGTCAAATTCGGGCCGTGCATCCAGGTTGACCGAGGTCAATGGCACACGACTCGCCGCCCCTACTGGTGAGCGTTGCGCAACGGAACGGTTTTCGCGTTGCGCCGAGCACGCACCGGGGAGGAGGTACTCGCATGGTTTCGCATTCGAATGCACAAGACGCGGACTAACCTCTTGCTGAAATCAACATCGCGCCGCTGTTCGATGTGATTTGTACTGGTCCTGATTCTTCTGGTCATGGCGCCAATGCTGACCGGATCGCTGCGGACCAATCTTCCAAAGCCGCTCGCAACGGCGTGGGACGCCGCGTTACGAGTCAGGATTTCGCGCCGCCTCACGACCCCAACTCCGCCGGATGAGCGCACGCGAGATTAACGCCAGCTGCATACTGCTGATCCGGGCACGAAACACCGACCACGCCCGTAGTGAGACCGAACCACCACAGTAGCGACAGTCAATCACCGCACCAGCGCGTTTCTCGCAGCCAGCGCGCCCTACATCCCCCAACGCAACGACGGCGTATGGACCGGGCTGTCCCAGTGGCGGGCCATTTCGTCGTCCAGCACACATAACGTAATCGAGGCGCCCGCCATCTCGAGCGAAGTCGTCAGCGCACCCACCTGTGCCCGGCCGACCTTCAGGTCGCGTTGCTGAAGCCACGCGCGCGTCGAGTTGAAGAGCAGGTAAAGCTCGCCAAGCGGTGTTCCACCAAGGCCGTTGATGAGCACCAGCAATTCAGCCCCGGCTTGGGGCTTGAGGTCATCGACGATCGCTTTGAGCAGCTCTCCCGCAATCGCATCGGCGCCTGAGAACTTTGCGCGGCGCCGGCCCGGCTCACCGTGAATGCCCACACCCACTTCGATCTCGTCATCGCCAATCTTGAACGTCAGCGTTCCCGCGGCCGGCACGGTGCAACTGCTGAACGCCACACCCATCGAAGCGGTGCGCTTGTTGATCCGGTCGCCGAACGCCTTGCACTGTTCAAGGTCGGCGCCGCTTTCGGCCATGCTGCCTACCAGCTTCTCAACGATCACCGCGCCAGCTACACCACGCCGCCCGGTCGTGTAGCTGGAGTTTTCCACTGCCACGTCATCGTTGATCAGCACCATCGCGTTTGGGATCTCGGACATCTCCGACGCCATTTCGAAGTTCATCAAGTCACCCGAATAATTCTTCACGATGAATAGCACCCCCGCACCGGTATCGACAGCGTCGGCAGCGGCCATCATCTGATCCGGCGTAGGTGATGTGAAGACTTGACCGGGGCAGGCTGCGTCGAGCATTCCATAGCCCACAAAACCGGAGTGCAACGGCTCATGCCCCGAACCGCCGCCCGATATCAATGCCACTTTGCCCGGTTTAAGCGTCTTACGACGCACGTACACCGGTTCGTTGTTGAGCACGACCAGGTCGCTATGCGCGGATGCAAATCCCGCCAGACTTTCGGCGAGGAAGTCGTCGACGTGGTTGATGAATTTTTTCATGGTCTGGCCTCCTTTCACACCGGGTTGCGCGCCAGATGCGCGCATACGGCGGTGATCATGATCTGACTGGAACGCGCACCGGGGTCGATATGACCGCGCGAGCGTTCGCCCAGAAACGATGCTCGCCCTTTGGTCGCGAGCATATCGCGGGTGGCGAGCATGTTCTGCTCGGCCACCTGCGGCAATTCATCCAGCACTGTTTTTCGCGACGTAAGTGATTCGATGGTCGCAAGCTCCTTGAAGCGCGCGGCAACGGGAATCAGCACGTCCATCATCGTCTTGCTGCCTACGCCCGTCTTACCCCGCTGTCCGACCGCTTCGACGCCCGCCGCAAACATGAGGGCGGTGCCCGTAACATCCAGCGGATTGTTCGCCGATGCTTTCGCCATCCCGTTCAGCAACGAAAAGAACAGCGGCCCGGATGATCCGCCGACCGTCGACAGCACCTTGTTCGCCGCGAGTTCCAACGCGGCCCCTAAGGTTTCCGCTTCGATGTCCGCACGCATTGCAAGCAAGGCCTCCATGCCGCGCAGCAGATTGAAGATGTGATCGCCATCGCCGATCTGCTGGTCGAGTACGGCTATTTCGTCCGTGTGTTCCTTGAGCGCTGCGTATGCGGCGTCGATACACTCCATGACCGTTTTGCCGTTCATGTCGGGATCCTCCTGCCGTCTGCACGGAAATATAAGAGGCTGCGAGCGGGCAGCGAAACGCCCACCGACTGCCCCGGGCTGAAATTGCGCTCGGCCATCGTGGTCGCCACAACCGCAGTTCCTGCGTGCTCTAGAATCAACAGATGACGCAGCGGTGAGTATTCGAGCACCTTCAGGTCGAGTGCGTCGCGTGCATGATGGGTGCCGGGTGAATCACGCGCGTCGCCCTCGTGCAGGACCACGTCTTCAGGACGAATCGCCACGGTCGCGGTGCCGGTCGGCACCGCTGCTGAATCGAACAGCGTTGGCGGCAACAGGTTGATCGGCGGCGAGCCGAGCCGCTGCGCCGCGCTCAATGAAACCGGATTACCGTAGACCTCGCGCGGTGTGCCGAGCTGCACCAGACGGCCGTGTTCAAGAATGCCGATGCGGTCGGCGAGTGTGGTGGCTTCCACCTGATCATGCGTGACATAGAGAATGGTCGCGCCAATCGTACGATGCAGCCGCTTCAGCTCGATACGTAATTCCTCACGCAGTTTTGCATCGAGCGATGACAGCGGTTCATCCATCAGAAACACTTTCGGCTCGCGCACGAGCGCACGCCCGATCGCGACTCGCTGCATTTCGCCGCCGGACAAATGCGTTGCCATGTTGTCGAGCTTCGCTTCCATATGCAGCATCTGCGCGACCGCATGCACGCGCGCGCGGACCTGTTCCTCGCTGCTGCGACGACGTGGCGAGCGCAGCGGAAACGCAAGATTGCCGAACACAGTCAGATGCGGATACAACGAGTATTGCTGAAAGATAAACGCGACATCGCGATCGGAAGGATGCACGCCGGTGGCGACCGCGCCGTCGATCAGCACGTCGCCGGCATCGGGACGTTCCAGTCCCGCGACCAGGCGCAGCGTAGTGGTTTTGCCCGCGCCGCTCGGTCCGAGCAACACGACGAATTCCCCGTCTTTAACCTCGATCGACAGGTCGTCCACCGCAACGATGTTGCCGAAGCGCTTCGATACATTGCGTAGCTGGACTTCAGCCATGAACGTCTCCGTTGACAGAAAGCGTGGAAGCAGCGCCCGGCAGCAGGCGTTCAGTAGCGGCGTCATAAAGCAGCGTGCGTCCTTTCCGAAACGACAGACCGACGATCGTGCCCGCGGCAACACCAGCGTCTTTGCTTGCCCGCACGCGCACGACGCCGAGCGCGGTTTCAACCGCCAACACCTGGTGCGAGCCGAGGTATTCGTCGGCGATCACCTGACCGCGCAGCGGACCGTGCTCGTCGATCATGACGTGCTCCGGTCTGATTCCCAGCAATACGTGCGCGGCAGCGACATCGCAACGCGGTACGGAAACCGACGCGCCATGCAGACTCACCTGCTCCTGTCCTTCCGTAACCGGCTCGTCGACGGGCAAGAAATTCATGGGCGGACTGCCGATGAAGTTGCCGACGAACACTGTCGCGGGGAAGTGATAAATCTCATGGGGCGAGCCCGCCTGCAACACTTCACCTTGATTCATCACGACGATATCGTCCGCCATGGCCATCGCCTCACTCTGATCGTGTGTGACGTACACCGTGGTGGCAGCGAGCGCGTTGTGCAGTTTGCGCAATTCCAGACACATCAGTTCACGAAAGTCCGCGTCGAGCGTGCCGAGCGGTTCGTCCATCAAGAATGCCTTCGGTTGCCGCACGATCGCGCGGCCGAGCGCCACGCGTTGCCGGTCGCCACCGGACAGGCCGCCAGTCTTACGATCGAGAATGTTCTCGATGCGCAGCATATGCGCCGCTGCATCGACCCGGGCAGCAATCTCGCTGCGCGACACGTGTTCGTTCCTCAGTGGAAAAGCGATGTTATTGCGCACCGTCATATGTGGATATAGCGCAAACATCTGGAACACGAAAGCAATATCGCGTTGCCGCGCGCGCAACGCAGTGACATCCTCACCATCGATCAGGATCTGCCCGGAAGTCGGCAGTTCCAGCCCCGCAATCATCCGCAGCGTTGTGGTCTTGCCGCAGCCTGACGGTCCGAGCAGCACGACGAAGCGTCCCGCACCGATGGTCAGGCTGGTGTCACGCACCGCGACAAAATCGTCGAAGCGCTTGTGGAGATGAGCGAGAACGATCGTAGACATGATTCAGCCGGGAAAATGGCTGGTGACGACGAACGCGAGCGCGCCCACCAAAAGGACCGGAAACGACCAGGTGAAGAGCGCCAATGAAAACGGCTGCACAAGCATCGCTACACCTAAGCCGATCAGCACCGTCGATGCACCCTCGCTGTAGCTGCGACGTAACAGCCGGCGGTGCGGCGGAATGACTTCGCGTTTCATTTGCGCACGGCTCCGAAGGTAATGCCCCGCAACAGATGCTTGCGCAGCAGGACGGTGAAAAAGAGAATCGGCAGCACGAATAATGTTGTTGCAGCTGCAACGGCCGGCCAGTCCTGACCGCCTTCTCCGATGATGAATGGAATGAATGGCGGCATGGTCTGCGCATCGCCGCTTGTCAGCAGCGAAGCAAACGCGTATTCGTTCCATGCAAAGATCAGGCAGAAGATCGCTGTAGCGGCAATGCCCGTCATCGCTTGCGGCAACACCACCTTCACGAAGGCCTGCAAACGCGTGTAGCCATCCACTAGCGCAGCCTCTTCGTACTCGCGCGGGATCTCATCCATGAAACCTTTAAGCAGCCACACCGCAAGTGAGACATTCACCGCCGTGTACAGCACAATCATGCCGACATAGCTGTCGCTCAAACCCAGCGCGCGATACATCAGGTAGATCGGAATGGCGACGGCAATGGGCGGCATCATCCGTGTGGAGAGAATAAAGAACAGCAGATCGTCGGACAGCGGCACCTTGAAGCGCGAAAACGCGTATGCCGCCAGCGTGCCGAGAAATACCGCAAGAAACGTCGAGCCAAATCCAATGACAAGCGAATTCATGAAGCGCGGCAAAACTTTCGAAGGTCCGGCGATCACCATGTTGCGCTTGCGCACCTCACGCTCATACCAGGTCCGCGCAGGCGGCAGGCTCGCAATGAACTCGGGTGTCTGCCGCGAGCGGATCGTGAGCAGGTTTACATAGCCTTCCATGGAAGGCTGGAACAGCACGACGGGCGGATATGCTATCGCATCTTCCTGCGTCTTGAAGCTCGTCAGGAAGATCCAGACCATCGGTAACGTAGCAATCAGCGCATACGTGATAACGACCGCAGCCGCGAAGCGCTTGGCGCGCGGAGATGACGCCACCACGGAATGTTGTGTCGTAGTCGGCCTCATCGCTGTTTGATCCGGTTAAGTGCCTTCACGTAAATGTTTGCCGCACCGAATACCGTCACGAAGAGAATGATTGCGAGCGCGGACGAATAACCTGTCTGCCACTTTTCGAACGCGGCACGCTTAAGCGTGATCGATACCGTTTCGGTAACCGAGCCCGGGCCGCCCGATGTCAGCAGGTTCACCATATCGAACATCTTGAAGTTTTCGATGCCGCGAAACAAAACCGCCAGCATCAGGAACGGCATGGTCATGGGCAACGTGATCGACCAGAACTGACGCCACGGCGTCGCGCGGTCCACTTCCGCTGCTTCGTAGATATAGTCGGGAATTGAACGCAGGCCCGCCAGGCAGATGAGCATGACGTACGGTGTCCACATCCACGTATCGACCATCACAATGGTCCACGGCGCGAGCGCTACGTCGCCGATCATCTGGAATGACCCCGGCGCGATGCCGGTGAAGAAGCTGACGATATCGTTGAAAAGCCCCGTCTGCGGTTGCAGCAGGAACGTCCAGAAGTTGCCGACTACCGCAGGCGATAGCATCATCGGCAGCAGGATTAGCGTAGTCCAGAAGCTATGTCCGCGGAACTGCCGGTTGATCAGCAATGCAAGACCGAATCCGAGCAGCACCTCCAACCCGACCGACCAGAACACGAAACGCGCGGTCACCTGCATCGCGTACCAGATATCTTCGTCGGTCAGGATGTCGACATAATTGTCGATACCGACGAAACGCGCCGGCACGCTCGGCATGTTCGACTTGAAGTTGGTGAACGACAGGCGAAGCGCCCAGATCAACGGAAAGATGTTGATCGCAAGAAGCAGCAGAATGGTCGGAAGAATGAAGAGCCACGCGATGGCCCGATCCGACAGTCCACTTAGCCGCTTCGCTATGCGCGTTGACGCTCCCGCTTCGAGACTCGTGGGAGAAAATGGCTTATCTGCCAACATGCCTGGCTCCTTTAAGCGGACCAGAGACAGGCCGTTCAGCCGTCGCCGGTCCAGTCAAGTCCAGCTAAAACCTAATACTTCCCTTCTTGCTTAAAGACCTTGGTCCAGTCTTTCACCAGCAGATCCAACGCATCTTTGGCCGTGCCCTTATCGGCCACGACGTAATCGTGCACACGCTTCTGCATGTCGAGCAACAGTTCGGCATAAGCCGGCTCTGCCCAGAAGTCTTTGACGATTGCCATCGACTTCAGGAACGCGGGTGCGAACGGTGCGCTCTTCGGAAAGTCCGGTGCGTCGACCACTGATTTGGCCGCGGAATAGCCGCCCAGTTGCCACCATTTCTTCTGCACGTCAGGTTGCGCAAACCACTTGATATATTCGAGCGCGTCTTCTTTATGGTCCGAGTACGAGACGACCGAGATGCCCTGCCCGCCCAACTGAGTGTATTGCTTCAGCTCACGCGGATTGACGAAGAAGCCGATTTTGTCGCCACCGACATTCGGGTCTTTATAAAGCCCTGGAAAGAATGCAAACCAGTTCATCTGCATCGCCACCTGACCCGACTTGAACGCGTCGAGCCCTTCCTGCATGTAGGCGTTGGTCATGCCTGGCGCCGTGCAGCACTTATAGAGTGCCTTGTAGTATTCGAGCCCCTTCACCGCGCCCGGCGAGTTCACGAAGCCATCGAGGTGATAGGGCTTCTTGGGATCCTGATACTCAAAGCCGAAGTTGTACAAGGCATTGGTCACGCCCATCGTGATTCCCTCGGATCCACGCTCCGTGAAGATATACACGCCATAGACCGTCTTGCCGTCAATCTTTCGACCCTGGAAGAATTCCGCAGTCTGCTTGAGTTCATCGAGCGTAGTAGGCGGCGCGAGCTCACGGTTGTATTTCTGCTTGAATTCCGCGCGCAGTTCTGGGCGCGCAAACCAGTCCTTGCGGTAAGTCCATCCGACCGCGTCAGCCATCGCAGGTAGGGCCCAATAGTTCGGCGTATTCTTTGGCCACTCCGAATATCCCACCACCGTTGCCGGCACGAAGTCGTTCATAGAGATCTTGTTCTTGGTGAAGAAGTCGTTGAGCTTCACGTAATGTCCATTGACCGCCGCGCCGCCGATCCACTGACTGTCGCCAATGATCAGATCACACAACTTACCGTGCGAATTGAGTTCATTGATGAATCGGTCGGCATAACTGGTCCACGGTACGAACTCGAACTTCATCTTGATGCCGGTCTTGGTCGTGAAATCCTTCGACAGTTCGACCAGTGCATTGGCGGGATCCCATGCCGCCCAGCAGAGTGTCAACTGCTTGTCCTGTGCCTGCGCGCCCGTTGCAGTGCCGAGCCCCAGCGATATGAGGGTTGCCGCCACTACCCTCGCTGACGTTAGACGTACCATGTCTCTTCTCCTTGTCTTTCTCGGGTCTCCAACCTGATGACATTCAGCGCCCATGCGCCGGGCACCGCATTTCGGCTCTGGCAGATCAGAAGTCGATCCGCGTGTCGCGAGCGTCAGGCATGCGCATTCTCACGAAGATAAATCCGGGTCTCCGGCGTGGGGATGGCAAGCGCCCCCCGGACGTCGTTAAGAAAATTAATCGCGGCGAGCCCAGCCCAATGGACAATGCCGCGCACGTCCTGATCGAGTATCACGTCGATCGCACGTTCCGACAGTTGGGTGCGGGTCTCCGCAGTGCATTCGTGGCCAATCAGGACGAGGTGAACCTTGTCGCCGGACTCCTGCAATGCCGCTGCAATGCCGGAAATGCCGCCGCCCGTCACATACACGCCGACCAGGTCCGAATGGCGCGCATTTAAGCCCTGTACGGCAAGGCCGGCGCCATCGTCGTCTTCGGCGAAGTCCGGTTCGGCGATCCAGCGCAGGTTGCGGAAGTCCTCCTCCAACACTTGCGAAAAGCCGGTGCGACGTTCCACCTGGTCATGCAGACGCGACGATCCCGATAGCACGGCAACAGTGCCGAGCTTCGCGCAAAGGAAGCGCCCCATCAGTAGTCCTGCCGTGCGTCCGGCAATCCTGTTGTCGACACCCACGTACGCGGCGCGCCGGCTTGCGGGTAAATCGGAGAACACTGTGACGACTGGCACGTGAGCATCGCTCATCTCTTCGATGAAACGCTCAACCCACGGATAGTCGAGAGGTGCGAGAACCAGCGCGTCGTAGTCGATCACTTCAGCGGCGAATGCCGCGGTCTCGCGTTGGCTGGAAAAATCGCAGCGGTAAAACGAAGGCGTTATGCGATGCTCGCGAAAGAAGCTGGCCGACAGCGCAATATCTCGCTCGACGTGATCGAGAAAGCGGGAGTTCACTTGCGGCAGCACGAACGCGACTCGGAACGAGCTGACCTTTGCGGGCCGGCCGCGGCTCGCCCGCTCATCACGCAGATTCGCGAGTGCAAGATGCACGCGTTCGGCAGTTTCCGGACGCACAGCCTGATCGTCGCGCAGGACACGATCGACCGTGGCCACGCTGACGCCAGCCCGACGCGCAATCATCGTACGAGTAGCCGGCATGGGTCTCCTCCGGTGCCGAGCGAAGAATTGTTTTGTTTTACTGAAGGTAGTTTTTTCTAAAAAAAATGCAAGCTTTTTCTCCAAGGAAAAAGCGTCATTGCTTTGATGAACAGAGCGACCCTTGATAGGGCTGCGAGCGCAAGGGACGGCGCAGCGGGCACGGGATCGCGAATCGCACTGAGAGTTGACGGCGTGCGGCGGCGCCTGGCGCCCGAAGAGAGAATCCCGGCCGACTAGCTACGGTCCGCGGTTTGTAGTTGATCTTCGCAGGCACCCACGACGCTTGAACGGTGGTGCACGAGGAATTTGAAGTCATCGTTTACCGCGTTGAACGCAGCGACTCCATTGGGAGATTGGGGGTGACGTCGGGCGGCGAGCGAGTTCTGAAGCAATGAAGTGCTCGCGTGTGCCTTGGGTCGCACAAATGGAAACGGCCATTTACCGACCCAGGTCTATTCACAATTCATTAGCCGGAGCGATCCGCCTCGGCCGTCCCACGCTCACGACACCGCCAAACACATACCTTTGCTGCGACGGATTGTTACGGCTGTGCGCCGTTTCGGCTCGATAGATGAGCGACGGCTTTCCGGGCAGCACTGCGGGCGGCGATTAACCTCGAGGGGCATTCCGCGCGTGTGACATTGGCGGCCACACTGTCGCCGCGCAGCGGCCCGCCTCGATGCGGGACCGCTACCCGTGCTTCGATCCGACGACGTCCAGCACCTCCGACGACGGCGCGGGTGTCGCGGTCAGTGCAGCCGCCGGCGCTGCTTCAGACCAAACCAACCCATTCAACCTTCGTTCGGATCATATGGCGACGCCCGGTTTTCAAGCTTCCATTTCTTCTCAGCTTCCGTATCAGGCCGAGGTGGTCGAATGCCGTCGATCAACCACAGTTCTCGCGGCGTTTCGCCGACGTGCAACTCGTAGTGATAGCCCCGATCCTGGACGAATGGCGCAATCGCAGCGTTCGCCTTGCGCAGCCAGGACGCGGTCCACTCGACGTCCTTGGAAATGTGTCTGGCGAATTGGTCTAATCTGATTCTGACAAAGTCGCTTCGCGGCTCACCCCCCATGAAGAAGGAGTCTTTCGGCTGTTCATGAAACAGAACCCCTACGTAGAAGCGAGGAATGATGTAAATGTCGGCGATTCGCTTGGCCATTTCCTGCTTGTCATCTGCCGTGTAGGCGCCGACCGGATGATAGATGTTCCACAAAGGCATTTTTGTCTCCATGCATCAATAGATGCCGCGTTTCTTAAGTCAGAACATCTAAGTCTCTTGCGAGAAGTGATGAATTTGACATCAGTGAGGCGGCGGTATCGGTAGCCCAGGGATAGGCTACCGGTTAAAACCATTGCTCCTCACAGCGCAGCGTTCTTAGGGAAGGCGATCCCGCTCGGCACCGTAGCACGCTCTTACCCCGTTGTATTGGCGACCGGGAAGGCCGAGTATGCTGCGAGCCTCGTCAGGCGTTGCCACGTCTGCGCCGATACTTTTGACGATAGCTACCGCACGTTTAACCAGTGCCGCGTTGCCCGGTGCCAGTTCGCCTTTGGCAAGATAAAGATTGTCCTCGAGACCGACGCGGACATGGCCGCCAAGAATCACGCTTTGCGCCACGATCGGAAATTGGGCGCGCGAGATGCCGAACGCCGACCAATGCGCATTCTCGGGCAGATACCGCTTCATCTGAAGAAGGCTCTCGGTGTCGGCGGAGGCTCCCCATGGAACACCAAGACACAACTGGAACAGCGGAGCCTGAAGAATCCCCTGCGTTTCGATCAGGTGGCGCGCGAGGCGCACGTGCCCGAGATCGAATACCTCGATTTCCGGCTTCACGCCTGCTTCCTCAATCAAGGTTGCCATTTTGACGAGATGGTCGGGCACGTTGACGAATGCGCGATTGCCGAAGTTCATGGTCGCTACGTCCAGAGTGCAGATTTCTGGACGCAACTCGAGCACATGTTGGACGCGGGCCTCGGGCGTCATCATCGTACTCAATTCACTTCCCCGGTTCGGGTCTTCGTCGCTCGGAACGAAACGTGCACCCGGGCCCGTCGTCAGATTGATCAATATCGGGCACCCACCACCGCGGATACGGGAAACGACTTCTTTGTAGAGCGACAGCTCAGTGCTTGGAACGCCAGTCCTGGGGTCACGAACATGGATGTGCGCGATGCTCGCACCGGCCTCACATGCAGCAATCGCCTCATTGGCGATTTGCTCGGGCGTCACGGGCACTGCAGGGCTCAGCCGCGGGGTATCGTCGCTTCCAGTTATCGCGCAACTGATAATCGTCTTGTTCATCATAGTGTTCGGTCAAAGGGAAAGAGGAACGAGGCGCCACAATCGCGCCCTTCGTCATGGAGCAGCGTCAGGCTCCCCGTTCAAGCGGCCCGTGCAGGGCCGAACGGTGCCGCCCCGACGGGGGCAACCCTGATCAGCTTCTTGTTGACGAACTCGTCGAAGCCCAACTGAGACAGCTCCCGGCCAAAACCTGAACGCTTGACGCCACCGAATGGCAGTTCCGCCGCCGTGCCGAACGGCTGATTGACGAACACCATGCCGCTGTCGATCTGCGCGGCGACCCGCTCGCCGCGTTCGGTATCCGCGGTGAACACCGACGCGCCGAGACCGAATGGCGTGCCATTGGCGAGTGCGATCGCGGCGGCTTCGTCCTCGACGACGTGGAAAGCGGCGACCGGGCCGAACAGTTCTTCGGCAAATACCGGGTTTTTCGGCGCGATGTCGGTTAGAACAGTCGGTTGCAAGTAGAAACCCGGGCGCTGGACGCGCTTGCCGCCACATGCGATGCGCGCGCCGTGCAATGTCGCGCGATCGATCTGCGCAAGCAGCAGATTCAGCGCGCGCTCGGATGCTACCGGGGCGACGGCGGTCGCCGGATCGGCCGGATCACCGGTCTCGAGCGCTGCCATCCGCTTCGCGAAGCCTTCGAGGAATGCGTCGCCGCGTGCCTTGCCGACCACGATGATGCGCTTGGAGCTGACGCATAGTTGACCTGAATTGAACATGCGGCCCGCGACCGCGCTCTGGATCGCCCAGTCGAGCGGCGCATCCTCGAGTACGATAAACGGATCGCTGCCGCCCAGTTCGAGCACGACTTTCTTCAGATTGCGGCCGGCACGCTCGGCGACGGCGGCGCCGGCGCGCTCGCTGCCCGTCAGCGTCACACCCTGGACGCGCGGATCGTCGATGACGCGCCCGGCCTGCTCGATCGAGATGAACAGATTCGTATATACGCCTTCGGGCGCACCCGCTTCCTCGAACAGTCGCGCGAAGGCCAATGCCGATTGCGGCACGTTTTCGGCGTGCTTGAGCAGCAGGACGTTACCCACCATCAGTTGGGGCCCGGCCACTCGCGCAATCTGGTAGTACGGTAAATTCCACGGCTCGATGCCGAGCAGCACACCGACCGGCTCAATGTGCACCGCCGCGCCGGGCGCTTCTGCAAGCGGCCGGGGCTGCAGATAGGTTTGTGCGTGCTTCGCGTAGTAGTCGAGAATGCTGGCCGCCGATTCGACTTCCCTAAGCGCTTCACCGCTGCGTTTGCCCATTTCCAGCGTCAGATAGCCGGCGTATTCGACAGCCTTTTCCCGCAACAGCGCCGCGGCGCGCGACACAATGCGCGCCCGATCGCTGACCGGACGGCGGCGCCAATCGGTTTCAAAAGCGCGATGCGCGGCAGCGAGCTTCGCTTCGAGCAATTGGTCGGATATGTCGTCGTAGGTGGCGAGCAGTTCGCCGGTAGCAGGATTGACAGTCGTGTACGGCATGGAGTTCTCCGCAAAAAGGTTGGCATTGAGTCACCGCATTGACTAATGTTAACGCCGTTATCTCACCTTCCGACTAAATTTTTTGACCAGGAATAACCCTCATTGAACTTGATGTTAACGGTGTTACTATGATCATGTATTTTTTAAATTGAGGAAGCGAAATGGCAAAGGGATATTGGGTGGCAGCGTATCGGGAGGTCCATGACGCAAGCAAACTCGCGGCATACGGCGTCCTCGCGACACAGGTGGTGAAGGCAGCCGGCGGGAAATTCCTGGTGCGAGGCGGCGAGGTCGTTGCGTTCCAGGCGGGTCTCAAGGAACGGACCGTCGTGGTCGAATTTCCGAGCTTCGAACAGGCTCTTGCCACGTTTCAGAGCGAGGCTTATCAGAAAGCGTTGGCCGTACTGGCGGACGGAGCGGAAAGGGACGCGCGCGTCGTCGCAGGCGTCGACGACTGAGAGGCTCGTTGGAGGCCAACGAGGCCGAGTGCACTGTATGACAGCGCGAGCGTTGTTCACTCTGGGGCCGCCAGCAGTCCATCACACTCCTGATGTCCAGGCTATCTGAGCGTTGAAGTGCTTCGCGATGCACTGACCGGACCAACCTCAGGTCTTGACGGGCACACGTATATCGAATCGATCGTGCCATTCTGTTGTCGTTCGGTATGCTACCGATATCGCATCACAGACTGCATTACGACGTTCGAATAGTCGAACCCCGTCTCGGGTCTCGCCGTAGTCTGATTGTCTTTGCTGCGACAAAGAAACGAACCTCTCCAGTCCTTCCTTTTTCGGCCAGGGAAAACGCTGGCAACAGAACAACACTCTTATGTTATGCTTGTTAACATATAAATCGAAAAACACTTGAACCTGACGAAATGGAGCAAGAATGGACGAAGCAATTGTTCTGAAAGAACTCAAAGGTCATGTGACGGTTCTTACGATGAACCGTCGCCCACATAACCTGATGGGTCCGACGCTGTATCGCGCGCTACTCGAAGAATTCGACGAAGCGGTGAAACGCGGCTCGCGCGCGATCCTGCTGCGCAGCGGTCTGCGGCACTTCTCGGCCGGTGCCGAAGTCTCGCTTTTCCCGGATCGCATTGCCAGGCAGGGCAAGGCGCTGATGGATCCGCTCGAGGTGCTTCGCGGCTTCGAGACACTACCGATCCCGATCGTCGTCGCGGTGAACGGTACATGCCTTGGCGGCGGCTTTGAAGTGGCGCTCGCCTGCGACTTCAGCGTGGTCGCCGAATCGGCCAAGATCGGGTCAGTCGAGGTCGCGCTCGGCCTGCATCCGCTGCTCGGCGGCATCCAGCGTCAGGTGATGCGGGCCGGCCCAGCGCGTGCAAAAGAGCTCGCGATGCTCGGCCGCCGTTACGACGCGGCAACGCTCGAACGCTGGGGCCTGATCAATCTCGTCGTGCCCGACGACAAACTCGATGAAGTCGCGCTGTCGGTTGCGCAGGAACTGGCGGCCGGCCCGACCGTCGCGCATGCCGCGACCAAGCAGCTCGTACGGGTCGCGGTCAACGAGGGTGTCGCTGCCGCCGACGAAGCGATGTTCGAAGTGCAGAAGCCGATCTGGGCGTCGCAAGATCTCAAGCGTGGGCTTGAGGCCTTCGATACCGCCGGCCCCGGCACCGCCACTTTCGAAGGGAATTGACATGGCCGGACCACTCGAAGGAATCAAAGTCGTCGATTTTTCGCGGGTGCTGGCAGGTCCGCTGTGCGCCCGGACGCTGGCCGATCTCGGCGCCGACGTTATCAAGATCGAGCCGCCGCGGCCCGATGTGTCGCGTGCCGCATTCCCGAATCGCGACGGCATGTCGGGCTACTACGCGCAGCAAAATAGCGGCAAACGCAACGTCAGCATCGATCTGAACGCGCCTCACGCACGAGAGCTTGTACTACGCCTGTGCGACGAGGCGGACATCATCGTAGAGAATTTTCGGGCCGGCACGCTCAAAGGGTTTGGACTCGACTACGAGACGCTCGCGAGGCGCAATCCAAAGCTGGTCTACGTCTCCATCACCGGATACGGCCAGCGCGGCCCCTGGGCCTCGCGCATGGCCTACGCGCCGACAGTGCAGGCTGAAACGGGATTCACGCACAACACATTGCGCCATTTCGACAGCGCGGGTGACGGCCCCAGGTGGACCGATCCCCTGTCGCACGCGGACGTCTATGCTGGCCTGCAAGCGACGATCGCCGTGCTCGCAGCAATGCGCAAACGTGAAGTAACGGGGCGCGGCCAATACATCGACGTCGCGATGGCTGCCGTGATGCTGTCGATCAACGAACGCGCTCACCTCGATCTCGCGGGTGTCGATACCGGTGCAGAGCCAGGCATTCTCGGCGCCGCCGACGGCCCGCATTTTGTCGGCCCCGGCGGCGAAGAGTTCGTGGCAGCGCAAAGCATCATCGGCAGCAACACGTTTCCGAATTACTTGCGCGCCATGCGCCGTATTGACCTTGCGCAGGATCCACGCTTCAGGACCGCTGAGCGCCGCCTGCAGAACTACAAGGCACTGCACGCAGTGATCCAGACGTGGATGCTCTCGTTCCGCGATCTCAGGACGCTCGATGCGCAGCTCGACGAGGCCAAGATCGCGATAGGCCAGATCCGTACGCTGAAGGAATTGGCAGAGACCGATTGGGCGAAGCAGTGGGGTGCTGTGCACGAGGTCCCGGATCGCCGCGGCGGTTCGTATCTCATCCACGGCTATCCATGGCGCTTTTCCGATGACGAGCTTGGAATGCGCAGCGCACCGGCATTTCGCGGCGAACACAACGAGCAGGTGTTCCGCGGTGCGGGCTTGTCGGAGGGCGAGGTTCGCCGGGCGATTGATGCGGGCATTCTGGTCGGCGGCCCGCCACCGTCCGCGAAGGAGATCGACGCCGCTGTTGTTGCGGAAGCACGGGCCAACTAAATGCAACCACGTGTCGCGGCGCGCTAACGGGCTGTAGCCCGTGCGCAAGCGCTGTCGCGACTGTTGCACGTGACAGGCGGCGTCTTGCATTGACACGCCACCGTCGCGAGCGGTCGATTGCGCTGGAGTGAAACATGATCGTTACGATAGATGAGACCCACGACGCAGCGGCGCTCAGTTGGGTTGCAAGCGCCAATACGCTGGAAACCGATTTCCCCTTGCAGAACCTTCCTCTCGGCGTATTTCGTACAGAGGCAAACCTTATGCCGCGAATCGGTGTGCGCATCGGCGATGCTGTTCTCGATGTGCATCGATTGCTCGAGGCGGACGCAATTGAGCTGCATTCGCCCGAAGACGACGCACTGCGGCAGAACACCTTGAATGCATGGATGGCGTTGGGACGGGCGTCTTCGTCGGCATTGCGGCGCAAACTGTTTGCGCTGCTGCATTCGTCCACGGAAGGGGCGGTTCGCGAGACCGTGTCGAATTGTCTGGTGCCCGCGAGCGCATGCACGATGATGTTGCCATCGCAGATTGGAGATTTCACCGACTTTTATACGTCGATTTATCACGCGAGACGGGCCGGCGAACTCGTGAGGCCGGACGCACCCGTCCATCCCAACTTCAGAAGCATGCCGATTGCCTATCACGGACGAGCGTCGTCGGTGACGGTCAGCGGTGAGCCATGCCGTCGGCCACTCGGACAAACCAGTGCGACGAGTGGATATCGGCCGACGACCAAGCTCGATTTCGAGCTCGAAGTCGGCTTTTACGTGGGCGGGAACACGCATGCGATGAAGCGGTTGTCCGTCGACTCCGCTGAAAATCACCTGTTCGGTCTCTGCCTTGTCAACGACTGGTCCGCGCGGGACATCCAGCGCTGGGAAAGCGCACCGCTGGGTCCCTTTCTGGCGAAGAGCTTTATGACCAGTGCGTCGCCATGGGTGGTCACAGCAGAGGCGATTGCGCCATTCAGGGTTGCCGCGCCAATACGTGGCGCCGACGCGCCGCCGCTTGCGGCACACCTTACGTCGGCTTCCCACATAGCCTCGGCAGCCATCGACATCTCCCTGCGCGCCACGCTGCAAAGCCGAAGCATGAGGCAGGCGGGCATAGCCGGCGTCTATATGGCGAACCCCAACTTCAAAGATCAGTACTGGTCCGTATCGCAAATGCTGACCCACCACGCCAGTAACGGGTGTCCGTTGCGCAGCGGTGATCTGATTTCGAGCGGCACCGTATCGGGACCCGAGCGCGCTGACAGCGGATGTTTGCTGGAGCGGACCCGCGACGGGCGGGAACCGATCACTCTGCCGACGGGCGAAGTGCGAACGTATCTCGAAGACGGGGACACCGTCTCTTTCTCCGGCCGATGCAGGCGGGCAGGTTTCAGGACGATCGGCTTCGGAGTGTGCGTCGCAGAAGTGAACGGCGACCTTTGATAACCGCAGTGCGCCTCGTATTACCGGTATCAACACAACACGTCGGAGGACCGAATGGAAGTGGTGAAGCAAGCCTGTGTAGACGGGTCATCATCAGATGACAACGCCCTCCTGCGGAAAGCCTACGCTTCGGCGCAATGGAGAATACTGCCGATATTGTTTGGCCTATGGATGCTGGCGTGGGTCGGTCGTTCGAACGTTGCTTTTGCGAAGTTGCAGATGGTCGTGGATCTGCGATTCAGCGAAACGGTATATGGATTGGGCGCCGGGCTTTTCTTCGTCGGCTATGTGCTGTTCGGCGTGCCTACGACCATGTTGCAAAAAAAGTTCGGTGCACGCGCTGTGCTTGCCGGTGTCGCCGGCGGCTGGGGCATGACGAGTGTTGCGATGACGTTCGTCAATAGCGCACCGACGTTCTACGCGTTGAGGTTCCTGCTCGGTGTATTCGAGGCCGGGTTCTACCCAGGTGTAGTGTTGTACTTCAATGCGTGGTTCCCGGGGACAAGGCGTACCCGCAATTTCAGTATTTTCCACTCCGGGTCGCTCTTCTCGACCGTCATGATTGGCTTGACGGGGGGATTCGTGCTCCAGCACTTAAACGGACTGGCCGGCTTTCAGGGCTGGCGATGGATGTTCTTCACTCAAGCTATCCCGACGATCGTGTTGGCGTGCGTCGCGTTCGCGATACTTCCGGATCTGCCCGGCGGCGCGAAGTGGCTTTCGGCGCGACAGCGTGAACTCATCGAGGACGATCTCAGGAAGAATGCCGAAACGATGGACGACATCGGCGTAGACGAGCGTCCCCTGTTACTCAACCCCGCTGTCTGGATCCTGAGCGCCGCTTACTTCTGCCTCCTTGCCGCCACCGCGGCACTGTTTTTCTTCTCCCCGACGATACTGCGTGAGGCGGGATTCGGCGGGTACAATGAGATTGGCCGTGCAGTTGCCGGTGCCTGCATTCTGGGGGCACTGGGCAATGTGCTCATCTGCAGCATCGGGGGCGCCCCGCATCGCCGCCGGCTCTTCTGTGCGCTGGCGTCGGTCTTTACTACGGTAAGCCTCTCGGCGCTGGTTTTTGTTTGGCACAGTAGTACCACCGCGACTTTCTTCCTGCTTGTTCTTGGCTTCGCGGGAACGGGAGCTGGCATAACGCTCTTCTGGCAGATGTCTGTCGGCCTGCTCAGCGGTAAGTCGCTGATCGTTGGCGTGCCGTTAATCAGTTCCGTCGCCAATGTCGCTGGCTTCGTTACGCCCTTTGTGATCGGGTATGTTCGCGACGCAACGGGAACTTATGCGAGTGGATTCATCATGGTGGCCTGTGTCCAGGCACTTGGCGTCGTTGTTCTTCTGTTCGGCGTGCAGCGCATTGCCAGGAGGCGATCGCCGGTTGGCGATATATCGGTTAAAAGTGCAACGTGATTAGTCGATGCCGACGTGGGGCCGCGGCAAGTACCCGCGTTTTGCACCGAAAAGCCGTTCCGGGCACTGCGCACCTCTGAGCGGCCAGGCCTGCGATGTATTCCGACGCCCGGCCCCGCAACCAAGCCGCTAGAATGCCTGTAGCGACGCATGCTTGTTTAACGCGTGATCCGCGATATTGCGTGCCTCTTTGCGCAGAATTTATAATCATTTCCTTGTTTTGCTCCTCGAACGAAGGTCACGTGAGCCCCAAGTCATCTATCCCGAAGAATGCGGATTACCACCATGGCAATCTGCGCAACGCGCTCATCGAAGCGGGGCGCAGCGCGCTCATGGAGGTATCGGCACAAGACTTGAGCCTGCGTTACCTCGCGCGCATGGTGGGCGTATCAGAAGCCGCGCCCTCGCGACATTTTGCGGGTATCGACGAACTGCTGGCCACGATCGCGGCAAGCGGCTATCGTGACCTCGCTGCGCTGCGCGTTGCGATCCGTGATAGCGAGGATACGGCGCTTGCCAAAGCGTACCGGATGATGCGGGTGTATGTTGAGTTCGCGCAGCGCCACAATGGGCTGTTCGGTCTGATGATCGGGCCTCGCATCGTGGCGCATCAAGCGTATCCAGAACTCGCCGAGGAAAGTAACAGGTCGTTCGGGTTGTTTTCCGAGACAATCGAGGCGCTGGCTATCGAGAGTGGTTGGGCCCACTCCGATCTCAAACTCGTGACCCATACCGCGTGGAGTACGGAGCATGGTCTCGCCACACTGCTCCTGGCCAACCGCGCGCCGCGCGCGGACACGAAAGTGGCGATCCCCAAGTTGATCGACTTCGTCGTGATGACGCTACTTGGCGCCATCACGGCGGGTCCGGATCATCTCCAGAGCGTGATTCAGCAATGCGCGCCCCTTCAGAAGCCAGCGGTTACACGCACAGCTCGAAAGCGCGCCAAAGCGTAGGCGTCGTCGCTATCGAGAACGCGGCACCGGTGACGCGCTCTGGAATATCGTTTTGAACGCGCCTTAGGCCGACAATCGACCCGCAACGTTCTTTCCGTTTTCTCCGAAGCACACACCGCGGGCGCACCGCAGCTCATATCGGGACAACTTCCATGACCAACACCGGCGATGTGGTTTCAATCACGCGCTCAAGTCCCAAACCTGAACCCTGGAGCAGTTGGTCGAATTCAGCTCCTGTACGCTCCCGCGTGGTACCGAACATGGCCATCATCCGTGTGTCGACCAGATAACCGCCCGGCCGTCCGATCGCCGGGTCGGGCTCAAGGATCTGCTCCCCGATCAGTCAGCGCGCGCTTCGGGTCATTGCGGCACGGCAGTTGCGAAGAATTCGAATGCAATCTTCGTCGGACCAGGTCTCATAAGCTGCCACCAGAAGTCCGATAGGAATCGATATTTTCGGCTACTGGCATCCCGCCGTCATCAACGGTCGGGCGTACCAACCCCGCTGATCATCCAGCACCAACCACACGCTTTCGCGGCGCTTTTATCGCCGTGCCGGCGTGAGATGCCGCCGCGCCGATACTCGACTCCCTGACCACCAACTCAGGCACCGCGAAGTACTGCATCGGCGGCTTCGGATCTTCAGACGTCTCGTCCAACCGGGCCAGGAGTGTCTCGCTAGCAATGGTGCCAAGCTTGCCCGCACCTGCGAACAGCGTCGTCAAAGGTGGATTGGTGTGTTCCGCTGCGACGACATTGTCACAGCCGACGACCGCCAGAGCCTTGCCAGCGCGCTTGCCCATTCTGTCGAGTTCATGCAGCACGCCGATTGCAACCTGGTCGTTGTAGCAGACAACCCCCGTGGGCCGCGGTTTCATGTCGAAGATCGTGCGGACCGCATCCCGCCCACCCTCCGGTGTCAGAGGAACATCGACGATCCAGTCGTCATTGACAGGCAGCGAGTGCTTTGCCATCGCCGACAGGTATCCCTGCCTGCGTTGATTAGCGACCGCATACCCCTTCCGGTTGCCAGCGAAAGCGATGCGCGTATGTCCTTGCCCAATCAGGTGCTCGGTGGCCAGCGCAAATCCGTAGCTGTTGTCGACACCAATGGTATCCACGTCAGGCCCCATCGGACGCATGACGAGCACGAGAGGAATTCCCCACGACTGAACTTCGGCAGGCAATTCATCCGGCGTCCCCAGCGCGGGAGACATGATCAAGCCAGCGACGTTCTGCTCGCGCATGGATCTCAGAACCCTCGTCTGCGTTTCGAGGCTTTCGGCGGTGTGCGCCATGAGCGTCGTATATCCGGCTTCGGCAAGCACGCGCTCGATTGCCACCAGCAATTCGACAAAAAACGGATTGGTCAGATCGTTGATCACCATCCCGATCGTCGTGCTGCGCCTTCCTCGCAGGGTGGCCGCCCCGCGGTTGTAGACATAGCCAAGCGCGCGAGCTGCCTCGCGCACCTTTTCCGCAGTCTCGGCCTTGATGCGTGGACTTTCCTGCAGAACGAGCGACACCGTCGACTTCGATACGCCAGCGGCAGCGGCTATGTCCTGTATGGTCGGACCGGATTTCATGTTGCTCTGCACAATTGGAACGTTCCAAAAAGTGTTTGACATCGTGAAATCAGTCTACTACAGTTTGTTGGAACGATCCAACGAAAGCAAATTGGAACGTTCCAATGGAGAGAGACATGACAGCAAAAGTCCGCTGGGCGCTGATTGGCGCCAGCACCATCGCCGACGAATGGATGGTCGACGCCCTCCGTTCCCAGCCGGACGGTGAGATTGCGACCGTCGTCAGTGGCAACGCGGAGCGTGCACGCGAATTCGCTGAAAAGCACGCCATCCCGAGACACTCGGCGGACCTCGACGCAGTACTGGCGGACCTTGGCATCACCGCGGTCTACATCAGCAGCACCAACGAGAAACATCTGCCGCAAGTGGTCGCGGCAGCGAAAGCCGGCAAACACGTTCTGTGTGAAAAACCCGTCGCGCTAACGGAAGACGATGCTGCGCAAATGATCGAGGCGTGCGCTTCACACGGCGTGAAGCTCGGCACGAACCACCATCTGCGTTGCGCGGCGACGCACCGGAAGATGCGCGAACTCATTCGCGCGGGCGCCGTCGGTACGCCCCTCTTCGTGCGTGTCTTCCACGCGGTCTCGTTGCCGCCGCATCTGCGCGGCTGGCGTATCGAGCGACCCGATGCCGGCGGCGGCGTGATTCTCGACATCTCCGTTCATGACATCGACACGCTGCGCTTCCTGCTCGACGACGAGCCAGTCGAAGTCAGCGCAATGACTTCGGCGGGAACGATGTCGACGGCGGGACTCGCGGACGGCGTGATGGCAATCGTGCGCTTCAGGAACGGCGTGCTCGCGCAGCTCCACGATGCATTCACCGTGCCGTATGCGCCCACGGGGCTCGAAATTCACGGTTCGGCTGGTTCCCTCTTCGCCAGGGACGTGATGACGCAGCGCCCGGCCGGCGAGATCACGCTGCGCTCGGCAGAGGGCACGCGAGAAATCGATGTCGAACATCGCGACCTGTATCGCGTCGCCGTCGCGCAATTCCACCGCTCCCTTTCTGACGACCAAGAGCCCGCCGCTACGGGTATCGACGGCTACCGCTCGCTCGTCGCCGCGCTGTCGCTCGTGAAGTCCGCTGAGGCAGGCGGACACGTGACAGTGCCGTCGCGTTTTGCTGAATAAAAGCTTGAGGAGAGTGATTGTGCGTTCCAGCAAGGTTGTTTCATTGGCTCACGCAGCGAGCCTGATCAACGACGACGATATCGTCACCGTGAGTTCATCGAGTGGTCTGGGTTGTCCGGACGCGATGCTCGCCGCCATCGGCGCGCGCTTCGCAGAAGAAGACCGCCCGCGCAATCTGACGATGCTGCATCCGATCGCGGCCGGCGATATGTACGGCATCAAGGGCATCGACCACCTCGCGAAGAAAGGCTTGATCCAAACGATCATCGCCGGCTCATTTCCGAGCGGCCCTTCGAGTCTGCCGATGCCCGACATCTGGCACCTCATCACTGACAATGACATTCGCGCGTATAACCTGCCGAGCGGCGTGTTGTTCGACATGCATCGCGAAGTCGCGGCCAAGCGTCCCGGCGTGCTGACGAAGGTCGGACTCGACACCTACGTCGATCCCGACCGCCAGGGCGGCGCAATGAATGCACAGGCCGCCGACCATCCGATCGTCGATAAAGTCATGCTCGCGGGTGATGAGTGGCTGCACTACAAAAACTTCGTGCCGCGCGTCGCAATCGTGCGCGCAACGACAGCCGATGAACGCGGCAACCTGTCGTTCGAACACGAAGGCGCACTACTCGGTGGACGCGACCAGGCGCTGGCCGTGCGCAATAACGGCGGCATCGTGATCGCGCAAGTGAAACGCGTTGTGAAGGCCGGTTCGCTGCATACGCAGCAGGTGCACATTCCGTGCAATCTCGTCGACTACGTGGTGGTCGATCCCGAGCAGAAACAGACCACGCAGATCGAATACGACCCGGAGATCAGCGGCGAAGTAAAGCTCCCTGATAGCGCGTTCGCGTTCGCCGAATGGCACGCGGACAAGGTCATCGCACGCCGTGCAGCAATGGAACTCGCACAGAACGATGCGGTGAATCTGGGTTTCGGCATCTCTGCAAACGTGCCGCGCATCCTGCTCGAAGAAGGCTATCGCGACGACGTCACGTGGGTCATCGAACAAGGCGCTGTCGGCGGCGTGCCATTGCTTGGTTTTGCTTTCGGATGCTCCGGTAATGCCGACGCAATCATGCCTTCGCCTTCCCAATTCGTGTACTTCCAGGGCGGCGGTTTCGATGTATCGCTGCTGTCGTTCCTGCAAGTGGATCGATTTGGCAACGTGAACGTATCAAAGCTGCCGAGCAAGCCATATCTCACTGCGGGATGTGGCGGCTTCATCGACATCACGACGCATGCGAAGCGCGTCGTCTTTAGCGGCTATTTCACGGCGGGCGCAAAGCTGGAAGTCGGCAGTGGCCGTCTGACAATCGTGAAGGAAGGCAAGAAGAAGTTCATTGCCGATGTGGACCACGTGACGTTCAGCGGTCGCATGGGACGACAGCGCAATCAGGAAGCGCTGTACGTCACGGAACGCTGCGTGATCCGGCTCGGTGAGGCCGGCCTCGAAGTGATCGAGATCGCGCCGGGCATCGATCTGCAAAAGGATGTGCTCGATCAGTGCGATATCGAGCTGGCAGTCTCCCCATCCCTGAAGACGATGGATGCGGCCATTTTCACGGACGCTCCGTTCGATCTGAAGCTGAAGGAGGCTCGTCATGGCTGATCAGCAACTGATCCAGATCGAGAAGACGAACTCCGTCGCAGTTGTCACGCTCAACCGGCCAGACAAGCTCAATGCGCTGACGCCGGAGATGCTCGAACAACTCGAAGCCGCTGCGGCGCAACTCGAATCGGACGCAGGTGTGCGCGCCGTTGTGCTGACAGGTGCAGGTGAGCGCGCATTCTGCGTGGGCGCTGACATCAACCGGTGGTCGGCACTTGCGCCGCTCGACATGTGGCGCGTATGGGTCTCGCGCGGTCATCGCATTTTTGACCGCTGGGCGGCGTTGCGTCTGCCCGTAGTCGCGGCGATCAACGGTCCCGCTTTCGGCGGCGGCCTCGAACTGGCTGCAGTCGCGGATGTGCGAGTTGCGGACCCGGCCGCCACGTTCGCGCTACCCGAAGCGAGCATCGCAACCTGCCCGGGCTGGTCCGGCACGCAACGTCTGGTTTCGCTGATTGGTCCGAGCCACGTGAAATCGCTTGCGCTCACCGCGAAGCGCATCGATGCGCAACGCGCCTACGCCATCGGCCTGATTGACGAAATCTCCACGCCGAAAGAGGCGGTTACCGCGGCTGTCGCCATTGCCGAAAAGATCGCGACGCTCGCTCCCGTCTCCGTACAACTGACGAAACAGCTGATCAACGCCGCCTCCGGATTCGGAGCCGGTGCAACCCTGGAAGCCATGGCGGGCGCCTTGTCCGCGTCGACGCACGACGCCCGCGAAGGCATGGCCAGTTTCCGTGAACGCCGCCCGGCGCAATACGAGGGTCAATGACATGACGTACGACACTGCAATTCCCGCAGCAACTGCGCTTCTCGCAAGCGATAAAACACCCGCGAGCGAAGTCTTCAACGGCCGCATGTACATCGACGGCGCATGGACCGAATCCGCGGACAAACAGCGCTACGAGCGCCGCAGTCCTGCGCATGGTCATGTCGTCAGCTCGTTTCCGGAAGCGACGCCGGCAGACGTCGAGCAAGCGATCAAGGCCGCCGACCTCGCCTTCCGTCACGGTCAATGGCCGAAGCTGAAGGGCGCAGAACGTGCCCGGATTCTTCTGGCGGTCGCGGATGGCATCAAGGCACGCGTCGACAGGATGTCAATGCTCGAATCGCTCGAAACGGGCAAGCCGCTTGCGCAGGCACGTGGCGAAGTCTCCGGCTGCGTCGATCTCTGGCAATACGCAGCGAGCCTTGCCCGCACGACGAGCGGCGACGCCTACGACACGCTCGGCGAAGACATGCTCGGCATCGTGCTGCGCCAGCCGATCGGCGTCGTCGGACTCATCACCCCGTGGAATTTTCCGTTGTGGATTCTTTCGCAGAAGCTGCCGTTCGCACTCGCGGCAGGCTGCACGTGCGTCGTCAAGCCGAGTGAGCTGACGTCGAGCACGACCGTCATGCTGATGGAGATTCTCGAACAGGCCGGCGTGCCGGCGGGCGTCGTCAATGTGGTGACGGGCAAAGGGCCGTCCGTCGGACAACCGCTCGCCGAGCACGACGCCATCGACATGCTGTCATTCACCGGTTCGACGCGCGTCGGCAGCCTGCTCGGCGGGCTCGCATCGAAGAAGCTGAAGAAGATTGCCCTCGAACTCGGTGGCAAGAATCCACAGATAGTCTTCCCCGATTGCGACTGGGATGCGATGGTCGACGCCGTCGTATTCGGTGTGTACTTCAATGCCGGCGAATGCTGCAACAGCGGCAGCCGCGTGCTCGTGCACGAATCGATTGCGGAGCGCTTTGCGCAGGCGGTCGTCGAGCGCGCCCGCCAGGTGCCGGTGGGCGATCCGCTGCATCCCGAGTGCAAGATCGGCGCGATCGTCAGCGAGAACCAGCTGGTCGAGATTCTCGGCAACATCGATAAGGGCGTTGCAGCAGGCGCACGCCTGCGCCTGGGTGGCAAACGCTATGACGCCCAGGGCCTCTATCTGGAGCCCACTGTCATCAGCGATGTCGCGCCCGACATGAGTATCGCTCGCGAAGAAGTCTTCGGCCCCGTGCTCGCGATCATCCCCTTCTCCGACACGCAGCACGCCATCGACATCGCCAACGACACAGCCTATGGACTCTCCGCCGCTGTCTGGAGCAAGGACATCAACACATGCCTGACCGTTGCACGCGGCGTCGATGCGGGGACGGTGTGGGTCAACACATTCCTCGACGGCTATCCCGAACTGCCGTTCGGCGGCTTCAAGTCGAGCGGCGTGGGACGCGAATTAGGCAAACAGGCCGTCGAGGACTACACCGAAACGAAGACGATCCAGCTTCACATCGGAGAGCGCAAGAACTGGTGGCTGCCACGTCCAGCCGCCTGACCACGAATCCACCCAGATCATCCCACGGCATGCCCGCCGTGGGGTCCACAAGAAAGCCCGCCAAGAGAGCGTCATCAAGGAGACAAAAATGTTCAAGAAGCGTATTGCTGCAATTGCAGTCGGCCTCGTTGCCTGCCACGCGCTGTCCGCTAACGCGGCAGACACGAAAACCGTGGAAGTCATGCACTGGTGGACTTCCGGCGGCGAAGCGAAGGCCCTCACCGTCCTCAAGGACGGTCTGAAAACAAGGGGTTATGCATGGAAGGACAGCCCGATCGCGGGCGGCGGCGGCGAAGCCGCGCGCACCGTACTGAAAGCGCGCGTCGCATCGGGCAATCCGCCTGACGCGATTCAGATGCTCGGCTTCACCATCCCCGAATATGCACAGGAGGATTATCTTCAGAATCTCGACGCCGTCGCGTCGAAGGAAGGATGGGACAAACTCGTTCCTGTGCCGATCCAGAAGTTTTCGAAAGTCGATGGTCACTGGGTCGCCGCGCCTGTCGATGTGCACCGCACAAACTGGATATGGGCGAACAAGAAGATCTTCGATCAGTTGAAGCTTACGCCGCCGAAGACCTTCGACGAACTCGTCGCCGATGCCGACAAGATCCGCAAAGCGGGCTACGTTCCGCTCGCACACGGTGGCCAGGCGTGGCAGGAAGCGACGATCTTCGACAGCGCGGTGATGTCCGCGGGCGGTCCGAAGTTCTATCAGCAGGCGCTCGTCAAACTGGACCCGAGCGCGCTCGGTTCGAAGACGATGGAAAAGGCCTTCGATCAGATGCGCGCGCTGCGCGGCATGGTTGATCCGAACTTCCCGGGCCGTGACTGGAATCTCGCCACGTCGATGGTAATCAACGGTAAGGCCGCGATGCAGATCATGGGTGACTGGGCCAAGGGCGAGTTTGCATCGTCCGGCAAGCAGCCGAACGTGGACTACCTCTGCTTCAACTATCCGGGAACAGACGGCGCTTTCATCTTCAATACCGATCAGTTCGCGGGCTTCAAGAAGGGCGATGCAAGTCTTCCAGGTGAGTACGCGTTCGCGTCGACCATCATGGACAAGGGCGTTCAGGCGAAATTCAACCAGATCAAAGGATCGATCCCCGCGCGGCTGGATGTACCACAGGACGGCTTCGACGAATGCGGCAAGAAGTCGATGAACGACATGCGCGCTGCGATCAAGTCCGACTCGATGGTGGGCAGCTTCGCGCACGGACATGCGATGCCCGATGGTCCGAAGAACGCCGTCTATGACGTAGTCACTCACTTCTTCAATTCGAATCAGTCGTCTGCGGATGCCGTGAAGGCGCTCGTCACGGCAGTGAAGAACTCGCAGTAAGCCAAATGGTCCTCATGCGGACGCGGCATCAAAGCCGCCGTCCGCGAGGCCCGTCATCTTGGACGGTAGGTGTTGCCATGCTATTGCACAATCGCGCCCATGGGGCGACCACGCTTGAAGATCTGAACAACGGCTCGGGCCACAGCCCGACGCAAAAGCGATCGTCGTTGCGAAACCGCTTCGAAGCGGTTCTGCCGAAGATCGTACTCGGCCCAACGCTGATCATCACGCTGATCTTCGTCTACGGCTTTATCGCGTGGACAACCGTGCTCTCGTTCACCCGTTCGCGCGCCTTTGCTAACTTCCACTGGGCTGGTTTGCTCCAGTACGGCCGCGTTTGGGAGCACCCGCGTTGGCATGTGGCGATCGGCAACCTCGGCATCTACGCATCGCTCTATGTCGTGCTGTGCATGGGGATCGGCCTCGGTCTTGCGATTCTGCTCGATCAGCGGATTCGAGCTGAAGGCGGATTGCGGGCGCTCTTCCTTTATCCGATGGCGCTTTCATTCATCGTGACGGGCACCGCATGGAAATGGATTCTCAATCCGGGACTTGGCCTCACCAAGTTGTTCCATGACTGGGGTTGGACGAGTTTCCAGTTCGACTGGATCATCAATGACGACATGGCGATATATACCGTCGTCATCGCCGCAGTCTGGCAGGCCTCCGGCTTTGTGATGGCAATGTTTCTGGCTGGATTGCGCGGCATCGATCAGGAACAGATCAAGGCAGCGTCGATCGACGGCGCACGCATGCCGGCCGTCTATCGCCGCATCATCATTCCGCAGCTTCGGCCGGCCTTCATATCGGCGTTCGTGATTCTCGTGCACCTCGCCGTCAAGAGCTATGAACTCGTCATTGCATTGACGGGCGCGGGTCCCGGCTACTCGACCGAACTGCCGTCCACGTTCATGTACTCGTTCACCTTCACTCGCAACGAACTCGGCATGGGTGCGGCAAGCGCGGTGATGATGCTCTGCACTGTGGCCGCCATCATGGTGCCCTACCTTTACTCAGAAATGAGACCTCGCCGGAAGAGCGGTGGCCATTGAACTCAACCGTTAGCCTTTTAGGAGACAACAATGGCTACCAAGACATGGGACTCGCCACAGATGGTGGTGGGCAAGCATAACTACGTCTCACGGATCGTCATTTATTCGCTGCTGGCGATTGTGGCCGTGGTTTATCTCGTACCGCTGCTCGTGATGTTGCTGACGTCGTTCAAGCCGCTGCCCGAAGTCTATTCGGGCAATATCCTCGCGCTGCCCCACCAGTGGACGGTCGAAGCGTGGCAGAAGGCGTGGGGCTCGGCGTGCGTGGGACTCGAATGCGCCGGTGTAAAAGGCTTCTTCTGGAATTCCTTCCGGATGGTCTTCTCTGCCGTTGCAATCTCCACCCTGCTCGGCGCATTGAACGGCTATGTACTAACCAAATGGCGCTTCCGGGGTGACAACCTGCTGTTCGGCCTGATCCTGTTCGGCTGCTTCATCCCGTTCCAGATCGTGCTGATTCCGATGGCGTCGTTTCTCGGCAAGGTCGGCCTCGCGCAATCGATCAGCGGCCTCGTGTTCGTGCATGTCGTCTATGGCCTGTGCTTCACGACGCTCTACTTCCGCAACTACTATATTGCGTTTCCCGATGAACTCGTGAAAGCCGCGATGATCGACGGCGCGCGCTTTTTCCGTATCTTCTTTCGCATCCTGCTTCCTAACTCGGTGCCCATCATCACCGTGACGGTGATCTGGCAGTTCACGAATATCTGGAACGATTTCCTGTTCGGCGCTTCATTCACCACGGGCAGTACGGCGCCCATCACCGTCGCGCTGAACAACATCGTGAACACGTCAACCGGCATCAAGGAATACAACGTCAACATGGCCACGGCGATGATCGCCGCACTGCCGACGCTGCTCGTCTATGTGATCGGTGGTCGTTATTTCGTACGCGGTCTGATGGCCGGTTCGGTCAAGGGGTAAATCATGTCTTCTCTGCACATATCCAATGTTCGCAAAGCCTACGGCTCGACCGAAATCCTCAAGGAGATCAATATCGATGTTGAAGATGGCGATTTTCTCGTCCTCGTCGGACCATCGGGCTGCGGAAAATCGACGCTCCTCTCGCTGATTGCCGGACTCGACACGCTCTCAGGCGGCGAGATCCGCATCGGCAACGACAAAGTCAACGACCTGCATCCGAGCGAGCGCGACATCGCGATGGTTTTTCAGAGCTATGCGCTGTATCCGAACATGTCCGTCGGGCAGAACATCAGTTTCGGTCTGGAAATGCGCAAGGTATCGAAGCCAGACCGCGAGAAAGCTGTACAGGACGCCGCCCGTCTACTGCAGATCGAGCACCTGCTCGACCGGCGTCCGGGCCAGTTATCAGGTGGTCAGCGGCAACGGGTCGCAATGGGCCGCGCGCTGGTGCGTCATCCAAAGATCTTCCTGTTCGATGAACCGTTGTCGAATCTCGATGCAAAGCTTCGCGTCGATATGCGCACCGAGATCAAGAAGCTGCACCAGCGCCTGGGCGCAACCATCGTCTACGTCACGCATGACCAGATCGAAGCGATGACCCTCGCTACGCGTATCGCGGTGATGAAGGGCGGCGTACTGCAACAACTCGGCACGCCGGCCGAAGTCTACAACACGCCCGCCAACACGTTCGTCGCAACCTTCATGGGTTCGCCGTCGATGAACCTGATTCCGGCGCGCATCGAGCGAGCGAATGGCGGGCTGCACCTGAAAGTGGGCGAAGGTCAGAAGACGATCGACCTCGCGTTGCCGCCGCAACCGGCTGCCGTAGACCGCTACGTCGGCAAGACGGTGCTCGCGGGGCTGCGCCCCGAAGCGATCGGCGTAGAGAATGAGCGCGCCGCGTCGGCGTTGCGCACCGTGCCGGTCACGATCAGTGTCCTCGAACCGACTGGCCCCGACACGCTTGCCGTGCTCGACCTCGGCGGAATGGAGGTCTCCGCGCGACTCGGCGCCGACATGCCGCACGTATCTGGCGAACAGTGCGAATTGCGCGTCGATCTGTCGAAGCTCGTGCTATTCGACGCCGACACGGAAGTTCGGATTCACTGAGCGCCCAGCGCAACGACGGATGGTGTAGCCATGAGCAAGATAGCTGGAAATTTTCCTACCGCACTGGTAACGGGCGCGCGACGCGGCATCGGCCGGTCGATCTGCGTTGCCCTCGCGCGGCGCGGCTTTGACATCGTGCTGACGGATGTTGTGAAGGACGAAGACGCCACGACGACCTGCGCGCTCATACGCGACGAAGGCCAGGACGCGTTGTTTATTCAGAGCGATCTCAGCGACGTCGCTTCGCATGCAAGCGTGGTCGACGAAGCCGTGCGTTTCAAGGGAAGTATCGAATGCCTTGTCAACAACGCAGGCATCGGTTCACCGAGCCGCGGCGATCTGCTGGACGTGTCGCCGGAAGCGTTCGACACCGTGCTGGATGTCAATCTGCGCGGCACGTTCTTCATGACTCAGGCGGTCGCTCGCCACATGAGTTCCACGAACTCGAACAGCGCTCGCTCGATCGTGACGGTTTCGTCGGTGTCGGCAGACATGGCATCGCCCGAGCGGGCCGAGTACTGCCTGTCTAAATCCGCGCTACCGATGATGACGCGCCTGTTTGCATTGCGGCTTGCGGGCGCAAACGTCGGCGTGTTCGAAGTGCGGCCGGGCATCATCCGCACGCCGATGACGTCAGGCGTCGCGGAGAAATATGAAGCGCGCTTCCGTGATGGCCTGGTGCCCGCCGGTCGTTGGGGCGAGAGCGACGAAGTGGGCCAGGCGGTCGCGACGCTCGCCGACGGCTTGCTGCCCTTCGCGACGGGCAGCGTGGTCAACGTGGATGGCGGTCTGTCCATCCCTGCATTCTGAGTCGACTGCCATGAAAACGACGACATATGACTACGTGATCGTGGGCGGCGGCTCAGCCGGTTGTGTATTGGCCAATCGCCTGAGCGCTGATCCCTCTATCAAGGTTCTGCTGCTCGAAGCGGGCGGTTCCGATCGCCATCCGTTCTTCTCGATGCCCGCGGGCTTCGCGAAGATGACGCGCGGCATCGGCTCGTGGGGTTGGTTCACCGTGCCGCAAAAGCATCTGAACAATCGCGTGTTGCGCTTCACGCAAGCGAAAGTGATCGGCGGCGGTTCGTCGATCAATGCGCAGATTTACACGCGAGGCGTCCCCGCCGACTATGACGACTGGGAAGAGAAAGCGGGCGCAACGGGCTGGTCTTATCGCGACGTGTTGCCTTATTTCAAGAAGTCCGAGAACAACCAGCGCTTCGCAAACGAATATCACAGCTATGGCGGCCCGCTCGGCGTATCAAATCCGATCAGTCCGCTGCCGATCTGCGAAGCGTTCTTTCAGGCGGGACAGGAACTCGGAATTCCGTTCAATCCGGACTTCAATGGTTCGAGCCAGGAAGGTCTCGGCTATTACCAGCTGACGCAGCTGGATGCGCGGCGGTCATCGGCCGCAGCGGGCTTTATCAGACCCGTGCTTGGGCGCCCCAATCTGACCGTCACGATGCAGGCGCGAACGTTGCGCGTAATCGTTGAGGGGAGCCGCGCGGCAGGGGTCGAGTACGTGACTGGAGATAGCCGCGACCCGCAGATCGTGCGGGCGTCGCGTGAGGTGATCGTCTCGTCGGGCGCGATCGGTTCGCCGAAACTGTTGATGCAGTCGGGCATCGGTCCCGCCGATCATCTCAGGTCTGTTGGCATCAAGCCCATCCACGACCTTGGAGGCGTCGGCTCGAATCTGCAGGATCACCTCGATCTCTTCGTCATCGCCGAATGCACGGGAGATCATACCTACGACAAGTACAACAAGCTGCACAACGCCGCATGGGCCGGCCTGCAATATCTGTTGCTGAAGAAAGGCCCGGTCGCATCGAGTCTCTTCGAAACGGGCGGCTTCTGGTATGCGGATCGCGACGCGCGCGACCGCTCGCCCGACATCCAGTTTCACCTCGGCCTCGGCTCCGGTATCGAAGCGGGCATGGCGAAACTGAACAACGCCGGTGTCACGCTAAATACCGCATACCTTCGCCCGCGCTCGCGTGGCTCGGTCCGTCTCGCCAACGCGGACCCTGCTGCCGCGCCGCTGCTCGACCCTAACTACTGGTCCGACCCATACGATCGCGACATGGCAATCAAGGGCTTGCGGCTCGCGCGCGACATCTTGCGCGCCCCCGCCATGAAGCGCTATGTGCAAAGCGAAATTCTGCCTGGGCCACGCGTCAATACCGAACAGGAACTGTTCGAATATGCGTGCGCCAATGCGAAGACCGACCACCACCCTGTCGGCACCTGCCGCATGGGACGCTCCGACGATCCCGACAGCGTGGTCACGCCGGACCTGCGTGTTATCGGTCTGGACGGGCTGAGAGTTGTCGACGCGTCCGTCATGCCCTATTTGCCCTCGTGCAACACGAATGCACCGACGATCATGGTTGCGGAAAAGGCCGCCGACATGATCATTCAACCCTCAACATTGAGAGGAACGTATGAAGATCAAACTGCCGACATCGGAAGGAACAATCCTGGAATACGCGATGCAGCAGCGGGAAGACCAGCTTCCGCCGTCCACCGCGCCGACTTTTAACCGCATCGCCTATGCGGCAGCACACGTCGTCGTCGATCCGTCCGCTGCGTACGAGCCATGGGGCGATACGCCTTGTGTCGACTGGGACGCCACACTCGCATTTCGCAGCTACCTGTATGGCCTGGGATTCAAGGTGGCCGAAGCGATGGATACTGCGCAACGCGGCATGGGCATCGGCTGGCCGACAGCCGCTGAACTGATCCGCCGTAGCATCGCGCACGCCCGCAGCATTCCCGGCGCGGATCTCGCCTGCGGCGCGGGAACGGATCATCTCGACGGCAGCCGTAGCCATACTCTTTCGGAGATTGTCGCGGGCTATAAGGAGCAGTTCGAGGTGATCGAATCGGCGGGCGGACGGCCCATCATGATGGCAAGCCGCGCGCTGTGCGCAGCCGCGCGCTCCGCCGACGACTACCAGCATGTCTATGACGCCGTGATCTCCGCGTCGCGCAACAAGGTCGTGCTGCATTGGCTCGGCGATGCGTTCGATGCTTCGCTGTCCGGCTATTGGGGCAGCCGCGACGTCGCAACGGCGATGGTGACCGTGCTCGACATCATCCGCCTTCATCAGGACAAGATCGAAGGCATCAAGATCTCGCTGCTCAACGCGGAGTATGAGCGTCAACTCAGATCCCAGTTGCCCGAGGGCGTCGTGATGTTCACCGGCGACGACTACAACTACGGCGAACTCATCGCGGGCGACAGCAGTGGGCATTCGCATGCTCTGCTCGGCATCTTCGACCCGATCGCGCCTGTCGCATCGCGCGCATTGGCGAAGCTGGCCACGGGCGATACCGACTCCTATCGCCAGCTCATTGATCCGACTGTTGCCCTGTCGCGCGAACTCTTCACCGCGCCTACTCAGTACTACAAGGCCGGTGTCGTTTTCCTCGCGTGGCTCAATGGCCATCAGTGTCATTTTTCGATGGCGGGAGGCATGCAGTCAGCGCGATCCGTCGTGCACTACGCAGAGGTGTTCCGGAAGGCCGATGCCGCAGGTGTATTGACTCGTCCCGAACTGGCTCACCGTCGCATGTGCGAATTTCTTGGCGTCGCTGCAGGTATCGATAACTAGCGGCGAGCGTCGCGGGCAGCGCCATGGAGTGGTACGACTTCAGCATCTACGGCACCGCTTCGGCGCTGATCTTTTCGGATTTGTTCTTTCCAGGACTCGGCGGGCGCGGAACAGGCCGGCGCTTCGCTGATCGTGTCGAAATTCGCGCCACCCGCCCGACGTGGCTTCTATGCGGCATTGCCTTTTGCCGGCTGCATCGTCGGCATACTGCTTGCGAACGGCATCTTCACGCTCGTCCAGCGTCTGCCGAAGGACGAATTTCTTAGCTATGGCTGGCGCATACCGTTTTTATTCAGCGCAGTGGTAATCGTGGTGGGTATTGTGATCAGGATGCGTGTAAAGGAAAGTCCGGTATTCGAAGAGATCAAGAGAACGGGACACGCGAGCAAACGGCCGGTGCGCGATCTGATGTCGGAGGCACGCGGTACGGTGCTGGTCGCATCCTGCCTGCGCGTCGGCGAAAACGGCTCCTCGTATCTGTATCAGGTGTTCGCGCTCAGCTATCTGACCAAGGTGCTACTGGTCGACAAATCAATCGGCACGATCGGGCTTACGATCGCGGCGGCGCTTGCGGTGTTCACTACCGAAGCGTCGGTATGTCGCGCAAGCCTCCGGCGCGGGACGCTTCCGCCAACGCTTATTGGTCGATCACGAAACGCCCGCGCACGGCTCTGCGGCGATGATCCGACTCGACTCCATCACGCGATCGTTCACACCTTAACCGTCTGAAACTACGTCTCGGACAGCGACAGCATTAGGCGTCAGCCAATACGATCTCGAACGACAGCATCGCATGGCAGAAGCCTATGGACCTCGTCGAGCTCTTTCGCGTGATGAGCTCCCCATTCGATCAGAGAATCCAGGATGGGCCGCAGGCTTGCGCCAAGCGGGGTGAGCAGGTATTCGATCCCTTGACTATCCCCAGCGCTGGGCTGCCGGCTCACCACTCCGTGTTCCTCTAGCGCTCGCAGCTGCTCGATCAACACCTTCTGCGAGATGCCGGCAATGCGCTTCTCCAGCTCGCATGTGCGTTGCGGGCCATCCAGCAGCACATAGAGGATGACCGCCTTCCAGCGTCCTGAAAGGACGGCTAGCGCTCGCTCGCCCGGCAAGCCCGGTAGCTTGTTGATGATCTTCATTTGCTAACCACTGACCAAACGGTGTGTAGAGGGGGCGACTACCGAAAAGTAAGCTTTCGATCGTAACCAATCGAAGGAAGACATATGGCCAACCTGTTCGAATCTCAAGTCCTTGGCGGCATCGTTCCGCTGAAGAATCGCATTGTCCTGGCGCCCATGACTCGCACTCGGACGTCCGATCGCGATGTCCCCAATGAACTGATGGGTACCTATTATGGGCAGCGGGCCGGTGCCGGCCTGATCGTGACCGAGGCCACCGACGTTGCACCATCCAGCAAAGGCTACGCCTTGACGCCCGGCATCTACACAGAAGCCCAGCGGCAGGGCTGGCGTTGGGTGACCGATGAAGTTCACCGCCATGACGGTACGATATTTTTGCAGATATGGCATGTCGGCAGGATGGCGCATCCGTCGATCATGCCGAATGGCGAGGCCCCTTGGGGGGTAACCGGGGAACGCGCTGAGCATTCCGATGTGTTTGCCCACGATGCCGATGGCAAGTTGGGCTTCATTCGTGCAGGCACGCCAAGGCGCCTCAGCACCGATGAAGTGTCGGCATTGGTCGGCACCTTTTCCCAGGCCTTCGCCAACGCCCGGCAGGCCGGTTTCGATGGTGTCGAAATCCACGGAGCCAACGGCTATCTGTTCGACCAGTTCATGAACTCGGTGCTCAACACCCGTGACGACCGCTACGGAGGCAGCAATGTCGAGGATCGCACGCGATTCCTGATGGAAGTCGTTGAAGCGGCGGTGCGTGAATTGGGTCCGGGGCGCGTCGGTGTTCGGTTGTCTCCGTTCGGCAAGTACAACTCCATGCCGGCAGACCCTCTTGCCGAGGAAACCCTGCTGTACGTGGCAGAGCAATTGGGTCGCCGCGGGGTCGCCTACATGCATCTGGTCTATCAGCTCATGCCTGCGGGAAACATGGAGAGCAGCGCGTTCAAGGAACGGCACATCGACCACGTTTTACTCGCCAAGGTTCGCGCCGCTTTTCCCGGCGCGATCATCTGGTGCGGCGGCTTCACGAACCGCGAGAGCGCTCAGGCTGCGCTCGACACCGGGCTAGTGGACCTGATCGCCTTCGGCAGACCCTACATCGCAAACCCGGACCTGGCGGAGCGGCTCAAGCATGGCTGGCCGCTAGCCGAAGCCGACCCATCGACCTTCTATACCCGCCGCGGTGAAGTGGGCTACACGGACTTCCCCGCCTATTCGGTCGAGCGCGCGGAAAGTCCTTGAAGTGCGGGGTCCCAGCCTTGGCAGAGGAGCCCGGCGTGGGCTTCGATGCAGGAGTCGTGATCGCAACAAACGAATTCAATCGAGTCTCTGGGTTTGGAACAGCTTCGTAACCCAAGCACATGAGAGAACAGAATGGCTACACCCGCAGCGTCAACTGAAATAGACGTATCAACAAAACTCCCAGTATTGGGATTACTTGCATTGGCCACAGCCTGCTTCATTGGAATGATGACCGAGGCCATGCCGGCCGGATTGTTGCCGCAGATTGGCGCAGATTTGAATGTTTCGGAAGCGCTGACTGGGCAGCTCGTCACGGCCTATGCGATCGGCTCGATAATCGCAGCTATCCCCTTGACGGCCATGACACGCGGATGGCGTAGAAGGTCAGTGCTGCTGCTGGCCATCGGTGGCTTCTTCGTGCTGAATACGGTGACGGCCCTGTCGACGAACTACGCGATTACACTCGCCGCACGGTTCTTCGCGGGAGTCTTCGCTGGGCTGCTTTGGGCTCTTGTTGCGGGTCACGCCAGTCGCATGGCCCCCGAACATCTGCGCGGCCGCGCCATCGCGATAGCGATGGTAGGCGCACCAATCGCACTGTCGCTTGGTATCCCGCTCAGCACCGTCCTCGGACAGGCTGTTGGCTGGCGCTCCGCCTTTGGCGTCATGAGCGCCCTGACAGTTCTGTTGCTGGCGTGGGTTCGCTTTGGCGTACCCGACTTTCCGGGCCTCGCCGCAAGTCGCCACCTGTCCATCGGCAAAGTGTTTGGCATTCCGGGTGTGAAGCCTGTGCTGATCGTCACGCTCGCGTATGCGATGTCCCACAACGTCATCTATACCTACATCTCGCCGTTCCTCGCCTCGTCAGGCATGTCGGGCAGCGTGCAAACAGCATTGTTCGTCTTCGGCGTGAGTGCTCTCGTCGGCATCTGGATTATCGGCGTCCTCGTTGACCAGTGGCTGCGAGAACTCGTCCTTGCTAGCGTCGCTATGTTCTGCCTCGCCTCCGCAGCAATGTTCATCTGGCAAGAGTCTCCTTTCGTAATCTATGCGAGCATCGCAGCGTGGGGGATTAGCTTCGGCGGTGCCGGAACGCTGTATCAGAATGCATCCGCAAATGCTGCAGGCGAGGCGGCTGATGTCGCACAGTCGATATTCGTCACTTGCTGGAATATTGCGATTGCAGGCGGCGGCCTGGTCGGTGGCGCGATGCTTACGACGCTTGGCGCTCGTTACCTGCCTGGCGTGATTGCTCTTCTGCTCGTGCCGACATTTCTGGTGGTCTGGTTCGGTCGCCGCCACGCCTTTCCGGCAAAGTGATGAACCTGGAAACGCTATCTGGGCCGGCGCAGACGTTCGAACGTCTGCATGAAGGCATGGATCAACGTCCCAATGTGGCCGACTTCCGCCCTACGAGCGATCGGCCGTAGCCGACGCTTCCCGGACGCTCGACAACCGGTGGGCGTATTTCTCTTTTCGGAGGTGCCATGGTCATTCGAGGCGCTGGCGCCTGACTTTCTTCTCTTTGTACAGTGGCCTTCTTCCGGTGACTGGACTAAGGCAAAATAAACGCGGAAGTCACGCGCGACCGGCGGTATCGCACCGCTCGCGTTGCGCCAATCGGACGCGTGGAGATGCGCTATGGAAAACCTCATGAGAAACTGCTCGACGCTTGCCGCGTTGACGCTCCTGGCGACTGGATATGCCGCCGCCGGCGCGCCACAAGGCGCGCCACATCTGAGCCCAACGGAGTGCCGTGACCTGGCCGCGATTAGAAGCAACGCGCCTCGGACGAAGTCGCAACACCAAAGCGAGCTTTCGGCCCTGAGGAAAGCGGGCTACAACCCATCACCATGGCACAACGACCCACACTACCCAGCGAATCTACACGCGGCGCAGCGCCAGGTCGACCATTGGTTCGAAACGGAATGCAAGCAGTCGCATCCCAAGTGAGAGGCCCCCGGAGCCACTACGGACCTCCTCGGACTTAGCGCGCAGCAACGGCGCGCGCAGTGCAGTGCAGCGCAGCTGCAGCGCTGATCCATTGCAACGTGGGCTGCACGTTGTTTTGCGAGGAGAAAAGTTGAGCACGCTTGGTGAGGAATCGGAAGCGAATTCAAAGAGGCCCCTCGTTGGCGGGGCCTTGAGCTACGAAACACCGTGTTTCTGTTAGTACGTCACAGAAGCCCCGCTGCCAGTAAAACTGTGCTGGGTAGGAGCGTCATTTGCATAGTCTGAAACGGCCTGGATGATGTTCACGATCTGTTGCGGCAACCTGCCGCCGCTGACGGCGGTCATTGCAGTACGATCCATCTCAACGGCTACGGGGAGGTCTTTGATTGCCAGCGTGTTCATTTCGATTCTCCAAGGGGAAATTAGTCAGTCAGGAATGTCAGAGCCTGTTTTGAGGGTGTCGCCACTCCTCGATGAGGTTCAACGCAAAGTGCGTGCCAAAACGGTGGCGTCGCGGTAAGCGATCACACAACTAGTTGAAAATATTGGATTTTTAATGGCGATCAGTGCGAATTGATAGAGAGACGTGCGCGCTGCGGCTGGTGGGTCGGATCCAACTTTGCGTCTGGTGCTGTGGGTTAGATCGCGACACATGCGGTCCGCCTACGTATGCCGTGTTTGTACGATGTCCTCGAGGCTTCGAATCCGATCGAAGCCTGACGACAGTGAGTCTGTCGCGGACAGTCTGGCTTTCCTGCTGGACTGCTATGACCACCATAGTGCTGTGGCCTACGATGGCGAAACTGCGCCCAGACTCCTTCGTATCGGCGCTTTTGAAATCACTTTCCTTGACGAGAACCTGCCCGACATAAAAGGCAGTGCTGTCGCATGGTCGCTGAGGGAAACGCCGATTCGCTCCGCGGCTTTCCTCGTTTCAATGACGGGAGACGCTTTGTCTATGCAGAAGCCATTCTCCTGCGAGGCACTCATGCAGGTCATCGAAGACACTCGCTGCCGCAGCGATGCGAATACTCGCCAAGCCGCCTAGACCAACTGTTGTCGACGGAAGCGCACACAACCCATAGTCGGAGGTTCAACGGCAAGCCTCTTGGGCCTGATTGAATTTCGCGCGTCTGTCGCATCGCACTCGCGCGATGCGCACTCGACGCCGGTATCCCGCGATTTCACACGCGGCTCAGGCGAGCTCTTCCAGATCGCTGGCTGACTCTTCACCCACTGCGTGCACCGATCGCTCGATGACGTGAAGCTTCGGTGTACGGTCGATCACCAGTCCGAGCACGTCGGGACGGCTGTAGTGACCACGCGAGTCCATCATGCGTTTGCGCTTGTCGATCTGCCAGAAATCCAGATCCGCGATGATCTCTCCCTCTCCTTGACGCAGCGGCGCGCCACCCATGTACTCGCCGTCCGGCGAAACAATGGCGGTGAAACAGCCGCTGGAGATCGGACCAATCTGGGTTGTATTGGTATCCTGCAGAATCTGCTGTTGCTGTTCGGGCGTCAGCCAGGCGGTCGCGTTGACCACAAAGGCACCCGCCTCCAGCGCATGCTGGCGGATGTTCACGGAGATTTGCTCCGAGAAAAGATCACCGGCGAACGAACCCGGATACATGGCCGAATGGATTTCCTCACCATCTGCCATCAGCGCGTAACGTGCGAGCGGGTTGTAGTGCTCCCAGCAGGCCAACTGGCCGACTCGGCCCACGGCGGTATCGATTGCTCGCAGGCCTGAGCCGTCGCCCATTCCCCAGACCATTCGCTCGTGATAAGTCGGCGACAGTTTCCGGCGCCGCTGCACGAGCGTGCCGTCGGCATCGAACAGCAGTTGCGTGTTGTAGATCGTGCCGCCATCGCGTTCATTGACGCCAATCGACACCACCATTCCGGCCTGGCGTGCGGCCTCGCCGATTGCGCGAGTCGCGTCCGAGGGGACAGTCACCGCCTGCTCGAGCAGCTTGTAATGCTCGGCACCCATTGCAAATGGCGATTCGATGAACGAGAAGTACGGATAATAGGGAACTACGGTCTCAGGGAACGTCGCGAACTGGACGCCATGCTTGCCGAGCTCCAGAATTTTTCTGACGACTTTATCGACAGTGCCTTCCCGGCTATAGAGGACAGGCGCGATCTGAACGGCTGCGGCGCGGATGATTTTCGACATGATGGTGTTCCTTTCGCTGGCTGCGAGGCGGATGAGAGAAGTGCTTGTACCTTAACGTCGCAGGCCATTACGATGTATGTCGTTGTTGCCACCATTCATGACATCCGTCGCTCGCGCGCAGAAAGCTCGCAGCTCGGAATCATTAGTTGCTATTTGGGAATTCGACCCATACGGCGCTCATTCACAGCACGTTCATGTTGCGAACGGCAGGATCAGACATGCACCGGATTGGCTTCATAGTGCCGAGAAGATTTCAGATGATGAGCCTCGCGGCCCTTACGGTATTCGAGATCGCGAACATGCCGCCGAGAGGCCACTGCTACGACGTCCATCTCCTGTCTGAACACGGTGGTCCTGTTGTATCTTCGGGTGGAATGACACTGGAAACCGAGGCGTTTGGCGACCCGACATTCGACACGGTCATCGTCGGCTCAATCACTGAAATGAAAATGCCCGCTTCCGATGCTCCCGTAGTTGCATTCGTGAAAGAGGCGGCCAAGGCATCCAGACGGATAGCCTCGATCTGCAGTGGCGCATTTGTCCTTGCCGAGGCGGGACTCCTGGATGGCAGACGCGCAACCATGCATTGGGCACACGCATCCGAATTCAGAGCGCGATTCCCGAAAGTCCGCACGGAAGAAGACCGGATATTTGTCAACGACGGTCCAGTCTGGACTTCGGCGGGAATGACGGCCGGCATCGACCTCGCCCTGGCGTTGCTCGATAACGACCTCGGCCCCGACGCCGCAAAAATGGTTGCCCGACTTCTTGTCATGAATCAGCGTCGGCTTGGTGGTCAGATGCAGCATTCCGCGTTACTGGACATGACGCCGAAATCCGATCGGATTGAATTGGTCCTCGCGCATATTCGCCGTAACCTGCGCAATCCGCTCACCATTGAGGAGCTTGCGGACGTCGCAAACCTCAGCCCTCGCCAGTTCAGCCGCGCCTTCGTCGCCGAGACCGGTCAGTCGCCGGCCAAAGCTGTGGAACAGCTTCGCCTGGAAGCAGCCAGATTCATGATTGAGCACGGCCGCCACACGATTAACGTGGTGGCGCAGGAAACGGGTTTCTCGGATCGGGAACGTATGCGGCGTGCGTTCCTCCGAACGTTTGGCGTACCTGCCGATGTCCTGCGTAGGAGCGCCCGTGCGGCACCGGCCGCCGACAACTGACGTCGCCTGGCGCAGCGACCCTGGCCCACGCGCACGGCTCACCCAAAGGCGGCCGGTGGACGAGCGAAGCAGACGGTCGGATGTCAGCGTCGCAGCGATGGCGAACGGCGGAAACTCTCCGCCCGCTGCCCCATGCGTGAGGGGCAGTTTCCCGTGGCACGTAAAGCGGTGATCTGCGGCAGACGACCCGGAGCGCCCAGCTATCGCTACAAAAAGCAGACACGTGACGCACTTGATCAGTTCGGAGTTGCTCCATTGCCGCTATCCTGTGCGCATTTCAAGTACCTGCAGCACAGATTTGCCCGCGCCGCCTGGTGGCGAGGACATCAACCGCGGAGCGCCACAGTAGCCACAACGAGAGCCGAGAAGATCAGCGCCGGGGCGAGATGCCGGAACGGCTCCCGATTTCTTAGCAACGTGAAGAGCGCGCCAATCATGATCGCGCCGGCGAGCGTTAGGCCCAAAACTCTGGTTTGTTGTCCAAGAAGAAGTGCTGCACTGAGCAACTCGAGCGCGCCACAGAGCAACTGAAACCAGGCCGGGTAACCCCAGCGTGCGAAGTCGCGCTTCACCGCGCCGCGTCGTGCGAGATTGACGACCCCAGCAACGGCGAACAGAACCGCTACGATCACCGCGAGAATCGATTCGAAAGATGCAGTGTTTAACGCCATGGTCATGCTCCGTTGCTTTGCTGAAAGTGCTTCTGTACAGAGAGGTCCGCAATCAGGCCAGGGCCGTGGGGTTCCCACGCAAGAACTCGCCGGGCATGCTGGCCGCTTACCGTCTGGTCGAGCGCCAGTGCGTCAGCAAATGGCCCAAGCGATTTGCGAGCATCGTCGAGCGGCCAAAATTCGACGCAGTCGGCACCGACCGAGGCACGAATCGCTTCGCCCATTTCGGCAATGGCAACGGCATCTTCCGCGACCACGTTGAAGATCTGTCCCGCGACTCGACCGTCCCCGCTTGCCGCCCGCTCCACCGCGCTCAGGTAGGCCGTGGCGAGATCATCGACGTGAACGGCAGGCCAGTGGTTGCGACCATCGCCGACGAACCTCACACTGCCGGTCTGACGGACCATGCCGGCAAGCATGCCGAAGATGCCGCCGCCGTAGCCGTGCACCATGGCCGGCCTGAGGATCACTGCAGCAATCGAGCGGCGTGCCGCTAGCGCCAGCACCTGTTGCTCCACTGCGGGCCGCCACGCGATGAGTGGTGTCGGATTCAGCGCCGATGCTTCAGTCGCGGGCTCCCCCTCTGTCTTGCCGTAGACCCAGGTGCCCGACGTATAGATAAACGCTGCGCCCGGATGCAGATGCGAAAGCATCGCTACAGCCGCGGCCTCGTCAGCAGCAGCGGCGGAAGCATCGTTGGTCGACGCCATGTGCACCACGCCATCAGCGGCACCGGCAGTCGCAGCGAAAGACTGTGGCTCGCGCAAGTCGCCGCCATGCAGTTTCACGCCGAGACGTGCCAGCGCGCTGGCGGCCGCCGAGCTGTCCTCGCGCACCAGCGCCGTCACCTGATGGCCGAGGCTGATTGCCCTGCGCGCGACCGCCTGCCCGATGAAGCCCGTACCACCTGTGATGAATAGTTCCATAGCGTTCTCCACGATGATTGCCTGCGAAGTTGAAAAGTCATACAAACGAGACTCATCAGTCTCGTTTTGACAAATCTAAACGAGACTACCCAGTCTTGTCAACTACTCGGCGATCTGTTATTTATCTCGCATGGACACTTCTTCTCTCCCCGGCCTGAGCCCGCTGCAAAGCCGCAAGCGGTCCGCTATCCTCGACGGCGCGAAAACCGTTTTCTTACGCGAGGGTTTCGGCCTGGCAACGATGGACGATGTCGCCGCGGCCGCTGGCGTCGGCAAACAGACGGTCTACCGCCACTTCAAGTCGAAGGAGGCGCTCTTCGTCGGTCTGGTGAGTTCGATGTGCGCTCAGGTGGGTGGACTTCTTGCCAGCGCTCGGGACGAGCAATCCGATGGATCACCCGAAGTCGAGTTGCGCGAGTTGGGATGGGTGTTGGCACGAAGCCTAATTACGCCGGATAATCTGCGGCTTTACCGGGCCATCGTTGCTGAGGCCGAGCGTCTTCCGGCACTCGGCCAGGTGTTTTTCGAAAATGGTGCAAAGGTCGTGCGTGCCTTCGCCGCCAATATTCTGCGAGAGCGATTTGACGAATCGACTGCTGCAACGCGGGCAGCGACATTCGTTCAGTTGGTGCTTGGCGACGCGTATCTGGAACTGTCAATTGGCTACACGGTGCCCGATGTCGAAGCACGCTTTGCGCTGCAGATTGACGAGGCGGTAGCGGCTGCACTTCGCTAAGCACCGGCGCATAAGATGTCGAGCCGCTGCATGCGGAACGCCACAGCGTGCAGCGCGGGAACCAAGACAGCGGGTGTCCGATTCCGAACCCAGTCGCGCACCGGTTTCCGTACGATCCGGGCGCGTTTCCAAAATTGCGAGTGTCGTTTTGTGGCCGGTCACTGCCTGCCGCCGATCGACGACACGCAACTCACTCCTGCCTGTCACACGCTCCGCTAGTCAAAGGCTGCTATCGGAGAAGGCCGGACATCGAAACCACATCGGACAACCTGTCGGAGCCTGCCCAAGGATACCGACACGCTGACCATCGCCGTCCCTCGACTACGAAAACTATTAGAGCACCGACACCATACCGTCATTGTTGCTCCCTATATTCGTCAGTCGCCCGATCCTGACAATTACCGAACGACAGGTTACGGGCGTGCAACAAGACATCCTTGAGCTTCCACGAGCGGGGTCTCGGCAGGCAGCCGTCTTAACGGGCGATATCGAGCATGGAGCGCGAACGATGCATGCGGTCGATCGTGACAAGCCATGCGGGTTCGCAGAGCGATCGGCTGCAGTGAACGCTATCGAAGGTTTCGACGATCAGCCAAACAAGAAGGAGCACCTGCACGTGAATTCCCGCCGCAAATTTCTCCAGAGTACCGCCACGGCCGGCCTGTCGGCTGCCGCGCTCAGCGTATTTCCACCCAGCATCCGTCGTGCGCTCGCGATTCCCGCGCATCATGAGAGCGGCACGATCAAGGACGTCAAGCACGTCGTGATCCTGATGATGGAAAACCGCGCGTTCGACCACTACTTCGGCACCTATAAGGGTGTGCGCGGCTACGGCGATCGCTTCACGATTCCGCTACCGAACGGCCGCAACGTGTGGCAGCAGATCGATGCCAACGGCAACGTGGACCTGCCATACCATCTGGATGAGACCAAGGGCAATGCGCAGCGCGTGACCGGCACGCCGCATAGCTGGGTCGACACGCAAAACGCATGGGATGGTGGCCGCATGGCTGCATGGCCGGTGTCCAAGCAGGACCAGACAATGGGCTACTTCGACACGGCTGAAATCCCGTTCCAGCGAGCGCTGGCCGAAGCGTTCACCATCTGTGACGACTACCACTGCGCGTTCCTTGGCGGCACGCACCCGAATCGCATCATCCATTCCACCGGCACGAATGGTCCTGCGTATGGCAAAACCTTCGTGAACAACTTCAGCGGCGACTTTGACGTCACCACATCGGCATCGGCCTACTTCGACTGGAAGACCACCGCCGAGCGCCTGGAAGAGGCCGGTGTGACCTGGAAGGTGTATCAGAACATCAAGAACACCTTCGGCTGCAACCCGCTGCTCGGCTTCAAGCAGTACCGCCGGGCCAACGAGGCGCTGCCGTCGGCGCGTCAGGTCAGCACGTCGCTGAGCCAGGCCGCCGAGCCGGTCTACAACCCGACCGATGCCGTGGCCCAGCCGCTGATCAAGGGCTACGCGAACACACTGCCGACCACGGACACCGACCCGAACACCAACGGCACCTTCGTCGAGGCTTTCGCCGATGATGTGAGAAACGGCCGTCTGCCGGAAGTCTCGTGGGTCGTTCCGACCGACGTCTACTCCGAGCACCCGGGGCCTTCGAGCCCGGTGCAGGGCGCGTGGTTCGTGCAGCAATTTCTCGATGCGTTGACCGCCGTGCCCGAGGTATGGAGCAAGACCGTCCTGCTCGTCAACTTTGACGAGAACGACGGCTTCTTCGACCACGTGCCCCCGGCCGCTGTCCCGTCGCCGAACGGTGACGGCACCTACGCCGGAAAGACCACGCTGGGCAGCGCCGACCTGGGCGTCGAATACTTCACACATCCGTACGTGACCCGCGCCGACACAGGCGCGACGCCTAACAGCCAGCCGAGCGGGCCGGACGGCAAGCCGTACGGCCCGGGTCCGCGCGTGCCGCTGTGGGTGATTTCGCCGTGGAGCCGCGGCGGCTGGGTCAATTCGCAGACGTTCGATCACACTTCGGTGCTGCGCTTCCTCGAAGCCCGCTTCGGCATCAAGGAAAGCAACATCTCGACGTACCGCCGGCTGATCAACGGCGACCTGACTTCGGCCTTCAACTTCGCGACGCCGAACAACGAGCCGCTGCCGACCATCGCGGGCGAGAAGAGCAAGGCCGACGCCGATGCGTTGCGCGCCACGCAGCAGGCGCTGGGCCAGATCGTGCCGGACGCCAGCCGGGGTATGCCGAAGCAGGCTAACGGCTTCCGCCCGTCGCGTGCGCTGCCGTACGAACTGCATGCCAGCGCTCATGTGGACGCGAGCACCGGTACCGTAAAACTGCTGTTCGCCAATACCGGTCGCCAAGGTGCTGTGTTCCACGTCTATGACAAGTTGCACCTGGACCGCCTGCCGAAGCGTTACGCAGTCGAGCCGGGCAAGACGCTGGACGACGTGTGGGCGCCGGCCTCCGCGGACCTCGGCAAGTACGACCTGTGGGTACTCGGCCCGAACGGCTACCATCGCGAATTCAGGGGCGACCTCGCCGCGCTGAAGGGGCACAGAACCGCCAATCTGGAAGTTCGTGTGGGTTACGGCTCCCTAACCGGCAACCTGCACCTGCAACTGCGCAACGAAGGTGCCGGTCTCGCACAGTTCACAGTGAAGTCCAACAAGGTCTACGGTGCGCTGCAGGCTTTCCCAGGTTTGCCGAGTCCGGTTTTTGGCCAAGGTCCTTTGGGCTTCGCTGGTTTCCCGGTGCCGGGCTTCGGCGCATGGCCGGAGCCTGCCCCGTTCTCCCGGAATGATCGCCTCGACCCAGGTCACACCTGGGCGGTAAGCACCAACGGCGCGTTCCCGGTCGCGCTCTTCTGGAACCTCGCCCAGACCGGCTTCTGGTATGACTTCGAGATCACCAGCAGCACAGACCGCAGCTTCTTGCGTCGCATCGCCGGGCGTATCGAAACCGGCCGTCACTCGGTGACCGACCCTGCGATGGGGATGATCGACAGCTTCTGATCGAAGACGAGAGGCACCGGGCATTAGCTCAGTGCCTCTCGTGCAATGAAGGTCTTCCAGTGCATCGGCTCACGGCTACCGCTCCTCGCCCGAACGGTTTGGATCAGGCGCCCGCACCTTCCATGGTGCTTGATCTCTGGGATACGGTGAATATCGGCTCGGTGATTCGAATTCTTTAATGCCCCACTAACCAGGTCCAATCCGTAAGTCTCACATTGATCGATACCCGGATGCATCGAGCGTTTGGACCGCACGCACGATGGCTCAGGGACGAACTCCTTATCGCCAGCGGCGGCATGCGGTGCCACAGGGAGCCCCACACTGAACGCAAACGGCGGATGGTGCATCATGCCTGAAACTCGCAAGCTGGCGATCGGCGCGATGCGCCCCAATTGGGCCCTTCGACCGGGCGGGAATTCAACGGCCGCTTGCGAAGTACATCGGTCGTTTCGCCACCCACAACGGGCGCGCGGTTGGATGAGCTGATAGATTCGTAATCGCGGTACCAGCCGCGTGCGCGCTGCACGCGGACTTGGGGCAAGGCGGCGATGGCAATCGCTTTCGGCGAGACTCGGACCATTAAGCAACCGTTCTGGGCGCTGCCGGCGCTCGCGATTGAGAAGCCTGCGTACGGGATATCATGGACTATTGCGTCACCGCGTTGCTATTTTCCGGAGTGGTGTTCACCCCGGGCCTGTATCTCTTCCAATCGCTTGCGGACGGAGGCGCAACACATGGATACTCACGAACTTGTCACCCGGCCGACACAGCCTGTCCGCCGCCCGGTGCTGGTCTGGGACGCGCCGGTGCGACTGTTTCACTGGCTGGTGGTCGTGCTGGTCACGGCGGCCTATGTCACCTTGAAACTAAACTGGATCGACTGGCACGTCCGGGTCGGCGAGACGCTGCTCGCGTTGGTTATTTCCCGGCTGCTGTGGGGCTGCTTTGGCAGTGAGACCGCGCGCTTTCGCAGTTTCGTGGCGTCGCCCGCAGCAGCACTTCGTCATTTGCACCACCTGTTTCGCCGCGATCCGGATGTGCAGGTGGGCCACAATGCGGCCGGCGGCTGGATGGTCCTGCTGCTGCTCGCGTTGCTGCTGGTCGAGACGCTGAGCGGGCTCTATGTCAACAACGACATCGCCGACGAAGGGCCGTTGAGCGAAGTCGTGCCCGCGTGGCTCGCCAACGCGATCTCGACGCTACACGGGCTTGTTTGGGACGTGCTGCTCGCCGCGGTGGCGCTGCACGTGCTCGTGATCGCTCTCTATGCGGTAGCGAAGGGACACAACCTGCTGCGCCCGATGCTAACGGGATACAAGCTGTTGCCCTCGTCTATCGATGCGCCGCGGCAGACGCCAGCGCTGCTGGCGCTGCTGCCGCTCGGCGTCGGCGCTGCCGTGGTGATGCTGCTCGCGGCTTATCTCTGAGCGATCTCAGGATGCCGCTTCAGTGGTCGCATCAGTTGCTCTTCGGCGGCACCACCTGGCCGCGGATCTCGCCGTTCGGATTGGTTTTGGTGTGAACGTTGATGTACATGTCACCGGCTTCGAACATCTTGGCATCGTCTGGGGATAGCGTGGCCTGACCGCTGATCGGGCTCGTCATCTCCATGTTGCCTTTCTGGGAGAGCCACACCTTCACGCCAGCGTTTTTGCCGGCTGGGGCGGGCCCGTGGAAATGTGCCATGGTGGCCTGACTCGACAATCCGCCAAAGCTGATGTTCCAGGTTACGACCCGCGTGCCTGAGTCGTACGTGAGGTTGGCGGTGCCGCTGCCCGGAGTCTGCACCGGCGGAACCTGTTGAGCGCCCGTCAACGGCACTTCAAACGAGACCGGCGCCGCTTGCGCCAAGGTCAGCGTACCTGCCAAGGCCAGGCCACCCAACACCATGAAAGCGCACTGCGAGATGGATCGTGACATTTTGTTTTCTCCTTTAGGAACCAGCGAACGCGCGATGCTGCAGATAGTATAAATCGACCCGCTGCGGAGGTTGAACCACGTGCTACCACAGCGGGCAGGTCATTCGTCCGACCGACGATCGACTACATCGGCGGAGCGACTCCATCCTTTTCGACCACCACGCGCTGCGCGACAAATGCACCCTGCGACGCGGCCGTCGCGACCACAAACACCTTCTTGCCCGCGGTCAGGTCGGTGCGTGCGGCCGGCGTGAAAGTCACAATGGGTACGTTAGGCGGTACGGTTACCTCATTGTTCCCGCCTTTGTACGACAGCTTCAGATTCCGGCCGCTGGTACCCTGAACCACCGTGTCGACGTTCGCATTCGTCATCGTGCTGTTCGGACCGAGGTCCCATGCGTAGTGACCTTCACCCGAGCCGCGCGCGGATTCGGGGAATACGACCACTTCGGTGGCCGTCAACTTTCCGTCGGTGCCCGTCGTTGCGGCCGTGCCGACGAAGGTGCCCGGCTTGATGTCCGAAAGCTGCATGGCCTTGACCGCCGATACGGTAACGGTCGGTTTGAGCTCGATCGACACAGTGTCGCCGCTACGACGATGCACCTTCAGGACGTCGCCGTCGAGCGAGACAATATCGCCGCGGATACGCGACGGTTTGGCGGCGGGCGTCTGAGCGAGCACGACACTGGCAAAAGCCAGCGTGGCGAGGGTGACGCCAAGTTTCAAGCGGATAGACATGGATGCTCCATAAAGGACTGTTGAGTTTCGAGAGTGGACTAGTGCACATCAGGAACCGCCGAACCAGTTATAGCCCTGGTTCTCCCAGTAACCACCGGGATATTCGTTCGTCACACTGATTGCGACGATATGCTTCGGATTCTTGTAGCCGAGCTTGGTCGGCATACGCAACTTCATCGGGAAGCCGTATTTCGGCGGCAGCACCTCGCCGTCGTATGTGAGTGTGAGCAGCGTCTGAACATGCAACGCAGTTGGCATGTCGATGCTGGTCCAGTAGTTGTCCGCACAGTGCAGTGACACGTACTTCGCCGTGAGGTCCGCGCCCGAGTGCTTCAGGAAGCTGGAGAAGCGCACGCCGCCCCATCGGCCGATCGCACTCCATCCTTCAATGCAGATATGGCGCGTGATCTGGCTTTCCTGCGGCATTGCGCGCAGCTCGTCGAGCGTCCAGACGCGTTTGCCAGTCGCGAGGCCACCCACCTGTAGCCGGTAGGTCGCGGCGTCGACTTCGGGCACATCGTCGATATCGTAGAACGCGTTGAACGGAAACGGCCGTGTGATCATCGACTCCGGATAGGTCGGGGCCATCTCGTTCGGATTGAACAACATGGCTTGCACCTCGTCGTTGAAGAACGACATTCTGCGCAGCATGGTGTTCACCGACTTGTCATTGGTCAGATCGCAGCCGGACAGCAAAGCTAAGCCGCCGAGCGTGAGAACTCGCTTGCCAAGCAGCCGGCGGGCCGGATTTTTCAGCTCGTTGCGCGCATCCTTGATGATGGATTCAGCATGAGACCGTAGAAACGTATCAGGCTCCACAGCCTTTTTTCGAAAGCTCATGGTCACCGTCCGCGAATCATCAGAAGCAGCGAGCGCGGCACCAGCGCGACCATGACGACATGCACGACGAAGAACGCAACCAGCACGCTCATTGCAACGAAATGCACGACGCGCGCATTGTCGTATCCGCCCATCAGCGTGCGCAGCAGGGGGAACTGCACCGACTTCCATATCGCCAGCCCCGACAGGATCACGAGCGCGATATCGACGATGACGACCAGATAGGCGAATTTCTGTACCGCGTTGTAGCGCGTGAGGTCCTCATGCGCGAGCGTGCCGCGCAGTGCGGCGACGAGATCGGTTGCAAGCGACTTGAAGCTGACCGGCAGCAGTTTCCGGCGCAGACGTCCCGAAGCGATATTCAGCCCGACGTAGATGAGGAAATTCGCAACCAGCATCCACATGATCGCGAAATGCCATTGCAAGGCCCCGCCGAGCCAGCCGCCCAATGTGATGGCGGAAGGAAACTGTAAAGCTGGAAAGATCGGCGAGGCGTCATAGATCTGCCACCCGCTTGTCACCATCAATACGACAGCGAGCGCATTAATCCAGTGTGTGATGCGGACCCAGGCAGGTTGAATCGTTGTGTGAATCAAGGCGATCTCGTGATTGATGAGGTAGCACACGGTCGGCACTGCGGGCCGGCCGCGACCAGGGTGCGTCGCCATACGTAAACATGGCCAGCGCGCAACTATTCCATTGCGCGACAAATAATTTTTCTTACAAGCGACCGCATGCGTGGCATTGCGGCCGAGAGCGCCAATTGGTCCATGTTTCGAAGGCAAGTGACTCGCACCAGGCAAGAATCAGTCACGGCCCGCTGGAACGGCCTGAGACGCGACGAGTGCGATCGTCGGGGAAGGTCCGTTACCTAGGGGCGGAGCCGACGTTCGAACGACCCGGCGACGAGCCTGCGTGGACAGCCCGTCTACCTCTGGTCCGGCACGCAAGACCAGGTCGTCAATCCGCGTGAGATGGTCACCGATGCCGGCATCAACGAATGGGCCGATACGAACAAACTGGTCGTCGTGTATCCCGACACGATTGCGTCGTCTGCGCCAGGGCCGACCAACCCGCATGCATGCTTTGACTGGTGGGGTTGCTCCAATCAATACGGCCCGCACTTCGCGCGCAAAAAAAAAGGGCTTGCAGATGTCGGTGCTTTACGCGATGGTGCAGCGCGTGACTGGCCGGCCGTAGGGCCGTCGTGGCACGGTTCCAATCAGTCGCAACGAGATTCGTGCGGCTGGACCGAACAACCGGAAACGGTCATTCCCTCCGGCCACCGTATCGCTGCGCCAGAGCCAGCCGATAGCACGGACCGTACACACGAGCGGCGCCGTGCTTCGCAACGGCGCGACCCGATTCGTGCTCTTCAGGCAACCCTCCTTGCTGCTCCTTAACTCGCGCGCCTTGTCCTTTCGCCCAGGGAGCGGGCGGAGAAAGCCTTGCTTTTGGCGGCATCAGATCAGTGATCGGTGTCGCATTTGCGGATATTGCCGTTCCCCCTACAGGCCTCACGCGCGCCGCCAGGACTGCTTCGAACTGTCCCGGAAGAACGAGGAGCAGCCGTCGGTTTACGGCCCCGCCCGAGTGTGCAAGTATCGTTGCCGAGGCGTATACCACATCCCTTTGCGAGGTTCAGGATGGCTTGGAGACTCTGGAAGACCGGGAAGCGGCACGATGGGACGCAAAGCTGGCCCAGCGATGCGAATCAGTCGATAAAGCAGCTTCTGGACATGTACCTCGCCAGCGATGCAGCACCGTTTTCAGGGTGGGCCGCACCAGGAATCATATTCGCGCCAGATGTCGAACCGGTCCTGCGAAACGGAGTTCGTGGATATCAGCTTGCCCTCTGGTTCTGGCTCTTTGCCGAGAAGCACGGCCCGATCGCGGCACGAATGGTACGCGAGTCCTTCTGCCTGTTCGCTGAGGAAGCGCAACCGTCGTCCGGTGACAGGATTGACGCGCTCCTCGACTTCGAAAGCCGCCTCGCGCATTCTATCGAGGCGATTTCCTCCGAGGCGCGCACGTTCCGGCTGGAGAGCCTGTCGGTAGAGCTTCCGATGGAATTCTTTCTGGCCACAGGCTTCCTCCGCCTTGCTCCCGAATCCCCTTATGCCGGAGCGAATGAGAGCGCCAGTCTGCAAGGCAATGATTACAAGCTCGCTGACTGCTTTGGCCATGCAACCGAGGAGGCGCTGGCGGTATTCCGAGCGATGATAGACAAGGTCGACTTTGATGCGAAATCGCTATCGAACTGGAAATGGAGCGCCCATCCTGGCGCTGCCGAGCGACATCTGCAACGACGCTACAGCAATCCCCTGTTTCCCCTGCACCGCCAGATGGTGACGGCTCATGAGGTCTATGAAGCACGTCTTGCCGACGCCCAGTCCCTTCACGAAATCAGCAACGAGCTTGGTGAGCTTAGCCTCTCGTTCTCGCAGACGACCGAACTACCGCTGAACTGGCAATCGTTCCTGGAAGGATATCGGGACTACGTCGACCGACTCGATGAACGCCGCCTCGCGGCGGGTGGGCAAAACGCGCCGCTCGGTGACGCAATTGAAAGACTGCGCGCTGACATCCTCACAACCTGGCGCACTTCCCTTCACAGGAACCGGCACAGCCTTGCCACACTGGACCAGGAAGAAGCGCAGAGGGCCGAGCGACGCGCGCTTCTGTACGGATGCGACTGGACCGCACAGATTCTAAGTAACGGCTCTCTGATACCGCCAGAAGAGGTCGTTCCTGCCCTTCTGAGTGAGTCCCCGTCTGAGCTGGAAAGGGTGGTGACCGCCCTTCAGGCCGAACCCCGACTGCATGAGACGCTTATGCAATGTCGCGCAACCGCGCATCGACTTGACAACGAATTCCGCTCGGGCGGCCGCAATATTCCTGACATTGGCGACAAGCTCCGTATCCTTGACGGTCCGCCCGGGCAGGTGCCGGCCTGACGTCGCCCGCTCGAAGTCAAAAGTCCGGCCGTCCAATGCCGGGGCTTGCAGCGTCCAGGGCAGATCTGCGTACGGCCTTCGGCGGCGAGTCTGTCGATGAGGCGGTCCAGCACGGCAAATTCGGGGAGTCGGACCTCCATGGGCTTCTTCGAGATCGACATGGTCCAATCCGACTTCTGTCGGGAGCGAGTTGACGGAGTTGCTAGCGATCCCAACAATCGGTATCGGGGCTGGTCCGGACTGTTCGGGGCAAGTGCTTGTGATGCACGACATGTTGGGCGTCTTCCCCGGCAAGACCGCTTACCCGACGAGAAGGCATTCCAATGCGGCCAGCTTCAATCCCGCGCCGCCTAGGGCCGCTTGCCTGCGTTACGCAATTGATTTCGGTAGTCGCGGGTTTCGTTGCAATGAAGGTGAGCGTTCGTTGATCTGTGGACTGGCGTCTGTTTCGGCAATATCGCCGGCCGTGAACTGTTTGCGATAAGCGGCGGGCGTGAGTTCCTTCAACGCCTTGAACTGTCGGTTGAAGTTAGCGACGTTCGGAAATCCAGAGCGGGCTGCGACGACGGAAACCGGGATGGAAGTGTGCGCGAGCATCCGGCAGGCATGTCCAATCCTGACCCGCGCGATATATCGCCCAACGCTCTCTCCAATGTGCTGCTCGAAGTAGCGGGCCAGAGAACGCTCCGACACATTTGCAGCCTCGCAAAGTTCGGATAGACGCAGCGGTTCAGCGAAGCGTAAATCGATGATCGAGAGCACGCGATTGATACGTTCCGGTTCGTGGCCTGAAGGACCCTCCGTCCGGTCGCTAAACGCAGTAGGCGAAGCGAGCGGCTCACCAGGCGCTTCCGCTAGCGTGCACAAAACGTTTAGCGCTACGGCAAGGCGTTCTCGCGGGGCGCTGGACAGCAGATCGTCGACCTGAGTGTGCATCGCGGCGCCGACCTCCGGACTGAACGCCAGCCCGCAAGCCGCCCGGCGTAACAGATTACGCAAAGGCGCATATTCCGGGCAGACATCCGCAAGCCGACGCGCCCAATCGCCGCCGAACCAGATCACGATTGCAACCTGAGGAGATGCCGAGTCAATCGAGCGGTTCGACGCCCAGGTATGAGGAAGATTCGGCGGCACGAGAACCAGGTCCTCGTCTATATAGTCTGCAATCGAATCCCCGATATAGCGCTTGCCGTGACTGTTCAGCGTCAGGGTCAGTTCGTATTCGGGATGATGGTGCCATTCAAACGGAATGCGCGGCAAACGCCGGTGGTAAACCCTAACGGAGCAGTCGTCGCCAAATTCGACATGTTCGTATGCTGGTTTCATGGCAGAAAGCGCAAAGAAACTGTCTGGATGGTATCACTTTTGTGGGTGCGGTCAGCCTATGCTTCGGACATAGCAGAACCCACAAGGAGACGACCATGGCACTCATCATCGACGATCTGCCGGCAGCCATCCGGCAGGCCAAACAGGAGCTTCGCGCACGACTTCCGAACTATCGTGATGTTTTCGCCGAGGTGGATGAAACGATCCGCGCCGAAGCCAGCAGAATTGCCGCGCAACGCAGTCGCGGCGAAAACGTGATCCCCGAAATCCAGTTCTCGGACATCGCGGAGCAGCGCGTGAGCGCAGAGCAGATCGACCTCGTCAAAACGCGTGGTGCATGTGTGATCCGCAATGTGTTCGACCGCACTCTGGTGGAAGGGTGGGACCGCGACATCGCGGACTACGTCGAACGCAACGATCTGGATACGCGCCTGCAGAACCGCGCCGAGGACAAATACTTTGGCCAGCTCGCGTCGAGCAAGCCACAGATTTACGGCGTGTACTGGTCAAAGCCGCAGGTCCTCGCGCGGCAGGCGCCATCGCTGACGGCGGCCCGTGTCTTTCTGAACCAGTTGTGGCGCAATGAGAGTGAAGGCCGGGTCCATTTCGATCCAGAGCGGGTGCCGGTTTACGCGGACCGGATGCGTCGACGGCCGCCTGGTTCCGAGTCATTGGGCTTGTCCGCGCATTGCGACGGCGGCTCGGTCGAGCGGTGGATCGAAGGTAACTTCCGCAAGGTGTACCGGCATGTGTTCGATGGCAACTGGCGTCAATACGATCCGTTCGACGCCGCATTCCGGCCCGACGTCGAAGAGATCGCGTCGCCCGCAGTGTGTTCGATGTTCCGCACGTTTCAGGGGTGGACCGCGTTGACGCCGCAAGGCCCCGGCGACGGCACCCTGCAGCTCGTGCCCATTGCGAATGCGATGGCTTACATTCTGCTGCGCGCCCTTCAGGACGATGTCGCCGACGATGACCTGTGCGGGGCGATGCCTGGTCGCGCGCTCTCCATCAAGCCGGAATTTCATGCGCCGTTGTTCGACGCGCTGTCATCGATTCCCCACATGCAGGCGGGCGACACTGTGTTCTGGCACAGCGACGTGATCCACGCAGTGGAAGACGCGCACCACGGTGCAGGCTACAGCAACGTGATGTATATCCCGTCGGCGCCCGCTTGTGCCAAAAACGATGAATACCTCAGGCGCCAATTGCCCAGCTTCCTTGAAGGCAAGAGTCCGCCCGACTTCCCTACTGACCACTTCGAAGTCGACTTTGTCGGACGGGCTACGGCCGAAGATCTGACGCCTCTCGGTAAAGCTCAACTCGGTTTCGATCTGTAAGCGCTACCCTGACGCACGCCGTCGTGGCGTGCGCCTGCCTGACGATTCATAAACAAAACTAACGGAGACAGCAATGAAAAGAACACTCATGTCGGGCGCGATTGTCGCAGCGGCGCTCGCCACGGGCGCACAGGTCGCCAGTGCTGCCGAGTCACTTTCTGTGTTGCACTGGTGGACGTCGGGTGGCGAATCGAAGGCGATCAGAGTGCTGAAGGACGACATGAATAAGCAGGGTTACGAGTGGAAAGACTTCGCCGTAGCCGGAGGCGCGGGTGCGGCTGCCATGACGGCGCTGAAGACACAGATCATGTCCGGTAACGCACCGTCGGCTGCGCAGATCAAGGGGCCGTTGATACAGGACTGGGCTGATCAAGGCGTGTTGGTCGATATAGACAAGTCCGCCACCGATTGGAAAGCCCAACTTCCAGCGCAGATCAACAAGACCATGATGTCAAAAGGCCACTATGTGGCCGCACCATTCTCGGTGCACCGAATCAACTGGTTGTGGATCAACAAAGCCGACCTCGATAAAGTGGGCGGTAAGCCGCCGACGACATGGCCCGAGTTCTTCGCGCTAGCCGACAAGTTCCGGGCGGCGGGCATTACGCCAGTCGCGCGTGGTGGCCAGCCTTGGCAAGACATGACCATCTGGGAGACGGTTGTACTTTCTCAGGGCGCGGATTTTTATCGCAAGGCCCTGATTGATCTCGACCAGAAAGCACTGACTTCGCCGCAGATGTTGCAGGTGTTCCAGATTGTCCGAAAGATTCAGGGTTACTTCGACAAAGGCTCCACCGGTCGCGACTGGAATCTCGCGACTGCCATGGTCATCAGCGGATCGGGTGGTATGCAGTTCATGGGGGACTGGGCGAAGGGCGAGTTCGCGAATGCGAACAAGAAGGCTGACGTTGACTATATCTGCGCGGCTGCGCCTGGTACGTCGAATGCCTTCACTTACACAGTGGACTCGTTCGTGTTTTTCCAGCAAAACGGCAAAAAAGAAGCGACGCCTGGTCAGCTTGCGCTTGCCAAAACGATCATGTCCGTCGATTTCCAGGAACAGTTCAGTCTCTACAAGGGTTCCATTCCTGTCCGGCAGGATGTTCCCATGGGCAAGTTCGACGCCTGCGCCAAGAAATCATTCGCAGATGAACAGTCCACAATCAAATCCAATACGTTCCTTCCGTCATTCGCTTTTGGTGATGTTCAGTCGTCGGCCACCCAGGGTGCGATTACCGATGTCGTGACGAACTTCATGAACTCGAATGATGACCCGCAAGAGGGGATGCGCAAGGTCGCCGCTGCAGCGAAGACCAAATAGGTACGAGTTCGCAACCGCCTGGCCAAAATCAGCCGGTTATGCAGCGTCATTCGTGGGATATGAGGTCGCCTTTATGAACGTCTCCTCCACGTCTGCAAGATGTGGATTTAGCCCGCCGTTAGCGCGGGCTTTCTTTTCGTTGGAGATAGCCTTCCAATGAAACCCCTGCGGATCCGTCGGCCATGCGACTCGACGCAACGGAATCCGACGACGCCCCATATCGACGGTCTGTAGCCAGTCTGGTAGGAACTGCCGGAGGAAAAGCCAAATGCAATGACCCGTTGGACATTGAAGTGGGCGCATGGTGAAGCAACGATCCAGGCGCTGGGCGGAATGCTTGGCCCGTCCGGTTTGAACTTGGTGGAGGTCAATGCATATCGCCGCTACATGTCGCACCGTGGGGCGACGATGCGCGGTGGCCTGGACTTATGCGAGCGATGCGCGGAGAGTGGCCATGCCTTCCGTTTGGAACCGTCCATTGCCCCAGTGGCCTGCCGCCGTTCAGTGCACTTCGAACCGGAACCGGGCCTCTAGATGTGACTCTGCTGCCCCTCACGGTGGCAACTGAAGAAATCTTGCAGATTGCAGGTTGCCAACCGCCCTTTGTTTTGAGGTACGCAGCCAGCGGCGCCGACGTTCTGCTTGACTGGAATGTCGAAGAGCTTCCAGATGCTTTGCTTTGGATTAGCAACGGCGGCCGGACAAGCGCACCGTGGTGCGGGAGGAACTTTGCACTTGGCGTCGAGCCGGCTAACAGTTTCTTTGATCTCGGACGCGTCGTGGTCCCGCCTGCTAGCCACCCACTCGCGGCCCGTTCTGGACTAAGGTTTCTTGTTGAAGAGCCGCGCACCATTCGCTATCGGCTTTCAGTACAGGCAATCTGAACGCGGGCAGTTGCGGATCGCGCAGCAACCGGCATCCGCCACCCGCCGATCGTCTGCCCGCCCTGGGGCAGCCTATTCTCACCCCGGCGTTTCGATTCAGGCTGTGCGTTTGCGCCGTGTCGCCGGGAGCGTCCATTCGCCGCCCTCCTCAACGTGTTCCGTCAGCTTGTTGATGCAGTCAAAAAGCACTCGCTTTTCCTCGGCTGACAAAACGGACATGAGCTGTTCGTCGAAGATCTTGCCGATCCGATCGCACTTGCGGACGATCGCCTTGCCTTTCCTGGTCAAGTTCAGGTTGATGACACGTGCATCCGTCGTGCCCGTAGAGCGCGTCAGCAAGCCGCGATTAGCTAGTGTGGTGACCAGCTTCGAAACCAGCGTCTTTTCAAGGTATGTCAGCTCAATCAGCGGGCCGAGGGAAATGCCCGGCTGCATATCGACGAAACGCAGCACGCGCAGGTCGCGAAGGGTTACGTCACATTCGGCTTCGTAAAGGCCAGACGCCACGCCCTTGGCCAACTCGCTCAGTACATCGAGGCGGAAGTTCAAATGCTCCAGTCTTGGATACGGTGCCTTCGACATGCTGTTCTCCCATTCGGCTACTTTAATTCAGTTGCACACTGCAACTTTTAAATATTACGCGTTTCGTGCACGAAACATACCACCGTGCGGAAACTCGCATAAGTGCGGACGAGCCCTGCGCTTACCAAACACGGTGCGATCGCCGCTGTGCCAACATGCGCTGCTGCTGGTCGCGACGGGCGCGCCGCTCAACGTATGCGCCGCTGCGTTCGAATTCTGGAAGCGCATCGACGACGCCGACTAGACGCACGGCACAATGTCCATTACGAGCCGGCTCGACCGACGTGTTCCGGGTTGCGGTACAAATCGCAGGCGAGCGGAAAACCACCGGCTTTTTCGCCATCTCAGCCCGCTCCCGGCCCCTTCCCGAGAAAGCCTTCGAGAAACTCGACGAACGCCGTCACCTTCGCCGTCAGATTGAGCCGCTCTGGATACACAGCATAGATATCTGCTGGCGGCAACGACCAGTCGGGCAGCAACTGCTTGAGACGGCCAGACTGCAGATAGGTGGTCGCATCCCACTCCGAACGCATCAGGATGCCCTGTCCGTCAAGCGCCCAGACGAGCGTCGCTTCGCCATCATTGCTGCTCAGCACACCGTGCACCTTGACCGTCTCGTGGCGCTTCCCCTTGCTGAAATGCCAGGTGCCGTAGGCCGTGTCGTTTTCCCTGAGTACGATGCATTGATGCCGCTGCAGATCGCGCGGCGTATCCGGTTCGCCTTTCGCGCGCACGTAGATCGGCGACGCACAGACCATCCGGCGGTTCGTCGCGACCTTGCGTGCGATCAACCTCGAATCAGGAATCTCGCCGAACCGCACGCCGACGTCAAATGCCGTTTCGGCGAGATTCAACGGGCGATCCGTCAACTCGAGTTGTACCTCGACGTCTGGATACTGGCGATGAAACGCTGCGATGGCCGGGGCGATGTGACGGCGGCCAAAGCCGAACGTCGCATTCACGCGCAGCAGCCCCTTTGGCGTCGCCCGGCTGCTCGAAATGGTCCGGTCGAGTTCCTGTAACGCAGACAGCAGCTTCGACCCCGTAGTCAGGTATTGCTCGCCCTCGTGCGTCATGCTGAGCCGCCGGGTAGTCCGGTTCAGTAGCCGCACACCGAGGCGCCGCTCCATCTGCGCAAGACGCGCGCTCACCGCGGGCGGCGTGACCCCAATGTCCCGCGCGAGCGCCGACAGGCTGCCATGTTTGACGAGTTTGACGAAAAACTCGAGATCCGAAACCGCATCCATTGATAAATTCAATTTAATAGTAGTTTAGATTCTACTGAATTCTATAACGGAATTGGCGAATTAGACTCCCGCTTATCGGTCGATCATGACCGCGCCCCACGCTTCAGATTCAACCGGCCAGAGGAGTCCATGCCGAACACTTTCTATCAAAAGCTCGTCGCATCACATACGGTCGACCGCCTCGACGAACAGCATGTGCTGCTGTATGCGGACCTGCATATCATGAACGAGTACACGAGTCCGCAGGCGTTCGCCGGACTCGCTGAGAAAGACCTCCTCGTGCGCCGCCCACGGCAGCAGATGGGGATTGTCGACCACGTCATCCCGACGCGTGCGGTGCCGGTTGCCGCCCGCACGATCGACATCGTCGACGCATCAAAGCAAGCCGCGAATTTCACACGCAACTGCGTCACGCAAGGCATCCACCTGTTCGACGTGAACGATCCGGCGCAGGGGATCGAGCACGTCGTCGCACCGGAAATCGGACTGATCCGGCCTGGCATGGTCGTACTGTGCGGCGATAGCCACACGACGACTTACGGCGCACTCGGCGCACTCGGGTTCGGAATCGGCACCTCGGAAGTCGAACACGTACTCGCGACGCAAACGCTCGTCTATCGCGTGGCGAACGACATGCGGATCACCGTCGACGGCGAACTGCCGCCTGGCACCACGTCGAAGGACCTGGTACTGCACATCATTGCCCGTATCGGCGCACAAGGCGCCCGTGGCTTCGCGCTCGAATATGCGGGATCGACGATCGCTTCGCTTTCTGCCGAGGCGCGAATGACCCTGTGCAACATGACGGTCGAAGCCGGCGCGCGCGCTGCGTTGATTGCACCGGACGACACGACGATCGACTACGTGCGGGCCCGCGTGCGCGATCTGGATACGGCGACGCTCGAAAGCGCGACGGCCGCATGGCGCTCGCTGCGCTCGGACCCCGATGCAATCTTCGATGTCGAGCATCGCGTCGATGCATCGCAAATCGCGCCGTATGTTACGTGGGGCACGAGTCCAGACCAGGCGATTCCCGTCGACGGGCACATTCCCGAGGTCGACACGGCAACCGGCATCGACGCAGCAACCGCGCGCAAGGCACTCGACTACATCGCGCTGCCGTCCGGCGCAAGCATCGAGGGCACGCCAATCGATCGCGTGTTCATTGGCTCGTGCACGAACGCGCGCATTGAAGATCTGCGAGCGGCTGCGGCTATGGTGCGGGGACGCAAGGTCGCGGCATCGGTTCGCGCCATGGTCGTTCCTGGTTCCGGCATGGTCCGCGACCAGGCGGAGCGCGAAGGCGTTGCGCAGGTCCTGATCGACGCGGGCTTCGAGTGGCGCCAGCCCGGCTGTTCGATGTGCCTCGCGATGAACGACGACGTCCTGGCGCCGGGCGAGCGCTGCGCTTCGACGACCAATCGCAACTTCGAAGGCCGCCAGGGCCGTGGCAGCAAGACACACCTGATGAGTCCCGCAATGGCCGCTGCCGCCGCGATCGCGGGTCATATCGTCGACATTCGCAAGGAGCTTGTACATGGCTGATCGCCGTCTCATTCAGGGCACCGCAGCACCGTTGCCGATCAACAATCTAGATACCGACCAGATCATGCCGAAGCAGTTTCTGTTCGGCATCGACAAGTCGGGGCTCGCACGTGGACTGCTTTACGACCTGCGCTACGACGACCGCGGTCAGCAGCGCGAGACGTTCGTGCTGAATCGCCCGGAATATCGCGACGCATGTATTCTCATCGCCGGGTCGAATTTCGGCTGTGGCTCGAGCCGCGAACACGCCGTGTGGGGGCTGCAACAAGCCGGTATCGAAGCGGTCATCGCTCCGAGCTACGGCGAGATCTTCTACTTCAACGCCGGCAACAATCGCCTGTTGCTCGTGACGCTCGCGCCGGAAATAGTCGATGCACTCGTTGCCGAACTTGCTAATACGGACACCAAACACTTGTCGATCGATGTCGAGAATGAAGTTGTCGTGACTGCCTCGGGCGAGCGTCATTCGTTCTCGATCCCGCCGCGGCAAAAACGCATGTTCATGGACGGTCTCGACATGGTCCAGATGACACTGCAGCAATCCGACCAGATCGACGCGTTTGAACAGCGGCATTGGGCAGCCAATCCGTGGGCACGCATCGATCTTCCCGCCCAGCAACGCAGCATGTCGTAACCAGACGCAAGCACGCTCTCCATGCGTGCGTGTCGGCATCGAGCGACGCGAATTTCAACCTGATAACGAGACCGGCGCGTGGAACGCGCCGGCGGGAGACAACCATGGCCCAACCTTCCAGACACGCTACCGTGCCGGACGCCCGCGCGCTAGAGACGCGCACCGTCAAGAAGATCACATGGCGCATCGTGCCATTCATCATCGCGCTGTACTTCGTGAGCTTCCTGAACCGCGTCAACGTCGGTTTCGCCGGCCTGACGATGAATCACGACATCGGGCTCACGCCAGCGATGTTCGGCTTCGGCGCGGGAATCTTCTTCGTCGGCTACATCGTGTTCGGCATGCCGTCGAATCTTGCGCTGCAGCGCGTCGGCGCGCGGCGGTGGATCGCGTTGCTCATGGTCGTGTGGGGAGGTCTCTCCGCTGGGACCGCGAGCGTCAGCGGCCCCTATAGCTTCTATGTGCTGCGCTTCTTGCTGGGCCTGGCGGAGGCCGGGTTCTTCCCCGGCATCATCCTGTACCTGAGCTATTGGTTCCCGGCCCGGCACCGGGCGCTCGTGACGGCGATCTTCATGACCGCCGCGCCGTTATCGAACATGATCGGCTCGCCGATCTCCGGCGCCATCATGGGCATGGACGGCATCGCACAGATTCATGGCTGGCAATGGCTCTTCATTCTCGAAGCGGCGCCGACCGTCGCGCTCGGCGTGATCGCGTTCTTCTTCCTGACCGACAAGCCTGAAGACGCGCGCTGGCTCGATACCGAGGAGCGTGAGTGGCTCACGCACGAGATGGACCGGGAACGCGCCGCCAAGGCGGCCGGTGCGGCATCCAGCGTATGGGCGGCCACCAAGGATCCGCGAGTGCTCGCCCTCGCCCTCGTTTATGCGGGCACGTCGACTGGCCTGTACGCGATTGGCATTTGGGCACCGATGATCATTAGCCACTTCGGCTTCAGCTATTTCGAACTGGGCCTCGTCAACGCAATTCCCAATGTCGTCGCCGTCGTGGGCATGGTGCTCTGGGCGAAAAACTCCGACCGCACCGGCGAACGCAGATTGCACGTGTCGATCGCATGTCTGGCCGCGGGCGCAGGGATGCTGCTTGCCGGGTATGCACCCTCCGCGCTGCTCCTGATCGTCGGACTGTCGGTTGCGAATTTTGGCATCAACGCTGCAAAGCCGCCGCTCTGGAGCATGCCCACGCAGTTCCTCTCCGGTTCGGCTGCAGCTGCGGGCATCGCATTGATCAATGCGATGGGCAGTCTGATAGGCGGTACGATCGGCCCGATGGTCATCGGCAAGTTACGCGAAATCAGCGGCGACTATTCGTTCGGACTCTACTTCGTTAGCGGCACGCTGATCGTGTCGGCGGTCATTTGCTGGATGTTCGGCCGTCGACAAACTGAGTCGTCCGTTACACCCACAGTCTCCTGATCCTGTTGTGCGAAGCAGCGCCCGATTTTCGCAAATAGGATCAGTGTGCAAAAGCCATACAAAACCTGACCAAGGTGATAACAACGCAGACGCGGTTGTCTAACCGCTAATACGTCTACGCTACTGACACGCGTAGACGTAACGGCCCTTGTGACAAATCATTATGCAGAAGGGCCGCTATCCGGAAAGCACTCGCTGGCGTCGGTGGGAGGCCGTGTTTTTCGGCCGCCCACCGACGCCGCGGCATTTATGCGGCGGTCGAAGCGACACTTCATACCGCATGCCCTTTGGCCAAAACCACGCCTGAATTGAACTGGCAAGACGCTGTATCCAGCGCAACCCGAGCCGCCACCATAAACGTTCTGATGCAACCGTTGGTACCGCGCCTCAATTCTGAAGGCAGTTTTCGCAACGATTCCCAATCCTGAACGTCTTGCAGCCGCTTTCGCCGCCGAACGTTTGCGTTTCGCCCAAAGACGGTGCGTCACCAATTTTGCCGCGCCTGATGCACCTTCGTTGCGCCTATCTGCACACTTCCCGAACATGGCAGCGTGTTCACTTCCACATGGAAATGCTCGATTCGCCGTTGAATTTGGTGTTTTCGCACCATGGCACGCTTCGTGCAAATCGAATCAATGCGTACATTTCAATTGTTGCGATTTGCATCTATATTTCGCCGACAACCGGCGAAACCAGCAACTGAGTGTCCTGAGGAACAGACGCTTCACAGGCGTCAACCAACCGTGTACCGACGCTGCGCGTAGCGGGCACGTGAGCGAAGCGCGAAGTGATTGAAGTTCAGCACGAGGTCCGGCATGCCAGTACAACTAGCGTTGCGAAACATTCGAAAATCCTTTTCCAGTAAACAGCGCTCGGGCGTTGATCCAGATCGTGAGCGCCGCGGTAAAACGCATGCTTGACGAAGGCGTCTATCCGATGAATGTCGACATCACCCCGAAATCGCCGACGGCTGCGATGGGTATGCGGATCGCGCTCGGCAACCCGAAGCAGCAGCCGAAATACGACACCTTCATCGCGCAGAACTTCATTCATCAGGCACTCGCCGCGAAATGAACCATTCTTCCCCCTCCCCCGGCATCCGCGAAATCCGTGACGCGATCCGCACGGGAACCCGCACCGTCGAGCAGACCGTGCAACAGGCGTTCGATGCCGCGCAACGGCTGCAACCGGAGTTGCAAGCCTTCATCCATCTGCCGACGTCGCCGATCGTCAATCGTGCCGATCGCGACGCGCCGCTCGCGGGCGTCCCAGTCGGCATAAAGGATCTGATCGATACGGCTGATATGCCCACCGCGTATGGATCGCCGGCCTACGAAGGGTGCAGGCCCGAAAAGGATGCATGGGTAGTCGCCCGTTTGCGCGAGGCCGGTGCCACGATACTCGGTAAGACAGTCACCACCGAGTTCGCCTGGCGCCAGCCCGGCGCAACGACCAACCCGTGGAATAGCGATCACACACCTGGCGGCTCGTCGAGCGGCTCCGCTGCCGCCGTTGCGGCAGGCATCGTGCCACTCGCGCTCGGCACGCAGACGTTCGGCTCCGTCATCCGTCCCGCCGCGTATTGCGGCGTGGTCGGGGTAAAGCCGAGTTACGGCACGATTGCGCGGACCGGCGTGTTGCCGTTGTCAGGGTCGCTCGATCACCTCGGCGTTTTCACCACCAATGTCGCTGACGCAGTTCATGCGCTAGCCATTCTGGCAGGCAGCGACGCGGACGATCCACACGCGTCGCACAACAGCCGCCAAGGGAAAGTCCCTGGCCATGCGGCAAAACGGCCGCCGCGCATCGGCGTGTTGCGCGAGCAGATCGGTGGACCGATCGACAAAGCGCAGCAGCATGTGCTGAATCAACTAGCCCTACGTTTGCGTGCCGATGGCGCGGAAATCGTCGCTGCCGACTTGCCTGCCGAACTGGCCGACGCTGCGCGGCATGCTTCGATCCTGCTCGCAGTTGAAGCCGCATTAACACACGGCGAACTGGTAGACCGTTCGCCGGCTCTTGTCAGCGCATCGATCACGGCTCTGGTCGAAGAAGGCCGGGCTTTGCCCGCGACCGAGTATGCGAAAGCCAAGGCATTGCAGATAAAGATGGCGCTTCGCTTCGACCGCTGGCTCACCGAAGCCGCGGGACTCGACGCGCTGCTGGTAGCGCCCGCATCGGGCGAGGCGCCCCTTGGGCTCGACTATACGGGCGATGCGGCGTTCTGCACGCCCTGGACCTTCCTCGGCGTTCCGGCGGTGACGTTACCGGTTGGCTTCGGTCCGGGCGGACTGCCGCTTGGCGTGCAACTGGTCGGCGCGGGTCAGCACGATGCCGCTTTGCTTTCGCTTGCCGAGTGGGTGGAAGGTAGAACCGGCTGGAACATCGCAGTTGCTTCTCGCTGTGGCCGGCTTCGTTGTGTGCAGCAAGTATGACGTGATCGTGCAAACCCGCGGCGGCTGAGCGGATAGCGATGATCGATTGATTTTTGAGGAAACATGAGAGCAGATTTTTTGAATCCCGTGCGCGGCATCCGCGGGATGGCGGTCACACCCCATGCGCTGGCGTCGCAAAGCGCGCTCGCGATCCTGCGCGACGGCGGCAATGCCGTCGAGGCGATGATTGCCGCCGCGGCGACCATCGCAGCGGTGTATCCGCATATGAACAGTATCGGTGGCGACGGCTTCTGGTTGATTTCGCGGCCGGGCGAAGAGCCCGTCGGCATCGAGGCGTGTGGCGCGGCGGCATCGGCGGCGACGATCGACGCCTACCGCGCACGCGGCCTGCAATCCATTCCGTTTCGCGGCCCGCTGGCGGCGAACACGGTGGCCGGAACAGTGTCGGGCTGGTCGCTGGCGCATCGCTGGTCCACTGACACACTCGGCGGCAAACTGCCAGTCGCGCGCTTGCTGGAAGACGCAATCGCCTACGCAGGGGGTGGCATCCCGGTCACGCGCAGCCAGTCCGAATGCATCGCGCTCAAGCGGCACGAACTCAAGTCAGTCGCGGGGTTCGCCGAGACGTTTCTGACGAGCGACCACCCGCTGGGCGTGCCGGCCGTCGGCGAGCGCTTCGTGCAGCCGCGCCTCGCCGCGACGCTCGAGCGTCTCGCCCACGCGGGTCTCGACGATTTCTACCGGGGCGATCTCGCGCGCAGCATCGCGGCCGACCTGCGCGCCCTCGAAAGTCCTCTGTCGCTAGCGGATCTTGAACAGCATCGCGCAAGGCTGCGCACGCCACTGGCGCTCACGCATTCGCTCGGCACGATCTACAACATGCCGCCGCCCACACAGGGGCTTGTATCGTTGCAGATTCTCGGTGTGCTTGACCGTGTCTTGCGCGACGATATGGATCCGCTCGGGCCCGAGTACGTCCACGCGTGCGTGGAGGCAACCAAGCTCGCGTTCGCCATACGCGACAAGCACATCACCGACCCGGATTACATGGACATCGATCCACAGGCGCTGCTTGCGCCGAGTGTACTCGACGCGATGGCCGAGCGGATTTCGATGTCCACGGCAGCACCGTGGGGGCGCGGTCTCGGACCGGCCGACACAGTGTGGCTCGGCGTGATCGATGCCGATGGCGTGGCGGTCAGCTTCATCCAGAGCATCTATCACGAGTTCGGCAGCGGCCTCGTGCTCGCGGATTCGGGCATCAACTGGCAAAACCGCGGTTGCAGCTTCTCGCTCGATCCCTCTGCGCGCAACCCGCTTACGCCTCGGCGGCGGCCATTTCACACGCTGAACCCTGCGCTCGCGCGCTTCGCCGATGGACGCACGATGGTGTACGGAAACATGGGCGGCGACGGCCAGCCGCAATCGCAAAGCGCCGTCTTTTCGCGGATCGCGCACTTCGGCTGGAATCCGCAAGCCGCTATCGATGCGCCTCGCTGGCTGCTGGGCCGGACCTGGGGGCAAACCAATGAATCGCTCAAGCTGGAGGCGCGGTTTCCGGTCGACACATTCAATGCGCTGCGTCGTCTCGGCCATGACGTCGAGCAGATGCGGCCGTACGACGAAGCAATGGGCCACGCGGGCGCGATTGTCCGGCACGGCAACGGGTGTCTGGAAGCAGGCTTCGACCCGCGCAGCGACGGCACCGCGGCTGGCTGGTAGGCGCGCCTGCTAGACAGCGGGCGGCCGCGCCGCCCGCATCTTTTTGAACCGACGGCCCGCGAGCGTTTGCGCTGACGTCAAGGACGGCGCACGTCTGTCCATCTGTCGATACATCAATCCCAAACGGAGAAACACGTTGAACACCCCCACGCAAGCACTGAAAGGCGCCGCCCCGCCCGCCGCGCAAACAGGCGCGCATACTCGCTGGATCCAGCTCGGACTCGGCCTTGTTTGCATGATGACGATTTCGAGTCCGCAATATGTATGGACTCTGATGACGAAGCCGCTCATGGCCAAGCTCGGCATCGCACTGCCGGAACTGCAAGTGACATTCTCACTGCTGGTGCTGCTGCAGGCATTTTTTTCACCGTTCCAGGGCGCGCTGATTGATCGTTTCGGGCCGCGCATGCTGATCTCGATCGGTACGCTGCTGGCAGGCGTGAGCTGGGTGTTGGCTTCGTATGCACACAGTACATCGATGCTGTACCTCACGTATGGCTGCATTGGCGGTCTCGGAACCGGCATCGTCTATGTCGGCGTGGTGGGATTCGTGGTTCGCTGGTTCCCCGATCGACGCGGCTTCGCCGCCGGTGTCGCTGCCGCCGGCTACGGCATGGGCGCCATTGTCACCACTTTTCCGATCTCTGCATCGCTGGCAACGCACGGCGTCGAATCCACGTTGTGGCTCTACGGCATCATCTTCGCGGCGGTCGGCCTCCTCGCCTCGCAGGGCCTGCGAGTACCGCCTGCGGCCCACAGTATCGGCTCGGCAGTATCCCAGTCAGAGGTCTCGGCGCTCGACTACCGCCCGTCCGAGATGCTCAAGACGCCTCTGTTCTGGCTGATGTTCGTGATGATGACGATGATGTCTACTTCGGGCCTCATGGTTACGTCGCAGATGGCAAGCTTCGCCGCCGACTTCGGCGTCAGCAAGGTGCTGGTCTTCGGGCTCGCCGCGTTGCCGCTGGCACTGACGATCGACCGCTTCACGAACGGTCTGACCCGTCCGCTGTTCGGTTGGATATCGGATCGCCTGGGACGGGAAAACACGATGTGTTTCGCGTTCGCGCTGGAAGGCGTGGCGATGGCGCTCTGGCTGCTGACGCGCGAAAACGCGGTCCTGTTCGTACTGCTGTCCGGCGTGGTGTTCTTCGGCTGGGGCGAAATTTTCTCGCTGTTCCCTTCGACTCTGACCGACACGTTTGGCGCCCGTTATGCCACCACGAATTACGGCTGGCTTTACATCTCGTTCGGGATTGGCTCGATCTTCGGCGGCCCGCTGGCCGCGTTGCTGCATCAGCATACCGGCAGCTGGGTGCCGGTGTTCGGATGCGCGATTGTGCTCGATCTGAGTACTGCCGTCCTTGCAATGTTCGTGTTGAAGCCGGCTCGCGCGCGTTTTGTGCGAGTGCTTGGATAGCCTGTCTTTTCGCGCCTAATGGCGGCCCTGCGCAGCAGGGTCGGCACGCTCCGACCCTGCTGGCGGGGCAGTCTCGTCTCGATCGCATGTCTGGCGATGCCATTGGTATAGCTCGGCGGCATCACTATGTCTTCAGGCGAAGAGTATAAAACGAGTCACAACCACCAGTGTGGCTGACTCATTCCGCCGGCACCGCGGAGTTGACTTCCGATCAGTTGCGACAGCTTCTTGGCTCGGCACCGGGGGACGCTGTCGTCAACGCTGCGGTGAGAGTTGCGCTGCACCAGTCCCTCCATCTCACGTTCTCGTCCGTCCTGGTGATATCGATCGGCGCGGTCGTCTCCCTGTTGCTTGTACCCACCATCAAGCTCGTGCAAAGGAACGAACCTACAACCAATTGATACGCCGGCCTTTTCCTCACCGAGTCACCTTTGACCCAGCGCATGATCGGCGATTTCTATCGCTTGCCCGGGTCACTTTCGATTATCTTCACTCAGAGCCGCGCACCTATACTCAATTTTTAACCAGCACGGAACAGGCGCCTGCGGCGTGGCAGATGACCAGTTCATACATCGCCGATGCGCAACGCCCCGCGCATGTACGTGACATTCAAATAGCGAGTCAGGAGAAGCAGGCATGAGCAGAGCACCCGCCGCGGTCGTCGCGTACGCGCAGCCGAAGACATCGGTTCGCTGGAAGATTTTTCTCATCATGTTGCTGCTGGTCACGGTCAACTACATCGATCGTGCATCCCTGTCCGTCGCGATGCCGATGATCGCAAGCGAGTTCACGCTTACGCCGGTCATGCAAGGCCTCATCATGAGTTCGTTTTTCTGGTCGTACACGCTGATGCAGATTCCGGGCGGCATGGCAGTCGACCGCTTCAAGCCGCGGCTGGTCCTCGCGCTGTGCACCTTGCTCTGGGGTGCCTTCCAGGGTCTTGGCGCGTTGACGACCAATGCAATGTCTTTGCTTGCGACGAGGCTCGGACTCGGTGTGGCGGAAGCGCCCGTGGCCTCGGCGGGAGGTGCGCTCAATGCGATGTGGCTCACGCAGCATGAGCGGGTTCGTGGCGCATCGCTGATGGACGGCGGTTCGCCGCTCGGCGCAGCGCTCGGATCAGTTCTGATCACCTGGCTGATCGTAGTGGCGCACTCATGGCGCACAGCGTTCGCGATCGCCGGCGTCGGCACGGTCCTATGCGGCGTAGGCGCCTGGTACTACATCAAGAATCAACCGCGCGATCACGCCGGGGTCAACGAAGCCGAAGCGGAACATATCGAACAGGCCCGCCGCAAGGAAGATGAAAAAGAAGCGAAAGACCTGTCAGGCAACTCGCTCGATTTCTTCAGGTATCGCTCAGTGTTGCTGATGTTCGTCGGCTTCATGTGTTGCACGACGCTTTACTACGGCCTGTTGACGTGGATGCCCACCTATCTGCAGAAAGTGCAGGGCTTCAACATTCAGCAGATGGGCGGCGCCAGCTTCGTGATCTTCTTCTGCGGCTTCATTGGCGAACTCTGCGGTGCCTACGTCGCCGACAAGTGGCTCGCGAGCGGCGCCGCGCCGAACCGCGTCATGCGCACGATCTTCGGTATCGCCGGCGTGGTCGCCACGATTGCGGTGTTTTCAGTCGCACATGCGACGAGCCCCACGATGGTCGTGATCCTGCTGTCCATCACGCTCTTCTTTCTGCGCTGGGGTGGTCTGTACTGGTCGATCCCCGCGATGCTCGCCTCGCGCAACAAGGTGGGCGTGCTCGGCGGTCTGCTCAACTTCGGTGGGAATATCGGCGGCATGGTGATCCCGATCGCGATCGGCGCGATCGTTCAATTCACTGGCTCCTATTTCCTCGCGCTGATGTGTTTCGCCGCAATGGGCGTCGGCCTGATGCTCTGTTCGATCGGAATCGATTATGAAACGAAGATTCCGGTCTAAGCCATCGCCGCGCCTCGCATGAACAACGTTGCTACTGAGATTGGAAAATGGGAATAGCAAAAGTCGAAGACATCATTGGCCAAACCGTCCGACGCGATATTGGCCGCATGAAACGGTTCGTTGAAGGTCAGCTGGAAGCAGCCGCGCGCTCGATCATGAGCACGCCCAACGCCCACGTCGGTATCGTGACTGGCTTCTTCATACGCAATGCCGTGCCGCCCTCGCCGGAGACGGACGGACTGGGCGGCATGGCCCACCTGGCCGCCGCACTTTCGAACCTCGGCATACCGGTGACGGTAATCTCGGACGCGCCATGCTGCAAGGCGGTCTGGGCTGTTACAACGGAATTGCCGAAAGACGTCGCGTTCGAGATTACCTCGGTGAGCGCCGCATCGGTCAAGTCGCTAAGAGCCCGGCTCAGCGAGGCTGAACGTCCGATCACGCATATGATCGCGATCGAGCGGGTGTCGCCCGCGAGCGACGGCAAGCCGCACCGCGAGTACGGCGCCGACATGTCCGACGATACCGCTCCGCTGCATCTCCTGTTCGAGGATCCCGAGTGGCCGCGTCCGTGGGTCACGATCGGCATCGGCGACGGCGGCAATGAAATCGGCATGGGCGTGCTGCCCGAAGAAATCGTCCACGACGACATTCCCAACGGCCCATTGATCAGCGCAGCCATTCCCGCCGACTACCTGATCGTTTCCAGCGTCTCGAACTGGGGCGGCTGGGGCCTGGTATCCGCGATGGCGATGGTCGCGCCGCGAGATGCGGCCGCGCGGTTGCTCACCGATTTCACGCCGGAGCGCGACCGGGCGTATCTAGCCGCGGCCGTCGACGTCGGGCAGGCGGTTGACGATAGCCGCATCGACCGCCCCGCTACGCCAAAGATGAGCGTCGACCGGCTGTCGTGGGAACAGCACGCACAAGTGCTGAGTCAGCTCAGAGCTCACGTTGACGGATATCTCGCAGCGCCGTCGCACTCGTGAGCGCCACGCCCTTTTCTTCTCTTAACGCACCAACCATGTTCGACCTTTCGAGTACCGCTCTCAAACGTGCGCCGTCATGGGCCGCCAGCTTGCCAGAAGAATTGCAGACACCGTGTTTCATCGTATCCGAGCGCGGCATCGTCGATAACCTGCATGCGACCGCCCGCGCGTGTGGAGGGGTGGAGCGCCTCATGCCGCATGTGAAGACGCATCGCGCAGGGTGGATCGTCAAGAGACTGATTCGCGAGGGCGTAACCGCATTCAAGACCGCTACCGTGGCGGAAGTGGCGATGGTGCTCGAGGCCGGCGCGAAACACGTCGTCTGGGCGTATCCGACTGTGAACCCTGCTCATATCCGTACCGTGCTCGCGCTGGCGCATGCTCATCCGGACGCACGGGTCGAGGCGCTCGTCGACTCGGCGGCAGGCGTAGCCGCGTGGCGACTCGCGACGAATGGGGCGCAGTTGCCCAATCTCTCGCTGCTTATCGATCTGGATGCCGGCATGGGCAGAACCGGAGCGCCGATAGCAACAGCAACGCTGCAATTGGCCCGTGAGCTGGCCACGCTTGGCTGCTTTGGAGGATGGCATGTCTACGACGGCCACATCCATGATCTCGACCATGCCACACGCCGCAAGCGGGTGGCCGCCATCGTAGGAGAAGTCACGGCGCTGACGCGCGCCGCCGAGGCAGAAGGATTGTCGAGAAGGCTCATCGCCGGGGGTAGCTATACGTTCGATCTGTGGCCGCTCACACTCGCCGATTTCGTGTCCCCCGGCAGTTGGGCCTATTCGAGCGCTCAACACGACCTGGAGTTGCCTGCACTCGGCTGGACGCCGAGCGCCTATGTGCTGGCCACGGTGATTTCACGCAATAGCACGACCGCCACACTCGATGCGGGATCGAAGGCGATCTCGCCGGACAAGCCGCTGGCCGAGCGCTTTCGCTGGGACGGCAAGATCGTCATGATGAGCGAAGAGCACGTGGTGGTCGAAAACACCGATCTGGCAGTCGGCGACCGGGTGATGCTATTGCCGCGCCACGCTTGCACGACGGCTTATCTCTACCCCTGCGCAATGGTGCTCACCGCGGAAGGGTCGTGGGAAGTGCGTGAACAACTCGGGAACCGTCGATAAGCCATAAGGCTCGCGGCGGGCAGAAGTCGATTGAAGCGACGCCACGCAGCCACGCGCGTCATACGGCAAGTTGGAAAAACACCAGATCAAGGCGAAGGGAAAAAACATGAACGATAGCGGCACGTCCCGCGCATTGCGTAGCGTCAATCCAACCGACTTCAAACCAGGCGGTCACTATTCTTCCGCGATGATCGCGGGCGACTTCGTCTTCCTGTCCGGCCAGACGCCGCGCGACGCCGACCGGAAGCTGATCGGCGAGTCGATCGAAGAGCAGACCCGTGCAACGCTCGCGAATGTCGAGCGGGTGCTGACGGCCGCCGGCGCGAGACTGCAGGATGTCGTCAAGGTCACGGTCTATCTAACCGACTTGACGCTCTTTAGCCGCTTCAACGCGCTCTACGCGAACTGGTTTGCCCAGCACAAGCCGGCGCGAACGACCGTCGAAGCCGGTCTGCAAGGTGTGCTCGTAGAGATCGACGTGGTTGCCTACATCGGCAAGCATTGAACCAGGCGGCGCGGCGTGCCACACGCATGCTAAAAGCCGTAAAGCCTCGCAGGATTTTCAACGAGGATTCGGTGCCGCGTCGATTCCTCGGGTATCCACAGCGCCAGGTCATCCAGCAAATGGGCAGCGTCCGGCTTGTTGTCGGCCGCTTGCGTCGGATGAGGCCAGTCCGTTCCCCACAGCATCCTGTCCGGGGCAAGCCGGGCCAACCTGAGCGCGACAGTGCCGGCGTCGGCGTAGACCGGCGCTCCGCTTTTCGACGCAAGATAGGGACCGCTCAATTTGACCCAGGTACGGCCGCCGGCCAGCAGCGCCTCGACCATCCGGAACGCGGCATGCTCCGTGCCGTCCGGTTGCGGGATCTGCCCCATATGATCGATCACGAGCGGCGACGACAGATTCGCAAGCAACTGCCGATGCGCGAGTAGCTGCGCGGCGGTGGCATTGACCTGAATGTGCCAGCCGAACGGTTCGATCCGTTTCGAGAGCGGCGCCATCATCGATACCGTGACGCCGACCAGGTATTCGAGGTTAAAGCGCAGTCCGCGTACACCCATATCGTGAAGAGCGGCCAGCTCACCATCCGTCACGGTGACGGGCAAGGTCGCGATACCGCGCGCGGTCTCTCCGAATTGCGATAAGGCATCGAGCAGACAACGGTTGTCGGTTCCATACGTAGACGGTTGAACGACGACATGTCGCTCGACACCCAGCCTCCGCTGCAACGCGCGATAGTCGGCGACCGTCGCGTCGGGCGGCTGCAACTGCGCTGACGGATCGACTGGATACCGCGCATCGTAGATATGGTGGTGACTATCGGTTGCCTTCGGCGGAACCGGAAAGCACGGCTGCCCGGCGCCGCCGGATCGCACACTGGATTCAGGTCGGTTGTGCATGTTCAAGTGCCCATTCGGCGACATCGCGATGTGTCGCGAACCACACTCCCGGCAACGACTGCGCGTGCCGGATGATTTCTTCGAGAATCCATATCCTCGACCGGTAACCGGTGACGTGCGGATGCATCGTCAACTGGAATACGCCACCCTCCGCATAGGCCGCGTCGAACTCGCGGCGAAAGATATCGTAGACGTCGGCTGGCGACGTATAAGGCCGCACCGCCTCGAAGCGATTCATGATCAGATACGCGCCGTCGTCGCGAATCCACTCGACGGGCAGTTCGACGAGACCGCTCGGCACGCCGGCCTCGAGCAGTTCATAGCAGTCGACGTCGGCCATCAGCGACGAATCGTAGCGCAATCCCATTTCGCGCGCGATGGACAGCGTATGCGGGCTGAAATCCCATGACGGCGTACGCATGCCCACAGGACGCTGCCCGGTGATGGTCTCGAGCGTGTCCGCCGAGCGTAGCAACAGATCGCGCTCCGCCTCATGCGGGAGCACCGAGTTCAATTCATGAATCCAGCCGTGCAGGCCGATTTCGTGGCCGTCGCCGACGATGCTGCGCGCTTCTTCCGGATGCAATAGCGCAGTGACCGCGGGTACGAAGAACGAGGCCGGCACGGCATATTTGCGCAGCACGTCGAGAATGCGCGGCATGCCCGCCCGGCTACCGTACTGCCCCCAACTGAGCCGGCCGATCGACTTTCCGCCCTCGCGCAATTCACTGGTTTCGTGGTCGCAATCGAATGAGAGCGCCACCGCGCAGCGCGCTCCAGCAGGCCAGCCATTGGGGCGAAGCGCGCGTCCCGCGCGTACCTGGTCGACCAACTTCCGCCAATGGGCTTCAGGCCATTGCCAAGGCTGGCTATGCGAGTCATCTGGGTTCATCAAAGTCCTTACTGACAGTTATTAATTGAAGACCGGAAAGCGGTAGCGCGGGTCTCATACAGGCAACTTCTTCTCGTAGTCGATGCCGAGTGAGCAAAGCAGCAAGCCAACGCCGGTCGCCGCAAAGAACATCATGGCGAGAAAATACGAACCGGTCGCCTGGACAATCCCGCCGACCAGAATCGGCGCACCAATGCCGCCGACCGCCGCTCCCAGGTTCAGAAAGCCACCTAGTGTGCCGACCTTGTTGCGCGTGGCAAGCAAAGGTGGAATGCACCAGTACAGGTTGCCCCAGCGCAGAAAGAAAACCGTGCATGAGAGCAACACGACGACCAGCGTCGCGCTGGACAAGTAAGCCACCGAAAACACCGAGACGGTGGCAATCACGCCAGCCGCGCCGAAAATCGTCCGCAATACCGTGTTCGGCCTGCCGCCCGCCGCCAGCCACTTATCGGCAAGCCACGCGCCGACGAGTTCGCCGGCGAAGCCCGAAAAATAAATGATGAAACTCGACCCACCCATTTGACGGATATCGAGGCCGTGCTCCTTGATCAGATAGCTCGGCATCCACGTGAGCAATCCATTGAACAACGTGTTGCAGCACATGAAGCCGAAGAACATGAACAGGAAGGAGCGATACTTCAGAAAGTCGATTGCACGCCCGGATGCGTTGGCCGGCTCGCGCTCCAGTTCTTCCTCGTGCGAACGCTCGATGAACGATGCTTCGTCTTCGTTGACCGCCGGATGCTCGCGCGGATGATTGCGGATATAGACCCAGGCCAGGGCGCCGGCCAGCGTCGTGGCGACACCCGCAACCACAAACGCGAGGCGCCACGAGCCCAATACTCCGATCAACGCCGAGATCAACAGCGATCCCACCGCTGCGCCGAGCGGCGCTCCGCCGTCCATTAGCGACGCGCCCCTTGTGCGTTCGTTGCGCGTCAGCCATAGCGCATTGAGCTTACCGCCGGCGGGCGCGATCGACGCCTCGGCGAACCCAAGACCGAGACGCATGAGCAGCAGTGAAGCAGCGTTCGTGCAGAATCCCGCGCCGGCCTGAAAGCCTCCCCAGACGAGCGTCGCCACCGTGATCACGATGCGCGGCTTGAAACGGTCGACCAGCAGGCCCGCTGGAATCTGCATCACCGTATACGACCAGAAGAACGAACTCAGAATCAAGCCTTGCACCATCGGCGGGAGCGAGAACTCCTTCGAGATCAGCGGCATCGCGACCGACAGCGAAGCGCGGTCCACGTAGTTGATCGTGATCAGCACGAGCAGGAACCAGAAGATCCTCCATCGAACCGATGATTTACGGCCGTGCGCCACCGCTGCCATTCTCGTGTTCATGTTCACTCCCCTGCTTCAGTAGTGGTTGCCGCTCGGGCGGCGCTATCAAAATCTCACGCGCAGGGCCGCACGCCGCCCTCGACGCCGCTTTGCAGCGGCCCATTGACTATGGCCGGCCGCGTTGCTGACGTAGGTCAGCCCCTCATCGATCATCCCGTACAACATGACGCTGCTTTGCACAAACGCTGGAATGGCGAACGCGTTCGAAAGTGCGAGAGCGAGCAGTGACTCTCTTATCATAAGGATTCCCAATTCATCGTCAGAGCGCTTCGGTGTCGATAGAGAGGCAACCAAGGAGTGCACCGAGTATACGAATGCAATTTTTCCGGGAGATAATCAAAGTTAGCGAGACCATCTGATAGAAACCTTCGATCATGCGTATTTCTCTTCAGCAAATTGAAACCTTTTACTGGGTGGCGCGGTTAGGAGGGTTTCATGCGGCGGCGCGTCATCAACATCTCACGCAGCCGACCATTTCGGCGCGTATCCAGGAGTTCGAAGAACATCTCGGCGTGCAGCTATTCACGCGCAGCCGGACGCGCTCCGAACTCACGCTCGCAGGCCGCGACGCGCTCGCCGATGCGGAACAGGTGCTGAAGCTCGCCGAGAAACTCGAACAGATCGCGAAACGTACCGACCCCATGTACGGGCTTCTGCGTCTCGGCGCGATCGAGTCCATCGCCCACGCTGGGCTTGCGGATCTACTGACGCAACTCAAGACGCGCTATCCGCACATGAAGATCGAACTCACGATCGATGTGGGCGTCGCGCTCGGACGCAAGCTTGGCGCGCACGAACTTGACATAGCGATACTGAACGATTCCACCGATGCGCCCCACGTGGTCGAGACCGCCATCGGCCACACCGATCTGCACTGGGTTGCGTCGCCGCAACTCGTGCCCAATAACAAAATCGCGCCTCACGATCTTGCGTCGGTGCCGATCATCACCGTCTCGCAACCGTCATCGAACCATTCGCTGGTGATGAACTGGTTTCGCAGCGCAGGTTGCAATCCGGACAACATCAGCTCATGCAATTCCCTGTCGATGATGTCGCGGCTCGTCGCGGCCGGACACGCGGCGGCCGTGTTGTCGCCCGCGATAATGCGCGCGGAGATCGATTCCGGGCTGATTCACGTGCTGAACACTGAGCGGCCAATCACTCAGCAAGGGTTCTTTGTCGCCTATCAGGAAGAGTGTCTTAGCGGCGCGGATACCATCGTGGAGTTGGCCAAAGAGGTGCTCACGCGCAGTCGCGTGCTTATTCCGGGGTAGTCGGCGAGCGGGGGTGGACTATTGCGCGCCGTACAGCGCGAGACCGGCGTACGGCGTGTTCATCAGGACAGGGAGCGGTCGAGCTCTGGCAGACGTCGACCGTCGTGCATGGAACTTGCCGACGCAGGTCGCTAAATGGGCATTCTTGCCGTTGCTGTTCGGCAAATCTGAGGCGCGCGCTGCCGCCGAAGCGAATGCGGCCGCACTCGTTGCGTGCTGAGTCTGCGCATGGTGCGGAGTAGGCGTCAGCCATGCACTTGTTGTCGGAGTCACTCAGAATCCGAGCTGTCTGTCCGGACACACGGATCGCCGGCCCGTGGTCGCCACGCGCCGCAGTCCGTGCTCGCCCGACTTTGCGTCTTTCCATGACGCGCCACACCGCGCGTGGGCGACCTAGGTGTTGCGAGGACGTGCCGTCGTGCCGCGCACGATCAGGTCGGTCGGAACGATATACTGCGAACTCACCGGTCGTCCTTCGATCCGTGCGAGCAGATACTCGGCGCTGCGCGCGCCGATTTCATCAGCGGCGAGCCGCATGGTCGTTAGCGGCGGCGACGTGAAGCTGGAAAATTCGATGTCGTTGATGCCCGCGATCGACAGGTCGCCCGGTACGTCGATACCCGACTCGCGCGCCTCGGCCAGCGCGCCGATCGCAAGCAGATCGGTGCCGCAAATGACGGCCGTCGGTCGCTCAGGGCCGTTCATCAACGCCTTCATCGCCATCTGCCCTTCAATGATCTTGTGCGGCATCTCGATCAGATGTTCGTGGCGCAACTGCAGCCCGCGCGACTGCAGCGCCGCGCGCACGCCGATGATGCGATCAGCCGCACGATCGCTGTGCTGCGTCATTTGCGTAATCATGCCGAAGCGCGTGTGCCCGAGATCGAGCAGATACTCGGCAAGCCGACGGCCGACCGCCACGTTGTCGAAGCCGACATACGGGTGGTCGTGATCGACTGTCCAGCCATTGACGAGCGGAATCTGTTCCTTCTTGATCAGTTCGTAGAGCGCAGGCGAGTGGCTGCGGCCCACGAGCATCAACCCGGCGATACCGTCCGCGATCAGGGCACGGACCTGCTTCAGTTCGTCTTCCTGGTCGTAGTACGAGCATCCGAGCAGCAATGTATAGCCGGCTTCTCCGATGCGCTTTTGCAGCGCGAACACGCCGATCGCGAAGTTCTGGTTTTCCAGCGATGGGATCACCGCGCCAATCGTTTTCGAGCGCTGCGATGCCAGCGCACGCGCCGCGGCGTGCGGTGTATAGCCGAGTTCCTGCGCGATGTCGCGCACGCGGTTCTGCAGTTCAGCCGCTACCTTTGCGTTGCCGTTCAACACGCGCGAAACGGTCGCAGTCGATACCCCTGCCGCGCGTGCAACATCGATCACGGAAATCGCATTCGATTTGCGGCGCGGCGCTCTTTTCTTTGCCTCGTTGGTCAACTTCCACCCTGCCCGATGTCGAGGCGCACCATCGCGCCTTCCCTGTGCGGCATACTATAACGCGGCACCTTGAGAAATGGCCACCGCTGGGCGCGGGCCTTCGCCTGCTCGCTCCGTTCAGCGTTCGCGTCAGGACTGTACGAGTCAGTCGAAGCTGCCGGAAAGAGCGCCTCGTGCCGATCCTTCACCCGCCCCGTGGCCGCGATCTGTACGGCGTACCATCGTGCGCTATTCTCCCGGCGCGTAGCCCAGCTGCCGTGCGTTTTGCCCCTGCGGTTGCGCGCATTGCTCTACACACTGGGGGCGATCACGAACTGCTAGTCGGGGTAATCGATGCAGCGCTTTGTCAGTCGCATCGTGTCGTGATGGCTGAGCAAAACGAAAGGATGGCGCAGCGCCGTCGGCGTACTGCCGGGACGAAACCAGTTGATCCGCATGCATGCGACCGATATGCCGTGCCTGTTCCGCGTCCATCCAGCCGAGCGCATTGGCGATTACCCGGTGGCATCGCTGCAATCCCATCGGGTGATTCGAACTCGCGGGCACCACGCGTTTGACGTCGGCGTGCGAAGACCGGGCTCAGCGGCACCCAAAGTGGCATTCGCCAAATACACAATTTAAGTAATCGTTTCTCTAGCGTTTGAGATTTCCTTCAAAATTTAATCAAAAGCACGTAGAGTCCGGGGGCTTTTCTCGGATAAACCCCCAATAAATTGGAGAGAAAGCGCTTACTCACTTTACCTATACTGTGGCCGCGACAACGCACCTTATCGCCCGGCAATGCGCGCGGCGGAGTCATGTGTACCGATAAGATCGCAGCATCACCTTCCTCATGAATCGGTGGGAATGGAAACGACCGAACTCGCCCCACGACCGTTCATCTGATCACCGACCCAGATTCGGCCACGGCCCGGCCCGTCACGTGGGCACGCTGCGTCAGCACCACAAAGCAGTTGAAGCGAGCCTCAGACATGGCATTCACCATCGTACCGATCCGCTGCGGCGATATCGTCGACCATGAGCGCTCGTGTTTTTTGTACCGCAAGAACTGCGGTTCCGCGCGCCTGCACGCGCCGTATATTGCGTGGTTGCTGCGCAGCGCTCGCCAAACGATCGTCGTCGATGCCGGGCCGGGTCCCCGCTCGCGCGCACCGCAGTGCTACACCGAGACGGATGCCGGAATCGACGACCTGCTGCAGTACGGTCTGGCGCGCGAAGGCGTCGACCCGGCTTCCGTCGAACTGGTCATTCTCACTCATCTGCATAACGACCACGTCGGCGGCGCGCGGTTGTTCACGAACGCACGCTTTCATGTCCAGGAAGCCGAGTTGAAAGAGGCAGTCTGGCCGGTGCCGTTCCAGCGTCCGATCTACGAAACCAACCAGCGCGGCCGCGCTCCACCGTGGGTGGACATTCTCGACCGGATGGACGTGGCGTTCGGTGACGCCGACGTGGTGCCGGGCATCCGCGTATTGCGCCTGCCGGGACATACGGCGGGCTCACAGGGTGTGTTGGTCGACACGCAGGCAGGACCGTATCTCATCGCGGGCGACCTGATTCCACTCTACGAGAACTGGCCGGAGGATGGCAGCGAGCCGATCCCGAACGGCAACCACACGGACCTGCGCGCTTACGACGAAAGCTTCCGCCGCATCGCGGCGCTTGGAGCAACAGTGCTGCCGGCGCATGAGCCAAAGGTTTTCGATTGCAAGGTGTATCCCCCGCCGCAGGTCCGGTAAGCGGTCGGTATTGCAACGGAAACAGGCGATGAGGCAGAGATGGTTTCGGCCGCAGGGCGACGATGATCAACTTCATATCGCATCAACCTGGGCTTCGCGATACCGGCCATCGCAGCGAGCTGGCGTCGACCTCCGCGGTACTCGACTTCGCCTCCGGCGCGCTGTTTCCCGGCTATGCATCGCGCAGCCGATCTGGGCTGGCTCACCGACCAGAGATACGGCAAGGCGCTCATCGCCATGACGCGGGTGCTGTGGAGCATCGCAGAACTATCGCGGACCATGGTCCATAACGCGTTGCAACGGGCGGCCGTACGTTTGGCGATTCGTCTATTCGAAGCAGCGTCTTCCCGATTTTCCTGCTGTTCGTGAAGAACGGGTTCGAGCCCTGTAGGCGGGCCACAAGTACCAGCGTCGTTCCGTTCCCAGATCCGCGCGCAATTGATTCGGCTTCCGCTGCGCAGGAGTGGCCAAGAGCACACTGATCCCATCGCACCGTCACAGCCAATATGCACCGAACGCATTCACCGCATCATTGATCGTTCAGGTGCCTGACTGCTTCAGACATTCCCTGCTCATCAAACGCAGGGCTGCGCGAGTCCGGCCCTTCAGCAAGCCTGGAGCACGTTAATGACGCGGCTCACGAGCAACGGACGAGTATTGCGTCCGTATTCGGCCATATGCGCGGAGGCCGCATGCGCCTTTAACGCTTCCGCGCTTTCCCAGCGTTCGATTACAGCAAAGGTATCAGTGCCGAGCGATGTCTGAATCGTCCCGAAGTCCGGTACGTCGACTACAGCCTCGTAGCTAATGCACCCCTCTTCCGCCAGCACCGCCGGACGGTTTTTGTTGAAAAGCGCCAGCACGGCTTCGCGTTGACCGGGCTGGGTAGTGATCGTTGCAATGACATGGATCATCCGGATTTCTTCCTTTCCTGTTTCGGCGCCGATCGCCGCGCGAAAATGATAGCCGCATTTGGACATGCTTGCTGACAGGGCCTCACCGTGCGGTTCTGGTCGGACAACTTCCGCAGCGAAGTGCCGGATTGCTGATAACCGTACAGAACGTTATGGGTTCCGCGCGCGTACACGCGCAGCTTTTCTAATTTCGCCGGCGACGTACGAACTGAACGTATTGGCAACGTCTGGCAGATTCAGAATGTTGGCTTCAGTGACATTAGCCGGTTTGAGCATTTGACGCTCAATAGCGCGCAGTCCCATCGTGCTCGACGCGACAAACTTGCGGACGAGGTCCTCCCGTGTCTTCTTGTCCGCTGTGTCGAAGAATTCGCGCGCCAGACGAATCTCCTCCTGTCGACGTTTATCGGCGGCCGCGTTGGCTGCCGCCAGGCTGGCCTCGACTTCCTTTTGCCTGTCAGACCTCGTCCCCTGTTCCCCCGTCGCGGCCTCAACAAGCTGGGCCTGAATCAACTCGACCTGCCTGTCGGCGTCGGATACCCGGTAGTTGTCCGAAAGAGCCCTCATGAGGTAGGCGGATGCTCTTTTCACCTTGATACCCTGCCTGATTGTCCAGCGGGTGTAGTCGATGGCTTGTTGAATGCGCTCGTCCGTCCAGACGAACCTGTTCTCAGCGATTTTTTCAAACTGTTTTTCAGACAGTCCGAATTCATCTTGAAGCATTTTGAAAAGTACGACTGAGTTCAGCATGGCCGCTTTGGATGCCAATGCCCCTTCCTTGCGTTTGAGCCGGAAACGTATCTGGTCTTTCTTTCGCGAGCCGGGAGTTCCGGCACGGGTCTCATACGACAACTCGATGTCGGACAGTTCGTTGATTTGGTTGACGGCTGGCTCGAGATAATCGCGCTTGAAGTACTTGAACTCAGCGTTGTTTGCCCATGACTTGCCAGGCAAGTTTCGAACAAGGTCGAGTGACAGCCAGTCTGTTAGCCCGCTGGGTACGGATGGCAAGACATGGTCGTAAATGCCTCGAGCGTAGATAAGCGTAAATCTCGAGGTGACTAGCAGGCTGGTCCAGTACGAGTTCTCAGGGTCCTTGATGAGGCGTTGCAGTTCGATAGGCACGCGGAAGCGAATCCGGCCATTTCTGACACTGACGCGGCCGATCAACTCAAGCCAGTCCCCGTCTTCATTCTGGACGGCCAAGTCCTCATCCGCATCGTCATCGCCGGCACTGCCCTCTTCGCCGGGTTCGAGAGGTTCCTCCAGCATGCGTCCTTTCGAATCTACGGACACTACCGGTGCACTCATCACTTCGAGCATCGAAGATTTGACGCTGCGAATGACGCTGGAAAAATGTTTCTTATTCCTGCTGTCATAGCGCATCAGCCATTTAAAAAAGCTGAGCGTCACGTCATAGGTTTCCTGAATTTCAGGGTCCTGCGCGACGATGAAGTAAGCGGCATCCACAAAGCGTCTGGCGGACAGTCCTAATCCGATAATCCGCGCGAAGACCCGGTTCTTTTGATACCCGATATCCTTATCCGGACTAGTCTCATCGATGGACCTTTGCGCCGGCGCCATCTCGACGAATAGGTCCAGTGCAAATTGAAGAGGAGTGACTCGCCGGTCGACGCTGCTGGACATGCCTGTTCCCTGGAAATTTCAGCAGACTCTAGGCATACAAAGGTGAGATGTCAATAAGAAAGTCTCACCTTTGGCACTGAGACGAACAGTATGCACATCATCTCTCACCTTCGACACACTATCTCTCACCACTAGTGAAAAAGTCGGAGCCGCAGCCCATGATGGTAGAGGGTTTCAGCCGGTTATCCACAGGTGACGCAGGAAAATCTCTCACCTTCGGTAAAACGCGCTTTTGTCTCTCACCTCGGCACACTATAAATCTCCCCTTCTGCACCCAGATGTCTCACCTGAGGTGCACATTTTCTCTCACCTTCGGCACATTGAGTCTCACCTGTCCGGCACTAACTGTTTGATAACAAAGGAATGGTATTTCCCCTGTAGGTTTGTTAGTTCGTTTTTTTTTAAAACAACGAACAAACCGCTCGGCAACGTGGCTAGCTCAACGGCCGGCGATAGACATCAGAGTCGAGCGTAAAGGTCAGATATGCCGTGAGACCTAAAGGGCTGTCAACTCTCCGCGCTCAAATGAGTGAGACAACAAGTCTCCCGCCGCGTTTAGGAGTGTATGGCGAGAACGATGGTGCTTTTCGAATGAGAGAAGCAGTGCCGCCTCACATGCAATAGGAACGTCGTCTCGGTGATGTTCTTCGCGCCTGCTTCAAAGGTGAGAGATTGTGTGCAGCATTTTCTGCTGGCCAATACACGCGAGGTCTTTCGTCCACGCCGTCGGTCACATTCACTTACGCCGCGACTATCGTCCTACGTACAAGCTTCAGCGGCGAATGTCGATAGTCGTAGGGTGAGGGATTTTGTGCATGCGGATGCGCGTCCGATACTGGCATTTGTCTCGATGCACACAATCTCTCACCTTTGCCCTCTGCTTCAGTCAAACGAAATAAAAATGTAATGTAATCGTCCAATGTATGTGCTCTCATCGCTACCGGATGTCTTGAGCTCCAGCCTCTCAGCCCGTTTCCTCGGCTCGGTCAGGCGGGTTAGTGGACAAAAACTCTCACCTTTTGTCCATAACTGCATCGCCCGGCTGCGTCACCTGCTTTAAAGGTGAGAGATTTTGTGCGGGTGATTTCGTTCACGTTGGCTGCCACAGATATCGTTGAAGGCATAAAAAACAGTGGCTTACGAACGATATTTGAGAAACTGGACGACAACATAACGCCGTTTTTGCGTTTTTCCTGTATTCTCCGTTTAGCTTCAATTTCCAGGGAAAACTCCGAAATGGCCAATGTCAGCCAACCGATGCCGATAGACCGAACCGTGACGCTTGAGGAAATCTCAGATTTCGCGGACGTCGTCACCGATTATGCAACTGAACTACGGGACCAAATTCTCGCGCCGCGCCCGCGCAAGGAAGCGCCGGTGTTTACGACTGGAGAAGTCGCAGAGCTATGCGGCCTGACGCGTCAGCAGGTGCAATACCTCGCAACCAAGGGGGATGGCGTGTTGCCGGAAGGGCAGTCCACCGGGACAGGACGAAGCCGAAGTCGGCTATTTACACTAGCTGAAGCCCGAAATTGGGTACAGCAGGTGTCGGACATCTACCAGACGCCCTTGGTAGCTGGACCGAGCGATTTCGAAGGCAAAGTACTCATCACGTCGCAGTTGAAGGGGGGCTCGGCTAAAACCACAACGTCGATGTGCCTTGCCCAAGGGTTGAGCCTGCGCGGGCGAAAGGTTCTCGTTGTCGACCTTGACCCCCAGGCTTCGCTTTCCGAGCTATGTGGGCTGTATGCCGAAAAAGAGGTATCTCCGGACGATACAGTGCTTCCTTTTGTCTATGACCAAAAGGTCGAAGGAGGTCTGCTCTCCCGGGTGCAGCCAACGTACTGGGATGGGTTGGATATCATTCCGGCGCATACAGAACTGGTCGGGGCTGAGTATCACCTTCCCGCGATGCAGATGAAGCTTGCAGGATTCAAATTCTGGCAGGTGCTCCGGGATGGACTAGCGCCATTGCGCAAGCACTACGACTACATCATTCTGGATACATCGCCCTCTCTGTCGTATCTCAACCTGAATGCATTGATGGCAGCGGACGCCATGGTAATGCCGATGGTCCCGGAGAATCTCGACTTCTTCAGCTCGCTTTCCTTCTGGCGACTTTTCTCGGACGTCGCCAAGTCGTTCATCAAATACGAAGCTAACAAAAAGTACGATTTCGTTTCTGTGCTGCTAACCCGCGTGAATTACAACAGCACTTCCGCGGCACCGGTTGTCCGCACGTGGGCACAAGGCGCGTATCGTCACTGGCTGGACCCGTTTGAGGTTCCTGCCAGTTCCGTAATGAGCTCAGGTGCTCTCGCATTTACGACCGTTTTTGACATCAGCAGCTCGCATAGCCAGGCGAAATCCTTAGCGCGCGTCAAGCAGCCGTTAATTGACTATTGCCGATGGGTCGATGACATGTTCGTCAAGCAATGGAGGCCAGCACAATGAGCGCCAACAATATCCGTGATCAGATGTTGGCCAAGACCGCAAATCTTCGGTCGACAGCGGAACGAACCCCCGATGCCAGCCGTCGCGCCAGTCGGACAGAGACGGCACCGGGGATGGCCGGAGCATTGGCGGCCGCGCAGTTGAGGGTACAGGAGCTTGAGTCGTCCGGGACGACGTCGCAGTTGCCAGTGACAGAAATTATTCCCAATCCTTGGCAGCCGCGGCGCGTATTCAATGAAGCAAAGCTGTCCGAGCTGGCAGAGTCGATTCGCGAAGTCGGGCTCATGCAGCCCATCGTGGTTCGTCGGGTTGAATCGGCCTACCAGATTGTGGCAGGGGAGCGACGCTGGCGAGCACACAAGATACTCGGGGCGGAGTACATCAAGACGGTGGTCATCGAGTGCTCCGACCAGGACATGATTGTGTTGGCGCTGGTCGAGAATATGGATCGGGACGACCTCACCGATTATGAAGTGGCCATCTCGCTTCGTCGGTCTGAGAGCGAGTTTCCTAGCCGCAAAAGGCTGGCAGAGGCAGTGGGCCTCTCACGCACCGGGCTATATCAATTTCTTGCCTTCGAAAATCTGCCGGACTTCATGAAGAAGGACCTCGATTTGCAGCCTGCCCTACTCGGCTGTAACGCTGCAGAGGAAATTGTCTCGGCCCTTAAGAAGCACGGCGGCGAAGCTGAGTTGGCTGCACGCGAACTCTGGCCAGATGTGGTCAAGGGAGATCTGGCCCAAGGCAAACTTGCGCCGGCGATTATCGCGATGGTGACCCGGCGTGCGTCGGGGACGACGGCTCGGGAGAGGCTTATCGAGAAATTCTTCGCCGGAAAAGACCAGGCGGGAAGCATTACCAAGGACGTCAATAGCTTTACCGTGAAAATCAAGGCTGCGGCTTTGACCGAGGCACAAGAGGCGCGAATTCGGCAGCTTATCAGTGAGCTGTACAAGGGCGAGCCGCGGTGACCTAGCATTTCTTGCGACAAAGGAGCCCGCGTCGAGCGGGCTTTTTTTTGTGCCGACGCGGGCGTCAGTAATACTGACACCGGACTCTGTCGCCGACAGGGCGGAGGTCGATGGCAGGCCGTCTCTGCGATTCGCGTTTCGCTCGGGCGAGGCGCGACATTGGGCGCACATGTGTCAGCGATACTTGTACCGACAGATTCTGAACCGCATACGGTGGACGACGCGTCCCGACGTGGACGTTTGGCCGGCCCGGCCCTGTGGGAGCAGTGTCGGTGTTACTGACACTCTGAGTTTTGAACAAGAAGGACTGTAAGCAGAAAACCTTAGCTCTTTTGAGGTCGTCTTCCACGCACGAGTCAGCAGCGAGCTTGTGCATTCCACAGAGGACAGAGCCTTGCGCGCAGCGACGCCCAGAAAATGAACTGGATCGCGGTCATCACGTGGGTCTCAACGTATGCCAAACGCTCCTTGATGTGCTTTCGAGTGTGGCGTCTGCTGTAGTTGCGGACCGCCCTCACGTCGGCGTTGCCTAGGGTCACGGTATTTCCTCTTGCGAATGTGAGGGACCGGCTTGGTTGGCGTGACCGCGTGGCCGAGGTTTATATGCACTGGAATCTGCGCAACCGCTACATGAGGAGCCACGAGTGTACTGACAGGTTGCGACAGCGACTCTTCGACGCGCCCTGTTCGGAGTGTCGGTATTACTGACACTCGCCGTTGACTGTCGATTTGCTTCGATCTGTCCGACTTTCTTCGTGTAGAGGTGCCAGCATCGCTGACACGCGTTCAATCCTCACCTTTCGGCCCATAGGCGAGCAAATATATGACGACAGCGCAACGACTCGACTGTCCATTTGCTCGCCGCTGATAGCTAGGCGGAAAGTGCCTCCAGTGGCGGTGCCTTCCTCTACCTCACTCAGGCGCGGTCGTGTTAGACCTATCCCGTTGCCCCAAAGGTTGCGGGCCTGCTCTACCGATATGTAGATCGTCGCATTCTGGAGGAATGCGTAACGCAGCCCACGCTGCAGCACATCTACGCGCAGGTGGTCCGCGCGAGCAGGTTGACGAACGTGTGGTGCAGCGCGTGCGGCGCCGCTTCAAGCGAAGGGCGTGGTTCCCGCACGTCCAGCGCGAGAATTTCGTTCTCCGCGAGGCGCAGCGGTGTCCGCGTCACGGGCTAGTCTAATCCGTGGCGCAAGATCCACTACCAGTCCACAGAATGAGCAGATGCTTTGGCTGGGGTCTGCGTGGTTGGGATCACCCCGCGAGAGAGACGAAACTTCTCGCTTTTTCGCATCCTCAGAATCAGTCTCGCGATAGGCGGTGAGTGTGCAGGACTTCGATCACCAGATGCGAACGGACCCCGTCCGTCACTTTCGGTTCTACAGAATCGAGACCTTCCGAGGATGTCTGAGTCTTCGTGCTACTCGGGCCCGGGCTAGGGGCGGGACGCGGACGAGGTGGAAAGTATCATCCCGCTGCACGCTGGTGAAACCGATCAGAAGGACAGTTGCGCGCGCGAGGCGATACTGTGCGCCAAATACCGCGGGGGCCATTCACTTCGAGCGACACGGTACGCCGTGAGTGGATGAACTTCGCGCATTTAGGGGAAAGGATGCCGCCGCCGCGCGTGAATGACTTCTAATGCCTGTTCGGCAGCCCTCGTCGACGGAATGGCCGGTTTTCGTTTCTGTCACCGACTCCGCGATGTCCCGACATGGGTTGCCGCAAAGGTAGCGTACGCTAATCGCCACGCGCACATTCCCGCAGTACAAACACGTTGTACCACTGCAAATCGACGTCCGGCAAACCGGCGCAGCGCACAGCTATCCTGAGTGCCTTCGTGCCGCTTCACCCTGGATACGACTGCGTGAGAAATCCCTCCGCGCTTGCACAATGTCCATCGAGCCGCCGAGATCTCAGTCTGCCAACCTCCAGACGCTGGCAAGGCGAATCATTCAAGCCCCTTCTGGCCTCGGGGGTGTTCGGGACGTCGCGGAACAGGGCAGGCGTATCAGGATCGCTTCGACGTTGTTGTAAGGGAGAGACCAGGGATGAGTTAAAAGCCGGGCGCGCGATTCCGGGCCCGGCTGCCGTCGCTTGACTCAGCGATCCGCCCAACCGGCGTCATCACGATTTGCGCCCGGAGTGAACGACCGAGGTTCGTGCACTGCTCCTCGGACGCGAATTGCCGTTCCGGCGTCGCTGCGTCAGCATTCGGCCGCACAGTTCGATGCAGGTCTGCAGTACGGTTAGAGTCTTTGCTTGCTGGTGATGCACTGGCCGATAGCCAACTTCCCCAAGCCATGCTGAAGTCGAGTCTTCCTCTTCAGAACGCAGTCCTTCTAGTAGTGCCCTTCACCCAAAAAGAACGGTCGTCGACGTCGGCCAGCGACTGAACCTCTACACGCCCACACGGTTCTCGGACAGGTAGCGGTTACTCAGACATAGTGCTTGCGTGGATGGTCGCGCATCTCAGCGAGCGATGCTTCCAGCCGCGTCGTCCTCTCGATGCGGTTCATCATGGCGCGTCGTCTGATTGGACGTGGTCCAGCGATCCGGCGTTGGAGCAGTGTCGATACGGAGACAATGAGCGGTCAAGTTCACCGGCGCGCGGCGCCGCCCGGTTGCGACCTTATTGTGCTGGACCCATCAATAGGGCCCAGGTGAGCATTCGGACCCCTGCCAGCTGGTAGTAAAACCAACGCACAACACCGCAAAGAGAGACCGCCGGGTGTCTCCCTCGAACGAGACAGCTACATCAAAAAATGGCGAAGCAGGCGGGTGCCGGCATCAATTTGCCGCGGTGGCCATGACGGCTCATGTTCATCAATACGCTAGATACATTCCATGAGTTGCGGCAGCCGCTTCATCCGGGATTCTTCCGGCACGCCGTACGACTACCAAGTCGCAAATTAGAGGAAGCCACTCTAGTTAGGCTCGATTTTTTTGACTGAAACCGCGGACTCGTCCGGCCGGTTGTGCAAACGTTGCGGTTCGCAGTGGAGGGCTCCCGGCCTCCCGCGATGTCGGATTACCTTTGAAAACATCGCGACTGCGACGTGCCGGCGCGTGCTGTCGTCGCGCCGCTATTCACGGTGGATGCTTATCACAGTCGTGTGCCCTCAGACGGAACCGCTAGACAGCTGAGCGCCGGCAAGAAATGATATGCCTTCATATGTATTATCTATCGAAATGGTAAATCAATAGTCTATGATTCCTGCGATCACATCGCGTGTCCTCGCCTGATCGGAAGTCCCGAATGCGCGTCCCGAGCAAGAACACGCTATACGCGTCTCAGTTCGACGCACAGGCGAAGCCCTGACATTGCTTTCACGACACGTGCAAAAACTGTTGCGCCCCGAGTGAATACTGTCCACTGATCCGCTGCAAAACCTTCGAAAGTTTCGACCCTCGATCTATGCCAAAGTTGGCCGGACGCCGAAGTCACAGCCCCGTGAGCCCATCCTTAGCGACGCCGACATTGAGAGCGACACCATAGATCAGCAGTAAGTCGTTCGATTTAGTCGTCACCGTAGAGCGCGTGATAGTGCGTGCATCGGTCACGTACAAGGTGCCGACGCCGCGCATGCAGGAGCCGTTTTCGTGCTGTTGCGGGGAGGACGCCAGCAGCGCGGAGCTTTACGAGCACCTCCACGACCCGCCCGAATGCTTAGCTACGGTTGGAGCTCGCAGGGGCGGTATTCACGAAGCGGACCCAAGACATCGACTAAACAGCTTCTCGTGAAACAATTAAACGATCAATGCGGAAGCAAAAAAACGATGTACAAACAATAACTTGGAGGACTTTCGAGGCGCGGCTGTCCTTATGTTTCACGACGAGGCGCATTCTAAGGCTGCGAAATCGACAAGCGCCAACAAAAATTACCGGCCGATACCTTCGCAAACCGACATGTATCAAATATTACGTATTCTGTAGTTCTAGTCTCGTACGCCAACGCTACCGATGGCTACCGAGTCGCGAAGAGGATCACGCGCTGTTTGTCATTGCGCGAACGCGCGGCGATCGGGTAGGGTGACGGTTTCCACAAAGAAAACAACGGATCGACAATGAACAAACAGGAACTGGTGGATGCGGTCGCTGCGGCGACTGGCGCGAGCAAGGCGGCAACAGGCGAAGCGATCGATGCGTTCATCGGCGCAATCACGAGCGCCGTCAGGAAGGGCGACACGGTTCAACTCATCGGCTTCGGGTCGTTTTCGACGGGAGCCCGCGCCGCACGCGTGGGCCGCAATCCGGCGACCGGCGCCGAAATCCAGATCCCCGCAGCGAAGACGGTTAAGTTTACGGCCGGCAAGGCGTTCAAGGATGCAGTGAACGGATCCTGACAGCGTGCGACAGCCGCCGGTCGGTGATATGCCGGCGGCTGTCCGTTGCGAACACGTCGCAGGTGGCCGACATGTTCCGCGGACCACGCGGGTTCGCGTCGGCGTCACCACCACTCCTGGCGAACCTACCTGTTTTTGGCGCGGCTTATCAGCACGACGCCGAACTCGAATACGGAAGCGTTCGCACTCCGGCATGCCTCGCGTCCACACGCCTGGGTATCCTCACTAAAAGGAACATATTGTCAACGCGGCTATTTACACCCCGGCCGCAAGTTGCCAAGCACATGCGTACGCGGGATGCCACCAGCCGCCCGCGACGCATGCTGAATCGACCACGGTTTCGACTGCGCTATGCTGCGCCTACCACTTCGCACCAAGTCGGAACTTGTGCAGCAATGGCTCCGTATACCCGCTAGGCTGCGACCGCCCTTCAAAAACCAGCGCCTTCGCCGCCTTGAACGCGAGTGATGTGTCCAGATGACCGGCCATTGGCTGGTACTGCGGGTCGTTGGCGTTCTGCGCATCCACCACCTTCGCCATGCGCTTGAACGTTTCGTTCACCAGCGCTTCCGACACCACCCCGTGATGCAGCCAGTTCGCAATGTGCTGGCTCGAAATGCGCAGCGTCGCGCGGTCTTCCATCAGGCCGATATCGTGTATATCCGGCACCTTCGAACAGCCGACGCCCTGATCGATCCAGCGCACCACGTAACCCAGAATCCCTTGCGCGTTGTTCTCGATTTCCTTGCGGATTTCCTCATCTGACCACTGCGCCTCTTCGACGACAGGAATCGTCAGCAAGCCATCGAGCAACTCATCGCGTACGCTGTCGTAGGTGGTCTTTTCCAACTCTTGCTGCACGGCCTGAACGTCAACTTGATGGTAGTGCAGCGCGTGCAGCGTCGCGGCAGTCGGCGACGGCACCCAAGCCGTGTTTGCGCCCGCTTTCGGATGCGCGATTTTCTGTTCGAGCATCGCATGCATCAGGTCGGGCATCGCCCACATGCCTTTGCCGATCTGCGCGCGTCCGCGCAATCCCGAGCTCAAGCCGGCCAGCACGTTATTGCGCTCGTAAGCGGCGATCCATGCCGACGATTTCATATCCCCCTTGCGCATCATCGGACCGGCTTCCATCGCGCTGTGCATCTCGTCGCCGGTGCGATCCAGGAAGCCCGTATTGATGAACGCCACGCGCGCCGATGCCGCCGCAATGCACGCCTGCAGGTTGACGCTCGTGCGGCGCTCCTCGTCCATGATGCCCATCTTGATGGTATGGCGCGGCAGCCCGAGCAGATCTTCGACACGGTCGAACAGTTCATTGGAAAACGCGACTTCGGCCGGGCCGTGCATCTTCGGCTTGACGATGTAAATCGATCCGGTCCGCGAATTGAGCTTGTTTTGCAGGTCGTGCATCGCGCCCAGCGACGTCATTACGGCATCCAGAATGCCTTCGGGTATCTCGCGACCGTCGCGATCGACGATCGCCGGATTCGTCATCAAATGCCCGACATTGCGGATAAACAGCAACGAGCGGCCATGCAGTTTCACGGTCGAGCCATCGGGCGTGGTGTATGTGCGGTCGGCGTTCAGGCGACGCGTGAAGGTCTTGCCGTTCTTCGTGACTTGCTCGGTCAGCTCGCCTTTCGCGAGGCCGGTCCAGTTGCGGTAAAGCTGGACCTTTTCGGCGGCATCGACAGCGGCAACTGAGTCTTCGCAATCGATAATCGTCGAGACGGCCGCTTCCATCAGCACGTCCTTCACGCGCGCAGCGTCGGTCTTGCCGATGGAGTCCGTTGCATCGATCTGGATCTCGAAGTGCAGGCCGTGATGTTTGAGCAGGACGGCGGAAGGGGAGCCTGCATCGCCCTGATAGCCGATGAACTGCGCGGGGACCTTCAACGCCGACGAGCCGTTCTTGAGCGTGACAGCGAGCTTGCCACATTCCACGCGGTACGCGATGGCGTCGACGTGCGAGCCGTTGACGAGCGGCGCGGCTTCATCGAGGAATGCGCGGGCGCGCGCGATCACGCGTGCACCGCGCACCGGATTGAAGTAGGCGGTGCGCTCGGCACCGTCGGTTTCGGGGATCGCGTCGGTGCCGTAGAGTGCATCGTAGAGGCTGCCCCAGCGCGCATTCGCGGCGTTGAGTGCGTAGCGCTGGTTCGACAGTGGCACGACGAGTTGCGGGCCGGCTTGCCCGGCGATTTCGGTGTCGACATTCTGGGTCGTCGCCTTAACGGCTGCGCTCGCCGATACGATATAGCCGATGCCTTCGAGAAATGCGCGGTATGCCTTCAGATCGCGCACGGGCCCCGGATGCGCGCGGTGCCACTGGTCCAATTCCGTCTGCAGGCGACCGCGTTCTGCGAGCAGCGCGCGGTTCTTGGGGGCGAGGTCGTGGACGAGGGCAGCGAAGCCTTTCCAGAAGGCTTCGCTGTCGATGCCAGTCCCACTCAACGCCTCATCGTCGACAAATTTGCTGAGAACAGCCGCGACACGCAGCCCGTTTCTGTCGATCATTTCACCCATCATTTGCTCCAACAGTTTCAAATATCAATCAATCAGCCATTGAGGCTGTTTGCCGCGGTTCTGGCCACTTGCGAATCCTGATCCGGTTTGACACCGGACACGCCGACTGCACCCACAACGCGTCCGTCGACCACGACCGGGACGCCGCCCTCGAGCGTGCCGGCCAGCGGCGCGCTCAGGAACGCGGTGCGGCCGCCGTTGATCATGTCTTCGTACTGCTTCGATTCGCGTCGACCGAGCGCGGAGGTACGCGCCTTTTCGGTTGCGATGTAAGCGCCTATCGGCGCACAGCCGTCGAGGCGGAGCAGGGCCAGCAGATGACCCCCGTCATCCACGACCGCGATGGTGACTGCCCACTGGTTTTTCTCTGCTTCCACGCGCGCGGCTTCCAGGATTCGCGTAGCTTCTACAACGGTCAATACGGGTTTGCTTTGCATGTCAGGGCTATCAAGTCAGTGTTTCGAAGTGAAGTGTCGCCACCGGCGCATGCCGGAGGCCGTGATACGTTTCGTGGCGAACAGGGCTATCCACCTAGCGCGCCCTGCGTGTTGACGTGCACCGCATAAATGGACTGCGACGACGCCATGAACAGCCGGTTACGCGCGCGTCCACCAAAGCACAAATTCGCGCAGCGCTCGGGCAGGGCGATCCGGCCAATCATCTTTCCCTTTGGCGAAATAACCATGACGCCATCGAGTTCGTCATTGCCCATGCCCCAGCCGCACCACAGATTGCCGTCGATGTCCGCGCGCATGCCGTCGATCGTGCCGGCGCCCGCGTCGTAGAACATTCGGCCTTCACCGATTCCGCGGCCATCCGCGTCCACTTCGTAGACGTGGATCATCCGGTTGGGCACACCGCGCGATTCGATGATGTAGAGCAGTTTCTCGTCGGGTGAAAAGCACAGGCCGTTCGGTCCTTTCAAGTCGCGAGTGACTACGGACGCTTCGCCCGTCGCGCCATCAATTCGATATACGGAGTGGGGGAGTTCCTGCTCCGCCTTGATTCCTTCGTAGTGTCCGGAGATGCCCATCGGCGGATCCGTGAACCAGATAGAACCGTCCGACTTCACGACCAGGTCGTTGGGGGAATTAAGCGGCTTGCCTTCAAAGGAATCGAGAAGGACGGTGATGCTGCCGTCGTACTCAGTGCGTGTGACGCGGCGGCCGTGCTCGCACGTAACGAGCCGCCCCTGTCTGTCGCGGGTGTTGCCATTCGCGTAGTTGGAAGGTTTCCGGAACACGCTGACTACGCCCGTTTCCTCCTCCCATTTCAGCATCTGGTTGTTCGGAATGTCGCTCCAGAGCAGGTAACGTCCATCGCCGAACCATACCGGGCCTTCGGTCCACCGGTAACCGGTAGCCAGCCGTTCGACGGCCGAAAAGGCCACGCGGTATTTATCGAAGGAAGGGTCTAGCGAAATCACCCGCGGGTCGGGGTATCGCTCAGCTTGTTGCCACATCTCACTCTCCTGTTCAGGCCCCGGCATTTCCGCCTATTGCGGCGGCACGATCGCTAGTATAAAGGGAAATGAGTAAGCGCTTTCTCTTGAATTAGTCCATGAAGTGCCATAAGATGCCTGAAATTCTTGAGCCTAGAGCAGTGACGCATGGGTCGTAGCGGTTATGTAAGAAAGCGATTACTCGTTTCGTGCCTTTTGTGACCGCCTGGCGCAAATTTCTAGAAGGGCAATGCCTGATGACTGAGACGACGAGCAAGAACGTAACCGGGCCGGTGATTCGGTTGCATCCCGCTGACAATGTGGTCATTGCGCGCATCGACGTCGCAATCGGTACGCCGGTTCCAGCGGAAGATTTTGTTTGCCGCAGCCAGGTGGCCGCAGGTTATAAGATCGCGGCGACGCCTATCAAAAAGGGCGAACCGGTTCGCAAATACAACGTGGTGATCGGTTTCGCCGCGACGGATATTGCGCCAGGCACGATGGTCCATAGCCATAACGTCGAGTTCCGTGAGTTCGACCGGGACTACGCATTTGGAGCGGACTACCAGCCCGTCGAGATGGTGCCCGAAGCCGGGCGCGCCACGTTCCAGGGCATCGTGAGGGATAACGGCGAGGTTGCCACGCGCAATTACATCGGTGTGTTGTCGACAGTCAATTGTTCCGCCACGGTCGCGCACAGAATCGCCGAATGGTTCACGCCGGAACGCCTGGCGGACTACCCCAACGTAGATGGTGTGGTCGCGTTCACGCACTCGATCGGTTGCGGCATGGAAATGAGCGGTGAGCCGATGGCGCTGCTGCGCCGGACGATGGCGGGTTACGCGCGGCACCCCAATCTTGCCGCGGCGCTGATTGTCGGGCTGGGATGCGAGCGCAACCAACTGGCCGGACTGATGGATCAGGAAGGTCTGAAGGCTGATTCGCGGCTGCACACATTCATCATGCAGGAGAACGGCGGCACCCGTCGGACCATCGAGGCAGGCGTAGCTGCGGTTCGGGCGCTGTTGCCCGATGCCAATCGCGTGAAACGCACGACGGTTCCCGCAAGCCATCTGAAAATCGGTCTGCAATGCGGCGGCTCGGACGGCTTTTCCTCGATCACCGCCAATCCTTCGCTCGGTGCGGCGATGGACTTGCTGGTCCGTCATGGCGGCACCGCCATCCTTTCCGAAACACCCGAAATCTACGGCGTGGAGCATACGCTCACGCGGCGTGCGGTCAGCCGCGAAGTCGGCGAGAAACTGGTTGAGCGGATCCGCTGGTGGAAGGACGAGTATTCGGTCGGTCGAGACGTTCAGATCAACGGCCAGGTCAGCCCTGGCAATCAGGTGGGCGGACTGGCGAACATCTTCGAAAAGTCGATTGGATCAGCGATGAAAGGCGGCACCGGGCCCCTCATGCAAGTGTATCGATACGCCGAGCTGGTGAAGCAATCTGGACTCGTATTCATGGACACCCCCGGCTTCGACCCCGTCTCCGCGACGGGTCAGATTGCGGGCGGTGCAAATCTTATTGCCTTCACGACAGGGCGCGGTTCGATGTTCGGCGCCAAGCCCGTGCCATCGCTGAAACTCGCCACCAATACGCCGATGTACACGCGTCTGACCGAAGACATGGATCTTAACTGCGGAGGGATTCTGGATGGCATCGCTTCGATCCACAGCACGGGCCAGAAAATCTTCGACGCGATTCTTGCCGCCGCGTCGGGCGAGCGCACAAAAAGCGAAATGCTCGGACTGGGTGACCACGAATTCGTGCCGTGGCAGATCGGCATCATGAGTTGAGTGCGCAGTGGCTCGGCGCATTGCGAGGGCGAACGGCCATTTACACCTATAAGTAAAACCGTCGCCCGTAGGCAGTCGAACAAATGGCGGAGACAGCCTGTGAGTACTCAAACCCCGGCAATACAAATACCTGACAGCGCGACAAGCAACTCGATCTACACGCGAGTGACCTGGCGCTTCATGCCCTTGCTGTTCGTCTGTTACGTGGTGGCGTATCTGGATCGGGTCAACGTGGGCTTCGCCAAGCTCCAGATGCTCAGCGATCTGAACTTCAGCGAGGCGATGTATGGCTTCGGCGCGGGCATCTTTTTCATCGGGTATTTCTTCTTCGAGGTGCCGAGCAACTTGCTGCTGCACCGGCTCGGCGCGCGCCGCTGGATCGCCCGGATCATGCTCACGTGGGCCGTGCTCTCGGCCGCGACCGCGTGGGTCACCACGCCGACGATGTTCTACGTATTGCGTTTCTTTCTGGGCGTGGCCGAAGCGGGCTTTTTCCCGGGGCTAGTGCTGTATCTCACCTACTGGTTTCCATCGCACCGGCGCGGCAAGATGATTGCTTTCCTGATGGCGGGCAATCCGGTGGCGGGCATTGTCGGCGGCCCGATTTCCGGCTTCATCATGCAGCGCCTCGCGGGGCACGCGGGCCTTGCCGGCTGGCAGTGGCTGTTCATTCTGGAAGCCGCCCCCGCGCTGATCCTCGCAGCCGTCATTTTCTGGTTCCTCGATGATCGGGTGAAGGACGCAAAGTGGCTGCCGGTACAGGACCGCGAATTCATAGCGTCGGAAATCGATGCGGAAGCACGCACCAAAAGCCACGGCTCCGTGCGCGAGGTCTTCACGTCGCTCAAAGTCTGGACCTTGTGCACGATTCTCTTCGGTATCGTGATGGGCTCCTATGCAGTTGGCTTCTGGCAGCCAACCATCATAAAGAGTTCCGGAATCACGGACGCCTTCACCATCGGCCTGCTCACGGTCGTGCCTTATCTTGCCGCGCTGATTCTGATGATCGTGGTCGGCCGCCACGCGGACCGCACGCGTGAACGCCGCTGGCACGTCGTGTTGCCGCAATGCATGGCGGCTGCGGGGTTCGTGATGTGCGCCTACGCGGGCAACAATACGTATATTGCGTTGCTTGGCCTGACGCTTGCCGCTTCGGGCGTGATTACGGCCTTACCCATGTTCTGGGCCTTGCCCACTTCCTTCCTCGGCGGCACCGGTGCGGCGGCCGGCATTGCCTTGATCAATTCGACGGGCAATCTCGCAGGCTTCGTAAGCCCTGCGCTGGTGGGGTGGCTAAAGACGGTCACGCATTCTCTTGATTCGAGCCTGTTCCTGATTGCGGGGTCGCTGATTGTCTCCGCAGGTCTCATCTTGACGCAGCTTCCCGCCAGGCTTGTCAACAAGTAGTACCTCCATGGCACTCGAGAGAAGTGCCAGATAGCAACATTCGGTATCCTCAATTACATGGAATAGAGACAACATGAAGACTGGGAAGTATCGCTACGTTGTCGCCTTGCTGCTGTTTATCGCGGGCGCGATCAATTACATGGACCGCGCGGCGCTTGGCGTGGTCGCGCCTGTCCTGAACAAGGAGCTGAATCTTTCGCCGTCGCAACTCGGCGTAGTGTTCAGCAGTTTCTTCTTCGGCTATTCCATCTTCGCATTCGTAGGCGGACAACTCGCCGACAAGTATGGGCCGCGCCGGGTCTTCTCCTGGTCGATGGGGGCGTGGTCCATTCTCTGCGGGTTGACCGCGGCCGCGACTGGATTCGGCACGTTGCTGATCTCCCGGGCGCTGTTCGGGTTCGGCGAAGGTCCGATGAATTCGACGACCAACCGGACCATCACCAACTGGTTTCCCCGGCATGAAACCGCGACCATGGTCGGCTTTACGTTTTCAGGCCAGACGGTAGGCAGTGCGATCGCCGGGCCGGTGGTGGGACTGATTGCCATCGCCTACGGCTGGCGCACGTCGTTTGTGATCATCGCGGCGTTCGGGCTGGTGTGGATCGTCGCCTGGCGCATGTTCGCTACCGACAAGCCGGCGCAAAGCACGCGGGTCGGCGAGGCCGAACGCGAGATGGTGGAAGCGAGCCGCAGTGCGGCACATCCTGCGGAAGGCGGCGAAGAAAGCACGCCGCTGCGCAGCTACCTGTTTCGTCCGAGCACGCTCGCGCTTGGCGTCGGCCTGTTTGCGGTGAACTACACGCTGTTCGTGTTCATCTCTTGGATGCCGAGCTATTTCACCAACGCGCTGCATCTCGACATGAAGCAGATGAGCTTTCTGAGCGCCGTGCCATGGGCATGCGGCGGGATTGGATACTTCGGTGGCGGCCTGCTTGCCGACGCGTGTTTCAAGCGCATGAGCAACAAGCTGCTGGCGCGCAAGGTCTCGGCGATCGTGCCGCTCGCGCTGTCGGGTCTCGCCTTGGTGGGCGTCAGCATGGTCGATTCCGTGACGCCCGCAGTACTGCTTGTCGCGTTCGCCGTACTGTTTCTGACGGCTTCGTCGCAAGCGTGCTGGGCCACCATGCATGAGCTTGTGCCCGGCAGGCATCTTGGGGGCGTAAGCGGCTTTGTTCACCTGATGAGCAACATCTCGGGCATCGTCGGTCCGACCATGATGGGTTTGGCGGTCCAGTACCTGGGTGGTTACAGCAGCGGCTTCATGCTCGGCGCGGCGGTCGATCTGGTCGGCGTGCTGGCAATGCTGCTGGTCATCGGCCGGCGCGCGGCAGGCGAGACAGCCGGGCCGCATACCACCGCCGCATAAACGGTCCGTCCCGCCACGCAAGGAGCCGGGAGGCGCAGGCGGAGCCACCCGCCCGCGGCCGTACGCGTGGCCGCGCGAGTATCCCGTTTTTTTCGAGTCGATCTACTGCCATGAAACATGTCATTGTTGAATCCGAGCAAACCGATTATCAGACACGTTCGCGGATCGTTTCGGTGGAGGCGCGCACCATCCGCGTGCCGCTTGACCGCCACACTGCATTCTCGACCCGCCTCGTCACTGCCCGCGACTACACCGTAGTACGCGTCACGACAGCCGATGACCAGCACGGCATCGGCTTTTGTTACAGCGGCAACCGCGCGGGCATGCTGGTCACGTATGCCGTGCGCGAACTGTTTGCGCCGCTGTTACGTGGGCGCTCCGCGCTCGACGTCGAAGGCTCGTGGTGCGCCATGTACGACGAGTCGTTGCTGCAAGGGCGTGCGGGCTCAGTCATGCGGGCGCTGTCCATCATCGACATCGCCTTGTGGGACCGCAATGCACGCGCTGCGGGCCTGCCGTTGAGCCGCTATCTCGGCGGCACATCCAGCGCCACCGTGCCGGCCTATGCCAGCGGTGGTTACTATCTGGAAGGCAAGACGCCGGCGCATCTCGGCGAGGAAATGGCCGGCTATGTGGCGCTGGGGTTTCGCGCGGTGAAGATGAAGGTAGGGCGGCTTGATCCGCGCAGCGAGGAAGCGCGGATCAGGGCAGCCCGCGAAGCGATCGGCGGCGACGTGCTGCTGATGCTCGATGCCAACAACGCATGGTCCGACGTTCCGACCGCGCTCGAATACATGCGCCGGTACGAGCCGTTCAACCCGTACTGGATCGAAGAGCCGTTCAGTCCCGACGACATCGAGAGTCATGCGCAACTGAGCCGACGCACGCCGGTGACCGTTGCGACCGGCGAGATAGAAGCGGGGCGCTGGCGGCATCAGGAGCTGCTCGACAAGCGCGCGGCCATGATCCTTCAGTCAGACGCGGCGGTATGCGGCGGGATCAGCGAATGGCGGCGGATTGCGGCGTCGGCCGCGGCCGTGGGTGTGACGATGTGTCCGCACTGGTTCCACGATCTGCACGTGCATCTGGTGGCGTCGACGCCCAATGCGCGCTATGTCGAATTTTTTCCTGACGATCAGGTGCTGAATTTCCGTCGGCTGGTGGACACGCAACTGTCGTTCGCAGACGGCAACCTGACCGTGCCGACTCGTCCAGGCCTCGGATTCGACTTCGATGAAGCCGCGCTGAACGAATACGCGCTAGACGATTGGGCCTGAAGCCGAAGCCATGGATAGCTGGAAAACACCACCGGTTGCGCATGCAACCGGCGGGCGTTTCTTCAGGGCATCAGGCCGTGACTTCGACCCCTGGCATCGAGAAGCCGATTTCGCGGAGTGCGGTGGCGAGCGCATCGCATTGCACTGGTGTCAGATCGACGAGAGGCGGGCGGACGACGCCCCAGTCGGCATCGTTGGAATACACGCCGATCGCTGCCTTGAGTGCGGGAATCATCGGGAATTTGGCGAACACCGCACGCGTGGCATCCAGTGCTGCCTGACGGGCATCGGCGTCGGCCGATTGCCAGTGACGATACAACTGCACGATAGCCGCCGGATTGACGTTTCCGGTTGCCGTGATGCAGCCAACGCCGCCCGCCCGCATGGTGGCCAGCAGGAAGGTCTCGCTGCCGGCGAACACATCGAAGCCATGCGGCTGGAAGCGCTCGAGCATGGCCTGCGTGTTGCTCCAGTCGCCCGAACTGTCCTTCACGCCGGCGATCACGCCCGGGAAAGCAGCGAGCAGCCGCTCGATGAGCGCGAGGCTGAGGGGCACCTGGGACACGGGCGGGATGTGATACAGATAAATGCGCAGTGCGTCGGAACCCACGCGTTCGATGATCTGCGCATAGCTGCGGAACAGGCCTTCGTCGGTGACGCCCTTGTAGAAGAACGGCGGCAGCGTCAGCACATGATTCACCCCTAGCGAAAGCGCATGGCGTGTTAGTTCGACCGTGTCGGTGAGGGCCGAGCAGCCTGTGCCTGGCATCAGACGATCGAGCGGAATATCTGCGCCAACCAACGTTTCGAGCAGCTTCATTTTCTCGCTGACGGCGAGCGAATTCGCTTCCGAGTTGGTGCCGAAAACAGCGAGTCCGACGTCCTGTTCGATCAGCCATCGGCAATGACGGACATAGCGGTCGTGATCCGGAAGAAGGTCTCTTGTGAACGGCGTGACCACGGGCGAGTAAACGCCGCGGGGTCGGTTGACTGAAGTCATCGCGTGTTCCTTTTGATTGAAGTGAGCGTGTTTCGCGCCATTCAGCCCGGGATCTGTTGCGCAGACGAGCGGGCGTGGAGCGCTTCGGGATTGACACAGGTCGACGAGAGTTGGCCGTCGAGTGCGTCGATGAGATTGCGTACCGCGCGCATGGCCATGTTTTCGCGCGTCTGTTGCGTAGCGGAACCGATATGCGGCACCGCTACCACGTTCGGCAACTGGAGCAGCGGCGAGTCCGGCGACACCGGTTCGCGTTCGAACACATCGAGACCGGCGCCGCGAATGCGGCCTTCACGAAGATGTTCGATGAGGGCGACTTCGTCGACGACCTGGCCGCGAGCGCAGTTGATGAGGATGGCCGACGGCTTCATGGTCCCGAGTTCGGCGCTGCCGATCAGTCGCTCGGTGGCGGGCGATAGCGGCACAAGCACGCAAACGAAGTCCGCCGTGGCGAGCAATTCGGGAAGCGGCCGCCATTGCGCGCCGTAGCGCTCCTCCGCTTCCGGGTTGCGGGAGCGGTTGGAATAGATCACGTCCATGCCGAAGCCGAGGGCGGCGCGCTTGGCGACCGCGCTGCCAATGCGCCCGAGCCCGACGATTCCCAGCGTTTTGTGGTGCACGTCGACACCGAATTGCGCCTCGCCGACAGTACGCGTCCATTGGCCGCGCCGTGTCCAATCGGCAAGTTCCGAAATGCGCCGGGCGGTTGCGAGAATCAGGCTGAATACGAGATCGGCGGTGGTTTCGGTGACTTCTTCCGGCGTATTCGTCAGTACGATGCCGCGGCGTGAGAGTTCGGGGACATCGAACGCATCGAAGCCGGCCGAAATCGTGGATGCGACCTCGAGCAGAGGCGCCGCATCGAGGATCTCCGGCGTTATCTTGAGATTGTTGCCGACCATTGCGTGAGCCGCGCCCAGTGCGTGCCTGAACGGCGCGAGGTCGCCGGATGAAACGTCGACCAGCTCGACGGAGCAGTGCTCACGAAGGAGCCCCAGCACGGCAGGAGGCAACGAACGATAGGCCACGACATGCTTCATGAAGACCTCGGCGGAAGGCTGTTGGAGAGTGGATATGCGGCACCGACCGCAACAGAAAAGAATCGCTTGCGGAGAGACTATAAGTATCGGTAACATTCCCGTCAAGATTATTGATAATCTCATCGACGATTTAGGAGCGACAATGAGCGAGAAGAAAAGCGGCTTGCGGCAGGGGCTGACGAACTACGGCGATGAAGGTTTCTCGCTATTTCTGCGCAAGGCGTTCATCAAGGGGGCGGGCTATACCGACGACGCGCTGTCGCGTCCCATCGTGGCCATCGCGAACACCGGCAGTGCCTACAACCCGTGCCATGGCAACGCGCCGCAGTTGATCGAGGCGGTAAAACGCGGCGTGATGCTGGCTGGCGGCCTGCCTGTCGAATTCCCGACGATTTCGATCGCCGAGAGCTTTTCGCATCCGACCAGCATGTACCTTCGCAATCTGATGTCGATGGACACGGAGGAGATGATCCGGGCCCAGCCGATGGACGCGGTGGTGCTGATCGGCGGCTGCGACAAAACCGTACCGGCCCAGTTGATGGGGGCGGCGGCGGCGGGCGTTCCCGCTATTCAGCTGGTGACGGGTGCGATGCTGACGGGCTCGCATCGCGGTGAACGGGTGGGGGCATGTACAGACTGCCGTCGCTTCTGGGCGAGCTTTCGCGGCGACCAGATCGACGAAGCCGAGATCGAAGCCGTCAACAATCAACTCGTCGCAACGGTGGGGACCTGTTCGGTGATGGGAACGGCAAGCACCATGGCCTGCATCGCGGAAGCCTTGGGCATGATGCTGCCGGGTGGTGCGTCCGCGCCTGCCGTGACCGCCGATCGCATCCGCATTGCGGAGCGCACCGGCGCGCAGGCTGTGGCGATGATCGGGCGGGACCTGAGTCCGGCGGCCATCCTGACACCCAAGGCGATCGAAAACGCATTGCGGGTGCTGCTCGCAATCGGCGGCTCGACCAACGGCATCATTCACCTCACGGCCATTGCGGGCCGGCTCGGGATTCGCATCGACCTTGAGCAACTCGACCGGATGGCGCGCGAGACGCCCGTCCTCGTCGATTTGAAACCGTCCGGACAGCACTACATGGAAGACCTGCATCGTGCCGGCGGGCTGACCACGGTGATGCGCGAGATGAAGGGCCTGCTGCATCTCGACGCGCTCACTGTGACCGGCCGTACGCTCGGCGAGGAGCTGGATGCCGCCCCGGCGAGCTTCCCGCAGGAAGTCGTCCGTCCGTTTGGCCGCCCGATCTTTCCGCAAGGCGGAATTGCGGTGCTGCGTGGCAACCTGGCGCCGGGCGGCGCGATCATCAAGCAGTCAGCGGCAAGCGCCAGCCTGATGGAGCATGAAGGGCGGGCCGTCGTCTTCGAAGACGCGGAGGATCTGGCTCGTCGTATCGACGACCCGGAACTGGACGTGGAAGCACATGACGTACTCGTGCTCAAGCGGATCGGTCCGGTCGGTGCACCCGGGATGCCGGAAGCCGGCTACATTCCGATCCCGCGCAAGCTCGGCCGCCAGGGGGTCAAAGACATGGTGCGCATTTCGGATGGCCGCATGAGCGGCACGGCGTCCGGCACAGTGGTGCTGCACGTCACCCCTGAAGCGGCCATCGGCGGGCCTCTCGCGGTCGTACAAACTGGCGACCGGATTCGCCTGAGCGTGGCGGAACGGTCTATCGAACTTGCCCTCAGTGACGAGGAAATCGCGGCTCGTCTCGCCGCGTTGCCGGCGCGCCAGGCCGACCCCGATGAGCGTGGTTATCGCAAACTCTTTCTGACCACGATCACTCAGGCCGACGAGGGCTGCGACTTTGACTTTCTGCAAGCTACCCGGATTACCGCGACCGTTCCCGGCAACGGAAACAAGGGTTAAAGATCATATTTTCGTATAGGCTCGCGGCTTAGATCATTTTGCGGATCCTTTCTATGAGCAACGCTGCCAAGCCCAAACGCTCCGCTGCACCCACTGCGAAGACGGTCGAACGTGACCGCAATATCGACGAGACGCTGCGCAGCGTCTCAGACGAGCTCGAGGAGCAGATCGTCCTTGGCGTTCTGCATCCGCGCGAACGGCTCGTCGAAGACGATCTGTGCGAGCGCTTCAGCCTGAAGCGCCACGTCGCCCGTCTGGTGCTGGCGGAGGTGGAGCGGCGCGGCCTGGTGGAGCGCCGCAAGAATGTAGGTGCGCTGGTCAAGTCGTTTACACCGCGCGAGGTCATTGAACTGTATGCGCTACGCGAATTGCTGGAAGCAGACGCGGCGCGACGCATCGTTTTTCCGGTCAGCAGCGAGGCGCTCGATGCGCTGACGGCAATTCAGGCAGAGCACGACGAAGCGGCCATCGCCGGCGACCTGCGACGCGTCTTCCGCGCGAACATGGCGTTTCACCATGCGTTCTTTGCGTTGTCGGAAAGCCAGGTTCTAACCGAGGCGATTCGCGAGTATGAACGCCGCACGCATGCGATCCGTTCAGTATCCATCGTGTTTCCCCAGTATCTGGAGAAGGCTCGTGCCGAGCATCACCAGATGATCGAGGCGCTCCGGAGCGGCGACCGGGAATCGTTGATCAAGTTATGCCGGGACCACCTGGTGCCATCGCGCGATGCGTATCTCGAAGCGCATCATCGCCGCTCGGCTGGCTACGCCGTACAGAAAGGCGAAACCGATTAGCTGTTTTTTTACCTGAATCACGGAGAGGGTATCAATGACTCGAGTACTGATCACCGGCGCGGCCGGTCACATTGGGCGCGTGCTCCGCGCCGGTTTCCAGGGCCACTATGCGCTGCGCCTCGCCGATATTGCGCCGCAGGCCGAGGCACAGGCAGGCGAGGAAATCGTGACGGCGAACATCACGCGCCTGGAGGATCTTCTGCCGGCCATGGAGGGCGTCGACGTCGTCGTGCATCTCGCCGGCATCCCCGACGAGGATCGCTGGGAGCGCATCCGCGATATGAACATCGAGGGTTGCTACAACGTGTTCGAAGCGGCGCGGCAAGCAGGCGTCAAGCGCGTGGTGTTCGCGAGTTCAAACCATGCAGTGGGTTTTCATCGTCGCGACCGGATGATCGACAACAGCGTCGAGCCGCGTCCTGATAGCCGCTACGGCATCTCGAAGGTGTTCGGCGAGGCGCTTGGCCGGATGTACGCCGACAAGCACGGCATGTCGGTTGCGTGCATCCGTATCGGCTCGTTTCGCCCGGACAACAGGCCGACCGTACCGCGCCACCTCTTCACATGGATCAGCCATCGCGACATGGTGCAGGTGACGCGCCGCTGTATCGACTATCCGGACTTCCACTTCGCGGTCGTGTACGGCGTCTCCAATAACGCGCGCAATCGCTGGGACAATGCCAACGTGCGCTATCTCGGGTACGTGCCGGAAGATGATGCCGAACTTTATGCGGCTGAGATCGCGGCAACGGGAAAGACGGAAGATGCGCGTGAAGCGCTGTTTCATGGCGGCCCCGGCTGTCTCGTCGAATTCGACGGCGATCCGCTCCTGATCGATTGAGGGTGGCGGTCTATCGTCGGAACGATTGCACCGCGGTAAAGCAGGTACTCGTGGATCAGCTTCCTTCATGAGCCTGCGACAGGAAGCAGTTGGACGTCGAACCTGTGCGTCCACAATCGAGTCCCGCTGCGAAAGTGCGCCTCGGTTCGCACCGGTCGCACTTGTTCGCAGGGGAGATCTTCAGGCGACTTCCCGCGCCCCGTTCATCCGACCAGCGGGCCCACCTCGAAACTGAAGTTTGCAACGCCATCCACTCCACCTGCGACCTTGTCGCCTGGGCGTAGTGCGCCGACGCCGGCGGGTGTTCCGCTGAAGATCAGGTCTCCCGGCTTCACGGTCACGGCCTGAGACACGTAACTGATGATGTCCGCGACAGGCCAGATCATTTCGCTGAGATCGCCTTGCTGACGGACTTCTCCGTTCACGGACAACCATATGCGGCCACTGGATGGATGCCCCGCCTCGGACGTCGGTTTGATCTCGCTCACTGGCGCAGACGCGTCGAAGCCTTTCGCCCAGTCCCACGGGCGGCTCAGTTTCTTCGCCGTCGCCTGAAGATCCCGGCGTGTCAGATCGACACCGACTCCATAGCCCCAGACAAAATCGAGTGCGTCTTCGCGGGCGATGATCTTTCCTTCCTTGCCGATCGCAATGACGAGTTCAATCTCGTGGTGCAAGTCGGAGGTCAGGGGCGGATACGGAAGGACGCCGGTCGCTGGCACGACTGCATCGGCAGGCTTGGAAAAAAAGAACGGCGGGTCCCGGTCCGGGTTGGCGCCCATTTCGCGCGCATGCTCTGCGTAGTTGCGTCCGACACAGAACACGCGGCGCACGGGAAAGCGGTTCGTCGAACCGCTGACAGCAACGGAGGTGATCGTGGGTGGTGTCACCGAGTATTCGGTCATGGTAAGCCTCGCAAGTAATATTGGCCTACCTACGATATCGCCCTGCGAACCTGCCGAGCAGGACAAATCCGCTGAACACCAGGACGATCTTACGGTGCTTCCTCGCGCGCGGTTGCCCCGCCGTTTCGTTGACCCGCACTCCGGTGCATGTCGCGAAAGTCGCTCGGCGACTGACCGACCGACTGACGAAACCGCCTCGAAAAATAGGCCTCGTCTCGATAGCCGACCAGAAACGCGATGTCCTTGATGCGCCGGTTGTCGTTTGCCAGCAGTTCCTTTGCGCGTGCGATGCGTCGCTCGGTCACCCACTCGACAAACGTCCGGCCCGTCTCTTTCTTGATCAGATGCGTAAGATAGTTCGGCGATAGAAACGCAGCGGCGGCGGCAGAGGTCAGAGACAGCGCGTTGCTCGCGAGATGGGCATCGACATGACGGTCCACACGGACCAGAGCGTCTCGTCGGCCGAGTCTCTGGACGTTGCGCGAGGAAAGCCGAAGTAGCTGATCCGCGTGTCGCTGGCATACGATCCCAATCAACTGGAGAAGGTATCCGCGCAGGAGGGCGCTCGCACCGAAGCGCCGTGTCTCATTGACCTCCAGCATACGTGACAGAACCGGCTCGATTTCGGCGAGATCGGCGTCCGCCAGAATGAAGTCGATGTACTCCTGAAGCCTGAACGGCGCGAGTTCGGGTGCCTGCGTAATCGACACATCCTCGAGGTCCAGGGGACCCGCGACTCCGTCCGTATTGGCGCGTAGAAACGCTTGCGTAAAGTTGATGACAATGAAGCGCGAATGCGCGGGGTGCGGTATCAGATGCAAGCGATGCGGCAGGATAAAGGCGACCGCACCCGCAGGAAAAGGCCGGCGTACTCCGCCGATGTGCTGTTCGGTATCGCCGCCGAGGTTGATCTGAATCTGAAAATATTCGTGCTTGTGCGGCTCTTCAATTGCGGGGCGTGAGGCTTGGTCGCGTATGTAGAAATCGAGGCGATCGCTTCGCTCAGGCATCGCGTAAGTGCGTGATGCCGCCGCCCGTGAAGCCTTCATGGCTGCATGCTCCAATTGATTCAGGGTACTGTATCAGACCATATGTCGTCGTGTGCAGACGCACCGCTGTGAAGCGGTGGGCGCAGGCCGCTCAGTCGTTGTGCAGCGTGTCGATAATCGCCTGCGTGATGCCGCGCCGGTCATACGACGCGCGCTGGATCATGCCGACCGTGCGCAGCACCGGCGGATTCGAAATCGACAGCACGCGTAGTAGCGGATCGTTTTGCCAGTTGCCGCGATGCAGAAGCGGCAGCACCGCGACGCCGACATTTTCGCGCACCAGCGCGACGATTGTCTCGATCGAGTTGAGTTCGAGGTATTCGTTGACCGTCAGGCCGACTGTCTGCAGTGCATGCTCGACGACGCGCCCGGTGCGCACGCGGCGGTCGAAACGCAGAAAGGGGTGGCTGCGCAGAATTCGCCGCGGATCGTTGTCACCGATTTCGCGGCTGACCACCAGCATCAGCGGCTCTGTGTATAGCGTCGTCCACTTCAGCGTGTCAGGCAGCGTCATGTCGGCACGCGCGACGACCGCCGCGATATCGACCTCACCCGCCTCGACCATCCGCGCCAGTTCGTCGGAGCGCGACGACAGCAGCCGCACATCCAGTTGCGGATGCGCGGCCTTCAATCGCGCGATGACCAGCGAGAGCGCGCCGATCACCGACACCACCGCGCCGATGGTCACCGGCCCGACCATCGAGTCCGCCGGCGTCGCTTCGAGTTCGTCCAGGAGGTCGAAAATCTGCTCGACCTTCGGCCAGATATCTTGTCCGTGGCGGCTCAGCGCGATCTGCCGACCGCTGCGGTCGAACAACTGGCGGCCGAGCGCCTGTTCGAGCCCGCGCATCTGCAAGCTGACCGCCGCCTGGGTCAGCGCGACGCTCCTGGCCGCTGCCGCGAATGATCCGGTGCGCGCGATGGCCCGAAAGGTTCTCAACATGCGCAGGGTCGGCATCGCTCATCCCCAAGAAAAAGTTAAGTATCAGTAAGAAATATTAATATTTTCTGTCGTCAAGCGCACCACATAATCGCCGCGAGGACAGCCTTGAACAGGACTACCAGCTCGATATGGAGTTTCCCAGCATGACCGATGCCGCCCGCCGACCGGTTCTGGAGGTGCGCGGCTTTTCGTTGAAGTTCTCGCGCGCTGCCGAGGTACCGAACCTCGTCCACGACGTGTCGTTCTCAGTCGGCACTGGCGAGACACTATGCATCGTCGGTGAATCGGGTTGCGGCAAGAGCGTGACGTCGCTCGCGCTGATGGGTCTGCTCGCGAGCCCGCCTGCACAACGCGTCGCCGGCACCGCGCATTTCGAAGGCAAGGACCTGTTCTCGCTAACCGAGCGCGAACTGGCTGATATTCGCGGCAACCGGCTGTCGATGATCTTTCAGGAGCCGATGACGTCGCTGAACCCGGCGTTCACGGTCGGCGACCAGATCGCCGAAAGCATCCGGCGACATCGCGATGTCGAGCGCGGGCAGGCGCGCGAGCAGGCGCTCGAAATGCTGCGGCTCGTGCGCATCCCGGCGCCGGAAACCCGGCTCGATGCATACCCGCATCAGCTCTCCGGCGGCATGCGCCAACGCGTGATGATTGCGATGGCGCTCGCGAACCGCCCGCGCCTGTTGATCGCCGACGAGCCGACGACCGCGCTCGACGTGACGATCCAGGCGCAGGTGCTGGCGCTCGTGAAAAATCTGCAAGCCGAGACCGGCACCGCGATGGTGTTGATCACGCACGATCTCGGCGTCGTCGCTGAAGTCGCCGACCACGTCGCGGTGATGTACGCGGGCCGCATCGTCGAATACGGCACCGTTGCCGATCTGTTCGACGACCCGCAGCATCCCTACACGATCGGCCTGATGGGCGCGATTCCATCGGTCGGTAAGCGCGAAGGCGCGCTCGCGACGATCCGCGGTTCGGTGCCGTCGCCCGAGTTGATGCCGAACGGCTGTCGCTTCGCGCCGCGCTGCCCCTTCGCCGAGCAACGCTGCACCGACGCCGCGCCGCCCGACAAGGTAATAGCCGGTGTGCATCGGGTCGCGTGCTGGCTCGCTCCGGTCGAACAGGTTGCCGCGCCGCTGTTGCGCAAGGAAATTGCATGACGACGCCCAATACACCGACGCCGCACGCACACCCGGCCTCGAATTCGCAGACGCCGATCATCGAGGCGCGCGCGCTGACGAAGCATTTTGGCGGTACGCGGCATCTCTTCACACGCTCGCCAACCGTCTATGCAGTCAACGACGTGTCGTTTGCGGTCGACCCCGGCGAGACGTTCGCGATCGTCGGCGAATCGGGCTGCGGCAAGTCCACACTGGGCCGCCTGCTGCTCCGTTTGATCGACTCGACGGACGGCCGCGTCTTCTATCAAGGCAACGACATCACGCATCAGCAAGGCGCGCCGCTGCGGCGGCTGCGCCGCGAAATGCAGATCATCTTTCAGGATCCGTTCGCGTCGCTGAATCCGGGCATGACGATCGGCCAGATCGTCGGCGAACCGATCGCGCTGCACGGGCTCGCGCGCAACGGCGCCGAGCATCGCGAGCGCGTCGCGCAACTGCTGCGCACGGTTGGCCTGCAACCGGCCTACGCGGACCGTTTCCCGCACGAATTCTCCGGCGGCCAGCGACAACGAATCGGGATTGCGCGCGCATTGGCCGGCGAGCCGAAGCTGATCGTCGGCGACGAGCCGGTGTCGGCGCTCGACGTCTCGGTGCAGGCGCAGGTGATCAATCTTCTCGAAACACTGAAACAGGATCTCGGCCTCACGCTGATCATGGTCGCGCACGACCTCGCGGTGATTCGCCACATGAGCGACCGCGTCGCCGTGATGTACCTCGGCGAGATCGTCGAGCTGGCTGAAGTCGATGCACTGTTCGACGCGCCGCTGCATCCGTACACGCAAGCGCTGCTGCGCGCGATTCCGGCGAGCAGCCCGCACGAGCGGCGTGCGAAGCCCGCGTTGTCCGGCGATCTGCCGAGTCCGACCGCGCCGCCTTCCGGTTGCCGTTTCCATACGCGCTGTCCGCATGCGAAGCCGCACTGCGCGCAAGCGCGGCCGATCAGCGAGCGCCTCGAGGACGGACGGCAGGTCGCATGCCACTTCTGGCGCGAGATCCAGAACGCCGGCGGCGGCGCACCGCTGGCCACGAGCGTCAGCCCGAAATTGATCGAGCGGCTCGCGATCTACCGCGACCGCCAGGCGACGCTCGCCGCTGGCGGCGGCGATTGAGCCGGTGGTCGAGATGAAAATCGGGTGAAGAATCGAGCTGCCGCCGCTGTGCTGCCCGCTCACCAAACCGTTTGTGAATTGGAAAACAAAGGGAAGTCCTCATGCGAAGAATATTGATTGCCGCGGCGCTCGCACTCAGCGCTACCGGCGCGATGGCCCAGACCAGCCAGACGATACGGATCGGCTTGCAGGACGACATCGGTTCGCTCGACCCCGCACGCAGCGTGCAGCTCGTCGACCGGATCGTATTTGCGTCGCTGTGCAACGCGCTGGTCGATATCACGCCCGACCTGAAGATCGTGCCGATGCTGGCGACGTCGTGGACGACGAGCGCCGACGGCAAGACGCTCACGTTCAAGCTGCGGCAAGGGGTGAAGTTTCAGGACGACGAGCCGTTCAATGCGGCCGCCGTCAAGGCGAACCTGGACCGCGACCGCACGTTGCCGACGAGCAACCGCAAGAGCGAACTTGCGTCGGTCGATCACGTCGACGTGATCGACGACTACACCGTCGCAATCGTGTTGAAGCAGCCAGACGCCGCACTGCTCGCGACGCTGACCGACCGCGCCGGCATGATGCTCGCGCCTAAGACGCTGGCCGATCCGGCGGGCGTCGCCGCGCATCCTGTGTGTTCGGGCCCGTACAAGTTCGTTCAGCGCGTGCAGAACGATCGCGTCGTGCTAGAGAAATTCCCGGGCTACTGGGACGCGGACAAATACCCGGTCCAGCGCGTGATCTTCCTGCCGATTCCGGACAGCACCGTGCGCCTCGCAAACCTGCGTTCGGGTTCGCTCGACATGCTTGAGCGCCTCGCGCCGTCCGATGTCGCGTCGGTCAAGAGCGACGCGAGCTACAAGTTCGCGCCGGTCAGCGGCTTCGGCTATTACTACGTTACGTTCAACATCGGCAACGGCAAGCGCAGCAACGCGCTGCTGAAAGACAAGCGCGTGCGGCAGGCGTTCGAACTCGCGATCGACCGTGACGCGATCAACCAGGTGATCGGCGCGGGCATCTTCGCGCCGGCGAATCAGGCGGTGCCGAAGTCGAGCCCGTACTACAACGCGTCGCTGCCGATGTCGCATCGCGACGTCGCGAAGGCGAAGGCGCTGCTGAAGGCGGCGGGCCACGAGCACGTCGACATGGAGTTCACTTACCCGAACAACACGGTGTCGAGCCAGATCGTGCAGATGATGCAGGCGATGGTCGGCGAAGCCGGCTTTAACCTGAAGCTGCGGCCGACCGACTATGCGACCGAGCTCAATGCCGCGCACAGCGGCGACTTCGAGGCGATGTACCTCGGCTGGTCGGGCCGTGTTGATCCGGACGGCAACCTGCATCAGTTCAACACGTGCGCCGGCAACCTCAATTACGCGCATTACTGCAACGCCGAAGTCGACCAGCTGCTCGACGCCGCGCGCGTGAAGCTGACCGCCGCGGACCGCAAAACGCAGTACGACGCGGCGTCCAGGCTGCTCGCCGACGACGATCCGATCATCTACGTCTACAGCCAGCCGTGGCCGTTCGAACTGTCGAAGAAGGTGCAAGGCTTCACGCCTTATCCCGACGGCCTGATCCGCCTACGCGGCGTCAGTGTCAAGGGCTGACCGATCATGCTGCAGATCATTGCAAATCGCGTGCTGGTCGCCATTCCGACGCTGATTCTCGTGTCGATGCTGATCTTTGGCCTGCAGAAGCTGCTGCCCGGCGATCCGGTCATGGCCATGGCCGGGGAAGATCAGGATCCACAGTTGATCGCGTCGTTGCGCGTCAAGTACCACCTCGACGAACCGGTGCCGACGCAGTACGCACTGTGGGTTCGTGACGTCGTGCACGGCGATCTCGGCGCGTCGCTGCGCACCGACGTGCCGGTGACGTCGCTGATCGCGCAGAAGCTGCCGGTCACACTGCAGCTCGCGGCGATGGCGATGATCTTCGCGATCGGCATCGGCATTCCGGCCGGCGTCATCTCCGCCGCAAGCCGCGGCGGCGCGCTCGATTACGGCGCGAACATCTTCGCGCTGTCCGGCATGTCGATCCCGAACTTCTGGCTCGGGATCATGCTGATCTTCATCGTCTCGGTGCGCTGGCACCTGCTGCCGTCGTCCGGCTACGTGTCGCCGGCCGAAGACTTCTGGCTCAGCATCAAGACCATGTTGATGCCCGCGTTCGTGCTCGGCGCCTCGCTCGGCGCGCAATTGATGCGCCACACGCGCAGCGCGATGCTGAGCGTGCTGCGCACCGACTATATTCGGACCGCGCGTGCCAAGGGGCTGCTGCGCGGCACCGTCGTCGTCAAGCACGCTTTTCGCAACGCGCTGGTTCCTATTGTCACGGTGCTCGCGCTGCTGTTCGGCGAACTGCTCGCGGGTGCGGTGCTGACCGAGCAGGTTTTCACGATCCCCGGCTTCGGCAAGCTCATTGTCGATGCCGTGTTCAATCGCGACTACGCGGTCGTGCAGGGTGTCGTGCTCGTCACCGCGCTGTGCTTCATCGTCGTGAACCTGTGCGCCGACGTGCTGTACGTCCTCCTCAATCCCCGACTGAGACGCAGCTGATGGCTACTTCCGCCAACCCCGTTCACGCGTCGGCCGCTGCGTCGCAGACGACCGCACTGCCGCGCCGCAAGCGTCGTGGAATCGCGAAGTTCATGCGCAATCGCGCCGCCGTGTTCGGCGCGGCGCTCGTGCTGCTCATCGTCCTGATGGCGGTATTCGCGCCGTGGCTGTCGCATTATGACCCGGTGCAGGCGAGCTTCATGACCGTGCGGCAGGCGCCTTCTGCCGTGCACTGGTTCGGCACCGACGAACTCGGCCGCGACGTGCTGAGCCGTCTGCTGTGGGGCGCGCGCGCGTCGCTGCTGGCGGGCGTCGTGTCGGTCGGCATTGCGGTCGTGATCGGCGTGCCGCTCGGCTTGCTGGCCGGCTATTTCGGCAAGCTCGTCGACGGAGTGATCTCGCGAATCGCCGATGCGTTGCTGTCGATTCCGTTCCTGATCCTCGCCATCGCGCTCGCCGCGTTCCTCGGACCGAGCCTGACCAACGCAATGGCCGCGATCGGCATCTCCGCGATGCCGCGCTTCGTCCGGCTGACGCGCGGCCAGGCGATCACCGTGAAGGCCGAGGAATACGTCGAAGGCGCGCGGGCAATCGGCCTCGGCCACGCGCGGATCATCGTGCGGTACATCCTGCCGAACGTGCTTCCGCCGATCATCGTGCAGGCAAGCCTGACGATCGCGACCGCGATCATCGCCGAAGCGAGCCTGTCGTTTCTCGGGCTCGGCCAGCTGCCGCCGGCGCCGTCGTGGGGTTCGATGCTCAACACCGCGAAGGATTTTGTCAGTCAGGCGCCGTGGATGTCGATTTTTCCGGGCATCGCGATCTTTCTGGCCGTGCTCGGTTTCAACCTGCTCGGCGACGGCCTGCGCGATGCGCTCGATCCGCGCGAGTCGTAACCCGAGTCCGTCACCGCCTCGATGGGCCGACGGCCCCCTCATTACTCTCGTTTGAGTTTTTCAATGACACGTTTCAATTGGCAAAACCCGTATCCAACACCCCGTTTGCCCGTGTTCGCGCGCAACATCGTTTCGACGTCCCACCCGCTTGCCGCACAAGCCGGCTTGCGGATGTTGTGGAAAGGCGGCAATGCCGTCGATGCGGCGATTGCCGCGGCAGCGGCGATCACGGTCGTCGAGCCGGTTTCGTGCGGCCTCGGCAGTGACGCGTTCGCGCTCGTCTGGGACGGCGCGAAGCTGCATGGGCTGAACGCGTCGGGCGTGTCGCCCGCCGCGTGGAATGTCGATTACTTCAAACGTAAGTACGGTGAGGAAAACGGTCTCGCGAAGCACCCCAAGCGCGGCTGGGATGCAGTGACGGTGCCGGGCGTAATCGCCGGCTGGGAGGCGCTGCATCAGAAGTTCGGCACGCTGCCGTTCGCCGACCTGATGGAGCCGGCGATCGAAATCGCCGAGCGCGGCCATGCGGTGGCGAGCGTCGTTGCGTACAAGTGGGCGGCCGCTGTGCCGGAACTGAAGGACCAGCCGGGCTTCGCCGAGACGTTCATGCCGCGTGGCCGCGCGCCGGAAGTGAGTGAACTGGTGCGCTTCCCCGGGCACGCGAAGACGCTGCGCAAGCTGGCCGAACAGGGCCCGCGCGCGTACTACGAAGGCGAGATCGCCGAACAGATCGCCGCGTTTTCGCGCCAGGGTGGCGGCGCGCTCACGATGGACGATCTGCGCAACTATCGCGTCGACTGGGTCGAGCCGATCAGCAAGGACTATCGCGGCCACACGGTGCACGAAATTCCGCCGAACGGCCAGGGCATTGCCGCACTGATCGCGCTCGGCATTCTCGAACAGTTCGACGTGGGCGCGCTGCAGGTTGACGGCATCGAATCGCAGCATCTGCAGATCGAAGCGATGAAGCTCGCGTTCGCCGACGTCTACCAGTACGTCGCCGATCCGCGCTCGATGGAGGTCACGCCCGAACAGATGCTCGACGACGCGTACCTGAAGTCGCGCGCGAAGTTGATCGACCCGAAGCGTGCCACGCAGTTCGATTTCGGCATGCCGAAGGCGGGCGGCACGATCTACATGTCGGTGGCCGACGAGCGCGGCATGATGGTGAGCTTCATCCAGTCGAACTACATGGGCTTCGGCTCGGGCATCGTCGTGCCGGACGCCGGCATTTCGCTGCAGAACCGCGGCTACGGGTTCTCGATGGATCCGAAGTCGGCGAACGTGGTCGAGGGCGGCAAGCGACCGTTCCATACGATCATCCCTGCTTTCCTGACCCAGCAGGTCGACGGTCGCCAGGAAGCGGTGATGAGCTTCGGCGTGATGGGCGGCGACATGCAGCCGCAAGGCCATCTGCAATCGATCGTGCGCATGCTCGACTACGGTCAGCAGCCGCAGGCCGCGTGCGACGCGCCGCGCTGGAAGGTCAATCGCGACTTCACGGTTGACGTCGAAGCGACGCTCGATGAGGACACGGTGCGTGCTCTCGAGGGTCTCGGCCATACGATCAAGTCGGTCGACGATCCGTATATGGACTTCGGCTCGGGACAGTACATCTGGAAGCTCGATCGCAACGACCCTGAGCGCGGTTATGTCGCCGCGAGCGACACCCGGCGCGACGGGCTGGCCGCCGGGTTCTGATCCTGGCAGCCGTGCCGTACAAGATGCCTGAGCCTCGCAGGTGGCGACCCGCCCCTTGCGAGGCTCGGGCTCAACGATGCCACGCATCCGTGTACGATTTGATCGGGCTGGACAGACGGGCGGTCTCAGGCTCAGCGTCAGGCGCGATCATCAGTGGTTCAGACAGAAACACGCGCTCGCGGCTTCGGCAGGCGACAGGCCACTGTGGAAGTAAGCCTGCAATCGCCGCACGATCGCATCGTCCGGCTCCCAGGGCACGCGAATGAAGCCTTCTCCGACGGCTTCTTCGTACACGGCGTTTGCCCATGCGCACAGGTCGAGTTCGAACGAAAAAGGCAGTGCTATCTGGTTGGACTGGATGAACATGACAACCTCCACAACATCGAACATGTGCGTGGTCAAATCACGCAGATGCGAATAACGGCGGCGGATAGATACGACATTTCCTCGTTTCAACGATTTGGACGCGCGGTGGTCTTGATCATTGCGACAAGCAAAGCGGCCACGACGACGAGGAAGCCGGACATGTAGATAAGCACGACGGTCATCATCGGTTGCTCCTCCTTCAGATATGCCGCAAGTGCGGCGGCCACCACCGGCTGACAGCATGGGCCGCGATGCGCGCAGCAGATCCACGGCAAAGGCCGCGAGACAAACCGTGAGCGTCAATCGTCGAGAAACCGGATTTAAGTTCGCGTATTGATCGAACGAACTGGTGATAAACAAGACTGACCATGCCAGGTGCATCGTGCTCGCACACTGGCCTTGAAAACAATGTACAGGTGCGAGCCACACGAAACCATTCTACGAACGGTTCGAACGCCGGTGCATGTAGATAGGAATCTCATACCCGCGTATAACTCGCGTGATGGCGGAAGGCGAAGAAAATCGTCCTGACGAAGCAGGGGAACTGAAGCTGTGAGCGACCGGATTGCGTGGCCCGGCGCGACGGCAATCTCCTGACGAACTGCGAACGCGCTATGGCCGACCCAGCGCAAGATTGAGCAATCGCTCGACAGTGATGGCGTCAACGGGCTTCTCGAGGAAAGGGGGCGCACCTCTGGCCTGGATTTTGGCCTCAACGGCGTCAGTCGGGAATCCCGAGGTGAAAATGATCGGAATGGCGTACCCGAGGGCCAGAAGATGGTCGTGCAGTTCGATTCCGGACAAGCCCGGCATCCGTATATCCGAAATCAGGAATGACGTTTCGCCGACTGACCCCGACTCCAGAAATTCTTCCGCCGATGCAAACACTCGCGCCTGCCACCCTAGCGAACGAACCAGACTCGCGGTCGCCACCCGGGCACCCTCATCGTCGTCGACGATGGAAACAATTTGAGAAGACACAAGCGACGGGCCTCGACACACTGAAAGCGGAGCGTGCCAGACGAAATCGTGTGGCATGCGACTCAAATCAATCGTAGCTCGGAAGCCGCAGCACGGAAATGATACGAATGTATAAACGGGTCATAAGCGTAGCGTCGATCCGGATGCGTCTCGATCTTGCTCTCGACCATTACCAATTATTGTCCTGTTTATCACGCCGGATCGCCCTTCAGGACGCTTCGCTAATCGAAGGCAGGCTGAACTGGAAAATGGCCCCGTGCCCGGCATTGTTGGACGCCCACACTTGTCCACCGTGGGCCTCGATGATCGAACGGCAGATCGACAACCCCATGCCCATCCCTTCGGCCTTCGTGGTGAAGAATGCGTCGAACAGCTGGTTTGCGCTTTCCGGATCGATCCCCGGGCCAGAATCCTGTACGGCGACCACGACGTGACCATCGCTATCCCGATGGGACTCGACCCGTAGTTCACGTGAGTCGCCGCCGATGTCAGCCATCGCCTGGATACCGTTTATGACCAGATTGATGAGCACTTGCTGAAGCTGGACCCGATCGCCGAGCAACGCAGGCAGCCCGGAGTCAAGCTCGAGGCGCAACGAAACGCGATGATTCAGGACTTCGCGCTGAACCAGGGCTACGACATCATTGATCACATCGTTGAGTTGCAGCGGCGTCTTCCGCGGGGCAGCCTTCCTGGTGAGCGTGCGGATACGCCGGACAATTTCGCTCGCGCGCCTACCTTCGCCGATCATATGCTGCACACAGGCCCGCACCTCTTCCGGCTGCGACTCCCCGCGGCCGAGCCATCGCAGACAGGCTTCGCCACTGGTCACGATCGCGCCTAGCGGCTGGCCGACTTCGTGTGCAATGGATGCACTCAGTTCCCCAAGCGTTGTTACGCGAGTTGCATGAGCCAGTTCCACCTGCAACGCTTGCAACTGCTCTTCTGCCTGTTTGGCCGCGGTCCGCCGCGCTGCGAGTTCCGCCTCGGCCTCCTTCTGTTCGGTCAGGTCGAGCACGAACGCCACGCCGTTTTCCTCCGAGCCCTCGATTAGCGCGCCGCCGACCAGAACCGGGATGCGACTGCCGTCCTTGCGAATATATTCCTTCTCATAGGGCGGGGAACTCCCGCGCTGCCGTAGGTCGTCAATCGCCCGCGCATCGGCGGCGCGATATTCCGGAGGTGTCATGGTGGCCCATTGGACATGGCCGGACAGCAGATCTTGTCGCGAATAACCTACGATCCGGAGAAACGCGTCGTTCGCGTCGGTGGCGATACCGGCCACGTTCCAGAAGAACACTCCGATGATGTTCGATTCGACCAGCCGCCGGATGCGTGCTTCGCGCAGGCGTAGCTCCTCCTCGGCCAGCTTGCGCTCGCTGTTCTCGCGTTGCAGGTCGGCGTAGAGCAGCGCGTTCTCCAGCGAGATCGCAGCCTGCGAGGCCAGCAGTTCCAGCACGGTCACGCGTTCGGGAGGGAAAGCATGCGTGGCCAGGTTGTTCTCCAGATACAACAGGCCGATCAACGCAGAGCGCCGCATGATCGGCAGGCACAATACCGACTTCGGTCGCCGGCGGGCAAAGTAGTCGTCTGCCGCAAAGGGATTCGATTGCATCGCATCTGTCAACAATACCCGCTCCTGGCAGCGGCGCACGTAATTGATGATGGACGCGGGCAGCACCGATTCGCGTACGGCCGATTCCGGCAACGCCTGTGCGGGCCGCGCCCGGCCCAGATGCCGCCGTACCTGGATCGTCTGCTGCTCGACGCTCGCTTCCGCCGCGAGGACCAGACTCTCGTTGCGTGCGAGCAGCAAATGGCAGGTCTGAGCCCCGGCATTTTCAAGCAGGATGTGCATCAGCGTGTCGACGAGATCCTCGAGCACGATCTGGCCAGAGATGGCCTGGGAGGCCTTGGTGACCGATAGCAGATCCAGTTGCTCGACACTACCGAATGCAGTGACCGCCGATGAAGCCGGCTCTTCGCGCAGTTGCGGCGCGCGCGCGTCGATCTGTCTGACCTTACCGTCGGCGCCCCAGCGCGCAAAGCAGTCGCGCGCCTTTCGCATGTATGTGTCGGCAATAGTCTCGAATCCACGCGTCCGGTAGAACGCCGATGCGCGCTCATAAGCGATTGCCTCGTTATGGACGAAGTGGTGCTCGCGTGCCGAACGAATGGCCTGTTCGTAAAGCCGCATGGCGTCGGGGTCGTGCGTCTCGAGTCGAGCAATCTCCGCGGCTATCAGCGCGGCGCGGTTCGTGAAATTCTCGGGGCAATTGTTCGACCACGTCTCGAGCTGCCTCTGGTGAGCGGACAGCGCCTCCAGATGCCTGGGTCGTTCGTCAGCCGATACCGAATCGCAGTGTGCTGCGCGCGCCAGCGCGCCATAGAAATGATACTCCGCCACCTCGAAGCAGAATGGCGACGCCCACAGCAACGGTTCAGCATTCGATGCCGCCGCGATGGCGCAAGCGTAGTCAGCTGCATGGAAACGCGCTTGCAACTTGCGAATCCAATACCAGCAAGCGACAAGTGCCAGCCCTGGATCTGCGGCCAAATGCTGCTCGAACCGGTCTTCGTCGAACGCGGCATCGTTGAAGGAGCCGAATTCGGGCGTCAGACCGCGGAGTCCATTGATCAGCCTGAGTTGCGCAGTCATGACGTCGGCGACGAATTCGAACCGCATTTTGCGTGCGAACTCGAGGCCACTTTCGGCTTCTCGCTGCACATCGCCGAGTGGGTCTCCAGCAGCCAGGAGATTGGTGATCAGGTTGTTGCCGCAATAGCCCGAAAACGTAAGGTCGCCAGTTTGGTTGGCCGTGTCGAAGGCGAGCCGCAGTATGGCTCGACCCGAACGTATGTGCGCCGTCCAGGGCACGATGAAGGCGCCAAAGCCGGCGTAGACGCGAGCTTTGAAGCGATCCATCCTGTGCTTCTCGACGAGATCGACGCCGAGCTTGCCGAACCGAAATCCAGCCTCGTAATCACCGAATTGCGGCCCGAGGGTCATGCCGAGCATGACGTAGGCGAATCCCGATCCATCGCTATTGCCATGCTCGAGGCTCAGATTCGCCATGCGACCGGCGACGAGGCAATACAGGTTCATGTCGGTGGCATGGGCGGGCGGCTGGACGGCTGTTAGTACGTCCAGGGTGGCACGGCACACGGGATCGGTCATCAGAGGCAATTCGAGGAGCTGCTCGATCGAGCGGCTGCCCATCCGTTGCCACAGTTGTTTGTACTCCTGCTGCACCTCCTCCTTCCGCGGGTGCGCCGACCACGTAACGCCGACGGCACGGAGATATTCGAGGCTCACTTCAACGGCGCGGTCGGCTTGTCCCGCGTTCATATAAAGGGCCATGCGCAGGCACGCGACGGCGGCCTTATCGATGAGGTTTGCGGCGCGGTTTGAAAGCATCGACAGCCGTTGTTCCGCCGTCGTCAGGTAGCTGTTGAGGAATTCGCATTCGGCACGCTGAAAGCCGAGCGAGAACGTGAGCGCATCGTGCCGGTTCGTACCATCCTCTGTCACCAGTGCGTCTCCGGCAGTGAAATAGGCCAGTGCCGATGCGTAGGCCGTCGCTGCCTTGGCACGCATGCCGGCGCTGAGATTGAGTTCAGCGATACGCTCGCATTCTTCAGGCGCCTTGATCAGCGCGGCGCCCCGATTGAACTGGTTTGCCACATCGAACAGATGATCGGCGAGCTCGTCGGCCGTCATGTTCGAGAGGAGCACGCGACCGATGCGCAGGTGTACTTCACTGCGGCGCTCTTCGGGAACCAGTGAGTAAGCCGCTTGCTGGATCCGGTCGTGCAGGAACTTACCGCTGCCATGGGTGCGCAGAATCAAATTTTCGCGCACGGCAGGCGCAAGTTGCTGCTCGAGTTCGGCCTGGCCGCTGACCCGCGCGAGAATCCGCAGGTCGAACTTGTTGCCGAGGCAAGCGGCCAGCTGCAGCGCTTCCTGTGCCGGGATCGGCAGTTGCCGCAACTTGCGCAACATCAGATCGACGACGTTGTCGGCGAAGTCTTTCGCTTTGATCTGTTCCAGGTCCCACTGCCATGCCTGAATCTGTGCATCGCGCCGCAGCAACCCCTCCTTGTGTAGCGCATCCAGGAATTGGATAAAGAAGAACGGGTTGCTCTCGGTGCGTTCGCAAATGAGCTGTGTGAGCGGCCCGCAGGACGCGTGTGGCGCATGCAGCGTATCGGCGACCAACTGATTCAGATGCACGGCGGACAACGGCGCGAGCTGGATGTCGATCACCGGCGTGCCGCTGTGATGGATCGCATCGAGGCTCTTCATAAGCGGATGCGCTCGGCTCACTTCGTTGTCGCGATACGCGCCGATTAGCATCAGATAACAGGTGTCTGGGTGAGTGAGCAGGTGTTCGACGAGCGCCAGGCTGGCGGCGTCGATCCACTGCAGATCGTCCAGAAAGAGGACTAGCGGATGTGCCTTGCTCGTGAACACGGTCACGAATTGCCGGAAGACCAGGCGGAACCGGGTTTGTGCCTCCGCCGGCGGCAGCGCCGGTACCGGAGCTTGGGTGCCGATGATCAACTCGACTTTGGGCAGCACATCGAGAATAAGCTGGCCATTGACCCCGACCGCAGCCTGCAGTTGTTGTCGCCAGCTGGCGATGCGTGCTGCACTTTCGGCCAGCAGTTGCTGCACCAACTCGCCAAACGCTTGCGTAAGGGTGGCATACGGAATGTCTCGCTGGTACTGATCGAACTTGCCTGAAATGAAGTAGCCATGCTTCGTGACAATCGGCTTGCGCAAGGTGTCGACGAGCGACGACTTGCCGATGCCCGAGTACCCGGATACGGTGGCAAGCGCCGCCCGGCCGGTGGCCGCCATGAGTTCGAATACACCGAGGAGCGCATTCAATTCCTGATCGCGCCCGTACAGTCTGTGTGGAATCTGGAAGCGATCCGATAGATCGTCCGTGCCGAGCCGGAACGGCTCGATCCGGCCGGAGGCGCACCATTGCGCCAGACAGCGGTCAAGATCGGCTTGCACGCCACGCATGCTTTGATAGCGATCCTCCGGTAGTTTGGCCAACAGCTTCATCACGATGTCGGACACCGGTTGCGGCACCGCGGGCGCGATATCGCACGGCGGCGGTGGCATACGGGCGATGTGGCAATGCGTCCATTCCAGCGGATCGCTCGCCTGGAACGGCAACTGACCGGTCAGCATGCGATAGAGCAACACGCCCATCGAATAGCAATCGGTCCGGTAATCAACCGGCCGATTCATGCGGCCGGTTTGTTCGGGGGACATATACGCCCACTCGCCCACGGATACGACAATGTCCTCTTGCGAGACGGTGTGTTCCTGGGTCGTTGCGAGGCTGAAATCCACCAGCAGAACATGGCCAGTGTCTGGCGCGACCAGAATATTGGCCGGCCGCAGATCTCGATGGATGACGTGGGCGGTATCGACGCCCGCCAATGCATCGGCCAGGTGATGGGCGATAGCGAGGCAGCGAGGCAGGTCCGGGCGCGGGCCGTGGCACAAAATTGTCTCGAGCGATTCGCCCGAGAAGTCTTCCATAACCGATACCAGGCGTCCGCGGTCATCGATCAGGGTAAGCGGCTTGGCAACGCCAGCAATGTTCAACCTTTGAAGGAGCAGATATTCGAGCTTGAAACGAGCGGACTGGACTGCGCCGGCGTGTTCGGGAAGGAGCTTCAGAAGCACCGGCCGCCCATCTGTCAAGCGTCGGGCACGGTAGAGGTCCGAGCCCGCCGTCACGTAGACCCGATCAATGGTCTGACAATTCGCGACTATCATTGTCCCCCCTTGTCTGCCGCGACCCGGCCCGACACCTGCACGTTGCATTCCGCTGTTGAATGGGGTCCATGCCTGCACGGACGTTGGCCACATCCAAAATAATCACGTGACGACGGCAACGATTTACAATTAGTTTACTCGGTTGCCAATGAGACGCAGAAGCATTGGCAAGTTGAAAATGGGTCCATGCCAGTGGGGTGCGACCGCATTCCGGCTTCCCAAGGTGTCAAGATGACCACTAGACCGACCCGCCGAACGACGGACAAATCCGAAACAACCGACGCGTCCGTCATCTACGTCGTCGATGACGACAAAGGAATCCGTCTGGCCCTTGACCTGCTTTTGCGCTCGGTAGGCTTGCGCGTCGAAACGTTCGAGTCGCCGGACGAATTTCTCCAGTTTCCTCATTCCGCAGGACCGAGCTGCCTCATCCTCGACGTGCGACTCCGCGGGAAAAGCGGCATGGCTTTTCACCAGGAAATCGTCAATAGCGGCATGCGTATTCCCGTCGTATTCATGACCGGTCATGGAGACATCGAGATGGGGGTGAAGGCAATGAAGGCTGGCGCGCTTGATTTTTTTGCGAAGCCATTCAAAGACCAGGACATGCTCGACGCAGTTGCCCACGCCTTGGCGCGAGACAGCGAACGGCTCGCTGCGGAAGCCGCGTTAGCCGGTCTACGCGCTGCGTACCAGTCTCTTTCGCCGCGCGAGAAAGAGGTGATGGGCTTTGTCTTGTCCGGCCTGCTGAACAAGCAGATTGCCTCTGAGATGAACTTGAGCGAAATCACGGTCAAGGTGCACCGTGGACAGGTCATGCGAAAAATGAACGCGCGCTCTATGCCAGACCTCGTGCGCAAGGCCGAATCGCTTGGTATCAAGCCCTGTCTGCCCGACGGCCGTCAGTGCTGAGCGCGGATCTGCCCGTGTTTGCCGCTCAACAGGAGATTCGCTTGACGCAGCAAGCTCAGTGAAATCTCCTTACCGCACTTATACGTCCGTATAAGCCGGTTACGCTAATGCGGCATCGGTATATCCAACCGTAGAGTAGACTCGCCCTCCGGCTAAATCTACCCTTCTCTTATCGCGGCACGCTTGCTCTCCTTGCAGCGCAAAGCTCGCAGTTCGGCCCGACGACCCCATGGCGCTTTCGGATGGCCGCCCGACCGGTTCGCTTCTTAACGTCCCCAAGGAATCATCGTGTCATATGTTCTACGCAGCTGGATCCATATCGGGAGCAACTCCTACGGCGAGTACACGTTCGTGCCGTGGCTAGGGAGGACCATTTATCGCCGTACCGTCGACTTCTCCGCCATATGCATCCAGTAGCCGCAAAGTCGGGAGTTGCTCGGCCGCTGCCTCACTCTTTGCTAAGGATCGCAAACGATCGTGAACATCCCTCATCGCCTCGGCCGGACCGGGTTACTTCAGCGCCCGAGGTTCGGAACCCGTGGACGACGACGCTCGCAGCCATCGGTCACTCTTTTTCTCCGCCAGACCCGATGCGGAGTCCTCGGACCTGTGCGGTCGCTCCCGCTTGGGGGGTGAGCCGCTCAATTCGCGTAAATCGGAGGGCGGTGACGTGCGTACCTATACTGTGACGATCGTGGAGGAACTGTCCAATTCGCTCTTCGCATTGCGCTGGCACGACCCGACGCGTTGCAACTACGAGGAGCAAATCTGGGCACTATGCTTCGCTCCCGCGGCGGCGCGTTGCGCCCTGTCTGGCGAGCGCATCCGCAAGGGCGACCCGGTCTACCGTCCCCGAATCCGCGGATCGTTCAAACCACTCAACAGCGAAGCAGTGATTCTGGCCAGCGAGCTGCGCAAGGCCAGCACACGTGGCTGAGACGCGCGGGCCGTCGCAGAGTGCGCGCCAGGGTTTGGCGACAAACAGTTCAACTTGAAACCGGACGCGTCTCGACGATCACGCGCATTTCGCACGGTTAGCTATCGCTTTCGTCATCGGTGACGCAGAGCAGCGGCCCCGTCGTTCACCGGATCGCCGGAGCGAAAGCGTTGCCGATATTCGGCGGGACTGATCTGAAGCCGGCGGCTAAACGTACGCCGAAGCGTATCCGCGCTCTCAAAGCCGCAACGCTTCGCGATTTCGCCGATCGGGTGGCGGGTGCTTTCGAGGTAGCGGCGCGCCGCATCGATGCGCGCGTCGTTCAGGAATGCGATGAGGCTGACGCCGCATTCCTTGGTGAAGATGCGGGACAGATTGCGCGGACTCATTTTGAGGCGGCGCGCAAGCGACGTGGTCGTGTGATTCAGATGAAGGTTGTCGAGCAGGTACTGCTGAATTGACTGGATCTGGGAATCGCTGGCGGCCTGGGTTTCCAACAGGGGGCTGAATTGCGATTGGCCGCCCGCGCGGCGCACATATACGATCAGATACTTTGCGACGTCGAGCGCCATTTGCTTGCCGAAGTCTTCTTCGATCATGACCAGCGCGAGATCGATGCCGGCGGTCACGCCTGCGGTCGTGTAGAGGCCGCTGTCTTTTACGTAGATCTGGTCGGGTTCGACCTTCGCCTTCGGAAACATTGACGAAAGACGCGTGGCGTCCATCCAGTGGGTCGTGACCGTACGGTTGTCGATCATGCCGGCGGCGCCGAAAGCAAAAACGCCGTTGCAGATAGCGGCGATCCGCCTCGTGCTCTTGTGCTGCTTCGCGAGCCATTCGCTGAGCGTCGAGTCTTCGAGTACTTCGAATACGCCAAGGCCGCCGGGCACGATTACCGTGTCGAAATGCGGACACGGATCGAAGATGGTCCGGTCCGGCATTACCGTGAGCCCGCTGGAAGACAGCACACTACCGCGCGTCGTGCCGATCGTCAGCATTTCGTATTCGCAGGCTCCCTGACTGAGGATGCGGACCTCCGCAAAGGCGTCCTTGGGCCCGGCGATATCGAGCAGCTGGAATCCGGGGAACAGCACCATTCCGACGGTGATCTTGCGCATAGGGGTCAGTCAAAATGGAGCCGAGGCTGGCGCGACGCATGCCGCATGCGCTCGCCTAGCGGCTCGCCTCGAGTTCGTCGAAGCGCCGGGTTCGGTAAAGCACCATCGATACGAGCCAGCTCGCGGCGAAGATGCCGATGATGATGTAGCCCAGCGTGCCGAAGTTGTCGTTCAGCGTCCCGATAGCATCCCACAGCTTGCCTTCGAGCTTCAAGTGGTCAGAAATCAGGCCCAAGGCCTCGATCGTGCCGACCAGCAGCGCGACCGCGACCGACACCAGTGTGATCGTCATGTTGTAGTAGATCTTACGAATCGGCTTGAGATAGGCCCAGCCGTAGGCCCCAAGCATCAGGTGACCATCGAGCGTATCCACCAGCGACATTCCCGCGCTGAAGAGCGCCGGGAACACCATGACCGCCCATGGCGAAATGCCGTGCGAAGCCTGCGACGCGGACATGCCGAGCAAGCTCACCTCAGTCGCGGTGTCGAAGCCCAGTCCGAACAGAAAGCCAAGCGGGAACATGTGCCAACTGCGCGTGACGAGCCGAAACATCGGGCGAAAAATCCGCGCGAGAAAGCCGCGATCGGCTAGCAACATGTCGAAGTCGTCGTCGACGTAGGCACCGCCTGCGCGAACGTGGCGCCATGCCTGGAAGATCGCTTTCAGAATCAGCAGGTTCAGGAACGCTATTGCGAACAGAAAGACTGTCGACACCGACGTGCTGATCAGGCCGCCCAATTCCTTGTATTGGGCAAAGCGTGTGCTCAGCACGCTTGCGACCGCCACGACCGCGAGCGAGGCGATGACGATGATGGTCGAGTGACCGAGCGAGAAGAAAAAGCCCACGGCGACAGGGCGCCTTTTTTCCTGCATCAGCTTGCGGGTCACGTTGTCGATCGCGGCAATGTGATCGGCATCGACCGCATGGCGCAAGCCTAGTCCATAGGCGATCAACGCGGTGCCAAGCAGCACCGGGTGGTCCCAGAACGACACGAACGCCCAGATCCACGCGGCGGCATTAGTTACCAGCAGCAGGCCGTAAATGCCAAAGAGCTTGCGCTGGACCTGAGGATCGGATCCGGTAAGTACATTGGACAGTTGCTTGAGCATGATAGATATCCTGATGAAACTTCGTTACGCGATATGGCGAGCATTCTCGTGCCCTTGTCTGAACGCCGGACGCAAGGGCACGGCTCAGTCGCTGGACGGACGCAATGCGCGCAGATTCAGCGACGCCATGTCTGCGGCCGACAGCACCCCAGCCTGCGTCACGGTCTTTTCGAGGGCGAGCAGAAAGCGCTCGTAGTAGTCCCACGGTGGCTGCCCCGCGCAGTATCCGTCTTCCCATTCCGCGATCGACTCGATGAGATTCTGGCGGAAGTCTTCCCACTCGAAGTGCCCCGCCTTCGACAGCGAAAGCGCGAGCCCGAATACCTGCCGCTCCCATGGCTTGTCGAACAGCAGTTTGCCGTGCATGCGCGGCGGAGAGTCCGGATGTCCAAGCATGCTGGAGGCGGCATATTCCTCGAACCGGGTAAACATGATCAGACCGCCGGCCGAGGCGATGCGTCAGGCGAGGGCACCAGCGCCACACCCATCATCGCTTCGGGTGTCACGAGCGCGGCCAGTTCCGCTTCGCTCATGCCTTCAGTGCCCGCGGGCCGCTCCGGGATGACGAACCAGCGGATTTGCGCGCTGCTGTCCCATACCTTGACTTCTGTCTCGTCCGAAACCGGCACGCCGAACTCCTTCAGCACGGCGCGCGGTTCGCGCACGCCGCGCGCGCGAAACACCGGGTCCTTGTACCAATAGGGCGGCAGACCCAGCACAGGCCAGGGATAGCAGGAGCAGAGCGTGCAGATGATGAGGTTGTGAACGCCGTCGCCGTTGGCGACTGCGGCCATGTGTTCGCCTTCCGCGCCTTCCATCCCGGCCGGGAAGTCCATTTCCGCAATCGCCTTCGGCGTGTCTTCGACAAGGCGTTCTCTGAACGCCGGATCGATCCACGCGCGCGCCACAATTTTCGCGCCATTGAACGGGCCAGCCATCGTTTCGAAATGAGCCAGCACGGTATCGACCGAGTCGCTGCCCAGCACTCCTTTCTCGATCAGAAGCGCTTCGAGCGCCCGTACCTTGGCCGCGCTCGCGGCCTCGCGCTCGTCGTCGTATTTGAAAAGTTCGCTCATGTTGGTTCCATACCAGGTGATGGGTGTAGAGATTCAGTTCGATGCATCGAGATACGCTTCGTATAGGTCGGCGTAGATCGTCGTGTTTGGCTCGCTCTTTTCCTTGCCCCAGATGTCCTCGGCCTTGAATGCAACGCGATAGACGGGCATCGGCTCGCCGATGCCATCTGGCCCTGTCGAAACGAAGTAGGAGTAGGCACCCGGATAGACGAAGTCGATCACACCGCGCTTGTTGCGCAGGTAGCCGGGCAAACGCGTGTGATCGACGGCGGCCGGATCGGCGATGCACACCTGGGCACCGGGTTCGAAGCGCGGCGTCTGCGTCAGTGCGTTCAGCCCCGAATCGCCTTTTGCAAGGTAGTCGTTGATCTGCGAGGCAATGGCCGGATTCGGCTGCGCGGGCAACGGCGCATCGGGCTGGGCGCGGTAATGCGCGGTCTTCTGCGCGAGCTCGTCGGCCGATACATAACCCTGATCGATGAAGAATTGCGAAATCCCCATCAGCCACTTTTCGTAGTACCGGTATTTGAAGTATTCGAACGGCTGCATGCCTTCGGCGCCGGTGCGCAGCGACGCCCAGGTCCACGTATTCCTGAACGTGGTAGGCAGCGTCGCCACCGGGTACTTTGGCAATGCGTCCGACAGATGCCTGCTTTCCGCCATCATCACCGTATGAATGCCGAAAATACGCTTCTCCCACGGCTCGACGAAAACCCGTGTCTCGACATTGACGGGTCCGAGGTTTTCGAGCCCGCCAAGGCTGTGCTGTAGTTTCATGACGTGCGATTCCTGAAGTGGGGGGTCAGTTGAGTTGAGGCTGAGCCTTGTGGCTTAGTGCTTCGCCGAACGCTTCGGAGACGATGCCGAAGACGGCGCCGGTGACGAGCGCGGCGGCAGCCACCAACGCGGGGTTCTGGATACCGACCGTGGTAATCGCCTTACCGGTGGCGACTGTGGTGCCGACCGTCGAAGCGAAGCCCCACACGACGGCGGGCAGCACATTCAGCAGCTTCAGTTTCGACACCTGCACCATCGCCGCACTTCCGACGCCGACGCAGATCGCTGCGGCGAGCGGGGCCGTGCCGCTACTGGCGATCGCCATCAACGAGAGCGACGCGATGACGAGGCCGGTGAGATTCGACGCGACGCTCTGCACGAAGCCGCGCGGACCGCCGCCGACCACGAAGAACGATGCCCACGCGATAAACGTGACCCAGACGGGGACTGGAAACACCGTTGCCGTGACGTAGGTGTCGACGACGGCGAGCACGCCGATACTGACGGTAAGCGCATCAGTCTTTTTCATTGCAGACTCCTCGAGATAAGTTGGCTAGTGGATACAGCTGAGAAACGATTCGCGTAGTCGTGGAAAATCCAGATTGCGGCCGATGAACACGAACTTGTTCTCGCGCGGCTCGTCCTTCTGCCATGCGCGTCCGGGTTTGGCTTCCAGCAACATATGCACGCTATGGAAATGGAACTGTCGCGCTTCGGCGTGAAAGTTGAGGACGCCTTTCATGCGCATCAGTTGCTGGCCTTGCTTTTGTACGAGTTCGTTAATCCAACGGTTAAAGCGCGTGGCATCGAGGTCGCCCTTTTCGACCAGCGCGCACGATTGGATCGACACGTCGTGTTCGTGGTCGTGAGCGCCTTCGTCGAGCAGATCGGGCTCGATCGCGAGCAGCGTGGGGAGCGAGAAGCGGCGCACACCCAGCAGAGCGTCCGCGCGGATTTGCGAGCGGGTCGAGGTGATGATGGCGGCGGTTGGATTCAAAGAACGGATCGTTCGTTGGACGGCGACTAGCTCGTCTTCCGTGATCAGGTCGAGCTTGTTGATCAGAATGACGTCGGCGAACGCCACCTGCTCGCGCGCAATGTCGTCATCGAGTTGCCGGCGCAGATGCAGCGCGTCGACCACGGTGACGACCGATTCGAGATCCACGGCTTCGCGCAGGTCGGGATCGGCGAGGAACGTTTGCAGGACCGGTGCCGGATCGGCGAGTCCGGATGTCTCGACGATCAGGCGCTGCATGGGGGCCGTGCCGGTGTGCGAACGCGCCAGCAGCGCTTTCACACTATCGACGAGGTCCGCGCGCACCGTGCAGCACACGCAGCCGTTATTGATTTCGACCAGCGCCTGTTCTTCGGCGACGATCAATTGTCCGTCGATGCCGACTTCGCCGAATTCGTTGACGACCACGCCGATTGATCCCGGCGCCCGTTGCTGCAGCAACTGATTGACGAGAGTGGTTTTACCCGAGCCGAGAAACCCGGAGATGACAGTGACGGGAAGCTTGAGCGGTGTGGGTGTGCGAGTCATGAGAGAGTCCGTTGCTGATCGAGACTGACTCAATAGAGCGAGTACCAGGCCTGTCGCCGTCATCCGTCTGTGCAGGAAATCAGCTTGTCCCGAATGCACGGGAAATGTGGCTGTTTTTGTCCGAGGCGGACATTGAGGACAACATGGTGCGATCAGGCGGCATGAATCCGATGCCAAGCGCTGGTGCAGGTGTGAGATTCGATGCCCTGCGACGGTGCGCAATGTTCGGTAGCTATGCGCTGCGGTGGCGATGACGACTCTGGAAAACGCTAATGAGCGCGGATTCAGCAATAACGGGCATTGCCTACGGCTGTTCCGCTCTCAGAAGGCGATGTCAGTTTTCACTGAAAGTAAATAAACAAGTGATTTTCGGTGAAGTCATAACGTGCCTCCCGCGGATAAGCTATTACTTCCCACTTCCGAGTTCCCCGTACATTGACCCACATGCGATGTCTCAGGCGGCACCTTCATGCATTGCCCACCAGCTATACGTTCAATGGCGACTGCTGATGCATTCGATATCCAACGGTACCGATCATAGTTTGCGAGTAACACCAGAATGACAAACAAGACTGCCGCACAGAACATTCGCGAAGCCGCCCTCGATTACCACGAGTTCCCCACCCCGGGGAAGATCGCGATCGCCCCGACCAAGCAGATGATCAATCAGCGCGACCTCGCGCTGGCGTACTCGCCTGGCGTCGCGTTCGCGTGCGAGGAAATCGTCGAGAACCCGTTGAACGCCGCGCGCTTCACCGCGCG
>NZ_JBNNWQ010000005.1:0-512761 GCF_050281145.1 Paraburkholderia sp. NPDC080076 | reverse complement strand
ACCGGACCGGCACCGCGCGTCGTCAACATCACAACTACCCGGCACCGCTTCGTTCTGCGTCGCTGCATCAGCAGCAGAGAAACGAGATTATGAAGAACTTTCGCTACGTCGTCAACAGGTTTTTTCCAACTTCCTGAACCTGCCCGCTTCGCTGAAAGCCTTGCCACTGCTGGCTCTCCCGCCTCCCGTGCCCCGCTGTCCGGAGCACGAAAGAGCGAGATTCTAGCGAGCCCAACTCCGCCTTGCAAGCGTTATCTGGAATTTATTCAAGGCAGCTTTTTTACCGGCCCCGGCTCGTCGACGACGGGCGCTTTCGCATCGGGTGCCAAGCCGCGCGCAGCCGGCGCACCGATCGTCCAGTCGTGGAGCACGGTATAGGCGACCGCCAGCAAAGTCGGGCCGATGAAAACACCGAGGAAGCCGAAAGCAAATGCGCCACCCAGGATACCCAGCATCACCAGGATCAGAGGCATGTCGCTATTCTTGCCGATCAGGATCGGCTTGATGACGTTGTCTGACATGCCGACGACCAGCACGCCCCACACGACAAGAAAGATCGCCCATCCTGTCGCGCCGCCGTGGTACAGCCAGATTGCAGCGGGCAACCACACGACAACCGGGCCGCCCGGTATCACCGACAGAAAGAATGTCGCCAGCCCGAGCAGCGCCGGCGCCGGCACGCCGGCGATCCAGCATCCGAACCCGGCCAGAATCCCTTGCACGAGCGCCGTGCCGAGAATCCCGTAGACCACGCCCTTCACCGTGCTGCCAGCCAGCGCCAGCAGATAATCGGCGCGCTCGCCGGCAATACGCCGCATGCCCGCATTCAGCCAGGCCGCTGCGCCTTCGCCTCCCGTATAAAAGAAGAAAGCGAGCACGATGCTTAACGCCAGCAACCCGAGACCATGCGTAACAGCAATCGCAGCCGCCAGAATCCACTTGCCGGCCGGCGCCGCGAGCGTACGCAATTGCGCGATCAGTTCCGAATTGCTGCTTGTGAGACGCTCCCAGAATGCATCGATGCTGGAACCCACCAGCGGAATCCGGGCAACCCACGGTGGCAAATCCGGCAACCCGGCCTCGAAGAGCCGTTGAACCAGTGCGACGATTTCGTGCACGTGCGCCCCAAAGGCGAAGCCCGCATAGACGAACGGTCCGAGCACCACAATCAGAATGATCAACACGATCAAGGTGGCGGCCCCTTTGCGTCGGCCGCCCATGGCCGCGGTCAGCCGCCGGTACAAGCCCCACGAGCTATAGCTGAGAATGGCGCCCCACAGCAGCGCGGTCGTGAAAGGCGCCAGCACCAGCAGCGAGCCGCCCACCAGAATAATCAGCGCGAACACTGCGGCAAGGCGTTCGATCAGTTGGTCCGATTTCACAATGAATCTCCTGTTGCGCCAAACCCCAGTGACGAGCGGACATAAGCTTGTCGGGCGCCCGCTGAAAGGGTCAGTATAGAAGCGAGTCATGCGCCTGGGGCGTCTTATATCATCGAGCCAGGTCGCCCCGCAACGGCTCCACAGGCACGCTAAACAGCGCTGATTTTTCGCGTAGAAACGTCCTAATTCATCCGGCATTGCCGGCCAAACAATATGGCGGCATAGAAAAGACTAGAATATAAGGTTCTGTGCACCCCAATTTCCGGATTTATGCGCTCGCGAATCGCCAAACGTCTCCCCCCCGATGCCGACAAGCTTGTCGGTCTCTCGCTCGCGCTTTTCGCGTCGGGCAGCCGCACCGAGGACCGCTTCTGGGAAGCGAAACTCGATGCGCTGCTGGCCAAGATCGTCCGCAACGCCAACCAGACTACGCTGGACGCCGCGCTCGATCATCTGCAGCAAAATCATCCCGATGCCTACGGCGCGCTCGCCGATATGGCGGAAACCCATAGCGAGTCTTTCATCGTCGAACACGAAGGCGTGCCGTACGAGGCGCTGCTGATCGCCGCACCCGTACTCGCCTGGACGCGCTACATGATTCCGTCCGGTCCGCTCAAGACCGACGCCGCCGACGCCCTGCGCGCGCACCTGCAGGCGCACGTGCTCGCGGCCAACACGCGGGTCGCCATGGCGCCGTTCCTATACAGCATCGATCAACTGCCGCGTCATCACGTCGAAACCTGGCGCATTGCCCAGCAACTCACACAGGCGGCCATGGCCGGTGGCAACGTCAAGCTGAATTTCGGCGAGTTGCCGGAGACTTCGCCGATTCTGGCCGACCCGCGCTTCCTGCTGGCCGTGGTCGCGGCGCCGGTCGGCGAGCCGACGTTCCGCTGGCAGGAAGAAGAACACGGCAGCCGGATCGAGCGCGGGCAATGCCTCGAACAATGGGCCACGCAAGGCGGCGCCAATTTGTCGCTGGTGCTGCCGGGCTGCGAATTCGAGTGCCTGCTGCCGGATGCCTATTACTCGGCCTGCCGCGATGCCGACGAACGCGTGCGACCCCACACGGTGCGCACCGCCGTGCGCTATCTGTTCGACACGATCGGCGCGGCGCCGCAGGAGTTGCGCGCGGTTGTCGCGGGCTTCGGCGAACGCCGCATCGACGAATACCGCGTCGGCTTCACGCGCCGCGGCAGCAACGACGTGATCTACGGCGTCGTGTGGCCGCTGTACGGCCGTGAGAACGGCGAACCCGGCATCGACGAGGAACCGCAGGAAACCCCCGCCTCGGACGATCCGCTCGAAGAAATCGTCGCATTGCTCAAGGAGACCGGCGTGACCGAAGTGCGCCGCCACGCCGGCCGCTTCGAGCCGGAATACTGCGACGACTGCGGCGTGCCGCTGTATGCCGATCCGCTCGGCGAAATCGTCCACGCTGAAATGCCGGAAGACGCAGAACCTGCGCAGCCGCACTTCCATTGACCATCCTCGCCGGCGCGCTCGCGCGTCGAAGTCGACATAAAGAAGCCCCGCCACGCGCGGGGCTTTTTTTGCCGGTTCATTTTTACGTCATTCCTCTTATGCCTTTTGGACAGGCCGTCAAGTTGAAGGGAATTTGTCATCATAGGAACGGCGACGCATCGCGAACGCATCCGGCTCCTCACGTGCCGTGCGCGCGCATCGCGCCACTTCGCCCGACTCATCTGGAGACATGCATGCGATTCTCGATACTCAACTCAGACGCGGAACGACGTGATGGGCTCAAAGCGCTGCTGCGGCAAATCGACCGGCTGGCGCGTTTCAACGAGGCACAAGACTGGCGTCAGGTCGAACGCACGCTCAAACGTCAACGGCCCGACCTGCTCCTGATCGATTGGCAGGACTGGATGTCGATCGCCGACATTCGCCATCTGCTCAGCCATTACCCCGATCTGCGCATTGCCGTGCTCACCGATCAGATCTCGCCGGTCGCCGTGCGAGAACTGATGGACGAAGGCGTGCTCGGCGTCGTGCCGCGCGACACCGATCCTTGTCTGATCGTGCGCGCGTTTGAAATGGTGCTGCTGGGCGGTCACTACGTGCCGCCCGGCGCGCTGGCGCTCGATCCTCCGCTGCCGCCCGACACCGCGATCCGGCTGTTCGACGAGAAGAGCCCACCGCCGCGCCGCACCAGACTGGCCAACGTACTCTCGCCCCGTCAGCAGCAGATCATGCGCTGCGTCCACATGGGCAGCACCAACAAGATGATCGCGCGCACGCTCGGCATCAGCGAAGGCACCGTCAAGATCCATCTGACCAGCATATTCCAGCAGCTCGGTGCGCCGAATCGCGCCGCCGCGGTCGCGCTCTACAACGGCTGGCTGTCGAACCATTTGCAAGTGCTGCGCAATGGCGGCGATGGCCTGCTGCGCCCGATCATGGGGCAACCCGGCGTGGTGCCGTTGCGGCGCCGCGCGCGGCGCCGCTTCCAATATCCGTTGCCGGCTAACGACACGGCCGCCTTGCTGCCCATGGCTGCCGAACCAGGCGCGCCATATGGCGACGCGGCGCCCGCCGGAGCGGCACCGGACCCGCTCGCACAAGGTCCTGCATGAGTGCAGCCGGCGCGCGCAACAGAATCCGGGCGAGCACTTTCCGGCAGCGTTTGCGCGTGCTGGCATGGAATCCGCTCACACCTTTTCTCGTCCAACGAGTAATATGAGACTCATGGGTTTCCTCTACACACCGCTTCCGTTCTGGGTCGCTGTCGGTGGCTGGATCGCCACTGCGATAGTGGTCGCGCTCGCGCTGTGGAAAAATCCTTTCAAACGACTTCAGGACGGCACACTGCAGCATGTCTGGCTTGCGATCATCGTCGCAGTGTCGGTGCTGTGGGCAAGTAATGCATGGCTCGACGACGGCACCGTCATGCATCTGCTCGGCGCCACGCTAGTCGTCACGTTGTTCGACTGGGCGTTGGCGCTGATCGCCATGGCGGTGGTCACCGGTCTTGCCGCCGTCATCTTCGATGCCCCGTGGCAGGGCATCGCGCTAACTTTCCTCGTCTACGGTGCACTGCCGGTCGGCATTTCCACTTTGCTCCAGCGCATCAGCATCGCGTGGCTGCCACGCAATCTCTTCATGTTCATCCTCGGCCAGGGTTTTGTCTCGCCTGCCATCGCCGTGTCGCTCACGGCCGCCGCCGCCCTCGGCATTCACATCGCGCTCGCCGACGGTTCGATGACCGTGGTGCCTGCGGGCTACGCGTTCAGCGTGTTTCTACTTGCCATCGGGGAATCCTGGTTCACTGGCATGTCGACGGCATTGATCGCGGTCTACCGCCCTGCGTGGGTCACCACTTATGATGTGCGGCGATACCGGCTAGGCGGCCCACGCACCTGACACTTGCGCGGGCACCGAACGCGTACTTGCGGCAATTGGCGACTCGACAACATCGAGCCGCCAGCGGACACGCCATCAACAGGACAAAATATTTGTGTCAGGATTGAACTCCACCCTCTCGCCGGGCATCTTACGTGCCTCATCTCATTAGCGTCTAACGAACTAGATGGATCGCACCAACGTACCGCGCCGATTGCTGCGGTTGGTCGGCCGGTTGGCAACATGTGCGGCGAGTCTCTCGCTCATATGCTCTGCTCCCGCATTCGCCGATCAACTCGAGCAGCACAACGATCTCGTCAACAAATTTGTCAATGATATGCACGCGGACCCGCTGGTCGCGGACTGCGCGGCGCATGGCAACTTTGTTGCCAGCACGTCGACCGCCTTCGACCATGTCGAATTTCCACCTAGTTCGTTCGACAGCGCGCACGCGTCGGTCACGCCATGGAACGATTCGTTCGACGAGGGCAAGCAGCGCGTCAAGGTAGATAACATCGTCACCGTCGAAGGGCTCGGCATCCGCCAGAGTGGCGGCGGCGATCCTGCCGATCTGAAGTTCCGCTGCGGCTATGTCGGCGCGCAGATGCTGGCGTTCAGCTGGAACGATCCGGTGCCGCCGACCCGTGCACGCAGCGCTGAACCATCGGGGTCGCAAGCGTCGTCAGGCAAGCATAAAAGCGCCAAAGGCAAGCACTCGGCGAGCGGCAAAACGACGAAGAAGGCGACCACGAAGTCTTCCAAACCGAGTTCGGGCAAATCGTCGCGAACGAGTTCGAACAAAGCAACCGCGAAGAAGACACCGGCGAAGAAAAAGACTCAATAACGGGTCACGCTTGCGGCATCGGGCCGCCGGTGCCATAGGTCAAAACAAGCGCTCCAATGAAAACAAGGCACACACCGTGAAGTGTGTGCCTTGTTTTTTTATGCGCGGCGATGTTCAGGCAAATGTTTCCACGTGCCGCAAGATCGCCTGCAGCATCGCAGCACCGAGCGACGCGCTACGCTCACCGTTCCAACCCACCCGTTCGTCGGGCAGATTGGCGTTGTCCTTGAATGGCATCTCCAGGGTGAGCGACAGACAACCGAATTCGTTGCCGATGTACTTCGACGCCAGCTTCAGTGCGTCCTCGCGATACTTGCTCGCGGCGTAGCCGTACTTGTCCTGAAAATCAGGGCTCGCCTGCTTGAACGCTTCAATGAACGCCTTCTGCTCCTGCCCTTGCCGTTCGGTAAAGCCCGGCAGCATTTCGGAGCCGGCCACGAACACGTAAGGCAGCGCCTCGTCGCCGTGGATATCGAAGAACAGATCGCAACCGGTGGCATGAATCGCGTCGCGCACCACCAGCACCTCAGGACTGCGCGTGGCATCCGGCTCCATCCACTCGCGATTCAGATTCGCTCCGGCCGCATTGGTGCGCAGATTGCCGTGCACGCTGCCGTCCGGATTCATGTTCGGCACGATGTAGAAGACGACGTGATCGTAAAGCTTGCGCGCAACCGGGTCGCCCGCCCAATCGCCCCAACCCGCGAGCCGCTTCACGAGACCTTCGATAAACCATTCGGCCATCGTCTCGCCGGGATGCTGGCGCGCGATCAGCCAGATTTTCTTCTTGGGCGTGTCGCCGCTTTGCGGCGTGCCGAGCGTGAGCAGCGACATGGGCCGGCCTTCGACGGTCGTGCCCAATTCGGTGAGCGTGGCCTGCGGCATCTGCTGCACCGCCCCGAGAAACTCCGAATGACGCTCCTCGCTGTACGGCTCGAAGTACGCGTAGTAAATACGGTCGAAATCCGGCGTGTGATCGATCGTCAGCACACGGCCGTCGTAGGACGTGGGCACGCGAAACCAGTTCACGCGATCATAGCTCGCCACCGCCTGATAGTCGCGCCAGCCTTCGGCGAAGGCACACGCGGCCGCATTCTCGAAGGTCATCACGCAGCGCTCGCCCGCCGCGCCCGACAAACCGAAATAAAACCACTGCGCGAACTCGGCATGGCTGTCCGGCCGCACGCGCAAGCGGATATTGCCCGCGTCTTCGCAGGACAGCACTTCGATCGCACCCGCGTCGAAGTTGCTTGTAATCGATAACGTCATGATGTTCTTCCCTGCTTCTATGCGCGGCGCAACGCTTATTCAGCGACGCGGCGGCGGAATACGTAAGTGGAATCGTTCGAAGCATCGGCGTCGAACGCATAGCCGTCGGCGTCGAAGTCCTTCAGTTGCTCAGGCCTGTCGAGGCGGTTCTCCACGGCATAACGCGCCATCAGGCCGCGCGCGCGCTTTGCATGAAAGCTGATGATCTTGTAGCGGCCGCCCTTCCAGTCCTCGAAAACAGGCGTGATGATCGGCGCTTCGAGCAGCTTCGGCTTGACCGACTTGAAGTACTCGCCCGATGCGCAGTTCACCAGCACGCGCGATGCCGCGGCGTTCTTCTTCAATTGCGCATTCAACGCCTGCGTGATGCGCTCGCCCCAGAACGCGTACAGATCCTTGCCGCGCGGGTTGACGAAACGCGTACCCATTTCGAGCCGGTAAGGCTGCAGCAGATCGAGTGGACGCAGCAAACCGTACAGGCCGGACAACACGCGCACGTGATTCTGCGCATAGTCCAGATCCGCCGACGAGAGCGTCTTTGCGTTGAAGCCCTCGTACACGTCGCCATTGAACGCCAGCACCGCCTGCTTGGCGTTGTGCGTGCCGAACTTGGGCGACCACTGCGCGTAACGCTGGAAATTGAGGTGCGCGAGCTGATCCGAAATGTCCATCAGGGAGGCGATCTGCTGCGGCGACAAACGACGCAATCCGCCGATCAATTCGGCCGCATCGTCGACAAAATCGGGGATCGTGTGCTTTTTGACGTGAGGCGGGGTTTCGTAGTCGAGCGATTTCGCCGGCGACAGAACGATTATCATAGAGGCTTGCAGGCACGCCGTGCCTGGCGGTCAAAGACGAAAGCCAGATTGTAACGAATGCCCGGTTCCCATGCCTCACCCGACGCTTTGCGCGTCGTCCTCGATTCCAATGTGTGGATCGACATACTCGTGTTCGACGACCCGCACACGCGGCCGATCGCGGCCGCGCTCGAAAGCGGCGCGCTGGCCGCGCTGATCGACGCGCGCTGCCTCGCCGAACTCGCCTACGTGCTCGACTATCCGCAATTCGTGCATCGGAACGTGGACAAGGCCGCGGCGCTGGCGGTCGTCGCGCGGCTCGCGCAGCTGGTCGAACCCGAGGCGCAAGCGGAAGACGCCAAGCCGTTGCCCAAATGCAAAGACCGCGACGACCAGAAGTTTCTCGAGCTCGCGCACGCCGCGCAGGCCCACTGGCTGGTTTCGAAGGACCGCGCGGTATTGAAGCTGGCCAAGCGGATTGCGCGTGACTTCGGCTTTCAGATCGCGCAGCCGGCGCCGTTCGTCGCCGCCATCGGCATGTCCCTGAGCGCCGCCGGCGAGCCTTTAACAGCATGACTCTTCAGCCGCATGGCCCTGGCCGGACGGCTAACGTGAGTTCCGTGGCGCGCACACCACGCCGCGATTCCCTACAATCAGGCTTCGCCCGTTTCAAACGACGCCTTTGCCCAACCCACTTGCCCACGCTCCGGACAGCGCCATGAATGCACCGCACGACACGCCCACGAGTCCCACGTTTCCGTCTCGCCTGCCGGATGTCGGCACGACGATTTTCACGGTGATGAGCGCGCTCGCCGCCGAAAAAGGCGCGGTGAATCTCGGTCAGGGCTTTCCCGATTTCAACTGCGATCCGCGGATCGTCGACGCGGTCGCGAACGCCATGCGCGACGGCCATAACCAGTACCCGCCAATGGCCGGCGCCGCGCCGCTGCGTCAGGCGATCTCGGACAAGATCGAGAACCTGTACGGCCGCCGCTACAACGCCACCACCGAAATCACCGTGACAGCGGGCGCGACGCAAGCATTGCTGACCGCGATTCTGTGCACGGTCCACCCGGGCGACGAAGTGATCGTGGTCGAGCCGACCTACGACAGCTACCTGCCGTCCATCGAACTGGCGGGCGGCAAGCCGGTATTCGTCACGCTCGACGCGCCCGACTACGCGATCCCGTTCGACAAGCTGGCCGCCGCGATCACGCCGAAAACGCGGCTCCTGCTGATCAACACGCCGCACAATCCGACCGGCACGGTCTGGCGCGCGGATGACATGCGCAAGCTCGAAGAGATCGTGCGCGGCACCAACGTGCTGATCCTGTCCGACGAAGTGTATGAACACATGGTCTACGACGGCGCGCCGCACGAGAGCGTGGCCCGCTATCCGGAACTGGCGCAACGCAGTTTCGTGGTGTCGAGCTTCGGCAAGACCTACCACGTGACGGGCTGGAAGGTCGGCTACGTGGCCGCGCCCGCCGCGCTCACCGCCGAGTTCCGCAAGGTGCACCAGTTCAACGTGTTCACGGTGAACACGCCAATGCAGATCGGCCTCGCCGACTACATGAAAGATCCGTCTCCGTATCTCGACTTGCCGGCGTTTTATCAGAAGAAGCGCGACTTCTTCCGCGCCGGCCTCGCGAATTCGCGCTTCAAGCTGTTGCCGTGCACGGGCACGTACTTTCAGTGCGTCGACTATTCGGCGATCAGCGACTTGCCCGAAGCCGAATTCGCGCAATGGCTGACCGGCGAGATCGGCGTCGCGGCCATTCCCGTCTCGGCGTTCTATCACGAGGCCCATGAGTCGGGCGTGGTGCGCTTCTGCTTCGCCAAGCAGGAAAACACACTCGCCACCGCGCTCGAGCGGCTGGCGCGCCTCTAGCATGTCCCGCGCGATGCCGCGAACGAACCTACGTTCCTCGCCATCGCGCGCAGCGGCCGGGGCGTGCGCGGCACGCGCCGGTCCGCTTCCTTCGGGGCAACGCCCGTCAAGCAGGGCGCGATGCCGCGATATGCGCCTTGCGGTCCTCGGTCACACGCTGCGCGGCCGGCCTAGGGTTGATCGCTTTCACATAGCTCTTCCAGTCAATGCCGGCGTCGACCAGAAAATCGCTGCCGTAAATGGTCTGCGTTGCCATGCCCACCAGCGGCAAGCTCACATAACCGGCCGTATCCGCCACGCTGAAGCGTTCGCCCATCAGATACGGCCCGAACTTCGCGATCCGTTTGAAGCCGGCAATGTGGTGCTTGAGCAGTTTCTCCACGCGCCCCTTGGTCGCGTCGGTCACGGTGCCGCCGAAGAACGCTTCCTTGTAGAGGTTGCGCGCGGTCAGTTCGAGATGCACGTCGACGAACATGATCAGTTCGCGCTCCTTGGCCGCTTCCCATGGGTCGGCGGAGAAAATCGCCTTGTCGGGAAACCGCGCGGCCAGATACTCGACGATGCATTGCGATTCGCACAGATCGCCGTCTTCAGTCTGCAGATAAGGCACTTTGCCGAGCGGCGAATGCTCGAGCATCGCCTCGTCCTGACTCGGCTTCACGGACACTTCCTCGAACGGAATGCCGTGTTCGAGCAGCACGAACTTCACTTTGTTGTAATAGTTAGAGAGCGCGAAACCGCACAGCTTGATCATCAGGTGTCTCCTTCCCTTGAGTTGTATGCGACCGCCCGTCAACGTCAAAGCAGCGGCCTTCGTTCAATCATCCAGTAAATTGCACGATCGTGCTATTCTAAAATAACCATGGAGTCGAGCATCACAATGACCTCTCGCAATTTCAGCATCGAGACTATTGGCATTGTCGGAACCGGAGCAATGGGCCGCGGCATCGCCCAGATCGCCGCACTGGCTGGGCTCACCGTGCGTCTGTACGACACCAACCCTGCTGCGATCGGCGCCGCGCGCGACTACCTTGCCGAGACTTTCGCCAAATTGACCGCCAAAGGCAAGCTCGACCAGGCGCGCTCGCTTGCGGCGCTCGCGAACGTGAGCGGCGCGCAAAGCATCGGCGAGCTGGCCGGTTGCGATCTGGTCGTGGAGGCGATTGTCGAGAAACTCGACGTGAAGCAGACACTGTTCCGCGAACTCGAAACCGTCGTGAGCGGCAACTGCGTGCTGGCGTCCAATACGTCTTCGCTGTCCATCACGGCGATTGCCGCCGGCTGCAGTGACCCGTCGCGCGTGGTCGGTTATCACTTCTTCAACCCCGTGCCGCTGATGAAGGTCGTCGAAGTGATCGACGGTCTGCGCAGCGACCCCGCGGCCGGTGACGCGCTGATGGATCTCGCGCGCCGCATGGGTCACACGCCGGTGCGCGCGAAAGATATGCCCGGCTTCATCGTGAATCACGCGGGCCGTGGCATGAATACCGAAGGCTTGCGCGTGGCGGGTGAAGGCGTGGCCAGTTTCGCCGACATCGACCGCATCATGCGCGAGCAGGCAGGCTTTCGCCTCGGACCGTTCGAGTTGCTCGATCTGACGGCGCTGGACGTCTCGCATCCGGTGATGGAGTCGATCTATCACCAGTTCTATGAAGAGCCGCGCTTCACGCCGTCGCCCATCACCGGCACGCGGCTCGCGGGCGGATTGATCGGCCGCAAGACGGGCGAAGGCTTTTATCGCTACGAAGAGGGCAAGCAGCAAGTGCCTGCCGAAGCGCCCGCGCCGACTGAATTGCCGGCCAGCGTGTGGGTCAGCAAGCGTTATCCGCAAGCTCACGATGCCGTCGTGCAACTCATTGAGAAAGCCGGCGTGAAACTCGACGACGGCGCTACGCCCGCAGCGAATTCGCTGATCGTCGTCACACCGTTCGGCCACGATGCGACCACGGCCGCTGTCGACGAAGCACTCGACGCCAGCCGCGTCGTCGCCATCGATACGCTCTTCCCGCTCGTCGGAGCGCAACGCCGCACGCTGATGACCACACCCGCCACCACGCGCGCCGCGCGTGACACGGCGCACGCGCTCTTTGCCGCCGACGGCGTGCCCGTCACCGTGATCCGCGACTCGACCGGCTTCGTCGCGCAACGGGTGGTGGCGACCATCGTCAATATCGGCTGCGACATCGCGCAAAAACAGATCGCCACGCCGGACGATATCGACCTTGCCGTCACGCTCGGCCTCGGCTACCCGCGCGGCCCGCTTGCCCTCGGCGACGCGCTAGGCTCGACGACCATTCTCGCGATCTTGCGCAACATGTTCAGCGTGCTCGGCGATCCGCGCTATCGTCCGTCGCCCTGGCTTGCGCGACGCGCCCAGCTTGGCCTGTCGCTCACTCAGCGCGACGCGGCCGATACCGAAACGCAGACACTGGAGACGCAACAATGAGCGCCGAGCTGCTGACCTCGCGCCCCAACGAAAGCGAATCGACGCTGGTCCTTACGCTTTCGAACCCCGGCGCACGCAACGCGCTGCATCCGGACATGTACGCCGCCGGCATCGAGGCGCTCGACTCGGTGGAGCGCGATCCGTCGATTCGCGCCGTCGTAATTACCGGCGCCGACAACTTCTTTTGCGCGGGCGGCAATCTGAACCGCCTGCTGGAAAACCGTGCGAAAGATCCGTCCGTGCAAGCCGAAAGCATCGATCTGCTCGGCGAATGGATCTCGGCGCTGCGTCTATCGTCGAAGCCGGTGATCGCCGCCGTCGATGGCGCCGCAGCCGGCGCGGGATTCTCGCTCGCGCTCGCGTGCGACCTGATCGTCGCCGCGGACGATGCCAAGTTCGTCATGTCGTATGCACGTGTCGGCCTGACCCCCGACGGCGGCGGTTCGTGGTTTCTCGCTCAAGCCCTGCCGCGTCAATTGGCCACCGAAGTGCTGATCGAAGGCAAACCGATCGGCGCCACGCGTCTGCATGAACTCGGCGTCGTCAACAAACTGGTCAAGACCGGTGCCGTGCGCGATTCCGCGATTGCATGGGCCGACGAGCTCGGCAAGATTTCGCCTAACTCGGTCGCGCGCATCAAGGGGTTGATCAGCGCAGCCGGCACGCAGCCGCTCGCCGATCATCTCGTGGCGGAGCGCGACAGCTTTGTGGCCTCGCTGCATCACCGTGAAGGGCTGGAAGGCATTTCCGCGTTCCTCGAAAAACGCGCGCCGGTCTACAAGTGAGCGAAGGGACGATGCCTGACTACCAGCTGCCCAAGCGCCGCCGCATCTTTCTGATGCGTCACGGCGACGTCACCTACTTCGACGACTCCGGCCGCGCGATCGATCCCGAAACGGTGCCCCTGAACGCCAACGGCCGCGCGCAGGCCAGCGCGGCGGGCCGCGTGTTCGCCGAACAGCAGGTCCGCTTCGACCGCGTGATCGTCAGTGGCTTGCCGCGCACCATCGAAACCGCGCGGCGCGTGTTGGCCGAGACCGGCCAGCAGATCGAACTCGAAATCGAACCTGCCTGGGAAGAGATTCGCGGCGGCAAGCTCGGCAATATTCCGCCGCAGGATATCGAGGCCGCGTTTCTCGGCGTGTTCGACGGCATCGTGCCGGACAGCACGCGCTTTCTCGACGGCGAGACCATCGGCGCCCTGTTCGATCGCGTTTTGCCCGCGGTTGCGGCGTTGCGAGAAGACACGTCGTGGGACACCGTGCTGCTCGTGCTGCACGGTGGTGTGAATCGGGCAATCCTGTCGCATGCGCTCACCGCCGGTGGCCGCACGTTCTTCGGCCATCTGGCGCAAGCCACCGGCTGCATCAACGCGCTCGACGTGGGCGCTGCCCCGCGCGACTGGGTGCTGCGCACGATCAACTATTCACCGCCGTCGCCGCTGCATCGCGACGTCCGCAACACCACGATGGAAATGCTCTACGCACAATTCATTCATTACAAGCGTAGCTGAACCCCGAACTGGAGGAGACAGATGGTGCAAGCCACACAGACCGGCGAACCAGAACACCAACCGGACTATTCGGACTTCGAGGGCACGCGCCCGGTCAGCGAGCGGCAACGCTTCGACACCGATGCGCTCGCCAGCTGGCTGACCCAGCATGTCGACGGATTTTCCGGGCCGCTCACGCTGGAGCAATTCGCCGGTGGTCAGTCCAATCCCACGTTCAAACTGCTCACGCCGTCGCGTTCGTATGTGATGCGCGCGAAGCCAGGGCCGGCGGCGAAACTGCTGCCGTCAGCGCACGCCGTCGAACGCGAATACCGCGTGATGCATGCGCTCGGCGACACTGACGTGCCGGTCGCAAACATGCTCGCCTTGTGCGAGGACGAAAGCGTGATCGGCCGCGCGTTCTATGTGATGGAGTTCGTCGAAGGCCGCGTGCTGTGGGATCAATCGTTGCCCGGCATGACGCCCGCCGGGCGCGCCGCCATCTACGACGAAATGAACCGCGTGATCGCGGCGCTGCACAGTGTGGACGTCGCGGCTGTGGGCCTCGCTGACTACGGCAAGCCAGGCAATTACTTCGTGCGCCAGATCGGCCGCTGGAGCAAGCAGTACATCGCATCCGAGACCGAGCCGATCGACGCGATGCAGCGCCTGATCGAATGGCTGCCGCAGCATATGCCGGCCGAAACGGGTGAGCGCGCATCGGTCGTGCATGGCGACTACCGGCTCGACAATCTGATTTTTCATCCCGACGAGCCGCGCGTGCTCGCGGTGCTCGACTGGGAGTTGTCGACGCTCGGCGATCCGCTCGCCGACTTCGCGTATCACTGCATGGCGTGGCACGTCGACCCAACGCAATTCCGCGGCATCGCGGGCCTCGATTGGGCGGCCCTCGGCATTCCCGACGAGCGCGAGTACGTCGAGCGCTATTGTCAACGCACTGGCTTCGAGATTCACGGCGACTGGAATTTCTACCTGGCGTACAACATGTTTCGCATTGCCGCGATCCTGCAAGGCATCATGAAACGCGTCGTCGACGGCACCGCGGCCAGCGCTCAGGCACTCGACGCCGGCCGTCGCGCGAAGCCGATGGCCGAACTCGCCTGGCGCTACGCGCAGAAAGTGCGCTGACCGGAATCGCGCGCTAAGTCGCGCGTCCGGGTGTGCATCGTGCTGCGCCCCGAACAAACGTCGTTCGTTACTCATCATCCGCGAGGTCCTACGTGAATTTCGACTACACCCCGAAGGTTCAGGCGTTGCGCGAGAAACTGCTCGCATTCTTCGACGAGCACATCTATCCGAACGAGCAGGCGTTCTACGCGGAAATCGCACGCAATCGCCAGAACGGCAACGCGTGGCTGCCGACCGAACTGATCGAACAACTCAAGCAGAAAGCGCGCGACGCCGGCTTATGGAACCTGTTCCTGCCCGACTCCGTGCGCGGTGCGGGCTTGACGAATCTCGAATACGCGCCGTTGTGCGAGATCATGGGCCGCGTGCCTTGGGCGCCTGAAGTATTCAACTGCAACGCGCCCGACACCGGCAACATGGAAACGATCGAGCGCTACGGCAGCGACGACAACAAGCGCGCGTGGCTCGAACCGCTGCTGCAAGGTCAGATCCGTTCGGCGTTTCTGATGACGGAACCTGAAGTGGCGTCGTCGGATGCGACCAATATCCAGACCAGCATCGTGCGCGATGGCGATTACTACGTGATCAACGGCCACAAGTGGTGGTCGTCCGGCGCGGGCGATCCGCGCTGCAAGATCTATATCGTCATGGGCAAGACCGATCCGGAAGCGCCCCGCCATCAGCAGCAGTCGATGATTCTGATTCCCGCCGACGCCACCGGCATCACCGTGCATCGCCCGCTCACCGTCTTCGGTTACGACGACGCGCCGCACGGGCACATGGAAATCACGCTCGAGAATGTGCGCGTGCCGGTCGGCAACATGCTGCTCGGTGAAGGCCGTGGCTTCGAAATCGCGCAGGGCCGACTCGGACCGGGACGCATCCATCACTGCATGCGTTTGATCGGTCTTGCTGAACGCGCGCTCGAATTGATGGCGAAACGCTCGCTGCAACGTGTCGCGTTCGGCAAGCCGGTCGCCGCGCAAGGCGTCACGCAGGAGCGTATCGCCGAAGCGCGCTGCATGATCGAACAGGCGCGCCTCCTCACCCTGAAAACCGCCTACATGATGGACACCGTCGGCAACAAGGGCGCGCGCGGCGAGATCGCCATGATCAAGGTCGTTGCGCCGAACATGGCGTGTCAGGTGATCGACTGGGCAATTCAGGCGCACGGCGGCGGCGGTGTCAGCGACGACTTCCCGCTCGCGTATGCCTACGCGTCGGCACGAACGCTGCGTTTCGCCGACGGTCCCGACGAGGTGCATCGCAACGCGATCGCCAAGCTCGAACTCGCGCGTTATATGGATGCCGGCGCGGCCGCTCGTGTGGAGACGCCGATCACGCGGGTTTGATGCTGAGCCGAACCGTCACGCCCGGCGCAGCGCGGTCGCGACCGACTCGCGGCGCCGCAAGCAGCATCGCGCGATCTATGCTCTAATTTTCGTCAACTGCGGCGCCCTTCGAGGCGCCGCTTTCACGAAACAAAGGAGATACGATGATCGACGTCTATAGCTGGGCGACCCCGAACGGCCACAAGGTTCACATCATGCTCGAGGAAACGGGCCTCGCGTACAACGTGCACGGTGTGAATATCGGCGCGGGCGACCAGTTCAAACCCGAGTTTCTCGCCATCAGCCCGAACAACAAGATCCCGGCAATCGTCGATTCCGAGGGGCCCAAGGGCGCCGGCGGCCAGCCGTTCGCCTTGTTCGAATCGGGCGCGATTCTGATTTATCTCGCCGAGAAAACCGGCAAGTTTCTGCCGACCGATCCAGCCGCGCGCTATTCGACATTGCAATGGCTGATGTTCCAGATGGGCGGTCTGGGTCCGATGCTCGGTCAAACGCACCACTTCCGCAACTACGCGCCGGAACAGATTGAATACGCGGTCAACCGTTACACGAACGAGACGAAGCGTCTGTATGGCGTGATGGACACGCAACTCGGCAAGACGAAATATCTCGCGGGCAACGACTATACGATTGCGGACATCGCCGCCTTCCCGTGGACGCGTTCGTGGCAAAACCAGGGCTTGGAACTCGATGCGTTTCCGAATGTGAAGCGCTGGCATGAAGAGATCGCCGCGCGTCCGGCAGTGGTGCGTGGTGTGGAAGTGCTGGCGTCCGCACGCCAACCGCTCATGGACGACAAGGCGAAGGAAATACTGTTCGGGGCGACGCAGTACGCGAAACACTGATCTCAGCGCGGCATCTGAATCTGAAATATCAAAAAAAGCGCGAGCCGGCATGAATGCCGCTCGCGCTTGTTTTGCCTTGCATGCGCCCGCTGCAACGCTAGAAATAGTGCCGCGTGATGAACTCCGCGACACACACAGGCCGCTCACTGCCTTGCCGCTCCAGCGTCACATTCCACACCACTTGCACACCGTTGTTTTCGACTTCGGTCACGGACTCGACCGCGAACTTCGCGCGCAACTGTGAGCCGACCGGCACCGGCGACGTAAACCGCACGCGATTCAAGCCGTAATTGACGCCCATGCGCTGCTCGAGCGCCACCGTCTTACCGAGTAGCGCCGGGATCAACGACAGCGTCAGGAAACCGTGCGCCACAGGACCGCCGAACGGTGACTCGCGCCGCGCCCGCTCCGGGTCGACGTGAATCCATTGATGATCGCCGGTCGCTTCGGCGAAACGATCGACGCTCGCCTGATCCACCGTCAGCCATTCGCTCACGAGCGGCTCGGCGCCCACCAACGCGCCCAGGGCCGTGGCGCTGCCGAACGTTGCGGCGGCAGGCGCCGCGCTGTCCGTCATGACGCGGCGCCCGGATTGCGCAGGCCGAACAGTCCCTTCGAGCGCACCGTGATCACGGTTTCGCCATGCTGATTGATGCCCTCCCACTGCGTCGACACGATACCTCGATCCGGCTTGCTCTCCGAGACGCGCTTGTCGAGCACGGCGTTAATCATGGTGATCGTGTCCCCGACACGCACCGGCTTCAACCAGCGAATTTCGTCGATACCGGGCGAGCCCATCGACGTGGAACCCGCGAACGCGTTGCGCACCAGCATGCCCATCATGACCGAACAGGTATGCCAGCCACTCGCCACCAAGCCGCGGAACGGCGATTCGGCAGCCGCGGCTTCATCCAGATGAAACGGCTGCGGATCGAACTTCTGTGCAAACTCGACGATCTCTTCGCGCGTGAACGTATGCTTGCCGATTTCGACGCTCGTGCCGACTATCAAGTCCTCGTAACTCAAACCCATCGCCGCACCTCCTTGTATCCGATTCGAATGTCTGATCAGGCTTCGGCAGTCACGAAGCCGGGTAGCGCGGCGAACCGCGCGAGATGGTGATCGACATCGCCCAATGTGGTTTCGATGATTGCAAGCCGCTTGAACAGATGCGCCGCGGCCACTTCGTTCGTGACGCCCATGCCGCCGTGCAACTGAACCGCCTGTTGGCCGACGAACCGCGCGGCCTGACCGACCCGCGCCTTCGCGGCGGAAACTGCGCGGCGACGTTCGTCCGCATCCGTGCTGGCATAGCGCATCGCGGCCAGATACGTGACAGAACGCGCCTGTTCGGCGTGGATCAGCATCTCGACCATACGGTGCTGCAACGCTTGAAACCGCGCGATCGGCTGGCCGAACTGCTGGCGCGTCTTGGTGTAGTCGACGGTGGCGAGGTTCAAGGCATCCAGCGCGCCGATCGCCTCGGCGCACAACAGCACCGTGCCGTAATCCGCGATATGTTCGAGCGCGGCCGCGCCGGCGTGTTGGCCGGCAAGCCGGCGCGCGGGCGTGCCGTTGAATTCGAGTGTGGCGGCACGCTGGCCGTCGATCGTGCGGTAGTCCGCGATCTTGACGCCCGCCGCATTGCGCGCCACGACGAAAAGCGCGATCTCGCCGTTCAGCCGGGCCGGCACGATCCAGTGATCCGCTTGCGCGCCATGCTGCACGACAGACTTCGTGCCGGTCAGTGTCAACTGCTCGCCGTGGCCGCTTGCGGTTGTCTCGACCGCGAACAGGTCGTAGCGTGCGTGCGGTTCGTGAAATGCCACCGCCAGTTTGATCTCGCCTTGTGCCGCGCGTTCGAGCAGCGACGCGTCTTCGCCCTGATCGCTACCCGCGAGGCGCAACGCCTCGATGCCGACCGCAGTCGCCCAATAAGGCTCGACGACCAGCGCGCGACCGAGTTCCTGCATGACCACCAGCATGTCGATCGGGCCGCCGTTGAAGCCGCCTTGCGCTTCCGGCACCGGCAATGCTGTCAGGCCCAGTTCGGCAAACGCGGCCCAATGCGCGTCCGACACGCCGGTTTCCGATCTCACGATCGCCTGGCGCGCTTCGAACCCGTAGCTTTTGTCCAGATAGCGGCGCAGCGCGTCGGCGAATTGCTGTTGCTCGTCGTTGAAAGTGAAGTCCATGCGCCGCTCCTCAAAGTCCGAGAATCATCTGCGCGATGATGTTCTTTTGAATTTCGTTCGAGCCGCCGTAAATCGACGTCTTGCGGAAGTTGAAGTAGTACGCGGCCAAGGGCGCGGCATCGTCGTCGCCGGCCACGCTGTGTTCGCGTTCGCCTTCGAGGAACGGTACGTCGAACGGTGCGGCGAGTGGGCCGACCGCTTCGAACATCAGTTCGGTCAGCGCTTGCTGCACTTCCGTGCCCTTGATCTTCAGCATCGACGCTTCCGGTCCCGGTCCACGTCCGCCGGTTTCATTCGCGACCACGCGTTGCACGGTGACTTCGAGCGCCATCAACTCGATCTCGAGGCTCGCGACTTTCGCGGCGAACACCGGGTCTTGCAGCAGCGGCTTGCCGTTCTTTTTCTGATTCAATGCAAGCCGTTTCAGGAAAACGAGTTCGCGCTTCGACTGGCCGACCCGCGCGATGCCTGTGCGCTCGTGGCCGAGCAGATACTTCGCGTAAGTCCAGCCGCGATTTTCTTCGCCGACCAGATTCTCGACTGGCACCTTCACGTCTTCGAAAAAGACTTCGTTGACTTCGTGGTCTTCGTCGAGCGTAATGATCGGCCGCACAGTGATGCCCGGCGTTTTCATGTCGATCAGCAGGAACGAGATGCCCTCCTGCTTTTTGGCGCCGCTGTCCGTGCGCACGAGGCAGAACATCATGTCGGCGTACTGGCCAAGCGTGGTCCATGTTTTCTGACCGTTGACCACGTAATGGTCGCCGACGCGCTCGGCGCGTGTGCGCAGCGAGGCCAGATCGGAACCCGAGCCCGGCTCGGAATAGCCCTGGCACCACCAATCCGTGCCATCGAGAATGCGCGGCAAATAATGGCGCTTCTGCGCCTCGTTGCCGTACTTCATCAACACGGGCGCCACCATGGAGACACCGAAAGGCAGCACGGACGGCGCGCCGATACGCGCACACTCTTCGTCCCAGATGTGCCGCTGAGTCGCGTCCCAGCCCGGGCCGCCATATTCTTTCGGCCACGCGATTGCCGACCAGCCGCGCGTGCCGAGCAGCTTGTGCCAGCCTGCGAAGTCTTCGCGAGCCAGACGCTTGTGATTGAGTACTTTGTCGCTCAGTTCGCGAGGCAGATTCGCTTCGAGCCAGGCGCGGATGTCCGCGCGGAACGCGTTATCAGCGGCAGAATAGTCCAGATTCATGCGTCGTGTCTCCTGGCCGCCACCACCCGCCGCCAGTGAGCCACTGCGCTATTGCAGCGGTTCCTTCAAGGCAGCCGGGACCGGTAGCGGCATCACTTCGATGCCTTCTTCGACCAAGGCTCGCGCGTCTTCCGGTGTCGTGACACCGCGAATATTGCGTGCAGGCGCTTCATTGTAGTGAATGCGCCGTGCTTCCTCGGCGAAGCGGTCGCCCACGTTCTCGGTCTTTTCCAGTACCTCGCGCAAGGCACGCATCACACGCGCCTGCATTTCCCCTGCGCCCGCTGGCGCTTTCGTTTCGGTCGCACCCGACAGGTTCAGGCGCGGCGCCGACGGCAAACGGCTCACCTCGTTCGCGCCGCAGATCGGACATTCGACGAGCTTGCGGGACTGCTGCGATTCAAAGTCATCAGCCGAAGCGAACCAGCCTTCGAACCGATGGCCATGCGGACACTGTAAATCGAGGACCTTCATGTGGAATCAGGGCTTGCGTGCCAGTTTAGCGCAAAACGGAAATTTGTGAACGATCGTTCGCAAAAATTTACGGACGAGGGCGCCGACGCCGGAGGTTGCTGACAATTCGGACGCGGTGGGCGATTTTAACGCTTTGCGCAAACGCCTGCCGAAGGTGTTCCGGAAGGCAAATGGGCTTGCCGGTCACAAACGTCTGTGCGCCTTCGCACGCTGGCCGCCGCGCTGCTTCTATGCCACGAGACATTCCAGTTGACGACCAAGCCGCGGTTCGAGCTCGCGTGCCTCTTTAGCGAGGTTGATCTGTTTGACCGCTCTCGCGATGTCGAACACGTCTGCCTTGATTTCATAACCGCCGCGCGCAGCGAGCCAATCAAGGATGTCCGACAGATGCCATACCGATGCACTGCCCTCGTGGACCGGCGGCGGAAAATCAATTGCGTGGCTCAGCATCAGCTTGCGCATGTTTTGCCGCGACACACCAGCGACTTCGGCGACGTCGGTGAGGCCGACAAAATCGGGGCCCGCCTCGACGAGACGTGCTGTCGGCACCACGCGCTTGATGTCCTGCAGAGCACTGACCAGCGCCTCGAATGCGGACTCGCCTTCGCGCGTAAAAAACAGCGCGATGCGGCCCGGTTGCCCGACGCCGACGGTCGTATCGTCGCACCCGGCCTCGCCCAGGCGCTCGACGATCGCGTCAAGATCGCAGTCTTGCGCCGCGAGCCGGTACTTCAAGGTGAACACATATTCCATAAGTTACTCCTGCCTTCGTTCAGCCCAAGGCTTTCGCCAACAGAACGCTTCTGCTACCGGCGAGCCGTACAGTTGTCGACGATGCGCCGCAGATGTCGGGCGTGGTTGCCGGGATTCTTCGGCGTGCTCCAGACGCTCGATATGCAGAACTCGCCGCACCGACACTCCGCGTCTTTATCAGGACAGTACATTTTTCCCCAGGCGTGACCTTTGCCGCCGCCCTGAACACGCCAGCCATTTCTTTCGGCATACGCCAACGCCGCTTCGACCTCTTTCTTAGAGTGGGTTCCTCGAACCATCTAATGTCCTCCAATTTAGCGAGTGGCGATCAGGTTGTCAAGTGACAACCTGATCGCCACTCGAAAGAATCGAGAGTCCCCACAACTTCGCTATCCGAAATAAACAGATCGTGGTGCCCGCTCTCAAAGGTCGATACTAGAGCGACGGCGGCTGTGCGACGAGTCCGCCGGATGGCATAAGACAAAGGACACATTTCAAGGCGCCGGCAAACACACACGCGGTTGCAGAGATTTCGCAACCTGCAATGACAAAGCCCCTGCCGGTCTTAGACCGGCAGGGGCTTTTCTCAGACTTCCGAAGCGGCGCGCAGCTTCTTCGCTACCGACGTTATTCCGGCTTCGCCAACGGCCACGCACCCGACAACACCTTCTCCAGCCAGAATGTGCCAATCACCGTCTTCACGTCAGTAACCTTGCCGGTGCGCACCCACTCGGACATCTCAGGCACTGTCGCCGTGAACAGTTCGAGAAATTCGCCTTCGTCGAGCTTGCGCTCACCGGCGGTCAAACCGCGCGCGAGGTAGATGTCGATGAATTCGGTCGAATAGGAAATGATCGGGTGAATGCGCGTCAGATAAACGTACTCGCGCGCGGTATAACCCGTCTCTTCCCGCAACTCACGTTTCGCGCAGGCCAACGCGCCTTCGTTCGGATCGAGCTTGCCGGCCGGATACTCGACCATGACCTTGCCCATCGGATAGCGATACTGGCTTTCCAGCAGCACGCGGCCGTCGTCGAATAATGGAATCACCATCACGGCGCCGGAATGCTGAACATATTCGCGCGTGGCGTGCTTGCCGTCCGGCAGACGAACGGTGTCGCACTTGAGCGTCAGAAACGGCCCTTGATGGATCGTTTTGCTCTCGAGACAGGTCTCGGTAAGCGCGGCGTCGTGATCGGGAAGTTCAGCCATATGCGGACCTTGGGGACATGGTGCGCCGACGGCGAGACGCCGTCAGCGGCGTTTGACGAGATACTGGAAGGTGAAGCCAGGGAACGCGAACACCACGAAGAGCGCGAACGTGATGGCGTAGAACTGCCAACCCTGTTCGAAGCGGTTACCCGCACGCGCTTCCAGCAGAAAACCGAGCGCGCCGATTACGAAGTACAGCACGATCAATTCGGCTATCCGGATCCAGGCGCTTTTCTTCACCGTTTTCAACGGCACGGCGGCGAAGAGGCGTTGATTCAGGAACGGCAGGTTGGCGCCGACCAGCGCCAACAGCACGATAAACCAACCCGCTGCCGACATCAGAGCAGCAGCGTGTGCTGGATAGCCTGCAGGCAGGCCTTCAACAGCGGATCCGGCACGATACCGAGCACCAGCACGGCCACACCGTTGAACGCGAGCAAAGCACGCGTGCTGGTGTCGGCAAGGATGGGCGACTTGTCTTGCGGATCGTCGAAATACATCAGCTTGACGATACGCAGGTAGTAGAACGCACCGAACAGCGAGGTAATCACGGCCAGCACCGTCAGCCAGGTCAAACCGGCATTCATGGTGGCCTGCAGCACCGCGAGCTTCGCGTAGAAGCCGACCGCGGGCGGAATGCCGGCGAGCGAGAACATCATGATCATCATCACGAACGCGAACACCGGGCTGCGTTGATTCAGGCCTTTGAAGTCCTCGAGCGTGTCCGCTTCGAAATCGCGGCGCGCCAGCAGCATGATGACGCCGAACGTGCCCATCGTCGTGATCAGGTAGACGATGCTGTAGTACATGGCCGAGCCGTACGCGTTGGCCGCACCCGTGGTCTTGTGATCAACCACGCCGGCCAGCAGACCCAGCAACACGAAACCCATGTTCGAGATCGCCGAGTACGCGAGCATCCGCTTGACGTTGCGTTGCACGATACCGGTGATGTTGCCGACGATCAGCGACAGCGCCGCGAGGATCACCAGCATTTCCTGCCATTCGACCGCGAGCGGCAGCAGACCCATCACGAGAAAGCGCAGACCCCAGGCAAACGCGGCAACCTTCGGACCGCCGCCGACCAGCAGAGTCATTGCCGTCGGTGCGCCTTGATAGACATCGGGCACCCACATGTGGAACGGCACCGCGCCCATCTTGAACGCCACGCCCGCCACGATGAAGATCACGCCGAACAGCAGCACGCTCGGGTCGTAGTGGCTCGTGCCGATCGCCTTGAACACTTCGTTCAGGTCGAGCGAACCGGTCGCACCGTACAACATGGAAATGCCGTACAACAGAAAGCCGGAAGCCAGCGCGCCGAGCACGTAGTACTTCATGGCCGCTTCGTTCGACGGCGCGGCGTCACGACGCAAGGCAATCACACCGTACAGCGACAGCGACATCAGTTCCAGGCCGAGATACAGCGTCAGGAAGTTGTTGCCCGAGATCATGACGAGCTGGCCGAGCAACGAGAACATGCCCAGCAGAAAGAACTCGCCGCGGAACAGCCCGCGATCTTCGAGGTAACGTCGCGAATAGACGATCGACACCGCGTAGCCGAGCGTCACCACCGCTTTCATCACGTTGGCGAACGAGTCCACCACGTACATGTGGCCGAAGTAGTAGCGCACTTGCGGGTCGAACGCGTTCATTGCGAACCAGACGCCGGCGACCAGCGACGAGAAGAACGCGATGAAGTACGTGGTACGGCGACCGGCCTGGCCGACGAACGTGTCGTTGAGCCACGCGACGACAACCGCGAGCATCAGCAGCGCGTCGGGCAACAGAGCAGTCATAGGGGCGTTTTGCATGGTCTTTAATTCCTCGCTCGGCGTTACTGAGGCAACGGCAGCTTTGACTGCGCAACGTGGGCGAGGAGGTTTTCCACGGATACGTGCATCACATCGGTAAAGGGCTTCGGATACAGGCCCATGAACAGCGTCAGTGCGGCAAGCACTGCCAGCATGAAAAATTCGCGACGGTTGATGTCGAGCAGGCCCTTCACGTGATCGTTGGCGATCGCGCCGAAGTACACGCGCTTGTACATCCACAGCGTGTAGGCCGCGCCGAGAATCAGCGTGACTGCCGCGCCGCCCGCGATCCAGAAGTTGTACTGGACAGCAGCCAGGATCACCATGAACTCACCGACGAAACCAGAGGTGCCCGGCAGGCCGCAATTCGCCATGGAGAACAGCATGACGAACGCCGCGAACTTCGGCATCACGTTGACGACACCGCCGTAATCGGAGATCTGACGCGAATGCATACGGTCGTACAGCACGCCGATGCTCAGGAACATCGCACCCGACACGAAGCCGTGCGAGATCATCTGCACGATCCCGCCTTCCACGCCGAGCTGGTTGAAGATGAAGAAGCCGAGCGTCACGAAACCCATGTGCGCGATCGACGAATACGCGACCAGCTTCTTCATGTCCGTCTGCACCATCGCGACCAGGCCGATGTAGATCACCGCGATCAGCGACAGCGTGACGACGACCGGCGCCAGAAAGTGGCTGGCGTCCGGCGTGATCGGCAAGGAAAAGCGCAGGAAACCGTATGCGCCCAGCTTCAGCATGATCGCGGCCAGCACGACTGAGCCGCCGGTCGGCGCTTCCACGTGGGCGTCAGGCAACCACGTGTGAACCGGCCACATCGGCACCTTCACGGCGAAGGCCAGGAAGAACGCTATGAATAGCAGCACCTGTGGCGTCATGGCGATCTGCGCATGCTGCCACGTGGCGAGGTCGAACGTGCCGGTCTCGACGTACAGGTACAGCAACGCGACCAGCATCAGCAGCGAGCCCATCAGCGTGTACAGGAAGAACTTGAACGCCGCGTACACGCGGTTCGCCCCGCCCCACACGCCGATGATGATGTACATCGGAATCAGCGTCGCTTCGAAGAACACGTAGAACAGCATGCCGTCGGCCGCGCTGAACACGCCGACCATGATGCCCGACAGGATCAGGAACGCGGCCAGGTACTGACCCACGTTCCTGGTGATCACTTCCCACGCGGCGATCACGACGATCACCGTGATCAATGCGGTCAACACGACGAACCACATCGAGATGCCGTCGACACCCAGGTGATACGTGATATTGAAGCGCTCGATCCAGTTCGCCTTTTCGACGAACTGCAGATCGGCGGTGCTCGAATCAAAACCGGTAATCAGCGGGATCGTCACGAGGAAGCTGACGACCGAACCGATCAGCGCAATCCAGCGCGCGGGAGCCGGGTTCTGGTCGGAACCAATGGCCAGGACCAGGAGGCCGACGAGGATCGGCAACCAGATCGCAATACTGAGAATCGGATAAGCGTGCATTAGTGTCCCTCGCCTTATTTGCCGCCGAGCGTTACAAACAGGGTCAGGAGCCCCAACATGCCGACAATCATGGCAAACGCGTAGTGGTAGATGTAGCCGGATTGGAGGAAGCGGATCACGCCGGCGAACCAGCCGATAAAGCGTGCGCTGCCGTTGACGATGCCGTCGATCACCACGACGTCGCCTTCCTTCCAGAGACCACGGCCAATTGCCACGGCGCCCCGCGCAAACACGACTTCGTTGATCTTGTCCATGTAGTACTTGTTATCGAGCAGCGTGTAGATCGGACCGAAGGCGCGCTTGATGACAGCGGGCAGATCCGGACGAACCAGGTACAGGAACCACGCGACCACCACACCCGCGAGCGCCAGCCAGACCGGCAGACCCGCGACCGAGTGCAGACCCATCGCCGCCCAGCCCTGGAACTCTTCGGCCATCTCATGCAGCGCCGGATGGTTCTCGCCGATGAAGATCACCTTGTCGAACGCCACGCCGTGCTGGAAGAAGTCGCCGAACAGCATCGGGCCGATGGCGATCGCACCGATCACCACCGAGGGGATCGCCAGCAGCACCAGCGGCAGCCACACCACCCACGGCGTTTCGTGCGGCTCGTGAGCGTGGTCGTCGTGACCATGGCCGTGACCATGGCCATGTGAATCGTGACCATGCGAATCGTGGCCGTGCGCGTCATGTGCATGCGCTGCGGCTTCGATGCCCATCGGCGATTCCGGATGCTTCGGATCGCGGAAGCGCTCCTTCCCGTGGAACACCATGAAGTACATACGGAACGAATACAGCGCGGTCACGAAGACGCTCGCCACCACGGCGAAGTACGCGAAGCCCGAGCCCGGCAGATGCGACAGCTTCACTGCGTCGATGATCGAGTCTTTCGAGTAGAAGCCCGAGAAGAACGGCGTACCGATCAGCGCCAGCGAACCGACCAGCGACGTGATCCACGTAATCGGCATGTACTTGCGCAGGCCGCCCATGTTGCGCATGTCCTGATCGTGGTGCATGCCGATGATCACCGAACCCGCGCCGAGGAACAGCAGCGCCTTGAAGAACGCGTGCGTCATCAGGTGGAAGATGGCAACCGGGTATGCCGACACGCCCAGTGCAACCGTCATGTAACCGAGCTGCGACAATGTCGAGTAAGCCACCACGCGTTTGATGTCGTTCTGGACGATCCCGAGAAAGCCCATGAACAACGCTGTAATCGCACCAATTACGGTAATGAACGACAGCGCGCTATCCGACAATTCGAACAGCGGCGACATGCGCGCGACCATGAAGATACCGGCCGTCACCATGGTTGCCGCGTGAATCAGTGCGGAGATCGGGGTCGGGCCTTCCATCGAATCCGGCAGCCAGACGTGCAGAGGGAACTGCGCCGACTTACCCATCGCGCCGATGAAGAGGCAGATGCAGGCGACCGTCAGCAGACCCCAGTCCGTGCCCGGGAAGCTCAATGCCGCGAGTTCGGTGCGCTTCGCGAAAACGTCGCCGTAGTTCATCGAACCGGCGAAAGCGAACAGCAGGCCGATGCCGAGCAGGAACCCGAAGTCGCCGATGCGGTTCACGATGAACGCCTTCATGTTCGCGTAGATGGCGCTCTCACGCGTGAAGTAGAAGCCGATCAGCAGGTACGACACCAGACCCACCGCTTCCCAGCCGAAGAACAGCTGCAGGAAGTTGTTGCTCATCACGAGCATCAGCATCGAGAACGTGAACAGCGCGATGTACGAGAAGAAGCGCTGGTAGCCATCGTCGTCGGCCATGTAGCCGATCGTGTAGATGTGCACCATGAGCGACACGAAGGTCACCACGCACATCATCATCGCCGTCAGCGAGTCGACCAGGAAGCCGATCTCGAACTTCGTCTTGCCGATCGACATCCATTCGTAGACGGTCGCGTTGAAGCTCGCGCCGTCCATCACCTGGAAGTAGACGATTGACGAGAGGATGAACGCGATCGCGACGCCGAGGATCGTAACCGTGTGTGCACCGGCTCGCCCTACCGCTTTCCCGAACAGCCCCGCAATCAGGGAGCCAGCCAGCGGTGCCAGCGGGATCGCCAGCAGCAGGTTTTCATTGAGTGTCGTTGACATAACCGCTTTACCTGAAATTAACCTTTGAGCTGATCGAGGTCCTCGACATTGATCGTGTCGAGGCTACGGAACAGGGTCACCAGAATTGCGAGTCCGATCGCCGCTTCGGCTGCCGCAACCGTCAGCACGAAGAAGACGAAGATCTGACCATGCACGTCCCCGAGGTAATGCGAGAACGCGACGAAATTGGTGTTCACCGCCAGCAGCATCAGTTCGATCGCCATCAGGATGATGATGACGTTGCGACGGTTCAGGAAAATGCCGACGATGCTGATCGCAAACAGGATCGCGCCGAGGACAAGGTAATGGGCAAGGGTCAACATGATTTCTATCTCCTGTCCGCTCAGCTGTTCTTAGCCGGTGCCGAGTCGGCCGCTGCTGCTGCCGCTGCTGCGGCTTCTTCCGCCGCGACGGTTGCCGCGGTCTTTTCCGACGCCATCTTCACGACGCGCACACGGTCCTGGGCACGTACCTTGACCTGCTCGCTGACGTTCTGACGTTTGCTGTCTTTCTTGTGGCTCGTGGTCAGCGCAATCGCCGCGATGATCGCGACCAGCAGCACCAGACCGGCCACTTCGAACGCAAAGATGTAGTCGGTGTAGATGACCTTGCCGATCAGACGCGTATTCGACCAGTCGCCCATGCCGTTCGCGGCGGCGGTGGTGTCGCGCAGCGCCGTGGCGGTCGCGCCGTAACCGTGCCAGAGAATCAGCGCGGTTTCGATCACGATGATCGCGCCCACCAGGGTGGCCATTGGCACGAAGCGTTTGAAGTCTTTGCGCAGCACGTCGATGTTGATGTCCAGCATCATCACGACGAACAGGAACAGCACCATCACCGCGCCGACGTAGACCAGCACCAGCAGGATCGCAAGGAACTCGGCCTGCAGCAGCATCCAGATCGCGGCTGCGTTGAAGAACGCCAGCACCAGAAACAGTGCGGACGACACCGGGTTGCGCGAGGTGATCACCTTCAGCCCTGAAACCACCAGGAGCAGCGCGAAGATGTAGAACAGTACGGTCGTGAATTCCATGATTACCGGTTCATCGTTAGGCCATCGTCAGGCATTGTTCTTTGGCACTTGTGGCTGGCATAACGCCAGAACAGCCGCACAGGTGCGCCGTGCCGCGGCGTTCAGGCCGCGGCGCCCGGCCCGACAACAGGCCGTGATTGCTGCATTTACTGCTTTAACTGAAGCGCTTCAACGATACGGTGCGTCGGCTGCTTTGTTCGCGGCGATCTCCGCTTCATAGCGATCGCCCACGGCCAGCAGCATGTCTTTCGTGAAGTACAGGTCGCCACGCTTCTCGCCGTGATACTCGAGAATGTGCGTTTCGACGATCGAATCGACCGGGCAGCTCTCTTCGCAGAAACCGCAGAAGATGCACTTGGTCAGGTCGATGTCATAGCGCGTCGTGCGGCGGGTGTTGTCCGCGCGCGTTTCCGACTCGATGGTGATGGCGAGCGCCGGGCACACTGCTTCGCACAGCTTGCAGGCGATGCAGCGCTCTTCGCCGTTTTCATAGCGGCGCAGCGCGTGCAGCCCGCGGAAACGCGGCGAGATCGGAGTCTTCTCTTCCGGGAATTGCACGGTCACCTTGCGCTGGAACGTATAACGTCCGGTCAGCGCGAGGCCTTTGAGCAGTTCCGTGAGGAAGAAGGTCTTGAAAAAGTTTTGGATTGCGGTCATGGGTTCATCCGCCCTTTATTTCCAGATGTTCAACGGCGACATGATCCAGAAGCCGACCACCACCAGCCACACCACGCAGACCGGAATGAAAATCTTCCAGCCCAGACGCATGATCTGGTCATAGCGATAGCGCGGGAATGTGGCACGCGCCCAGATGAACACCGACAACAGGAAGAAAACCTTGGCGACGAGCCATACGATGCCCGGGACGAACGACAGGAAGCCGAACGGTGCGCTCCAGCCGCCGAGGAACAGTGTTGCAGCCAATGCCGAGATCACGATCATGTTGATGTACTCGGCAAGGAAGAACAGCGCGAACGCCATACCCGAGTAATCGATCATGTGGCCCGCGACGATTTCCGACTCCCCTTCCACCACGTCAAACGGGTGACGGTTCGTTTCGGCGATGCCCGAGATGAAGTACACGACGAACATCGGCAGCAGCGGAAGCCAGTTCCACGACAGGAAGTTCAAGCCGTACGACGCGAAGATGCCATGTTCCTGCGAAGCGACGATGCCCGACAGGTTCAGCGTGCCAGCGGTCATCAGCACGACCACGAGCGCGAAGCCCATCGAGATTTCGTACGAGACCATCTGCGCCGCGGCGCGCATCGCGCCGAGGAACGCGTACTTCGAGTTCGACGCCCAACCCGCCAGAATCACGCCGTACACGCCGATCGAGGAGATCGCCATCGCGTACAGCAGACCCGCGTTGATGTCGCCAAGCACAGCGCCCGCCTGGAACGGAATCACCGCCCAGACCGCGAAGGCCGGCACCACCACCATGATCGGCGCGATCAGGTAGATCCAGCGGCTCGCCTGCGCCGGCTGAATCACTTCTTTCAGCAACAGCTTCAGCACGTCGGCGATCGGCTGCAAGAGACCTGCGGGGCCGACGCGGTTCGGGCCGAGACGCACGTGCATCCAGCCGATCAGCTTACGCTCCCACAGAATCAGGTAAGCCACGCACAGCAGGATCACGACGGCCACCACCAGGATGCGCACCAGTGCCCACACCGTGGGCCATGCCACACCGAGAAGCTGGGTGCCGCCCGAGTTGATCGTATCGAACAAGCTCATTTACGCCTTCTCCACCACCAGTTCACCGAACAGGCTGCCCAGCGCTGCACCGGCAGGCGTAGCCGCCGATACGCGGACGACCGTCTCCGCAAGATTTGCGTCGCGCACGGCCGGCAACTGCACCGATTGCTCGCCCTGGCGCACGCGCACCGCGTCGCCTTCCTTCAAACCCAGTTTGTCGAACAGCCCAGCCGGCAGACCGACCGAGTTCGCTGCACGTGCCGCTGCGGTCAGATGCAACGACTCAGCGCGACGCACCAGCGCGTCGGCGTGGTAGATCGGCACGTTCGCAATACGCTCGAATTTGCCTTCCGACGCTTTTGCCGCCTTGCCGCGCGCAACCGCGACGCCCGTCTTGTTCGACAGACGCGAGGTCAGTTCGCCGTCGCCGAGGGCGGCCGTGCGCACTTCTTCCGAGGTGTCGAATTCGAAACCGGGCACGCCAAGCAGGCTGCCCAGCACACGCAATACCTTCCATGCCGGACGCGTATCGCCGAGCGGACGCACGACGCCGTTGAACGTCTGCACCGTGCCTTCGGCGTTGACGAACGTGCCGGCCGTTTCCGTGTACGGAGCGATCGGCAGCAGCACGTCGGCGTATTCCGCGCCGGTCTGGAACGGCGACATCACGACGACCATTTCAGCCTGCTTCAACGCGGCCAAAGCCTGCGCCGGATTGGCCGTGTCGAACTCCGGTTCGACGTTCAGCAGCACATAACCTTTGCGCGGTTGCTCGAACACTTCGCGAGCGTTCAGACCGCCCTCGCCCGGCAACGCGTTCACGAGATGCGCGCCGACCGTGTTGGCCGCTTCCGTGAGGAAGCCCAGCGTCGCGCCGGTCGCGTCCGCGATCCATTGCGCCGCGGCGTGAATGACCGCGAAGTCCGGATGACGGACCGCGCTGTTGCCCAGCAACACGAGGCGGCGTTCGCCCGTGGCAAGCGACTTCGCGACTCGCTTGTTGGCGTCCGTCGGCTGCGTGCCGGCGAAAGCTTCCGGCAGTGCCACGCCGTTGGCTTCCGACACTGCGCCGGCGATGCCAGCCAGCGCTTCCAGCCATGCCGACGGCGCTGCTACAACGCGCTCCGCTTGCGGGATCAGCGCGTCGTCGCTGGTGGACTGCACGAGCGTGAGCTTCGCGCCGCCCTTCGCAGCCTGACGCAGACGCGCGGCGAACAACGGATGATCGCGGCGCAGATCCGAGCCGATCACGAGTGCGGCGTCGACGTTCGACAGATCGGCGATAGCGGCGCCGAGCCACGGCGTACCGTTAACCGGTGCGGAGAAATCCGACTGACGCAGACGGAAGTCGACGTTGGACGTGCCGACCGCTTGCGCCAGTTGCTTCAACAGGAACAGTTCTTCAACCGTGCTGTGGGCGCTGCCGAGTGCGGCCAGCGCGTTCGCGCCGTGGTCGCCCTTGATGCCCTTCAAACCCTTCACCACATATTCGAGCGCGGTTTGCCAGTCGGTCTCGACCCACTTGCCGCCTTGCTTGAGCATCGGCTGAGTCAGGCGCTCGGGGCTGTTCAGGCCTTCGTACGAGAAGCGGTCCTTGTCCGAAATCCAGCATTCGTTGATGGATTCGTTTTCGAACGGCAGAACGCGCATCACGCGATTGTTCTTCACTTGCACCACGAGGTTCGCGCCGACGGAATCGTGCGGGCTCACCGACTTGCGGCGCGACAATTCCCACGTACGGGCGCTGTAGCGGAACGGCTTGCTGGTCAGTGCGCCGACCGGGCACAGATCGATCATGTTGCCCGACAGTTCCGAATCCACCGTCTTGCCGACGAACGACGTGATTTCCGAATGCTCGCCCCGGCCCAGCATGCCGAGCTCCATCACGCCGGCCACTTCCTGGCCGAAGCGGACGCAACGCGTGCAGTGGATGCAACGCGACATTTCTTCCATGGAGATCAGCGGGCCGACGTTCTTGTGGAACACCACGCGCTTTTCTTCGCTGTAGCGCGATGCCGACTTGCCGTAACCCACGGCCAGATCCTGCAACTGGCACTCGCCGCCCTGGTCGCAGATTGGGCAATCCAGCGGGTGGTTGATCAGCAGGAATTCCATCACGGCTTGCTGGCCCTTCACCGCCTTGTCCGACTTGGTGCGCACGATCATGCCGGCCGATACCGGCGTGGCGCATGCGGGCACCGCCTTCGGCATCTTTTCGACATCGACCAGACACATCCGGCAGTTGGCCGCAATCGACAGCTTCTTGTGATAGCAGAAGTGAGGAATGTATGTGTCGACCTTATGCGCAGCCTGGATCACCATGCTGCCTTCGGGCACCTCGACTTTCTTGCCGTCTATTTCAAGTTCAACCATGATGGTCAATCTTCCTTAACCTGTTACCGCTCAATCGTTCGCCTGTTCAGCGCCTGTTTCAGGCGATGAACCCCGCGGATGGCATGTTCTTCTGCGTGCTTATCTGCTTGTTTATCCGCAGACTCAAGCCGCTACGGTTTCCGACGCCGCTGCCGCGCCGGCATGACCGCCGACGAGGCAATGCTTGTGGGCGACGTGGTATTCGAATTCGTCCCAGTAGTGCTTGAGCATGCCGCGAACCGGCATGGCCGCTGCATCGCCGAGCGCGCAAATCGTGCGGCCCATGATGTTTTCAGCGACCGAGTTCAGCAGATCCAGATCTTCCGGACGGCCGAGCCCATGCTCGATACGATGCACGACGCGGTACAGCCAGCCCGTGCCTTCGCGGCAAGGCGTGCATTGACCACACGATTCTTCGTAATAGAAATACGACAGACGCAACAACGAGCGCACCATGCAGCGCGTCTCGTCCATGACGATGACCGCGCCCGAACCGAGCATCGAGCCAGCCTTGGCGATCGAGTCGTAGTCCATGTCGGTCTGCATCATGATGTCGCCCGGAATCACCGGTGCCGACGAGCCGCCGGGAATCACGGCCTTGATCTTCTTGCCGCCGCGCATGCCGCCGGCGAGTTCCATCAACGTGGCGAATGGCGTGCCGAGCGGAACTTCATAATTGCCCGGACGCTCGACGTCGCCTGCGACGGAGAAAATCTTCGTGCCGCCGTTATTCGGCTTGCCGATCTCGAGGTAATTCTGCGGACCGATCGCAAGCAGGAACGGCACTGCGGCGAACGTCTCGGTGTTGTTGATCGTGGTCGGCTTGCCATACACGCCGAAGCTCGCCGGGAACGGCGGCTTGAAGCGCGGCTGGCCCTTCTTGCCTTCCAGCGATTCGAGCAGCGCGGTTTCTTCGCCGCAAATATAGGCACCGTAACCGTGGTGCGCATGCAGTTCGAACGAGAAGCCCGAGCCCATGATATTTTCGCCGAGGAACCCGGCGCGGCGAGCTTCGTCCAACGCTCGTTCAAAGCGTTTGTAGACTTCCCAGATTTCGCCGTGGATATAGTTGTAGCCAACCGTGATGCCCATCGCGTACGCGCCGATGGCCATGCCTTCGATCAGCGAATGCGGATTGAAGCGCAGGATGTCGCGGTCTTTGAACGTGCCCGGTTCGCCTTCGTCCGAATTGCAGACGAGGTACTTCTGGCCGGGGAACTGACGCGGCATGAAGCTCCACTTCAGGCCGGTCGGGAAGCCCGCACCGCCACGGCCACGCAGACCCGACGCCTTGACGTCGGCGATCACCTGCTCGGGCGGAATCTTCTCTTCCAGAATACGGCGCAGCTGGGCGTAACCGCCGCGCGCCACATAATCTTCGAGATGCCAGTTGTCGCCGTTCAGGCCGGCGAGAATCAGCGGTTTGATGTGACGATCGTGTAAAGACGTCATTTCGAAAGTTCCTCGAGCAGCTGGTCGATCTTCGCGCGGCTCATGAAGCTGCACATGCGATGGTTGTTCACCAGCATCACCGGCGCGTCGCCGCACGAACCCATGCACTCACCTTCTTTCAGGGTGAATTTGCCGTCGGGCGTGGTTTCGCCGAAGTCGATGCCGAGCTTCTGCTTCAGATATTCAGCGGCGCTGTCCGAGCCGCCGTCCGGGCCGAGCTGGCACGGCAGGTTGGTGCAGAGCGTGATCTTGTACTTGCCGACCGGCGAGGTCTCGTACATCGTGTAGAAGGTAGCCACCTCCTGCACGGCGACTGCCGGCATGCCGAGATAGTCCGCGACGAACTGCATGAGTTCGGGCGTCAGCCAGCCATGCTCTTCCTGAGCAGTAGCCAACGCCGACATCACGGCGGACTGTTTCTGATCGGCGGGATACTTCGCGATCGCGCGATCGATTTCTTTCAGGCCTTCAGCTGAGATCATTTTCAGACACGACTCTTTCAATTCCTACCGAACGAAAACCTGTCGCGCGCTGCATGATGCGACAGACCCGGCGTTCCTTTGCTTGACGCGCGCTTCGATGCAATCTGAAGGCGCGCTCTGATGAATACGTCCTAGCGATCCACTTCGCCAAACACGATGTCCTGCGTGCCGATGATCGTCACGGCGTCGGCGATCATGTGACCGCGCGCCATTTCATCGAGCGTGGACAGGTGTGCGTAGCCCGGTGCGCGGATCTTCAGGCGATACGGCTTGTTCGCGCCGTCGGAAATCAGATAGATGCCGAACTCGCCCTTCGGATGCTCGACCGCGGCATACGCCTCGCCTTCCGGCACGTGGAAGCCTTCCGTGAAGAGCTTGAAGTGGTGAATCAGCTCTTCCATGTTCGACTTCATGCCCACGCGCGACGGCGGCGCAACCTTGTGATTGTCGACCATCACAGGGCCGGGATTCTTGCGCAGCCACTCAATGCACTGTTTCACGATCCGTGTGGACTGGCGCATTTCTTCGACACGCACCAGATAGCGGTCATAGCAATCGCCATTCACGCCGACCGGAATGTCGAAATCGAGCTTGTCGTAGACTTCGTACGGCTGCTTCTTGCGCAGATCCCATTCGATGCCCGAGCCACGCAGCATCGCGCCGGTCATGCCGAGATTCAGCGCACGTTCCGGGCTGACCACACCGATACCGACCAGACGTTGCTTCCAGATCCGGTTGTCGGTGAGCAGCGTTTCGTATTCGTCGACGCACTTCGGGAAACGCGTGAAGAAATCGTCGATGAAGTCGAGCAACGAGCCCTGGCGGTTCTCGTTCATCCTCGACAATGCCTTCGCATTGCGAATTTTCGACGCCTTGTATTGCGGCATTGCGTCAGGCAGATCGCGATAGACGCCGCCCGGACGATAGTAAGCCGCGTGCATCCGTGCGCCGGACACCGCTTCGTACACGTCCATCAAATCTTCGCGTTCACGGAACGCGTACAGAAACACCGCCATGGCGCCGACGTCGAGCGCGTGCGCGCCGATCCACATCAGGTGGTTCAGCACACGCGTGACTTCGTCGAACATTACGCGAATGTATTGCGCGCGTACCGGCACCTCGATGCCGAGCAGCTTTTCGATCGCCATCACGTAGCCGTGCTCGTTGACCATCATCGACACGTAGTCGAGACGGTCCATGTACGGCACCGACTGGATGAATGTTTTGGTTTCGGCGAGCTTTTCAGTCGCACGATGCAGCAGGCCGATGTGCGGATCGGCGCGCTGGATGACTTCCCCGTCGAGTTCGAGCACGAGGCGCAGCACACCGTGCGCTGCCGGGTGCTGAGGGCCGAAGTTGAGCGTGTAGTTCTTGATCTCTGCCATGGCGTTCTCTTAGTGTTTCAGACCGCCATAGCGATCTTCGCGGATCACGCGCGGCGTGATTTCCCGCGGCTCGATCGTCACAGGCTGATAGACGACGCGCTTCTCTTCCGGGTCGTAACGCATTTCGACGTAGCCGGAGACAGGGAAATCTTTACGGAACGGGTGACCAATGAAACCGTAGTCGGTCAGGATGCGGCGCAGATCCGGGTGGCCTTCGAAGACGATGCCGTACAGGTCGAATGCTTCGCGCTCGTACCAGTTGACCGAATTCCAGATTTCGACCACAGACGGCAGGATCGGCACTTCGTCGTCCGGTGCGAACACGCGCAGACGCAGACGCCAGTTGTTCTGCACCGACAACAAATGCAGAACGGCCGCGAAACGCGGACCGTCGTAAGCGCCGTCGGCGTAGGTCTGATAGTCGACGCCGCACAGATCCACGCATTGCTCGAAACCGAGCGAGCGGTCGTCGCGCAAACGGGTTGCCACGTTGAGGTAGTCGCCAGCTTTCACGACGATCGTCAACTCACCGATTGCTTCGGTGATGTTCAGCAGGAGGCCGCCAAAGGCCGCCTCGAGGTTCGCTTTCAGGGTCTCGAGTTTGCTTGCCATATTGTGGGGGAGGCGTTGGCCTTATTGACGGGCGATTGTGTTGGTGCGGCGAATCTTGGCCTGTAACTGGATCACGCCGTACACCAGCGCTTCCGCCGTGGGCGGACAACCCGGCACATAGACGTCGACCGGCACGATCCGGTCACAGCCGCGCACCACTGAATACGAGTAGTGGTAATAGCCGCCGCCGTTCGCGCACGAGCCCATCGAAATCACCCAGCGCGGCTCGGCCATCTGGTCGTAGACCTTGCGCAGAGCCGGCGCCATCTTGTTGCACAGCGTACCGGCGACGATCATCACGTCCGACTGACGCGGACTCGGACGAAACACCACGCCAAAACGGTCGAGGTCGTAACGGGCAGCGCCCGCATGCATCATCTCGACCGCGCAGCACGCAAGACCGAACGTCATCGGCCACAGCGAGCCGGTGCGCGTCCAGTTGATCAGTTTGTCAGCCGTGGTGGTGACAAACCCTTCCTTCAAGACCCCTTCGATACTCATTTGCTTTCCACTCCAGACGGGGCGGCAAGCCTTGGCCACCCACGCAAACCGGCGATTAATCCATCATTCCCAGTCGAGGCCGCCCTTCTTCCAGATATAGGCGAAGCCCAGCAGGAATTCGAGCAGGAAAATCATCATTGCCATGAAACCCGGCCAGCCGATGTCGCGCAGAGCAACGCCCCACGGGAACAGGAACGCGGTTTCAAGGTCGAAAATGATGAAGAGAATGGCGACGAGGTAATAGCGCACGTCGAACTTCATGCGCGCATCTTCGAATGCTTCGAAGCCGCACTCGTACGGTGCGTTTTTCTCGGTATCGGGCTTGTTGGGACCGAGGATCTTGCCGATACTGACCAGTGCTACGCCTAAACCGGTGCCCACAACGAGGAACAACAAGACGGGGAAATAGGCTGCGAGGTTCAAGACTATCCTCAATCGGTTGGTTCTGAGTGCCGTCAGGAGCATAGCACTCCTGACGCGAAATCACTTCCGAAACGCACATGCCGCAAGCCCAACGCAAGCCGCACGTCAGAAGTGAAAATGCCAGCCGAAGCGAAGCAAGCGGCTGGCATTTAGATAACATTTTGGTGCCGACGGCGAGACTCGAACTCGCACAGCTTTCGCCACTACCCCCTCAAGATAGCGTGTCTACCAATTTCACCACGTCGGCACTGCATGCAATCCGGGAAAACAACTTATAAAACCCGCGAATCGCTTCAAGACTTAGATTGTAACTGGTCTAAACAGATTGTTCAACGCACAAAAGCACGTTTGAACGAAAATTTATTTCGGCACGTCGGTCGCCGGGACGGACGCAGCCGATGCCGGCAAAACAGCCGAGCCACCTGCCGGTGCCGAGGCAGCCGAAGCCGCGACCGGCGCAGTCACAGCCGCGCCCAGCACGCCTGCGGAAGGTTTTGCACGATACGCGCCGAGGTAAGTGAGCGTCAGCGTGGTGACAAAAAACACCGCTGCGAGCACCGCCGTTGTACGCGACAAAAAGTTTGCCGAACCGGTCGCGCCGAACAGGCTTCCCGACGCGCCGCTACCAAAAGCCGCGCCCATATCGGCGCCTTTGCCGTGCTGCAGCAAGACGAGGCCGATAACCCCGAGTGCCGACAACAGCTGAACGACGATAATCAATGTTTTCAAATACAGCATCACACTCACCTGAGTCTTTATTTAACCGCGCCACACACTGCGTGTTGCACGGGATGGGGTCATCCTCGCCAAGGCGCCCTGCTTAACCGGCGACGCTCGTTGCGGCCGCCGCCTTGCAGATCGCCAGGAAATCCTGGTCTTTCAACGACGCGCCGCCGATCAGGCCACCGTCGATATCCGGCCGACGGAACAATTCTTCCGCGTTTTCCGGTTTCACACTGCCGCCGTACAACAGCGGTACATCCGCCACCGCCGCACCCTTTGCCGCCAGACGCGCACGCAGGAACGCATGGACGGCCTGCGCCTGCTCCGAGCTTGCGCTCTTGCCAGTGCCGATCGCCCAAACCGGCTCATACGCGACGACAAGCCGCGCCGCCTCTTGCACCGACAACTTGGCCAGCACTTCGTCCAGTTGCGTGCCGACCACCTGCTCGGTCGAACCGGCTTCGCGCTCTTCAAGCGTTTCGCCGACACAGACGATCGGCGTCAAGCCTGCTTCCAGCGCGCGCTGCGTTTTCACCGCGACCAGTTCAGCACTTTCGCGATGATAGGCACGGCGTTCCGAGTGTCCGACGATCGCGAGCGTGGCGCCGAAATCCACCACCATCGGCGCGGCCACTTCGCCGGTATAGGCGCCATGCGTGAACGCTGACACGTCCTGCACGCCCCACACGACCCGGCTGCCTTCCAGCAACGATTGAGACTGCGCGAGGTACGGACTCGGCACGCAGACGCCGACGCGCACGTCGGCCGGCAATTCGCCCGCGCCTTGCGCCACGGCTTGCAACAGCGTGGCATTCTCGGCGAGGCGCCCGTGCATCTTCCAGTTACCGACTACCAGTTTGGCTCGTTGTTTCGACATCGTCTCGTCTTGTCTTGGCGGCGGACTTTGTTTGCGCTTACAGTCCGCCTTTCGGTTTCATGCGGCGTGCGCAAAACGCGCAATTTTACTGCGTGGGGTGGATCGGGTCAAACCGACCGTGTCAAGCGTCCTGACCCCAAGACAGTACGATCTTGCCGACATGCGTGCTGCTCTCCATCAGCGCGTGCGCGTCGGCAGCCTGCGCGGCCGGGAACACGCGATGCACCACCGGCTTGATGCGGCCGTCTTCGAGATGCGGCCAGACATGCTCTTTCAACTGCGCGGCAATCTTCGCCTTGAATTCGATCGGCCTCGGACGCAGCGTCGAACCGGTCAGCGTCAAGCGGCGGCGCAGCACCTCGTTCAGATTGAGCTCCGCTTTCGCGCCACCCAGCAACGCGATCAGCACGATGCGGCCGCCATCTGCCAACGCCGTCAGTTCGCGCGACACATAACTGCCCGCCACCATGTCGAGCACCACGTCGACGCCGCGATCGTTGGTCAGCGACTTGATCACTTCGACGAAATCCTCAGTCTTGTAGTTGATCGCCCGCTCCGCCCCCAACGCTTCACAGGCGCGGCACTTCTCGTCCGAGCCAGCGGTCGCGAACACGCGAAAGCCGAGCGCATGCGCAATCTGGATCGCCGTCACGCCGATGCCGCTGGAACCGCCCTGCACCAGCAGCGTTTCGTTCGGCGCGCCTTCGCCCTTGCCGAGTTGCGCACGGTCGAACACATTGCTCCACACCGTGAAGAACGTTTCCGGCAGCGAAGCCGCTTCGACATCCGACAAACCGGCCGGCACCGGCAGGCACTGCAGCAGCGGCGCGACCGCGTATTCCGCGTAGCCGCCGCCGGCCAGCAACGCGCACACGCGATCGCCTACCTTCAGACCGAACGGGTTGTTCTTCTCGTCGATCGACCCTTCGACGATTTCACCCGCCACTTCCAGCCCCGGCAGATCCGACGCGCCCGGCGGCGGCGCATAGCCGCCCTTGCGCTGGAACACGTCCGGACGGTTGATGCCGGATGCGGCCACCTTGATCAGCACCTCGCCTACTTTCGGCTGCGGCGTGGGCCGCTCAGCCAGCTTCAGGACGTCCGGCGCTCCGAATTCGGTGATTTCGATCGCTTTCATCTGCGTCAACTCCAAGATTGGATTGCGTTGCATGCCGGAATGAACAAATAGAGTACCCGTTTCTGTCCACCTGCAACGCAATCCACCCTGCACCCTTCATAAAAAACGGCCGGCGCGCATTCACGCTGCCGGCCGTTGTGCCGCTACCGCATTACTGCGGCGTCGGTTCGCCTTGCGGCGCGCCGCTCGCGCCATTCGCGCCTTCATTCAGCAACGCCTTGGCCGACAAACGCACGCGGCCCTTTTCGTCCGTCTGGATGACCTTGACCTTCACTTGCTGGCCATCCTTCAGGTAGTCGTTGATGTCCTTGATACGCTCGTTGGCGATTTCGGAGATGTGCAGCAGACCATCCTTGCCCGGCAGGATGTTCACGATCGCGCCGAAATCGAGCAGCTTGAGCACGGTGCCTTCGTACACCTGGCCCACTTCGACTTCCAGCGTGATGTTCTCGATACGCTTCTTCGCTTCGGCCATCCCTTCGCTGCTCGTGCTGGCGATGGTGACGACGCCGTCGTCCGAAATATCGATCGTCGTGCCGGTTTCTTCGGTCAGCGCGCGGATCACCGAACCACCCTTGCCGATCACGTCGCGAATCTTCTCCGGATTGATCTTGATGGTGATCATGCGCGGTGCGTAGTCCGACAGCACCGTGTTCGCGCCCGACACCGCCGAGGTCATCTTGCCGAGGATGTGCATACGGCCTTCCTTCGCTTGCGCGAGGGCGACCTGCATGATTTCCTTGGTGATGCCCTGGATCTTGATGTCCATCTGCAGCGCGGTCACGCCTTGTTCCGTGCCCGCCACCTTGAAGTCCATGTCGCCGAGGTGATCTTCGTCGCCGAGGATGTCGGTCAGCACGGCGAACTTGTTGCCTTCCAGGATCAGGCCCATGGCGATGCCGGCGACGTGCGCCTTCATCGGCACGCCGGCGTCCATCAGCGCGAGGCAGCCGCCGCACACCGAAGCCATCGACGAGGAACCGTTCGATTCCGTGATTTCCGACACGACGCGAATCGAGTAGCCGAATTCGTCGGCGCTCGGCAGGCAGGCAGCCAGCGCGCGCTTGGCGAGACGGCCGTGACCGATTTCACGGCGCTTCGGCGAACCGACGCGGCCCGTTTCGCCGGTCGCGAACGGAGGCATGTTGTAGTGGAGCATGAAGCGTTCGCGGTACTCGCCTTCGAGCGCGTCGATGTTCTGCTCGTCGCCCTTCGTGCCCAGCGTGGCCACCACCAGCGCTTGCGTTTCGCCGCGCGTGAACAGTGCCGAACCGTGGGTACGCGGCAGCACGCCGGTACGGATTTCGATCGGACGCACGGTGCGCGTGTCACGGCCGTCGATACGCGGTTCGCCGTTCAGGATCTGCGTACGGACGATCTTCGCTTCGATGTCGAACAGCACGTTGCCGACGGTTGCCTTGTCGGCCGCCACCGTGCCGCCTGCTGCGGCGTCTTCTTCCAGCTTCGCCGACGTGGCTGCGTAGACTTCCTTCAGCTTGGTCGAACGGGCTTGCTTGTCGCGCAGTTGGTAAGCCGCGAGCAGATCGGCTTGCGCCAGTTCCGTCACGCGTGCGATCAGCGGTTCGTTCTTCGCCGCCGGTTGCCAATCCCATTCCGGCTTGCCGCCTTCGCGGACCAGTTCGTGGATTGCGTCGATCGCGATCTGCATTTGTTCGTGGCCGAACACCACGCCGCCGAGCATCACTTCTTCGCTCAGTTGCTGCGCTTCCGATTCCACCATCAGCACCGCGCGTTCCGTACCGGCGACGATCAGGTCGAGCGCGGATTCCTTCATTTGCGGACGCGTCGGGTTCAACACGTATTCGTTGTTGATGTAGGCCACGCGTGCTGCGCCGACCGGGCCGTTGAACGGCAGACCCGACACGGCGAGCGCCGCCGACGCGCCGATCAGCGCGGGGATGTCAGCGGGGATTTCGGGGTTCAGCGACAGGACGTGGATCACGACCTGGACTTCGTTGTAGAAGCCTTCCGGGAACAGCGGGCGCAGCGGACGATCGATCAGGCGCGAGATCAGCGTTTCGCCTTCCGACGGACGGCCTTCGCGGCGGAAGAAGCCACCCGGGATCTTGCCGGCGGCATAGGTCTTTTCGAGGTAGTCGACGGTCAGCGGGAAAAAGTCCTGACCCGGCTTGGCCGTCTTGGCGCCGACCACGGTGGCCAGCACCACGGTATCTTCGACGTCGACGATTACGGCACCGCTCGCCTGACGAGCGATTTCGCCGGTCTCGAGGCGGACCTTATGTTGTCCCCACTGAAATTCTTTGACGATCTTATTGAACATAGTCATTGCTTTTCCTCTTCGTAATGCCGCGCGGACCAGAAGCGGCGCGGCAACGCCAGGACCGGCGCCGCATGGGAAGAGTAGTGTTATGCCATTCCAGAGAACCACGCCCTACGTCGAGTACGCGCGCGAACCGCTGGAATGACACAAAGCTCCGCCCCTGAAGCCCGGCCATGAATCTCTTCTTTACTGCTTGCTCTACTGCTTGATTACTGCTGCCTGCTCCCGCCGCATGAACCGGCACGCCACTGCGGAGAACAGCCGGCGCGCATCACATGAAGCGCACCGTGCAAAAACAAAATGCCTGTATCAGTGAAACTGACACAGGCATCTTGCTGAACGACTGGCCGATTACTTACGCAGACCCAGCTTCTCGATCAGTGCGCGGTAACGATCCGCGTCCTTACCCTTCAGGTAGTCGAGCAGCTTACGACGGCGGCTCACCATGCGCAGCAGACCGCGGCGGCTGTGGTGATCTTTCGTGTGTGCCTTGAAGTGAACGGTCAGTTCGTTGATGCGGGTCGTGAGCAGCGCGACCTGAACTTCGGGGGAGCCGGTGTCGTTAGCGGCGCGTGCGAATTGCGCAACGACTTCGGACTTCTTGCTTGTTTCAACTGCGGACATGTCGATTTCCTTAAGAACTAGACAGGCGGTCACGGAAGAAAGGCCGTGCCGTGGGTTACCCGTGTGCTTTAAATATTGCTGACAGGCCTTGGACAAAGGCTTGCCTCACAACGGGACGCGTATTGTAGCACAGCCCAATCCGGCCGCGAACCCCGCTGTGCCGGGCGATGGCGCGCCCCGCCTCGATCACGGCCGCTTCATCCTGCAGACGGTCGGCAGGACGGTGCGCTCGGGCGGCAGCGCCAGCACCGTGCGAAAACCGTAGCCGGAGCCTTCGTTATCGAAATGCACGCCCGGCGTACCGGCTTTGTCCATCTCCATCACGTAAAGGGGCTGGATCAGTTGATGATCGTCGGCGCGCATCCACGAGGCGTGAAAGCCGTTGTCGAACTTGATTCCCTCGAGGGCTTTCGCCACCGCCATCGGATCGGCGCTGCCGGCGCGCGTCATTGCCGCAGCCAGAGTTTCGATCATCAGCGGCATGCGCAACACCGGGTAGTCGTCCTGCGCGGCCGGAAAGCGCGCCCGGAAGGCCCCGTACCAGGCGTCGGACGCCGCGCCGCCGGCGTTCGGATGCCAGTCTGCCACCGCGATCACGTGGCCGACGCCGGCGTCGCCCAAAGCGGCGGGCGCGCCGAGGCTGTTGCCGTAGAACGTGTAGAACTTCGTGTCCAGCCGCTGCTCGCGCGCGGCCTTGACGAGCAGCGTCAGGTCGTTGCCCCAGTTGCCGGTGATCACGGCGTCCGCCCCGCTTGCGCGAATCTTCGCGATGTACGGCGCGAAGTCCTTCACGCGGCCGATCGGATGAAATTCGTCGCCGACCACCGCGATGTCCGGACGCTTCGTCGCCAGCGTCGAACGCGCGAGGCTGCTGACGTCGTGTCCGAAGCTGTAATCCTGGTTCAGCAGATAGACCTTCTTCACCGCCTTGTCGCGCTGGATCACATCGGCCAGCGCGTCCATGCGCATACCCGCGTGCGCGTCGAAGCGGAAATGCCAGAAGCTGCAGTTGGCGTTGGTCAGGGCCGGGTCGTCGGCGGAATAGTTGAGGAACAGTTCGCGGTTGCCCGGTTCGCGACTGTTCTGCTTGTCGATCGCGCCGATCAGCGCGGCGGCGACCGCCGAGCTGTTGCCCTGCATGATGTAGCCGATATGACGGTCGGCGGCCGCGCGCAATTGCGTGAGCGCCTCTTCGGTGCCGCCCTTGCTGTCGAGCACGACCAGCTCGAACGGATGCGCGCCGTCGGCCAGCTTCACGCCGCCGTGCGCATTCACCTGCTCGACGCCGAAGCGCAGGTTGCGCTCCACCGCCGCGCCCGCGTTGGCGAACGGGCCGGACATGCCTTCGATCAGCGCCAGCTGGATCGGCGCGCCGGTGGGTTTGCTCGCCGGCTTTGTTCCAAGGCCGGCCGCGGGATTGGCTGCCGGCTCGCTCGCCGCATACGCCACCGCCACCGCCGCCATCGACATCGCCGCCAGCACCGCTGCCGCCGTCCGTTGCCACTTCGCCATCGTCATCGCCCCGCCTGATTGGTGAAAGCGCGGATCATAGGGCGTTCAGCACGGAATAAGCAAGCCGGCGCAAGCGTTATCGTATTGCCCGGCCGGCTCTTCATGAAGCGCAAATCTTTTGCCACAGCGCGTGTCAAAATAATGCGTCTCGATGATAAAAACCGCTACTCAAACGCCATCGGAGGAATACATGTTCAACCGCCATCACACCACGGCGGCCTCGATCGGAGCGCCGGCCGCGGGGCGCTTGCGCCGCGCGGCGCTCGTCTGCCTGAGCGCGCTGGCGCTTGCCGGCTGCGTACAGCCGTGGCAGCAATACACCCAAGGCGCGGACGAATCGACCATCGTCGCGCGCCTCGGCCCGCCGCGCGAAAGCTATGACCTGCCGAACGGCGGCAAGCGGCTGATGTGGCCCACCCAGCCGATGGGCGAAACCACCACCGCGGCCGACATCGACGCATCCGGCAAGATCGTCAACGTGCGCCAGGTGCTGCAGCCCAACGAGTTCTACCGCGCCGAAATCGGCAGATGGACCAAGAGCGACGTGCTGGTGAACTTCGGCCGCCCGGTCGAAACGTCGTACTTCCCGTTGATGAAGCGCGAAGTCTGGACCTACCGTTATCTGGAAGACAACGTCTGGTACATGATGTACAGCTTTTATTTCGACGAGCAGGGCATCGTGCGCCTGACGCAGAAAACGCCCGATCCGTTGCACGATCCGGATCGCCGCAGCCTGTTCTGAGCGCCGCCTGATCCGATTCGCATGCATCTACGAAGCCGCCTTCCCGGGCGGCTTTTTTTTATTTATTACGCATGGCGGCGAATTTTATTTCGCGCACAGCGGATTTATTTTTTGATAGAAAGGCTTTCGTAAGCATTGATTCGGTGCTGGCCTCTCATGAGGCCGCACGAGCGCAGCCGTGAATTCGGCGCCGGATGAATGCGCCCCACTACGGAGCCGCTATCGATGAATCGTCCCAAACGCCTGCTGGTCGCCAACGTCGCCTGGGCGCATGAAACCGCCGTGCGCAACCCCGAGTTTTTCCGCGATCTGGTGCGCGGCCAGAATCCCCACGTCCTGTGGATCGGCTGCTCGGACAGCCGTGTGCCCGCCGAGACCATTACGCATTGCGAACCGGGCGACCTGTTCGTCCACCGCAACATCGCCCACCTCTTTCAGCCCGACGACGACAATTCGGCGAGCGTCCTCGAATATGCGGTGAAGGTGCTGAAGGTCGGCCACGTGATCGTCTGCGGCCATTACGGATGCGGCGGCGTGCGCGCCGCGCTGCTGCCGCCCGAGCCGAGCCTGCCGCATGTGAATCGGCGGATCGCGCCGCTTTGCACGCTCGCCAAAGCGCATCACGAAGAACTGCAGGACCACGAAAGCGAACGTGAGCGTGTCAACCGCCTCGCCGAGCTGAACGTGCTCGAACAGGTGCGTGGGTTGCGCGCGCACCCCGTCGTGCGGGAGGCCGATACGGCGCCACTCGTACACGGCTGGATCTTCGCGCTCGAAGACGGGCGCATCAAGGTCCTCACGTCCGGCTACGAAGCCGACGACGCGATGACCTGCACGACCGCCGCCCACAGCGCCGCCGCTTGACGCGACACCCACGCGGCACTTCATGCGAATCCGATCCGGTTCGGCTTTCGCCGCATACCAGGCCCCACTCCTCACTGCACCGCAACCATGAACCTTCGAGCTTTCTTCTCCACGTTTCAGCGCGACCTGCTTGCGGGCACGGTCGTTTTTCTAGTGGCCCTGCCGCTTTGTCTGGGTATCGCTAACGCATCGGGCGTCGAACCATTTGCCGGACTCGTCTCGGGCATCGTCGGCGGACTGGTGGTGGCCGTGCTGAGCGGCTCGCGCTTGAGCGTGAGCGGGCCGGCGGCGGGCCTCGTCGTGATCGTCGTCGACGGGATCGCACAGCTTGGCAGCTTCTCCGCGTTCCTGCTGGCCGTGCTGCTGTCCGGCGCGATCCAGTTCGGTTTCGGCATGCTCAAAGCCGGCCGTTTTGCAGCCTATGTGCCGTCGCCGGTGATCAAGGGCATGCTCGCGGCCATCGGCGTGCTGCTGATCGTCAAGCAGTTTCCGCTCGCGCTCGGGCTGTCCGGCGTGCATGCGGCGTCGGGTACGCAAGCTGCCTCGCTGGCGGCCGGAGCGGTTGCCACGCCGTTCGGCTCGATTTCGCTCGCAGCCTGCGTGATCACCCTGCTGTCGCTGGCGATTCTGATCGGCTGGGAGACGCGCGCATTTCGGCGCTTCGCACTGGTGCGCCGCGTACCGGCGCCGCTCGCCGTCGTTCTGCTGGGGATCGGCGCGACGTTGCTGCTCAGCGTGCTGGCGCCGTCGCTCGCGCCGCCCGCCGAACATCGGGTCGCCCTGCCGCCGCTGGAATCGTTCGCGGCATTGCAACTCGCATTGGAATGGGCCGACTTCGGGCCGCACTTCGCGCAGCTCGTCAATCCCGATGTCTGGCGCGTCGCCATCACGCTGGCGATCGTTGCGAGCCTGGAAACGCTGCTGAGCCTCGAAGCCGTCGAGCAGATCGATCCTGAACGACGCGCCGCGCCGCCGGATCGCGAGTTGAAGGCGCAAGGCGTGGGCAACCTGATTGCCGGCGCGATCGGCGGCTTGCCGATCACGTCGGTGATCGTGCGCAGTTCGGCCAATGTGCATGCGGGCGCGCAAAGCCGGCTCTCGGCGATCATTCACGGCGTGCTGTTGCTCGTCAGCGTGTTTGCACTCACTAGCGTCATCAACCTGATTCCGCTGGCCTGTCTCGCGGCGATCCTGATCTTCACGGGCTTGAAGCTCGCCAAGCCTTCGCTATTCGTCGCCGTCGCGAAACAGGGCTTTGCGCCGTTCGCGCCGTTTATCGTCACGCTGGTCGGCGTGCTCGCGACCGACCTGCTGATCGGCATCGTGCTCGGCATTCTGTGCAGCGTGCTGCTCGCGTTGTACGCGAATCTGCGCAGCCCGATCGTGCTCGCGCAACACGGCGATCACTATCTGCTGTCGTTTCGCAAGGACGTGTCGTTTCTCGGCAAGGTGGCGCTCAAGCACTACCTGCAGCAGGTTCCTGACGGCGCCACCTTGATCGTCGATGCGACGCGCGCCGATTTCGTCGACCACGACGTGCGCGAACTGCTCGACACATTCGTGGACGACGCGCCACGCCGCGGCATCGCTGTCGAAGTGCGGCATCAGGTGCAGGCACAGGCGCGCGCGTCACGCGGCTGGTCGATGCGACGCACGGCGACGGAGTAACGCCGCTCGCAATGAAAAAGCCCCGTGCCAATCGAGGCACGGGGCTTTCCCGACTCATACGAAAACGATGGCCACGCAGTCGCGCCGTCAACGCGCTGCTACCACACCGCTTACTCCGAACGTTGCGGATTCAATTTGTCCGCGTTCGAGTACAGCTTGTTGAGCGCCGAGATATACGCCTTCGCCGAAGCCGCGACGATATCCGGATCAGTGCCTACGCCGTTGACGATGCGCCCGCTCTTCGACAAACGCACGGTCACTTCGCCTTGCGCCTGCGTGCCGGTGGTGATCGCATTCACCGAGTAAAGCAGCAGTTCCGAGCCGCTGCCCACTTCCGTTTCGATCGCGTTCAGCGTGGCGTCGACCGGGCCATTGCCGCGCGCTTCGCCGGTCACTTCCTTGCCTTCCACCGAGAACACGATTTTCGCGTGCGGCTGCTCGCCGGTTTCCGAATGTTGCGACAGCGACAGGAATTTGTAGTGCTCCCTCTCCTGCGCCTCGGCGGATTCTTCCGTGACGATCGCGATGATGTCTTCGTCGAAGATTTCCGACTTGCGGTCGGCCAGTTCCTTGAAGCGCGCAAACGCTGTGTTCAACTCGCCTTCGCTATCCAGCGCGATACCCAGTTCCTGCAGACGCTGCTTGAACGCGTTACGGCCCGACAGCTTGCCGAGCACGATCTTGTTCGCACTCCAGCCCACGTCTTCGGCGCGCATGATTTCGTAGGTGTCGCGCGCCTTCAGTACGCCGTCCTGATGGATGCCCGAAGCGTGCGCAAACGCGTTTGCCCCGACCACCGCCTTGTTCGGCTGCACGACAAAACCGGTAATCTGCGACACCAGCTTCGAAGCCGGCACGATCTGCGTGGTATCGAGACCGATATCGAGGCCGAAGTAATCCTTGCGGGTCTTCACCGCCATCACGATTTCTTCGAGCGACGTGTTACCCGCGCGCTCGCCGAGGCCGTTGATCGTGCATTCGACCTGACGCGCGCCGCCGATCTGCACGCCGGCCAGCGAATTCGCCACCGCCATGCCGAGGTCGTTATGGCAATGCACCGAGAACACCGCTTTATGCGAGTTCGGAATGCGCTCGCGCAGCGTTTTGACGAGCTGACCGTACAACTCCGGCACGCCATAACCGACCGTATCCGCGATGTTGATCGTAGTCGCCCCTTCGGCGATCACCGCTTCCAGCACGCGGCACAGAAAGTCCATATCCGAGCGGCTGCCGTCTTCCGGCGAGAACTCGACGTCGTCGGTGAATTTGCGGGCGAAACGCACGGCCAGCTTGGCCTGTTCGAACACCTGGTCCGGCGTCATGCGCAGCTTCTTTTCCATGTGCAACGGCGAAGTTGCGATGAACGTGTGGATGCGGAAGCGATCGGCGGGTTTGAGCGCGTCGGCCGCGCGCTGAATGTCTTTGTCGTTGGCGCGGGCGAGCGAGCAGACCGTGCTGTCCTTGATCAGGCCCGCGATCGTATGGATCGAATCGAAGTCGCCGTTCGAGCTTGCCGCGAAGCCCGCTTCGATCACGTCCACTTTCATCCGCTCGAGTTGCTTGGCGATACGGATTTTCTCTTCTTTCGTCATTGACGCGCCGGGCGATTGCTCGCCGTCTCGCAACGTGGTGTCGAATATGATCAGTTTGTCGGACATGTCGAGTCTCCTGCGGAGTCGTTCAATTGTAGGGATGGGATATTGGAATTCGGCTGTCTGCGCCACCGCTGGCGACACTCGATCACGGAGAAGGCGGACGGAGGGTAAAAACGATCAGCGTGACCCGAAGCGTGGCCATCAGCGCGGCGGACGCTCCAGCATGGGCACGCTCAGCGGCGCGCCGCCTGTTGAGGCTCGTTGCGCGGTTCGACAAGGAACGTGAACGCATTGATCCAACGACTATAGCGACATTCCCGCCGGCGTGCAATTAGCGCCGGACCTGCCTACGGAGCGTTGCGGGGCACCGCCAAACGGGCTCGCCAACGAAAAACGGCGACCCGAAGGCCGCCGTTTTCCTGTGTCATGCACATCAGCGCACGCGAGCGAACCGTTACCTGTCGCCTGTCACCGAGCGAGCCGGATTCGCCCTGCCCCGCATCGCCTGATAACCCCAGAACACGTAACCGGACAGGCCGTACAGCACGAACAGGCCGAACAGCATCAGCGGCGGGTCGGAGGACACCAGCACGAACGCGACCACAACCAGCAGAATCACGCCGAACGGCACGCGATGCCGCACGTCGAGCGCCTTGCCGCTATAGAACGGCGCGTTCGACACCATCGTCACGCCGGCGTAGATGGTCAGCACGAAGGCAACCCACGGCAGCCAGACCAGCTTGAGCGGCACGCGGTTGTCGGTGGCGAGCCACACGAAACCGGCGATCAGCGCCGCTGCGGCCGGGCTCGGCATGCCCTGGAAGAAACGCTTGTCGACCACGCCGATGTTCGTGTTGAACCGCGCGAGACGCAACGCGGCGCCCGAACAGTAGACGAACGCCGCGAGCCAGCCCCAGCGGCCGAGGTCCTTCAGAATCCACTCGTACATCACGAGCGCCGGCGCCACACCGAACGACACCATGTCCGACAGGCTGTCGAACTGCTCGCCGAACGCGCTTTGCGTATGCGTCATGCGGGCGACGCGCCCATCCATGCCGTCCAGCACCATGGCCACGAAGATCGCGATGGCCGCGACCTCGAAGCGCACATTCATGGCCTGCACCACGGCAAAGAAGCCGCAGAACAGGGCCGCGGTGGTAAAGGCGTTCGGCAGCAGATAAATGCCGCGCTTTCTCAGGAACTGCTGACGCTGGGCGCGCCGGCTGTCGACCGCCGCCTCCGTCACCATCGGCTTGTTACGGCGGAACGGACGCGGAAGCGGTCCGCTGTTACGGGGTCGACGCGGTTTGAATGCGGCCATTCGGAAAACCTCCTTGGTGCCGCTTTATAGTTCAGCGAGGATCGTGGACGACGCCGAAACCTTCTCGCCGATCGACACACGCGGACGGCTGCCCACCGGCAGATACACGTCGACGCGCGAACCGAAGCGGATAAATCCGTACCGTTGACCACGGGTGAGCGGCTCACCTGCCCGTACGTAGCAAAGAATGCGCCGCGCGATCAAACCGGCGATCTGCACCGAGGTCACCGTCTGTCCGCCGGCCATTTCGATCACCACCGCATTGCGCTCGTTTTCGGTGGAAGCCTTGTCCACCGCGGCATTCAGATACGCGCCCGGGAAATATTCGACCTTGGAGATCGCGCCATCCACCGGCGAACGTTGCGAGTGGACGTTGAAGACGTTCATGAACACGCTGATCTTCAGCGCTTCACGGTTGGCATACGGATCGTGCGCGGTCTCGACCGCGACGATACGGCCGTCGGCCGGGCACAGCACGGCATTCGCCTGCGTGGGGATCGGGCGCGCCGGATCGCGGAAGAACTGCACGACGAAGATCAGGAGGAGCCAGAACAGCCATGAAAAGCCGAACCCCGCGATGAAGTGAACCAGGAGTGCAACGACGGCCGCGATGGCGATGAACGGCCAGCCTTCTCGCGCGATGATCGGATGAGGGTAATTCATGAATGGCTTCTGTGTTTTTGTAAAACCGTAGGATAGCAAAAGCCGCCCAGGGTTCAGCACCCTTGGACGGCTTTTTGATCTGTCCGGCTATTGCGGCACGGCGCCGCGCCGGACAACAGCTAGAACCCGCTTAGTTCTTCGACTGGTCGACCAGCTTGTTCTTCGCAATCCACGGCATCATCGCGCGCAGCTTCGCACCGACCTGTTCGATCTGGTGCTCGGACGTCAAACGGCGGCGCGATTGCAGCGTCGGTGCGCCAGCCTTGTTTTCGATGATGAAGCTCTTTGCGTACTCGCCCGTCTGAATGTCGGTCAGCACGGCCTTCATCGCCTTCTTCGTTTCAGCCGTCACGATACGCGGACCCGTCACGTACTCGCCGTATTCGGCGTTGTTCGAGATCGAGTAGTTCATGTTCGCGATGCCGCCTTCGTAGATCAGGTCGACGATCAGCTTCAGTTCGTGCAGGCATTCGAAGTACGCCATTTCCGGCGCGTAGCCCGCTTCCACCAGCGTTTCGAAGCCGGCCTTGATCAGGTCGACCGTACCGCCGCACAGCACGGCTTGTTCGCCGAACAGGTCGGTTTCCGTTTCTTCGCGGAAGTTCGTTTCGATGATGCCGGCACGGCCGCCGCCGTTCGCTGCCGCGTACGACAGTGCGATGTCACGTGCTGCGCCCGACTTGTCCTGCGCAACGGCGATCAGGTGCGGCACGCCGCCACCTTGCGTGTAGGTGCCGCGAACCGTGTGGCCCGGTGCCTTCGGCGCGATCATGATCACGTCGAGGTCGGCACGCGGAATCACTTGGCCGTAGTGAACGTTGAAGCCGTGTGCGAATGCCAGCGCCGCGCCTTGCTTGGCGTTGGCGTGCACTTCCTTGGCATAGACTTCAGCGATCTGTTCGTCCGGCAGCAGCATCATGACGACGTCCGCGCCCTTGACGGCTTCCGCCACTTCCTTGACTTGCAGGCCGGCGTTCTCAGCCTTGCTCCACGATGCGCCGCCCTTGCGCAGACCGACCGTGATGTTCACGCCGCTTTCCTTCAGGTTCAGCGCGTGCGCATGGCCTTGCGAGCCATAGCCGATGATGGTGACTTGCTTGCCCTTGATGAGGGAGAGGTCAGCGTCCTTGTCGTAGAAAACTTTCATGTCGGTTCCTTGGCTAAATTCGATGATTCAGTGAAATTCAAATGCTGCAAATAGTGTGTTGCGTGGCCGGGTTGGTGCAGGCACGGCCCGGCCTGGATCGAGACGGTTGAACGCTCGCGCGTCACACCTTCAGAATGCGCTCGCCGCGACCGATCCCCGAGCTGCCCGTGCGGACCGTTTCGAGAATCGCCGTGGCGTCGAGCCCTTCGATAAAGGCGTCGAGCTTGTCGCTCGCGCCCGTCAGTTCGATCGTGTAGGTCTTTTCGGTGACGTCGATGATGCGGCCGCGGAAAATATCCGACATCCGCTTCATCTCCTCACGTTCCTTGCCGACCGCCCTCACCTTGATCAACATCAGCTCGCGTTCGATGTGGGCGCCCTCGGTAAGGTCGACCACTTTCACCACCTCGATCAGGCGGTTCAGATGCTTCGTGATCTGTTCGATCACGTCGTCCGAGCCAATGGAGACGATGGTCATGCGCGACAGCGAACGGTCTTCGGTCGGAGCCACCGTCAAGGTTTCAATGTTGTAGCCGCGTGCCGAGAACAGACCAACCACGCGTGATAACGCGCCCGGTTCGTTTTCCAGCAGGACGGAAATGATGTGTCTCATGATTCGCTTCTTCCAGATGTTTTGTCGATGTCTGCGAGCGGAGTCGCGCCGCTTCGTCCGCCCTCGCCTTTCATGAAGGCGCGCATGACGAAGCCGACGCAAATTCCGTCGTTATAGATCTTCCGAACCCATGAGCATCTCGGTGATGCCCTTGCCGGCCTGAACCATCGGCCAGACGTTTTCGGTCGGATCGGTCTGGAAATCGAGAAACACCGTGCGATCTTTCAGACGCAGCGCTTCCTTGAGCGCCGGCTCGACATCGGCCGTGCGTTCGATACGCATGCCGACGTGGCCGTATGCTTCGGCGAGCTTCACGAAATCCGGCAGCGCATCCATGTACGAATGCGAATAGCGCTTGCTGTATTCGATCTGCTGCCACTGACGCACCATGCCCAGATAGCGGTTGTTCAGCGAAATGATCTTCACCGGAGTCTCGTACTGCTTGCAGGTGGAGAGCTCCTGAATACACATCTGGATCGAGCCTTCGCCCGTGATACAGAGCACGTCGTCGTCCGGGTGCGCCATCTTCACGCCCATCGCCGCCGGCAGGCCGAAGCCCATCGTGCCGAGACCACCGGAGTTGATCCAGCGGCGCGGCTTGTTGAAGCGATAGAACTGCGCCGCCCACATCTGGTGCTGGCCGACGTCGGAACACACGAAGGCATTGCCGTCGGTCAGTTCCCACGCCTTTTCCACCACGTACTGCGGCTTGATGATCTCGCTCTTGCGGTCGAACTTGAGGCAGTCTTTCGCGCGCCAGGCTTCGATGTCCTTCCACCAGTCGGCGAGCGCCGCGGTGTCCGGGCCATGTTCGGCCGTTTGCAGCTGCTCGATCAATTCCTTCAGCACTTCCTTCACGTCGCCGACGATCGGAATGTCGACCTTGACGCGCTTGGAGATGGAGGAAGGATCGATGTCGATATGGATGATCTTGCGCGGACGCGACGAGAAGTGCGCCGGGTCGCCGATCACACGGTCGTCGAAACGCGCGCCGATCGCGATCAGCACGTCGCAGTGCTGCATCGCCATGTTGGCTTCGTACGTGCCGTGCATGCCGAGCATGCCGAGGAATTTCCTGTCGCTCGCGCGGTAGCCGCCCAGACCCATCAACGTGTTGGTGACGGGATAGCCGAGCAGATCGGCGAACTGGTTCAGTTCACGCGAGGCGTCCGCGAGAATGATGCCGCCGCCGGTATAGATGTACGGACGCTTGGCCGACAACAGCAACGCCACGGCCTTGCGGATCTGGCCGGAGTGGCCCTTCGTGACCGGGTTGTACGAGCGCAGCGAAACAGTCTTGAGCGGTTCGTACTGGCAAGGCGCTTTCGACACGTCTTTCGGAATGTCGATCAGCACCGGGCCAGGACGGCCGGTACGGGCGATATAGAAGGCTTTCTTGACGGTGGCGGCGAGGTCGCGCACGTCCTTCACGAGGAAGTTGTGCTTCACGCAAGGACGCGTGATGCCGACCGTGTCGCACTCCTGGAACGCATCCTGGCCGATCGCGGCAGTCGGCACCTGGCCGCTGATCACCACCATCGGGATCGAATCCATGTAGGCGGTGGCGATGCCGGTCACCGCATTGGTGACGCCGGGGCCGGAGGTCACGAGGCACACACCGACCTTGCCGGTGGAACGCGAGTAAGCGTCGGCGGCGTGGACAGCGGCCTGCTCGTGGCGCACGAGGATATGCTGGAACTTGTCCTGCTTGTACAGCTCGTCGTAAATGTAGAGTACCGAGCCGCCGGGATAGCCCCACACAAACTCGACGTCTTCGTCGGCCAGTGCCTTCATGAGCACGGTGGCGCCGATAGAGTCAGCTTCGAGATGGGGAGTCGTATCCGACGTGGAGAATTCCGCGCTGGGCATATTCATTAATTCACCTTTCGAAATTTCGGCAAAAATTTGATCGGGTGCTCTCTGCCGGGCTTGTGGCTCGGGTTCAAGCGGCGCGTCCAGTTGACAGGTGAGCTTCTTGGGCCACACCTCAATTGAGACAAGTCACTTATGTTGCGAACCAGCGACGATATCTGCAGACGCCCGCGCGGTCAAGCAAATATTGCCTTGGCGCCTTCCGCCGAATCTCGAAAATGACCGAAAGCCTGTTATAGAGATGCAAGGTGAATCACGTTTCGCCCCGGCGGCGCAAAAGTTTGTTAGCATCCGCGAGTTTTACGACATTTTTCGACCGATTACGCGCACGCTCGCTGCGCCGACCCCCAACGGATGGCATCAGACAAGGAACTCGCCGATTTTCTGGCGGGCGTCGAAAGGCGCGCATTCAAGCAGACGGTCTACGCCGTGCGGGACGACGACGCCTCGCTGGATATCGTGCAGGACGCGATGATCAAGCTCGCCGAAAAATACGGCGACCGTCCGGCCGCCGAACTTCCGCTGCTGTTTCAGCGTATTCTGCAGAATGCGATGCACGACTATTTCCGTCGTGCGAAAGTGCGCAATACTTGGGTGAGTCTTTTTTCGTCGCTCGGCAACGCCGACGACGAGGATTTCGACCCCCTCGAAACCTTCGAGGCCCAGCAAGGCTCGGCGGGTTCCGAGAGCAACGAACAGAAACTCGAACGCGAACAGGTTCTGCAGTTAATCGACGACGAGATCCAAAAGTTACCGGCACGTCAACGGGAGGCGTTTCTCATGCGTTATTGGGAAGATATGGATGTCGCCGAGACTGCCGCCGCAATGGGCTGCTCCGAAGGCAGTGTGAAAACGCACTGCTCGCGGGCCACCCACACGCTGGCGCAAGCGCTCAAGGCCAAAGGAATCACGCTATGAGCTCCCTCGAAACTAAAGAACTCGAGTTCGCCCGCCAGGTGCGTCGCGCGCTCGACGAAAACGCCGCCAGCATTGCGCCCGCCACCGTCGATCGACTCGCCGCGGCGCGCCGTGCCGCGCTCGCCCGCAAGAAGCCCGAAACCGTGAGCGCGCCGGTGTTCGTGCCGGCCCTCGCCGGCGCGGGCATGGCCTCCGGCATGCCACCGGTCGAACTGCCGCAGCGCCGCCGTTCGCCGCTGCGCCGCTTTGCGCTCGCGTGGCCGCTCGCCGCGCTTGTCGTCAGCCTCGTGGGCATTGCCTACTGGGAAGACCAGCAACGCACCGCCGAACTCGCCGATATCGATGCCGCCATGCTAAGCGACGACCTGCCGCTCAATGCCTATCTCGACCACGGTTTCAACGCGTACCTTTCACGCGCCCACTGAGCGGGAGATTCTTCGGGTGAGTTACAAGCGCGGCCTGGCCGTTGTTTTCGGATGCACGATCGCGGCCCTGGTGTCGTTTGCCGCGACTTATCCGCGCTTTTATCCGAGCCCGTCGCCCGTCAGCGCGCCTGTCGCGGGCGCCAACGCGACCGCCAAGGCGCCCGCGCCGACGCTCGCCGTCGAATTGCCCAGCCTGCCCGGCAGCAACAGTCCGATGGCATGGTCGCGCCTGACATCGGCCGAACATATCGCGCTCGCGCCGTTTGAAGCCCAATGGGATTCCTTCAGCGACGAACGTAAACGCAAATGGCTGAAGATCGCGTCGCGTTACCCGAAGATGTCGGCCGATGCGCAAAAACGCCTGCATGAGCGCATGACTGAATGGACCCGTATGACGCCCGATCAGCGGCGCGTCGCGCGTGAAAATTACCAGGTGTCGAAGGAATTGCCGCGCGAAACCCGTCAGAACGCGTGGAAGGCGTATCAGCAGCTGCCCGAAGAACAGAAGGAACGGCTCGCCGCCAGCGAGCGCAAGCGGCGCCCCAGCGTGGTCAGCGCGCCGCCCTCGGGCCGCAGCGAAATCAAGGGGCTCGATCGCCTGGTCAATGCGCGTGAGCATGGCGCAAGCGGCGCTGCAGCGGTGAGCGCGGCAGCCGCGGCGTCGTTGCCGAGCCCGGTCGCCGCGCCGCCGATTCCCGCCGCCGGCAGTTTCGTGCCCGCTACGCCGCTGCCGGTTTCGCCGGCTGAAGCGCCGTCGATCTTCAACGGCTCCTGAGCCTGGCCGCGCCGTGTCCCAACCGCTCGCGTCCTCAGCATTGACCGCCGATACCAACGGCAACGCACCCACCGTCCGGCGGCGCCTCGCGGCGCTGCTCTATGAAGCGGTGATCCTGTTCGGCGTGGTGTTCATCGCCGGCTACCTGTTCAGCACGCTGACGCAGCAACGCAATGGTCTGACTCATCACAACCTGCTGGCAACCTGGATCGGCCTCGTGGTCGGCGTGTATTTCGTCTGGTTCTGGACCCACAGCGGCCAGACCCTGCCGATGAAAACCTGGCGTCTGCGCGTGGTCGCCGCGGACGGCACGCCGCTCTCCACCGGCCGCGCGGTCGCCCGCTACGTATTCGCGTGGCTGTGGTTTCTGCCGCCGCTCGCGCTGCATCCGCTGCTCGGACTCAAGCTGCCGCAGACGCTGCTGATCGCCGGCATCTGGTTCGTCTTGTGGGCGGCCACCGGCCGCTTCGATCCGCAGCGTCAGTTCCTGCACGACCGCCTCGCGGGTACACGGATCGTCAGCGTCTCGCGCTGATCCGCCTCGAGCTACCCGGTCGATATTTCGCTTAACTGTTGGGCCGCTATCTCCCGGCGCGCGTCATGCCGAGCGCGACCGTGCCGGCCGGACAATTATTTCGCTCTCCTGTCGGGTCGTTACCACACTACGCGAGCCACGCCAGTCGCGGCCGAGCTGACCAGTCCATGACTTCGCGCGCCCTTCGACCCACCGCGACGCCGCGCGAGCCGCGCCCATCACGGCCGTCTATATTCTGATCCCCCGCCCGTCACCTCCACCGCCCCACCTCCCCGCCGCGCAGTAATAAGAACTTCTCATGACTGTCACGGCACAGTCACGCACACTTGGCCCAATACGGGCACCGCAACTCGACGCGTGAGCCATGGACCCCAAAACGTCCGCGACTTCCCTGTTCCGCCAGACCGGCCCGAGCGTCGACCCTGTCGCGTTCCGCCCGGAACCCAACCATAGTCACGGCTTGCCGCTGCCCGTGCCGCCACTGCCGCTCGACGCCAACGCAAGTCATCACGACGACGATCACGCCGAGCCGCACCGTTACCGCACCATCTGGCTGTCCGACATCCATCTCGGTTCGAGCGGCTGCCAGGCGCCGTATCTACTCGATTTTCTGCGCCACAACGAGTCGGAGTATCTGTACCTCGTGGGCGACATCATCGACGGGTGGCAGTTGAAGAAAGGCTGGTACTGGCCGCAGGCCCACAACGACGTCGTGCAGAAGGTGCTGCGCAAGGCGCGCAAAGGCACGCAAGTGATCTACGTGCCCGGCAATCACGACGAAGCCGCACGCCAGTTCTGCGATCTCGCGTTCGGCGACATCCACGTGCGCGGCGAGGCGTTTCACACCACGCTCGCCGGCAAGCGTCTGTGGATCGTGCACGGCGATCTGTTCGACGGTGTGATCCAGCACGCCAAGTGGCTCGCCTATCTCGGCGACACGCTCTACACCATGATCCTGATCCTGAACCGCTGGTTCAACCGGATCCGCAGCCGGCTCGGTTTTCCGTACTGGTCGCTGTCGCAGTACCTGAAGCATCAGGTGAAGAACGCGGTGAATTTCATCTCCTCGTTCGAACGCGTGATGACCGACGAAGCACGCCGCCGCGGCTGCGACGGCGTGGTCTGCGGGCACATCCACAAAGCCGAGATACGCGATATCGACGGCGTCCTGTATTGCAACGACGGCGACTGGGTGGAAAGCCTGTCGGCACTCGTCGAAACCTATGAAGGCGAACTGAAGGTGATCTACTGGACCGTGATGCGCTCCCCGGAAGTGGGCGTGCAAAAGGCCCGGGCGACCGCGTAGTCCCTCTTAACTTCTATTGGGCCAAAACCGATGAAGATCATGATCGTCACCGACGCATGGGAACCGCAGGTCAACGGCGTCGTGCGCACGCTGAAAAACACCACGCGCGAACTCAGCGCGCTCGGCCATCACGTCGATCTGCTGACGCCGCTCGAATTCAAAACGATCCCTTGCCCGACTTATCCTGAGATCCGCCTCTCGCTGCTGCCGCGCCGCAAGCTGCGCGAGCGTATCGATGCCTTCTCGCCCGACGCGTTGCACATCGCCACCGAAGGTCCGCTCGGCATGGCCGCGCGCGCCTACGCGATCCAGCACAAGCTGCCGTTCACCACCGCTTATCACACGCGTTTTCCGGAGTACGTGCAGGCGCGCTTCGGCATTCCGCTCGCCGCGACCTACAAGTTCCTGCACTGGTTTCACAAGCCGTCGCTGGCTGTGATGGCGCCCACGCCGGTCGTCAAGGGCGACCTCGAAAAATTCGGCTTCACCAACGTCGTGCTGTGGACGCGCGGCGTCGACCTGGACATCTTTCACCAGATGGACTCGAAGGTGCTCAACAGCGCACGGCCGATCTTTCTGTACGTGGGACGTGTGGCAGTCGAGAAGAACGTCGAGGCGTTTCTGAAGCTCGATCTGCCCGGTTCGAAGTGGGTTGCCGGTGAAGGTCCGGCGCTCGCCGAACTGAAGTCGCGCTATCCGCAAGCGAATTACCTGGGCGTGCTGACGCAGGCCGAGCTGGCGAAGGTCTATGCGGCGGCCGACGTCTTCGTGTTCCCGAGCCGCACCGATACGTTCGGGCTCGTGCTGCTCGAAGCGCTCGCCTGTGGCACGCCGGTCGCGGCGTATCCCGTCACGGGTCCGATCGACGTCCTCGGCGACGGCGGCGCGGGTGCGATGCACGAAGACCTGCGCGAAGCCTGCCTCGAAGCGCTGAAGATCGATCGCAACCACGCGCGCGCGTGGGCCGAACGCTTCTCCTGGGCGGCGGCCTCCGAGCAATTCGCCGCGCATCTGAAGCCGCTGCCGCGCGCTTCATATCGCGAGGAAAGCGCCGCCGCGTGACGCGGTGTGCCGAGTTGTCCATGCGAACCAGACCATCCACCGTGGGGCGCGCGCCGAACGGCGCGCTGCGTGCCGTCGATGCCGAGAACGACAACGACAACGACAACGCGAGCATCGAACCCTTCGACGACGTGAGCGAGCCAGGCACGCCGAATCATGCGGATCACGCGCATGGTTTGAACGGCATGAACGGAGCGAGTGCCGCGAACGGCACGCGACAGAACGGCACGCAATCCGACACACAGAACGAACCGCTCAGTCCCGACGATCCACTCGCACCGCTGCCTTTCAATCCCTACAAAGGCAATCGCGGCCTCACGCGCGCCTGGCACGCGATGAAAAATTCGCTCGCCGGATTTCGCGTGGCGATTCGCGAGGAAAGCGCCTTTCGCCAGGAGCTCACGCTCGCCGCGATCCTGATTCCCTGCGGCGTGCTGGTGCCGGTCGAGCCGGTGTCGCGCGTATTGCTGCTCGGTTCCGTGCTGCTGGTGCTGATCGTCGAGTTGCTGAATTCGAGCGTGGAAGCGGCCATCGACCGGATTTCGCTCGAACGCCATGAACTCTCGCGCCGCGCGAAGGATCTCGGCAGCGCGGCCGTGATGGTCGCGCTCGGCATGTGCCTGATGACGTGGCTGCTGATCGTCGGGCCACTGGTCGTGCATTGGGTCAAGGCATGGCTGTGAAGGCGCGCGTCAGCGCGTTTTAATGCGCTCACGCCGCCGTCGAACGGCGCGCGAAACCGCCTTGAGCAATGAAAATCCTGACTATCCGCTTGGTATAAGAACGCTCGGTTTATAATCGTCCGACAGTCTCACAGGAAAACGCTGGGCCGCCCCAAGTTTTCCGCTCCGCAGGAAGTCCCCGTTCCGAAGGCAGTCCCCTTTGGGGCTCGGGGAATTGCCCTCGCGGAGGCCTGTCGAACTGCGACAGGTTGGGGGCGCTCATATACCAACCGCGTCCGGGTGGATCACGCAAAGAGCGGCACGCCGCCGTGTGCCCCAGCCCGGCGTAACCAGGGCCGGACGACATGGAAGCCAAACCTCCCCGCCGCACGCGCGAACGGATTCTCGAACTGTCGTTGAAGCTGTTCAACGAAATCGGCGAGCCGAACGTCACGACGACGACGATCGCCGAGGAAATGGAAATCAGTCCAGGCAACCTGTACTACCACTTCCGCAACAAAGACGACATCATCAACAGCATCTTCAGCCAGTTCGAGCAGGAGATCGAAAAGCGTCTGCGTTTTCCCGACGACCATCGCGCGACCATCGACGAAATGTGGTCGTATCTGCAGTACATGGTCGATTTCACGTGGCGCTATCGTTTCCTGTATCGTGACCTGAACGATCTGCTGGCGCGCAATCGCACGCTCGAAACGCATTTCAAGCAGATCATCAGCCACAAGGTGCGGTTTGCGAGCCAGTTCTGCGAACAGCTCGTCGCCGACGGCGAAATGGTCGTCACGCCGGAAGAGCTGCACGTGATCGCCACCAACGTCGGCGTGATCGGCACGTACTGGCTCTCGTACCAGTTCGTGATGAACCCGCGCAAATACAACGAGCAGGAAGCGATGCGCGCGGAGCTGCATCAGGTGAGCGTGCAGATCGTGTCGCTGATGGCGCCTTATCTGCGCGGCCGCTCGCGGCAGATTTTCGACGACCTCGTGTCGGGCAAGCTGCCCAAGCGCGAGTTTTACGACTACCTGCCGCCCAAGGAAGGCGCCGCGCCCCGCAACGAACCGAAGGACGTTTGAGCATGAAGTCGGTGTGTGTGTATTGCGGCTCCTCCAACGGAGTCAAACCGTTGTATGCGGAAGCGGCGCGCGCCTTCGGCCGCGCGCTGGTGCAAGCCGATCTCGCACTGGTGTACGGCGGCGGCAAGGTCGGTCTGATGGGTGTGATCGCCGACACGGTGATGGCCGAAGGCGGCCGCGCGATCGGCGTGATTCCCGAGCTGCTGGTCAACAAGGAAGTCGGCCATAACGGCCTGACCGAACTGCATGTCGTGCCCGATATGCATCATCGCAAGAAGATGATGGCCGACCTGTCCGACGCGTTCGTCGCGATGCCTGGCGGCGCGGGCACGCTCGAAGAGCTGTTCGAGGTCTACACGTGGGCGCAACTCGGCTACCACCAGAAAGCGGTCGCGCTGCTGAATATCGACGGCTTCTACGATCCGTTGATCAATATGCTTCAGCACACCGTCGACGAAGGCTTCATGCGCCAGACCTATTTCGACATCCTGCAGATCGACACCGATCCCGCCGGGTTGATCGGCAAGCTGCAACGCTACCAGCCGCCCGTCAGCGACAAGTGGGCGATCAAGCGCGACGCGGTCTGAGTTTCCCCTAACGTTGAGGTTGCGATGACGAAAGCCGTTCTGATCACCGGTGGCAGCCGCGGCATTGGCCGCGCGACCGCGCGTTTGCTGGGTGCGCGCGGCTGGTCGGTCGGCGTGAATTACGCGCAAAATCTCGCCGCGGCGCAGGACACCGCCGCCGAAGTCGAACGCGCGGGTGGCCGCGCGTTGACGATTGCGGGCGATGTCGCGAATGAAGCCGACGTGCTGGCGATGTTCGACGCGCTTCAACAGAAATTCGGCCGGCTCGATGCGCTCGTCAATAACGCCGGGATCGTCGCGCCGTCGAGCCAACTCGCCGACATGGACCTCGCGCGCCTGAAGCGCATGTTCGACGTCAACGTGCTGGGCGCGTATCTGTGCGCGCGCGAAGCCGCGCGGCGCATGTCGACCGATCGCGGCGGCGCGGGCGGCGTGATCGTCAACGTGTCGTCGGCGGCGTCGCGTCTTGGTTCGCCGAACGAATATGTCGACTACGCCGGCTCGAAAGGCGCCGTCGATACGATGACGCTCGGCCTCGCCAAGGAACTCGGCCCGCGAGGCGTGCGCGTGAACGCGGTGCGCCCTGGGTTGATCGACACCGAGATCCACGCGAGCGGCGGCAAGCCCGAGCGCGCCGCGCAACTCGGCGCGACCACACCGCTCGGCCGCCCCGGCACGGCCGACGAAGTGGCGGAAACGATCGTCTGGTTGTTGAGCGACGCTGCTTCGTATGTGACGGGTGCGCTGCTCGATGTATCCGGCGGACGCTAGGTCTCGCTTTCCTGCTCGCTACGCGCGCGTGCGCGTCAGCCGAGCGGCGAGTGCCTGTGGGCCTAGAACGATGAACCGGGTGTGCGCAGGAAGGCGCTTTCTTCCGCCGTCGATGAACGCCCGAGCGGCGCATTGCGATGCGGAAAGCGTCCGAAACGCTCGATGATTTCCGCGTGCCGCACCGCGGACCGGTAATACGACTTGCCGCCCCGCTCCGCGTCCAACTGCTTGAACAGACGCAGCGACTCGCGCTGACTTGCGAGCGTTTCATCGTGCTCGAACGGCAGATAGGCGAACGCGCGATGGTGCACCGTAGGCAACCGGCGGTCGGCCCCACTAGCGATCATCTGCTGCGCGGTGAGCAAGGCTTTCTGGTCGGCGGCGAACGCGCGCGCCGTGTTACGGTGACAATTGCGCGAGAACTGATCCAGCACGATGACGAGCGCCAGCGCGCCGAGCGGTGTTTGCGTCCAGTTGTCGAGCGCGGACTCGCGGGCCGCATCGATCAAGGTACCGAAGCGTTCCCGCAGCATCGTGTCGAAAGCCGCATTGCGTGAAAACCAGATTCTTCGCTCCGTGCCGAACTCCGGCGCGCCCGGTACGCCGAACCAGCAGTCGAGGACTTCGCGTGCTTCCTGAGGCAAGTCGGCGTAATCCGCAGTTGCCGCGCCGGGTGTCGAGCCCAACCCCAACCCGTTAGCCATTCCGATTACGCATCCAGTCAGCCGTTTCGAAGAACGAGCCGAGCAGGCGCTCCCTCAGCGGCTCGGCAAGACCGACGTCTTCCATCGCCCACGCCATGCACCTGAGCCACTGATCGCGCTCGCTGGAGGCGATCGCGAACGGCAAATGCCGTGCGCGCAAACGCGGATGACCGAAGCGGCTGATGTAGTGATCCGGGCCGCCCATCCAGCCGCACAAGAACCAGAAGAACTTGTCGCGCGAACCGTCGAGCGATTCCGGATGCAACGCGCGGATTCCGGCGAAATCCGCTTCGAGATCCATCAGGTCGTAAAAGCGGTCGACCAGTTCACGCACACGCGCTTCGCCGCCCACCAGTTCGAAGGCCGTCGGCTGCGCCGCGGACACTTCGTCGTTCAAATCACTCATACCTGCTCACTAACCGATAAGAAAAATCACGCGTCCCGCAGCGATTGCAACGCCGGCCGCGCCAGCACATGCCGCAAGCTCAGCCAGCCGCCCACGCCGGCACACGCGATGCCGGCGGCAATGCCCGCCGGCAACAACCAGGGATTGAAACTCAGATAGAACTCGAAGACGCGCGTCGCCAGCACGTAGCCGATGGCCTGCGCGCCGGCCGCCGCCATCAGACCCGCCAGTGCGCCGACCGCGACGAACTCGGCGATCTGCACCGCCCGCACCTGTCGATGCGACGCGCCCAGTGCGCGCAGCAGCGCGGATTCTCGCATACGCTCATCGCGCGTGCCGGCAAGCGCCGCGTACAGTACGAGCACGCCCGCCGCGAGCGTGAACGCGAACAGGAACTGCACCGCGCCGATCACCTGCTGCAAGACGCGCTGCACCTGCGCGAGAATCGGCCCGGTGTCGATGGCGGTGAGGTTCGGATAAGTGGAGATCAGGCCGTCGATGGTCGACTGTTTCTCCTGCGGCAAATGGAAGCTCGTGATGAACGTCGCCGGGAAATCCTGCAAAGCCGCGGGCGGCATCAGCACAAAAAAGTTGACCTTGAACGAACCCCAGTCGAGCTTGCGCACACTCGTGACCGGCGCGTCGATTTGCAAGCCGGTCACGTCGAAGCGCAGCATGTCGCCGGGTTTCACGTTGATCAGCTTGGCGAGCCCCTGCTCGATCGAAATCTGCGGCGTTTTCGTGTCGCCGTACCATGTGCCGGCGGCGAGACGGTTGTCGTCGGGTAGCTCGGTCGTGTACGACAGATTGAACTCGCGATCCACGAGACGCTTGGCGTCGTCGCCCTTGAACGCATCCGGATTGACCGGCTTGCCGTTGATCGCCGTCAGCCGTCCGCGCACCATCGGTGCGAGCACCGTACCGGGCACGCCATGCGTGCTCAGATATTGCGTGACGGCGTCGCGCTGGTCGGGCTGGATGTCGATGATGAATTCGTTGGGCGCATCGGGCGGCGTCGATTTACGCCAGCCGGCCACGAGGTCGTTGCGCGTCATCGCAATCAGCAACAGACACATCAGGCCGATGCCGAGCGCGGTGATCTGCAATGCGCTCGCGCTGCTGCGCCGTTCGAGCGACGCCAGCGCATAACGCCAGCCGATGCTCGCATTCACACGCTCGCTGCGCACGACGCGCGCCGCGCCCCATAGCGCGAGCCGCGCGATGCATGCGAAAACCAGCATCCCGCCCGCGAAGCCGCCCGCGACGATTCCGCCGAGCTTCAACTCGCCCGCCGCGATGATCAGCAGCGCGGCGAACAGCGCGATGCCTAGCGCGTAGGCCGCCCACGCCGTGCGCCCCGCTTCGCCCCATTCGCGGCGCAGCACGCGCACCGGCGGCACGCGCGTGAGCGGCAACAGCGGCGGCAACGCGAAGCCCAGGAGCAGCACGAGACCGGCCGCGATGCCTTCGAGTGCCGGCCATACCGTCGGATACGGCAGCACCACGTCGATCAGACTGCCGAGCCACGTGAGCAGCGCGAGATGCCCGAGGTAACCGAGCGCCACGCCCAGCGCGCCGCCAATCAAACCGAGTCCCACGAATTCAAGCGTGAAGAGCGCACGCAGCGTCGACTGACTGACGCCGAGGCAACGCATCGCCGCGCAGCCGTCCAGATGCCGGCGCATATACCGATGCGCGGCCATTGCAATCGCCACGGCCGCCAGCAAGGCCGTGAGCAGCGAGACGAGCGTGAGGAAGTGACTCGCGCGGTCGAGCGTCTGGCGCACTTGCGGCTGCCCATCCTGCAGCGATTCGAGCGCGACGCCGCGCATCTTGCCGCCGTCCACCCGCTCATGCGCGAACTGCGCGAAACGCGCCACCGATTCGTCCGAGCCCGCGACCAGCAAGCGGTATGTCACGCGACTGCCGTAGGTGACGAGGCCGGTCGACGGCACGTCGTCGGCACGCAGCATCAGGCGCGGCGAGAAGTTGACGAACGAGAAACCGCGGTCGAGTTCGCGCGTGATCACCGCGCCGATCGTGAAGTTGCGACCGCCGACTTTCACCGCGTCGCCGACACGCACCTTCAACGCGTCGAGCAGCGCCTGATCGACCCACACGACGCCCGGCGGCGGAATCGACTGCGCCGGGTGGTCCGCCGCGCCCGGCGCCGACGCGATGCGCAACGCGCCGCGCAGCGGATAACCGGGCGACACGGCTTTGATCGCGGCAAGCCGCGAGACCGGCTGTGCGCCGGTCGAATTGATCATGCTGGGAAAGATCGCCGTACTGGCGGTATTCAGACCGAGCGCTTTGGCTTGCCCGGCGAATTGCGGATCGACCGGATGATCGGCCCGCACGATGAAGTCGGCGGCAATCATGCGCCGCGCGTCGCGTTCGAGCCCCTGGTGCAGACGGTCAGCCAGAAAGCCGACACTCGACAAAGCCGCCACGGCCAGCACCAGCGCCAGCAGCAGCATCGTCAGCTCGCCCGCGCGCCAGTCGCGCGCCGTCATGCGAATGGACTGGCGCACCAGATCCATGCCACCGAACCGGCGCGTCGTCGTCGGTAAAGCCCTGCGCGCCGTGGAACCCCGTACCGTATCGCTCAATCGTGCCTGCTCCTGGCAAAGCGCGACACCATGTGCGTCGCCATGCCGCGAAAACCGCCCTGCACCCCACGCCAGAGCCGCGGCAATGCCCAGCCGGCCAGCATCAGGAAGCCCACCATCAACACCAGAAAGACGAGCGGCACGAACAGCGCGAGCAGCATGCCGCCGAACACGAGCCCGTCTTCAGCGGTCGAGGTCACGACATTCGACACCGGTTCCGGCGACAGATTGATCAACGCGCGCGTGCCCGCTTTAGCAAGGTGCGCCGTGCCCGCCAGCGTGCCGCCCGCGAGCGCGGCCACGGTCAACAGCGCCGGATCGGCATGGCCGAGCGCGCCGGCTGCCAGCACGGCGCCCGCCGGAATGCGGATGAAGGTATGGACCGCGTCCCACAGCGAATCGAACGCGGGGATCTTGTCGGCGAGGAATTCGGTGACGGTCAGCACGCCCGCCACGCCGATGACCCACGGCGAGGACAACGCGGACAGCGTATCGGGAAGATGGACGAGGCCGAGCCGGGCGAATACGCCGGCCAGCAGGACCGTCAGATAGAGGCGCAGACCGCTGCCCCATGAGAGGCCCGCAGCGAGCGAAAGTGATTCAAGCATGGCCGCCTCCGGGCGCGCTGTGCGTGCCGGGCGCTTCGACGGGCCACGAAAGGGGAGCCGCACTGAAGTCGTCAGACCCGCGCCAAGCCGGCCGCGCCAAATGGGCCGCGGACAATTTCAGGTTGGATTCGATCTCATTATAGCCACGTTAATTCGCAGAACGCAGAGCGGAGAATAAATGGCGAGACTGATTGGGCGCCGGCCGGGCATCGGCGGACTCGGCGAATGGGCCCGGCAGCGGCATGCAATGCGGGGCTCAATGCCCGGAAGATAGCTTCAATCCGATCAGTCCGACCACGATCAGCGCCGCGCTGGCGACCCGCGCGACGGTCAAGGCCTCGCCCATCATCACGATCCCGAAGATGAACGCGCCGACCGCGCCGATCCCGGTCCACACCGCGTACGCCGTGCCGAGCGGCAATTGGCGCATGGCCATGGCGAGCAGCACAAAGCTGCCAAGCGCAGTCACCACCGTGAACACGGACGGCCAGAGCCGGGTAAAACCTTCGGAGGTCTTGAGACCGGCCGCCCACGCGACTTCGAGCAAACCGGCAATCAACAGAAGAATCCAGGACATGAGACAGCTCCATGGTCAGATGGGGCCGTCCCCGTTTGTGAAACCGCAAGGTCGTCCTTACGAACTGTAATTATACCAAAGCCGTTCAGGCGCCGCCGGCAGCGGGCCGCCGCAAGCAAGCGCGCCGCGCCGTCGCAAATTAGCCACACAGCCTCAAACCGCGCCCACCAGCCGGTATCCGACACCCGTTTCCGTAATGATGTGCTCCGGCTGCGCCGGGTCGCGCTCCAGCTTGCCGCGCAGATGCGCCATATAGATGCGCAGGTAGTGATGGCTCTCGACATGCGACGGCCCCCACACGTCGCGCAGCAACTGGCGGTGCGTCAGCACGCGGCCGGCATGGCGCACCAGCGTGGCGAGCAGCCGGTATTCGATCGGCGTCAAATGAACGACAGCGCCGTCGCGGCTCACCTGCCGCAGGGCCAGATCGACTGTCACCGTGCCGAAGCGCACCTGCGGCGATTCGTTGGCGCCGCCTTGATTGCGCCGCCGCATATGCGCGCGGATCCGCGCCAGCAGTTCGGACACGCCGAACGGCTTGGTGAGGTAGTCGTCCGCGCCGGCATCGAGCGCGGCGACTTTTTCGCTTTCCTGGGTGCGCGCCGACAACACGATCACCGGCAGCTCGCTCCAGCCGCGCAGTTCGCGAATGACGTCGAGTCCATCGGTGTCGGGCAGGCCGAGATCGACGATCACCAGATCGGGCTTGCGCGTCGCGGCTTCGACGAGACCCTGCTTGCCGGTTTCGGCATCGTGCACGACGATGCCCTCGCCTTCCAGCGCCGTTCGCACAAAGCGGCGAATCTGCTTTTCGTCTTCGATCAGGACGACGGTGATGCTGGGGTCACTCATGGCTAGGCTTGGAAAGCGGGTTAAGAGTTGAATCGCTGCCGGTATCGACGTGAGTCAAGGAATCGGCGCCCTCGTCTTCCATGGAATCTGGTGCGTCGGGCGGCGTCTCCACCGGCAGCGTGAACCAGAAGCGCGCGCCTTCGACACGGCCGTCCGCCGACACGCGATTGAGCGCGCCGATTGTACCGCCGTGCGCTTCCACGATCGCGCGGCAGATTGCGAGCCCCAGGCCGATGCCCGGCTTGGCCGACTCCTTCTCGCCGCGCGTGAATTTCTCGAACACGCGCGCTTCCATGCCCGCGGGCAGGCCCGGGCCGCTATCGTCGACGGTCACGCGGACGAACGACTTGCCGTCCGCGTCGAGACGCTGCGCGCCGATCGTCAGCGGCGTGGCCGGCGCCGTATATTTGGCGGCGTTTTCGAACAGATTGGAGAAGAGGCGCTCCATCAACACGGCGTCGAGGTGCAAGAGCGGCAGATCGGCGGGCAGTTTCACCTGCACCGGATGATTCGCCAGCACGCGTTTGCACGCGCGCAGCGCGGCGCCCACCGTCTCCTCGAGCAGCGTCCATTGCTGGTTCAGTTGCAGACTGCCCGCCTGCAAACGTGCCATGTCGAGCAGATTCGTGACGATGCCGGTCATGCGCAGCGCTTCCTCGTGAATCGCTTCGACCAGCTCGCTGTTGGGCTGCGCCTCGGGCGCTTGGGCCAGCATCGACGAGAAGCCGACGATGGTCGTCAACGGTGTGCGCAGATCGTGCGAGATCGCCGACAACAGCGAGTTGCGCAAGCGCTCCGACTCCATGTTGACGAGCGCATCGCGCGCGATGTCGACGTAATGCACCCGTTCCAGCGCAAGCGCGATCTGCGCGGCGAACGCGTCGAGCATGCGCTGCTGCTCGGGCACGTCGAGCTCGCCCTCGTCGCGCATCACCACCGCGAGCACGCCACGCGTGCGCATCGGCGCCTTGAGCGGCAGGTAGAGCGCGGCGGCGGCCGGCAGCGTGTCGGTGCCGTGGCCGGCCGGCTTCTGCTGATCGTAGACCCATTGACCGACGTCGCTATCGAGCATCTCGCCTTCGAGCGTGATCGCCGCGTCGGGATCCTCGATCTTCTGCTTCACCTGATCGACGCTGTCCGGCAACAGAATCGCGACGCGCGCACCGAACACCTCGCTCACATGACGGCTGCCGATGCCGACGATCTGTTCCGTGGTCAACGCCGCGGCCAGTTCGCGCGCCATGGCGTACATCGCGCCGGTGCGCTGCTCGCGGCGGCGCGCCACGCTCGCCTCGCGGCGCAGGCTCGAAGTCAGATGGCTGATCACCAACGAGGTCAGCAGCATGCCCAGGAAGGTCAACAGATACTGCGTGTCGGAGACCGACAGCGACATGCGCGGCGGCACGAAGAAGAAATCGAACGCGGCCACGCTCATGAACGACAGCACTACGCCGGGTCCGCGTCCCAGCCTCACCGCGGCGAAGATCACGCCGAGCAGGTACAGCATGACGAGATTGGTCAGATCGATATGGTCGATCAACTGGCTCGACAGCAGCGTGATGGCCGCGCAGATCAACAGCGCGAAGCCGTAGGCGCGCGGCGGCGAGCGGCGTTCGCGCGCCGCGCTCAGCGCCTCGCGCCATGCGTTCGCGGTGGTGTTCAACAGATGGCGATGCTCGCCGCCGTCGCGGTCGGACGAGGCGCGAATCAGCGTGAGATCGAGATCGGCCGTTTTCTCGGCGATACGTTCGCCGAGCGGCCGGCGCAGCCAGCGCTTCACGCCCGTGCGCGCCGACGCGCCGGCCACCAGCTTCGACACGTTGCGCGCCTGCGCGTAGCCGATCAACGCGACGGCCGCGTCGGCGGCCGCCAGCGTGGCGGTTTCGGCGCCGAGTTCGGCGGCGAGTTTCAACGCGTTCAGCGTGCGTTCGCGGCGCGCATCCGGCAAACGCTGCAGCGCCGGCGTCTCGACATAGACTGCAATCCAGTCGGCCTTCAGGCTGGCGGCGAGACGCGCCGCCGCGCGCACCAGCATGGGTGCTTCCGGGCCGGGGCCGACGCACACCAGCAAGCGCTCGCGCGCCTGCCAGATACGCTGGATCGAACGGTCGGCGCGATATTCACGCATCTGCGCATCGACGCGATCCGCGGTGCGGCGCAGCGCCAGCTCGCGCAGCGCGATCAGATTGCCTTTGCGAAAGAAGTTGCGCACCGCGCGCTCGGCCTGCTGCGGCATGTACACCTTGCCGTCGCGCATCCGGTCGAGCAGTTCCTCGGCGGGCAAGTCGACCAGCGTGACTTCGTCGGCGCGATCGAACACGCGATCCGGCACCGTCTCCCAGACGCGAATGCCGGTGATCTGGCCGACCACGTCGTTCAGGCTTTCGAGGTGCTGGACATTGACCGTCGTATAGACGTCGATGCCCGCGTCCAGCAGTTCATACACGTCCTGCCAGCGCTTCAGATGCCGCGCGCCCTGCACGTTCGAGTGCGCGAGTTCGTCGACGAGAATCAGTTGGGGCTTGCGGGCGAGGGCGGCGTCGAGATCGAACTCGCCGAGCTTGCGGCCGCGATATTCGATATGCGCGAGCGGCAGCACGTCGAGACCGTCGAGCAATGCCGCGGTTTCAGTGCGGCCATGCGTTTCGGCGATGCCGACCACCACGTCCGCACCTTCATCGTGACGCCGGCGCGCGGCCTGCAACATCGCATAGGTTTTGCCGACGCCCGCCGACGCGCCGAAAAAAATCTTCAGCCTGCCTCGCTGACGTTTTTCTTCGTCGCGTTGCAGCTTGTCGAGCAACTCATCGGGATCGGGGCGGTTCATGCTCAATGGTTTTCATCGTTGGGCGAGCGGCGGTGTATGCATGGTGGCACGGCGGCGGCCCGGCCGCAAATAGCGGCCACCGTACACCGCGGTCACCGTACATGGCGTTGCGCCGTCAAAAGGCAAAGGCGGAGTCGCGCGGACGCCGCCTTTGCGAAGCGAAGCGCTGCCGCGTTTCGTCGATCAACCGTGCTTCATCTCGTCCAGCGCCAGATTCAGTTCCAGCACGTTCACACGCGGCTCACCCAGAATGCCGAACTGACGGCCGCTCGTATAGCGATCCACCAGCGCCTGCACGTCGTTCGCAGCGAGCTTGCGTGCCTTGGCGACGCGCTCGATCTGATAAGCCGCGGCCGCCGGGCTGATCTCGGGATCGAGCCCGCTGCCCGACGACGTCACCAGATCGACCGGCACCGGCTTCGACATATCCGTGCCGGCTGCCTTCAGCGCGTCGATACGGCCTTTGATTTCGTCGAGCAGCGCCGGGTTGGTCGGGCCGAGATTCGAACCGCTCGAACCCTGCGCGTTGTACGGCATCGGGCTGGTGGCCGACAGGCGGCCCCAGAAGTATTGCGGCGCATCGAACTGCTGGCCGATCAGCTTCGAACCGACCACCTTGCCGTCCTGCTCGAGGATGCTGCCGTTGGCCTGATCGTTGAAGGCCGCCTGACCGACGGCAGTCATCACCGCGGGATAGGCAAGTCCGGTGACGGCGGTGAGCACCGGGAAGATCACGATCAACGGACGGAACAGATTTTTCATGATGAATAATTCCTCTTGAACTAGCGCTTAGACCCAACCGAACGCGGCCAGCACCATATCGATCAGCTTGATGCCGATAAACGGCACGATGATCCCGCCCAAACCATAGATCAGCAGATTGCGGCGCAGCAGGATCGCCGCGCCCAGCGCGCGATAGCGCACGCCCTTGAGCGCTAGCGGAATCAGCAGCACGATGATCAGCGCGTTGAAAATCACCGCCGACATGATGGCCGAGGCCGGCGTGGCCAAGTGCATCACGTTCAGCGCATTCAACGCCGGATAGGTCGTGGCGAATGCGGCCGGAATGATCGCGAAGTACTTGGCGACGTCGTTGGCAATCGAGAACGTGGTGAGCGAACCGCGCGTCATCAGCATCTGCTTGCCGATCTCGACGATCTCGATCAGCTTGGTCGGATTCGAATCGAGGTCGACCATGTTGCCCGCTTCCTTCGCGGCCTGCGTGCCGGTGTTCATCGCCACCGCGACGTCGGCCTGCGCGAGCGCCGGGGCATCGTTGGTGCCGTCGCCGGTCATCGCGACGAGGCGGCCTTCGGCCTGGTGCGCGCGGATCGTGGCGAGCTTCGCTTCCGGCGTGGCTTCGGCGAGGAAATCGTCGACGCCGGCTTCCGCGGCAATCGCCGCCGCAGTCAGGCGGTTATCGCCCGTCACCATGATGGTCTTGATACCCATCTTGCGCAGTTCGGCGAAACGTTCCTTGATGCCGCCCTTCACCACGTCCTTCAACTCGATCACGCCGAGCACGCGCGCGCCCTGCTCGCCTTTCTCGGCGACCACCAGCGGCGTGCTGCCGCGCCGTGCGACTTCGGCCACGGCGTTGCTGACTTCGTTGGGGAAACGGCCGCCGTTGGCTTCGACATAGTTCTTGACCGCATCGGCCGCGCCCTTGCGGATTTCACGGCCCGGCAAATCCACGCCGCTCATGCGCGTTTGCGCGGTGAACGCGAGGAACGTGGCATGCAACGAGGCCATATCGCGTTGGCGGATGTTGAAGCGCTGCTTCGCGAGCACGACGATGCTGCGGCCTTCCGGCGTTTCGTCGGCGAGCGACGACAGTTGCGCGGCATCCGCGAGCGCTTCTTCCGTCACACCCGGCGCCGGCACGAATTGCGAAGCCTGGCGATTGCCGAGCGTGATGGTGCCGGTCTTGTCGAGCAACAGCACGTCGACGTCGCCGGCCGCTTCGACCGCGCGGCCCGATGTGGCGATCACGTTAGCCTGCATCATGCGGCTCATGCCGGCCACGCCGATCGCCGACAACAAGCCACCGATGGTGGTCGGAATCAGACACACCAGCAGCGCGACCAACGCGGTGATCGCCACCACGTGGCCGGCCTTCGCGGCTTCCACCGAAAACATCGAGAACGGCAGCAGCGTGGCGGTGGCCAACAGCATCACGATCGTCAAGGCGACCAGCAGAATCGTCAGCGCGATTTCATTCGGCGTTTTCTGACGCTTCGCGCCTTCCACCATCGCGATCATGCGGTCGAGGAACGCCTCGCCCGGATTCGCCGTGACGCGCACCACGATCCAGTCCGACAGCACGCGCGTGCCGCCCGTCACCGACGAAAAGTCGCCGCCCGACTCGCGGATCACCGGCGCGGATTCGCCCGTGATCGCCGATTCGTCGACCGACGCGACGCCGTCGATCACTTCGCCGTCCGCCGGGATCACGTCGCCGGTTTCGACCAGCACGACGTCGCCCTTGCGCAGATCGGAAGCCGTCAGAATGCGGATCGGCGACTTCGGATGCGGCTCGTTGAGCTTCTTGGCCATCACGTCTTTCTTCGCGCTGCGCAGCGACGCCGCCTGGGCCTTCGAACGGCCTTCGGCAAGCGCTTCCGCGAAGTTGGCGAACAGCACCGTGAACCACAGCCACAAGGTGACCGCGAGAATGAAGCCCGCGGGCGCCTCGGCCTGGCCGCCGAGCGCGGCGATCCAGAGAATGGTCGTGAGAATGCTACCCACGTACACGCAGAACATCACCGGATTGCGGAACTGCGTGCGTGGCGTGAGCTTCTTGAAGGAGTCCACGATCGCCGGGCGCACTAGCGCCGGGTCGAACATGGACCGGGTTGCATTATGTTCAGTCATTGAATCCTCGAATTTCCCGTTTGCGCCTGTTCAGTCGTTGGATCGCAAGGGTCGCCTCAATGCGCGCCCATCATGATCAGATGTTCGACACCAGGACCGAGCGCGAGCGCAGGCACATAAGTCAGCGCGCCGACCAGCAGCACCGTGCCGAGCAACAGCACGACGAACAGCGGGCCGTGCGTGGGCAGCGTGCCGCCCGTCACGCCGATGCGCTTTTTCGCGGCCAGCGAGCCGGCAATCGCGAGCACCGGAATGATCGTGCCGAAGCGGCCGAACCACATCGCGATCGCCGTGAGCCAGTTGTAGAACGGCGTGCTCACCGTGAGACCCGCGAACGCGCTGCCGTTGTTATTGGCCGCCGAGCTGAACGCGTAGAGGATTTCGGAGAAACCGTGCGCGCCGGGGTTGGCGATGCCCGCCTTGCCCGCGTCGCTCAACACCGCGATCGACGTGCCGACCAGCACCAGCAGCGGCGTGAGCAGCACGACGATCGACACCATCTTCATCTCGTACGCTTCGATCTTCTTGCCGACGTACTCCGGCGTGCGGCCGATCATCAGGCCCGCCACGAACACGGCCAGCATCGCGAACACGAGCATCCCGTACATACCGGAACCCACGCCGCCGAAGATCACTTCGCCGAGTTGCATCAGCAGCATCGGATAGAGGCCGCCGATCGGCGTCAGCGAGTCATGCGTGTTGGCAACCGCGCCGCACGAAGCCGCGGTGGTCGCAACCGTGAAGATGCCCGACTGCGCGATGCCGAAGCGCGTTTCCTTGCCTTCCGCATTGCCGCCCGACTGCAGCGCATTGGCCGACTGGTCGACATGCAATGCGGCGATGGCCGGATTGCCGCCCTGCTCCGAGCTGATCTCGCCGAACACGCAGACCGCAAACGCGATCGTCATGGTGGCGAGCACGGCCACGCCCTGCTTGCGGTCGGCGATCATGCGGCCGAACACCAGCGCCAGCGCCGCGGGGATGATCAGGATCGAGAAGATCTGCAGGAAGTTCGAGAACGGGGTCGGGTTTTCATACGGATGCGCCGAGTTGCCGTTGAAGAAGCCGCCACCATTGGTGCCGAGCATCTTGATCGCTTCCTGCGAAGCAACCGGGCCCATCGCGAGCGTCTGCGTTTTCACCGGCGTATCGACGGTCACCGGGTTGCCCTTGGCGTCCTTCACCGGATTGCCTTGCGCGTCGAGCTTCGGCGCGGCATACGTGGTGGTTTGCAGCGTCGGTACGTCCTGATAGGCCTTGAAGTTCTGCACCACGCCCTGGCTCATCAGCAGAGCCGCGACGATGACCGACATCGGCAGCAAGACATAGAGCGTCACGCGCGTGATATCGACCCAGAAGTTGCCGATGGTTTGCGCGGTGTGACGCGCGAAGCCGCGAATCAGCGCGATCACCACTACGATGCCGGTGGCCGCCGAAAGGAAGTTCTGCACGGTGAAGCCGAGCATCTGCGTCAGATAGCTGACGGTTTGCTCAGGCGAGTAGTCTTGCCAGTTCGTGTTCGACACGAAACTGACGGCCGTGTTGAACGCGCCGTCGACCGTCATCGGGCCGAACTGCTGCGGGTTGGCCGGCAGCCAGCCTTGCACGCGCAACAACACATAGAGGAACGCCACGCCGAGCACGTTGAACGCGATCGTGGCGATCGCGTAGTGCTTCCAGCTCATTTCCGTCGACGAATCGACGCCCGCGATGCGATACAGGAAACGTTCGACGGGGCCGCCGAAGCGGACCACGCGCGAGCTGCCGTCCATCACGGCGCTCAGATAGCGGGACATCGGCACCGCGGCTGCCAGCAGCACGACGATGAAGAGGCCCGCTTGCAGGACATTGTTCGAGTTCATTCAATGTCCTCCGCGCGCAACAGCGCATAGACCAGGTACACAAACAGCAACGCGGTCGCGGCGCCGGACAACCAGAGAATCCAGTTCATGAGCGCGCTCCCTGCCCACGGCGAAACTGCATCAACTTCTCGCAGCCGATAATCAACGCGAAGGTCAGCGCGGAAAACAGCACCAGCCCCCCGACATACAGCACATCCATTTTTGGTCTCCATTCACGGACTTTGGATAGCCGCAACGTTATGCCGATCCGTGTAAAGGGCTGGTCAAAGATGGGGGGGCGTATATAAAAATCGCGTAAACGGACAAGGCCGTTCCATCCTGCGATGGAACGGCCTTGTGCCTGCTGGGCATGGTTTTGCGGCATGCCGCGCCGGTTCGGCTGCGGCCCTGGCGCGAGCTCGAATGAGCACGGTTTTTATACGACGGCTGCCGTCGCGCTCATGTCATGGGCGTTACGGCAGCAGCACCGTCGAGCCCGTCGTGCGGCGCCCTTCGAGGTCCGCGTGCGCGCGGCCGACATCCGCAAGCGCATAACGCTGATTGATGCTCGTCTTGACCTTGCCCGACACCAGCACGTCGAACAGTTCGGTGGACATCGCCTCGTAGTCGCTGCGTTTGGCTATATAAGTGAAGAGGGTCGGGCGCGTGAAGAACAGCGAACCGCGTCCGGCGAACTCCGACGAATCGATCGGCGGCAACGGCCCCGACGCATTGCCGAAGCTCACGAACATGCCGAGCGGCGCGAGGCAATCGAGCGAGGCCGTAAACGTGTCTTTACCGATCGAGTCGTACACCACCGGCACGCCCGCGCCGTTGGTAATCTCGCGCACGCGCTTGGTGAAGTTCTCGCGCGTGTAGACGATCGCGTGATCGCAGCCGTGCGCCGTGGCGATCTCCGCTTTTTCATCCGAGCCGACCGTGCCGATCACCGTCACGCCGAGCGCCTTCGCCCACTGGCACACCAGCAGACCCACGCCGCCCGCCGCGGCCTGAATCAGGATCGTGTCGCCGGCTTTCACGGGATACGTGCGGCGCAGCAGATATTGCGCGGTCAGGCCTTGCAACATCACCGAGGCGGCCTGCTCGTCGCTCAGGGCGTCGGGCACCTTCACGACCTGCGCGGCCGGCAGCACGCGCTCCTGCGCGTACGCACCGGGCGGACGCCCCACGTAGGCGATGCGATCGCCCACCTTCAGACCGGTCACGCCCGAACCGAGCGCCGTCACTTCGCCGGCCGCCTCCATGCCGAGACCGCCCGGCAACGGCAACGGATACAGACCCTTGCGGAAGTACACGTCGATATAGTTCAGCCCGACCGCCGTCTGCCGGACACGGATCTCGCCCGCGCCCGGCTCACCGACTTCGACGTCGACCCACTTCATCACTTCGGGGCCGCCGGTTTTATCGAATCGGATTGCTTTGACCATCATGTCTCCTTGAGGTTGGGTGTCGCTTGCTCGGGTCGAGAGTGCGAGCTCAAATCTGTTGCGTGAGACGCAAGGTCAACGAGTCGAGCACCATGCGCGCCGTCGAAATGTTGGTCGCGCACGGAATGTTGTGCACGTCGCACGCGCGCACCAGCGCGTTGATGTCCGGCTCGTGCGGCTGCGGCGTCATCGGGTCGCGCAGAAAGATCACCATGTCCACGCGTCCTTCCGCGAGTTGCGCGCCGATCTGCAGGTCGCCGCCGTGCGGGCCGGACAACATGCGTTCGACCGAGAGCCCGTGCGCGTCGGCGATACGCCCGCCGGTCGTGCCGGTCGCCACGATGTCGCAGCGCCGCAGCGTGTCGACGTATTCGCCGGCCAGTTTGACGATGTCGTCTTTTTTATGATCGTGCGCGATCAGCGCGATACGGGTGGTCATGACGTAAGACTCCTGAAACCGTTGTGATTGTCGTTGTTGTGGTGGTGCTTGAATGCGGGCCGTTCAGAAGGTGCCCGGATAGGCGCCGCCGTCGATCAGCAAGTTCTGCCCGGTGATATAGCCGGCATGCACGCTGCACAGGAAGGCACAGGCGGCGCCGAATTCCTCGCGGGTGCCGAAGCGGCCGGTGGGGATCGTCTTCGTGCGCTGCGCGCGCGCCTCGTCGACGGAAATGTTTTGCGCCTTGGCTTGCGCCTCGAACGTGACGCCGATGCGGTCGGTGTCGAACAGACCCGGCAGCAGGTTGTTGATGGTCACGCCGGTGGGCGCGACCTTGCGCGCGAGTCCCGCGACGAAGCCGGTCAGCCCGGAGCGCGCGCCATTGGACAAACCGAGCACGTCGATCGGCGCCTTCACCGCCGAACTCGTGATGTTGACGATGCGCCCATAACCGTTCGCGCTCATCGAGTCGATGGTCGCGCGAATCAGCTCGATCGGCGTGAGCATGTTGCTCTCGAGCGCGCGGATCCAGTCGTCATGCGTGAAGTTGCGGAAGTCGCCCGGCGGCGGACCGCCCGCGTTGTTGACCAGAATGTCCGGCTGCGGACAGGCGGCGAGCGCCGCGGCGCGGCCTTCCGGCGTGGTGATGTCGCAGGCCACCGTCTTTACTTCCACGCCGCTTTGCTTGCGAATCTCCGCCGCGGTCGCCTCCAGCGTCTCGGCGGTGCGCGCGACGATCGTCAAGTTGACGCCTTCGGCGGCAAGCGCTTCCGCGCAGCCGCGCCCCAAACCCTTGCTGGCCGCGCAGACCAGCGCGGTGCGTCCTGCGATTCCCATGTCCATCAGTGTTCTCCTCGTGAAAGTGTGCCTCGTGAGAAACGCCGGGCCGTCCCAAGTTTTCTGCGCCTCGGCGTCAGGCGCGAAGCGACAGCTCTGGATGCCCTCTCGCGGCAAAGTTTCCCCGATTCTAGAAGAATCGGTGCCGGACTGCGCCGGGCCGCTGCAATCTCCGGTATCTTCGGGCGGCACTCTTTCGGTAAACTTGCGCCGTGGCGCGTCCGCCAGCCAGCCGGTTCACCGGCCGTGCGGCGCGCCGAACCGATCCCTCTAGCCGCCCCGTGCGCACCCGCCATGACCCAGGACAGCCGTTTTCCCAATCTCTTCATCCTCGATCACCCGCTGATCCAGCACAAGCTGTCGCATATGCGCGACCGGGATACCTCGACTCGCACGTTCCGCGAACTGCTGCGCGAAATCACGTTGCTGATGGGCTACGAAATCACCCGCAATCTGCCCATGACCACGCGCCGCCTGACCACGCCGCTCGTCGAGATCGACGCGCCGGTGATCGCCGGCAAGAAGCTGGCGATCGTGCCGGTGCTGCGGGCCGGCATCGGCATGTCGGACGGCCTGCTGGAGCTGGTGCCGTCGGCGCGGGTGGGCCACATCGGCGTATATCGCGCCGAGGACCATCGGCCGGTCGAATATCTGGTGCGCCTGCCCGACCTCGAAGATCGCGTGTTCATTCTGTGTGATCCGATGGTCGCGACCGGCTACTCCGCCGTGCACGCGGTCGACGTGCTCAAGCGCCGCAACGTGGCCGGCGAGAACATCCTGTTCCTCGCGCTGGTCGCCGCGCCCGAAGGCGTGCAGGTGTTTCAGGACGCCCATCCGGACGTCAAGCTGTATGTCGCCTCGCTCGATTCGCATCTAAACGAGCACGCGTACATCGTGCCGGGTCTCGGCGACGCCGGCGACCGCCTGTTCGGCACGAAAAATTGAAAGCGGTCTGAAAACTGCGTGACGGCGAGCATCAGACGCCGCTGTTGCGCACTTTTCGCAGCGTTTGCCACTATCTCGCCCTCTGCCGCACCCCTGCGGCGTGATAAAATTCGAATCCGCTCAAAGAGCGGCTCAACTCGCACCACCGCCTGGCGCACCGCGCCTTTCGCGGGGCCTGGCAGGCCGGCGCGGCGTTTGCCGCGTGCCAGCCGCACCGCCCCGTTCCAATCGCGCTGCCAACCCGCGGGCCCGCTAGCCGGGCTCGGCTGGGCGTGATCAGGCTTGAAACGCCTGGTTGCGGAGGGCTAGTCACAGGCGGTAGCCACGAACGGTTGAGCCGGACAGTCAGGCAGCGGACGGTTTGACATCGAGGCGCAAAACACGCAAACACGCGCAAGCGCCCGGCATCGCAACGACAATTGCACAATGCGTGCGCCCCACTGGCGCGCGCGATGGAGAAAGGTATGGCGGGTCATTCGAAATGGGCCAACATCAAGCATAAGAAAGCAGCGGCCGACGCCAAGCGCGGCAAGGTCTGGACGCGGCTCATCAAGGAAATCCAGGTCGCGGCTCGCATGGGCGGCGGCGACATCGACTCGAACCCGCGCCTGCGGCTCGCCGTCGAAAAGGCGTACGACGCCAACATGCCGAAAGATAACGTCAACCGCGCGATCCAGCGTGGCGTGGGCGGTGTTGATGGCGCAAGCTACGAAGAAATCCGCTACGAAGGCTACGGCATCGGCGGCGCGGCGGTGATCGTCGACACCATGACCGACAACCGCACGCGTACGGTGGCGGAAGTGCGTCACGCGTTCTCGAAGAACGGCGGCAACATGGGCACGGACGGCTCGGTGTCCTTCATGTTCGATCACGTCGGCCAGTTCCTGTTCGCGCCCGGCACGCCGGAAGACAAGCTGATGGAAGCCGCGCTCGAAGCCGGCGCCGACGACGTCGTCACGAACGAAGACGGCAGTATCGAAGTGCTGTGCCCGCCGAACGATTTCCCGAAGGTGAAGTCCGCGCTGGAAGCCGCGGGCTTCAAGGCCGAGCTGGCCGAGGTGACGATGAAACCTCAGACGGAAGTCGAGTTCACCGGCGACGACGCGGTGAAAATGCAGAAGCTGCTCGACGCGCTGGAGAATCTGGACGACGTGCAGGAAGTCTATACAAACGCCGCGATCGCCGACGAATGAGCGCGCCACGGCGGCGCGTGGCGCGCGGGCTCGTGTCGAGCCGCGCCACCCTCTGCCGGTTGACCCTCGCGTCGTTGCTGAGCGGACGTGCGTGTGGTTTTGCACCGCGCTTCCACCCGGGTTCGCACTATGCCCTGCGCCACCACCGGCTGCGGGCCCAATGCGAACCTCGTTGTTATTCCACGGCTGAGCGTGCTGCGTCAGCCGTTTATGGTTTTTAAGTCTCGGGGATTCACATGAAGTTACTCGTCGTCGGTTCCGGCGGTCGCGAACATGCACTCGCATGGAAGCTCGCGCAATCGCCGCGGGTTCAGCTCGTCTACGTGGCTCCTGGCAACGGCGGCACCGCCCAGGACGAGCGTCTGCGCAACGTCGACATCACCGAGCCGGCTGCGCTCGCCGATTTCGTCGAAAGAGAACAGATCGCCTTCACGCTGGTCGGGCCGGAAGCGCCGCTGGCGGCCGGCATCGTCAATCTGTTCCGCTCGCGCGGCCTGAAGATTTTCGGGCCGACCAAAGAAGCCGCTCAGCTCGAAAGCTCGAAAGACTTCGCCAAGGCGTTCATGAAGCGCCACGCGATCCCGACGGCCGAATACGAAACCTTCGCCGACGTCGCCGCCGCGCACGCGTATCTCGACGCCAAGGGCGCGCCGATCGTCATCAAGGCCGACGGCCTCGCCGCGGGCAAGGGCGTGGTGGTCGCGCAAACGCTGGAAGAAGCGCACGCCGCGGTCGACATGATGCTGTCGGACAACAAGCTCGGCGATGCCGGCGCGCGTGTCGTGATCGAGGAATTCCTCGCCGGCGAGGAAGCGAGCTTCATCGTGATGGTCGACGGCAAGCATGTGCTGCCGCTCGCTTCGAGCCAGGATCACAAGCGCCTGCTCGACGGCGACCAGGGGCCGAACACGGGCGGCATGGGCGCCTATTCGCCCGCGCCGATCGTCACGCCGCAACTGCATGCCCGCGTGATGCGCGAAATCATCCTGCCGACGGTGCGCGGCATGGAGAAGGAAGGCATCCGCTACACCGGCTTCCTGTACGCTGGTCTGATGATCGACGCGCAAGGCAACCCGAAAACGCTCGAATTCAACTGCCGCATGGGCGACCCGGAAACGCAGCCGATCATGGCGCGTCTGAAGGGCGACTATTCGAAGGTGGTCGAGCAGGCCATCGCCGGTACGCTCGACACGGTGGAACTGGAGTGGGATCGCCGCACCGCGCTCGGTGTCGTGCTCGCCGCGTACAACTATCCGGACACGCCGCGCAAGGGCGACCGCATCAACGACATTCCGGCTGAAACCGCGGATTCGGTCACGTTTCACGCCGGCACCACGTTGGCGGACGGCAAGTTGACCACCTCGGGTGGCCGCGTGCTGTGCGTGGTCGGTCTGGCGGATTCGGTGCGCAGCGCGCAGTCGGTCGCGTACGAAACGATCAACCAGATCTCGTTCGACGGCATGCAGTATCGTCGCGACATCGGCTACCGTGCGTTGAACCGCAAGCACGACGCCAAGACCGAAGGCAAGCATTAAGCCATGACCCCACTCGCCCGCGTGCGGCGCCAACGGCGCTACACTGCGGGTTTCGGCCGGTTTGACCCCGGTCACCGCGCCCACCGCAGCATGTGGGCCGATATGGGCCGATGCAGGCCCGACGTGGCCTGACCAGGGCGGCAGTATCCCGCCCCGCGCGAAAAACTGAATGGCCGCGCCTTCGCAGGTTCCACCCTGACGCGGGCCCGGCCGTCGCCCTTCACGAAGAACCCGCGGCACGACGAGCGTGCCGCCCTCAGCATCTGCATTCATGACCGATTCGAGCTACGACGCACAGGCCGTGCGCAGCTGGCTGCAAGGCCTGCAAACGCATATCGCGGACACGCTCGGCGCGTTCGACGGCACGCCGTTCGCAACCGACGCATGGCAGCGCGTCCCCGGCGAGAAGCTGCGCGGCGGCGGCTGCACGCGGATTCTGGAAGGCGGCAATTTCTTCGAGCGGGCCGGCATCGGTTTCTCGGATGTCGCGGGCGACGCCTTGCCGGGTTCGGCGAGCGCGGCGCGGCCGCAACTGGCCGGGCGGGGTTTCGAAGCGATGGGCGTGTCGCTCGTGCTGCACCCGCACAATCCGCACTGTCCGACCGTGCATATGAACGTGCGTCTGCTGATCGCGACCAAGGCCGGCGAAGAGCCGGTGTTCTGGTTCGGCGGCGGCATGGACCTCACGCCGTACTACGGCTACGAGGAAGACGCGCAGCATTTCCATCGCACCTGCCGCGACGCGCTGCTGCCTTATGGCGAGGACCTGTACCCGAGTTTCAAGCGCTGGTGCGACGAATATTTCTTCCTCAAGCACCGCAACGAAGCGCGTGGCATTGGCGGGATTTTCTTCGACGATTTCTCGGCGCCGGGCTTCGACCAATCGTTCGCGATGCTCAAGAGTGTCGGCGACGCGTTCCTCAAAGCGTACCTGCCGATCATCGAAAAGCGCCGCAACATTCCGTACGGTCAAGCCGAGCGCGATTTCCAGGCTTACCGGCGCGGGCGCTACGTCGAGTTCAATCTGGTCTTCGACCGTGGCACACTGTTTGGGCTGCAGAGCGGCGGACGCACGGAATCGATCCTGATGTCGATGCCGCCTGTGGTGAACTGGCGCTACAACTGGCAGCCCGAACCGGGCACGCCGGAAGCGCGTCTTTATAGCGATTTTCTCGTGCCGCGCGAGTGGCTGTGACGGGCCGCGCCCGCGCATCACTCGAATCGTCACGACAAAGGATCTTCACCTGAAGCCGAACGCTCATCCTGTTGCCCTGCCTCGCCGGATCGGACTGCTCGGCGGCACTTTCGATCCGATCCACGACGGCCACCTCGCGCTCGCGCGGCGTTTCGCGCATGTGCTGAAACTGACCGAACTCGTGCTGCTGCCGGCCGGCCAGCCCTGGCAAAAATCGGACGTTTCGCCGGCCGTGCATCGCCTTGCCATGACGCGCGCGGCGGCGAGCGAACTGGTGCTGCCGGGCGCGACCGTGCGTGTCGCGACTGACGAAATCGATCACGAAGGCCCGACTTACACGCTCGACACGCTGCAACGCTGGCGTGAACGCGAAGGTGAGGACGCATCGATTGCGCTCCTGATCGGCGCGGATCAACTGGTGCATCTCGACACATGGCGCGACTGGCGGCGCCTGTTCGAGTTCGCCCATATCTGCGCGGCCACCCGGCCCGGATTCGACCTCGCTTCGATTCCGCCGGTGGTCGCTCAAGAAATCGACGCGCGCCGTGCCCGCGCCGACGTTCTGCAAGCCACGCCCTGCGGCCACTTGCTGATCGATACGACGCTTGCGTTCAACGTTTCGGCCACCGACATTCGCGCGCATCTGCGCGAGCAGGTGAACCGGCGGCTTGCCCTCGCGGGCGGCGAACAGCAAGACCAGGCGGCGAGCCATGTCCCCACCGCGGTGTGGGACTATATTCTTCAACATCATCTGTACCACCGGTAACCTCATGGATATTCGCAAACTGCAACGCGTGATCGTCGACGCTCTCGAAGACGTCAAGGCGCAAGACATCAAGGTGTTCAACACCAGCCACCTGACCGCGCTGTTCGATCGCGTGATCGTCGCGAGCGGCACCTCGAACCGGCAAACCAAGGCGCTCGCTTCGAGCGTGCGCGAGAGCGTCAAGGAGGCCGGCGGCGACATCATCAGCACCGAGGGCGAGGACATCGGCGAATGGGTGCTGGTGGATTGCGGCGACGCCATCGTGCACATCCTGCAGCCGGCCCTGCGCCAGTACTACAACCTCGAAGAAATCTGGGGCGACAAGCCGGTGCGCATCAAGCTGTCCACGCCGGACCCGTTCGGTGGCGCGCGCTCGAGTGAGCCCGATGAAGACGAGGACGAAGACGAAGCAGCGCCGGCCGTAAAGAAGCCCGCGCGCAAGACGGCCGTGCGCCGCAAGTAAGCGGGCTTTGGCCGGCTTACGGTAGTCGTCCGCGACTCTCTTCGTCATGAAACTGCATATCCTCGCCGTCGGCCACAAGATGCCGGACTGGATCGCCACAGGCTTCGACGAATACGCGAAGCGCATGCCGCCCGAGCTGCGCATCGAACTGCGCGAAATCAAACCCGAGCAGCGTTCGTCGGGACGGCCGGCGGAAAGCGTGATGGCCGCCGAGCGGCTCAAGATCGAAGCCGCGTTGCCGAAGAACGCGCGGATCGTCGCGCTCGACGAACGCGGCAAGGACTGGACCACCATGCAGCTCGCCGGCGCCCTGCCCGGCTGGCAGCAGGACGGCCGCGACGTGGCGTTCCTGATCGGCGGCGCCGACGGGCTCGATCCCGATCTGAAAGCGCGCGCCGATATGCTGCTGCGCGTCTCCAGCCTGACTTTGCCGCACGCGATGGTCCGCGTGCTGCTTGCCGAGCAGCTTTACCGCGCGTGGACCATCACGCAAAATCACCCCTATCATCGCGTGTGAGCGAACGAGGCGGCGTGTGTAGCACGCGGCTTTGTCGCGTGTTGCCGCGCGCGCTTTCCGGGCGCTTTCCGCCGCATCGCCTGCGCTGAGTGAATCGCATGTCGACGCACGTGTTTTTGTGCGCGCGGCGATAGCGTTCACGACACGCTGATCGACGCTCGACCGGCACGCTCGCCGAACCCTCATACAATCCGCTTCATCGAGACCTGTTCATGTCAACGTCCGCCGCTTCGCTGCATCCGTTCGTCTATCTCGCTTCGCAGAGTCCGCGCCGCCAGGAGCTGTTGCAACAGCTCGGCGTGCGTTTCGAACTGCTGCTGCCGCGTCCCGATGAAGACGCGGAAGCGCTCGAAGCCGAGCTGCCCGGCGAGCGCGCGCACGACTATGTGCAGCGGGTGTGCGTCGCCAAGGCGCATGCGGCACGCGCGCGCCTCGTGGCCGGCGGCCATGCGGCGCGGCCAATTCTGGTTGCGGATACAACCGTCACGATCGACGACGCGATTCTCGGCAAGCCCGTCGATGCCGACGACGCCGTCGCGATGCTCAAGCGCCTCGCCGGCCGCGACCACGAAGTGCTGACGGCCGTGGCCGTTGTCGATGCCGAGGGCGCATTGCTGCCGGCCGCGCTATCCGTGTCGAAGGTGCGTTTTGCTGCACTGCACGCAGACGCGATTCGCCGCTATGCGGCGAGCGGCGAGCCGCTCGGCAAGGCGGGCGCGTATGGAGTGCAGGGGCGCGCCGCGGAGTTTATCGAGCATATCGACGGGTCCTATTCAGGTATCATGGGTTTGCCGCTTTTTGAATGTGCTGCCCTCCTGCGTGCAGCGCGCATCGACTTCTAAAATAACACCATGAATGAAGAAATCCTGATCAATGTCACGCCGCAGGAAACGCGCGTCGCGCTGGTCCAGCAAGGCGCCGTCCAGGAACTTCACGTCGAGCGAACTCTGTCGCGTGGCCGCGTCGGCAACGTCTATCTCGGCAAGGTCGTACGCGTGTTGCCGGGCATGCAATCCGCCTTCATCGACATCGGTCTCGAACGCGCCGCATTCCTTCACGTCGCCGACATCTGGCATCCGCGCATTGCCGGCGAACCGCAGCATCAGACGCCGCATCAACCGATCGAGAAAATCGTCTTCGAAGGGCAGACGCTGATGGTGCAGGTCGTGAAGGATCCGATCGGCACCAAGGGCGCGCGCCTGTCCACGCAAGTGAGCATTGCCGGGCGCACGCTCGTGTATCTGCCGCAGGAGCCGCATATCGGCATCTCGCAGAAGATCGAGAGCGAAGCCGAACGTGAAGCCGTGCGTGCGCGTCTGACCGCCGTGCTGCCCGCCGACGAGAAAGGCGGCTACATCGTGCGCACCATCGCGGAAGATGCGACCAGCGAAGAGCTGGCCGGCGACGTCGCGTATCTGCGCAAGACGTGGGCGACGATTCTGTCTCAAGGGCAGCGCATGCCGCCGACGAGCCTGCTGTATCAGGATCTGAATCTCGCGCAACGCGTGCTGCGCGATTTCGTCAACGACGAATCGTCGCGCATTCAGGTGGACTCGCGCGAGACGTATCAGATGCTGGCCGATTTCGCGGCCGAGTTCACGCCGGCAGTGTCGTCGAAGCTGCACCACTACACCGGCGAGCGGCCGCTCTTCGATCTATACAACATCGAGGCGGAAATCCAGCGCGCGTTGTCGCGCCGGGTGGATCTGAAGTCAGGCGGTTATCTCGTGATCGACCAGACTGAAGCGATGACGACCATCGACGTGAATACCGGCGGCTATGTCGGCGCGCGCAACTTCGACGATACGATCTTCAAGACCAACCTCGAAGCCGCGCACACCATTGCGCGGCAGTTACGTCTGCGCAATCTGGGTGGCGTGATCATCATCGACTTCATCGATATGGAGAATGTCGAGCATCGTGATCAGGTGCTGGGCGAATTGAAGAAGGCGTTGTCGCGCGATCGCACGCGTGTGACGGTGAATGGGTTCTCGCAGCTCGGGCTTGTCGAGATGACGCGCAAGCGTACGCGTGAATCTCTCGCGCATGTGTTGTGTGAGCCTTGTCCGGTTTGCCAGGGGAAGGGGCAGGTCAAGACGCCGCGAACGGTGTGTTACGACGTGCTGCGCGAGATTCTGCGTGAGTCGCGCCAGTTCAATCCGCGCGAGTTCCGCGTGGTGGCGTCGCAGCAGGTGATCGATCTGTTTCTCGAGGAAGAGTCGCAGCATCTGGCGATGCTGATTGATTTTATTGGGAAGCCGGTGTCGCTGCAGGTCGAGTCGAATTTGAGTCAGGAGCAGTACGATATTGTGCTGATGTAGGTTGGTTGACGTCGCGCAATGGCCGGCTTTTTATTGATGTCGCCCAAGGTATCGTGCGCGGCTGGCGGTTCCATTGGTTTGTGCTAGGCGAAACGACATAAAGCAGTTTTTCGAGACGCGGTTACCGATTAGGATGGCTTTCCCGATATGACGGAAACGAGAGAACGGCCACTAATCGGAACTCGAAAATTGCCCGGCAATAACAAACATGTCGACCGCTGATTACGAAAAATCCCGTATTACAGAATCAACAAGATTCTATGGCGCTGGCGCCGGTGTGACGCTGAGAACGGGTGCCTTCCCGTCCCAGATCTGATTATCTCGATGAACAAAGCTCCGCCGGGCTTATCGATTCCGCCCGCACCCGAGCCTTACCAGCAGCGACGGACGCAATGAGCGGGCCAAACTGATTGCAATGACTTCGGTCAAACGAACCCTTGTCGGTATCTGCGTTGTGGCGGCATTCGTTTCCGCTTGGAGCTATTGGGACGGCGCGAGACTACGTTCGATCGTTAAGCCGACAGACTGCGACGATGCGCAATCGGCCGATGGCCGCTATACGGCACGCGTCTGTTACCTTGGATCGCAAATTGTCTTGCGGCTCTATGAGCAGCCAAGCCAGCAACTTCTGGCTGAGAGAACATATAGAAGCTACACCGACGACGCCGCCAGGCTTTATTGGGAACGCGATGCACTGCGTTACGAGGGCGGAGACGAGAGCGGTGCCGACTTGGGAACGATTCGTCTGCCGTCATCGCTATACGACCGGCTGCTAGCCAAACTGCCCTAGCCGACGTCCCGCGCCAGCCATCCAGCCGCGGGGTCCGCAAAGCTCACCGGGAGTAATCCGGTGACCAAACCCAACCCAGCATTGAAGCAATAGGCCTCGCCACCGAGCCCAGCGCCCACACCCACTCCCGAACGAACCCCCAATTTCCTCATTGACCGCACCCCATCGAGAGGCGTATAACCATCCCACTGGATGTTAATTGGATGGCACCTAGATGCCTCCCGGAGTGCAAATGCCCAAACTCAACCTCATCAACACCTCGCGCCCCAAAGGCGGCGAGACCGAAAAAATCACCATCAACCTGGGCCCGATCGACCTCGGCCAGATCGATCTATTGGTCGAAGAAGGCTTTTACTCGAACCGCACCGACCTGATCCGCACGGCAATCCGCAACCAGCTCGCGGTGCACGCCCAGGTCGTCACGGAAACGGTGACCCGGCGTGCCATGGTGCTCGGCCTGCAGCACTTCTCGCGACAGGATCTCGAAGCCGCTCAGGCCGCGCACGAACAGCTCGACATTCACGTGCTCGGCCTCGCCAGCATCGCAGCCGATGTGCCGCCCGAACTCGCGGCGGCCACGATTGCATCGGTGGTGGTGCTCGGTGCCTTTCATGCGTCGCCCGCGGTCAAGGCGGCGCTCGCCGGCCGCATCAGCTAGGCGCGACGCTCGACTCATTACCGTGGCTGAACGGGCGACCCATCAGTCGACTCCCAACCACGCCCCACACAGGTCAATACAAACCATCATGAAAATGAACGAAGACTTCCTGAAATCGATGAAAGACGCCTTCGAGCTATTGCGCACGAAGGGTCCCAAAGAAGCCACGGCGGCGGTTCAGCGCGCGCTCTCGGGCCACAACGCGAACAATGTCCACGTGGACCCGGTGCAAACACCGCACACGCCTTCGAATGCCAGCGAATGGGCGCAAGCGTGGACGCAGCCACAAACGCCAGCGAGCCCCGCTCCGCACGCCCCTGCCGCGCCGACTTTCGACGCCGACACACCGGGCACCTTCAGCACGCACACGTTCAGCAACGCAGCCGGACAACGCCAGTACAAGCTCTACGTGCCCGCTGTCTACAAGACCGAACCATTGCCGCTGATCGTGATGCTGCACGGCTGCACGCAGAACGCCGACGACTTCGCCGCCGGCACGCGCATGAACGAAATGGCCGAGCGTCACGGCTTCATCGTCGTGTATCCGAATCAGGCGCAAGCGGCCAATCATTCGAAGTGCTGGAACTGGTTCAAACCTGCCGATCAGCTGCGCGATCAAGGCGAGCCGTCCTTGATCGCCGGCATTACGCGCGAGGTGATGGCGCGCTATCGCGTCGATCCGGCGCGCGTGTATGTGGCGGGTCTGTCGGCGGGCGGTGCGATGGCGGACGTCATGCTGAAAACGTCGCCCGATCTTTACGCGGCAGCGGGTGTGCACTCGGGCCTCGCCTATGGATGCGCAAAAGGCCTGCCTTCGGCGCTCGCCGCGATGAAAGGCGGCAAGGCGCCACGCAATCGCACACATGCCGCGCCGCAACGTCCGCTGATCGTGTTTCATGGCGACGCTGACACGACAGTCCATCCGTCGAACGCGGCGCAGATCGTTGCGCCCTTCGACGCCGGCACCACCACCGTCAGCACGCAATCCGGCGCTGCAAGCGGACGGCGCACCTATACACAGCAACGGCACATGGCGGCCAACGGCGTCGAAGCGGAGTCCTGGTCGATTCACGGCGCGGGTCACGCGTGGTCCGGCGGCAGTCAGCACGGTTCGTACACGGACCCGTCCGGTCCCGACGCCGCCGCGGAAATGGTGCGATTCTTCCTCGCTCATCCGCGCCTGCACTGAGTCGGCACATCGGCGCCGGACCAGGCAAGTTTGGTTGAATATGAATGACCGGACTGCGGGTTATACAGCCGCTTGGGCGAGACGCGTTCTGCACGAGGCGCCTCGTGCGCTATAGCAGCGCGGGCGAACGATAAAAGGCCCCGGTAAATGCCGCGCGGCGGCCTACGCCGCGACCGGGCAACCCGCCTGTTCAAGCGCGGCCTGCGCGTGCTCGTGCAGGTCCCCGCTGGCGAGCGACGCGTCCGGTGTGCGCACCCACGCCGCGATGCGCAGCGTCGCGCCGCCATCGTCCGGATAGTCCGCTACCGTGACGATCGGTGCGAGCGTGGCGCCGCTCAGCACGCGCGGTTCGTCTGCGACCAGCTTCTTCAATTCGCCGATCGCGGCGTCGACGTCCTTGCGCTGCGCGAGGCCCACTTCGACCTCGATGCGCTGCGTGCCGCCGCTGCTGTAGTTGATCACCGGATTGCTCCAGATCTGGCTATTCGGCACGAACACGGCGTTGCCGTCGCCGCGCTCGATGCGCGTGGTGAAGAGTCCCACTTCGCGCACGATGCCGGCCGCCGCGCCACTGCCTTCGATCACGTCGCCGACGCGAAACGGCCGCAACATCAACAGCATCATGCCGGCCGCGATATTCTGCAGCGTGCCTTGCAACGCGAGTCCGATCGCGAGGCCGGCGGCGCCGAGCACCGCCAGCACGCTCGCGGTCGCGATGCCGACTTCGCTGAGCGCCGCGATGAACACGAGCACTCGCACGGCCCAGGTGCTCATCGCCGCCAGCATCGGCGCGAGCGTCGGATCCGCGTGCGTGCGCGCGAGCGCGCGGGCGAACATCGCGCCGACGCGATTCGAGAGCCACCAGCCAACCATGAGGATCAGCACGGCCAGCACGATATGAAGGGCGTCGTGCGTCAGCGTGACGAGCAACGACGGCTGGAAGTGAAAGAGTCGCGTGAGGAGATCGTTCATCTTGAGTCTTCGTTCCGTTACGGTATAGGAGTCTTGACGCAACGAAGCAGGATACGTTCCCGCCCTCTACATTTCATGCACAGAGGCACGCTGCTTGCTCGAACATGCGAACAGGGGCAGTGCAATCATGCAAAGCCTTACAGCAAGGGAGTTTACGCTGTCATTAGTACAGGCAAAGGAGGACCTCATGTCCCAACATTTGAAGACTGGCGACCGTGTCAGTTGGAACACGCCGCAAGGCGTCACGCACGGCAAGATCGTGCGAGTCATTTCTACCCATACGACTATGGACGGCAGAACCATCGATGCGTCGACATCCGATCCACATTACGAAGTACAAAGCGAGAAGAGCGGCAAGCATGCCGTTCATCGCGGCGATGCATTGCATCGGGTCAAGAATTGATAGGGATGGCTAAGCATGCGCGTGAGCATGCATCCATGGCGCCGGCAAACCTGCGCGTCAAAGAGTGCCCAACGGCCTCAGCAAATTACGCAGTGCCGCGACGGTGATCGGACGCGAAAACCAGAAGCCTTGCGCTTCGTCGCAGCCGAGCGCTTCCAGTTGCGCGGCCTGCTCGGCCGTTTCGACGCCTTCGGCCGTCACGCGCAGTTTGAGCGCATGCGCCATCGCGATGATGGCGCCCACCAGCGCCGCGCATTGCGGATCGGTGCTCATGCGCATCACAAACGAGCGGTCGATTTTCAGGCGATTCAGCGGAAAGCGCGTCAGATACGCAAGGCTCGAATAGCCGGTGCCGAAGTCGTCCACAGCGACTTCCACGCCCAGATCGCGCAACGCAAAAAGTGTCTGCGCAGCCTGTTCGGTGTCGCCGAGCAAAACGCCCTCGGTGATTTCCACCTCGAGGTATGAAGGGTCGAGCGCGGCATCTTCCAACGCCTCGCGGATCGTCTCGAACAGATTATGCCGCTGGAACTGTTGCGGTGACACGTTCACCGCGAAGCGCGGCAACGTGCCGGTCAGCCTCAATAATTTGCCTGCATCGCGGCACGCGGTTCGAATCACCCATTCGCCGATCTGCTCGATCAACCCCGCCTCCTCCGCGACCGGCACGAATTCGACGGGACTGATCAAGCCGCGCTGCGGATGGTTCCAGCGCAGCAGCGTCTCCACTTGCGCGATGCGGCCGTTGGAGAGCGTCACCTGCGGTTGATACACGAGATGCAATTGCTGACGCTCGATCGCATCGCGCAGCATGGTTTGCAGCTCGAAGCGGCGCGCCGCCTGACCTTCCAGCGCGGTGGAAAACCGCCGCACCGCATTGCCGTTCACCGTCGAAGCCGCCGACAACGCCACGCCCGCGCGACGCATCAGCGTAGGCGCATCGCCGCCGTCGGCCGGATAAGCCACGATGCCGATGCTCGCGGTAATGTTCAAGGCAGTGCCGGCGTAGTCGATCGGCTCGGCGATTCGGCCCAGTGCTTCGGCGGCGAAGGCATCGGCGGCCGCGCCGGTTTCGTTGACCAGCAAGGCGAACTGCGTGCCGCCGATCGAGGCGATCGTGCCGTCGTTCGGAAAGAGACCGCGCAACCGTTCACCGACAATCTGCAGCACGAGTTCGGCCGCATGCAACCCGAGCGCATCGCGCAGTTTGCGCAGATGATCGAGCTCGGCGATCAGCACGGTAAAACCGCTGCCGCTACGCTGGCAACGCGCGATCGTCAGTTCCAGGCGCTCAGTAAATAGCGTTTGGTTGGGCAGACGGGTCACGCCGTCGTGATGCGCGACGTACCAGAGACGCGCTTCCGATTGCGCGTAACGCGTCATGTCGATGGCGATGCCCACGTAGCGCGCCGGCCTGCTGGCGAGGCCACCCGGATGCGCGGGCTCGGCGATGAGCGGCGCCAACGCCAGCACCACGCGAACCGGCGTGCCATTGCGCCGCAAAAAACTCCATTCGGCTTCATAGCGCGAAGTCACCGTGGCAAGCGGCGACAGTTCTCCGCGGCGCTTGGCGAGTTCGGCGGGATCGAACAAAGACTCGAAAGTCCGCCGGCCAATCAGTTCTTCCGCTGCAAATCCAGTCAGCTTTTCGAAAGCGGCGTTGACGGTCTCGAACGTGCCGTCCGTGGTGCAGATGAACATGCCGTAAGGCGCCGAGGCAAGCGCGGCATCGCGCGTACGCATGTCGGCGTAGAGGGGGACTTGCATCGCGCCGGCCTTTTGTTTTTTCCTGAGTAGTGAAAGCGATCGGACGTATTCTTGCGCGCGGGCGCAAATAGTGAAACCCCGAGTTCCGGTCCGATGTTTCGGGCAACCGTGCGTATGATAACGGGCTTTCGTGCCCTCGCCGAATTCGCGAGCCCCCCATTCTTCGCGCCACTCGTTTCCCTTGGTGTAATCCCCAATCCTCCCGACCGGCTCGCTCGCGCTTGCGCGCGCCATACGAGCCTCGCTATTGCCGGGATATTCGATTCTTCATGAGCGTCGCCAAATATCTGGCTTCCTAAGCAAACTTTTCCAGCCTACGCCGTACTATCCTTGTCGGCAAAAAAAGCAGCGAGCGAGAAAGCTTGCGGCGCGAATGCAATCATCGGATACCTTCGAGGTGACCGGCCCCTTTCAGACACCGAGCGATCACAAAGTGAGGTCGGTCAGACGGAAGATTGTTATGGGCTAGTTCACGCCTCCCACGGCCATACTGCGGCACCACCGGGTTGTGCCGGTCGGCGAAACTGTCGTGGTGAATCCACGCAAAATGCGCGACGTCGATGAAGCCTTCGGTCTGCCGTCCCGCCGATGCGTTGATGTCGATCGAAGGCGGCAGGATCTGCTGGAAGTCGGGATCATTCCAGTTCGGAAACGCGGGCAAGGCTTCCATGCCGCCACCCCAGCGACACCCACACGAGTCCGTACGCTTCCTGCGTCGCATAAGTGACGAGATGCAGCCGCTCGGGAATCGGGCCGTCCGTTTGCGATGGAATGTGCTTGCACTTGCCTTCGCTGTTATAGGCAAGGCCGTGGTACGGGCACACGATGTTGCCGTTATCGACCCATCCCTGGCTGAGCGGCGCGCCGCGATGCGGACAGATATCGCGCGCGCTCACCAGTTGGCCGTTCGAGCGGAACACCACGAGCGGTTCGTCGAGCAGCGTCACGCTGATGGGTTTGTCGGTGACTTCGGCGGCAAACGCCACCGGATGCCAGTAGCGGCTGAGAATCTCCCAGGCGTGGCTATCGAACGTGCAATTGCGGGGTAACGCGGGTGAACGTTGAAATGTCAGCGGACTGGTGGTGGCCGAAGCGTTCGCAAAAGCAGTGGCGGAACTCATGCGTGTCTCCAGAACCTGGTGGGGGTTCGTCGCGCTCATGAGCTGTCTCGAGCGCGTTGGAGAGAACGATAGCGGGATGAGGTCCGCCGACCCATCCCCTGAAATGCATTGACTCTATGTACGGAAAAGCATAGCGAGCCGCCGCACCGCGACCGCGCTTTTTACGCGGCGCGCGGCAACGCCGCTTCGATGAACACCGCGCACAGCGCTTCCATGCCCTTCGCGTCTTCTTCGTCAAAGCGCGCGACGATCGGGCTGTCCACATCCCACACGCCGATCAGCGTGCCGTCCGGCGCGACGAGCGGCACGACGACTTCCGATTGCGACGCCGAATCGCAGGCGATATGGCCGGGAAACTCGTGCACGTCGCGCACCACTTGCGTCTGCCGAGTTTGCGCGGCCGTGCCGCAGACGCCCTTGCCGAGCGCGATGCGCACACACGCGGGCTTGCCCTGAAACGGTCCGACGACCAGTTCGCGGCCGTCGTGGAAATAGAAGCCAGCCCAGTTCAGATCACTGAGGGAATGAAACACGAAGGCGGAAAAATTCGCGGCGTTGGCGATCCAGTCGGTTTCGTCGGCGAGCAGCGAGCGCGCCTGGGCGACCAGTTCTTCGTAGTGCGCGGCTTTGGGCAGATGCGAGGCGGAGGAGACTTCGAACATGACGGCGTCCGTGATGAAAGCGGAAAGAGGAACAGCGAGTCGTGCAGTTTAAAGCAAGCCGCCGTTTCCTTCACGGCGCGCGGCGCAACGTGCACGAAGCAAAGCCCTCTTTCCCTGCGGTTCCGTCAGACCCGTCGGCGTCCACGCGGACATGAAGCCAACGGGCAAAACCACACGACGATTACTGATCGACGCCGATAATCACGCTCGATGCCTTGAAAATCGCCGTCGCCGCTTTGCCGTTTGCGAGGCCGAGGCGATCGACGCTCTCATTGGTGATGATCGCCGCAATCTGCGCGCCGCCGGCGCTGATCAACACTTCGGAATTCACCGCGCCCTTCGTGACCGCCGATACCGTACCGGCGATGCAATTGCGCGCCGACACCTGGTCCTTCGTGATGTCGACCATCAGGATCACCGACGACGCCTTGACCAGCGCAAAGGCTTTCTTGCCCACCGCGAGGCCGAGCGACGTCGCGCTGCCGTGGGTGATGATCGACACGATCTCGAGACCTTCCTGGGTGCGCAGCGTGACTTCGTCGTTGACGGCGCCATGTTTGAGCTCGGTGACTTCGCCGGCGAATTGATTGCGTGCGCTGGTTTGCATGTTGTTCTCCTTGGTTGGGCGGCCTCGAGCGAGCGTTCTTTCGAGGCCATCCGTTGGGATTAAGCAGTGAGCGTGGTGGAACGCTCGCCGGCTGCGGCAGCCTGCGCGTGAAGCGCGGTATCGCGCAGCCGCTATGGACGACGCGAACCCCAATGAAACCACATAAGCGTTGTGTTTGGGAGTGCAAACGCGGCGCCGGTACGACATGCTGCACAATGCGCCGACACCGTATCATCGTGCCCTGGACCTTCTTCGCCGAACCTCATGCCCGTTGCCGTTCAATCCCGCCTCGCCGCCTGGCCGAACGCCTGCCGCGCCGCCGCGTTGTGTGCCGCGCTCGCGGCGATCACTGCCTGCAGCAATCCGTCGCCGACGCACGACGCGCACGCGCCGGTCGACACCGTCACGCTCTTCCCCATCGCACATTACGATCAGGACGTCGATCACTGGCTCGAACCGGACAGCCCCGGCTACGACCAGCCGTTCCTGAGTCCTGCGGACCAGCAGGCGCACTTCAAGGCCCTTTACGCGCGCTACTTCGGCACTGGCACCGCGGCGCCCTCGCCGTGGAATGTCAACTTCGTGACAATGCTGGTATATCGCCAGCAAGGCGCGGACATTGCGGCACTGCAGCAGCGGCGCATCGGCAAGTTCGACAATACCGGCAAGAGCGGCGCGGACATCGGTTACGGAGAAAATTTCCGGCCGCACGACAAGGCATGGATCGACGCCATCGCGCAAAACATGAACGTCGCGCAGTTCACGCAGATCGCCGTTTATCAGCCGCAGCGCCGCGCAATCGCGACCGGCAACCTGATGGTGCGCGAGTTGCCGACCACCGACCCATCGTTCTACGACCATCATCTGGCCGGCGAAGGCTATCCGTTCGACAACCTGCAGATCTCGGCCGCGCGGCCCGGCACGCCGCTGTATGTGCTCGGCAGCAGCCTCGACGGCGCGTGGCATTACGTGCAGACGCCCGACGTGCAGGGCTGGGTGCGCAGCGAGGGTGTCGGCATGGCCGACGACCGCTTCGTCGATACATGGCGCGCCGCGGCGGGCAAATCGCTCGGTGCGGTGATCGTGGCGTCTGCGCCGGTGCGCGACAGCCGCGGCGTGTTCCGCTTCGACGCGCCGGCCGGCACACTGCTGCCGATCGTCCCAGCCAGCGCCGCGCGGCCGGCGCAAGCAAAACCCGTGGCGAGCGACCCCGGCAACACCGGCAACACAGCCGAGCCGGCCGTTGCGCGTCAGGTGCTCGTCCCGGCGCGCGACGCCGAAGGCCAGGCACTGATCCGCACCGCCGCCCTGAACGACGCGCAAATCGCGCCGATGCCGCTCGCCGCGACGCCGCGCCATCTGGCGATGCTGATGAAAACGCTGATCGGCCGCCCCTACGGCTGGGGCAATAGCGGCCTCTACAACGATTGCTCGTCGGAACTGCAAAGCATCTTCGCCGCGTTCGGCGTCTGGCTGCCGCGCCATTCGTCCACGCAGATGAACGCCGGCCGCATGATCGACCTGTCGTCGTCCACGCCCGCCCAGCGGCTCGACTATCTGGCGCAGCACGGCGAGCCATTGCGCACGCTGGTCTACATCGGCGGCCATGTGATGCTGTATATCGGCAACACCACCCGCAACGGCAGCGCGGTGCCGGTCGTCTATCAGGACGTATGGGGCTTGCGGCCCGCCGACGATAGCCGACGCGCGGTGATCGGCGGCTCGGTGATTCTGCCGCTGTTCGAACACATTCCCGAAGACGCCACGCTGCAATCGCTCGCGGCGACGCCGACGTTCCAGATCAGCATCCTCGGCGCACCACGTGGCGGCGCCCCGGCGCCGTCCGCCCCGCCGCCGGACGAGGACAATCCGGCCGGTTGAAACAGGCGCCCGGGTGGTCGCCGGACGCCCGGACCAAAAATATTTTTTCCGGAGTGTCGATTCAACGGTCATGTACTCGTCGTAACGTTGAAGACCTGACTCGACGAGTCGGTCTTTCACCTCACGAACCTGTTACTTCAAGGAGTCGCCGTCATGTCCAGCAACGCTGTCAAACCGATCCCGGACGGGATGCACTCGCTCACCCCGTATCTGATCTGCGCCAACGCCGCGGACGCCATCGCGTTCTACACCAAGGCCTTCAACGCCGTCGAGCAGGTCCGCCTGCCCGGCCCCGGCGGCAAGGTCATGCACGCCACGCTGAAGATCGGCGATTCCATGCTGATGCTGACCGACGAATGGCCCGAGCACCAGTCGTTCGGCCCGAATTCGCTGAAAGGCACACCGGTCACGATTCACTACTATGTGGAAGATGTCGACGCCAGCTTCAAGCAGGCCGTCGACGCCGGCGCGACCGTCGTGATGCCCGTCACCGACATGTTCTGGGGCGATCGCTACGGTCAGGTGAAAGACCCGTTCGGGCATAGCTGGTCGTTGGCCACGCACAAGCGCGACCTGAGCCCGGAAGAAATCCAGAAAGCCATGGACTGCATGAAGTAAGGCGCGGTCCGTCCGGTGAGAAGGAGGAGAAACGTCATGCAAAAGATTGCGCCGTGCCTGTGGTTCGACGGTAATGCGGAAGATGCGGCCCGCTTCTACACGTCCGTGTTTTCCGATTCCCGCATCGCCACCACGTTGCATTACACGGACGCCGGACCCGGACCGAAGGGCGGCGTGTTGGCCATCACGTTCGAGATCGAAGGCCAGGAGTTCATGGCGCTGAACGGCGGCCCACAGTTCCCCTTCACGCCGGCCATTTCGCTGTTCGTGCACTGCAAGTCGCAGGAGGAAATCGACCGTTACTGGACGAAACTTCTGGACGGCGGCAAGGAGTGGCAATGCGGCTGGCTTCAGGACCGGTTCGGCGTCTCGTGGCAGATCGCGCCCGACGTGCTCGGCGACATGCTGCGCGACCCGGACGAGGCCAAGGCGAGCCGCGTGATGAAGGCCATGATGAATATGGTCAAGCTGGAAATCGCGCCGCTCGAAGCGGCTTATCGCGGCGATTGAAGTGCAACCCTGAACGCGCGCTGCCGGCGGCGCGCGGCCTGCTTGCCGTTGCATTGAGAATTCACGGCGCGGCAAGCAGGCAAGGGGCGCGAGAGCGCTATCTTTGATAGGATCGGTCTCGACCCATAATCGGCGGGACATGAACGGTGCGCGTCAATTATCAGGCTTTCTTCTGCTCGCTGTTTGTCGCGCGTCTCGCCGATCAGATCCTGCTGTTTCTCGTACCGCTCGTCGTCTTCCAGACCACGCACCAGGTCTCGTGGTCGGGGCTCGCGTTCTTTATCGAAACGCTGCCCCGCTATCTGGTGTTTCCCTTCTTCGGCGCCTTGTGCGACCGCATCTCGCCGCTCAGATTGATGCGCGTGAGCCAGACCGTGCGGGCGCTGGCGTGCTTCGGCGGTGTACTCGCTTACGCGCTGTTCGGCGGCATCGGCTGGTTGATCGCACTCTCTGCCGTGTGCGGCGTGTTGACGAGCCAGGGTCTCGTCGCGCGTGAAGTCATGCTGCCGCAAATCTTCAGCACGCAGCAGTTTCAGCGCGTGCTCGCCTACTCGCAATTGGCCGACCAGTTGGGGTTCGTGCTCGGTCCGATGTTCGCCGCGCTGCTACTTGGCCTGTGGCGTTGGGAATGGGTTGTCGGTGCAACCGGCGTGCTGTTTCTCCTCGCCGATGGCGCGCTACTGCTGTGGCAACGCGCGAGCGGCTTTCGCGCCGCCGAGCCGCCGGCCTTGGCTCCGGGTCACTGGACGTTGCCGCTGCGCATCGCGCTGCGTCATGTGCTGGTGCTGCCTGGCCTAAAGAAAGTCGTGCTGCTCGCCGCCGCCGAAAATCTGGTGATCGGCGTGACGCTCGCCACGTCCGCCGCCATGGTGACCGGCCTTCACGCGCAATCGAATCACTACTATGCCGGACTGCAAACAGCCGGAGCCGTGGCGACGGTGCTGATTCTGCTGACGATCGCACGCGCCGCATGGCCGGCGCGCGCCCTGGGCCTGGTCGCCTTCGTCTCGATCTGCGCGGGCGGCGTGATCGCCGGCGCGAGCGCGGCGCCGTGGGGTTATGCGCTCGGCTTCCTGCTGATCGTCGGCTTCGACAAGATGTTCAACGTCTACATCCGCAGCGCGCGGCAGCAAATCATTCCGCCGCAGGACTACGGCAAGACAACCGGCGTGGTGATCCTTCTCAACAACATGACACAGCCGCTCGCCGGCCTGCTGGTCAGCGTGTTCTCGGCGCGCACGCAAACCGGCCCGCTGATCGTGACCCTGTCGCTGACGATGGGCGGCATCGGCGCGGCCGTGTCGATCGGTGCGGCGCTGGTGCGAAGGAAGCGCGCGCTGGCGCTCGGGGAATGACGCCGCGCCGGCATGCCTGAATGCCGTTGTTAATATCGAGTGCGGGTTGCGCAGCGCTCGGGCAGCTTTAGGTCTTTATCCGCAACGCAGCTAGACAGCCTCGCACACCACCGCGAACTTTAGCAACTGCGTCGGCCCGAACGCGTTACTGAGCGCCACGTCGGCCGCGTCGCGCCCGCGCGCCATCAGCACGCGCCCCGTGCGCGGCGCGTTGTTGCGCGGGTCGAAGGTCTGCCAGCATCCGCCGATATACGCCTCGAACCATGCGGCGAAATCCATCGCCGCGTACGGCGGTGGCAAGCCGACATCGCTGATATAGCCTGTGCAATAACGCGCCGGAATATTCATGGCCCGGCATAGCGCCACCGCCAGATGCGCGAAGTCCCGGCACACGCCTTTGCGCTCCTGCCACGCCTGCCATGCGGTCTTGGTCGGCCGCGCAAAGTCGTAGCCGAACACGATGTGGTTGTGCACGTAATTGCAGATCGCATCCACGCGCCCACGGCCGAGCGGCAACTTGCCAAAGGTCTGCCACGCGAATTCGGAGAGCAGATCGGTTTCGCAATAGCGGCTGCCGAGCAGAAACACCAGCGTATCGTCAGGCAGCATTTCCACCGGATGCTGTTCAGTGTAGGGCGGGCGCATCTCCGGCTCGGACGACACCTCCAGCACCGCGCTCGTCGAAAAGGCGATTTTTCCCGGCGGCGCCACCAGCCGGCTGCACAGATTGCCGAACGAATCGCGATACTGGCTGATCGGCACCGGTGGATCGACCACCAGCAGATCGGGGTTCAGCACCTCTTTCGCATGCGAATAGTGGGTGTTCAACATCAGCATCATCGGCGTCGGTTGCACGCACTCATAGACCAGCTCGTAGCCAACGCGCAATTTCATCGCAACGCCCTCTTCCAGTTGAAACGTTCAGTTGACGCGCACGGCGAGCCGCCCGAAACGGCACTCCCCGCATACGCGTTTTAATTCGACACGCCGCGATCTTCGGCGCGCGTTCATTCGTTCTTATCCGCCTTGCTTCGCCGTCATTCGCCTTCGGTCACGCTCACGTCCACCTGCAAGCCGCGAAACGAATGCGGCGCGCCGTGCCACGTGCCCCACAACGGCAGCGCCTGATAGGCGTTCCACGCCACCGCCACGCGAATCAGATGGCGGTTGCCGACGATGCTGTTGGTCGGATCGAAATCGACCCAGCCGGCGCCCGGCAAATAGATCTGCAACCATGCGTGCGTCGCGCCGCCGCCCTGGGTGGCGTCATGCTCGGGCACGAATATATAGCCGCTCACGAAGCGCGCCGCGAGGCCGAGCGAGCGCACCGCGTCCATCATGAGCACGGCAAAATCTCGGCAACTGCCGCTGCGGCTGCGCAAGGTGTCGCCGGGACGGTTCACGCCTTTTTCCGTGCGGCGCACATAGAAAAACGAGCTCTTGATTTCGAGCGTCATGGCGCGCAGGAGCGCCATCGTGCCGCTGCCCGTGCCGCCGCTTTTGCCGTTCTTGCCGCCTTCGCCGCTCTTTGCAGCGACACCCGATGTCGGTACGAAACGGCGCGCCCACTCGTCCACGTCGCTGTCCGGATACTGGCGGCTGCGCGCGTTCACGAGATCGGAAGCCTCCTCGTTGGTGTACGCGAACGGCCAGTTCACCGCGTACGGTTCGAGCGCGTAGTCGGGCATGGGCGCTTCGAAGTGCTCGAGCGTCACTTCGCTGTCGAAGCGCAATTCGCTCGCCTTCTCCGCGAAACTCGCGACCGCCACCGAGTTGTCGAACACGTCGTGCAGCCAATGCAGCCGCGACGGCGCGGGCGTGATCACCAGCTTGTTCGTGACGAGTCGCAAATCGTGGCTCGCGCGTGGCCTGAACATCATGCGATGTTCGCCGAAACGCACGGGTTCCGAGTAGCGGTAGACACTGACGTGGCGCACCGTGAAGCGCTGCGGCTCATTCATCCGACCGCCCGATGGATGCCGCCGGGTTCATCCTGTCCATCGCGTTCACGCTTTTAAAAAGCCGCGGCCGCCGCAGGCGAAAAGCGCGCGACGCGGTTTTGATCCTAATGAGCCACGGCCGGCTTGCGGTGTGGTCGAGTGCTCTGCACGACAAACTGACGGGTTCAGCATACACCCGCCATATTGGTTGAAAGCACTCATTTGGCCGCGGCGTCGCGCGGGAGAAGTTATCAACAGAATCTGTTCGCAAGGCTGTGGACAAATCACACTCTGATAAACAGCACCGCCCCACAAGGCTTTGCAGGCGAGGGACGGGGAAAATTCCGTCCCCCGCGCACCCTCAAACATCCATTCCCCCACGTTTCCCCATACGCTGCGGTGCGGGGAAACCTTCGTCCCCCACCGGGGGACTGCCCTACATATTAGACATGTGTCTCGTTTGAGATTCAAGCTAACGCCGATCAACAAGACAAGTGACTTGTCTAAAGTCTATACATGTGAGTTGTCGATGCTGCGGTGCACATCGGGCGGGGAATGGTCCCCGCGTTCCCCCACGGCACACTAGAACTGCGCCGTAGCCTACACTCCGGCTGTGACGCGGGAACATGCAATGCAGCCGCGATCTATTCGAGTTTCTGAAGGGCAAGATAGCCAAGCCGATCCTGGTAATGCCATCGAAAAGCCATCCGATAAGCGCCCGGCAGGACGGACATCGTCCGCGCCGGTTTGAACAAGCCAGTGGGCGGAGGCGGATAATTTTCGCCATTGGGAAGTTCCTTCAACGAAACGTAAGGGTAGTCGCCTAAGACGAACGCACTTTTTCCACAAGAAAGTTCGTCGGATGCTAGTGTGCACGATCGTGGACTGAAGCCACCGAGCAGCTTTCCGCTCTTGTCATAGAGCTTAAAAAGAGGTTTGTTCTTGTCGCTCGCATAAATCTCTACGCGGCCAATTCTGTTCTGGAAATTGCTCGCATCCGTCACCTTGTAGTTACCGTACAGTCTTGGCATCTCCTCTAGATTTCCCGACATTTTCGTATCGAGTATGGGAAATTTTGAATAGTCAATCGCGCACGCCGACAACGAGACGCACAACGCCGCAATCGCAAATTTACTTAACATGGTTGGCTCGCAAAAGAGCATGAATAAAAATTTGGTCCCACTCAGAACTGAGCCATAGCCTGCACTCCCACCGTCACGCGCGAGGCCGGGAAACCGCTGGGTTTGTAGACCGGCGTCCCGGCGAACAGGTCGTAGGAGAGACCGACAAAGCGGGAAGGCAGACCACCGCGTATGCCGATCACCGCACCCGCCAGTTGTGTCCCGGCCAGAAACGCCGTGTTCGGCCCGAACACGCGGCCATAGTCGATCCCCGCGTACAGCGCCTGTCCCGTCTGGCCAATGGGCCATTGCAACTCATTGCGCCAATAGAAACCTTTCTCTGCCGCCAGCATGGTTTCGCCGTCAAAGCCGCGCACGGTGTAGCGGCTGCCGATGGTCAGGTCGTCCAGATAGAACAGCGTATCGTTGGTGAACTGCGCGTGAACGGCCGTCACGTAGCGCAAGCTCTGTTGCGCGACCGCGAACGGCACCGACAGGTTCGCATCCAGTACCGCCATGTGGTAACGGTAGGTCGGACCCTCGGGATACGGGTCAGGCGTCGCGCCCAGGCCGCCGATGCCTTGACGGTACGCAAGCGTACCGTCGAACTGGGATGCGCCAAAGTAATGCCGGTCGGTCAGGCCCGCTTCGATGAACGTGTTGTTGCGCCGCTGCTGCGGTATGTCCGTGTCATCAATGAAGCTCTCACCGAAACGCTTCGATAGCTGGAACTCCACGCCGAATACGCCGGTCTGGCTGCGGCTTAGTACGCGCGCGAGCCTCAGTGCGGCTGTCTGCGAGTTACCGCTGGACACGAACGTCTGGTTCACGCCCGCGATGTTCTGGTAGTAGGTGTTCGTGTTGCCAGACAGCGTGGCCGTCCAGTATCCCCACGGCAGCGAGTAAGAGCCGTTGAAGCCGTGCGAGCCGAGCGCCTTGTTGCCGAACGACAGGTCCTGATTTGCGCCGACCGTGAAAATGTCGTTGAGTCCCAGCGGATTGTCGATGCCGAGGCTCACGTTGCCCTGCCACTTGCCGGTCGCATCCGTACCCGAGTTATCAACCGATGCGACGAAGCTCCACGGTTTCGCGCGCTTCACGCTCACCACGACATCGCTTTCGCCGGGTGTATTGGTCGGTTCGATCTTCATGTCCACGTCCTGCGACGCGACGCGCTTCATCTGCTCCAGGCCCTGCTCAAGGTCGCGCAGGTCCAGCAGGTCGCCATCACGGGCCGGGAATGCAGATTTAAGGGTGCCTCGTGTCTCAGCGTCCGCAAAACGGAGCTGGTGGACGACGCCAGGAACAAGCGCAAGGTCCAGCGTGCCGCTGGACAGGTCCTGCTCCGGGACGAGTACGCGCGTCGTGACATAGCCACGGCTCAGGATGGCCTGCTGCAGCCCCTTCGTCAGTGTGTCAATGCCGGCCTTGCCGATGCATTGGCCCCTGTAGTGATCGAGCCATTCGCGCGCAAAGGCGAACGGGTCCAGTGATAGGGCCGACGCGCCCTTGCTGCGCACGCCAGCGGGCAGCGTTGTTGGGACATCGAGCGCGAATTTGCCGATGCGGAAGCATGGTGTTTCGACCGGCAGCAGCGGATAGCCCTCGAATGTCGGGAGGGTCGAACGCACGGCGGGTGCCTGCACGGTTGCGTCGCGCTGCTGTGCATCGCGTTGTTGCTTTATCTGCTGGTTCTGCTCGGCATTGGCCCGCGCTGCGGCAGCTTCATCGGCTGGCGTCGACGCGTGCTGGGCGTTCGACGCGAGCGATACCAGGGCTGTGAGCGGCAGCGCCGCCAGCCTCTTTCGGAGTTTCATAGGATTCGAAGCGAACCCGGCCGCATGGCCGGGGTTATTTTAGAAGAAGAATCTTTTTGCGATAGCTACACCCAAAATTAAAAAAACTATCGCAACTGCGAGCCAGTAAGCAGTTTTTGACTTACGGCTCATTTTTTCCCATTGCTCCTGGGTAGGTCCACCACCCGCGACCATAAATCCTCCTTAATAGATAGGCTTACTCACTTGCGTTGCATGCGACCATGGCGCTACCCCATAGGACAATCCTCCAGGCGCTCCTATGCCCAGTTCAATGCCAGTCGCCCCGCCGTATCCGTGAGTTATCGCGGCATTTGCATTGAATCCGAGCCATGTAGGAACGGAAATATATGCTTGCGTGGCATCTCCGTTGAGATAGTTGCTCGTTCCTTTCGCCCCATTGACACCAAATACCCAACCGACTGTACCGGCAACCCCAGGCTTCCATGAAACTGACGATGGATTTGATTGTGTGACTCCACCGGACAAATACGTGGACCCATCATATAAATTTACGGCAACGCTTCCAGTGCCGGACAGACTAGTGGCACTCACTGTCGCGTAGTTTGGCTGCAGACTACCGGTAGCAGCGTCACCATTAGCCATCTGCGCCTGGATCGCGGCCTGATAGACCGCATCGCTGCACTGTGCACCAGGGGGGCACGCTTGCGACACCAAATCTCTCTGCTTCTCCGGCTTGCCATCGACATTCAGCTGGCGATTAAAGCGGTCGGTGTTGTAGCCCTCGAATGCGCCTGCGTCGCCGCCAACCGCCGCGCCCGCGCTGGTAGCAATCGCGTTAGCCACGATGTTACCCAGCGCCATATTCATGTCGGCGTTACCTGTCGGATTCGAACCTGCAATCGCGCCGCTCAGTTCATTCAGCCTGCCGCCTGCAATTGACGCGATGCCAGCGCCCGCCGCCCCGCCGATCGCGTTGCCGCCTGCTAGTCCGGTCACAAGCGCCGCGCCCGCAGCCTGCATCTCGGCGCGAGCGGTGCCACCTTCTTTCCACGCGTCCATTCCTACCTGGTCGCCATTGTCCCTCGCCTCCTTAAATTTCGAGTTTGCAAAGTCACCGATGCGCCGCGACACCGCTTCACCGGCCGCGCTTGCCGCCGCCATCATGTCGGCCTGCCGGTCGAGCAGATTATTCACGTCCGGCAACTTTGCCACCGTGCCATTGGTGTTCGACGTGTCCCGGTTCAGGCTCGCGATGTCCTGCGTCTGGTGAGCCGCGTCGGTCACGCTGACGGTGCCCGCGCTGATGCCGCTACGCGTGGTCGCACTATCGCTGCCGCTGTCGTTCTGGCTCAGCATCGGCGCACCGCCGCCTGTGTTCTTGCCCGACGTATTGCCATGTGTGGTGTAGTTCGAGCCGCCGTCGCCTGCTGTCACGCCGCCGCTGATCCCGCCCGTATGTGCGCTGTAGCTCGACGAGTTCTGTATGTCGCTATACGTGAGTGTGCCGGTCGAAAGCGTGTTCTTCGACGCGTCCGCATCGCTCGCAATCACCGCACCCTTGAGGTCCGTGTTCCCCTTGACGCTGATGTTGAATCCACCGTCACCGGCCTGGATACCTGCCTGTTCATTCACGCCTGCATAGCTGCCGCTCACGTTCGCGTTCGTGTGGCTGAAGCTCGCGCTGCCGCCGCCCTGGCTGATGCTGAAGCCGCCGCCCGTGCTTTCCTGATGGGCGCTGCTCGACATCGTGTCCTGCACGCTCGCGATGTTCAGGTTGCCGCCCACGTCCGCGTTCACCTGACGGCCATTGACGTTTGCCCCAATGATGTTGGTGTCGCCCCCCGAAATGATCGTCGCGGTGTTCGCGGCGCTCACATGCGTGTTGTTCTGCATGGCGGCGTCGCTGTTCGCATCGCCGTGCGCCTTCGACATCGCCGCATCCACACCCCACCCCTGCGTACCATATGACACTCCGACGCTCGCGCTGCTCGACTGGTTCGTGCTGCGCGTCGAGTCGGTATCGGTCGTGTTCAGAAGATTCACCTGATTCTTCGCCGCGAGAATCACGTCGTTCGCGTTGACATTCGACCCTGCAATGGTGACGTTGCCGCTACCCGGCGTGCCGTTGCCGGTTGCGACAAACGCAGCCGTGCCGCCCGCCGTCACGGTCGCCTCCTTGTTCGTGGTCGAATCTTCCGCGAAGGTGTCTTTCGAATGGCTCGAACCGTAACTCAGTTCAATCTTCGCGTCCGGCTTCTGACCGTTTGCGAGCGCGCCCATTGCTTCGCCTCCCGCGCCGAGGGCATCCACTGCGCTGCTTGCCGCTGCCATCCCGTGCAACGCCGCCGTACGATCGTCCTGGCTGTGGCTCGCGGCATGCGTCTGATCGATCACGTTCGTGATTGCGTCGATGACGGATGACTTGACCGCCAGCGTGAAGCCGCTCTTGCTGACTTCGTGCGTCTCGTCGTGGTGCATCGTGTCGATGGCTGAATCAATCGTCACATTCGCGCCGGTCCCCGTGACGTTCTGCCCCGCAATCAGGGCGCTGCCGGTGACACGAAGGTCCGCACCCGCCGACAGGTTCACACTACCGTCCGTGCTGCCGACCAGGCTGCCGTTATTCGTCACCGACCTGTCGTGCGCCGTGTCCTTCGTATCGACCGTGCCGTAAGACACGCCAATGCCGCCCGAACTCCCTAGCCCCGTCTTCACGTCCTGATGGAAGTGGCTGCTCTCGCTCGTGTCCTGCGTGGTGTTGATGCTCAGGTTATTCGCCGCCGCGAGGCTCACGTCATGCGTTGCCGCGACCGTCGAGCCGCTGATCGTCATGTCGTGACCCGCCGCACCCGTGACCGTGTCGCCCGATACGGTCGAGCCGTTCGCGATGACCTGGTGTGAACTGGTCGTGTCCGTGGTCTTCTCTTTCGACAGGAGGCCGGAATGTTCGTCATGTGACCAGCTCTGCGCGTCGTGCGTTTCGCTCACGCTGCCGATGGTCACGTCACCCGTAGAAATCATTCTGACGCCGCCCGCGTCGGCTGCGACTGACGAGCCAAGCACCGCAAGATTGCCGCTGCCGTTCTGTCCCGCTGCCAGCGACACATTCCCGCCCGCACCGACGTCCGAACCCTTGACCGTTTCATCGTAGGATGATTTCGTGTACCGGCTCGTGCTGTCGTTCAGCGACTGCTCGCTATGCGAGTGTGTATCCCTCGCCGCAGTGACCGTCAGATTGCCGCCCGCGATCAACGTCGCATCGCTGCCCGCGCGCAACGTCGCGTCCGTGAGCGTCGTATCGCGCCCGGATACCGTCGCGAGCGATCCACCCGCGACAACCGCGCTGCCCAGGTTCTGCGTCACCGAGTCATGCAGGAAGTTCTGCCCGTCATGTTCGCCCGAATCCTTCGTGGCGGTGAGCGTCGTCGTACCAACGTTCAGATCGCGACCGGCGGCAATGGCCGCGTTACCGCCCGCCTGGACCAGTGCGCCGTTCAGGTTCACGTCACGGCCCGCGATGATGGTCGCACTTCCCGTCGCGGAGATCGTGCCGACCGCATCGACGCCTGTCGTACTGACGCTACCCGTCGAGGCGCGGTCGGTGAACGTCTTCGACACGCCATAGGTCTGCGTCTCGTTGATGACATCGCGACCCGCCTGCACGACGACATCGCCACCGCCAATGCGGCCACTCACGTTGCGCACGTCCTGGACCGCTGCCACGGCCGTCGTCCCCGCGCTGCCGATGATGCCGCTGTTGACGACGTTGTTGCCGATGATCGTCGTCGCGAGATTGCTGGAGACGTGACCGCTATTGTTTACGTCGCCGCTCGCGTTCAGATTCACCGCGTTACCCGCGACGAGCGCGCCGCTGTGCGTCAGGTCGACCGTACCCGACTGCGCGAGATACACCTGCGGTACAAGTACCGTCTGGTGTGAGCCGTCCGGTAGCGTCACGTCCTGGGACACGAGCCACACCATGTCGGTGGTCAGTTGCTGCATCTGCGATGCCGTCAGCGCGATACCCGGTTCCAGTCCGAATTCCTTCGCATACGCGACACCGCTGTTCATCAGCGCCGTGTACTCGTCCAGGTTGTCCGAGTAGCCTGCGAGGAACGTACGCCCGGTCAGTTGCGTGACCTGGTTGCGGATCAGCGTTTCCTCATACAGCCCGTCACCAAGCCGTTTCTCGATCTTCGACGGATCGAGGCCGAGCTGACCCAGCATGTAATCGCTCGAAATGAACTTCGTGTACTGCGTGAAACGCGGATCGGTCACAACCAGGTACGTGGCACCGGGCGCGGTGTTGTACGTGTAAAGCCCATTGACCGGCAGCTTCAGGTTCGGAATGCCACCCGTCGCGCCGCCGACCGTCTGCGGATTGCTGCTCTGGCCGCTCACGCTGCCAATCTGGTTGCCACTCACGGCCGTGCCGCCGCTCTGTCCGCTGATCGTGCCGGCCTGCGTGCCGTCCGCGCTGCCGCCCGTCACGCCCGAGCCATTCACGGTCTGCCCCTGGCGGTTCACCGAATTGATGCTGATGGTCTGCGCGCTGGTCTGAACGTTCTGGTTCGACGTGGCAATCGCGGGCAGGGCATCGACGGTCGTGGTCGTCTGCGAGATACCGTCGTACTGGCCGTCCTCTCTCGGCTGCGTCGTGTCGTTGCTGCCGCCCGTCTTCTGGTGCCAGTAGTAGACCGAGGCCGTGTCCTGCATGACCGTTTGCTGGAGCACCGTGCCTGTGTCGGTGACGCTGCCGCCATTGGCACGGCGCACAAGGTCACCGCCCGCGGCCATGGTGGACGATTCGTTGTTGATGCTGCCGTTGTCCGCGTTGATGCGGATTGCGCCCTGCGCCTGGATGGTCGCTGCGTTGCCCGCGCTCAGGAGCTGGTCAGTGGTCGTCGTAGTGCTGGCTGTGCGCGAGAGTTCGACGTAGTCGTGGGTGCCGTTCAGGTCTGAGCGCGTGTCCACCTGGTCGGGGCGGATATTTTTGCCCGGGTCGTAGTCCGGCCAGAAGGTGATCGAGTAGGTGCCGTTACCGTTGTCAGTGAGGCTCTGGTAGTACTGCACCGGGTTGTTCGTGATGGTGCGGGTGGACGGGTCGCCTCCGCCGATCAACGCTCCACTTGTATACGTGTCCGTCAGCGGCGAGGTGAGCGAGAAGCTCTGTGCTTTCGGGTCGAGGTTGGTGATCTCTGAGGTCGGCACCTGCACGGTGATCGGATGCATCAGGTGGCCGATCACGCCGTAACCGAGTCCTCCGTCACTCCAGCGCCATTCGGGATGGTCGAGGCTGTAGTAGCTTCCCATGTCGCCGGGAGGCAGGCCCGCTGTCCACAGGGTCAGCGTGGTCGAGCCCGCGTCTTGTGGCGTGCCCGCCTGGGTCTGCACACCGGTCCGCACGTTGCTGACCGTGTGCGCGGCAATGTCGATATCGCCGTCCGCCTCGATGGTCGCGGCGCTGTTGGTGAGCGTGCCGGTCTGGTTCGCGAGCATGCCGGACGCGTCGCGCGTGCCGTCCTTCGCGACCTCCAGATTGCCCGCACTGTAGATCAGCGCGCCATCGGCATTGGTGACGGAGTTCTGCGCGTAGACGTGGACGCTGTTCGCGCCCGCGATCAACGCTGTGGCGCCAGTGTTCTGCGCGTCAGCCGCGTTGACCGTCACGTCGTTGCCGATCACCGTCCCGGTGTTGGCGAGCGTCGCGCTGTTCGTCGTGACGGTGTCACCTTCGATGCGGCCATCATTGGTGAGCGTGCCAGAAGCGTTGACGGTCGTCGTGGCCGAATTGATGTCGCCGGTTGCCGTGTTCACGACGTTCGCGCCGGTCGCAGTCAGCGCACCATTTGCGGCAAGTGCGCCCGTATTGGTGAGCGTGCCCGTCGCGCTGACGGTCATGTCGCCGTCCGCGTGCAGGTTGTTCGCCGCATCGTTCGTATAGTCGCCGAGAACGGCGAGCGACAGGTTGCGGCCCGCGATCATGTCGCCGTCACCGCTCACGACGGCCGCCGCCGACAGGTCACGGTTCGCGCGGATCGCGCCGCCCGCGTTCGACAGCGACGCGACGTTCACCGACACGTCCAGCCCGCCGAGGATCGCGCCGCCGTCGTTGATGACCGCCGCGTTCGCCTGGTTCAGGGTCAGCGCCGTGCCGCCGAAGATCGTGCCGCCCGCGTTGTTCACATTCTGCGTGACGTTCAGGTTGCCCGCGCCACCCGCAACGAGGTTCCCGCCCGCGTCGTTGGCCAGCGTCTGTGCGTTCACCGTCACGTCACCGTTGCCGCCGAGCGTGCCGTTCGTGTTGGTGACGCTGTTCGCGGTGACGGTCGTCGCGCCGTCGCCTGTGTTGGTCAGCTTGCCGCCGGTGTTGTCAATGGCCGCTGCCGATACTTTCACCGCACCGTGAGCGCCGTTGGCCGCAATCGTCCCCTGTGCGTTCGCCAGGGCACCGCCCGCTGCGACGGACAGATCGCCCGCCGTCTGCGCGGAGCCGCCCGTGTTGTCGATGTCGCCCTGCGTGGTGACTGACAGGCCAGTGCCGCCGTACAGCGTGCCGCTGCGGTTCACGATGCCCGAGGCCGCATTCACCTGCGCGGCCCGTTGCGCGGACAGCGTGCCGCCCGTATTGTCGAGGCTCGCGCCGGTTGCGCCCAGCGCGCCATTCGTGAGCATCTTGCCCGATGCGTTCGATATCGCGCCGGTTGCATTAAGTGCGAGCGTGCCCGTGCCCGCGTGCTGGAGCGTGCCGCTGTCGTTCGTGACCGTCTGCGCCGATACGCTCAGGTTCGACGCGTCCGATGCAATCGTGCCGCCCGTGTTGTCCAGCGTGCCGCCCGCGCTGACGGTCTGGTCCGCCGTGCCGTATTGCGTGAGCCTGCCGCCGCGATTCACCAGGTTGCCGGTTGTCGAGACGGCAAGTGCATCGCCGTCGATGTCGCCGTTCGTGTTGTCGATCGAGGAAGCGGACACGGTCGTGGCCGATCCTGACAGCGTGCCGCCAGCGTTATTCAGCGCCCCGGTGGTGGACGCGTTCAATGCGCCGCCTGCGCTGATGCTGCCCGCGTGGTTGTCGAAGACCTGCGCCTGAACGGTTGCATTGGTTGAGGCGTTGATGTGCCCTTGATTCGCGAGTGCGCCTGCGCTCACGTTCAGCGCGCCGTTCGTCCCGATGGTGCCGCCTGCGCCGTTGACGAGCGCGCCCGTGGTCGTGAGCGCCATCCCGTCGCCGTTCAGCGAGACGATGCGGCCTGCCGTGTTGTCGAGCGACGCGAGCGTGAAGACTGCGCGCGCGGCAGCCTGGATCGCGCCCTGGCGGTTGTTCAGCGCGGTGCCCGACATCGCCAGCGCGCCGTTGGTGGCGATCTGGCCCGAGACGTTCGACACCGCGCTCCCGCTGTTGAGCGCCAGCGCCGCCATGCCCGCATGCTGGAGCATGCCGCCGTCGTTCGTAATCGCCTGCGCCGTCACAGTCAGGCGGTTCGCATTTGATGCGATCGTACCGCCCGTGTTGTCGAGCGTGCCGCCCGTGACGATGGTCTGGTTGCCTGCGCCGTACTGCGTGAGCCTGCCGCCGCGATTGACCAGGTTGCCGGTTGTCGATAAGGCCAGTGAGTCGCCGTTGATGTCGCCGTTCGTGTTGTCGATCGCGGAAGCGGAGACGGTGGTGGCCGATCCCGACAGCGTGCCGCCCGCGTTGTTCAGTACGCCGGCCGATGTTGCATTGAGTGCATTGCCCGCGACGATGCTGCCCGCGTGGTTGTCGATGAGCTGCGCGCGAACGGTTGCACTGCTTGAGGCGTTGATGTGCCCTTGATTTGCGAGTGCGCCCGCGCTCACGTTCAGCGCGCCGTTCGTGCCAATGGTGCCCGCCCCGGTGCCGTCCGCGCCATTGACGAGCGCGCCCGTGGTCGTCAGCGTCATGCCGTCGCCGTTCAGCGAGACGATGCGGCCCGCCGTGTTGTCGAGCGTGGCAGCGCTGATACCGGCGAGCGCGGCTGACTGGACGACGCCCTGGCGGTTGACGAGCGCACCCGCCGTGTCCAGCCCGAGCGTCGAACCGGAAACGATCTGGCCGCCCGCGTTCGAAACGTTCGCCGCCGATACCCGCATCGCGCCACCGCCCGACAGGTTGCCACTGTCGTTGACGAGCGTGCCCGTGGCGTTCGCGTTGAGCGCGCCGCCCGCCGTCGTCGTCGCGCCCGACAGGTTCAGATCGCCACCATTTGCGGTGAGCGCGAGTGCGCCGTTGGCCGACGTGTTGCTGCCCGCGAGACTGACCGATGTACCCTGGATCGTCGTGTTGCCGCCGCCTTCGTTGCGGCCGGTCGCCGTGACCGCACCATTCGCCGCGACGGAGAGGTCACCCGCATTCTCAATCGTGCCGTCGCCGTTCACGCCCGCGCCAAGCGTGCCCGTCGAGACGACGCTGGCTGCGCTGACGGTAGTGTTCTGCTGCGCGGCCAGCACGCCGCTGTTCGTGAACGCGCCAGACGTGTTCACGCTGACGTTCTGCCGCGCGTAGGTCGTCCCGCCATTGTCGATGCCGTCGCGCGCGGACACATTGATGTTGCCGCTCGCATTGGTCTGTCCGGCGAGGACGAGCTTGCCCTGTGTCGTCAGAACGAGGTCGCCCGCCTGCGCAGCAAGTACACCTCTGGTTGACACGCCAACGCCGTTCTCCGTGCCGACGAGAACGATCCGGTTCGCATACATGCCACCAAGATTGCTCACGTCGATGGAGACGCCAGGCGCGGGACCGTCACCCGCGATCGGGGTCGCGTTGAGCGTGTCATGGCTGACGCTGTTCGCACCGGTCACGACGTTCAGGTTCTTCGCGTAGATCGCGGCATTCGCCTGGACGGCGCGCGAGAGCAGGTCAACCTGATCGGTATCGCCTGCATTGAGCCCCGCACCTCGCACGGTGATCTGGCCGCCAGAAACATTGAAGCCCGCGAGCGAACCGTCCGATGCGAAGTTCGGTGTGCCGGTCGTCAGGATCGCGCGCGACGTGTTGATGAAGCCGCCGCCGTTCACGCTGATTCCGGAACCGTTCGCGATGACGACTTCCGCACGCTGGCCCGCGACTTCAAGATGCCCGTTGATCTGGCTCGCCGCGCTGCTGTTGACCTGGTTGACAATGACACGCGCGGACTGACCGGGGCCGAAGTTCGGATTGCCGTTAATCATGCCCGCCTGCTGCGTCTGCACGATGGTGGGCGAGTTATTCAGGATCGCGCCTTTCGGCTGCACGTCGAACTGGCCGTAGGTGTTCATCGAGACGCCCGCGCCAGACGGGCGGCTGATGTTCACCTGGTCCAGGCCGTTCTGTGTCTGGATAACAGACGGTGCGTGCGCGCCGCCTGGAACGATCTGCGCGCCTGACCACGAGGGTAGCGCGCCAAGTAGCGCAAGCGCGGTGAACGCAATCTGCCGCAATGAAAAAATCACACCCTGTGATTTTCTGCTGCACACGGTGGTCCCGCCTGCCTGCTTGCCCGTTGCCGTGGCGGTTTCCTCGACGGCGACAAGCATTCCTCTCAGTCGGCTGTAAACCAGCCTGTATGTCTTCCGGTTCATTTTTCTGCTTCGTATTGCGGATTATTAACCGGGCCGTAAACTAGCGGACATCAGACTGACAATCTGTCAACGTTCGTCAAGATGTCGACCAATGCAACATTCCACATCAAATCAGAATTGTCCTATCGAGCATCGGCCAACCGTGCAGTAGCCGGAACAGGAAATAAAGAAGCCCGCACAAGGCGGGCAAAACAGCCACACGTCTTCCGGGGAGGGCAACGACGGCTGCTGAGAGAGCTACATGGCCCTCAAGGGACAACAGGAACTGTATGGGCTGCGGACACGGAGCCGCGATAGGACAACTCTGAATCCGGTCACGCCAGTAGCGCAACAAGTGACTTGCAAAAAGTTAAGGGCGACCGGAGACGCGCTGTCCCAGAAAAACTGCCCGCGCGTGGATGATAGGGCTACGACTTCCCGTCTCCCGTCCCGTACCACCGTACTCCCGGCGTATCGCTCTCCACCTGGGCGAGCGCACGCCGCGCCTCGTCGCGTGCAATGCCCTTGCCGAGTTCGGCCCAGCGCTGCAGGCAACGGTGAATCTCCAGCACCTGCAATGCGGTTGCACGGTCCTCGCGCACAGCCGTGATGGCGGTACTGCGCGACGAGTCGTACGGCGCGGTAGCCGTAATGCGTCCGCAACAGGTGCAGTTCAAGGAGACGGCGTACCCACCGCGCGCCTCTCGGCGTGTTATCCACCAGCGCTTCGGGATGCCATGCGTCGAACATGTCCTGCACGGTCAGTTGTGCCTGCGCGCTCTCGTGCTCGGCCAGCTCCTGCTGCTGGACGACCTGTGCCTGTTCGACCCTGATCTTGTCTGCGACCAGTTTGCGCTCGCCGGCCGGATCGCCGCCGAGCTGTACGCGCAGCTTCGTTTCTTCGAGTTGCAACCGGATGGAAGCCAGCGGATCGCGCGGCCAGGCACCCAGCGGCATTTCGCGGTCCTCTCCCCTGAAGCGGTAGCGAAAGTAAACACTGACACGTTTCTTCCCGGCGTGCACCTCGTGCGCCGCGGGCTGAAATTATCCACAGATTCTGTTCGCAAATCTGTGCATAACTATCCGGCAAAAACCGCAAGCTGTTGATGCGATTGCCATTTTTACCGTGACGCCGAAGTTGGGCAGCGCTCGCGCCGAGCGCGCGTCATTCGCGCACCGTGCCGCGCGCCGCGTCGTCGGCAACGTGCGCGTGACGGGCTTCTTCGCGCCATTGCTGACGCGAGCGAACCATTCGGCGCACCGCGAGCCGCGCCATCTTGACCCAACCCGAAGGCCGCGGGTCGGCCAGCATGCTGAGAGCGCGCGCGTAGTCGAGCGTGAGGCCGGGTGTCCACGCCATCGTCGCGGCTCGCTTGCGCACTTGCGCGGCGACCCACAGTTCGGGCGTCGAGATCACGCGCAGAAACGGCTGCCAGCCGCCGAGGTCGCCCCACACACGCGACGAGGCGCCCTCGATCGCCGCCTCCAGGGCGCGCGAGACACTGCTCGAACAGTTGCGATGCGTGAGGTTGTACGTCGTGTCCTGTCGATACGTGTCCCAGAAGCGGCGCAAGCGCACCGGATCGTAGTTGCGGATGCGCACCTGAACCGTCGACGGACACCACGCATTCGATTCGGTCGGGTAATCGGGCTGGAATAGCCCCGGCACGTCGTTCTCGCGCGTGGCGCGCAGCAGCCGCGCGAAGTCGTCGGGCGAACGATCGATCTCGACACCCGGATACAGGCTGATATAGACGCCCTCGGGCGATTCGAGCGCGGCATGGCCGGTCGATATCACGCCGTTGCGATCCACCGCCGCGATATAGCGATCCACGATCAATTGCCGACGTGCTTCGCCCTTGGCCGAACCGACCGGCGTCCACACGTGCACGGTCAAAGCGGCTTCGTCGGCGGCGGGCGGGCCGTCCCATTCATGAGCAATCAGACGGCTCGCGGCGAGCGCGCTCGCCGCGGCGATGCCGGCATCCGCCGCGGAATTACTCGCGACCACCGCGGGGTTCGTCGCGAGCCGCCGCACCCGCGCGCTCAGCAGGATCATGTTCCATCCGCCAAAGATCAGGCCGAGTCCGACACAGTACGGCACCGTGCCGACGTAGTGAGTCGGATAGGGTTGATAGAAGAAGATTGCCAGCGCGATTTCGACGGCGCCGCCGATCATCGCGAGCCGCCACGTGCGAAAGCGGACCACTTTGGCCGAGACGATCTGCAGGAGTCCATCCGCGAGAAAGAGCGTGCCGAAGATCATCGACAGAATGAAGTTGCCGTGCTGGTGACCGACCAGAATCAGCGCGGCCGCGGTGGTGAACCCGATGCCCTTCACATAGCGCAGCGTGCGTTGCCCGCCCATGCCGGTCCAGGCGACGGCCAGCGTGGCGAGGCCTTCGAGCAACAGCAACGAGACGAACGGGGTGATGGGAAAATAGAGCGCGCCATCGAGCGCGTCGCTGAACACGAAGACGCCGAGCAGCACACTGATGCAACCGACGATCCGCAACGATCGCCAGCGCGTGCGCAAATAATCGACGCCCAACAGAATCATGACCAGACGAACCATTGCGAGTCCTCCGTGACTGATGCCTTCTGCTGATCGCCATCTTAACCATTTTCGCGGCGTGGGCGCGCAGCGGTTCAACGCGAACCACGAAGCGAAAGCGCACATTCGCCGTGCCTCGCTCAAGCGTCTTTGTGCCGCTCATGCCGATGCGCTTTCGCGCTCGATCGATCAGGCATGAAAAAGGCCGGCGCGGATAGACTTCAACGCGCCGGCCTGCAACGAACCAGAAAACCAGAAGCTGCTTACGCCGCCCTGGCTTGCGGTATCGCTTCGCCGCCCTGCTCGCCGCCCAATGCGTCGAGCAGATCGCTCAACATGCGGTCGAGTTCGGCGGTCATCAACGTGACGTCGGAGTCGAAGCTTTCGTCGTCGTTTTGCGCGGTGGGGTCGCTCGCTTCCTTCAGCACGTCGAGCGGCGCGATGCGCTTGATCGTCAGCGACGGCGTCAGCACGAACGACACGCGATCGTTCCACGTCATCGCGAGCCGCATGCATTGCTTGCCGGCTTCGATATGACGGCGCATATCTTCGGCATCCAAAGTATGTCCCACATAACGCACGGTCGCGTTGCCTTCCGTGGGCGAGCGCAATTCGGTGTCCTGGTCGAGCGTGAAGCCGGCGGGCCCAACGCCTGAGAGCAGCCATTCGGTCATGGCCGCGACCGGCGAGTGCGTGACGCGCACCGTGCCGAGCGGCAATTGATCGATCGACTTGACCAGCAGGCCGCGCACTTCATCGGCGACCGCTTGCGAAGCGGCGTCGATCACGAGCCAGCCGTTCTTGCAATCGATCCACACGCGCGTGTCGCGGCGAATGCTGAAGGCGCGCGGCAACAGTTCGTCGGTGACCTGTTCCTTGAGTTCGCGCATCTGCTTGCGGCCGGGTTTGAAGCCTTGCTGATCCTCGAGTTCTAACGCGCGTTCCTTGGTCACTTGCGTGACGACCGACGCCGGCAGCAGTTTCTTCTCGGCGCGAAACACCAGCAACATCTGGCCATTGAGCGAGTACACCAGCGAGTCGTTATCGCGCGGCGATGCCCAGCCATGGCTTTGCATCTCGACGCTGTTGCCGGGCGCGAACGCGTGCGGCGCGAGCCACTTCTGCATCTGTTCTGGGGTGACGGACCACGGAGCGGGAAGACGGTGAAGCTGAAGGTTTTTGAACCACATGGGCAGAGTCGTGTACGGGCAAAGCGCACCATTCTATCTGACGATAGACGTCGCGCGGTCGGCCGGACGGACTCTGTTACTTCGTTCGCGCACTTCAGCACTGAACGGGTGATTTTCAAATACGGATAGAAAATTCTTTAAGCGACAGACCGATTATCAAACACGGCCTTACGCTGGAGAATGCGCTTCATCCACTTCAACGCTCTCTGGAACGCGCCATGTCGACCTCTTCCCTGTCCCGAATCGCCCGTCATCTGCTGCTCGCCGCGAGCCTCGCCGGCGCCTTGAGCGCCCACGCCGCAAGCGACGCCGACCTGCCCGTGCCGCACCACGTCGCGGTTGCGTCGAACTCGGCGCAAAGCGCTGAAGTCGTGCGGACCGCGCGCCGCTACGCCGCCTTCTGGAACACCGGCGACGAAGCCTACGCGAAGCTCGCGCTGTCGTCCGCCTTTGTCGACCGCACCTTGCCGGATGGACGCCCGCAAGGTCCTGACGGTCCGCTGCAAGCGTCGAAGGGTTTTCGCGCGGCGGTGCCCGACCTGCACGCGGAAATCGACGACCTCGTGGTGGCCGGCGACCGCGCCTCGGTTCACCTGCATTTCCGTGGTCACTTCACCGGGCAGTTCCAGAACCTCAAAGGCACCGGCCAGACCGTCGACTTCCAGGCCTTCGACCTGTATCGCGTGAAGGACGGCCGCATCGTCGAAAACTGGCATCTCGAAGACAATCTGACGCTGCTCAAACAGCTCGGCGCCATCAAGCAGTAATGGTTTAGCCGGATCCGTTTTGAACGCGCTTTACGTTGAAATCACCTAGACTTTTTGACAAGCACGTGACTAGACGGAGGCGGCCATGGCCGATGAAACCGCACCCTGGCAAATGGTGGAATACGAGGGTTTCGAGATTCACGTAGCGCCGTTTCTGAAAAACCCGCCCAAGGAAGGGCACACGCCGACCGCGGCGAATAAACGCTACACGTATATCGGCTACGTTTGCCATCCGGGCGCGGATCCGGCCATTCCCGGCCACGCGGTGCCATTTCACCCCGACGGCGAAGAGAGCTTCGCCGGCGAAGACGAAGCCCTCTATGAAGGCATACACGTGGGACGCAGCATCGTGGAAGGCACGCACCCAGACCTGACGGTGTTGCCGCTGGTGACCGGCGGCGTGTGAATCTCTGGCTTGCGCTGATTTGCGCTTCAGTGAGCTGTCTGCACGCCCGACGTCGAGTCGCGCTTCGCCAGCAGGCGCAACGCCAGTTCCAGCATCCGTTGATTGGCGCGTGGGGGCGTGAACGTCTCGACCTTTTGCAGCGCGGCTTGCGCGAGACTCCGGCGTAGCTCGGTGTCCGTCAGCAGGCGCTCGATGGCAAGCGCCATTGCGTCCACGTCGCCGACCGGCACCAGCAGGCCGGCCTTGCCACCTTCCAGCATATCTCGCGGACCGGTCGGGCAATCCGCCGACAGCACCGGCGTGCCGAGCGCCATCGCCTCGCCGAGCACCACGGCGCAACCCTCGTAGCGGCTGCTCAAGACGAGCATTTCTGCCTGCCGGATATAGGGCAGCGGATTGGCACAGAAGCCAAGAAACTGCACCGATGCACCGATCCCCAATGCGTCGGCGAGTTGCTCGAGCTCGCCCCGGTCCCGCCCCTCGCCGATCAGGACGAGCGCCGCCTCGCAGCGGCCGCGCTCGCGTAGTTGGGCGTAGGCTCGCAGCAAGGTCTTGTGGTCCTTCTGACCTTCGTCCAGACGCGCCACGGAAACGATGAATGATTCAGCCGGACGCTTGATCTCCGCGCGCGCTGCGTGCCGCAGCGCGTCGACGTCGATCACATTCGGCAATTCGACAATGTCCATGTCCTGGCCGGCCGTCGAAAAGAGTTCGCGCGCCTCGTCCAGCATGGCAGGGATCAGCACGGTGATCGCCGAGTAACGCGCATAGTGCCTCACACGCCGGGCGATGTACCGCTCGCTCTTGCCGCCGAGCCGAGCCGCGAGGCTGAAATGGTTCACACCGAACCAGGGCACATTGCAACTGCCAGCCATATGACGCAGCGAAAAATCGAAATCGCAGACCAGATCGTGCTGCTTCGCGAGGCGCCGCATACGCAGCGCCGCCAGCGGCCGGATCACGCCGTAGGTCAACAGCTTGTGCAATAACTTCTCGCCGGCCCCCAGCTTGCGCCGGCGGGCCGCCTGATGCAGCGCGTACATCCACTTCGACGAGGCGAGCACGTGGACGGGCACGTCATCGGGAATCGACTGCGCGCGCCAGAACGCCAGGTCGTCGGTCGGGTAAGCCACCGACAGGCTCGGCGCGAACAGCCGCCGGTCGAGCGTCTTCAACCACGATAGCAACGCGGTCTCGGTGCCGCCTTTGCCGAAATCGTTGATATGAAACAGGATGCGCAGCGGGGTGCGGTCAGCTTCAATAGAGTGAGGGTTCACGTTCGTCATCAAGGTTATTCGCCCAACTCTGCTGTCGGCGCTTCGCGCCGCTGTTCACTGCGTGCCGCCGTGGATTGCCCACGTGCAGTCTCGGTCGACGTTCCGCCTGGCGCGCGAGCCTGCTCCGCGCAGCCCAGCAGCAGGCCCGCGAAAGCCCAGAATGCGAGCATGGTGGTCTGCCACATGAAATCGTCCGTCGTATTTTTCGCGATCATGCCGGCCACTAGCGCAATGCCCGCGGCGCACAGCCAGGGCTTGACCCGCCGCAGCCGCCAGAAACGCGCGACGAGGCACAGCAACAGCACGGTCTGCAGCACCACGCCAATGAATCCCGTCTGCAGCCATGTGTTGATGAACAGGTTGTGCGCGTGCGTCAGCGCTTGTGGTTCGACCGCCAGCAAACTGGCCGGCATTTCGCTGCGATAGACGATACCCGGCAGCGGCTTGCCGAAGCCCACGCCGACCCACGCATGACGCTCGGCCTCGCCGACATAAAACGCCCACAGCTTCGGACGCGTGTCGGCCGATACCGTGTCGCCGATCGCGGACAGCGAGCCTGGCACATAGACCTGATGACCCTCGATCGCCAGATCGTGTAACTGCGTGGCAGGGGGCAGGGCCGCAGTGCGCAAGCGGGAACTGAGTTCGAGCGTGCCGACGCCGGCCGCGCCCACCACGGCAATGACCAGCAACGCCAGCGGCAGGCGACGCCGGTACAGCGGGAACAGCGCGACCAGCAACGTCGCGGCGGCCGCCGGCCAGAAGAACCGGTTGAGCGTTGCCAGTCCGATGAACAGGCACAGCACGATGCCGCTCGCGCCGATCACGCGCCAACGCGGCCGCAGCAAGAAGCCCGCGAAGAGCGCCATCGCAAATACCGCGAGCGTACTGGTGTGGCCGACGCGGTTATAGAAGTGCATTGGGAAGGTATTGGCGGTGGGCGGCTGCAGATGCCCCCAATTGAGCGCGCTGATCAAGGCGACCGCCACGCAGGCGATCCAGTTGACGGCCACCACGGGCTCGGGCCGCCGCAGCTGGGTGCCGAATAGCCAGAAGCCCCAGAACGACACCAGCGGATAGAGCACTTCGTCGCACCACGCGTGCAGACTGATCATCGGATACATGGACCACGCGACCGAGGCGAGGCTCCAGCCGGCCCAGCCCGCGATAGGCAGCGCCAGCGGCCAGTGCCACAGCGAGGGCCGGTCCGGCGACCAGGCTGCCGCCATCACGCCGAGCGCCATCAGGGCGAGCGCATTGAAGACGATCGCCGTCATGTGGCCGAACATCACCACAAACAGAATGACCGGACAGGCAACCCAGAACACGCGCTCCACTCGCGCAGCCGTGTGAGTCATTACACTTTCACCAGAACATTTTGCAATGCGTTGTATACCGACTCGACCGACAGCCGGCCCATACAGTCGGCATGGTCACCGCGCCACGCGACGCAGGTCGTCTCGTTGCGATCACAGCGGCGCACCCATGCTACCTCGCGGCGGAAAATAAATGGCTGATCGCGACACGGCATATCGGCGATCGTAATCGGCACGAAGGGCACCTCGCGCCAATAGCGGCCCGCGCCGTGAATCAGCGCGTTACCCGGCCCGAACAGCGCGAGGGTCGGCACCCCGATCAGACGCCCCAGATGCGCGACGCCGGTATCGGGACAAACCACGGCTTGCGCGCCGGCAAACAGATGCCATAACTCGCCGAGCCCGAGCCGCGCCGCCAGATTCGGATGATGCGGGTCCGGGTCGATCGCGCGAATCAGTTCCGCTTCGCCCGGACCGCCGGTCCATACCGGCAGGTAGCCGAGCGCTTCCACGCGTTGCGCAAGCTCGCGCCAGCGCGCGTTGGGCCAGCGTTTGACGCTGGTGCTCGCGCCCGGGTGCAGCACGACGTAAGGCTTCGTCAGCAGCGACGGTTCGGGCAGCGCCGCGTGTTGCGGCGCGCTCCAGTCGCTCGGCCGGTAGGCGCGCGGCGGCGGCCCGTCGATCAGTTCCGCGGCGAGGTCGGCCCAGGCCGCCGCAGCGTCGGGATACGGCACGCCGCGGTTGAGTGGCCAGTTCTTCCAGGCCGGCCGATCGCCCGCATGTCCGACGATCCAGCGGCAGCCCGCGCCCAACGCAAGCCAGCTATGACGATTGTCGCCGAGCACCATGCCGAGGTCGTAAGGTCCGGAAAGCAAAACGTCGCGCACCGACTTCACATCACGCGGATCGAACGGCAAGGCAGTGACGTCGAAAGGCCGCCCGGCATACAGCGGCACGATCGCCTTCGGACAGGCGAGAACGATTTGCGCTTGCGGATGTTGCGCGCGCAACTTGGCGAGTAGCGGCGTGAGCAGCAGCGTGTCGCCCAGCAAGAGATGATGCGCAATCAGGATACGGCGCGGGTGCCGTGGCTCGCGGCGCAATGGCTTGATCAGCAGTCGCGGGATGGCCCGCGCAAAAATACGAAGACGCCCGGCAAGCCGACTCATAGGCTCATCGGCGCGTGGGTTCCCGCCGCGATCTTGCTGTACGCCGATACCCGGCGCGAGGTCGCGTTCGCCATGCACAATCTCCAGCGGTATTCTTCCCGAAGGCCTCCAGTGCAGCGGCGACGGCCCCGTCGCGGCGGGCTGGCGCGGCTCGGGACGCGCCGCCTTTTTGCCCGCCGCCTGTCCAGGCCGGCATGGAAAGCTCGATGAAATAAGTGGGTGTTCGGCTCGAGTTGAGTTCGAGCGTTGATAGCTTCAAATTATAACATGCGCCCCTGCCGCGGAACGACGCAAAACCGCGCCAGGCGGCCCGCCCGCCCCTTCTGTGACAAGGGCGTGGCGGTCTCTAACGCGCGGCGTCGATCTGCCGAGCCAGCGTCAACAGCGCGCTCACGTGAGCGGTCACGCTTGCGTCATAAAGCACCGCGTCGCGGGCGAGTTCCGGCGGCGCGCGACGCGTGCCGTCGCGATGCGCGCGCACTGCCCGTTCGAGAGTGGCGCGCAGGTCGGCCAGGTCGTTCGGCGCGAACACGAATTTCGCATGCGGGGCGATCGCATCGCAGCAGCCGATGCTCGACGGGAAAATGACCGGCGTGCCGCACATCACCGATTCGATACCGACCAGCCCAAACGGCTCATACGTGGATGCGAGGATCGTGAAGTCCGCAGCCTGGTAACACTCCGCGAGTTCTTTCACATAGCCGATATAGCGCAGCCGCTCGGATGTGCGCGCGGGCGGCCGCCCGGCCACGGCCACCACCACGGGCAGCGACGTGTCGCGCAATGCGGCCTCGATGAGGGGCAGACCCTTGCGCTCGTGGCTGCTCGACGGGAACAGCAGGACGATCTCGTCGTCGGCGAAACCATATTTGTGACGCAAGGTGGAGCGCGTCGCGGCATCGGTCGGCGCGAAGCGCGTGCCGTCCACGGGCGGATACAGCACACGGATCTTCGCTTCGTCGACACCGTACAGTTCGCGCAGTTCGTCGTGCATCAACTGCGAATGCGCCACGACGATTTTCGAGCGTTCATACTGGCGGCGCTCGAGCGCAATCTGCCAGCGGTCCGAACGCTTGTGCGCGCGCCCCGTCGCCCGCAAGAACCCGAGGTGCGTGCCGCCGCAGATCGCCATCTCGGACGAGTCGACGCGGTTGCAGCCGATCAGCACATCGACGTGCGCCGCGCGCCGCGCCGCGCGCAAGCGCCATGAAAACCAGCGGTCGCGCAGCTTGCCCGGCAGGAACGAGACGTTGATGCGATGCGGCTCGACCAACTTGCATTCCGGCAGCGACGCGTCGAACCGACGCGCGAAGAAAGCCGGCTCGACGCCGAGCGCGGCGAGGCCGCGCACCAGATCCATGGCGTAGCGCTCGAGACCGCCGCTGTGCTGCAAGGCGTTACTGGAGAGTCCAAGTTTCTTCATTCAGACAGCGCGCGCCTGCGCCTCGTCAAATGTTAAGGGGGTCGGTCACGCGCGGTCCGGCTAGCGGACCGCGTGAAGGGAGAGCCGAATGGCGGATTGACGTGTCGTGCTTCAGGCCGCGGTCTGCTGGAACTGGATGCGGTGCAGATGCGCATACAGTCCGTCTTGCGCCAGCAGTTCGCGATGGCTGCCGCTCTCGACGATCCGCCCCGCTTCCATCACCAGGATGCGGTTGGCGCGCTCGATGGTCGACAGACGGTGCGCGATGACGAGTGTCGTGCGGCCCTTCATCAAAGTTTCCAGCGCGGCCTGCACGTGGCGCTCGGACTCGGAATCCAGCGCCGAGGTCGCCTCGTCGAGTATCAGGATCGGCGCATCCTTGTAGATTGCGCGCGCAATTGCCAGACGCTGCCGCTGGCCGCCCGAGAGCATCAGGCCGTTGTCGCCGACCAGCGTATCGATGCCCTTCGGCATTGCCTCGACGGTGTCCCACAAGTTGGCCGCGCGCAGCGCCGCCTTGACCTTGTCAGGATCGGCGGCCTGGCCGTACGCGACGTTATTCGCGACGGTGTCGTTGAACAGCACCACGTCCTGGCTCACCATCGCGATCTGACTACGCAATGCGTGCAGGTCGTACTCGGGGATCGCCACGCCGTCGACCAGGATCTGGCCGCCGGTCGGATCGAAAAAGCGCGGCAGCAGATTCACCAGCGTGGTCTTGCCGCTGCCCGACGGACCCGCGAGTGCGACCATTTCGCCCGGCGCCACTCTGAACGACACCTGGTCGAGCGTGTGGCGGTTGTGCGTGGCGTTGGTGCTGTAGTTGAACGAGACGCCCCGGAATTCCACTTCACCGCGCGCGCGCTCAAGCGGCTTGCCGCCGCCTTCCGGTTCGGACGGCTCGTCGATCAGACCGAAGATCAGCTCGCACGCCGTCATGCCGCGTTGCAGCGGCTGGTTCACGTCCATCAGATGCTTGAGCGGCGAGATGATCAACAGCATCGACGTGACGAAGGCGACGAAGCCGCCGACCGTGGTCTGATCCGACGACGACTGCACCACCGCGATCGTAATCACGACGGCGAGCGCGATCGACGCGAGGAACTGCGTCAGCGGCTGCGCGAGGCCGCCGGACACGGTCATGCGCATGGCATAGCCGCGCAGACGCTTGCTCATCGCCTCGAAGCGGTCCATCTCATACTGTTCGCCGTTGTGCACCTTGACGACCTTGTAGCCGCCCACCGATTCTTCGACGATGTACGACAGTTCATTGGTCAGCAGTTGATGCTCGCGGTTCAAACGACGCAACCGTCGGTTGATCTTGCCGACCAGCCAGCCGATCGCCGGCAGCAGCACCGCGACGATCAGCGTCAGACGCCAGTTCAGATAGAACAGATAGCCGAGCAGGAATACCACAGTGAGCGAATCGCGCACCAGCGTGACCAGCACACTCAGCAGCACGTTGAGAATCTGGTTCACCTCGAAGACGATCGCGTTGATCACCGTACTCGCGGTTTCGCGCTGGAAGAACGCGACGCTCGTGTGAATCATGCGGCTGAACATCTTCAGGCGCAGATCGAGCAGGATCTTGTTCGTCACGTAGGCAAGCAGATACCCGGACGCGTATTGCGAAACGCTGCGCACCAGTGCGAGGCCGATCACCGCGGCCGGCACGAACCACTTGGTCTTGTCGTTGGCATGCGCGCCGAAGCCCTTGTCCAGCAGGGGCTTGAGCAAGGCGGGGATCGCCGCGTCGGTCGCGGCGCTGACGGCCATCGCGACGATTGCGCCGAGGAGAACCCACATCAGCGGCTTGATATACGGCCATAGCCGTTTAAAGACGACGGCGGCCGATGACGCCTCACCTGAACCGATGGGTTTGCTTAACGTTGGCTTCGCGCTCAAGGAATCCTCTGAGAATGCGGGACGGCAACCGCACGGCGGACGGAATGCCGGCCGGGCGGAATATCAAAAAAGAGCATTGTAAACGGTTGGGGGTGGGCGTCGGCGGATAGAGGCTGGCTGTGTATACTCCTCGTGCCACTTGCCTGGCGCCACCCGCTTGCGCGATTCGTTCCGTCATTCCGCCCTCACGCTACTCAGGTATGCAAGAAACCACCCTCGGCGTCGCCATCATCACCAAAAACGCGGCGGCGCGGCTGGCTGAATGCCTGCAAGCCGTGGCCTTCGCCGATCAGATCGTCGTGATCGACGGCGGAAGCACCGACGGCACCGCCGAGATCGCCCACGCGCACGGCGCCCGCGTGATCGAAGAGACCGACTGGCCGGGCTTCGGCCCGCAAAAGAATCGCGCGGTCGACGCGCTCAGCACCAGCTGGATTCTTTCAATCGACGCCGACGAGATCGTGTCGCCGGAACTGGCGGCGGCGATTCGCGCGGCGCTTACCGCCCCCACCGCCGATGTCTACGCGGTAGACCGGTTGTCGAGCTTTTGCGGCCACTGGATTCATCACAGCGGCTGGTATCCCGACTGGATTCCGCGCCTCTTCAGACGCGGCGCGGCGCGTTTCTCCGATGACCTGGTGCACGAGCGGCTGGTGTTCGATACACCGGCCCAGCGCCTCACCGGAAAGCTGATGCATTACTCCTACGAGGACTTCGACGGCGTGTTGCGCAAGCTCGATGCATATTCGACAGCGGGCGCCGAGCAACGTCATGCGGCGGGTCAGCGCGGCAGCTTCGGCAAGGCGCTCGGGCGCGGTGCATGGGCGTTCGTGCGGACTTACTTGCTGCGCCGTGGTTTTTTGGACGGCCGCGCCGGTTTCATGATCGCGGTGTTCAATGCGGAGACGGTGTATTACCGGTTTTTGAAGCTGGCGCGGTTGGGGGAGAAGGCGCGGCGCTGAATACCGGCAAGAAAGGCGCGCCGCCAGCGATCGATTTGCCCGCGCCAGTGGCGCAGGCAAACTCAAGGCTAATAGACGATCTCGATCGAGCTTCCCGCGAACTCGCCACGCAAGGCTGCGAGCAGTTCGTCGGTCGGCTTCACACGCCATGCGTCGCCCAGACGCATTTCACCTTCCGCATTCTGGCTGCGATAGACCACCTGCACGGCAAGCCCATTCGGAATCTGTACCGCCTGACGCTGGCCACCCCCGCCATAGCCGCCACCATTACGGCCACCGCCGTTCCCACCGCCGTTTCCGCTACGCGATGAAGCCACTGGCGCCGCTGCCGCTTGCGGCTCGTCTTTGCCGGCGCTATGCGCCTCAAGGACGCGACGCAACGCCAGCGCGTCCGCATTGCCGTTCATCTGCACCTTCACCGCCTCCGCGTAACGGCAGCGCGCGCGGCCGAGATCCATGACGGTGTCGACGGTGAAGCGGATGCCGCCCGTGAACGCGTCGTTACGCGCCTGGCCCTGCACGACCAGCAGTTCGTCTTCCTTGAACAGCTGCTTGTGCGCTTCGAACGTCTCGTTGAACACCGTGACTTCGCATTGGCCGGTGCCGTCGTCGAGGAGCGCGATCAGCATCTTGCCGCGCTGGGTCATCTGCGTGCGCAGCGACGCGATCACACCCGCAACCAGCTTGTCGCGCCCTTCTTTCAGCTCGCCGATCTTCTGGCGCACGAAGCGGCGCACTTCGTCTTTGTACGCGTCAAACAGATGGCCCGACAGGTAGAAGCCGAGCGCGGCCTTCTCTTCCTGCAGCTTTTTCTTTTCCGGCCACTCCGGCTCGTCGACCAGTTCGTGACCTTGCGAGGGAGCGTCGCCCATGTCGAACAGACCCGCCTGCAGCGCATTGGCGCTCGCCTGTTCGGCGGCTTCCATGGCGAGCGAGACGGACGCGATCAGTTGCGCGCGATTCGCATGCAAGGTGTCGAACGCGCCGGCGCGGATCAAGGCTTCGACCGTACGGCGATTGACGATGCGGCGATCGACCCGGTTGCAGAAATCAAAGATGTCGATGAACGGACCTTCTTCACGCGCGCGCAGGATTTCCTCGATCGCGTTCTGGCCGCTGCCCTTGATTGCACCGAGTCCGTAACGGATCGTTTTCGAGCGCTTGCCATCAGGCTCGGCCACAGGCTCGAAGCGGTACGCGGACAGATTGACGTCCGGCGGCAGCACCGCCATTTTGTTCGTGAGACAGTCTTCGAACAGGATCTTGACCTTGTCCGTGTCGTCCATGGCGAGCGACATATTCGCCGCCATGAATTCCGCCGGATGGTGCGCCTTCAGCCACGCGGTGTAGTACGCGAGCAGCGCATACGCGGCCGCGTGCGACTTGTTGAAGCCGTAGCCCGCGAACTTCTCCATCAAGTCGAAGATTTCGTCTGCTTTCTCGCCGGTCAGCCCGTTTTTCGAGGCGCCCTGGCGGAACAGCTCGCGGTGCTCGGCCATTTCCTCGGCCTTCTTCTTACCCATCGCGCGACGCAGCAAGTCGGCGCCGCCCAGCGAGTAGCCGCCGATGATCTGCGCCATCTGCATCACCTGCTCCTGGTAGACCATGATGCCGTAGGTCTCTTTCAGAACAGGTTCGACACGCGGATCCGGATACTCCACCACTTCGCGGCCATGCTTACGCGCGCAGAAGCTCGGGATCAGGTCCATTGGGCCCGGACGGTACAGCGCGACCAGCGCGATGATGTCCTCGAAGCGGTCGGGTTGCGCGTCTTTCAGCATGCCTTGCATGCCGCGGCTTTCCAGCTGGAACACGGCGACCGTATTCGCTTTCTTCAGGATCGAGAACGACGCCGGGTCGTCGAGCGGCACCTGCGCGAGCGACCAGTCCTGCCTGGACGGATCGAGACGGCGGATATAGCGCTCGGCCCAGTCGAGAATCGTCAGCGTGGTCAGACCCAGGAAGTCGAACTTCACGAGGCCGACGGCTTCGACGTCGTCCTTGTCGTACTGGCTCACGACGCCGCTTTCATCGCCCTGCGTGTACAGCGGGCAGAAATCGGTCAGCTTGCCGGGCGCGATCAGCACGCCGCCCGCGTGCATGCCGACGTTACGCGTCAGGCCTTCCACGCGCTGCGCGAGTTCGAGCAGCTGATGCACTTCGTCTTCGTTGTCGAAACGCTCCTGCAGGAGCGGCTCTTCTTTCATCGCGTCGGCGATGGTGACGTGCTTGCCCGGCTTGAACGGAATCAGCTTGGCGATGCCGTCCGTGAACATGTAGCCGAGATCGAGCACCCGGCCGATGTCGCGCACCGCCGCCTTCGCCGCCATCGTGCCGAACGTGGCGATCTGCGACACCGCGTCCGCGCCGTACTTTTCCTTCACGTACTGGATCACGCGATCGCGGCCGTGCTGGCAGAAGTCGATGTCGAAGTCGGGCATGGACACCCGCTCCGGATTCAGGAAACGTTCGAACAGCAGGTTGTAGCGCAGGGGATCGAGGTCGGTCACGCCGAGCGCGTACGCGACCAGCGAGCCCGCGCCCGAGCCCCGGCCCGGTCCGACCGGCACGCCGTTGTTCTTCGCCCAGTTGATGAAGTCCGCCACGATCAGGAAGTAGCCGGGAAAGCCCATCTTGATGATCGTGCCGCACTCGAATTCGAGGCGCTCGTAATACGTCGCGCGTTGCGCGGTGCGCTCGGCTTCATCCGGATACAACTGTTCGAGACGCTTTTCGAGGCCCTCTTTCGACAGATGCACGAGGTAGTCGTCGAGCGACATGCCGTCGGGCGTCGGGAACAGCGGCAGCTTGGGCTTGCCGAGTTCGAGCGTGAGGTTGCAACGCTTGGCGATTTCAACCGAGTTGGCAAGCGCCGACGGAATGTCCGCGAACAGCGCCGCCATCTCTTCCTGCGTGCGGAAGTACTGCTCGGATGTAAAGCGCTTCGAGCGGCGCGGATTCGCCAGAATGTCGCCTTCGGAAATGCACACGCGCGCTTCGTGCGCGGTGAAGTCGTCCGGCGTCATGAACTGCATGGGATGCGTGGCGACCACCGGCAACTTCAGCGACGCCGCGAGCGCGACCGCCTGCTGCACGTACTGCTCGCCGCCCGGCAGACCACAGCGCTGCAACTCGATATAGAAACCGCCCGGGAACACCTTCGCCCAATGCAACGCGTTGCGTTTGGCCGCTTCTTCATTACCCGCCGCGAGCGCGAGGCCGATGTCGCCCTGCTGCGCGCCGGACAATGCAAGCAGCCCAGCGCCCAGGCCGGATTCGAGCCAGCCGGCCTCGATCTCCGCGCGACCGCGATACTGATTCGTGAGCGACGCCTTGCTGAGCAGTTCGCACAGGTTCAGATAGCCGAGCCGGTCTTTCACCAGCAGCAGCAAACGGGAAGGCTTGTCGCGGTCGTCTGGATTGGTGATCCAGACGTCGCAGCCGGCAATGGGTTTGACCCCTTTGCCGCGGGCTTCCTTGTAGAAACGGACGAGGCCGAATGCGTTGCCGAGATCGGTGAGGGCGAGCGCGCCCTGGCCGTCTTTGGCCGCGGCCTTGACGATGTCGTCAAGACGCACGATGCCATCGGCAATCGAGAATTCGGAGTGAACGCGGAGATGAACGAAGCGGGGATCTGACATGGGCGACATTGTAACTCCACCCTTCCGGAGTTTTCAGGCCAAAACCACGTGTTAGCCGATCGGTTTAGGACGCGAGCGCGCGAGCCGCGTGTGCAGGCGTTCCTGAGGTGGCGGACCATGCGAACGGCCGCTCGGGCGAAGCGAATCGGCAGCAAGTTCACGAACGGTTTGCGCTACCGCAACCCATTGCCCATTCGGCCGAGTCGGGGAAAGCGCCGGGTTGAGAGATAATACGGGTTTCGCCCTATTCGACGTGGCCGCGCCGCATGGCGTTTGAAGGCGGGCAGCCCAACGCGCCCTGTTTTCCGCAAGGCCCGGCCACTTCTTACCGCTGGACACTCATGAGTATCGTCAATCTCTCTTCGTACCATTTCGCGACTATCGAAGACACCGCTGCCTGGCGCCCGTTCGTCACTGAACGCTGCAACGCGCTTGGCCTGAAGGGCACCGTTCTGCTCGCGCCGGAAGGCATCAACCTGTTCGTCGCCGGCACGCGCGAAGCCACGGACGCGTTCATCGACTACATCCGTCACGACGCCCTGTTCGACGGCAAGTTCGTGAATCTGCAGTTCAAGGAAAGCCTGTCGGACAAGCAGCCGTTCACCCGCATGCTGGTCAAGCTCAAGCGCGAGATCATCACGATGAAAAAGCCGGCCATCCGGCCGGAGCTCGGCCGCGCACCGTTCGTCGACGCGCCCACGCTGAAACACTGGCTCGACCGCGGTCACGACGATCAGGGCCGTCCGGTCGTGATGCTCGACACGCGCAACGCGTTCGAAGTCGACGTCGGCACGTTCGACAACGCGCTCGACTACCGCATTACGAAATTCAGCGAGTTTCCCGAAGTGATCGAGCAAAATCGCGCCGACCTGGAAGGCAAGACGGTCGTGTCGTTCTGCACGGGCGGGATTCGCTGCGAAAAGGCCGCGATCCACATGAAGGAAGTCGGCATCGCGAACGTGTACCAGCTCGAAGGCGGCATTCTGAAGTACTTCGAGGAAGTGGGCGGCGCGCATTATCACGGCGACTGCTTCGTGTTCGACTACCGCACCGCGCTCAATCCGCAACTCGAGCCCAGCAAGACCACGCAATGCTTCGGTTGCCGTGCGGTGGTCCCGCCGGAAGCGCAAGCATCGCCGTTGTACGTGGCGGGCAAGACGTGTCCGGAATGCCATCCGGACAGCAAGGCGGCGCGCGCCGCGTGATGGTGGCGGCGCAAAACGCCACCACTCGACCATGACCTATCGCGGACGTTTCGCGCCTTCGCCCACCGGGCCGTTGCACTTCGGCTCGCTGGTGAGCGCGCTCGCGAGCTGGCTGGACGCACGCGCTCATCGGGGCGCATGGCTCGTTCGCGTTGAAGACATCGACGGCCCGCGCACCGTGCCGGGCGCCGCCGAAGACATCCTCGCCACCCTCGAACGCTTCGGCATGCATGCCGACGAACCGCCCGTCTGGCAAAGCACGCGGACGGCGCACTACCAGCAAGCGCTGGAGCAATTGAAGGCCGCCGGCATGATCTATCCGTGTGGCTGCACGCGCAAGGAAATCGCCGACTCGCTGCTCAACGCGCACGCGCGCAATACGACCCTCGCCTATCCCGGCACCTGTCGCGACGGCCTGCACGGCAAACCGGCGCGCGCATGGCGCCTGCGCGTGCCCGACGGCGACAGCGCGGTCATCACGTTCGAGGATCGCTGGCAGGGCAAGCAGACGCAGAATCTCGCCACCGAGGTCGGCGATTTCGTGCTGAAACGCGCGGACGACCAATGGGCTTATCAACTGGCGGTGGTCGTGGACGATGCGGACGCGGGCATCACGCACATCGTGCGCGGCGCGGATTTGATGGATTCAACGGCGCGGCAGATCTATTTGCAGCGTTGCCTCGGCGTGCCGACGCCGGAGTATTTGCATGTGCCCGTTGTCACGAACGAACAGGGCGAAAAACTCAGCAAGCAGAACGGCGCCACGGCACTGGATATCGACAAGCCGCTTGAAGCGCTATGCGCAGCGGCACAGCATCTTGGGCTCGACTTGGAAAGCGCTGCGGCCCATACGACGCTTGACGGCTTTTATGCCGCCGCCACGGTGGCATGGGCAAAGCGGGTGGGCTTACCAGCAGCGTGAACGCGGTTCACGCCTAACAATGATCTCGCCGTGCGCGGCTGGCTGCGGCAACCAGCGCGCTGCGGGGCGAGCTTTCGAAGCGCCCGAACTATTGCCGCGCCGCCTGCGGCCCCCTACCGGCGCAAGCCCAGCCCGCGCCCCAGGCGAACCGCACCCGAGCCACGCCAGCGAATCAAAAATCAGGAAGAAGACGACGCCTTCCTCGGCATCCCAAATCCGCCCAGCAAAGCTGCCAACGGCTGCTTCGAAGCCGTCTTTTGCGGCGCAGAGGAAGCAGCGGCCTCCTCGATTTTACGAACCGAAGAAGGCGACGGCTCATAAGGCTTCAGGAAGAAATCATCCACGGGTTGAGCGCGATGATGATGCGGCCGGTCGAACGTACCCGACGACGCACCCGTGCGCCGGCGGCTGCCGCGGTCCTCACGGCCCTCGCTGCTGCGTTCACGACGCGGCGCGCGTTCTTCATGGTGATGCCGCACCGGCGCTTCCACCGTCAGGCGTTGCACGTCCAGAGGACGCTTGATGAGCTTCTCGATATCGGCAAGCTGCTTGCGCTCGTTCGGGCTGCACAGCGACAACGCATCGCCCGAAGCACCCGCGCGGCCGGTACGGCCGATCCGGTGCACGTAGTCTTCCGCGTTGAACGGCAGATCGAAGTTGATCACCGCAGGCAGTTCGGCGATATCCAGGCCGCGCGCGGCGACATCCGTCGCCACCAGCGCTTCGATCTCGCCGCGCTTGAACGCGTCGAGTGCCTGCATCCGCTCATTCTGCGTGCGGTCGCCGTGAATCGCGGTCGCGACCACGCCGTCGCGCTCGAGGCTGCGCGCCAGACGGCTCGCGCCGATCTTGCTGTTGCAGAACACGATCACCTGCTTGAGGCCGCGTTCGCGAATCAGTTGCACGACCGCGCCGGTCTTGTCGCCCTCGGCCACTTCGTACACGACCTGCGTCACGTTGGTCGCGGTGGAGTTGCTGCGCGCGACTTCGATGGTTTGCGGGTTGCGCAGATACGTGGCGGCAAGCTTCTTGATTTCGCCTGAGAACGTGGCCGAAAACAGCAGCGTCTGACGTTCTTTCGGCAGCAGGTTCAGGATGCGCTGCAGATCCGGCAGGAAGCCCATGTCGAGCATCCGGTCGGCTTCGTCGAGCACGAGAATCTGCACCTGGCCGAGATTGGCCGTTTTCTGTTGCACGTGATCGAGCAGACGGCCCGGCGTGGCGATCAGAATCTCGACGCCGCGGCGCAGTTGCTCGGATTGCGGATTCATATCCACGCCGCCGAACACCACGGCGCTGCGCAGCGCCGTGTGCTTCGCATACGCCTGCACGTTCGCGGCGACCTGGTCGGCCAGTTCGCGAGTCGGCGTGAGGATCAGCGCGCGCACCGGATGGCGGGCGGGCGAAGCGCTCGTGCTCGCCTGCGGCAACAGACGCTGGATGATCGGCAGCGAGAAGCTCGCGGTCTTGCCGGTGCCGGTTTGGGCGGCGCCCATCATGTCACGGCCGGCCAGCACGACAGGGATCGCCTGCTCCTGGATCGGCGTAGGGATGGTGTAGCCCGACTCTTTGACGGCTTTCAGAATGTCGGGCGCGAGGCCGAATTGATCAAAAGTCGCAGTGCTGGGCGTGACGGCTGTGTCGGACATGGTGGCTTTCGCTAAAAACGCTTGGCGCGTACGCGCGGCAGCGGTCGGAACCGCAGAGGGCATTGTGATGAAGGCGGAGCCACGGCGTTCCGCACGGGACCCGTCAATATTGCGGGAAAAAATGCGGCCGGCTCCGGCCGGCGGAAACACCCGCCGGAAAGGCCGGTATTGTAGCACTTCAGCAAAAACACTCATGGCGCATGCGCCGGCTTTCTGCTTACGGCGGAGAAAGCCGGGTGCCGACAGACTGCGCACCCGCCGGCGAATCGCGGCAAAGCACCGGCGCGCCTCGCTCGCAGCGTAGTTGGTGGAGACGACAGTTGCGTGACAGCGAGCTGGTTCGGGGCCGCGGCGATCGGCGGGCGATGCCGCGTCCGGCCGTGCGGGCGGCCCCGATGCCCCTCAGCCGTCACGCCGTCACGCCGTCACGCCGTCACGCCGTCACGCCGCCAAATCGTCTCACCACGTCTCGCGCATCACCATCAACCGGATCTCGGTCATGTCCTCGATCGCGTAGCGCACGCCTTCACGCCCCAGCCCGGAATCCTTCACGCCGCCATACGGCATGTTGTCGACCCGGAACGACGGCACGTCGTTGATCACCACGCCGCCCACGTCGAGTTCATCCCACGCGCGATGCGCGTGCGCGAGCGAATCCGTGAACACGCCGGCTTGCAGGCCGAAGTCGCTGTCGTTGACGGTCGCGAGCGCGGCGCCGAAATCGTCGAAGCGCTCCAGAATCGCCACCGGCCCGAAGGCTTCCTTGCGATACAGATCCGTGTCGCGTTTCACGCCTTCGAGCAACGTAGCCTCGAACATCGCGCCGTCGACCTTGCCGCCAGCGACGATTTTCGCGCCGGCCTGCACCGCGCTTTCCATCCAGCCGGCGAGGCGCTTGGACTCCGATTCGGAGATCATCGGGCCGACAAAGGTCTTTTCGTCTTTCGGATCGCCCATCACCAGCGACTTCGTCTTGGCGATCAGCTTCTCGCGCAGCGCATCATAAACCTTCGCGTGGACCAGAATCCGCTGCACACCGATGCAGCTCTGCCCCGACTGATAGAACGCGCCGAACGCCAGCCGATCGACCACGTAGTCGAACTTCTCGCCCTGATCGCCGTCGACGATCGCGGCCGCGTTGCCGCCCAACTCCAGAATCACCTTCTTCTTGCCGGCTTTCTTTTTCAGCTCCCAACCTACCGCGGGCGAGCCGGTGAAGGACAGCAATTTGAAGCGCTCGTCGGTGGTAAATAGATCGGCGCCGTCGCGATGCGCGGGAAGAATCGAGAATGCGCCCTTCGGCAAATCGGTTTCCGCCAGAATCTCGCCCATGATGAGCGCGCCGACCGGCGTGCGGCTCGCCGGCTTCAAGACGAACGGCACGCCCGCCGCGATGGCCGGCGCGACCTTGTGCGCGGTCAGGTTCAGCGGAAAGTTGAACGGCGAAATAAACGAACACGGTCCGATCGGCACACGCTTCACATAGCCGTGATAGCCCTTGGCGCGCGGCGAAATTTCCAGATTGACGATCTCGCCGTCGATGCGCACCGACTCCTCCGCGGCCACCTTGAACGTGTCGATCAGACGCGTGACCTCGCCTTTCGAGTCGTTGATCGGCTTGCCGGCTTCGATGCACAGCGCGAGCGCCAGTTCGTCGTAGCGCTCGCGAAAGCGCTTCACGCAATGTTCGAGCACCGCCTGACGCTTGAACGGGGGAAAGACGCGCATGGCGGGCATGGCATCGACGGCATGGCCGATCGCTTTGTCGATCGCGGTGGCGTCGGCCATCGCGACGCGGGTGGCGACTTCGCCGCTGAATTTATCGGTGACTTCGAGATCGGTGTTGGCGGCCACCGCAACGTTCGCCAGGTAGTACGGGTAAGTCTTTTGCAACATGACGCGTCTCCTTGATCCAATGCGTGACAAGTTCACAATTGCGCCGAAAGCCGCTTGATCTCGCGATTCAGCACGCGCTCATTGTCCGAATAGTCGATCGGCAGATCGATCACATGCACGCCGGGCGTCGCGAAACATTCGCGCAGCAAGGGCGCGAATTCCGTCGCCGATTCGATGCGGTGTCCCTTCGCCCCGTAGCTCTCTGCATACGCCACGAAATCCGGGTTGCTCAGCGTCATGCCGTAGTCCGGGAAGTTCATGTTTTCCTGCTTCCAGCGGATCATGCCGAACGCGTCGTCGCGCACGATCAGGATCACCAGATCCAGCTTCAGACGCACCGCCGTTTCCAGTTCCTGCGAATTCATCATGAAGCCGCCGTCGCCGCACACGGCCATGACTTTGCGGTCCGGGTGCACGATCTTGGTGGCGATCGCGGACGGCAGGCCCGCGCCCATCGACGCCAACGCATTGTCGAGCAGCAGCGAATTCGGTTCGTGCGCGCGGTAGTAGCGGGCGAACCAGATCTTGTACATGCCGTTGTCCAGACACACGATGCCGTCCACCGGCGTGGTCTCGTACACGTCGTTGACGACGCGCACCGGATACATAGGAAAGCGGTCGTCGTGCTGGCCTTTGGCCAGATGCGCCTCGAAGTGCTCCTTGATCTCTTTGAAGCGCGTGAAGTCCCAATGCTTCTGGCGCTCCTTGAGACTTTCCTTGAGTTGCCACACGGCGTTGGCGATGTCGCCAACCACTTCGATCTGCGGGAAGTACACCGTATCCACTTCCGCGCCGAGGAAGTTGACGTGAATCACCGTTTTCTCGCCGGCGTCGCCGCTGCGCATGAAAAACGGCGGCTTCTCGATCACGTCGTGGCCGACGTTGATGATGCAGTCGGCGTGGTCGATCGCGCGGTGCACGAAGTCGCCGTCCGACAGCGTCGCATTGCCGAGCCACATGGGATGCGATTCGTCGATCACGCCTTTGCCCATCTGCGTCGTGAAGAACGGAATGCCGATCTGGTCGACGAACTCGCGCAGCATCTTGGTGGTGGTCTTGCGGTTGCCGCCCGCGCCGATCATCAAGAGCGGATGCTTCGCGCTGGTGATCGCCTCGACTGCGCGCGCCACGGCTTTTTCCTCGGCCACGGGACGGCGGCTGAAGCTTTTCGGAATCGGCTTGCCATCGCCCTCTTCATGCGCGACGTCTTCGGGCAATTCGAGGTGCGTGGCGCCGGGCCGTTCTTCTTCCGCCTGACGGACCGCCTCGCGCACCGCTGCCGGAATATTGGCAACCGATACGATCTGCCGCGTGTATTTGGTGAGCGGCTCCATCATGCGCACCACGTCGACGATCTGGAAATGCCCCTGCTTGCTCGACTTGATCGGCTTTTGCCCGGTGACCATCAGCATCGGCATGCCGCCGAGCTGCGCATACGCCGCGGCGGTCACGAAGTTGGTCGCGCCCGGCCCGAGGGTGGCCAGACACACGCCGGTGCGGCCGGTGAGACGGCCATATGTGGCGGCCATGAAACCGGCCGCCTGTTCGTGGCGCGTGAGAATCAGACGGATTTTCGAGCGGCGCAGCGATTCGAGCAGATCGAGATTTTCTTCACCGGGAATGCCGAACACGTACTCGACACCTTCGGCTTCCAGCGATTTGACGAACAGGTCCGATGCTTTCATTGAGGGTCTCGCTTGATGATACGGACGCGGGCCGTGACTCCATTGCTGGAGCCCGGAAACGGACGATCGAAAACGACCCCGGCCACGCCGACAGTGCCTGGGATGGCACGGATGGCATGACGCGGTGGCACGGCGGCAAATGCCATGCGGGACAGCTTACTACTCGAATGGAAACGGCGTGCGCCGGCGGACAATGCGGCGAATCGGAAGGCGATGAGACAAGCGGCGGCATGGAAAGGGAAAGCCGCCGCATCGCGCTCAGCGATTGATGGTGATGCAGTCGGAGAGCATGGGTGGCGCGTTTTCGCCGGCCATTGCGTCATACAGGTCGGCGCGCGGCCCCTTGGTCCACCATGTGTAGCTGCCGGCCTGATACTTCGCGCCCGACGCCGACAGCGTATTGACGAACAGCAGTTGCTTGCCCTTCACCGGCACGAGGGCGAAGCTTTGCCCGTTCGCCGTGTTCCAGTAAGTGACATGCAGAATCTTGCCGGTCGCGCAGGTGTATTTGTGCGTCTGACGGTTTTTTGCCTGAATCTCCGAGAACTGCAACGGCGCGGCCCACGCATGGCCGTACAGCGCCGCGAGACCCGCCGCCGTGGTGACTGTAACAAGCCATTTCTTCATGAGATGCCTCGATCGTTGCGGCAAATCGAACACGGGCGGCGCGCCGCACGTTGCGCCTCTGGAACTGCGGCTGAAACGCGGACGACGGGCCGGTTATGGGTCGATCACGTCGGCGCACGCGTCGGTCGGCGCGGCGGCCACATGCCCGACCACCGGCACGATCTTCAACCCTGCGGACGCGATCCGGCATGGCGCAGCCGCGAGGCCGCAGCCCGTCAACCCGGCGCACAGCGTGAGCAGCACGCCGAGTGCGCCGAGGCGGCCAGTCCAACCGCGCCGCGTGTTGTTGCGCAATTCCAGCGCCATACGTACCTCGACTCCGATGGGCTCGACGAGCCCAATCATTCAGATTGCGCGCGGCGATGGATGCCGGGCACGCGGGTCGGGCGAGTCACGGCGAATTGCTTCAGCTGCAGCAGTTCGCCGAGCACCGCGCCGTCGCTTACTTCGCCGACACCGGCCGCACCGCTGCCGCGGCCTGCTTCGCGCGCGAACGTGCTTCGTCGGTGTTCTCGCCGGTGGCGAGCGCCACGCCCATGCGGCGCTTGACGAAACTCTCCGGCTTGCCGAACAGACGCAGGTCCGCGTTCGGCACCGCCAACGCCGCGGCGACGCCTTCGAACGCAATGCCGGTCTCGTCGAGCCCGCCGTAAATCACCGCCGACGCGCCCGGCGCCCGCAGCGACGTGTCCACCGGCAAACCGAGGATTGCGCGCGCGTGCAGTTCGAATTCCGAAAAGCGCTGCGAGCACAGCGTGACGAGCCCCGTATCGTGCGGACGCGGACTCACTTCCGAAAACCATACGTCATCGCCGCGCACGAAAAGTTCCACGCCGAAGAGACCCCGGCCGCCGAGCGCGGCCGTCACCTTGTGCGCGACTTCGCGCGAACGTTCGAGCGCGAGCGGGCTCATGGGCTGCGGCTGCCACGATTCGACGTAGTCGCCCGCCACCTGCACGTGGCCGATCGGGTCGCAGAAATAGGTGCTGACTTCGCCGCTCGCCGGGTCGATGGCGCGCACGGTCAATTGCGTGATTTCGTATTCGAAGTCGATAAACCCTTCGACGATCACGCGGCCATGATTCACCCGGCCGCCGGCCATCGCGTATTGCCATGCGGGTTCGACGTCGGCGTCGCTGCGGAGCACCGACTGCCCCTTGCCCGACGACGACATGACCGGCTTCACCACGCACGGATAGCCGACTTTGGCGATGCCCGCGCGCAGTTCGTCGAGCGAATCGGCGAACGCGTACGGCGAGGTCGGCAAGCCGAGTTCCTCAGCGGCGAGACGGCGGATGCCTTCGCGGTTCATGGTGAGCTGCGTGGCGCGCGCGGTCGGGATCACTTCGGCGAGACCGTCGCTTTCAATGGCGGCGAGCGCGTCGGTTGCGATCGCTTCGATCTCGGGGACGATCAGATGCGGCCGCTCCTGTTCGACCAGCGCGCGCAACGCCCCGCGGTCGGTCATGTCGATCACGTGCGCGCGGTGCGCCACCTGGTGGCCCGGCGCATTCGGATAACGGTCGACGGCGATCACTTCGACACCCAGCCGCTGCAGCGCGATGATCACTTCCTTGCCGAGCTCGCCGGCGCCGAGCAGCATGACACGCGTGGCGGATTCAGAAAGGGGCGTGCCGATCCGTTGGCCGATCTGCATGAGGTCTCCAGATAAAAGTCGGATGAGGGTGGGATTGAGTAGAACACGATGTTAACATGCGGGCCCCTCGCCGCGCCTTGCTCGCGGCGGCCGCATCCTGATCTGCGCGTGAAGGGCAACGGCGGAGCACGACGGCGGCGCGCAAGGGCGCCGCGGCGCACCGAATAAGCGCTCCGCCCGCCAATGCTCTCGCGTGCGGCAAGCTTAGTGCGTTACCCTTACGCCTTCGCCAGTTTGAAGAGGAACGACGCCATGCTCCAAAGCTCCTCCGCGCGACGTGTTGCGCGCTTCACCCCGTATCTGCGCACCGCCCTCGCCGCGTTGAGCGTCGCCGCGCTGTTGAGCGCCTGTGCGATCCCGAAACATCCCGACTCGGAAGCCGCCGCGCCCGATCCATTCAATCCCGCCGCCGCGCAACTGCTCGACGACACCAGCTGGGTGCTGAGCGCCTGGAAACAGGCCGACGGCACGGCACGCGCGATTCCGGCCGCGGACCAGGACGCGCCGATCACGCTCACGCTCTCCACCTCGACCGGCCAGCGCCATGCCAGCGGCTTTTCCGGCTGCAACCGCTACATGGGCTCGTACGCGCTGAAAGACGGCAAGCTGAGCTTCGGCACGCTGGGCGGCACGCGCATGGCGTGCATGACGCCCGGCGGACAGATCGAAGGCGCGTATCTCAATGCGCTGACGCACATCGACCGCACCGGCGTGCAGATGCGCGCGCCACAGCAAATGCAACTGGTGCTCGACAACGGCGACACGCTGACCTTCGACCGCAGCACGAAATGAACGAGTCGCGGATCGTCCGGTCGATGCTCGAGGTCGCTGATGAGCGAACCGGACCGCGGAGCGGAGCGCCTCGATCGGGACGGGCCACATGACCGATGAAGGCTGTCCCGACAGCCGTTGTTTTTCACCGACGGCGGGCCGCGCGCCGGTCTGCTTTCCAATTGACGCAAGCATACTTGCGTCTGCCTTCGAAGCATCGGGCTTCGCCGGTTTAAACTCGACGGATTGCGTTTTTGCGCGTCCGTCATTCGTTGATGTCTAGTATGCACACGGTAGTTTTCGGCTGGTTCGGCGGGTCAGCCGTCTGGTTCATTCCTCTTTTGTGGCGTCTCGTGAAGTCTGCACTGCCGGGCGGCGCGGGTCTGCGCGGCCCCGGCACGATCCGGCTGTGGCTCGGCTTCGTCTGCGTGCTGGTGGCGAGCTGCACGCTCGAGGCGTCGCTGATCGGCGTGACCGGCGTGAATGGCTTCGGCCATGCGCTGGCTGCGGGATTCGGCCATCTGCTCGGGCATATCGGCACGCCCCTGGCGGCGCTCGCGCTGCTTTTCATCAGCCTGCCGTGGCTGATCGACTTCCGCTGGCGCGACTTCGCCGCCTGGGCCGACGGCGCGTTCGGCCTCGGCCTGTCGCGCGGCCTCGCCAAACGCGACGAGGAAGCGCGCCGTCATCGCAGCGTCGATGATGGTTTGCCGTCGCATGTTTCGCCGGCCACCAATACGATGGCGCCTAAAACCAATGGCCGTTATGCGCGCCCGACGGTCTGGCGTCCGCCGGCGCGTGGACGCGACGCGGCTGCGGCCGGCGCCGCGGCGAGTGCGGCGGGTAAGGATGCGGCGGCGCGTGGCGCTGCGGCGAGCTGGCGTGCTGGCGCGGCCACGCCGCGCCGTCAGGCAATACAGGCTGAGCCGGTGCTGCGCACGGGGGCCGCGACGACACCGCCGCGACAAGTGCCGATGCAGACGCAACCACTTAAAGCGGACAAGGCGGCATGGATGCCGGCAGAGCCGGTCGCGCCGGCTGGGTGGTTGCGCGAGTCTGGGCCGCGCGCCGCTGCGCCGGGTGCGTCGGGTGCATCCGGTGCGGCGGCTCGCGATGGGGCGTCGCAGATTGGACGTCGCTCGGCTGGTGAACAACGGCCGGCGGGATCTTTGGGGGGCGGCGCGGGTTTGGCTGCGGGTGCTGCCTTTGCTCCGGCTGCGGCGGGTGCGGCGGGTGCGGCAGCTAAAGTGGCTCAAGGGGCTCAAGTGGCGGCGCACACGACAGCGACGACACGTGTCGTGTCCGGCGGCGCAGGCTCCCATGCGACCGTAGGTTCCGCAGGAAATGCAACGACCGGTGCGGGTCGTCCTGCGACGACGGCTCAAGGTGCGGCGGCCCCGGCGGCTCCAGTCAGTCGCGCGCCGGCGCCCCGGCAAGGTTTCTCGCCTGCCCCGCATTCCAACGATGTCACGCCGACGCCGGCCACGCGCCGTCCGCCGCCGAGCTACACACGGCCGATGCCGGCGACGCAGAAAGTTACGCCACCCGCCAGCGTCCAGGAGACGCTACGCAGCATCGCGGAAAACGCCGCTCGCTGGACCGACATTGCGGGCGTCAGCCTCGCGCGCAGCACCGGCACGGAAAACGCAAAGGTTACGAGCGCGTCGAACGCCGCACCGTCGTTCGAGGCTGAGCGGTCGAGTGTGGATGTGCCGCGAGCGAATGCGGTTGAACCGGCTTTGCCGCCGGATGAGAACGTGCCTTCGCTGGGTGTTACCGGCAATGCTAATGCTGCGGCTGATCACGCAATAGAAACGCCGACCGATGCGCCGCGCATGGAAGCCGCGTTCGAAGTGCCGCCCGAAGTCAGCCACGAGCCCGTCGTGCAGTGGCCGATCGAGCCGCCGATTATTCAAGCTCCGTTGACGGCGGCGCCGGTGGTCGCGCCTGCACCTGCGCCTGCGCCTGCGTCGCAGTATGTGCCGCCGGTCGCCACGCCGACGCCGTTCCAGGTTTTTGCCGCGCAGTTGCAAGCTAGCGAAGCGACCGAGGATGAATCGCCGTGCGAAGACGATTCGATGGCATCGACAACTCACACCGACAGTCACGCGAGCCCGAGCGTTGAAACCGCGCAGACGCTCAGCAAGTCTGCGGACCATTCGGAAGTCGCCACACCGAAAGTCACCGGGCAGACGACTGCGCCGGCAATCACCGAACATTCGAAAGAAGCCGCACCGTTTGTCGAACCGCAACCCGCCGCGCCTGCTCCGGTTGCTGAAGCCGTGATCGATAAAACGCTCGCGCCTTGGGAAGCCGAACTCGATGCGGTCCTAGCGCAACACGCGGCTTCGTCATCGAGTGCGCCGGCTGTCGGCAGCGTCGTTGTGTCGAGCGGGGCAGTGCCGGCGCGTGACGCCACGCCATCGCCGAGTATCGCGCGCCAAAGCGAATTCGCCACGCCGATCGAAACGGAAACGGTGGACTCCCCTGGCCTCTCGGACGCACTTGAAGCATCGGACTCGTCGGTCACCACGCACGCTGCAAACATAACCGCCGCAGTAACGCCGCAAAACTTCACGCCGCGCTCTTCGGAGTCATCGGCCACCGCACACGCGGCGAACATAACCACGGCAGCGGCGCCGCAAAGCATCACACCGCATGCTTCGGACTCGTCGACCACCGCACACGCGGCGAACATAACCACGGCAGCGGCGCCGCAAAGCATCACATCGCACGCTTCGGACTCGTCCGCCCCCGCGCAAGCTACAAACATAACCACCGCAGCACCGCCGCAACCCATCGCGCCGCAAGCATCGAACGTAGTCCGCTTTCCGGGCTTTGTGGTTCAGGCCACGCCCATGGCATCCGACGTCATCGCCGACGCACCCTTCGCCGTCGAAGACCGCACCAACGAAGCCGCCATCCCTCCGCTAGCACCGCCAACGCCGGCAACATCGGCAACATCGGCACCGCTCGCCGCACCGTACGCAACCGCAGTCCCATCCACGGAGCCCACGGAAGCCACGGAGCCCACCGAACCCACCGCCCAACCACGCCCACCCCTGCGCGGCCACAGCCCCACTAACGGCTTCGAGTTCCACGCGCCCGCGGCATCGATGGTCGAACTGCCTACGCTCGACCTGCTCGCGCCCGCGGACATCGACGTCGAACCGGTCTCCGAAGAAAAGCTCATCGAAACCGGCCTGCTGATCGAACAACGTCTGCAGGAATTCAAGGTGCCGGTCACCGTCGTCGGTGCGTCGGCCGGACCGGTCATCACACGCTTCGAAGTCGAGCCGGCGCTCGGCGTGCGCGGCAGTCAGATCGTCGGCTTGATGAAGGATCTGTCGCGCGGCCTCGGCCTCACGTCCATCCGCGTGGTCGAGACGATTCCGGGCAAGACCTGCATGGGCCTCGAATTGCCGAACGCCAAGCGCCAGACCATCCGCCTGTCCGAGATCCTCGAAGCCAGCGTCTATCAGAACTCGCATTCGCAGTTGACGCTCGCCATGGGCAAGGACATCACCGGCCATCCGGTGGTCGCCGATCTGGCCAAGGCACCGCACATGCTGGTCGCCGGCACGACCGGTTCGGGCAAGTCGGTGGCGATCAACGCGATGATCTGCTCGCTGCTCTACAAGGCGACACCCGAAGAAGTCCGCCTCATCATGATCGACCCGAAGATGCTCGAGCTATCGGTCTACGAAGGCATTCCGCATCTGCTCGCGCCGGTCGTCACCGACATGAAGCTCGCCGCCAACGCGCTGAACTGGTGCGTCGGCGAAATGGAAAAGCGCTATCGCCTGATGTCGGCGGTCGGGGTGCGCAACCTGGCCGGCTTCAACCAGAAAATCCGCGACACCGAAGCCAAGGGCAAGAAGCTCGGCAACCCGTTCTCGCTGACGCCGGAAGCGCCCGAACCGCTCGCGCCGCTGCCGCTGATCGTGGTCGTGATCGACGAACTCGCCGACCTGATGATGGTGGCGGGCAAGAAGATCGAAGAACTGATCGCGCGCCTCGCGCAGAAGGCGCGCGCCGCCGGCATCCATTTGATTCTGGCGACGCAGCGTCCTTCGGTGGACGTGATCACCGGCCTCATCAAGGCGAACATTCCGACCCGCGTGGCGTTCCAGGTGTCGTCGAAGATCGACTCGCGCACGATTCTCGATCAGATGGGCGCTGAGTCGCTGCTCGGCCAGGGCGACATGCTGTTCCTGCCGCCCGGCACGGGCTATCCGCAACGGGTGCACGGCGCGTTCGTCGCCGACGAGGAAGTGCACCGGATCGTCGAGTATCTGAAGCAGTTCGGCGAGCCGCAGTACGAGGAAGGCATTCTCGACGGCCCGGCCACCGACGGCGGCGCGGCGCAGGATCTGTTCGGCGAATCGCCGGATGCGGAAGCCGATCCGCTCTACGACGAAGCCGTCGCTTTCGTGGTGCGCACGCGGCGCGCGTCGATCTCGTCGGTGCAGCGGCAGTTGCGCATCGGTTATAACCGCGCGGCGCGTCTGGTCGAGCAGATGGAAACGGCAGGCCTCGTGTCGGCTATGGGCATCAACGGAAGCCGCGAAGTGCTCGCGCCTGGGCCGGCGGAATAAGCAACTATTGCTGGCCACCGCCAGTGCGAAACCACCCACCGCAAGAAAATGGGCCGCTTGAAAAAGCGGCCCATTTTTCATCCGGTGCGCGCCGTCACATCACGCGCTTCGCCCACACTTACGACGGCGAGACCAGCTTGAAATCCACCGGCGAGCCGAGTTCGAAACGCTTGGGATTCGCGTCGAGCATACCGCTCTGCTGATTGCGCTTGAACACGTACACGGTATCGCTGTTCTGATTGCCGACAATCAGCCAGTTGCCGGTCGGGTCGATTGCGAATTCACGCGGCGACTTGCCCATGCTGGATTGATGACCGATCTTCTTCAGGTGCCCGTTGGTCGGGTCGACCGAAAAGATCACGATGTCGTTCGCGTCGCCGCGATTGGTGGCATACAGAAAGCGCCCGTCCGGCGACAGATGAATGGCCGCCGCGCCCACCGCGCCCTTGAAGCCCGGCTCGGTCAGCGAAAGCGTTTGCACCTGGGTGAGCTTGCCATCGTTGTAATTGAACGTGCTGACCGTGGCCGCCATTTCGCTCGTCAGATACGCGTGTTTGCCATCGGCGCCGAACACCAGATGGCGCGGACCCGAGCCGGCTTTCTCCTGGTTGTAGCGCCAGTCGGTCGGGCCGAACAGCCCGCGGCTGCCGTCAGGCGTGTAGCGATACGAGTACAGCTTGTCCGCGCCGAGATCCTGCGCGAACAGATAGTGGCCGTCCGGCGAGAACACGGTGGAGTGAACGTGCGAGTTGTCCTGGCGGCCCTTCACCGGACCGCCGCCTTCGTGATGCACCGTGAGCACCGACGGGCCGACCTGACCATCGGCCTGCAACGGGAACACCGCGAAGCTGCCGCCCGGATCGGCGGCCACCGAGTAGTTCGCGGTCAGCAAATACTTGCCGTCCGGCGACAGGCTCAGATAGCACGGATCATTGCCGTCCGAAGACACCTTGTTGAGGAACGTCAGCTGGCCGCTCGCGGCGTCGAAACGAAACGCGCTGATGCCGCCGCGCTGCGTGGCCGGGCCGTTATCGCCGGGCATTTCGTTGACCGCGTAGACGAAGCGGCGATCGCGGCTCACCACGAGGTAGGACGGGTTGACCGTCTGCGCGACCGAGACGCGCGTCGCTTCGCCCGTCCTGGTGTCGAAGCGATAGACATACAGGCCTTCGCTCTTCGGGCCGGTATAGGTGCCGACCACCATGTCATAGACGCCGTCGGCGGGGGCCGGGCCGGAATCTTGCGCAAACGCCTGCGTAGCAACAATCGAGACCATGAGCACGAAACCTTTTATTATCGAACGGGCGGAGCGCAATGGAGCAGGGTGCGCCGCGCGCCATGAGGTGGAAGCAGCAGCAGAAGGCAAGCGGGAATCTGCAACGGCAGGCATCGCGGCCCGGTGACGACGAAGCATATGACCTCCTCTACATCGGTTATTTGGTTGATTCGGTTGTCATGGTGTCTCTGGTCTGCCGCGCAATCGTTCGAGCGTTGTTCTTATCGAAAGAAGTATAAAAGCGTTGTGTCGGATCATGCAGCGAATCCGGTGACCGCTATCCGGTCAGGCGGCAATCGGCAGCATGAGTGGCAATTGTCCCGCCTGACGGGGCGTTTTTTCAATCGCGTCTCACACTACGGAGTCTTCATGAACGTCACACTCAGCCTGGGCCCGCTGGTTTCGTTGATCGCCGGTATTCTGATTCTTGTCATGCCGCGCCTGTTGAACTACATCGTCGCGCTCTATCTGATCATCATCGGCATCATTGGGATCTTCGGCGTGGGGTCGTCGCACTTCTGAGCGGCGGCGGCAATCGGCTACGCAAGCACGGGACGCACGACCGGGCGCAGCGCCGGCCCGGCGGCGCCTCGCGTCGAGGCAGGACATAAGACGTGCGCAAGCGTCACGCGCCAATGGCCGTGAAGCTCGAGGCAAGCAATAAAACCGGATGGCACGGCGAAGCGGCGTAGGCTCGCCCGAAGCACGGTGAGTGTGCGGTCAGTGCGGTGCAGCAACCATCCGGAGTGCGCGAAGCGCTGTCAGTCAGCCGTTCGAAAGCTGGTCGAGACGCAAGCGTCCCTGCAGCGAGAGAGCGCCAACGGCATAATGGCCATCGCCTTCCTTATAGCGCCGGAAGCAGGCCCGTTCGACCAGAAAGGCGGCGGCGGTCAGCATGCCGTTGCGGCTTAGCCCTAGCCGGCCATAATCGAGCGGTAACATCGAATCGTCGGCAAGTTCGCTGGCGGCCGAGAGAATCGTGATGCAATCGGATTTCGACGGGTTCAGCATAGCTTTGGTCCTCGGAAACGGCGTCTGTATGCGCCATGGGCGGGGCCGGTTCATAATCCGGAAAGCTCCGGGCGTCGGCTTGAAATCTGATTGTAGGCATTGATTTGACAATTACCAACCCGCGTTTCGCTGCATTGCATGATGAACCAAAGCGCATCGCGCAAGTCCGGTAACAACAACGACACCTCGATGACACCTTGCGCGGCGCCTCCTCGCCGCGCGCCATACTGACTCGCTCCCCATGCCCGCACTCATCGAAGACTATGCGCTCATCGGCGACGGCCACACGGCCGCGCTCGTTTCCCGCGAAGGTTCCGTCGACTGGCTCTGCTGGCCGCGCTTCGATTCCGGCGCCTGCTTCGCCGCCCTGCTCGGCACGCCCGAGAACGGCCGCTGGCTGATCTCGCCGGTCTCGGACACGCCGCCGACCATCACCCGCCGTTATCGCGGCGAAACGCTGATCCTCGAAACCGACTTCGAGACGCCCGAGGGCGCCGTCACGCTGATCGATTTCATGCCGCCGGGTAACGGCTGGTCGGAAATGGTGCGGCTCGTCGTCGGCAAACGCGGCACGGTGCGCATGAAGATGGAACTGGTGCTGCGTTTCGACTACGGCTTCTCGGTTCCGTGGGTCGACCGCCTGAAGCACGACAGCGGCATCAAGGCGATCGTCGGACCGGACACCGCCGTGTTGCGCACGCCGGTCGAGTTGCGTGGCGAAGACATGAAGACGGTCGCCGAATTCACCGTCAGCGAAGGCGCACGGGTGCCGTTCTCGCTCGCTTACTCGCCCTCGCATCTGCGCATTCCGCCGGCGCGCGATCCGCACACCTCGCTGGCGCGCACCGAGAATCACTGGCTCGAATGGTCGGCGCGCGGCACGGTCGAAGGGCGCTGGGCCGAGCCGATCCGCCGTTCGCTGATCACGCTGAAGGCGCTCGCTTACGAACCGACCGGCGGCATCGTCGCCGCGCCCACGACCTCGCTGCCGGAGCAGCTCGGCGGCATGCGCAACTGGGACTACCGCTACTGCTGGCTACGCGACGCCACGATCACACTGCTCGCGATGATGCGCGGCGGCTATTACGACGAAGCTCGCGCGTGGCGCACGTGGCTCGGCCGGGTGATGGCCGGTGCGCCGGACCAGTTGCAGATCATGTATGGCATCGCGGGCGAGCGGCGCTTGCCCGAATTCGAAATCGACTGGCTGCCGGGCTATCAGGACGCGAAACCGGTGCGGATCGGCAATAACGCGGTCGGCCAGCGCCAGCTCGACGTCTATGGCGAAGTGATGAATGCGCTGCATCTCGCGCGCGTCGGCGGCCTGCAGGCGGACGACACCGCGTGGAACGTGCAGTGCGCGTTGCTCAAGCACCTCGACACGATCTGGCAGGAACCCGACGAAGGCATCTGGGAAACGCGCGGCGGCCGCCAGCATTTCACCTTCTCGAAGGTGATGGCGTGGGTCGCCTACGACCGCGCCATCAAGTCGGCGGAAATGTTCAAGCTCGACGGCCCGCTCGACGAATGGCGCGCCACCCGCGCGCAAATCCACGCGGAAGTCTGCGAGAAGGCCTGGAATCCCGCGCTCAACGCGTTCTCGCAGTGCTACGGCACCGACCAGCTCGACGCGAGCGTGCTGCTGATGCCGCTGGTCGCGTTCCTGCCGCCGAACGATCCGCGCGTCAAAGGCACCGTGGCGGCGATCGAGCGGGACCTGATGCGCGACGGCTTCGTGATGCGCTATCGCACCACCGAATACGACGACGGCCTGCCGCCGGGGGAAGGCACGTTTCTCGCTTGCTCGTTCTGGATGGTGGACAACCTGGCGTTGCAAGGCCGCCTCGACGAAGCAATCGCGATGTACGAACGGCTGCTCGCGCTCTGCAACGATGTCGGTTTGCTCGCGGAAGAGTACGATCCGGCTGCGAAGCGCCTCGTGGGCAATTTCCCGCAGGCGTTTTCGCATGTGGCGCTCGTGCACACCGGCCTGAACCTGATGAAACACGAGCAGGCGATGGCGCAGGCGACCGGGCAACCGCCCCATGACGGCACCGGAGAACCAGAACTTGATGCTGCTGCAACCCCCGATAGCGGCGCGGCAACATCGCCAGTAGCATGATTTAATGACAGTTTGCGTGATAGCCGCGCGCAAAATGCTGCATTGCACAAGTACGCTTTGTTCGATATGATCGACTAGACTGTCGGCCGAAAAACAATGTGCCCACAACCAAATTGGCCCGCCGCAACGCCACACGCGTGTTTGCGAAGCCCCATGCGAACCGCTTAGAACGGAGCACCCATGCTCTACCAACTGCACGAATTCCAGCGGGCGATGTTGAGCCCCCTTACCGCCTGGGCCCAGGCCGCGTCGAAATCCTTCGCGAATCCCGCCAGCCCTTTGGCCTACGTGCCCGGCGCCACGCGCCTCTCAGCCGGTTACGAACTACTCTACCGGCTCGGTAAAGATTACGAAAAGCCCGAGTTCAATCTTCATCAGATTGTCAAAGACGGTCATAACATTCCGATCATTGAACAGACGATCATCGAGAAGCCGTTTTGCCGCCTGATGCGCTTCAAGCGTTTCGCCGACGACAGCGACGCTGTTACCCAATTGAAAGACGAACCGGTCGTGCTGGTATGCGCACCGTTGTCGGGACACCACGCCACGCTGCTGCGTGACACCGTGCGCACGTTGTTGCAAGACCACAAGGTTTACCTGACCGACTGGATCGACGCACGCATGGTGCCGCTCGAAGCCGGCGAGTTTCATCTGGACGACTACGTCGCCTACATTCAGGAATTCATCCGTCACATCGGCGCGAAGAATCTGCACGTGATCTCGGTGTGTCAGCCGACCGTGCCGGTGCTTGCCGCCATTTCGCTGCTGGCGAGCCGCGGCGAAGACACGCCGCGCACCATGACGATGATGGGTGGCCCGATCGACGCGCGCAAGAGCCCGACGTCGGTCAACTCGCTCGCCACGCAACACTCGTATGAGTGGTTCGACAACAACGTGATCTTCACAGTGCCGCCGAATTATCCGGGCGTGGGCCGTAAGGTTTACCCGGGCTTTTTGCAGCACACCGGTTTTGTCGCCATGAATCCGGAACGTCACGCGGCGTCGCACTGGGATTTCTACCAGAGCCTGCTGCGCGGCGACGAAGACGACGCGGAAGCGCACCGCCGCTTCTACGACGAGTACAACGCCGTGCTCGACATGGACGCGGACTATTACCTCGACACGATCCGCGTGGTGTTCCAGGAATTCCGCCTCGCCGAAGGCACGTGGGACGTTTCCGGCGAACGGGTGAAGCCGCAGGACATCACGAAAACCGCGCTCTTCACGATCGAAGGCGAACTGGACGACATCTCCGGCGACGGCCAGACCTTTGCCGCGCATGAGCTGTGCACGGGCATTCCGGAAGAGCACAAACGTCACTTCACCGCGGAGAAGTGCGGACACTACGGCATTTTCTCCGGACGTCGCTGGCGCACCATCATCTATCCGCAGTTGCGCGACTTCATCCTCGAGCACAACAAGGCGCCGAAGGTAGCGAAGGAAAAAGTCGAAGCCTGAGCGTCGCACGCATAATCGCCAAACAACGGCCTCTTCGGAGGCCGTTGTCGTTCATGAGGATCCCGAAGCCTCAGTGCGCCGCTTTTGACGCAGCCTACTTGCGCAACAGATACGCGAGCAGCAACTCGGTGTTCATCTGAATCACTTCACTGCGCTCGCTCGCGCTGCTGAAATCGCGGCCGAGTGTGGCTTCGAGCGTGAAGCGGTTCGACACGATGTAGTAGCCCATGCCCGAGAGCGTGACATAGAAGCGCAGCGGATCGACGTTGGTGCGGAACAGCCCCGCACGTTGACCGCGCTCGAGAATGCCGCCGAGCGTGGCGACGATCGGCGAGATCATTTCGCGGATGCGCGTCGACTTCTGCATATAGCGTGCTTCATGCAGATTCTCGTTATTGATGAGACGCAGCAACTCGGGATGATCGCGGTAGTAATCCCAAACAAAATGCGCGAGACGCGTGATCGCCTCGACCGGGGCGATGCCATTGAGCTCGAGCGTGCGCTCCGCTTCATTGAGCGCGCTGAACGCGTGCTCGAGTACGGCGGTAAAAAGCTGCTCCTTGCTACCGAAGTAGTAATAGAGCATGCGCTCATTCGTTTCCGCGCGGCGGGCGATCTGATCGACGCGCGCGCCGAATAGCCCACCATTTGCAAACTCTTCGGCCGCCGCAAGCAGAATGCGGCGCCGTGTGCCTTCAGGATCTCTTTTGATTTTCGGCTGATTCATGGTGGCATCGTCTTCGTGAGCCGCGTTATCCGGATCGCGCCGCCGGCCTCTCCTCGGGCCTTGCACCGACAGCACTGAACGGGCTGGTTGGGGGAATACCCTTCTGCGGTCTTTCGAAAAAAGCGCTTCGATTATGGCACATGGATTGCGGATGGCAATTGGGGAAATCGGCGATAATGTGCTATTTAGTTCAAGCTGTGCGGCCGCAAGCCAAAGCCCCACGTCGTGACCGTGACAGATACCAAAACACTCGCAGACCGCATCGAAGATCTGCTCCCCCAGACGCAATGCACCAAGTGCGGTTACCCCGCATGCCGCCCCTATGCCGAAGCCGTTGCAAGCGGTGAGGCCAACTACAATCAATGCCCCCCGGGCGGCGCCGAAGGCATCGCACGGCTTGCCGCTTTGCTCGGCAAGCCCGTGATTCCGCTCAATTCCGCCAACGGCGTCGAACGGCCGCGTCCGTTGGCGGTTATCGACGAACAAGTTTGCATCGGCTGCACGTTGTGCATGCAGGCCTGTCCGGTCGATGCAATAGTTGGCGCACCGAAACAGATGCATACGGTGATCGCCGAACTCTGCACCGGTTGCGATTTGTGTGTGCCGCCCTGCCCCGTCGACTGCATTGCCTTGCCGCCGGTCACCGGCGAAGCGACCGGTTGGGACGCGTGGAGCCAGGCGCAGGCCGACGCCGCGCGCGAGCGCCATGACCGGCGCGAAGCGCGTCTCGCCCGCGAGCGCGAGGCTGCCGAAGCACGTGCTGCAGCGCGGCGGACCGGCAGCGCTGCCGCTGCTCAGGTTACCGAAACAACGCAAGCCAACGCTGCGGCGCCATCGGCCGCGCCCGCCGCGGACGACGCCGAAGCAAAGAAACGCGCGATCATCCAGGCCGCGCTCGACCGTGCTCGCAAGAAGAAAGAGGAACTGGCCGCCAAAGGCCAGGGCCCGCTGAACACCGAACGTGTGAGCGCGGACGTGCAGGCGCAGATCGATGCCGCCGAAGCACGCCGCCGCCGTCTCGGCCTCGCCGCGGACAACCCCGATACACCGTCCGATAAGCACTAACCGCACCGTCACGCCCAGCATGAACGCGAACAAACGCCGCGCCATCTACGAGACGTTTCAGAGTCTCACGCCTCATCCGACAACCGAACTCGAGTACACCACTCCGTTCGAACTGCTGATCGCCGTGCTGCTGTCGGCGCAGGCCACCGACGTGTCGGTCAACAAGGCCATGCGCAAGATGTTCCCGGTCGCGAACACGCCGCAGAAAGTTTTCGATCTCGGCGAAGAAGGCGTGACCGGCTACATCAAGACCATCGGCCTCTATCGCACCAAGGCGAAGAACGTCATTGCTACCTGCCGCATTCTGCTCGACCAGTACGGCGGCGAAGTGCCAGAGGATCGCGAAGCGCTCGAAAGCCTGCCGGGCGTCGGCCGGAAAACGGCCAATGTGATTCTGAACACCGCGTTCGGTCACCCGACCATCGCGGTCGACACGCACATCTTTCGGGTTGCGAATCGAACCGGTCTTGCGCCCGGCAAGGACGTTCGCGCGGTCGAAGCGGCGCTGGAGAAATTCACGCCCGCCGAGTTCAAGCAGGACGCGCACCACTGGTTGATCCTGCACGGCCGTTATGTATGCAAGGCGCGCCGGCCTGAATGCTGGCATTGCGTGATCGAGCCGCTGTGCGAGTTCCGGCCGAAAAGCCCGCCGCCGGATCTGTAGGCGGAGCCGACACCTCATTCAGCGCCAAAGCGCCGCCAGCAGCCCGCGCCGCCCCGGCGTAAAATGACGCCCTGCCTCGTCCGCTTCACAGGCTGACGCTTTACAGGCTCACGTCACACGCCCCACTCAACGCACCGGTCTCACGATGTTCAATCCCAGCCGCGACGAAGTCCGTCTCTTCTTCACCGACACCTGGCGCAAGCAGCGCAAAGGCGAGATTCTGACGCCGCTGGAGGCGATCGCCGCCGACTGGATCGTCGAGCATCCCGAATACCACGCCGACCTGACCGACGGCGACGCCGCCCAGGCACAGGACTACTCGCCCGAACGCGGCCAGACCAACCCGTTCCTGCATCTATCTATGCATCTGGCGATCACCGAACAGCTGTCGATCGACCAGCCGCCCGGCATTCGCGCGGCGCACGAACGGCTTGCCGCACGCCTCGGCTCGACCCACGAGGCGCAGCACGCCATCATGGACTGCCTTGGCGAAACCATCTGGGAAGCGCAGCGCACCGGCACGCCGCCCGACACGGACGCATACCTGCAGCGCATCGAGCGGCGCGCCACGCGCGACTGAAGCTGGCACATCCGCCAGTCGGAACCAGGCGCCCAAAAGCACGACACCCCGCCGAAGCGGGGTGTCGTTCAATCCAAAAGCAGCGCGAAGACTTATGCGGCGCGCTTACTTCTTCTGCACCAGATCGCCGTTCAGCGATTCGACGTAAGCGGCAATGTCTTTCATGTCGCTTTGCGACAGGCTTTGCACCTGCGCCTGCATGATCGGGTTGTTGCGACCGAGGTGCGGGTTGCCGTTGCCCATCTGGTATTGGCGCAGCGCCCAGTAGACGTAATCGGAATGCTGACCCGCGAGCTTGGGATACTCCGGGCTCACCGGCTTGTTCAGGTTCACGCCGTGGCAAGCCGCGCAGTTGTGGCTGTCGGACAGCACCTTGCCGTTGCCGGCGTCGGCGGCGTGCGCTACGTTCGCTGCAACCAGACCGATCACTGCCGCCGACGCGCATGCAGCCTTGAACACCGTGTGGAGTGCCTGTTGGGGCTTATTCATGAATTCTCCTATCCCGCGAATTTATTTGCCGAGTGACTGGATGGACAAGCCGCCGGTCACTTGTCGGGATTGCTCTTCGAAGAGGAATTTTGCGCTGCGTAGTAGGCAGCGATGTCGGCGATGTCCTGATCCGACAGCGACGCGGTGATGGCGCGCATTGTTTCGAAATGGCGGTCGCCCTTCTTGTAGCCATGCAGGGCGTTCTCGAGGTACGCCTGGTTCTGCCCGCCGAGCATCGGCACGCGGTAGACCTCAGGGTAAGCCGTGCGGTATTCAGGGATGCCGTGGCAGCCAATACACATCGCGACCTTGCCTTGGCCCGCCTTCGCGTTGCCGACGACATCCGCTGCCTGCGCACCGGCCGTATAGCCCGCGAGCACCGACAGCGCTGCGATCACGACGTGTTTGCCAACGAATTTATTCATAGCATGTAACCTGGCTTGAGGGGAAACGGGCGACCAAAAAGGCAACGGCCCGCGCCGTTATTCTTATAGGGAGCCACGCAGGCCAAAAAAATCGGGCTAATTGTACCGCGACGCCGCTCCGAACGTCCACCGCGCGGGGCCGCGGCGCATCCGGCCACCGCAAAGCCACAGCTAGCGCCGGTTTGCTCCGCCGCGCCCGATCCGCAAGGCATGGCGGCCACCGCCGCATGCCGGCCGCTCGCGCCGGTTCGACACGCATCCGACACCGCATTCAGCCCGCTCTCGCCCGGCGCGCCCGCCCACCAGGCCCGCCGGGCGAACGTTCGGGCCGCTCGCCGGCGCCGCGTGCGCACTGGCTTCGCGCTACGGCACCGCGGGTGACACCTTACGCGAGGCGGTTTCAGGCCAACAGGCCTTCTGACTTATACTGGGTTTTTTCCCGAAAAAGAGCATCTCGCCATGCGTTTCGAAGGCTCATCGCAGTACGTCGCCACCGACGACCTCAAGCTCGCGGTCAACGCCGCGATGACGCTCAAGCGCCCGTTGCTGATCAAGGGCGAACCCGGCACGGGCAAAACCATGCTCGCCGAAGAGGTCGCCGCCGCGCTCGGCATGCCGCTTTTGCAGTGGCACATCAAGTCCACCACCAAGGCGCAGCAGGGTCTGTACGAGTACGACGCGGTGTCGCGCCTGCGCGATTCGCAACTCGGCGACGAACGCGTCAAGGACATCGGCAACTACATCGTCAAGGGCGTGCTGTGGCAGGCGTTCGAGTCGGAGGAGCAAACGGTGCTGCTGATCGACGAGATCGACAAGGCCGACATCGAATTCCCCAACGACCTGCTGCGCGAACTCGACCGCATGGAGTTCTACGTGTACGAGACGCACGAGCTGATCCGCGCGAAACAGCGCCCGCTCGTGATCATCACGTCGAACAACGAGAAGGAGCTGCCCGACGCGTTCCTGCGCCGCTGCTTCTTCCATTACATCAAGTTCCCCGATCCGGTCACCATGCAGCAGATCGTCGAGGTGCACTATCCGGGCATCAAGAAGGAACTGCTCGCGGCCGCCATGCAGAGCTTTTTCGAACTGCGCAACGTCGCCGGATTGAAGAAAAAGCCGTCCACCTCGGAACTGCTCGACTGGCTCAAGCTGCTGCTCGCCGAAGACATTCCCCCCGAAGCGCTGCGCTCGTCCGACCAGAAGCAGATCATTCCGCCGCTGCACGGCGCGCTGCTGAAGAACGAGCAGGACGTGAATCTGTTCGAGCGGCTGATCTTCATGAACCGCAACAACCGTTGAACCACCGTTGATTGATCGTTGATTGAGCGCCGGATGGTCGCCGGCCGGCCGCCAAGCCGCCATTGAAGCGCGCGGCGCCCCGACCACCCGCCGCCGCCGCAGAGGACCCAGCATGCTGATCGACTTCTTCTACTCGCTGCGCGCCGCCAAACTGCCGGTGTCGGTGAAGGAATACCTGACGCTGCTCGAGGCGCTCAAAGCCAACGTGATCGCGCCGTCGCTCGACGAGTTCTACTATCTCGCGCGCATCACGCTGGTCAAGGACGAGCAGTACTTCGACAAGTTCGACCAGGCGTTCGGCGCGTATTTCAAAGGCGTCGCGCAAGCCTCGGAGTTCGCCTTCGACGTCCCGCTCGACTGGCTGAAGAAGAAGCTGCAACGCGATCTGTCGCCGGAAGAAAAAGCGCAGATCGAGGCGATGGGCGGCCTCGACAAGCTCATGGAGCGCCTGAAGGAACTGTTCGACGAACAGAAGGAGCGCCACGAAGGCGGTAACAAGTGGATCGGCACGGGCGGCACGTCGCCGTTCGGCAATGGCGGCTACAACCCGGAAGGCGTGCGCATCGGCGGCGACGCGGCGGGCAACCGCACCGCCGTCAAGGTCTGGGAAGCGCGCGCCTATCGCGATTACGACGATCAGGTCGAAATCGGCACGCGCAACATCAAGATCGCGCTGCGCCGCCTGCGCCGTTTCGCCCGCGAGGGCGCCGCCGAAGAACTCGACCTGCCCGACACGATCCGCAGCACCGCCGCGAACGCCGGCTGGCTCGACCTGAAGATGGTGCCCGAGCGGCACAACAAGGTGAAAGTGCTGATGCTGCTCGACGTGGGCGGCTCGATGGACGATCACATCAAGCGCACCGAAGAGCTGTTCTCCGCCGCCAAAGCCGAGTTCAAGCACCTGGAGTTCTACTACTTCCACAACTGCGTGTACGACTTCCTGTGGAAGAACAACCGCCGCCGTCACGCCGAGCGTATGCCGACGTGGGATGTGCTGCACAAATTCACGTCCGACTACAAGCTGATCTTCGTCGGCGACGCGACGATGAGCCCGTACGAAGTGCTGCAGCCGGGCGGCTCGGTGGAGTACAACAACGCCGAAGCCGGCGCGGTATGGCTGCGCCGGCTCGCCGATCATTTCCCGCACCACGCGTGGCTCAATCCCGAACCGGAAGGCTTGTGGGCGTACCGGCAGTCGGTCAGCGCGATCCGCGAGGTGCTCGGCCACCGCATGTACCCGCTCACGCTCGCCGGCCTCGAGACCGCGATGCGCACGCTGAGCAAATAGTCCGCTCGAGTTTTACATTCAACGATAAGAAAGCATCTGCATGAGTCCGTCTTCCACGCCCGATTTGTCCCCTGCCGTCACTCCGCCCGGGCGCCTCAACCCTTTCGCCGACACTTCGCTGTCCGCCATCGTCGCCGGTTTCGTCGCGATGATGACGGGCTACACCAGTTCGCTCGTGCTGATGTTCCAGGCAGGCCAGGCCGCGCATCTGAGCGACGCGCAGATTTCGTCGTGGATCTGGGCCTTGTCGATCGGCATGGCCGTCTGCACGATCGGCCTCTCGCTGCGGTTTCGCGCGCCGATCGTGATCGCCTGGTCGACGCCCGGCGCGGCGCTGCTGGTGTCGTCGCTGCCGCACGTGGCTTATGGAGAGGCGATCGGCGCGTTTATCGTCTGCGCGCTGCTGCTCACGCTCGTCGGCCTGACCGGCTGGTTCGACACGCTGATGAAGAAGATTCCGGCGAGCATCGCCTCGGCCTTACTGGCGGGCATCCTGTTCGAGATCGGCATCGAGATTTTCCGCGCCGCGCAGTTCCAGACCGCGCTCGTGCTGACCATGTTCTTCACCTACCTGGTCGTCAAACGGCTCGCTCCGCGCTATGCGATCGTCACGACGCTGATCGTCGGCACGGCGGCCGCCGGCGGGCTCGGACTGCTCGACTTCAGCCGCTTCCACGTCGCGCTGGCGCATCCGGTGTTCACGATGCCGGTGTTTTCGGCGGCGGCCAGCGTCAGCATCGGGATTCCGCTTTTCGTCGTCGCGATGGCGTCGCAGAACGTGCCGGGCATCGCCGTGCTGCGCGCGGACGGCTACAGCACGCCCTCGGCGCCGCTGATTTCGACCACCGGCATCGCCTCGCTGCTGCTCGCGCCGTTCGGCTCGCACGGCATCAATCTTGCGGCAATCACCGCGGCGATCTGCACCGGCCCCGAAGCGCACGAAAACCGCAACAAGCGCTATATGGCGGCGGTATGGTGCGGCATCTTCTACCTGATCGCCGGGGTTTTCGGCGCGACCATCGCCGCGCTGTTCGCGGCCTTGCCGAAGGCGCTGGTGGTCTCCGTCGCGGCGCTGGCGCTGTTCGGCTCGATCATGAGCGGCCTCGCCAACGCCATGCAGGACCTGAAGCAGCGCGAGGCGGCGCTGGTCACGTTCATGGTGACCGCGTCCGGGCTGACTTTGCTGTCCATCGGCTCGGCTTTCTGGGGGCTGGTGGCCGGCGTGCTGACGCAAGTGGTGTTGAACGCGCGGCGCGCCTGATCAGTCGGCAAAAAGCGCTCGGCGGAATCGGTCAGCGCCGGATCGGTCGGCGGAAAATGCCGCCTGAAACCGCGTGAACGGATCGCCGTGGGCAACTGTCAATACCGCATCAGCCGATCCGCCATAGAATAGAAGCATCCGGCAGCGCTTTCCGTCAAAATTCCCCGGCAAGATGGCGGGCAGCGTTGCAGCGTGACCCGCGGCCGCCGGATCTGGTTAGCGTTTCAGGCCGGTGGCAACCTCATTTCTCCTGAACCACGGCGCGCACGCGCCCTGAAGGCTCGAACATGACAACCGCACTCGATCAACTCAAGCAATACACCACCGTCGTGGCCGATACCGGCGACTTCCAGCAGCTTGCCCAGTACAAGCCGCAGGACGCGACCACCAATCCGTCGCTGATTCTGAAAGCGGTGCAGAAAGACGACTACAAGCCGCTGCTCGAAAAGACCGTCAAGGCGCACGCGTCGAAGCCGGTCGGCGCGATCATCGACCAGTTGCTGATCGCCTTCGGCACCGAAATTCTCAAGATCATTCCGGGCCGCGTGTCGACGGAAGTGGACGCGCGCCTCTCGTTCGACACGCAAGCCTCGATCGCCAAGGGCCGCGAGCTGATCTCGCTGTACAAGGAGCACGGCATTGGCCGCGAACGCGTGCTGATCAAGCTGGCTTCCACGTGGGAAGGCGTCCGCGCGGCGGAAGTGCTGCAGAAGGAAGGCATCCACTGCAACATGACGCTGCTGTTCTCGCTCGCCCAGGCGGCCGCCTGCGCCGAAGCGGGCGCGCAACTGATCTCGCCGTTCGTCGGCCGGATTTACGACTGGTACAAAAAGAATGCCGGCAGCGCGTGGGACGAAGCGAAAGACGGCGGCGCCAACGACCCGGGCGTCAAATCGGTGCGCCGCATTTACGCGTACTACAAGAAGTTCGGCTACAAGACCGAGGTGATGGGCGCGAGCTTCCGCACGCCGGGTCAGATTCTGGAACTGGCCGGCTGCGACCTGCTGACCATCAGCCCGGATTTGCTGCAAAAGCTGCAGGACAGCACCGATAAGGTGGAGCGCAAGCTGTCGCCGGATATCGCCAAAGGTGCGGATATCGAACGCGTGCCGGTCGACGAAGCGTCGTTCCGTTTCCTCGTCAATGACGAAGCCATGGCGACTGAAAAGCTCGCCGAAGGGATTCGCGCCTTCGCTGCGGACGCGGTCAAGCTGGAAAAGCTGATCGAGGCGTTGCGTTAAGCTTTGCTCGCGCCGCTTGGCTGGCGCTCAAAACACACGGCCTTGGACTTCACGGTTCCGGGCCGTGTGCCGTTTACCGACCTTCGGCGGTTGTGGTTGCGTTTGACCCGCGTCATGGACCGCCGCACCTACGACATATCGTCACAATTAACGCCTGACGGACGACTAGAATCTTCTGCAAGGGCGATTCACGGTGGTCTATTAGCGTTGCCCCTGTGCGGGGCGCCACCTCCTTTCTTTGCCGCGGCAAAGAAAGGAGGCAAAGAAAACCGCTTTACACCGCCAACCCTTAAGCGGGCTCCCCGCGCAGCCACGGTAGTGGTGCATCTGGAATCGGTGCCCTCGCACATTCCGCGTAAGTGACAAGGCACTCATTCTTCCGGCGGCGCTGCGCGCGCCGTCGCGGTACTTCTTCAACCTGGGGCTCTTGCGTTGCTTGTTGCGGGGATATCGCGCTGCTCACCCTTTCCGGAGACGATCATGCTGGTTCAACCTTACGTATTTTTTAACGGGCGCTGCGAAGAAGCGCTCGACTATTACTGCGCGAAACTCGGCGCTCAGGTGACCTTCAAGATGCGCTACAAGGAGGCGCCGCCCGATCCGCAAAACCAGCCGCGGCCGGGTCTCGAAGAAAAGATCATGCACGCTAACGTGCGGATGGGCTCGACCGACTGGATGGCCTCCGACGGCCATTGCGACCCCTCGGCTACGATGAACGGCTTCAGCCTGTCACTCACCGCCGACGACGCCGCCTCCGCCGAAAAGTACTTCAATGCGCTCGCCGACGGCGGCCAGGTGACGCTGCCGTTTCAGCCGACTTTCTGGAGCAAGGGCTTCGGGATGGTGGTCGATCGCTTCGGTCTCATGTGGATGGTGACGGTGCCGGAGGGCTGAGCATTGAGGGCCGCAGCCGCACCTAAGCCTTCAGCAAAGTCCTCGAATGCCGTTCGATGTTCCAGTTCGGCTCGGTTTCCAGCAACAGTTCGCGCAGCCGGTCCACTTGTTCGGCTAGCCGCTGTCCGAGCCAATACGGCCCCTGAAATTCGGTCGGCAGCTTGAGCGCCGCGTCGCCGTGTCTCTGCGCGAGCGGCGATGCGGCCGGAATGCCGAAGTGCGTCGCCCGGCCAAAGCGCAGGCCGCGCGCCATCGCCAGCAGAATCGAGCGCACGGTGCGCACCTCCACGCCGCATTGCTCGGCGTACGTGGCGCGCGCCGTGGCGTCGGCGTGCATCAGCGGACCCGTGGCGAGCAGCTCCAGCGAACTGAGCACCGAGCGGTGCAGCCGCTGAATCTCTTCGAGCTTCGACTGCGGCACGTCGATTTCCTTCGCCACCGAAGGCATCAGCGACCGCAATTGCACGAGCCGCTTGTTGATCGCCAGAAAGCGCTTGACCTGCTCTTCCTCGCTGATCGTCTCGCCTTCCAGCAGCCGCGTGTAGACGCGCGCGCATTCGCGCAGATTCGTCGCGAGCCCGTAGCGCCACGAATAGGTGGCATGCAGAGGCAGCGCGAACGAAAACGCCAGCGCGATCACAATGCCGATCAGCACGTTCAGCGTGCGCCACAGGCCGACGTCGATCAGGTTGTCGCCGTGACCCGCGACGATGCACATGGTGATCGCCGTCAACAGCCCGATATAGCCTGACGAGCCGATCGCGAACCACGCGCAGATGCCCGCGACGATCGACATCAACACATAGGTGAGCGGCGCCGACCCGGTGAGGTTCTGCAACACGATCAGCGAAAGCCCGATCGACGCCCCGAGCAACGTGCCCGCCGCCCGTTCGGCTGCCTTCTTGCGGATATTGCCGTGATGCTGCAAGCCGCCGATCACCACCAGCAAAGTGACCGACGACCAGATGCCGTGCGGAATGTCGATCCCGGTGGTCGCCAGAATCGAAACCAGCATGGCCAGCCCGACGCGCAGACTGTGCAGCACCTTGGCGTGGCGATAGCGGTAGTAAGGCGACGTAACCGCGCGAACCATCCGGCTAACGGCCGAGCGGCGTGGAATCACGGTGTGGGAATCGGCAGAAGCCATGGCGGCGCGCTCGATGCGATAAGGACGGTTCCGCTATCCTGCCCTGGAGTGCCTCATTAGGACAAACGTCGGCAAGACAAACGCCCGCACACTTTCGTGTGCGGGCGTTGCGGTTTTCAGTTTGTCGAACCCCGTGAAGCGGCACGACATCAAGCAGGCGTGATCAGCTTTCGACCACGTCCAGATAGTCTTCCGGACGGGTGCGGTCTTCGGCGCGCTGCATGCCGGCCGCGCGCACCACCAGGCTCACCACCACCGCCACCACCAGGTTTACGATCAGCGACCACACCGCGGCATAGCCCGGAATCGCCATGCCGAACAGGTGGATCGTGAAGATCGAGCCGGCCAGCTTCAGCGAAATCGCCATCCACGTGCCGGTTGCGATGCCGACCGCCCAGCCGATCAGCAGGCCGCGATAGTCGAGCACGCGCGTGTACAGACCCAGCACGATCGCCGGCAAAGTCTGGATGATCCAGATACCGCCGAGCAGCTGCAACTGGATCGCGTACGTGAGCGGCAGGCCGAGAATGAACGCCACCGCGCCGACCTTGACGATCAGCGAGACCAGCTTTGCGACATTGGTCTCCTGCTCATGCGTCATGTTGCGGTTGACGAACTCCTTGTGGATGTTGCGCGTGTACAGGTTCGCGGCCGCGATCGACATGATCGCCGCCGGCACCAGTGCGCCGATGCCGATCGCCGCGAACGCCACACCGACGAACCACGACGGGAAGTAATGCAGGAACAGCGCCGGCACCGCGAAGTTCGGGCCGAACGCCTTGAAGTACGGCGCAAACTCCGGCATGTCCTTCACACCCGAGGCAAGCGCCATGTAGCCGAGCAGCGCGAGCAGGCCGAGCACCAGCGAATAAGCCGGCAGCATCGCCATATTGCGGCGGATCGTGTTACCCGACTTCGACGACAGCACCGCCGTGATCGAGTGCGGGTACAGGAACAGCGCGAGCGCCGAACCCACCGCGAGCGTCGCGTACGCGCTGTAGCCGTTCAGGCTCGAGACGTCCGGCGCCTTGAGCAACAGCTTGGCCGGCGGCACCACGCTGAAGATGTGGCCGAAGCCGCCCAGTTGCGGCGGAATTACGATGATCGCGGCGAAGATCGTGATGTAGATCAGCACGTCCTTGACCACCGCGATCATGGCCGGCGCGCGCAGACCCGAGGTGTACGTGTAGGCCGCCAGAATCGCGAACGCGATGATCAGCGGCAGATCGCCGACGAAACCCTTGGTGTCGAAACCCAGCGCGCCGATCACCACTTCGATACCGACCAGTTGCAGCGCGATGTACGGCATGGTCGCGACGATGCCGGTCACGGCGATCGCCAGAGCGAGCATACGGCTGCCATAGCGCGCCGAAACGAAGTCCGCCGACGTGACGTAGCCCTGACGTTTGGCGATGCTCCACAGTTTCGGGAACACCACGAACGCGAACGGATAGATCAGGATCGTGTACGGCAACGCGAAGAAACCGGTTGCGCCCGCACCGAACACCAGCGCCGGCACGGCGATGAAGGTGTACGCGGTGTACAGGTCGCCGCCCAGCAGGAACCACGTGACGATGGTGCCGAAGCGCCGCCCGCCGAGGCCCCACTCTTCCAGATGCGCGAGATCGCCGCGCCGCCAGTGAGCCGCGATAAAGCCGAGAATCGTGACGCCGATGAAAAACAGAACGAAGACGAAAGTTGCAATGGCGTTCATTATCGTGCGCCCCCCTGCGGACGGCCGCTGGAGCGCGTCTTGGTCTTGAAGTACACGAGCGCCGTGATGACGGCGCTGATCAGCACCCACAGGAGCTGATACCAGTAGAAGAACGGAAAGTCGAACAGCACGGGTTCGACCTTGTTATATGACGGCACCCAGATCATCGCGATCCAGGGCAACAGCAGCAACCAGAGCCAGTGCTTACTGGCCTTGTTCGCGTCGGCGTCGTGAGCCATGACGTCTCCTCTTCCCTATTATTGAAATGTTGGCCCGTGTTTGACGGGAGGTGGATCCCATAGCGGATGGCCACGGGCGCCCCGAAAGCTTCGAAAGAGTATAGGAGCGGCGAACGCGCGGTCAAGCAGGGACGACCCCAGCACGAGCGTGCTTTCAGGGGCCAGTGGGACGCTGTTTCGACGGGCGTATTTGAAGCGCTGCAGCGGGGCGCGTAAGGCCGCGTGGCTTGGGTCTGACAGGCCGGCCCGCTTCGCGAGGAAGAGGACCGGCTGTTCAATGCGCGATGGATGACGGCGGCGAGCGTCGCGTGGGCGCAACGGCGAGCGGCACGCCGATGGCGGTGTTCAGTCCATGCACTGCTTTGGATCGGACCGGCTTGCGCGGCCCGACCGCCCAGGTCGTCGCAATCAGACCGAGAACGAGACGCCGGTCTGCCCGGTCGATTCCTGCAGACCCTTGATCCACTTGCGCGCGGGCAGACCGAGTTCCGCTTCGATCAACTTGGCGCGCGCTTGCAGCGCCGTGAACGGCACCTCGAGCGCCGGACCCGAAAACGCGATCGCGATGCGGTTGCCGTCGTGCACTTCCGGCAGCGCGACCACGCGGCCGTCGAAGGCTTCGTTCAAACGCTTCATATTGCGCACGAAGCTCGGGTGATCGCCGAACAGGTTCACCGTCACCACGCCCGCGTCGGTCAGGCACGCGCGCACCGCGCGATAGAAGCCGACGCTGTCGAGCACCGGACCGCGCGCCGTCGCGTCATAGACATCGATCTGCAGCGCGCCGATCGTGCCGTGGTTGGCGCGGTCGTTGACGAAGTCCCATGCGTCGGTTTCGTGCACCGTCAGACGGGCGTCGTCGTGCGGCAATTCGAACATCGTGCGCGCGGCCACCACGACCGCCGGGTTCACTTCCACCGCCTCGACCTTCGCGCGTTTCAGGAAACGGTGCGCGAACTTGGTCAGCGCCGCGGCGCCCAGACCGAGCTGGACGATGCGCTTGGGCGTTTCGATGAAGAGCAGCCAGGCCATCATCTGCTGCGCGTATTCGAGTTCGATGTGATCCGGCTTGCGCAGACGCATTGCGCCCTGCACCCACTCCGTGCCGAAATGCAGGAAGCGCACGCCGCCCTCTTCCGAGAACGTCACCGGCGCGAAACGCGGCTTGCGCGGCGCTTCGATTTGCGGCGCATCGTGCAGATCGTCGTCGTGCGAGACGCGCTGTTTGTTGCGCGCGGCGTTCTGCTTTTTCTGCGTTTTTTGTTTCCCGCCGGCGACGTCAGCGTCGCGGTTGCGGAAGGCACGCGCTTCAGCCGAAGCGCGCTTGATCAATTTCGTCATGTAAGGATGTCGCGCCAAAGACGCAATTTTTGGTCGAACGAGAGCATAGCATTCGCCGGACTCGACGAAGGCAATACCAGGGTGACGTAGCCCGCCGCGCCGATTACCGGCGCGAAACGGCCCGCCGTCTTGCCGTTGAAGCAGACTTTCGCGAGCTTCGGCGCGTGGGCGCGCAACGAAGCGAAATCATTGGGGCTGGCATTGCGGATCGCCGCGTCGAGACTGCCTTCGCGCGTACAGGCCGCAAGCACGTCCCACACGCCGATGCCGTGCGCGAGCACGCGGCGCAGACGCTCTTCGTAGCTGAGTTCGGCGAGCGGTTCGTCGAGCACGGTGCCGATGAGGCGCCAGAACTGGTTGCGTGGATGCGCGTAGTACTGCGTCGCGGCAAGCGACGCCTCGCCGGGAAAGCTGCCGAGAATCAGCGTATGCGTGTCCGCGGCGACGACGGGAGGAAAGCCGCGCAGCATCAGCGGCTCCGTTCGTCGGATGCACGCGTTGCGGGATGCGCGCGCGATGCGGTGTGCTCGAGCGGGCGGCCGTGCTCGCGCACCCGCGGATGCGCCAGCCACTCATCCGACTTGCTCGGGCCGGACAGAGTCGCCAGATGCGTCCATAACGCCGGCAACATGCATTCGGTGACCATCAGCGGCGCACTGCGGCGCTCGAACACCGAGCGGCGCGCGACCAGCGCATGCGGCGGGGGCCCGTCGACCTCATGTGCCGCGAGGTGATAGAGCGGATGCCGCGCGGTCAACCTGCGGCTCACCAGCGACGAACGCGCCACACTGCTATCGCTATACAGGAGTTCCGCCAGCGGTCTCGTTCGCAAGCGCCGCATGGCCTGCCACACGCCCGCGCTCGCGGCGAGCGGCGCGATGCTATGCGCGGCGACAAACGGCACGCCGTCGACGCACAGCACGACTTCCCGAACCCAGACCGGCGCACGCGGCGCAAGGCCGAGCGCGGCGCTCTCGTCGGCCCACGGCAGCGCGACGCCTTCGCGCGTCACGCGTACCGCGACCGCGCCGAGCGCACGCAGATGCGCGGTCAGTGAACCACCACGGGTCAGCCAGTCTTTCTGGGCGGCGCTCAAGCCGGGTAAGGGCGCGACGCGCCAGTGGGCGTCGGCGGCATCGAAACGGATAGACATGGTGTCGGATTATAACGGCGCGGCTGTCGGACCATTCGCCAGCGCGCAGGCCTTTCCCTTCAGCAGATTCCATCGACTACGACGGCGGTCGTGCAGCACTTCCACGGGCGCGTCGATTTCAGATAGTTCCGATTCTCCGCGGCTCGCGTCGCGCGATAAAACCTCCGTGCTTTGCAAAGCCGGCCGCCGACGATCGAATGGCGCGCCATGTGAACGAATAATCAAGGAGAAAACACGAAGATGAAGCACATCCTGAGCACCACCACATGCGCGATCTCTGTCCTGCTGGTGGCAGGTTGCGCGGCGCAACTGAACCGCGATACCGAGACATCGTTGAACAAGGCCGTTGGTATCGAGGTGGCGCCGGTTGCCGGCGGTGTCGCGGTCAAGCTGCCCGAAACCGCCCTGTTCGATTTCAACAAATCCAACGTGCGCAGCGACGCCGCCGCAGTCATCGATCGTTCGGCCGTGCTGCTCAAGCGCAGCAAGAAACCGATTGTCGTGGAAGGCTACACCGACAACGTCGGCACCCTCGAATATAACCAGCAACTGTCCGAAGCGCGCGCGACCGCGGTGGGCTACGCGCTGGTGGCGCGCAGCATCCCGATGAGCCGCATTCGCACGAAGGGCAATGCGTACAACGATCCGGTGGCGAGCAACGATACGCCCGAAGGCCGCGCGCTGAATCGTCGCACCGAGATCGTGGTGCGTGGCGAGACGATGGATACGTTGATGGGAAAGAAGTAGACGGCCACCAGTTCCAGGCCAGCTCTAAATAAAAACCCGGGCGCGTGTGAGCCCGCCCGGTTTTCAATCAGCGACAAAATCGCGCAATGCTCGTGCGACCTCGTCGAGCACCGTATCCCAACGCCCCAACTCGCGCTGCCTGAACAGACGCGCCGACGGATACCACGGGCTATCGTCGCGCTCCGTCATCCAGCGCCAGTCGGTAAACGTGGGCACCAGCACCCAGACCGGCGTGCCGCATGCGCCGGCCAAATGGGCAACCGCCGTGTCCACCGTAATCACCAGATCGAGCGACTGCAGGATCGCCAGCGTGTCGGCGAACGTGCCGATCTCGGGCCCGAGCCTGTGCATGCCGATATCCGCGTGCCACGCCACCGCCTCGTTCTGTGCCTCGCCCTTTTGCAGCGCGAACCATTGCAGGCCAGTCTGCTGCAAAACCGGCAGCCATTCGCGTAACGGAATCGAACGATAGCGATCGAGCCCGTACGCCGGATTGCCGGCCCAGACAATGCCGACGCGTTTTCCGAGCGGACCGCGCGCATCGGCCGCACAGATTGCATCGAGGCGGTTCTGCCAACGTTGCGCCTGCGCCGGTTCCGCTCGCAGATAGGACGTCGCGAGCGGCAGCATCGGCAGGTCCAGCTTCATATGCTCCGGCATTCTGAGCATGCGGCACCAGTAGTCGTACGGTCCGGGCGGCGCGGTGGTCCACGCGGCATGCACGCCGGCCGCATTGCGCGCCACTTCGCTCAGCGGAGCCTCGACCCAGACGTCAACCTGCGCGCCGCGGCGATGCAACCACTCGGCCATGCGCAAAAACTGCAGTTGATCGCCCAGCCCCTGCTCGCCGACGAGCAGAAAACGACGGCCCGTCACCCGCTCGCCTTGCCACTCCGGATATGGCGGGCGAACCAGGTCGTGATTTTCCGGCAGCGCCTCATGCCAGCGGTATTGCTTCCAGCCGTTTTCGTAGTCGCCCGCGCGCAGTTGTGCCGCGGCGAGGTTGAACTGCATCGACGGATGATCGGGCATCAGCCGCGCGGCTTCGACGGCATGCGCATACATGGCCGGAAAGTCGCCCAGCATATTGAACGCAAATGACGCGTTATGATGCAGCCAGCCGTTGTGCGGATCGACGCCGAGGCCTTCAGTGGCGACGCTGATTGCATCCTTGAAACGCTCCACGCCGTTCAATGCGAAGGCCACCTGTTGCAGCGCGGATGCGTCGCCGGCGAAGCGAGCGCGCAGCTCGACGAGCACGCCGTCTATCCCCGCACCGCCCTGTGCTCTCCACAACGCCGAAATTAGTTCGAGCGCGTCCGTCAGATGCGTCGAGTCGAGCGTCCACGCATGCAGCCAGTAATCCGCGGCGTCCTGATAGCGTTCGAGCTCCGTACTGATCTGTGCGAGCGCGCGAACGGCATGATGCAATGCCGGCTCGAGTTCGAGCGCCTCGAGGTAGTGTCCGCGCGCTTCGACGAGACGCTTCGCGAGCTTCAGGCAATCGCCGAGATTCCGATGCAGGCTCGCAAAGTCGCCATCCAGATCCATCGCGCGATGGTAAAACGCTTCAGCGGCCGTCAGCTCGCCGCCCAGCGCGGCGATCAAGCCGCGATGCTCCCAGATATCCGCGCGCTCGGGCGCGACGCTCAATGCCTGGTCGAGATACTTGCGCGAAAGTTCGGGCCGATCGACGCGAAATGAGGCGAGGCCGAGACGATGGAGCGCGTGCACGTTGCGCGGTTGTTCGGCGAGAACGCGCTCGTAGCCGGCAATCGCTTCGCGATGGCGCCCCGCGGCGAAGCAGGCATCGGCACGCGCGGTGATCGCGCCGACATCGTTGGAGGCGCTGGTATGGAGTGGGAATTCGGGTTCGTGCATCGACATCGATCAGTTGCGTGAGTTGCTCAACTTGCCGTGGCTTGCGCCGCTCAGGCTGTCCGGTCCGGCGCCATCATCGTCTTCAGACGCGCGGCCACGCGCTCGACCACCGGCGTCCACTGGGCAGGCTGCGGCTGTCGGAACAGTTCGACCGAGTCATACCAGGGCTGCGTCTCCTCGTTGCCCCACGACCAGTGCGAGACGTGATCGAGCATCGCGAACACGCGATGTCCTAACGCGCCACCGAGATGCAACGGTGCGCTGTCGATAGTCACGAGCGCGTCTAGTGCGGCGAGATGCGCCGCCACATCGGCGAAGCCGTCTTCGTAATCGCCGGTCAGATCGCACAGACGAAAACCCTGCGCGGCCAGCACCGTCACATCGGCGTGGCGTCCAGGCGTGAGCGGATGGAATACGACATCCGGCAGCCTCAGCAACGGCGCCAGTGCCGCGAGCGGAATCGATCGCTTGGCGTCGCGCCGATGCGTCGGGCTGCCCGACCACACGAGACCGATGTGCCACATCGCAGCGGGCGCGTGCGCGCTGATCCGTTCGCGCCACGCCGCGACCTTCGACCCATCGGGCTGCAGATAAGGCGCGCCGCGGACCTGCTCCGGTTCGAGACCGAGCACGAGTGGCAGGCTCATGAGCGGCAAAGCGTAATCCGGTGAGCCGAGCGGACCTTCTTCGATCGACACGCAATCCGCGTAGGAACGCGCAAACAACGGTTGCAACGCGCGACGCACGGCGAGCACCAGCCGTCCGCCTTCGTCACGCACACGCGCCGCCAGATGCGGAACCAAGCGGACCATCTGGATGTCGTCGCCGCTGCCCTGCTCGCTGTGCACGACCAGGGTCTTGCCGCTGAGCGCTTCGCCATGCCAGCGCGGACACAAACGCATCATCACGCTGACGATGTTGTTCTGCTGGCGGTCTTCGCGCGCAAGACGCGCCTCGAAACGCGGCCACGCGATCGACCAATCGCCGCGCCGTAATTCCAGGTCCGCGAGATCGACCGCTGCCTGCACCGCCGATGGATCGATCGCGAGCGCCGCACGCAGTGCCGCCTCGCTGTCCTCGTAGCGCGCCTGCTCGTTCAGATACATGCCGATGGCCGCCAGCACGTCCGCGTTGCCGGGCGCGACGGCGTCCACGGCGCGCATGGTGGCCTCCGCCGCTGGCGCGTCATTGCACTGCCATTGCGCGTGACTGAGTTGCCACGCCATCTCCGCATCGGCGGGATCGCGCGCAAGCCTTTCGCGGCAGATACGCTCGACCGTCGGCCAATCGCGCACTTCGCGTAACGCCAGCACGAGTTGCAGCGGCAACGCCGGATCGACCGCGGGGTCGAGCGCGTACGCCCGCAACAACGCCGCGCGACGCTCGTCCCGCGCGCTCGTGTCGGGCAGCGCCGCCAACGCGATCGACAACCACCACGGCGCCCGTGCGTCCTGCGGCGCTCGACGCTCATAGGCACGCAAGATCCGCGCGGCCGCCGATTGCGCGCCGCACGTGTCGATCAACCACACGACCCAGTCGATCGTTGCCTCGACCGGCTGCACGGCCACCGCGCGCTCGCTGTTGCGCTGCGCGGCGCTGGTGTAGCCGAGCGCGTCGGCGAACAGCGCGACCCGCGCATGGCGCACTCCGTTCGCGCACGCTTGCGCCTGCGACGCGCTGTGATACGCCTCTTCGAAACGCCCCGCGCTCGCGCACAAGTCGGCGTGCAACTGCGGCGTTGCGCCGGCCACGGCGAATTCGACCGCGCGACGCGCGGCGGCATCGAAACCTTGCTCGCGCAGGATCGACCACAGGAGATGAACAGAATCGAGAGGTACTGCCAGGGCGGAATCGGACATGCGGAGTTCAGAGCGTTGTTGTTGTCATGCGCGAAGGCGTAATCACAAAAATAAGACCTGGTGATTTCAATGCCTAGAGATTGAAAATAATCCTTCAAGCCTCCGAATTAAAATCGCGCGAGCATAAGACAAAACCGCGTTTTCACATCTCATAAATCAATCTCAATTTAATGACGTTGATTCTATTTAGTTAGTTAACCATAATTAATTTCAGTCGACTACGAGTAACGCCCGGTAGTCGATCAGTTTGATCAACTACAGCATGGAGCAATGTTTGAATACTGAAAAATTGAAGAAAACGTCCGACCGCATCGCTCATCTGGCTGCGATCGTTCTACGGCGCGCGGGTGTCGCGCAACTGGAAAAGGAACTGGCGGGCTCAGCGCTGGCGCAACACCACACGTCGAAACAGACCAGCAAGGCCATCGGTAGTCTCGCGGCGAAAGTGCTGGCCGATCACACTTCGTGTCACGAGGCAAAAGAGTTGGCCGGTTGCGTGCTCTCGCAAGCGCGCCATCTGGATGAATCGGTGCCCGCGCGTTAAGCACCCGTCCTGAGGCGGCCGAAGCGGAGTCAACTGCGCTTCGCTCCGTCACGCCGCACCAGGCAAAAAAAATGCGCTGCGGAAGCAGCGCATCTTTCAACTCCAGGCGTCAGTAAGACGCCGCGTAATCAAACTCGATCCACGCTCAATTCGCGCGCGCCAGCAGCAGCGCATTGGTGCGCTTCACGAAGCTCGCCGGATCGTCCAGCGCGCCGCCTTCGGCGAGCAATGCCTGATCGAACAGCAGATGGCACCAGTCGTCGAAGTTCGCGCTGTCCGCATGCAAGCCCTTCACCAGCGCGTGCTCCGGATTCACTTCGAGAATCGGATGGAACGACGGCGCTTGCTGGCCCGCGGCCTTGAGCATGCGTTGCAGATAGCCGCTCATTTCGCCGTCGTCGGCAACGAGGCAAGACGGCGAATCGGTCAGGCGGAACGTGAGACGCACGTCCTTGGCCTTGTCCTTCAGCGCTTCCTTCATTTTCTCGACGAGCGGCTTGAACTCTTCGCCGACCTTCTCCTGCGCCTGCTTTTCCTCGTCGTTCAGCGCGCCCAGATCGAGATCGCCGCGCGCCACGCTTTGCAGCGGCTTGCCTTCGAATTCGTTCAGGAACGACAGGATCCACTCATCCACGCGATCGGTCAGCAGCAGCACTTCCACGCCCTTCTTGCGGAACACTTCGAGGTGCGGGCTGTGGGTCGCGGCCTGCCAGGTGTCGGCGGTCACGTAGTAGATCTTGGTCTGCTCGGGCTTCATACGCGCGACGTAGTCGGCCAGCGACACGGTCTGCTCCGGCGTGTCCGTATGCGTCGACGCAAAGCGCACGAGCTTCGCGATCCGCTCGCGATTGGCAAAGTCTTCGCCGATGCCTTCCTTCAGCACCTGGCCGAATTCCTTCCAGAAACCGGCGTACTTTTCCTTGTCCGCCTCGTTATCCGAGTTGGCCAGTTCTTCGAGCATCGACAGCGAACGCTTGGTCACGCCTTCGCGGATCGCCTTCACGTCGCGGCTTTCCTGCAGGATTTCGCGCGACACGTTCAGCGGCAAATCCGCCGAATCGACCACGCCCTTCACGAAGCGCAGATACGCCGGCAGCAGTTGCTCGGCGTCGTCCATGATGAACACGCGCTTCACGTACAGCTTCAGGCCGCCGCGATAGTCGCGGTTGAACATGTCGAACGGCGCGTGGGTCGGCACGTACAGCAATTGCGTGTATTCGCTGCGGCCTTCCACGCGATTATGCGTCCACGTAAGCGGATCCTGATGGTCGTGCGAGAGATGCTGATAGAACTGCTTGTACTGCTCGTCGGTGATGTCGTTCTTCGCGCGGGTCCACAGCGCGCTGGCCTGATTGACGGTCTCGTCCTCGTCCTTGGTGACCATCTCGCTCTTTTCCGCGTCCCACTCTTCCTTCTGCATCAGGATCGGCAGCGCGACGTGGTCGGAGTACTTCTGGATGATCGACTTCAGACGATGCGACGACAGCAGGTCGTCTTCATCCGCACGCAGATGCAGCGTGATGGTCGTGCCGCGCGCGGCGCGCTCGATCTGCTCGACGGCGAAGTCGCCCTCGCCCGCGCTTTCCCAGCGCACGCCTTCCGAGGCCGGCAAACCGGCGCGGCGCGTTTCGACCGTGATCTTGTCCGCGACGATAAAGCCCGAATAGAAGCCCACGCCGAACTGGCCGATCAGCGCCGCGTCTTTCTGCTGGTCGCCGGAGAGCTTGCCGAAGAATTCCTTGGTGCCCGAGCGCGCAATCGTGCCGAGGTTGGCGATCGCTTCGTCGCGGCTCATGCCGATGCCGTTGTCGTCGAGCGTGATGGTGCGCGCGGCCTTGTCGTACGACACGCGAATCCGCAGGTTCGGATCGTTTTCGTACAACGCGCTGTTTTCGATCGCTTCGAAGCGCAGCTTGTCGGCCGCGTCGGACGCGTTCGAAATCAGCTCGCGCAGGAAAATTTCCTTGTTGCTGTACAGCGAATGGATCATCAGGTGCAGAAGCTGTTTCACTTCTGCCTGAAAGCTCATGGTTTCTTGTGCCATGGTCGGACTTCCTCTCTGTTGCGAATGGGGGTTCAAGTCAGGCGCGGCGCCGTTCGTTGCGGCCTGCGGGCTTGCCGCCGGCGGAACGCCGGTGGGCCGCCGCCGCTGGGCCGAAGCGCCGGCCGCCGGAGCGCCGGCCGCCGGATTGTCCGCGTAATTGGGGGCAAGCCGGCGCGGTTTCAAGAGGCGCGGCGCGCCACGCTGTCGAGATAACGGCACAAAAAGGTTGCCAGCTCCGGATCGCCGCAGTTGGAAATATTGAAGCGCATCCAGGTGGTCGACGACTGCTGCGGGGAAAACAGGCTGCCGGGCGTCAGCAGAAAACCGGCTTCGTGGCCGGCGGCCGCCAGCGCGTCGGCGTCGACGCCCGTGTCGGCCCACAGGAACATGCCGGCCATGGGCGTCAGGAACAGCTTCAGGCCGGTCTTCTCCAGCATCCGCACGGATTTCTCGCGCACGCCGTCGAGCCGCACACGCAGCCGTTCGACATGCCGCCGGTAGTGGCCTTCGGTCAGGATCTTGTACAGCACACGCTCGTTCAGTTCCGGGCTCGTCATGCCGACCAGCATCTTCTGGTCGCTGACCGCCGTGGCCACTTCAGGCGCGCAGGCGACGAAACCGACCCGCAGATTCGGCGCGAGCGTCTTCGAAAAACTGCCGAGGTAGATCACGCGCTTCAACTGGTCGAGGCTCGCGAGGCGCGTGCCCGGATAGCTCGGCGGACATAGATCGCCATAAATATCATCCTCGACGACGATGAAATCGTACGCTTCGGCAAGACGCAGAATGCGGAACGCCTGGGCCGCCGTGAGTGACGTGCCGGTCGGGTTTTGCAGCACCGAATTGATCACCAGCATTTTCGGCCGCCACGTCTGCACGAGCGACTCGAGCGCGTCGAGATCCGGGCCGTCCGGCGTGTACGGCATGCCGACCAGCCGCGCGCCCTGAGACGCGAAACGCCCGAACATCTGAAACCACGCCGGGTCGCCGACGATCACGGCATCGCCCGGCTTGACGTAGATGCGCGAGATCAGGTCGATGGCCTGCGTGATGCCGGACACCATCACGATCTGATCCGGCGATGCGCCGATCTCCAGTTCCTCGAGCCGCGTCTGCAATTGCTGGCGCAGCGGCAGGAAACCCAGCGGCGTGCCGATGCCGAGCATCTGCGCGCCGCTTTGCCGGCCAAGCGTGCGCAGCGCGTTGGTGATCAAATCGCCGTCGAGCCAGCGCGCCGGCAGATAACCCAGGCCGGGACTGCGCTCGGGCCGCGCGCCGGTGTGAAGCATGTTGCGCAGCAGCCAGACCACGTCGATCGTGGCAGGCGCCGGCGCCGCCTCGGTGAGCGGATGAATCTCGGTGCTGGCCGACGCGCCCAGCCGCTCGCGCACATAGAACCCGGAGCCGCGCCGCGACTCCAGAAAACCCTGCGCCACCAGCCGTTCATACGCCTCGACCACGGTGAAGCGCGACACGCCCTTGTCGAGCGCGAGCTTGCGGATCGACGGCATGCGCATGCCGGGGCGGAACACGCGCTCCTCGATGCGGCGGCGCGCCCACTGGACGAGCTGCTCGACCAGCGTCAGCGACGCCGTGTCGTGCGGGGCGGGAATCTGGGCGAGCGGGACGGACATGACGGGCTCCAACTGTACCGAACAGTATCGAATGGATTGTACCGTTACTGTGCCGGTCGGCGTCGTTACATTTGAGATCAGTAAAGGATGGAATGCGGCACGGCAAGCCTCACCACGCCCAGGCGCACTCCGGCAAAACCCTGCCGAACACCCATCCGCATGGCCCGCCGATCCGGCAAACGGTTATGCTTACGGCCCCGGCAGCGTTGCCGCGACACCCGGCATGCTCCGGCTTACCGCAGAAACCGTTTCCCCGATCCGTCATGACTGCTCATCCGCTCCGCCTCGATCACCTCGTCATTTCCGCCCGCACCCTCGACGAGGGCACGCAGTACGTCGCCGATACGCTCGGCGTCGCACCGGCCGGCGGCGGCGCGCATCCGCTGATGCGCACGCACAACCGCCTGCTGAATCTGTGGGGCGGCGTGTATCTGGAAGTGATCGCGGTCGATCCGCAGGCGGCGTCGTTGGCCACTGCGCCAGCCGACGGCAGCGCGCGCCCGCGCCTCTTTGCCCTCGACGACCCGGCAACGCACGCGCGGCTCGAAAACGGACCGTATCTGTCGCACTGGGTCGCCCGGGTCGAGCGGCCCAAACACCTGCCGACGTGGCAGGCGCAGTATCCGGAGCGCATTCCACCCGTCGTGCCGATGACGCGCGGCGATTTCACCTGGGGCCTGACCGTACCCGACGACGGCGCGTTCCCCGCCTGGCAAGGCATCGGCGACGGCGTGCTGCCCTCGTTGATCCAGTGGGATACGACGAACCATCCGTCCACGGCCTTGCCGGAAACGGAGATTTCGCTGAAAGCCTTGAAAGGCGCGCATCCGCAAGCCGATACGGTGGTGGCGCAACTGCGTTGGCTCGGCGCAGCGCATCTGATCGAGTTGCAGCCCACGGAAGGCGCCCCGGCGCTCAGCGCCGAATTTGAAACACCCGACGGTCTACGGACCCTTAAATAAGCAGCGCGCGCGGGTCGCCGACTCGCGCGATAATTGAAGTTTTGACCGGTTCCAGTACCAGCAGAGGAGACCATGGACCAAAGCGACTTGAAAGCCCCCACGTGGCAATTGTCCGAACGCGCACGCAAGCTCACGAGCTCGGCGATCCGCGAGATTCTGAAGGTCACGGAGCGGCCCGAAGTCATTTCGTTCGCGGGCGGCCTGCCTTCGCCGGCGACCTTCCCGGCCGAACGCATGCGCGCGGCAGCGGACCGCATTCTGCGCGACGAACCCGCCGCGGCGCTGCAATACAGCGCGACCGAAGGCTTTCTGCCGCTGCGTGAATGGGTCGCGAAGCGCTATTCGGTGAACGGCGCGCAGATTCGTCCGACTCAGGTGCTGATCACGACCGGCTCGCAGCAGGCGCTCGACCTTCTCGGCAAGGTGCTGGTATGTCCGGACAGCCCGGTGCTGGTCGAAACGCCGACCTACCTCGGCGCGCTGCAGTCGTTCTCCATGTACGAGCCGCGCTACGTGCAAGTGCCGACCGACGAACAAGGCCTCGTCCCCGAAGGGCTCACGCCCGAACTGACGGCCGGCGCGCGCCTCCTGTACGCACAACCCAATTTCCAGAACCCGACGGGGCGCCGCCTGCCGGTCGAACGCCGTCGCGCGCTCGCCGAGTTCGCGAAGACCGCGCCGTTCCCGGTGATCGAAGACGATCCGTACGGCGCGCTCGACTACGCGGGCGAACCGCTGCCCACCATGCTGTCGATGGCGCCTGACCACATCGTCCATCTCGGTTCTTTCTCGAAGGTGCTGGCGCCGGGCCTGCGGGTCGGCTACATCATCGCGCCGGAAGAGTTGATCTTCAAACTCGTGCAAGCCAAGCAAGCCACGGATCTGCACACGCCGAGCTTCACGCAGCGCATCGTGTACGAAGTGATCAAGGACGGCTTCCTCGACACGCACGTACCGACCATCCGCGAACTGTATCGCAATCAATGCGCGGCCATGCTGGCCTCGCTCGAACGCTACATGCCGGAAGGCGTAAGCTGGAACCGCCCGGAAGGCGGCATGTTCGTGTGGGTGAATCTGCCCGCGCAGATCGACAGCATGAAGCTGCTGGAAGAAGCTGTCGCGCAGAACGTCGCGTTCGTGCCGGGCGGTCCGTTCTTCGCGAGCGAAGCGCAACACAACACGCTGCGCCTGTCGTTCGTGACGGTGCCGCCGGCCAAAATCGACGAAGGCGTGTCGCGTCTCGGCGCGCTGATCCGCGCGAAAATCTAAACGCTGCCGCGCGCTTGTTTGCGCGCGGTTTGCCCGATTTTCGCCCGGCCCGCATCCAGCGAATTCCACTACTGACGAAGGACACACCATGGCTCAAACGAATATTTACGACAGGCTCGAGGAACTGGGCATCGAACTGCCGACCGCCGGCGCACCGGCTGCCGCGTATGTGATGAGCGCGCAAAGCGGCAACACGGTGTATCTCTCCGGACATATCGCCAAGAAGGACGGCAAGGTATGGACCGGCAAGCTCGGCGCCACCCTCACGACCGAGGAAGGCAAAGCCGCCGCACGCTCGATCGCCATCGACCTGCTCGCCACGCTGCACGCGCATGTCGGCGATCTGAACCGCGTCACGCGCATCGTCAAGCTGATGAGCCTCGTCAACTCGACGCTCGAGTTCACCGAACAGCATCTGGTCACCAACGGCGCGTCCGAACTGGTCGCCGACGTGTTCGGCGAACGCGGCAAGCATGCGCGTTCGGCATTCGGCGTCGCGCAGATTCCGCTCGGCGCGTGCGTCGAGATCGAGATGATCGCCGAAGTCGAGTAACGCAGTCGACGCCGCCGGTTCATCCGGCGCAACGGAACAGGAACGCGTCGCGAGGTGTCAGCCACCCGCGGCGCGTTTTGCATTTGTGGCGAGGTAGATCGTTCCGCCGTCAACGGATAGAATCCGCCAACCCTATCCATCCGTTTGATTCGCTGGACCGCGCCCGATGCCCGCTCACACTGTCCGTTTCAAACAAGTCGACGTGTTCACGTCGGTGCCGTTCAAAGGCAATCCGCTTGCCGTCGTGTTCGATGCCGATGCACTCGATGCGAATCAGATGCAGGCCATCGCCCACTGGACCAATCTGTCCGAAACGACTTTCCTGTTCAAGCCGACCGACCCGGCCGCCGACTATCGCGTGCGCATCTTCACCACGCATGGCGAACTGCCGTTCGCGGGTCATCCGACGCTCGGCACCGCGCACGCGCTGCGCGAAAGCGGCTACCAGCCGAAGCAGGCCGGCAAGCTCGTGCAGCAATGCGGCGTGGGACTCGTCGAACTCGAGGCGCTGCCGGGAGCGGACGGCGCATGGGCCTTCGCCGCGCCGCCCGCGCGAGTCATGCCGCTTGCCGAGGATCGCTACGCGGCACTCTCTACGGCTTTACGTAGCGACGCGATCGATTTCAGCGCGACGCCCTGCGCGGTCGACAATGGTGCGCCGTGGCTCGTGGTGCGCGTCAATTCGGCGCGTGAATGCCTCGCGCTGGAACCCGATGCCGCCGCGTTAGCCGACATCGTGCGTTCGGTCGATACGCATGGCCTCGCCGTCTACGGCCCGCACGAGGCCGGCGGCCCGGCCACTTTCGAGGTACGCTGCCTGATGGCCGGCGGTAGTTTCGGCATCGGTGAAGACCCTGTGACAGGCAGCGCCAATGCGGCGCTCGCCGGCCTGCTGAGCGCCCAGCAGTTGCGCCCGGGCACGCACTATTCAGCCCGTCAAGGCACCGCGCTGGGCCGAGCCGGCCAGGTTTCCGTGCACTACGACGACGCACGCCGCAAGACATGGATCGGCGGCCCGTCGGTGACGATTGTCGACGGCACGTTTCGCTTGCCCTGATCGGCACGCCCCTTGCCTCGTTCATGTGTCAGGCATGCAGACGGAAGCGGCATAGGGTTCGCCCTGCCTGGCCGCGCTTGACCACAAAACGCCGCATCGTTTGCGCGATTAAATGCGCCTTGCATTGGAAGAGGCCTGTTAAAGGCCTGGCACACCTGAATGCCGGCGCGCCTCGCCGCCGATTCCCGATGAAATACTCGAACACGACAGCGCAGCGGCCGCCTCAAGATTGGCCGGACGGGGTGCCAAAATCGCCGCACCGGGCAGCTTGCCGCGCCCTCGTATACCCGATGCCCGGCCTCTTCCTTAATCCAGTGGCATTAAGTAATATCGAGACGTACCCGATGACCTGCGGATGGTCAGGCACGGCGCCACGCTTATCTCTTCTGCGCAGCAGTTCCGGCACCTTGGTCACCATGCAGCCACTCATGAAATCAGCGCAGTCGACGCTCGTTCGTTTGCAACCGGCCGGCACCCACGCACGGGCCGCCCGATGAGTCAATCCCGCTTCTCCGACCAGCGCGAAGCCAAAGCACGGCGCGATCCCGCAGTGTCGCGCCGGCGCGCTTTGCTCGCGATTCCCGCGCTCGGCGTATTGGTCCTGATCCTGCTTTGGACGGTGATCTTCGCGCGTCTGTCGGTCGAGAAAGAAGCCACTTATCGTGAAGCCATGGCCTCTGCTGCGATTCTCTCCGCGGCGCTGGAGCAGCACACGGTCAAGGCGATTCACCAGGTCGATCAGATCACCCGCTTTGTCAAATTCGAGTTCGAGAAGACGCCGAATCATTTCGATCTCGCCAGCACAGTGGAAAAAGGCGTAGTGCAAAGCGAGACGCTGGTGCAGGTGTCCTTGATCGACGAGCACGGCACGCTGATCGCCAACACCGCCGAACTCAATCCCAGGCGCATCGATCTATCCGACCGTGAACACTTCAAGGTCCACGAACACGAGAACGACGACCAGTTGTATATCAGCAAGCCGGTGCTCGGTCGCGTGTCCGGTCACTGGACATTGCAGATGACGCGGCGTCTGAATCATCCGGACGGCTCGTTCGCGGGCGTCGTGGTGGTCTCCGAAGATCCCAGCTATTTCACCACCGACTTCTACAACAACGCGGCCATTGGCCGCGAAGGCGTGATCGCGGTGATCTCGGACAACGGCACCGTGCTCGCGCGGCGCACCGGCAGCGCCGAAACCGCCAACGGCGCGTTCTCGGCGAGCGGCTCGTATCCGACCTCGGAGCATGTGTCGGGCACCTACATCGATTCGATCGACAACGTCACGCGGATCGTGTCGTACCGGCATATCGACGGTTATCCGCTCGGCGTGCTGGTGGGTCTCTCGCAAGCCGAAGAATTCGCCGACTACAACCACACACGCAACGTCTATCTGCTGATGGCGGGCTTCATCTCGCTCGCCATGCTGAGCTTCTTTGCCGTGGCCACCGGCCTGATCGGCAAACTGCTCGGCCGCGAGCGCGAGATGACGCATCTGGTCGAATACGATCTGCTCACGGGTCTGCGCAATCGCTACGCGACCTTGCAAACGCTGCGGCACGACGTGGCGCAGCAGGCCAACCTCGGCCGCCTCGCGATTCTCTTTATCGATCTCGACAACTTCAAGACCGTCAACGACACGCTCGGCCACAACGCCGGCGACATCGTGCTGCAAATGACGGCCTCGCGACTCGCCACCGCGGTCGGCGAAGGCGGCGCGCTGAGCCGCATCGGCGGCGACGAGTTCGTCGTCGTGATCAAGGGCGACGACGTCGAGAAGCGCGCCGTCGCGCTCGCCGAGGCCGCGGCCGAAGCGTTCGCCAAGCCGTTCGAAGTGCGCGGCAGTTCGTTCGTGCTGCATGCGAGCATCGGCATTGCGCTCTACTCCGTCACCAACGAAAGCGAGATCGACCTGCTGAAAAAAGCCGACCTCGCCATGTACAGCGCGAAAGACGCGGGCAAGAACTGCTATCAGTTCTATTCGCCGCAACTGTCGCATCGCGCGGATCATTTGATGAAGTGGGAACAGCAGTTGCGCGTCGCGCTCGCCGAAGGGCAACTGTTCCTCGCCTATCAGCCGAAGATCGATCTGACGCGCCGCTGCATTACCGGCTTCGAGGCGCTGGTGCGCTGGAATCATCCGCAGCACGGTTTGATTCCGGCCAACGAGTTCATTCCGGTTGCCGAATCGACCGGCCTGATCGTGCCGATCGGCGACTTCGTGATCGAGACCGCCTGCCGGCAACTCGCGCTGTGGCAGCAACAGGGCTACGACACGCTGTCGCTGGCGGTGAACATCTCGGCGGTGCAATTCTGGCGCGGCGACCTGTACGAAACGATCTCGCACGCCATCGAGGAAAGCGGTATCTCCGCGCGCCGCCTCGAGCTCGAAATCACCGAAACGGCGATGATGGAGTATCCCGAACTCGTCTCGGAGAAGATCTTCGCGTTGAAGCGTCTCGGCGTGCGCATCGCGCTCGACGATTTCGGCACCGGCTATTCGTCGCTGTCCTACCTGAACCGCTTCTCGGTGGATACGCTGAAGGTGGACCGTTCGTTCATCCAGGCAATTCCGGGCGACCGCAGCGTCTGCGTGATGGTCACCGCGATCGTCAATCTGGCGCGTTCGCTCGGGCTCACGGTGGTGGTCGAAGGCACGGAGACCGAAGAGCAGATTGCGTGGCTCGCCGCGCTCGGCCATATCGAGGCACAAGGCTTCCTGTTCTCGCGTCCGGTGCCGGTGGACGCGATTCCGGCGCTGCTCGAACGCTTCGGCGTCTGCGGCATGACGGGCCGCCGCACCGCGCACGAAGCGGACAGCGCCAGCAGCGTGTCCAGCACCAACACCTGAGCGGCGCACGCAGCGGGTCGTCACGGGTCATCTACCCGCAGCGCCGCAAAACCGGCTACATTCTCGCTGTACTGCATCACAGCGCGATGCCGCCCGCCGGCCGCGTCAAAACCACTAAACGATGATCTCAAAGGACGACCGCCCGCGTGCCGGGCGCTCGTGGCGCCATGCAGATGATCACGAGCCAGGATGCTGCCCGACGAGGTGAACGGGAACCGCTATGGACGCTGTTTCGGGTCGTATTCGGCCTGTCCGCGCTGTCATGGGGCGGCCTCGCGCTCATGGCGCAACTTGAAAACCATTATGTCGAACGCGAAGGACGCCTCTCGCGCGTCGCTTTCTCCGATCTGATCGCACTCGCCTGGATGGTGCCCGGCCCGGTAGGCTGCAATGTCGCCGTGCAACTCGGACATGCGCTGCGCGGACGCGCCGGCGCCTGGGTCGCGGGCATTGCCAGCGTGCTGCCCTTCTTCATGCTGATGACATTGTTCGCGATCTTCTATCGCACGCCGTTCGTGCGCGCCGCCGCCTCGCAAACCTTGCTCAATCACTTCAGTGTCGTGCTGGCCACGCTGATCGCGATCACCTGGTACAAACAGACGCGCGCGCTGGTGCGCGGCAAACTCGAATGGGGCGCGGCGGTGCTGGGTTGCATCGCGCTCTTCTATGCGCGCAGTCCGGCCGCTTATGTCGTCATGCTCGGGGCGGCCTTCGGCACCGGCTGGCTGGTGAGCCCGGTTCGGAACTCGCGCGTCGTCGTGTCGTTCGCGCGTGGCGACTGGCAGATGCTGACCGCCCTGAGCGTGTTTCTCGTGTTGTTCGCGATGCCGTTGCCGCATCGCTACGAACTGGCGCTGTTGTGGCCGCGGCTTGCTGGTGCCGGCATGACGTTGTTCGGCGGCGGCTTCTCGGCGTTGCCGGTGCTCAAGACGCTGTTCGTCACGCCGGCGATCGGCGTCTCCGACAACGACTTCACGCTGGCGTTCTCGCTGTCGCCGCTGTCGCCGGGGCCGCTGTTGAACGTGGTGCCGTTCTTCGGCTATCTGGTGGATGGCTGGGTGGGCGCGCTGATTGCCACGCTCGCGTTATTCGTGCCGTCGGGGTGTCTCGTCGTGCTGGCACAGCGGCATCTGCATCAGTTGAAGGCCAATCCGCGCTTCGAGCACGGCATGCGGATCCTGCGCGCCGTCACCACCGCGTTTCTCGCGGTGGCCGTGCTGCGCATTGCCGCGCATGTGCCGTTCAAGCCGGTTTATCTGCTGACCGCGCTGTTCTCCGCGATGTGCTTCGCCAAGCTGAAGGTGCCGGTGTACGTGGTGTACGGGACGGTGGCGGTGGTGTGCGGGCTGTGGCTCGCATATGGCGCGCTGATCTAGACGGCGCAGCGGCGCTTCGCTCGATGGTGGCGAGGCTTCAAGAGTGCGCCGCGCGGCGGTGTCACCACGCGGCGATCGGACTTCAAACGGGCAATTGCAAAATCTTAGAAGCCGCGCGACAGCACCGCGACGCCGATCGTCACCACGCCGAGCACGATATTGATCAGCACCAGACGACGGATCGTGCCGACGGCCCGCGCGCCATCCGGCCATTTTTGCGCCTGCACTGCGCGGCGGATGCGCGGGAACACGGCGAAACGGATGTGCCCGAAGATCAGCATCATCACGATGCCGAGGCCGGCCATGGCATGCAGCGGCCAGGTGGCATGCCCACCGCCGAATTGCATCAGCAGGAAGCCGCCGGTGAGGAGTATCACCAGCACGGAGGCGGCGACCCAATTGAAGAAGCGGCCGAACACCGATTCCCACAACGGCAAGCGTAATTGAGGCGAGAGATCGGCAATTGCCGGGCGCAGACAGAAATGCGCGAACACCATCCCACCTACCCACACGGCAACCGCGAGTAGATGGAGAAAGAGCGCGAGTTCGATAGCCTTGTTCATGTTGTTTTCCTCTCCCGACGACGCCACACCGCGTATAACGAGCGGCTATTGAGCGCATTCGACCGCGCGCTATGCACGCAGTTCCATGGCATTCGTGGCTTTCACGCCGTTTTTGTAGTTGTTATCGCAGCATGCCTACCGCAATGGCGATGCTGCTCCCCGGTTTTGTACTACGCACGACAAGCGCCCGCATGCTAGCAGACGCTTGCCGTGTTTCAGCATCAAGCTTTGTTAAACGGCCAGCACGGGACGCATGCCTTCGAGCTTCATCTTGCTCTCAGGTGCGCGGCCCTTGCGCGCCCGCTTGCCGATATGCGGCGCGAGCGCGGCGCCGCTCACCTTTTCTTCGTCGACGCGGCCGCCACGGCGCGTGCCGATCAACACGACACCCGCGTTATTGATGGCCAGCGCCTGCACGAGCGTTTCCTTGTCGTCGAGACCCATCAGCGTGACGCCGCGGCCGCCGCCCGAGAGCGTCTTCATCTCGTCGAGGCCGAACACCAGCAAACGCCCGCCCGAGGAGAGACACGCAATGTGCGTCGCGTCCGGCAACATCGGCATCGGCGCGAGCGGCGCGGCGCCGGCGTCGATCGTCATGAACGACTTGCCGGCCTTCACGCGGCTCACCATGTCGCCGACCTTGGCGACGAAGCCGAAGCCGTTGCTCGAAGCAAGCAGCAACGCCTGATCCGCGGACGCCGCGTAGTAATGCATCAGATGGCTGCCAGATTCCAGCTCGATCAGCGACGTGACCGGCACACCGTCACCGCGGCCGCCGGGCAGCATCGCCACCGCGACCGAATAGACGCGGCCGTTGCTGCCCCACGCGACCAGCGTGTCCGGCGTGCGGCACTGGAAGGCCGCGTAGAGGCCGTCGCCAGCCTTGAACGTGAAGCCCGCCGCGTCCAGGCCGTGGCCCTTCAGCGCACGCACCCAGCCCTTCTGCGACACCACGACCGTCACCGGTTCATCGACCACGCGCGCTTCGAACGTCGCGCGCTTTTCCTGCTGGATCAGCGTGCGGCGCTCGTCGCCGTACTGCTTGGCGTCGCCTTCGATTTCCTTGATGAGCAGGCGCTTCATTGCCGATTCGCTGCCGAGCAGTTCTTCCAGCTTGGCCTTCTCGTCTTTCAGTTCGGCGAGTTCCTTCTCGATCTTGATCTTCTCGAGCCGCGCCAACTGACGCAGCCGGATTTCAAGAATGTCCTCGGCCTGACGATCGGACAGGCCGAACGCGGCCATCAACGCGACCTTCGGCTCGTCAGATTCGCGGATGATGCGGATGACCTCGTCGATATTCAAAAAGACGATCATCCGGCCTTCGAGGATGTGAATCCGGTCGTCGACCTTCGACAAACGATGACGCGTGCGGCGCGTGACCGTGGCGAAGCGGAACGCGATCCACTCGTGCAGGATTTCGCTCAAGCCCTTCTGACGCGGCCGGCCGTCGCCACCGACCATCACCAGATTCAGCGAGGCGTTGGATTCCAGGCTCGTATGCGCGAGCAGCGTATTGACGAAATCGGTCTGATCGATGCGGCTCGACTTCGGCTCGAACACGAGACGCACCGGCGCGTCCTTGCCGGACTCGTCGCGCACCGCGTCGAGCAGCGCCAGCATGGTCTGCTTGGTCTGCAACTGTTCGGGCGTGAGCGCCTTCTTGCCGAGCTTGATCTTCGGATTGGTCTGCTCTTCGATCTCCTCGAGCACTTTCTGCGCGGCCGTATTCGGCGGCAGTTCGGTGATCACCAGTTGCCACTGGCCGCGCGCGAGCTCTTCGATCTTCCAGCGCGCGCGCACCTTGAGGCTGCCGCGGCCGGATTCGTACGCCACGGAGATTTCCGCTTCGCTCGAAATGATCTGGCCGCCGCCCGGAAAGTCCGGACCCGGAATGTGCTGAATCAATTCCGCGTGCGTGATCTTCGGATTGCGGATCATGGCAACGGTGGCGCCCGCGACTTCGCGCAGATTGTGCGACGGGATTTCCGTGGCCAGACCCACCGCGATGCCGGACGCGCCGTTCAGCAGCACGAACGGCAAGCGCGCCGGCAACAACCTCGGCTCGTCGAACTCGCCGTCGTAGTTCTTCATGAAATCGACCGTGCCCTGGTTGATTTCATCAAGCAGCAGCTTCGCGATCGGCGTGAGGCGCGCTTCCGTGTACCGCATTGCCGCCGCGCCGTCGCCGTCGCGCGAACCGAAATTGCCCTGGCCGTCGATCAGCGGATAGCGCATCGAAAAGTCTTGCGCGAGACGCACCAGTGCGTCGTACGCGGACTGGTCGCCGTGCGGGTGATACTTACCGAGCACGTCGCCGACCACACGCGCCGACTTGACCGGCTTCGCGTTGTCGGACAGACCCATGTCGTTCATCGCGAACAGGATGCGGCGCTGCACCGGCTTCTGGCCGTCGCACACATCCGGCAGCGCGCGGCCCTTGACCACGCTCACCGCATAGTCGAGGTACGCGCGTTCCGCGTAGTTGCCGAGCGTGAGAAAGTCGCCCTCCGGGGGCGGCGGCTCGGTGAAAAGGTCGAGAGTGTTATCGTCGTCCATCTAGATTCCGTATCCGTGTTTGGCGTGAAGTTTTCGTGCGGAGTGAGTGCGCTTTAAAAAGCGCTCAGATATCCGCTTCTACTTCGTTGCCCTTTTCTTCCAGCCAGCTGCGGCGCGACGCCGCTTCGCCCTTGCCCATCAGCATCGTCATGCGCGCGACCGTGGCGTCGTAGTCGAGTTCGCCGAGCGCCACCGGGGAGAGGCGCCGCGTGTCGGGGTTCATCGTGGTGTCCCACAACTGTTCCGCGCTCATTTCGCCGAGACCCTTGAAGCGGCTGATGGACCATTGCGTGTCGCGCACGCCGTCCTTGCGCAGCTTGTCGAGAATCGCTTCGAGTTCGCCTTCGTCGAGCGCGTACAACTTCTGCGCCGGCTTCTTGCCGCGCGCGGGCGCGTCGACCCGGAACAGCGGCGGACGCGCGACGCACACATGTCCGCGTTCGATCAGCTGCGGGAAATGCTTGAAGAACAGCGTGAGCAACAGCACCTGAATGTGCGAGCCGTCGACGTCCGCGTCCGACAGAATGCAGATCTTGCCGTAGCGCAGATTCGACAGGTCGACTTTGTCGTCAGGGCTGTGCGGATCGACGCCGATCGCCACCGAGATGTCATGCACCTCGTTGTTGGCGAACAGGCGGTCGCGCTCGGTTTCCCACGTGTTCAGCACCTTGCCGCGCAGCGGCAGGATCGCCTGATATTCCTTGTCGCGGCCCATCTTCGCGGAGCCGCCCGCCGAGTCGCCCTCGACGAGGAACAGTTCGTTGCGGCCGATTTCCGTCGATTCGCAATCGGTCAGCTTGCCCGGCAGCACCGCGACGCCCGAACTCTTGCGCTTCTCGACCTTCTGCCCGGCGCGCGTGCGCGCCTGCGCCTGCTTGATGACGAGGTCGGCGAGCTTCTTGCCGTGCTCGACGTGCTGATTCAGCCACAACTCCAACGCCGGCCGCGCGAACGACGACACCAGCTTGACCGCGTCGCGGCTATTCAGGCGTTCTTTGATCTGCCCTTGAAATTGCGGATCGAGCACCTTCGCGGACAGCACGAACGATACGCGCGCGAACACGTCTTCAGCGAGAAGCTTGACGCCCTTCGGCTGCAGGTTGTGCAACTCGACGAAGCTCTTCACCGCCTGATACAGACCGTCGCGCAAACCGGATTCGTGGGTGCCGCCCGCGGGCGTCGGAATCAGGTTGACATACGACTCGCGCATGAGCGTACCTTCCTCACTCCACGCGACCACCCATGCGGCGCCCTCGCCTTCGGCGAACGTCTCTTCGCTCGCGCGCGAGTTTTCGGCATAGCGCTCGCCCTCGAACAGCGGAATCAGCAGATCGCTGCCGTTCATGCCTTCGAGCAGATAGCCGCGCAGACCGTCTTCGTATTTCCAGGTTTGCTGCTCGCCGGTTTTCTCGTTGATCAGCGTGACTTCGACGCCGGGCAGCAGCACGGCCTTCGAACGCAGCAGACGTTGCAGTTCGCCGAGCGGCAGGTTCGGCGAATCGAAGTACTTGGGATTGGCCCACGCGGTGACACGCGTGCCGGATTTCTTGTCGCCTTTCGCGGCGGCCCGCACTTCGAGTTCCTTGGCGACGTCGCCATTGGCAAAACTCAGTTCGGCGACCTTGCCGTCGCGCCACACGGTGACGTCGAGGCGTGTGGACAGCGCGTTGGTGACGGACACGCCGACGCCGTGCAAGCCGCCCGAGAACGTGTACGCGCCGCCGGCGGCTTTGTCGAACTTGCCGCCCGCGTGCAGACGCGTGAAAACGATCTCGACGACCGGCACGCCTTCTTCCGGATGCAGACCGAACGGAATGCCGCGGCCGTCGTCCTCGACCGAGACCGAATGGTCCGCGTGCAGCGTGACCGTGATTTGCCGGCCGTGGCCGCCGAGGGCCTCGTCCGACGCGTTGTCGATGACTTCCTGAATGATGTGCAGCGGATTCTCGGTGCGGGTGTACATCCCGGGCCGTTGCTTGACCGGCTCCAGGCCCTTCAACACCTTGATCGACGCTTCGCTATACGCGGCGTTTGGCTTTTTCGTAGACATGGTTGACTCGGGTGCGTCGGTTCATCGTTGTCCACAGGTCCTGTTCACAGGTCTGTGGACAATGCGTTGAGTTTTCAAAAAAAGCGAAACGAAACAACGGGGTTAGGTGGGGTGCCCGCAGTGCGGGCAAGCTGTTTTGTCGCATGGCTTCCCGTTGGCGCGCTCGACGGCGGCTCGAAGCCCGCCCTGCATGTGCAACAAGGCGGGCAACGTCGACGCTGGTGCGAACGCCGGGGAAGCCTGTTCGCGGGGTATTTTACTGATTTCGATACGCGCGGCAATTCACGATGCACGGGATTGACCGTCTGGATAAGGGACGGCGGTGGCGCGGCCCCATCCCGCGCCGCCCCCGCGCCTCATTTGCGCCGGTTTTCCAGCTCGTCCCAACGCTCGAGCGCGACCAGCAGTTCTTCGTCGATCGCGGCATAGCGCTCCGTCAAACGCGTGCCTTCCTGCGCGTCTTTGGCGAATACGGAGCCGTCTTCGAGTTTTGCGCCGATCGCTTTCTGCTCGGCTTCCAGCGCGGCGATTTTCTCCGGCAGCGCCTCCAGTTCGCGCTGCTCCTTGAACGACAGCTTCGCGGCGCGTTGCGTATTGCGGCCCGCGGAACTGTCTTTGGCCGCGGCCGCATCTTTGCCCGCGTCCTTGCCGGCTTCTTTCTGCGCGTCCAGCGCCATTTGCTGCGAACGGTCGCGCTGGATCTGCCAATCGGTAAAGCCGCCGACATACTCGCGCCACTTGCCGCCGCCTTCGGACGCGATCACCGAGGTCGCGACGTTATCGAGGAACGCGCGATCGTGGCTGACCAGCAGCACCGTGCCGTCATATTCCGTGAGCAGTTCTTCGAGCAGTTCGAGTGTTGGAATGTCGAGGTCGTTGGTCGGTTCGTCGAGCACCAGCACGTTGGCCGGACGCGCGAACAGACGCGCGAGCAGCAGGCGGTTACGCTCGCCGCCAGACAGCGACTTGACCGGCGAACGCGCGCGTTCCGGCGCGAACAGGAAGTCGCCGAGATAGCTCATGACGTGCTTCTTCTGGCCGTTGACTTCCACCCACTCGCTGCCCGGACTGATGGTATCGGCGAGGCTCTTGTCCAGATCGAGCTGCGCGCGCATCTGGTCGAAATACGCGACCTGCAGATTTGTGCCAATGCGCACCGTGCCTTCGTCGGGCGCCAATTCGCCGAGGATCATCTTGAGCAGCGTGGTCTTGCCCGCGCCGTTCGGACCGACAAAGCCGATCTTGTCGCCGCGCATGACCGTGGCCGTGAAGCTGTCGACCACCGTGCGCGAACCGTAGCGCTTGGTGACGTCGGTCAATTCGGCGACGATCTTGCCGGACTTCTCGCCCTGGCCGACGTCGAGCTTGACGTTGCCCTGCACGTTGCGGCGTTCCGCGCGCTGGTTGCGCATTTCCACGAGCCGCGCAATCCGGCCGACGCTGCGCGTGCGGCGAGCCTCGACGCCCTTGCGAATCCACACTTCTTCCTGCGCGAGCAGCTTGTCGAACTTGGCCGCTTCCACTTGCTCGACTTCGAGCTGCTGCGCCTTGCGCGTTTGATAAGCCGAGAAATTACCCGGATACGACAACAGACGCCCGCGATCCAGTTCGACGATGCGCGTGGCGACTCGATCGAGGAACGCGCGGTCGTGGGTAATGAAGAGCAGGCCCGCGCGCAGCGAGACCAGCAGGTCTTCGAGCCAGCGGATGCCGTCGAAGTCGAGGTGGTTGGTCGGCTCGTCGAGCAGCAGCACGTCCGGCTGCACGACCAGCGCGCGCGCCAGCGCCACGCGCTTTTGCATGCCGCCCGACAGTGAGCCCACCCGCGCCTCGCCGTTCAGGCCGATCTGCTGCAGCGTGGTCGCGACGCGCGTGCTCCAGTTCCAGGCGTCCGAATGGTCAAGCGCCGATTGCAGCGTGTTCATGCGCGACATCAGCGCGTCGTGCTCCGGGCCTTCCGGCTCGTCGGCGAGCTGATTGGCGACCGCGTCGTATTCGTCCAGCAGCGCGCGGGCGTGCGTGAGGCCGGCGGCGACCGCTTCGAACACCGTGTCGTCCGTGTCGAACTCCGGCTCCTGCGGTACGTAAATCGTGCTCAGACTCTGCTGGCGCGTGACGAGGCCGTCGTCAGGCTTGGTCAGGTCGGCGACGATCTTCAGCAGCGACGACTTGCCCGCACCGTTGCGGCCGATCAGCCCGACGCGTTCGCCCGCTTCGAGAGAGAAATCCGCGTGATCGAGCAACGCGACGTGACCGAACGCCAGTTGGGCTCCGGTAATGGTGTAAAGCGACATGGAGAATTGGAGAAGACAGCGATGAGTCGGAACTGCCCATTGTACCGGGCGCACGGGCGGGTGCCTGTATGCCGGAAGAGATAGATCGAACGGCCGGCTTGCCGGACGCGGATAGCCCGGCTGCGCATGGCGCGGACGCCGGACGGGCAGTTGCGCCCACCCGGCTGTCTCGTGCGGCGGGTTACTTCACGTGCACCGTGATGGTCTTGCTCATTTCCGGACCGTACGAACGATGCGCGCCGTCGCCGAATTGCAGCGTCAGCGTGTGGTCGCCCGGCGGCAGCGTCAGATCGGTTTCGGTCTGGCCCTTGCCGAAGTGCAGCGACTTGTCGTTCGCGGGGATGACCTCGCCCTTGGGCAGCGGCTTGCCGTCCACCAGCAGATGATGGTGGCCCGTGCCTTCCGTCATCGTGCCGGCCGGCGCGATCTTCATGCCGTCGACGCCGAACACCACGTGGACGGGATTGCTGACGGTCGCGCCGTCCGCCGGCTGCACGAACGACACGCTCGCGGCCTGCGCCGCGCCGGATACGGCGAGCAATCCGGCCAATGCCGCACCGACCAACCATTTGTTCTTGAACATCGTTTTTCTCCTTTTTGGGAAACGAAAGTCATGCGCGGGCCATGTCGGCGGCGATGGCGCCTCAGTGGCCTGAGGCCGATCGTCGCAGTTCATGCCAGGCGCCCCGGCGCGCCGGTCCAAAAGATCAGCTGCGGATCAGAGCATACACGCTGTGTGTGACGCGGTCCGTCGAGTGGGTTCGGCGTTGTGCCGGACGCTTTACGGCGCTGCCACATCGGCCGTTTTCAGCCGGATTGACAAATTCCGGTAATATTGCGGGTCGCCGCCGTGCCCAAAAAAGGGGCAGACTGGGCGGATTTTGCATTGAACTAGAGAAGAGTGCGTCGTGAGCGAAGTAATTGAAGTGACTGAATATAAGAGCTGGGTCTGCCTGATTTGCGGCTGGATCTACAACGAGGAAGAAGGCCTGCCCGAGGAAGGCATCGCGCCGGGCACGCGCTTCGCCGCGATTCCCGAAGACTGGCGCTGCCCGCTGTGCGATGTGGGCAAGGCTGAGTTCGCGGTGGTGGAGTTCTGAGGCGGGTTTATCGGGCTGCCGGGGCGCTGCGTTAGGTCGTTGCGCGCGCTGGAGCGGTCGCCCGGGCAGTTCACACGGCCCAGCAGGCTTTGACTGCTGGGCCGTTTGCTTGGTGGGACGGGCTTCGGCGCTCCTGCACGGCCCTCCTCGCGTTTGGGCGTGTTTGATATACTCTGCGCTCGCTGGCGAATTTGGACTCGCCTGATCCTCGCGGACCTTGTTCGATAGCGGGATTGCGGCGATCATTTTGGTTTGGTCCTCTCCCTGTAGTTCAGGGGGTGGAATGACAGGTGCAAGGCCTGTCAGATATGGATTGCTACCCTTGCTGTAGCAGATCTGTAGCACTCGAAACGTCCCCCTTGGTGCATCAGCCGACTGTTACGCAGTCCCGGTCCGCGCGCGTTCATCCGACGACACTCGGTCATTTTGAGACAATCGCAAACGAGAGGCGAACGGCCGCTACCGAGGGATAAACTGCCCTTTTGACGCGATAGGCGTGACCGGCGACTCGGCCGAAGCGAGCAGTTGCCCATAGCACCCGGGTCTTGCGACAGTCGCGGACGCACGTTAGGCGGGATGGGTCATGACATACATACAACGTTGGCGAGAGCGCGCCGCACGGCTGCGCAACGGCGGCATGTTCATTCTTCTGGTGCTGCTCATCATCACGGTGTTCGTTCTGCCGGTCGTTGTTACGTCGAACAGTGTGATCGACAAAATCGCACAAGACGTGCTTCTGTCGTCGATTCTCGTGAGCGGAGTGGCGGTGGCCCCAGGCCGCTCGAAAGGACTCGCGTGGATTGCGCTGGTCATGCTCGTCGCAATCGTCGTGCGCTGGATAGGATGGCTATCGCCAAATGGTTCCGGGCTGCCGATCCGTGACGCAGTTGGAATCCTTTCACTTACGCTGCTTGGCGCGCTCATGGGGACGCAGGTGTTCGGCGCCGGTACGGTGACACGCGACCGGATCGGGGGGGCAGTCGCCCTTTACATGTTGGTCGGGCTCGTTTGGGCTGACGCGTATCAGCTCATCAGCACCGTAGTTCCGGGTTCTTTTGTTGGCACTTCGGCGCATGACGGTTCCGTAGCTCGCTCGACGTTGGTGTACTTTAGTTTCGTCACGTTGACAACCGTAGGGTATGGCGATATCACGCCCGTCGCGCGCGTGGCGAGGTCGCTTTCGAATCTCGAAGCATTGATCGGTCAACTCTATCCCGCTATCGTGCTCGCACGACTGGTGTCCTTGCAAGTCGCAGGGAGCGGGTCCGATTCAAACAAATCCTGATACCACTGTGCCGATCTGAAGATCCGGTTTCGCCGATTATGCAATGGTTCTCATAGGACCGAATCGCTGCGTATGATCACTAGCACTTCGGATGTCGCATGGTGATCAATGGTGGCCGGTCGCGCCTGCAGCCTGACGGGCCGCGTGGGTCGAACTTGGCCGTTCAAAGTGACTTTACCGAGCTTTCCCCGGCGGCGATAGTTCAGGGGATGGAATGACAGGCGCAAGGCCCGTCAGATATGGATGACTACCCCTGCTGTAGCAGATCTGTAGCAAACAAAATTTCCCCTTTTAGCGATCGGCTGAGTATTCCGCAGCCAGCTCGCCCGCGCATCCGGCAACAACCGGCCATGAGGAGACATTCGTCCGGCGCTACCCAATGGCCGGTCATGGCGCCATGGCGGCCATCCAGAGCCTCGGAGAATTGGATGGATGACTGCCAGGTTTCCTGCGCGGCACGGGCATCAGGGCACGGGGTTACGAATTGAACAAGTCATCGACAATACGTCGTCCCGCACTATAGCCGCCCATCAGCGCATCGGCCTCACTGAGAAATGGCTTGCCTTGGGATTCGCCAAAACGCAGCGGGGAGAAGACAGCGACAGATGCACCGGCCTTGCTGATCCTAACGACCGCCACAAATCCGACGCTGGTTGTCCCCTTGGGTCCGGCCTTCCAGCTGAAGTCAGTCTCAACGGCCACTTCAATATCGAATCCGTGATAGTGATACGTGCGGCTCATGGGGTCACCCGGTCCACCTGCTGCGACGTCCGCAGTACGTCATCCGAATCCGGAATGCCGATGTGTCGGAAGAAAAGCTCCACGATGCCACGAGTAGGCACACTGGAAGAAAGCGTCGCGATTTTGACCGGGGCGAACCACCTGCACCTCGCAATTTCGTTGCTGGGCTGTGCGGTCAGGTGAGGCCCCACCTCAGCGAAGAAGACATGGTGCTGCGTGTTGAAGCCGTTAAACTGAAAAAGATACATTAGCTCATCTGCGACGAGCGTGGTCTCTTCTTCCAGCTCCCGCAACGCGGCTTCATGGGACGCTTCGTCCCGACGGATTCTTCCGCCCGGTAGCGCCCATCTCGACCTTTCCCTGGCAACCAGCAGAATACGGTTGTCTCGGACACACAAAACGGTTGCCCTCTCTTTCATTGATGTCTGTCCGTTTGATCGCAAGACTCTAAATGACCTCGATGATAATTTAGGTTGTTGAAGGCGTCATTTTGGACGCGTACGCTACCTTCAGACCGTGCGAATGCGGAACCCGCAGGATGCGGCAATCAGGAGACGTCGGCGCGGAACGGGGAGTATAGCGATGAAAATGTCTCACAGATTAGGAAGCTCTGATACAGCCGGACCGGTTTGGGGGCTTATCTTTGGCCTGTTCATGACAGCAATCGGAATGGGCCTGTGGTTTTATGCGACGTTGTCGGTTCCCCCCGGATGGCAAGATGAATCGTTGGCCGTAGCGGCCACGCTCGTTGGCCTGTTTTTAGCCATCTACGCAGGGCGCGAACTCTGTCGCAAACGTCGGTAGATCGCCGGTCAGCACTATGGATGTTTCGATTAAGTCGCTCTACGCGGTATGCTGGAGCGCCCGGACTTGCCGCTGGCAGGTGTGCGCTGAAGTTGAGACGTTGGAGGACTTCGCTGAAAGTCCCTCACGGGTCGATCTGAGCCGACCGCGTCAGACTCAGACCGGCCATGAGGCGACCGTCGCTGCCCTAACCCGAAAGGCCACTACGTTAGCACTGCCGGCCCATAGCGATTGGCCGCCTGAACTGCTCGCGAGGCGGGGAGACCCGCTAGTTACTGCAAATTTTTCGCGAGCTGGCCGCGTAAGGTATCTGCCATCTTCTGCAATATGTCTGGCAAGAGTACCTGCGCTTCAAGCGGGCCCATCACGGAATAGCCCGATCCCAACTCGCCGTCGATAACGATCACGGCTGCGCAGCGCGCTTGCGTCATGTTACGCACGTAGTCGCACGCGGCGTCGAATTGCCCGGCCGATTCTCCGCCTGGGACGACTGTTGCCTCGAAGTCTGATGTCATTGCGTCCTCGCAAAACGTATAAACAATCTTATCGGACGATGCGTCATTCGCAGACGGGTTTAAATCGCACAACAGTTTACCCGTGGCGCGTAAGGCGTCTGTCAGACCTTTGGAATATAGTCGATTGAGTTGCGCTACCGGGCGTGCTGGCGGTGCATCAAAGCCCTAGAGTGCATCGACTGATCCCCAGTCATGCTTCAGCTACAAACGGCTATCGCGACGTTAAATGGTCAACTTCAATCGAATCGTAGCGGTGGTCGACGATGACGAATCAGTTCGCCGCGCCCTCAAGCGTTTGCTGCACTCTTTCGGGGTAGAGGCGGAGACTTTTCCCAGTGGCGAGGCATTTCTGAGCACGCCGTCGTCGGGACCTTCGTGCCACCTCGCCTGCGTGATCGTGGACTTCCAGATGCCAGGGATCGACGGGCTGGAGTTGCAGCGCCGCCTGGCTCCGACTGGCGTGCCCATCATCTTCATGACCGGGCACGACGATCCGGCCGTCCGCAAGAAGGCTTTCGCGAGAGGTGCGGCAGGCTACCTGAAAAAGCCGTTGGACGGCGCTGCATTGATTAGGGCTGTGGAAAAAGCGCTAGAGCTACCCGTACTGCCATAAAGCGCGTCGCCCAGCTGCGGCTGAATGTCCGATACAAGGCTTAATCCAACCATACATGCCCAGATGGCGGCCGTCCGAAAAGGGTCCGTGAGCGGACACTCCTGTTTTGCCGATGCAATGGATCCTCAGGGTCGAACTGGGGCGTTTAAAGTAACTTGCCGAGCCTTCACGGGCGGCGTCGAGACGACGCATGCCAAAGCTATGCCTGCTAACATGGCGAAACGAGGCGAATAGCCAGCTGGACCAAGCCCCTAGCCCTAGCGCAACCTATTTGGTAGACTTTCGGCGCGGGGGTTAGGGGGGAAACGCCAGCCTATTAAAGTTGTTTAACTTAAAGCTGGAGACTAGGTTCGATTCCTAGCCGCACTATGGCGACACCTGCGCTTAAGCAATTCCTCGATTCCACTGGACGCACAGTCCACCATCTGAACACGATAATCGTAGGTCTAAGCGGCGTAGAGTCGGGGCACGCCACCAAACCCGATTCTTTGGATATCAGTTGGCATCCAAACGATCTTAGGACGTCGAGCCGACAGGCACGCCAATTCCTGCTTCGGGCGACGATGGGTTTCGTCGCTAGCGGCATCTCCAACTATGTGGAGTCGGTGGCGAAATACCCTTCGTTTTCTCGGCCATCCGACTGGGGGGATAAGTCGAAGGCGGAAAGGCTCATCACCTTAAATCAAAGACTCGGCCACCCTGAGAGCTGCGAGCTATTAGGAACTGCGCTCCTCATACATTGGCGAAACCGGAGCGTGCATTCAGGTTCCAATGCATCGCTCAGTAGCCGTCAGCAAGACGTACTCAGAGCAGCATCTGGATACATCCACGACGAATTTAAGAATCTGGAAGTTGATCGCCTTCTGGCAGACTTCAAGAATGACAAACCGACGTTGAAGGAAATCTCGTCCCTGATCGCCATGTCTATTCGCCTAATCAAGAGACTGGATGAGTCTGTACTCGCGCCTACGACAATAGACGATCTGCAAATTTGGCTAAGCGCACTGGGCCTCGAAGAAGGATTGGCGCGCGCCCGAAAGACCGCGCAAAGCCCTGCACAGAAGCTAGCGGCGGCCGAGACGTATCTACGGACCCACTGCCCTATGCTCGCCGCTCCCTACAGGGCCTTGCTGCCCGACGTTTAACGAATCGGCGGAGCCTGACCGTTTCCGAGACTCGTCTGGATCTTGCTCGCGTTAATGCCTATGCACTCAAGAAGCTTGGCTGCACGACGTAGACTACACAACCAATCCTTAGTAGCGTTGAGTGTAGTCCGCGTCAAGCCCGGCTAATCGCGCGAACTCGTCGAGGATTTCGAGTCCAGTCGCTAGCAGCAATTTTGTCCGGTCCGGATCGTCCCATCCAGGCGCGTCGCTCTTGCCACCGTGGAACAGATTGTTTCGAACAGTTTTTAGAAGTCTCACGACACGCGCCAAATCAGATCTGCAATCGTCCAATCGGACGTACTCCCAGCCCAGTAGCCGGTTGTGGCCGACAACTTGCCTGCGCGGCTGCGCTTCAAGTAGTTGAGTACCCGCTCGCGAAACCTCGTACCTACCCTCCCATCTGCTGACAAAGTCCGTCCAGCCTGCCTCCGCAGCCGAACCAACCGCATCCCTCTTCAAGTATCCATTCTCTTTAAGTGCGAATTCGAATCGCGAGAACCAGAAGAAAAAATTAAATGCGAGCCCAGCCAACTCATCACTGACGCGGTCTCTCTGCACGGTAGCCCTTATACGAATTTGCTTGCCGGTAAGCGATCGGCGCGCGATCATATAGCGCGAAATAAAGTGGCCACTCCCGAACGGCGGCGGAATCTGCCGAAAGTACGCGGCCTGTGACCAAGAGGATACGACCGGGGCAATTGATGGCGCAATATATTGATGTTGAAATTGGACAACTGATTCTGGACAACGCGAATCCCCGCATCGGTTCACAGACGAGCCAGCAGGACGCGATCCTTGCTATCATCGCCGACCAAGGTGATAAGCTGGTCAACATGGCGAGGGATGTCGTCAAAAATGGACTAAGCCCGGCAGTGCCGTTTATCGTAACCAAACAGAAGAAAGGCAGCCACGTATACATCGCACTCGAAGGCAATCGCCGTTTGGCAGCAATCAAGTTGGTCCGCGCGCCCGAACTCGCCGTCGACACCGCCGTCCATAAAAAATTTCTAGACCTGCATCGGTCTCATCTCGACAAGATTCCGACACATGCAACCTGCGTCGAACTGCCGACCCGGACTGAGGCAAACATATGGATCCAGCGCCTCCATGATCGCGGCCTCAATGGTGCGGGAGTAGAAGGCTGGAGCAGCGAAGCTAAATCTAGATTCCAAGCCGATACCGGCGGCGGCCCACTGACACTTGAACAGCAACTGATCGACGCGGTACGCAAGCTCGATACGCTCACAGACGACGACCGTGAAGCGATCTCCGGGAAGGTGGCAGGAACCACAATTCGCCGCATTTTGGACGACAAGTCGATCCGTGAGGCTCTTGGATACGATATCGTCGACGATGAACTGGTAATTACGACCAGCGACACAAGTCGGGTGATCGCGGCTCTAGCCCACATAGTCCTCCAAGTCGCTCGAAAAGAGGTAAAAGTTGGCGCGGTCTACGATAAGGACAGTCGCAAAGAGTATTTGGAAAATCGAATTCCTGACGACCTCAAGCGCCAGCCAAGCGAAACTAACCGAAAAAAGCCTACCAACGCAATCGACGCATTACAAGGTAGTCCTACACAACCTGCAAAGCCAAAGCTTATACCGCCGAAGAAGCCCACCACATCGTTGAAGGTGAACCGAAATCGGTTGGTGCCCAACGGCGTCGCCTTGAACGTAACCAACGCCAAAGCAAAGTACCTTTTTGATTCGCTGAAAAAACTGAATGTCGAGGACCAGCCGCTATTGTTGGTGCTCGGACTACGCTCGTTTATTGAGATCAGTTGCTTCGAGTTTCAACGTCGTCGCAAGTTGGCCGGGGCGACAGGAAACATGGAGCTTCACAATCGAATTGACATCTGCGTGACTGAGCTGGAAAAGTTGGGGGTGACGGCCAACGAGCTTAAGGGGGCAAGAGTGTGTGCGAAATCGGACAAAGACCATGTCCATTCCACAGCCACAGTGAACGCGTATGTTCACAACCCGCACTTCATACCGAGGCCCAAGGATGTCACCAGCTTGTGGGACAACTTGCAGCCGTTCCTCCTGGGCCTTTGGGCGAACTGAAATAGTGGCCACCGACGAGCTGCGCTGGTAGCATTGCGGCACATCATGATTGGAGCGGGAAAATGTACGCAGTATCCCCCTTGCGCTACCCTGGCGCAAAGTGGCGCCTCAATGCTTTCGTCGAAGGGTTGCTTCGCAAAAATGACCTTTTAGATGGACATTACATTGAGCCCTTTGCTGGTGGGGCGAGTCTCGCGCTCGGACTCTTGTATCGACAAGCGGTAAATGAGATCCATTTGAATGACCTCGACCGGGCCCTGTATGCGTTCTGGCACTCGGCGGTAAATCATGCCGAGGAGTTCGCCACCCGCGTCGAACAAACAGATGTCGATGTCGAAGAATGGTATCGGCAAAAGGAGGTCCAAGCCAACAAGCCATTAGCGGATCTCTTTGATCTAGGATTCTCGACGTTCTTCCTAAATCGTACCAATCGCTCTGGGATCTTGGATGCCGGGGTAATCGGCGGCAAGGAACAGACGGGCAAATGGAAGATCAACGCTCGCTTCAATAAGGCAGAGCTCGCTCATCGAATCCGCCGTATCGGTTCTCACCGTACCCAGATTCATGTGACATGCAGTGACGCAGTTGACCTCCTTGCGCAGCTAGGACCTGACCTCGACGAAAAATCGTTTGTATATCTGGATCCGCCGTACTTCGTCAAAGGGCAGGGTCTCTATCTGAATGCATATAAGCCAGACGATCATTCAGCACTACGTGACGCCGTTCTTGAGCACCTCGACGGACCTTGGATGGTTTCATATGATGACGTGCCGGAAATTCGCAAGTTATATCGCGGGTTGCGAAAGCGCGAGCACTGCCTGAACTACAGCGCGGCGAGCCGTAGGGAAGGAAGAGAAGTACTGTTCTTCGCGCCGGATATAAAGATACCAACTCTATAGCGCCGAAATTAGCGGGGACCGTTCCGAACAAACTAGCCTGCGTACTCGGAAAAGCCCGACCGGATCCGCCGCATCGTCCCAGCTAAATAATCACTTCCTTCCGCGCCGTTTCCCTGCGCCCATCGCCTACGGTGTACTTGATGTCGACGGTCTCGATGTGAAATGCCTCGAACGCCCGTCGAAGGTCAGGATGATCATTCAGGCTTACGATGGCTCGCTTTCACAATCGGCCATACCCCGTCAGGGCGGCATCGTGAAGGTCATGCCGCCATTTGATGTTCGTAGTAAGGCCGCTCCCGATCATCAAGAATGGCATACAGCGCCGCGAGATCCTTTGGATCCGGATTGAGCCACGCGTCGACGTTCTCCGGCTTGATCGGGACAATACAGCGATCGTGACCGGCTTCCGCGACTTCTGGCGGCGGCTCGTCGGTGATCGCAGCAAATGACCATAGATCCGGTTCGCCTTGTATCGGCGTGCGTGACCACAGGCAGGCGACCAGCATTTGTTGCGGCGGTGTCGGATTGAACTGCAAAACGACCTTTTTCCCGTTTCGGCCAACGTTCTCGTAGAAATGATTGACGACCATGATGCCGTGGTTGTAACCGAATAGCTTCCCCCATACCCGTCGCAGATTGTCTCGGCGGGCGTTGTATGTTCCGGGTTTTTCCCTCTCCATCTGCTCGGTCCAGCCTGGTAGCCGGCAGCGATAACGCATTGGAACAACAACGCGGCGGCCGTCCTGAACGATCATCACTGGGGCATACCAGCCAGGATATATCCGCGAGTCAGCATCCTTCAAGGCGGTGCGCTTCAGGTCAGCCAGCCGGCGCACTGCGGCGTCGACCTTGTCGGTCGCGATCCGGCTGCTTTCCGTGGCCGCTTTTGTTGTCTTCGTTTCCAGAATTCGCTTTGCGTAGGCAAGCCGCGCGCGCTGCTTGAAAAGCTCCTGTTCAAGCTTCGTAGCACGCTGCGCGTTGTTTTCGGCAATCAACGCTTGGATGCGGCGCTCGTCATCGGTATGGGGATCCGAAAATGCTGCCTCCATCGCCATCGGGGCTTTCAGATCCCGACCGCCATGTTCCCAGTACAAATCGGCGAACTCCCGGATGCTCAGGACAGCGCCGAACATCTTGACGTACTTCTTGTAGTCCGCCTCAATCTGAGCTGAGTAGCACATGGATACCTCCTGTGGACCAGCCTATGATAATGCTGAACACGAGCTGCAAATGTTGTCTAGACGATGTATCGGGACCCTCGCCCTAGAGCCCCGATGATTCATAAACTAGAAGAGACCGGCCGGTTGCGCAGCGTCATCCCAACTGAAAATTATCACTTCCTTGCGGGCCGCTTCTCTCCCGCCGCCGCCCACCGTGTACTTGATGTCCACCGTCTCAATGTGGAAGCCATCAAAGGCCTGACGGATCGCCGGGTGATCGTTCAGGCTAATGATCGCTTTGCCTTTCAAGGCACGCAACCGGGCTGCCATGGCGACGTACTCTTCATAGGGAAACGGAACGCCGTAGCCTTCAGTTTCCCAGTACGGAGGGTCGAGATAAAACAGCGTATGGGGTCGATCGTATCGCTCCAAACACGTCTTCCAGTCCAGGTGCTCGACGAACGTGTTGGAGAGGCGCAGGTGCGCCGCTGACAGAGTTTCCTCAAGCCGCAGAAGATTCAGGCCGGGAGGCGATGTGGTTGCGGTCCCGAAGGATTGCCCCTCCACCTTAGCGCCAAAGCAGTTGTGCTGCAGGTAATAGAAGCGTGCCGCACGCTGAATATCGGTGAGGGTTTCCGGGACCGTGTCCTGCAGCCACTTGAACACCTGTCGGCTCGTGAGCGCCCATTTGAACTGGCGTACGAACTCCTCGAGGTGGTGCTGCACGACCCGATACAGATTGATCAGGTCCCCGTTGATATCGTTGATGACTTCGACCGCTGCCGGCGGTCGAAGAAAGTACAGCGCTGCTCCGCCCGCGAACACTTCGACGTAACACTCGTGTTTCGGAAAACGCGGGATGAGATGATCGGCCAGTCGACGCTTGCCGCCGATCCAGGGAACGATGGGAGTTGCCATAGTTGGAATTGCCTTTTCTTTTTTCAGTTAGAATTCGGCCCGCCTACCGGTAGGTGTCAGGGCCTTGGCTAATTCACTGGCTGGTGCAGTGGAAAGGCGACCGGGAGCATGCGCGAACATGCTTTCGGCCGCCCTGTCTTTTCCCCGCAGCGGGCGAAAAGTAACTTTGCCGGTGGATAGCGGCAAAAATTAGGGGCATGTTGCGGCCGCCAAAATACTGTATGTTTACACAGTGTTTTATCGGGAACGTTCCATGCCAATCGAATTTCAATCACCCACCCTCTCCGAACTACGGGAGATGTGGGCACAACACACGGACTGGAACATCCGCAGGCTGATCCTCGAAATCCAGCACCTGCGTGTTTTCCTGCTCGAGGCCCACGACCTGATCAAGGTCATTGATCAATGCTGGGCGGCTGAGACCGATACCCGCCTTGTCGCGATCCTGCGGCTCATGGCACTCATTGAGAATGAGCCGAAGCGATTCGGGAAAGTCACCGACCGACCGCGCCCCAAGTTGTCGCCAGCAGAGGAGCAAAAACGGCTGGAAACCTTGCGCGGTCGCCTCGAAGCAGACTTTGGGGAACGGTCTCGCAACCAGACTCTTGATCTTCGGTGAAAGTCATACTGGCCGGCGGCCGCCCCGATGTTGAAAATCGCGGTTCCGTTCGGGCTGATCCCCTGACGTTTCGGCCCATCCATGCGGATGGGCCGCTTTCTACTGGTCGATCGGATGGGTCACACAGGCTGCGAGCAACCCTGTCAATTCCGTCTCCCATTTCTCCCGTTGCAGGTGATCCCGCCAGATGCGATCTACGGCCGAACCGTTGGGCGCGGCCAGCAAATCTGCGTCGGACAGGAACACAGGCAATGACGGAACGGAATCGATACACGGCACGGGCACCTGCACCTTCGCCTCGACCGTCTCCGCGTGGACAACCGGTGAGATCGGTGCCGACGGCGTCGAGCCACAACCGGGAATAACAAGCAGCGCGCTACAGAGCGCCGCGCAAACGATCGAATGCCGCATCGCATGTCTCCGACTGGTTGGATGGATCCTGAATGCGCTTTGAGAGCGCGTCGATCTGCTGCTGGTAGGCCTGCGCCTGCGTTGCTGCCTTCGCCTTCGCGGCGGTCGCAGCGGCCCTGACCGCACTCGCCGCAGACGCGGCCTGAGCCACCGAGGCCGAGCACTCCCGGACGCCCGAGGCCGCCGCAGCGAGATCCGCCTGCGACGTCGCGAGCTGCGAGCTAAGCGTGCCGATCGACTGATCGTCCGTCTGCGCTTTCTGTTGTGCCAACGCATAGTCCGATCGGACACTGCGCAGCTCGAAGAACTGCACGGTGCACGCGATCGCAAGGACAACGGCGACGAGGCCTGCGACCACGGTCGCGATACGAGTGGTGATTTCTGTCATTGTCTTTCCCCCTGAATGCGACGAAGGCCGGCATCGACCGCCTGATCCAGCACGCGTTTGCCGCCCCAGCTCGCCAACGTAATCGCGAGCGCCGTCAGCGGCGCTGGCCACCCCCGCCACTCGCAAAAAAAGAACGCGGACAGCCCTGCGACGATCGATGCGGTGATCACACTGCCGATCTCGATCGACGCCGAACGCGCCGGCGGATCGCTGGACGCGAAACGCTGGAACGTACTGGCCGTGCCGCCGATCAACGCAAGGAACACAGCCAGCACCAGCGACGCGGCCGGAATGCCCGCCAGTCCATCGGCAAGCGCAGTCTCGGTCTGCCGCACCATTGCGTACGCCGCTGCAGCCCACAGCAGCGCGCACCCTCCCCAACCCCACTGAATCAATCGGCGCACGTTATCCCCCGTTTTGCCTGCGTTTCCCGATAACCGAGCAGCAGCCCGAACAGCGCCATGCCCACGTAAAAAACCAACTGCGCCGCGTTGATGAAATACGCGCTCGCCGCAAATATCGGCGTCACGTAGCAGGCCGCGGTCGTCGCATAGAGCCAATGCCGGTGGGTCTGCGCCCAATGGAATATGTATCTGTCCGGTAACCAGTCATTGATCGCAACGTCGGCGGCCACGACAAGGGCGAGCGCTGCGGTGCCTGTCGTGACGACATACCCCCAGAACCCATCACGCGAGAGCATCACCGACGTCGCCGAGCACGGCGCGGCAAATGCCGACACCGCGATGTAGATCGCCATGTATGCGTAGATGAGCCGGGCGAGAGCATCGTTTTTCATGCGGCGACCCTCATGTGATTCGCGCCGAGCTGGAACAGCGCGCGTTCGGCCTCGCGCCGTTTGACCAGTCCCGCCAGCACGATGCCGCCCGCCTTGTTCCAGCGGGCGAATTCGGCGATGGCGCCATCCGTATCGCCGCCATTGAGCTTGCGCAAAAGCGTTGACGTGTCGAAGTTGCCGCTGCCAATGTTGAACACGAGGTCGACGAGCGCGTCGTACTCCTCCTGATTCAAAGCAACTTTGACGTCGCGTTTGACTACAGCTTCCGCGCCGCGCACGTCGGCTCTCAACCAGTCGACGGCCATGTCGCGTGTGATCACCATCCCGGGTCTGACGTCCGGGCCTGTATGGCCCCAACCGCCCGTCCACGGCGCACCACTTAGCGACCCCAGCTCGAGAGGAATTGCCCCGCCCGCGAGCACCCGCTGCCATAGCCCCCGCGCCTGCAAGGCTTTGGCGAGCGGCGAGCCGGGGTCCGGATACGCAAACAGCACCAGCGTCTCCGCCTTCTCCGTGAGCGACATGCCCTGGTCGGAATATTTAAGGTTCTCGTTCAAACGATGCCCCCAATAAAAAAGGCCGCGCCGACATGCGGTCGGAGCGGCCATAAAAAAACCGCCCGAAGGCGGTCCACGAAACGTCTTAGAAGAATTCAGCTAGCGCGCGAAACAGAGCAGTCCAAGCAGCCCACCAGACAGAGTCGCCGCGACATCCCAAGCGGACACGTCTCCGCCCGTAAAGTGGTCAAGCAACTCCTTGGCGATGGCGGCAACGAGCACGGCTACAATCCCAACCTGCCACGAAATAAAGTGTGCGGCGCCGAAGATCAGCACGCCAGCGAGTGCGTGCAGGCACTTGTCCTGCGGCACCGTGCGCAGAATCCACTTCTCGATATCTCGCATGAAATTCCCCTGTTCAGGCGCGCAGAGCCCGCACGTTCTTGATATAGACGTCGCCGACAAATGCCGAGACGGTGAAAAACAACCTGAAACTGGACGCCTGCGGAGGAACAGTCTGGATCCGGTGATCGACTGTCATTGCCCGGTTACGCCCCGCCGCGAAGTTTGGAAGCACTGGATCCGCGTATGCATCGCCCATCTTGTACGTTGTGCCAAGATCGTTTCCGACCTGATTGCCCTGATAGTCATAGAACCGCATGAATACGCGGATATTGAGGTCGCCAGCCGTACCATTCGCAAACACATCGCAGCCAGGGCAGTAGGTTTCACCCGGCTTGCACGGAATGCTCTCGTTCGAATGAAATGTGATCGTCGAATCGGCCGCTGTGCCGTGCAGATGCAATGACTGACCAAGCGTCGGCGTCGACTGGATGTCGCGCACGTCGACATCGGTCAATCCCAGATCGCGTGACCAGTGCGTGAGCGCGTCGGCGCTCGTTCCGATCGCGTTCGCTGAAAAATTATAGTCGCGCCCGAGAGAGCGCGAACGCGTGAGCGGCACGTAATAGCCCTCCTGAATCGTGCCCTCGAGCGCGTGGATCAGCACGTTGTCACCGACGATCGGTGTGTCGGCGAGATAGGGGCGCCACAGATAGCGCAGCGAGGTACCGAACGCCGACATCCGCACGCGATTCGCCGGGTTGCCATCGATAAGCGTGCGTGGCGAAGCGATAAACGACGCGTCGACATAGTGCGTCGGCAGAATCTCATGCCCTTGCATCGTCAGCTCAATACGCTCGCCGCTCGCCGTCGCATCGAACCACAGGCGGTCGAACGCCTCCGAATGACCGCCCTTGAACAGAAAGCGCGAATAGCGCCCGAGCGCATCGATTTTGAAGGGCGTCGCGTGGTAGTCGAACGAGCAGCCGCCGAATTCGTAGCTGTAGCCGTCGCAGTTGTGATAAACAGCATTGTTCGCCGCAGCGAATACGCAGTCGTTGAATGTCATACGTTCGCCACTATTGACCACTGGCGTCGCGCTGGTTACGTACAGGTTTTCCGAGCCGTTCTGCTCGAAACGGCAGCGCTCCCACGTGATCAGATACAAGTTGATCGGGTCGTAGCGCAATGCGCCACGCCAGCCCGTCACAATCACGTTGCGGCCGCCGGTGTCGCGAATGTCGCTGGATTCGGCCGTCGTGTTACCCATCCGGAGACCCCAGCCGATTGACGTCGCCTTGCCCGGCCCCAGCACGACAATCGAGCCCGCACTGCCATCCAGGAAGGGGGCCACCGACGCCCACTTCGCATCGCCCATAGCGATGGCCGTCTGTTCGTTACGCATGACGATGCCGTCCTTGGCTGCATCAAGCGTGCGGAAGTCGAGCAGCACAACACCTTTCGATCGGACCCGGTGCCAGGGCAGCAGGTTCAGCGTATCCGAAAGCTTGTAGACGCCAGGCGGCACGTCAATCACCGGTGCGGGATAGGGACTACCCTGCGCCGTGACCAGCGCGGTAACCCGCGCGATTGCGGCCTTGAACGCTGCGGTCGAATCCGCGGCGCCGGCCGGGTCGGCGTCGTAGCTCGCGACGCTTACTGACTCATTAAGAATCTCCGCGAGCATTTGCCGCACCGCTCCATCACCGGCGGCAAGAAAGCCGATGAGCGACGCCCCGCCGTCTCCTGAGAGCACTCTGTCATCGACGGCGTGAGCGACCATTGCGACGCCCTTACCGGCGTCAGCACTCGCCAGATCCCGATCGTCGACGGCGTGCGCCACCATCCTGACGCCCTTGTCTGGATTCGCCAGATCCTCGACGGTTGCGCCCTGATGCACCCCAATGCGGCCGGCAGCCAGATCCGCTGCGATGTCAGTCGAGACGAACGCCGCAGACGACAGTGCAACGTATGCCACACCACCCGCGACGACAATATCCTTCATCGCGAGAGTCATGCCGGCGATCCAGTCTCCACGCACGTTGTAAGCCTTGAGCGTGGCCACGGCATTCGCCATCGTCGGGATCGGGCCGCCCTCGGTCTGCACGGTGGCATCCGCCTGACCGTGGATGACCTGATGCGCGAGGTCGCAGTCGACCGACAGCCGGTCAATCTTCTGAATTGTGGAAAGTGCCATACATGGGTTTCCCGGTAGAAATAAAAAAGGCCGCGCTCAGGCGGCCTCTGTGTCATGCGTCTGCTGGTCAAGCTGGTCCGCCGCCATCCCCCGGACCGCCATCACCACCGGGCGGCGAAGCAACAACCGGTGTGCCGGTCGACACGCTGCCCCACGAGTTGTAGGCATAGACGGTGTAGGTCTCTCCGTCCTGGTCGATCGTGCAGGTTCCCGTCGTGCTGTCGCATACGACGACGCCGTCCGGATCCGCGACACGATAGCCAGCGACATCCGGATAGCCCGCGACGCTCATCAACAAAGTCACTGTGGTGTCCCCGCCAGTTACGGCCACGCTCGGCGCAGGCGGAGGCTGGTTCGTGACAGTGATCGTGCCGGGATTGCCTGAACCAGCGATGTTGCCGGCGGCCACCTTCACGTCGAACGTGCCCGCGACGGCGCCGTAGAACTTCGCCTGATCAAGCGTCCAGGTAAAGTTCTGTGCCGTGATTTCCGCCCCGTATTTGACGACGCCACCCACCACAACGCTAACGTCGAAATAATCGACGTCTGGCAGCCGCTGGATTTCGATCGACAGCTGATTGCCGGCAAACGGTTCGCGCAACGTGAGCACCGGCGGCGCCGGCGGATACTTGAACTCGTCGACCGTTCCGGTCCAGGTCGCAAACGGCCCCGGCAACCCGCTCGCGCCATATGCGCGCACGCGAAACTCCCACGTCCCCAGCGCGATAGGCACGGTCAGGACATTGCCCGCCGACGTGCCGAGCTGCGCCCACGTCACGCCAGCGTCGAGGCTGCCCTGATACTCGTACAGCAACGCCCCTGCGGCCGGAGACGCGGTGATCGACACATAGCCCGGCGTGATCTTCGAGTTGGCGCTCACCTGCGCAATGATAGGCGCGTGGATCACGCCCGGCAGAAGCGACGGCGACACGGGCGCAGGCGGGCTCATGCCGGCCTCTGCCGTGTGAGGACTCTCCGCGTTGTTCACGAACGTCAGCTCAACTTGCCCGTCGCGCGGCGTCGCCTTGATCAGCCGGACGTCCTGCGCAATCCTGTCGAGCGCCGGACCAAACGAAAAACGCGTCGGCTCTTCCGAGTGACCGTCGCTAAAGTCGAAAAGCTCCGGCAACGGATCCACCAGCATTATCGACCTGCCGTCGGCATCGCCAGCCGGCTGCGCAACGCGGAGCGCGGCCGTCGGGGCGCCATTGCGCTGTGCGAAATAGACGTAATGCTGTGTGCCGGCTGTCCATTCGAGCTGCTCGCTGACGTCGACGCGCACCCCGTCAAAACCCTCGACGACACCGGAAATGCCCCACTTCGGCAAATCGTGCGAGATTCCAACCAGATCGCCGTAGAGCGGAATCAGACCGTCCAGCTCGGTCGTGATCATGATTGTCTTGCGTTGATCGCGGTTCGCATAGGCCATGTAAATGCCCTCGCGCCACGCCTGCGCACGCTTCGTTGGGCCGACCATCTGGATCCGCTTTTCGACCAAAGCCGGCGAGCCCGTCGGAACACATGCGACGTCCTGCCATGACCACGTAGTCTCATCCATGTATTCGACCGTCACGTAGTCCGGCGAATCAACGCTGAAGAACCCGTAATCCGCCTCAAATGAACCCGCCACGATGTTCTGCGGCGTGTACATTGCCGTGCGAACGGTCTTCAGCTCATCCCGCACGATGCTGATTACTCCGCCGAAGTACATCGGGATTGCCCGGCCAGCCCGGCAGATCGTAGTCAGCGCATCCCAGAACGATCCCTTCGTGTCGAACACGCCGTTGAACTCGTCACCACGCGAAGCCCACACTGCATCGAGATGTTCCAGCGCATCAATGTCCAGCCGCCTGTCAGGCAGGCCAAGACTATAGTCGGCGTTGCGGACTGCATCAGCTATCGCCCAAGCAATGCTCTTTGTCGGTTGCGGATCGCTCCATCCACTCCCCGTCCAGATCGGCAGCTTTCGTGTCGCGATCACGTGCACGTCGTGCGCCGTGCTTGAATTCAGCGAATTCGTGGCTCGCGCGCGCATCGCCAGCAAAGTCACGTTGCCGTAATATCGCTCGCTCGGCAGGTAGGCGCGCAATGCCGCCCACTGAATCCGGTTCTGGGCACGCGTGTCCGTGTTCAGATTTGTCGTGCGGCGCATGCGGACCTCGTAGCGGCCCGGTGTGACGCTGTAACGGTACGAGATCATTTGCGGCTGGGACGTCGCCATACTGAGTTCCCGCAGATCAAGCCCGATCCAGTCGCCTGCCGCTGCGCCGGCGTCGTCAATGAGCCGCGCCTGCGCCTCAAATGTCAGCGAGAGGTTCTGCAGCGAACCGTCGTCGGCCGCGTAAAAGAGCCCCGACGGTAGCGTGATGTCAAGCCCGATAAAATTCGCCGCGCTCGCTGCCGGATTGCCAACAAATGGCCCGACCCAGTCGCCGCTATCGTTTGGCGCCTGCAGTTCGATCCCGCTAACTGCATCACTCGTTACGACGTTATCGGGAAAAAGCGTGACCGCCTGGTTCGGTCCGATAACCTGATAGTCAATCTCGCTGAAATTTCCGATGTCCGTCGTACCGATCAGGACCTGCTCGATCTCGATCTCGCCTTTCGAAATGCAGAAAAGCTGATACACGTAGAGATCGTTGCCCAGATACTCCGTGTACGGTGTTGCTGCCAGGTCGGGCGTGACGTTCATCCGGCCATAGAGAACTGGAATCGCCTCAAGCAGCCTTGCGGCGTTGCCGCTAGCCGATAGCGAATAGGTCGGGCTGTTCGTGACGCCCTGCGCGACGCTGGCCGTTTTGGCTGGAACGATCGCGTTGATCAGCATCGAACCCGCAGCCATGACGGCCATCGACACGCCAGTTGAGACAACGGCGTACGACGTCGCCATACCCGCAGCTGCTGCCGCTGCTGCCGACGACGCCCCAGTGTACGCAGCCGCAGCAGCACCGCCCGTGTAGACCGAAGCAACAGCCACTGCAACTAGCAGTATGGCCTGCAGGGGATTTGATCCGCCACCGCCTTTTGGTACAGGAATGAACTGCACGATCGCCCCGTGCGGGATCGGCCTTTCCCAGTCGCTCCGTAACCAGTAATCGCTGTCCACGCAGATGATTGTGTGCTGCGTGTCGACGCCTACCCGCTCGGCCCACTCTGCAGGCGACATTGGCGAGCCGAGCTCATAGACCTGCCGGCCCTGCGCATGACAATACGGATTCACGGCGCGAACGATCGTCGCCTTATAGGAAGCTGTACCAGCTAGCACGTGGATACCCCACTTTTTTAAGTTTTGACCGCTCGGTGAAGATGACGCCCGCCCCCTCCTGCGCGTGAAGCACTCCGCCGCCGTCGAGATTGAGATACACGCCAACGTGCGGACGATCTCCACCGCGAAGCAGCACACCGCACCCGTGCACGGGCCGCGCGATGACGTTCCACGCCCCCGAGTCCATCTGTTCTCGATAGAGGTCTCGCCGCATGTCTGGCATCGCGGGCAGGTCCGGCAGTACAAGATCGAAGTGGTGAAGCTGGACCCAGCGCAGCAGTCCCCAGCAGTCGAAGCACTCGGGACCTCGAGCACCGTCCGCCCAGGGAAGGCCGATGTAGGCGTTTGCCTGTTCTGGCGTCATCGCACGAGCCCCGGAAAGACGTCCGGGCTATAGACGTCCGACGGAAAAGGACTGTTGTTGATGTCGGTGAGCGCAGCCGTCGCCGTGACCCGCGTCAAAGTTGCTTTGGCGCTCGCGACATATAGCGTTAGCGGTTCTTCGTCGTGCGGCCCTGCAGCCGGGTTAGAGGCGAGAAAACGTCGGTGCGTGCACTCGATTTTCTCGGTCTGCGTAACCGCACTTTCGAGATGGCCGATAATCTGGGCGCTTGCACCGTCGATCACGATGTCGATTTGCGGCGCCTGCCCCTCCTCCATCGACGGTAGCGCAAACTGGAACGCAACGGCGGTGAAGGTCACGCTTTGTCCCGCGTTTAGCGGTGCGTCACTCTCCAGTGTTGCGACCAGATCGTTATAGTCGGCGACCACGCGGATCGGCGCGGGATTGCCCGCATCATCGATAAACGACGAATGCCGTAATTCCAGCGTCGTCAGCACGACCTCGTCTTGCGGATTGCTGGCGTAGACTTCCGCCAGCGCCTCTGTGATTGTCGCCATCAGTTCCACCTCATCGGACCGGGTAACTGCACGTGTATGAGTTCGTGAAGCGAGTCACTCATTGCCGCAATTTCGGCCTCTGTGTACGCACGCAACACTTCATATTCATCTCGCGACGGCAACGGCAGCGCCTTCACTTCAAGCGTGGCGATCACATCGAACCAGGCACGCGAGTCGCTGATCGCTGACTTGTACGGCGGATCGTCCATGAATCGCGCCTGCACCTGATTCACGCCCATACCGTTGAGCAGACCCACTGCGAACCAGTCCGTGCCAAGATTGATTTCGTATGCCAGAAACCCTTCAAAGATCGCGTGCTGCGCGTGCGTGAAGCGCCACGTCACCGACACGTGCGAAGGGACGCTGGTGAAGCGGCGCCGCTGTCTGGCGGCACCGTTGTCCATATCGGTGCGCGCGTACGGTGTCACCGGCTGGATGCCATAACCGGTCGCACGCGGATCCGGCAGCGTGGCCGGCCACGTCGGAAGATCTGCCATCAGGTTTGCCCCACGGTTCGGTTAAGCCCGTACTGCTGCTGCATGGTGCGGGCCGTCGCACCCCGGCCTGACCGGATGCCGGAGGCAATGTGCTGGTCGACCTTTTCCAGAATAACGTCGAGCCGCATACCGCCGTTCGGCATCTTCGTCTGGTTGACCTGGGCACCGGCCGGCGCGTTGTGGATATGCAGATCGACGTTCGGTCCTGATACCGAGGCGCCCGACGAGTCGTCTCCAACATACCCACCGTTAGCGAAGCGATTGCGGCCACTGACACCATGACCGCCGTTAAGAGCCTGCAGAAACGAGCGAACGCCCGGCTGCGAGACGACGCTCTCCTTCACTACAAACTCACCACTCGAGAGCTTCGCATTGATGCTGTCGCTGGTTCCTGTGCCCGGCCCCGACACGTCGCCACCGCCTGCGAACATCAATCCGGCATTGGCGCCGAACAAGGCGCCGCTGCCCTGAATGGACGATGGCATCGTGAAGCCGTATGCCGCGCTTCCCGTTGCCGCCGTCGACGTCGGAAAGATCGAGCTAAACAGGCCGTTGACGATGCTCGAATACGCCTTGTTCGCGAAAAGCTGCGCGAACGAAGCGAGCATGCTGGATACCATCGACTGAACCGCCTGCGCGGGCGTTCTGGAACCCGTCACGATGTCCGAGAACATCCCGGAGAAAGCACTCTTGCCGGCGTCCGCGAAGTCCTGAAAGTAGTTCTGGCTATCGAGCATCGACTGCCGGATCTTGTCGCGCAACTGGTCAAGGCTGCGCAGCACACCTTCGTCGGTCGTTTGCCACGACAGCCTGTTCACCTGGTCATACAGGGACTGCAGCGACTGCACGGTGTCGGCCGAATTCGAACGCAGCTGTGAAAACGCATCGAGCAGACCGGTCACGCCCGTTTGCTGGTCGAGCGAAATACTGTTTTGTGCCTCTTTCGATTGCGTGATCACGTCGTTGTATTGAGCGATCAGCAACGTGAGCTGCCGGTTCTGGTCGAGGAATGCGGCGCCACTCAGATCGCCCGTCGTCGCCGCCTGCAGCATCGCACCGCGGTTCTTTTCATCGTAGTCGTGTGCAGCCTTTGGAGCGCTCACACCGGCCTGCGCGAGAAGCGCATCGCGCGTCTCTTCGATGGACTTCTGGTACTTGCGCTGCGCCTCAGTCTGCTGCGTCAGATAGACCGCATCCTTTGCTGCGTTATCCTGCCGGACCTTGGCGATTTTCGTATCGACCTCACCGATCTCCTGCGTGATCTTGATCCGTTCGTCGAGCGGCGCTTTCCAGTACGCATCCTGTAGCGTTTTCTTCTCCTGCTCGTAGGCCGCGATCTGCTTCTGCGCGGCATCATCGGCCGCTGTGATTTCTGCCGTGTAGAAAGTCTGGTCGGAAATCAAAGTGGCTTTGTGCAGCGCCTGCAACTGGTCGTCCGCAGCCTTGTACGCCGACTGGATCAGGTCCAGCCCGTTTCTGGTCGTCTGCAAGGCAGCGTCCAGCATGCTCTTGCGGATCCTGTTTGCTTCGGACTGCCCCGAATGATCGCTGTACTGCTTGCGCAGATAAGCCTCATCAGCGGCCTGCTGCTGCTTCGAAACCGGACTGTTCGGATTGGCCTTGTTGTACTCCGCGACCTTTTTTCGATAGTCATCCAGCGCCTGGCTGACGCGGCTAATGCCTTTTTCCTCGTCCTGCAGCTTTTTCAGGAAGTCAGACGCGGCAATGCCGGCCTGTTGTGTTTGTGCCTGCTGCGACTTCTCCGTCGCTGCATCCTGGGCACGCAAAGCATCACGATTTAGCGATTCAAGTCTCGCCTGAGCCGCCTGAAGCTGCGGTTGCAGCAGATCGGCATTCATCTGGCCGCTGGGTGCATTCAACGCGTTTTGCAACCGCTGCACCTCCGCCGTTGCGCTGGCGATCTGCTCGGCAGCCGTCTCCGCGCGACCGATAGATTTCATCCATTCCCATGCGCCACTGACGGCATTGCCAACTTTTCGCCACGCGGTTTCCAGCAACCCCAGATTCTTGAGCGATTCGTTGCGCAGCTGGTCGTCGAGCGCTTTCGCGACAACCAGCATTGCACCCTGCTTGTCGCCCGCGTCTTCGAGCTGCCGGATGTAATCGTATTGCGCCGTCGTGATGAAGTGCATGCTCTGGTTATGCTGCTCGGCCCACTTCGCGACGCCCTCGGGCATTCTGGCGTAATCCTTCGCGATGTCGTCGAGCTTCTCACCGGTCAGGTCGTGCATGCGCACAACGTCTTCACCAAGCACTTCGAGCGACTGTCCCGTGATCTGACCCGTGGAAACCAACGCCTGAAGGCCGGCGCGTGCGGTCCCGAAACCGTCTCCGGTGCCGGCAGAAATCTGCTGCGCAAGCGTTGCGAAACTGCTCGCCGTCAACCCCGCATAGTTGCCCGTGACCTGCAGCGACTTGTTTAGCGTCTCCGCCTCTTCGTGGCCCTTGTACGCCGCTACCGCGAACAGGCCAAGCCCCGCGACCACAGCCCCCACTGCGAGCCCGACCGGACTCAGAATGAACCTGAATGCGTCGATCTGTTCGCCGAACACCATCAGCGAGCCGCCGAAGTTCTTGAAATTGCCGGTTGCGAGCTCGTGCGCCATGACGAGCAACTCCCGCCGCGCGCCGGCCGTATGCGCGCCAATCTTGTCCATGCCGGCGGCGCCATCGTTGCCCGCCTTCCCGACGGTCGAGCCCATCGCCTGCGCATCTGACCTGATGCTACGAGCACCCGCCTGATAGGAAGACGGGTCCATCGTGATCTGCACGACCAGCTGGCCGAGCGACCCACTTGTTCCAGCCATATCGATCCGCCATAAAAAAAGCCCCTGAACGAGGGGCGTCTGCAGACAGGGCTATTCAGGCAGCAACGCATCGAGTGCGGCTTCTTCCATCACCCTGAGTTTCTGAAATATCGCGGCGCGGCGCTTCGGTTTGATACCCATCATCCGAAAGACGGGGTCGATTGCCGCATAGTCGAGACCGGTATGAATGAGGCGGGCTCTGCTCATCGTTGAGATAGCGACCGTACGCCATTGTGTCGAGAGCGCAAGAAACACCTGGACGGCCCGCCAGTTCTCCGGATAGACCTCGAAGTCGTTTTCAGCTTGATGCTCGCGCGCTCTTTCTACATCCTCCGGACGTGCACCGAAAGCCGCGAGCGCTGCAGCGACGCCGGCATCGACCCGACTGTCATCGACCGCAACTCCCGCCCACCGCCGCGCCGCGTCAATCAGTTTTTTCGTGCTGCGCCCGACGTATTCAGCAGGAACGCATCCCACAGAGCCACGATCGCGTGGGGAATCTGCAGCAGCGCGTCACGGTACTGCGCGGTAAATGGCAGGTCCGCGCCATCCTCGCCCTTCAATCCGGACCAGCCGACCAGCACATCCGCCAGCGCCACATAGGCCAGCTGACCCGACTTCATGAGCGTTTCCGCCTCATCACGCTTGAGCCGTTTGAACTCAGCAGTGAATTCGTGCGTTTCGAGCGAACCATCGTCAGCAATGCCGGGTTCGACGACCCTGACCAGTGTCGTGAATGTTGGATTTTTTGCGAGAACGTATGGCATTCGGTTCCTCAAATGAAAACGGGCCGCACATGGCGGCCCGCGTCGTTGAATAGCAAAGTTACTTTACGGTGATGATGAGCTCGTCATTGCCTGCGTCCGGCGTGACCGTGAGCGTCGCATCGAGCATGACCTTGTTGTCCTGATCCGTGTACGACGGGTCGGTCAGTTGCACCTTGGGTGCATCGAGTTGGACGATGTTGCCGGCACCGACACCGTGCGTGATCGTCAGCGCACCGAGCAGCGCGTCCCTGGCGGAGGTCCACCAGTCCTTGTCCGCGACCGAGCCGAGCTGCATGGTGATCTTGCCCGTCGGCTTCCGGTCTGTGACTTCCGCCCGCTCGTAACCGATCAGTTGCGACCAGTTCAGCGTATTGGCGATGTCGAGCGACAACGCCTGCAGCGGGCCACTGTACGCATGCATCTGCCACGTCGTGAACTGCGTGCTCGCGATCTTCGGCACCAGGAATTTCGAGAAGTCCGTGCCGGCCGGGATCGGCGAGTCGGTCACCGGGTTATAGACGCCCATGAAGTGGAATTTCAGCTTCGGGATCTGCTTGACCGTAAAGTCCCACGACACGGTGCCGTATGCATCGGTGAGCTTATGCAGGAGACCGTCGAGGTAGTAATACAGCGTCAACGGCGTGGTCGGCTGCACACTGACCGGCGCATAGACAACGCTGGTGTCTGCCGTGATCGTTTCGGAGAAATAGCATGGAACCAGCAGCCGCCCCCATGCCGGCGGCGTACCCGCGACGCCCGAGGCGGCCACTTCGATCTCGAAGTCGAGCTCGGCGTGACAGCCGGCCGTGAGCTGCTGGTCGTTGCCGAAGAACGGGCGGATCGTGTCGCGCGATACATAGTCGGCCGCGACCGGCTTGGCGCTGATGTTGCTCACCAGCATCGCGTCGTCGGCAGATGTCGGTACGGCCGGCGTGCCGATTGCGACCTGCAATGCCGCCAGCACGACGGAATTCTTCATTGATTTGGACCCGGCCATATCAACTCCTCTAGATTGGTAGGTGACGCGGCGACCGCGATGTCAGGCGATCAGGCTGTCGGTGTTCGTTTGATACAGAATCGTGTAGTGCAACGTCACGACACCGACGCCGCCCTCAATCTCCGCAGTCTCCGGTTCGTCGGTCGTTTCCTCATTGACGCCGACCACACCGTCAGCGTCGAAATGCATAAGGATCGGATGAGCAAACTCGAACAGTTCGTCGGCGGCCCGGTCCGGAGCTGGGTCGCGAACGACCGCTGTCAGCATCAGGGCACACGATCGGGTCGTCCGACCGATATTCGAGTCGGCAACCACATCGCGCCCACGATGCACAACAAGCGCCGGAGACTCTCCGCTGTCGATTGCCTCCGCTATCGACCGTTTGAGTGTCGTGCCGAGCGCCTGCAGACCGGGGTCTGCCTCGAGCAAATTCATCAGGGCAGCGACATAGGATTCGCGGCGCGTGGTCATTTCAACGCCTCCAGATCGGCCACGCTGAAGAAGCCGTCGTCTTTACGACGCGGCGGTCGTCGCACGCGGTAACGAACCGATCCGATCGTGAGCGTCGAATCACGGCGCAGGTCCGGCAGGTCAGCACTCTGGTACTCGATCTGATAGTCAGTCACCGTGACCTGACCGTCGAACTGCAGTTCGTCCGGCGACATGAATCCAACCTGGACGTCTCGCGTCGAGCCATCGCCCAACGCGAGCGTCGCGGTCTTCAGCATGCCAGCGGCTGCGAACGCACCCCAGAACACGCCCGGATCAAAATCGCCTACAGCCACAGTCGCACGCGCGCGGTTGCATCGGCTGCAGCCTTCGGCGCGGCGAAGTGACCGACCGGATCGTTGTCCGCTGCCGTCGCTGTGACAACGCCGGTTGCCGGATCCAGATACGCGCGGTCGCCAACGACCGCAGCACCATTGGTCGCGCTCGGGAACTCGTACACACCGCCGGTGTTGTACTCACCCTCTACGTTGGCAGCATAGGCGCCCGAAGCGACGGCCGGCAGCTTGCCATTGCCGAGCAGCACCAGCTGGCCGGAGGTGACCGCAGCCGCCAGCGTGGCCGTGAGTGTGCGGCCCTTCTGAATGAAGTTATTCATAGATCAGTTCCTTCTGAAGTTGAAATAGACTGAACTGCACTGGCACGAGGCCGGCGCACGTGCGGGGTTACTGGCCCGGATTCCTGAACAGGCCGCGATAGTCGATTGCCTTCGCAGCGAAATCGAGCCGCGCCTTGACCTTCAGGCCGTCGACGTCGAAATCCAGGTCCTGCTCCGTGTACAAGCCCTGCTCGCCTTCGAGGTAGCAGAATTCGACCGTGTCGATCGCGGACGGATCGGCGGCCAGATACCAGCTCGACGCGCTGACCGCATCCAGACGAGGCTCGACGATCGGCGTGAGCGTGTTGAAGAACGGGTTTTGCTGCGTGGCTTGATTCGGCGTGTACTGATTGCTGGTGTACTGACCCGCGATCGTTTCGAGCGCAGCCGGCACAAGCAGGAACTTCGGCGCAGTATTGAGCGGTGTACCGTCGCCCGGCGCTTTCTGCACGCGCATCGCTGTACGGCCCGCCGTCAGCGTGTCGATCGAGATCGCACCGCCCGCGCCGAGGTTCGCATGCTGGGCATGAAACAGCGTCTTGCCGTCCGACATCGCGGGGTTGGCGGTCAGGCAGCCGTAGACGACATCGGATTCGAGGTTTGCAGCAGCGCGGCCGAAATAAAGCGGCACGCGTTGCAGCGCAGAAAGATCGTCGTTGATGATCATCTGGCGCGTGAAGTTGATGATCTTGCCGTACGAGCCGAGCTGGATCACTTCGCCGCTATCGGTCAGCTTGCCGTACTTGTATTCACCGGTCTCGTTGATCTTTTCCAGCTTCAGGGCGCCGTCGACCTGCACGCGCGTTGCCGGACGGAAGTCAGTCAATGAGCCCTGCCGTGCCCAGCTCGTGAAGGACCGCGGCGCCGCCGAATAGGCGTCGCGCAGCGTCCGGTTGATCACGTTGCCGAAGACGATCGGCAGATCCGACGTCGAGGTGTATCCCGCGCGGCCCGTCATGCCGAGTGCCATGCCAGCCAGCTGACGAAGGTCCATGCCACGCGTGTCGACGCCAGCCGCTTCCAGCGCTTCGCGGCACATTTCCCGCAGCGTCATGCCGCGATACTGGCGGGCCGCATCGTTCAGCTCATGACGCGGGTTCACGCGATGCATCACCGCATCGGTCATCGCCGCGCGGCGAACATCGGTCTCGTCGGTCACGGTGACGATGTTGGCGGCACCACGCTGGGGATTAGCCGCCGAACGTTCGGCCTGCAGGCGCAGGATTTCTTCGCGCGCGGCTTCAACGGTCACGCCACGTTCAATAAAGCCCTCGAGCAGCTGGTCCTGGTTGTCCAGCACGCTCGCACGCACTGCCGTGCGCAGATCCATCATGCGCTGACGTTCGGCTTGCGCGCCCGCAGTGCGGGCGGCTTCGTTCTGGGCCGCTGCGTCATCGCTTCGTGCCGCCGCAGTGGTTTGCGAACCGGACGGTTGTGCGGGGGTTTGAGGTTGGTTTTCACCGGGCATCACAGCTCCTTGGTTAAGTTGCGAGGCGTCGGCCCCGTCAGATGAAGTCCCTGCGCTTCGATCGATGAATTCACAGGGGAAAAAACGTTGTTGTTCGGATGCGCCGCCCGCGCTGCGCACGGTTGCATTCGGATCGGCCGGAATGGAGACCAGCGAAATTTCATACGGCTCCCAGTCGATCGCCCGATAGATCCACTGGTCGTTGCTTTCCTGACCCGGCGGGATCATGTCGATCCGATAGGTCCGGTAACCGAAAGAGACGTTGCGAAGGATCCCGTCCTGCACGTCCTGGAAATAAGGCTGCACGGCATCGCGTGCCGAAAAGCGCAGCGTCGCCTGACCGGTACTGTTCCCGCCGTCCAATGAGGCGCTCGAAACAACACCAAGCACCGAATCAAGACCGCCCCAGCGATCGTGATCGTTGAGCACCGGGGCATTTCCGGATTGCAGCCGGTCCATCCGGACCGCACCCGGATCGGTGCTGAGCTCTTCGAGATAGGTTCGATCGCGCATCCAGTCGTAGCGCTGTACCTGGGCACCGGCAGTCCAGGTGACATCCACCGTGCGATTCTGTGCATCGACCGACGAGACCGGCTGGAGCCGTGTCTGCAGGGGCATCGTCGAGGCAGACGCGCCGACTCCGCCTCGACGACCATTAACGGGTTCGGGCATGGTTCACTCCAATAGAAAACGCCCGCATTGCGCGGGCGTTGTAGAGGGTTCAAAGTTGCTTTGCAGGGAACTACTGCGGCACAGTCGACAGGATCTGCTCCAGCCGGTCGAGGACGTCATGCGCCGATTTCGCGTCAAGCGAACGCCCCGAAACGGGCACCTCGATTGCGAGCGTGTCTGCTTCGATTTCTGCATCGACCACGTCCGGGTCATCGCCAAGATCGCGGATGCTTTGATGGCGGCTCTTCAATCGGGCGTCGATCAGCGCGATGATCCCGTTGGCTTCACGCAGCGGATCGATGAACTCAATGCGCTGCGGCGACCACGACACGTCTGCCACGGCAAGTTTCGTCTTGCCGGCAAGGTATGCGGTCGCAACAAAACGCCGCGCAATGACCTCGCAGAACATCGGAATGAAGATCAGCCACAGTTCCTGCTCGAGCATCCGCTTGTATTCCATCTTGCCCATACGGCCGCTCGTGAAGTTCACCTGCGAGTAGTCGCCTGTCAGTTGCTCGTAGGTGGTGTCAGTACCGGCGGCGATCGCGCGCAGATCGACACGCACGTTGCTCTCGTATTCGGCGCTCGTCGCCGGTGCGGAAAATGTGACAGTCTCCCCTTGCCGCAGGTACTCAACCATGCCAGGTGACAGACCCTCAACCCGGCGAGCGTCGGTCTGTGCTGTTGCAGTGGTGCGCCCGACCTGAAACCCTTCGTCGCTCGTCGTGACGAACGCCGCGAAGCAGGCCTCGATCTTCTTACGCACCAGCTCCGCGTCCTGATACTCGTCAAGATCCCGTGCCTTCCAGATAGCCGAGGCGAGCCACGGAAATCCACGCACCGAGTTCGGCCGATCGATGGCGTCAAAGAGGTGGATGATTTCCGACGCCGGCACAAAGCGGCTCAGCATGTTGCGAGGCACTGTTGCGATTTCACCAGGATGCTGGTCAAAGAGCCAGTACCCGGTTCGCTGGCCGATCACATTGAACTGCACGCCGGCCACCACAAAGCCACCATCGACCAGCCCGACTTTGAGCGTATCGAGATAGTCGATCTCGAGAACCTGCAGTTGCAGGGGCACCTCCATGCCGTCCTGCGGAAGACGCGTGCGGAACCGCAACAGCACTTCACCCGACTCCTTGAGAGCCTTGTATGCCTGTGCCTGCTGTCCGTTGAAGTCCAGCAACCCTGCGGCGTCACTCACCTTGATCCAGCGTTTCCAGAGCTTCTGCAGAGCCTTGTCGGAAAATTTGGCCTGCACGCCGGTTCCGATCGCGTTCGCGACCATGATCCTGAGCGCTCGTCGGATATGCGGGTTGTTTCGCACAAGGTCGCGTGCGCGATTGCGCAGTACGCCGAGGGCGGGCATGACTTCCGCCGTCGCACTCGCGCCGGATGCACGCCACCCCGCCGCACGCGGACCGCGCTTGGCCCCATCGAAGCCGCGCGCTGCATTGATGGATACGCGTGCACGCATCCTCCGCGCGGCAAGTCCCGGCGCCACGTACTCGATAGCCCTGTCGAGAATGTTTGTTTTCATGTCAGAACCGCTCATAGATGGCGATGCTTGATCGCGGCGAACTGCCCGGCGTCTGTTTCGCCAGTTCCGTCTTGATCACATCTCGCGCTTTCAACAGATCGGCCATGGAACGATAGGTGATGCGCTTGCCGTTGTACTCGATCGACAGTGTGCCGGTCGCAATCGCCTGTTCAAGTGCATCGAGGTTCTGCTGTGTGAATGCCATATCTATCGCCTCAGCCAGTTATCCCGGCGTGGAATCCATGTGTCCTGTGGAACGGGTGCCTCAACTGCCGCAACGTGATCGCTGGCCGACCCGACTTCTTCACCAGCCGCCGCGCCGTCAACATCCGGGACCGTTTCGACCACAACCACCGTCGTCTCTGCGACAGCCGGCTCCTCCGCTGCGTCAGCATGAGCCGGAACGGACGCGAACAGATCCTGCACACGCGGCTCGATCAGCGCTTCGAGCGCCGCCCAGTCGGAGTCCTGATAGGCATTCAGGCGCAACCGTGGGTGATACGCACACGCGAAGTTGTAGACCTTAAGGTCGAGCGCTTCATTACGCTTTCTGAGCTTGTCCCAGCGGTCTTTCGAGGGGTTGTATGCCTCCGCCGTCAGCTGCTCAAAGTACTCATCGTCAAGGTCCGTCGAAAAATGCATGCGACGGTCAACGATCTCCCGGTCTTCATCAGCGAGCAATGCACCGAAGACGCGGTTCTTCGCGGTGTCGGTTCCGACAGGCCAGAGCTTGACGCCGTTTGCGTAGGTTTTTCCCTTGACCGTCACGTCCTGATCAGTCGGGCGGCCTATGATTGGCTTGTGTTTGTCTTTCGCACCTTTCACGGCGAACACGCCCCGATGCCGACGCAACCGACAATAGTCGTACGCGTCCTGCGTGCGGCCACCCCCGGTGTCGACCGCACACAACTCGATGCGCATCGACACGCCAAACTGGTTGGCAATCGGCGTATCGAGATATTTGTCGAGCTGGTTCCATACGTCAGGCAATGCCGGGTCGCCGCGAAAGACGACATGGTCGACTGTCCAGTTGCGCATGCCCCGGCCCCAGCCGGATATCTCCGCTTCGAGCCGGTCGTTCTGCGTGTCGACGGCGCACGTCAGCAGCAGGGAACCGGGCGGCACAGTACGTAGCTTGTATGGCTCTGCACGACGCTTGATCGTCTCCCACTTCATTTCCGCGCTCTTGTCTTCCCAACACTCGGCGAGCGCGTTGTTGACGAACGCGATCATCTTCTCTGTGTCGGTCTGCGCGGCCTCCCAGTCGTCCATCAGATCGGACCACGGGCGCCATCCGAGCGGCGCATACAGTGCGCTCAGGTGAAAGCTCGCTGTCCTGCCATCGCCGGCTGCCGTCGGCATCCAGTAGGCACCCTCATACCCCCGCGTTTTCCAGACGCTCTCCGGATTGCCCGCGCCGCAACCGGTCTGGCAGTAGTACAGCACGACGCCTGGATCATCCGGCGATCGACGCATGCCCTTGTGCCAGTCGAAAAACTGCGGCGAACCGCAGTCCGGGCAGCGCACAAAGTAGCGGCGCTGATCGCCCCGCTCGTACAACTTTTCAATCTGCGAGCGTCGCTTGATCGTCGGCGTGCTGTTCGCGAAAATCTTCGCGCGGCGACCAAAGTTACTTGTCCGGTTCGTCGCAAGGTCGATCGGGTTACCCTGGCCGTCGACGTTGAGCTCATACTCGTCGATCTCCTCGAGCAGCACGTAGCGGACAGTCGTCGATTTCAGACGGCCAGCCTTGGTCGCGCTGACGAGATTCATCAACCCGCCAGGAAATTTCTTGCGCAGCTTCGTGTTCTCGCTGCCCTTCTTCATTGCATCGCGCACGCGGCGCCGAAGATCCGGCGTCGACGAACGCATCGGCTCGAAGCGGTCCATTTCCCACTTCTCGGCGTCGTCGTACGTCGCAAACACGGCGAGGATGTTGCCGGCCGCAGTCGTGATGCAACGACCCACGAAGTTTTCGCCGAGCGCCGAGCCGCCGAGTTGGTGCCCCTTCATGAGACCGACCGTGATCACGCGGCTGTTATCGAACGGGCGGACATCGTCGTGAGCGTAGCGCGTTACGCTGCTCGCCTGACCCGAGAGCGCATCCATGATGCCGACGAGGTACGGCGTACGCTCATTTCGCCATTTGCCGGGCTCCGGGCTGCTTTCCGGCAGGATGCGATGTTTCTCCGACCATTCGGCGATGCCAATCCGTTTGTCAGGCCGGATCGCCTCCGTGATCGTTTTCAGAAATGCTTCGGTCGCTCCCATCGGCGTCATCCATTTCGTTTTCGCTCAGCAGCGCAGTTGCGTCCACGGAAGCGAGCGCACGTACGAGCTCGGCGTCGAGCATCGTTTCGACCCGGATCGGATCGGACTCCGCAGCGAGTGCATCTTTAAGGCGAACGGGAATGTTCATGACGTTGTCGCGCACCGTGCGGAATGCTGTGAAGGCGAGGCGCTGTGCGTCCGCGAGCGGCAGCGTGGTTCCGCGCTCTCGCTCGAGGTCCATGCGCTCACGTTCAAGCCGCGTCTGTTCTCTCGCCGCTCGCGCAGCGCGATACGCGACCATCGACGGGTCTTCCCTGCTCGCGGCAGCAGGCAGGTCGTCGTCGTCAAGATCAGCCGGGAGCAAAGGCGATGCTTCGATGCCATTCGCGCGCGACGGCCGCGACAGATCCGTGAATGATCGCCGCGACTCATCAGTGTTACGTCGCCACGCCGCTTCGGCGACTTCCGCATGGATCTTGCCGTTGGAGTTCAACTCGATACGACCCGACTGCACGGCCTTTTGAACCGCGCGGTGAGCTACGCCCATATGACGGGCGAAGCCCCGCATACTCATCTCGGTCATTGTGGCTACCTGCAGGAAACTTGAACGGCTTTCAAAGGCCCGAAGAATCCGGGTGGCTACCTGGAGTGGCTACCCGGCTACCTGAGTGGCTACCCTGAAAAGTTGCTTTGACGGCGCGTGTGATGGGGCTCGAATTACCCGCATTGACTGATATCCAGGAAGGACCCATTTGCGGGCTATGAGCTGTCGCTCCGCATAGGACCACCCTATCCCCTCAGCCATCCACCGCGCCTATCGCGACGTCGACGCGGCCAGCGCGAACGCAGCAGCGACGTTCGCGCTGAGGTTTGCGTCGACCACGTCGGCCACGATCTGGTCGAACGGGAAACGCGCGGCGTAACGCGGCGCTTTGACAAACAGCAGCACCGGCTTGACTGCGTAGCCGTGCGCAAACTGGTAGCGAGCCCACACACCGAGAGGCATGCGGCCACCGCCGGGCCGCCCAACAAAGTAGCGGACATCGGTCGACGGGTTGCGCCGCTTTCGGGCGCGCGACGCTTTCGTTTCGTTCTGCGTTCGATCACGCGAAGCCTGCAGTTGCGCGAGGATCTTCGAATACTGCCCACGGCTGAAGTTGCCATACCGGTCCAACTGCGCCGCACTGCCCGGCACAACGTACATGTCGTACGGCAGAAGACCTTTCCCCCGCAGTAACGACTCGATGCGCTTCACGTTTCGCGTGCCGCCGTCCACCTCGGGCAGCAGGTATTTCGTTGCCGGCGTCCCCTTGAACGAGTCGTCTTTGTAGCCGACCGTCGCGACCGGCTTTGCTCTGGTTGCGTACGTGATGCGCGTCGAGCTCAACGTGTACGGCGTTGGTCTATCGAAGTACTGCGGCATCGCAGCTTTCAGTGCCGACTGCGCCTGCTTCGCCGTGTTGTTCAGAGCGGTCGCCTGGATATACGGCAACTGACGCTGCACGTTATTGTCGATGCCCTGCACCAGCGAGCTGGCGTCGATCCTGATCTGAAACGAGCCACGCGACATAGCGACTCCCAAATGCAAAAGCCCCGAGGCTTTCGCACTCAGGGCTTTGATATTCACGTTTTGTGGGGACGAACGTCTCCCCACACACCCCAGCAGCCGATTGATCTTTTTGGTTGCGCCGCTCGCGCAATACTCTGTGGCTGATGGGAAAAGGTTGCGCCACGAGTTGGCGGGCGCTCCATCTATCCAGTGACTCGGTAAAGGATGGCCGAAATATATGCCATCGAATCTTGGTTTGCAAGAATTTCATGGACGAAGTTGCGCGCGCATGGTGTCGACCACACGCGCATCGACATGATCCAGCACTGCAAGCATCGAGCAAAAATGCGCGGCCCAGTAACGTCGATAGATGGGAAGCGACACGCCTAACGCATGGGCGCGCGCTGACTCATCAATCGGCCGGCGACCGTCTCCGCTGCAACACGGGCAGATCTGACGGCTGTCGCTTTTCTTCGGCACGGTCAGCACCGTCCCACGCCCCAGACATTTTGTACATGCCTCGAGTTCCCGATAGACGAGCGGTCCACGGCCACTTCGACTTGCTGCAAACGGAATACGCTCTTCAGAAACGCACACGACCCTTGCACCCTTGCAGTCCGGGCAGACACTCGATACCGGTTGCGGCTTTGGCGTACGACCAATTGCCCCACGCCCATCGCAACGTGGGCATTGGTCGTTGACCCACTCAACAAGGAGACACAGTGCGAACCGCTCGACGATATCGACCTTTGAGCGCTCCACCTTCTGACCCGCACGGCGATCACGCTTTGCTTCAGCGTCAAGGCCGGTGAACTTACCGCGGTTGAATTTTCCGGATCGCCGGATCATCTGGGCAAGCAGCAACGTTGCACGTCGAACCGCATCCGGACGAACGTCCTGCCCGCACTTCATTCGCACCAGGGCGCGGCCCAGATCATTGGCGAACGCCAATGCACCCAAAGTTACTTTCGGATCAACAATCGGGTCAGAGAACTGACCGCGAACGTTCATCGCCACCCCGGCTTGCTCTTTCAGGTCGATCATCATTAACTCCGTCTATTGTCCCAATGTCCCAATGTCCCAACGTCCCAATAGAAAAGGCTTGTGGGTGTGCATGCACCCGCGACATGCGCCCCCTCACGTCGCACATGTCGCTCGTACGCACACACACGCAAGGCAGCCCCTTGGGACGTTGGGACATGGGACGCATTCGGAACCGCTCCACAGCGCGCCAAAGCTGGCGCGAAAGCGCGCCGCAGCCGGGCGGCTAGCGCGCCATGTGCGCGTAAACTCAGAGTGGTGCGTCATCGTCAGCCCCTTCCGTTGCAAGCTCGACGACAGGCGTCAACGGTTCCTCTTCCTGCACGTAGTACCAGCCACGCCGGCCCGTCGACTCCCGCTTGCGCACCCACCCGAGTGACTTCAGCGCCTTGCCAATGCGCCGCTGTTCGGGCAGCGTCCACTTGGATGTGTCGAGCTTCAGACACTCTCCAAGAATCTCTTCCATCGTTACGCGGTTGACGAGTTCGAGATACTTGGCGATTTTGTCTTCGTACACGTCGCCCTCGTACCGCTCGGTCTGCTCGATCTCAAACAGGGGCTTCTCTGTCTCGGTCACGTGCCAGATGACACCCTGCCGGTACAGTTGGACAGCTTCTGCCCACAACTGGTCACGGTCGCGGCGAAGCGCATCGATATGGATAGGACCGCTAACACGAAGGGGCCAGTAGCGTCGGTTTCCCGATTCGTCCTTGAGGTACGTGTCGAAGTTGACCGAGCCGGCGAACACGCCCTGCCGGTGCACGTCCGTTGCGCGCTTACCGTAGAAGTTGCGAAACCGGTCTGTCTCGGTTGCGAAAAAGCTCTTGGCGGCCGACGAATCGCTTTTGTTGAGCGAATCCAGCTCAGCCAGCTCGATGATCCACTTGCCCGCCATCACGGCGTAAGTGTCTTTGTCGCCGATGCGAATCGGTGAGTTCGTGTACCACGGTTTGCCCGCGATCACTTCCAGTGCCGTAGATTTGTACCAGCCCTGCTTGCCCTCCAGAATCAGCACGTTGTCCGCCTTGCAGCCAGGTCGCATCACGCGGGCGACCGCCGCGATAAGCCACTTCGTGCCGGCCAGTCTCACATACTCGCTATCGGCCACCTTCATATAGGTAGTCGCCCACGTACGCACACGTTCCACGCCATCCCAAACAACGCGCTCGAGGTATTCGCGCACGTCGTGAAAATGCGTCGCGTCCGCGACAAGCAACACCGCGTTCATCACGATGTCCTGCCGAACTGAGATCCCGTATTTCTGCGACAACCACAGCACGCATCGGATATCGTCCATGTCCGACCATTCGCCGACCTCGCCCTGCGGAAACGGTGGCGTTTTGCGCTTCACCACGCGGCCCGCGAAATCGTCCTGCGCGATGACGTCCCGCCATGCCTTGTGATTCGACAGAATCAGGTGCACGTTGCCAAGCGTGGGCAACAAGTTACCTTTGTCGCTTCGCACGAGATCGCGCTCCCACGTGTGAGCACCGTTCTCGACTTCATGATCGCCCCCGTCATCCGTCGCAGCGCCAGCGGACGTCGCGCACTCCGCATTGGCGGCCCCGATCACCGAGCGCGTACCGTTCGGGCTTTCGTCCGAAACGATGCCGTCAGCGGCCATGCGTTCCATCAGCCGGGCCGCGCGATTGAAACCGATGCGCAGCTCACGCTGCACGAGCGACACCGACGCACGCGAGGCTGCGCGCACAATCGCGACCGCCCTGTCGTATAGAGGGTCGCGTGCCAGATCCTGATCCTGCATGAGGGCACCCAGCGGGATCTCCTGTGCGGCCGGCGCTAATGCAGCGAGCAGCGCGGACTGGATCTGCTGCCGCACGAGATCGATGCCTTCCTCGCAATGCAGATCGTTGAAATCGGTGAGCTTACGGTCACCGCGGTCGGCAAAGCGTGGAAACACAACGCTCGCATTACCGACGTCCGCAACGGCCTCATACGCACATTTCAGGCCCGCATTCTCGAACCGCTTGCGCCGCTCCGGCGAAACATCATTGCCGTAAGACAGCTCGATATAGCCCACGCCGTGATCGTCGCGCTTGAACACCGCGCGCATCGTGTACCAAGTGTTCTTTGTTTCAATGCGCACCGCGTCGCCGCCGATTGCTAACTCACCGCTATAGCCAAACTCGCCGACGAGGCACTCCCGCAACCGCTGTTCGATCTTCCAGTCGTCATCGGCACAGATCAGCACATGCAGATCGGGGTACGTGTCACGTAGGTAACGCGCTGCGGACAGAATGCCGCCGGCATCGAAGCAGATCGACAGCGGAATAGCCTCGTCGGTCGCCATCCGGATCGAGCGGCCGGTTGCATACCCTTCCGCAATCATGGCGACCTTGTCGTCGGCGCCAAGCTCGCCGAGCAGGTACGCGGCGCCTTTCTTCTCCATGCCCTTGTTGAAACGCTTCGCGCCATCGGGCGTAATCTTCTGCAGCCCGACGAGACGGATGCTGTCGGCGTACTGGAACATTGGCACCAGCACCGTACCTTCAGAATCGAAGCGCACGCCCTCTGGCGTGATCTGCTTTCGGTCGAGATATCCCGAAGTCCCGTCGTCACTTGCCCTTTGCCATTGATCCCGCGCGCGATTCGCGGCAAGTTTCGCGGCATGTACCTTCTTCTCGGCTTCGGCACGATCGGCAGCCTGCTGACGTTGCCGGGCAGCCCTGACGTCTTCCGGCGTCAATGCCTCGCCGTGCCACTGGAAAGCCTGAGCGCCGTTGTCATTGCCGGACCAGCGCCCGAATGCTCCGGTGTAACCGAGGACCTTGCCCGCGCGCTCGATCTGGTGAAGCGAGTACCAATATTTCTTGCCAGTCCCATACCGATAGGGTTTGCCATCAGCAATCGGGTGGCCGTCAGGCAGCTTCGGATGACCATCAGCCTCGAGCTGCTGAATGATCTGCTCTAACGAAGACATTCGTTGATCCTCCTCTGGCGTTCGCATTGATGAGAAAACGCACGCCACGCGGCACGGCCGGCGGCGTACATCTGTAGACCGGACGGAGAACGTCCGAAAGATGGGTTACTACGGCGAAGAGATGAACTCGCACCGCGCAAAGTCACTTTGAGGTCTCCCTGATTACTTGCCGCGAAGGCGGCGCCATTCGGCGGACATGAGCTGATCGAAGCGTTCCAGATCGGCAGGCGCGAGCCCTCCCTCCAGTTGACGCCTGAAGTCGTGTCGCTCAGTTTTGGTCTTCAATGCCGCACAGGCCACTGCGGTCCGTTCAACGAACAGGGGAACAACCGCCGCGCGTAACGCCGCCTGGCGAATCAGCGCGAGGTCATTGGGGAAGGAATTGATGAGCGACGCCAGAAACTGCGGCGTGTGGTCCGGATCGCGGTCAGCCGTCCACTGGAGCGCGGACATTCCGCACGCGAGTTGCTGGTTCACATCGCAGGACAGTTCGACCCGCTCACGGTGCGGGTTGCAGCATGACATTCCAGGACAAAACCTCATGCTTGACGGCGACCCAACCTGCTAACGGCCTGCACGGTGCGCAGGAGTCGGTCAAGTAAGCGTTGATTCGCGCGTGCGGCTACGGCGATCGCATCGACCTCCTGCGGCGTGATAACGCCGTCAGCGAGTGCGGTACGTACTTCACCGGCGACAACACCCGATTGCCGCGCGAAATCGAGTGCGCCGAGCGCGACCGCGTCGACGTTGTCCGCCGCATCCTGGTCGGTTGCCTCAGTCGCACGCAATCCGAAACGCGCATTGAGTGCATGAATCGCCTCAAAGCACTGTGGCTGACGCTTTTCTTCCATCCACTCAACAAGCAGCTCGAACATTTCCATCGAGAGGCGGTTCTCGCCTTCACCGCGCAAACGAAGGCGCAGTGATTCGGTACCGATGCTCTTGCCGCGACGATTGGTCAGGAAAGCCGCTGCATCTGCTACGCCACCCGGCGTACCGCGTACCGACGTGTAAAGAACGTCAAGCCAGTCCGTACCGCTATATCTGCAGGTCATTTGAATCCCCGATGTCTTGGTCGATGCGCCTTTTCATGCTGTTTACCGTTGCCAGGCGCTCGTACTATGCAAGCTCACCACATCACCGCCGACCCCATGCTCAAGAGAAGGTCAATGCGCTGCCGGAGCGCCGTCGACAACTGCCGCTTGCTCAGGACGACTCGCGAAGTAATCAAACAAGGTCTGCACCGTAGACACGCGAGGATCGACATGGATGCGGCAAGCTATCTTGGTGAGCGTTTGGTAAGGCACACCGCTCCGATCGGAAATGTGCGGCCACGTGCCGCGTGTCTCATCCAACTTCCGCAGGACGGCATCAAGCATTTTTTCCTGTGGCATTTTTCAGTTCCAAAACAGTGAGTACGACGCAATCATATCCTCTACGGGATATTTCCTCAAGAAGACACTTCGGCTTAATTATCCCGCGAAGGGTATCCGTATTAGGCATGATTGGCCTCATGAAAAGGAAACCAATCAGGGAAGTGTTGGCAGAGAACGTGAGAGCTCACATGAGCAGGAACGCGGCTGTCGACACACAAACAAAGCTGGCCAGCCGAGCCGGTATCTCGCAGAGTTCCGTAGCGCGAGTTTTAGCGGGCAATGTAGATACGCAGATAGGTATCGTGGCAGCCCTGGCAACCGCTATCGGCGTTGCGCCCGGACGTTTGCTTGACGATCCGGAAGCGGTGCCAGATCTGCAGATCGACCAAGAGCGGTTCGCGAAACTGCCCGCAACCGAGCGGGCAAAAATCCAAAGTTACATTGACTTCGTCATGGCCCAGCCCGACCTGACGAGCAACGACACACTTTCGATTTCTCAAAAGCTGACTCAACCCAAAGACCAAGAAGATCGCATCCGTCGCGCCGCTCAACGTCCAACTTCCAAAGACTCGTTGAGCATTAATGAAAACCACGACCAAGCCACTCCGGGGCATCGAGGCAACAAACGCGTCAGGTAAAGTTCTCCGCTTTCCCGATTCAGCCGCATCATCTGACGCATACAACGTCGCCTCTCGCCAACGCGCCGTGCGCGAGACCCTAACCGGACTCACGTGCGCCAACGATTCCACAGCTCCCGTCGCCTATGCCCTGGCCATAGTTCTCCCCGACGGGACGGTGGAATATTCCACAAAAGGTATCGAGCGAGACTTCTCGACTCCCGTAGCTGATTCCCTCGACCGACTCTCAGCAATTCTGCGATTTCACGCCGCAGCGCCTGGCCGCCGAAGCCGCACCCAGCGAGGCATTGCAATGCTTGCCCCGCTTGTGTCTGTTTCCTTTATGGCGGCCACTTACATCAATGACATTGCGTGGCTGGATTGCCTACTAATGATTGCCGGCCAACTGTCCGTTAGCTGGCTACTGCGACGAGGTGATCCAGCCGGATAGGAAAATCCCGACGCGGGTATTTTCAGTGCGGGCGTAACGCCGGAAACTTCACGGCAAGGCTGTTCCGGACTCGGATATCCCTACGGGGATTGACATGCAATATCCTTTTGGGGATACTCAGATTAAAGGCACGTCATCCCGACGCGCCGAACTGATGGAGATCGCATGGAATCCTTACCGGACGAAGCTGGAGAAGGCCGCCGCGCGTGGCTTTCCGAAATGCAAGGCGACCGGACCCCGGCGCAAAGTGACTTTGAGAAGTCTGTCGCGTGGCGCAGCGTCTTCGTTGCTGCAGTCATCGTGACCGTCATTAACGTGCCGGCCTCGCCTCCGCAAGCGCTGGCCCAGCCGCCGATTCGGTTGACGGTTTAACCGCGCGATGACTCGGCGGCTTCCCGTGACAGATGCCGACATTGCACGGGAACACCGCCTCTGCCATCTGCGCGGCTCCGCCCTCGACTCGATCACCAATCCAGCGCTGCGCATCTGCCTTGCCAATTGTGCCGAGCTACGCAAGAAACGCACGCTACCTGAGCAAAACACGCTGGACGGCAAGCGTCTTGCCGCTGGCGAAACGGAATAACGCCACATGCAAAGAATGAATCTCAACGCTCCGCCGGAGCTGACGCGGCGAGACACCATCGGACTGCGTTCGATTGTTCATTACGACCCGATGGCGCCGCGCGCGACGACGTCGGTCATAGTCGGAAAGTATGTCGTCGCACGGCGGCCGCTTGCCAACAGCGTGCACACGCTTTACATGATCCTCGACGGCACGGCCGTCGTCGGCACGTCGATCTCGTATCCGAATGAAGACGACTGCGCGACGGCGATCAAAAGAAATCGCCGCAAAAAGGCCGAGTCGATTGCCGCAACGACAATCGCCCAAGCGAAAAGCCGCAAGCCACGCGCGATGCGAGTGAAGGAGGCCGCGTGATCTTTGCCCTTCTCATCGCCATCACCACGTGCAGCACTGCGTGGTTTCTCACTGGCCAAGTTCGGCGACGCCATATCGGCTATCTGTTCGGTCTCGCAGACACCGTGCTCTGGCTGTTCGCTGGCGTTTACTCCGGCAAGCTCATCGTCGTGGCTATCGCATTGTTCTGCGCAATGTGCTTTGCCCGGCCGTTCCTGAGCGCCACCCTTTACGGTCGCCTCCGGAGACAACATGCCAACTGACCTCTCCCCGATCTGCAAAGCGTTGATCGCCCTTTTTGCTGGCCAGACTGGCCCGCTCACAATCGACAATGTTGAGGCCGCATTGCCGCACGCCGATCAACAGGCACTCCGTCTCGAGTTGCACATGCTTGTGCGAGCCACTGTCGTGCGGCAGGCTATCCGGCGCTCCGACGAACGCCTCGTTTACTGGCTTGCCGGCGTAACCGTCGCTCCGTTTGACGGCACGCTGTTTCACTATGCGCCGGATGCAACGTTCGCCGATGCAGGCGGCATCCCGTCCACGCTGGAGGCGAATCATGCCTAAGACCAGCCCGCTCGTTCTCGACGCAATGATTGTCACCGGCAACACCAAGGCAGCGGTTAAGGCCGCCGGCGGTGGATCGTCGGACCTCTGGACTGTCCCGCCTGGCGAGATCCACTACGATCCGCGCGACAACGTCCGCCCGCTGGATATGGAGCGGGTTCGTCACTTGGCCAGCTTGATAGCGGCAAACGGGTACGACCGTAAAAAGCCGCTTGGCTGTTTCGTACGCAAGGTCGGCGGCCAAGACCGCATCTTTGTGTACGAGGGGCAGCATCGTTATCACGCGGCACTGATGGCCATCAAGGAAGGCGCCGAGATTGACCGCCTTCCGATCGTTATCGACGAGGCGAAGTCCGTCAATCGCGTCAACCTAATCTATTCCGGCATCACCAACAACGATGGCGAGAAGCTGACGCCGTTGCAACTGGCGGAGAAGGTCGTTGAGCTGCAGGAGCTCGGCGAGTCCAATGCCACGATCTGCAGGCGGCTAAACATCACGGACCAAACGATCCGCGACGTCCTGCTGCTCGCCCAGGCACCGGCCGCACTCCATAAGCTCGTCCGTGACAAGATTGTGGCGTCGACGCTCGCGATCGAGGAAATCCGGACGCATGGCGGCGAGAAGGCACTTGAGCGCCTCTCGAACGCAGCAGCACAGGTGAAGGCTAGCGGGAAAGTCAAAGTCACCAAGAAGGCGCTGGCAAAGCCAGTTTCCCGCAAAATCAGTGACGTGCAAGCAAAGTTACTTTTACAGGCGCTACAGGCTGTGCTCAATGACCCCGCGTTCGGTCAATTGGAAAAGCAGACCGTCGTAGGAGTTCACACCGCCCTGCTGCCCCTGAAGGATCTACTTGATACGAAGCGAGGGGTTTGAAGATGGTTCGCCCGGCCATTTCTACCCCACGTCCGCTGCCGCGCAAGCGGGAACCAGCGGACAAACGCTCACGGTATCTCCGCGCTGGCGCCGTCCCGGCGCGTACATCGAACGACGATGTCAACAGCAGCGGGCTCTCGCCCGCCAAAGCGATCCAGAAGGACGAGACGCCGCTCTCGCGGCGCAAACCAATCCCGACGAAGGAAGGCCAGTCGGATTTCCGACTGGCCACCCTCGCGCGGATAGCAGCCCTTCGCCTCGAGGTCCGTCAGTTGGTTGAGGGCATCGCGCTTGGCGCCGACATCGAGTTGCTCGACCTCATGCGCGACGAACTGGGCAGCTATAGCCGGCACAAAGCCGCGCAGGAAGCACGCACGTGGGCCGAACAGGCTCGCCTGTCCATTGAAACCGGTTTGATGCAGCTCGATCGCGCACTGCATCCGTCCATGTGAGAATCGCCATGCAACAAGACGCAGCATTTATTCACGCAGGGAGCGCAAACAAATGAGCCTACTTACTCGCGCCTACATTCTCGATAAATTCGGCCCTCGCCTCACGATGGGCCAACTCGCGACGCTGCTCGCCATGTCCGAGGGGACGATCCGCAATCAGGTTAGCGCCGAGACGTTTCCGATTCCGACGTATAAGGAAGGCGCTGCCCGTTACGCGGCCTACGACGCTGTCGCCGAATACCTTGATCGGATGTCAGAGAAAGCAAAACGTGAGGCAGCCATATGCTAAGCCGGCAGTGACTTTCGCACTAGCGCTCACTGCATATTTTTGAACTGGTCAGGAAGATCCCTGTAACACCGATGAAGCCAACTGCACAAGACTCCATCGTTCTCATGAAATTTCGACGGAGTTTCCATATTGGTGATTACGGACCACTGAAAAAACTTCGCGCTCCCTTCCTTGGTCCGCGCAAGAAGCCCCTTATCCAAGTATCGAATCACCGCAACATTCTGTGGCGGCGAGCCCGTAACCGCAATCCGGGTGGAGAGAGGCGCGAAATGCACTGCCATGCCCGCCACGTCTCCTATTCCCCAAAGCGCGAGGGCACCAGGAGGGACAAACGCGACCATAATAATTACCTGCGCAGACCATTGCCGCAAACCGCCAGGATGCACAACGCTCCACACTGCGAATGCTATCCACAAGAAAGAGATGCCGCCGATCAAACAGATAAAGGCGCCGTCTCCCAGAGCAATGTATGCGGCAATAAATGCGGCACCGATAGCGAAAATAGTTATAAAGACTCTGCGACCGCGCTTGCGGACATTTCGCCAGAGGACCGCAATATCGACGGTCTCTTTCTCAACGGGTTTCAGCACGGGCCCCATTTCGCTCGTAAATCTGACCAGCAGCATCTGCGCAGCAGTCATCCCGCAGCCCATCAGAATCGCAATCGGAAACCAGAACACCGCGCTGTTTGCGTGATCGAGGAGCGAAGTCGGCACCTGCCTTAGCGGAAGTCCCACACCGCCATAGAATCCCCAATCAAAGAGAAATGACGCCGGCAAACTTAGCGATGCAGCTAAACCGACGATCTTTACGACCTCTTCCATGCCAAACGGCTTTTCTTCTGTTTCTTCTGTCATGGTGTTTTTCTGTGTTGGAAAGACCCCGGTTGCGGCATACAGGCAGCGGCAAATGCAGATTCCCCGATAACAACTATGCGACCTTAACCAATTTTAACCGCCCTTTCCTTGCAACCTGAGCCGGGTCAAGATTCGTGTACCGCTTCAGGTTGCGCCAGTCCTTGTGCCCCGTCACGGCGGCCACTTCGGGAATCTGCCAGCCCGCTTCGAACAGGGCACTCGTTGCTTCGTGACGCAGGTCGTGAAAATGCAGATCGACGATGCCCTTGGCGTCGCACGCCTGCTTGAAGTACTTGCTCGCGGTTCCCTTGTCGAACCGGAAAATGTATTCGTTCTTGTGCGGCGGCGTCGTCGGATCGGCCTTGCGCTTCTCAGCGTATTCCGGCGGCACCGGATAGCGCGGCTGCCGCATGATGACCTCGAACGAGTCACCGATCAGCGGTATCCACTCGTTGTTGCCGACCTTCTGTCGGGGATGCTTGCGATCGCGCACGAGCGCGAGGTGGTTCTCGGCGTCGATGTCATCCCAGCGCAGGTTGAACAGCTCACCCCGGCGGAACGCGCACTGCATGGCGACGCGCAACAGATCGGGCATAGCCTGCTGACGCTCCGGATGCTCGGCAAACCACGCGAATATCTTTTCGATTTCTTCCGGCGTCGGTCGGCGATCCCGCTTGCCGCCGGCATCGATCAGTCGCAGATGGTGAAGCGTTGGCCGGGCTGCGCCGATTGCATCGGGTAGCGTCAGGCCAAGCAGTGACGCCGTGTGACGCAGCACGGTTCCCAGCTTGGAGATATCCATGTCGACCGTATAACCGCCAGCGCCGGCCTTCCTGCGATCCTGGGCAAACTTGACGATCTGCTGGGTCGTGAGCCGTGAGGCAAAGTGACTTTGAAAAGCATCCTCCAGCCGCTGCAGGATGTAGTACTCGTTCGATTTCGCTTTGACGGCCCGATCAGATTCGGCTCGCGCCTCGCGATACTTTTTGACGAGGTCGCCGACCGTCACAGTTGCCGCATCAACGGCGTTCTGTCCCTTGTCGATCTCGACTTCTTTTTCCCGCGCCCAGGCTTCGGCGGCGCCTTTGGTTTTGAACGTTTTTGCTATACTCTGCCCTCGCCTGCGTACCTGGGCACGCCAGCGACTGCCGACTGGCAGGATTGAAGCCATGTTTTCCCCGCTCGAAAACTGTAGCAGTGCCAGATCATTTTTGGGTGCTACAGGGACGATTTGTAGCAAAAGTGTAGCAGAGACTGCTATAAACTGGGGTTCACGGGCTGTCACGGCGCTTCATTTAGGAAGAAGCACAAAAGCCGGAAACGCCCACGGGACAAGGCTTGAGCCAATAGCAGCAAGGGCTCGGTCGTCCCATTGCAAATATCCATCTCCCTGTAGTTCAATGGATAGAACAAGTGCCTCCTAAGCGCTAGATACAGGTTCGATTCCTGTCAGGGGGACCAACTAGCTTCCCAGCACCACCCAAGTTTGCCCATAAAAGCCCCGTATGCCTTGCGCTGTGGGGATTTTTTGCTGTCATCAGTGCCCACGTTTGCCCAACACAATCCAGATTCGTTGGCAGTCGTGCTGTGGTTCGCGCAGGGTTGGTATCTAAACAGCCGCCTCGAGCGAGACCATGCAAAACTTGCTCAACACTCCCTACGTTGGATGGATTGCGCCCGTACCTCTGCGAAAACGATCCGCAGTATGACGACGAACGGAGATCCGCAGAACGTCTCAATGACGCCGGAGATCTGTTCGCAGGAATGGATGACTGCGCGCCAATTGAGTCAAAGGAAGATGCTGGACGTCGGACGCTGGATACGCCTTTCGCATAGACGGCTAGTCGAAAGCCTGAGGATCGCTGGGCATCGCACAGGGCATTTGCATACTGACGTCAGGTCGGCATGCAGACGCATGGTGTTCGCGGGTGGACGCCTCAGGAGCCGAATTAACCTTTGGATGCACATAGGCGTGCCACCGAGCGATGATGCGGTTCACTCGCCCGTTATCTGGGAGGGCGCAGATGTGTCGACGATGACGTATCGTTCTGACGCCATCTGCCGTGACGCTGGTAATATCTCGCAATCTTTCGAGGCCTTACCAGTGAAAGCAGAAAAAATCCATTCGCTGACATCGTTGCGATTCTTTGCTGCCGCCATGGTGGTCGTTTTTCATACTCGCAGAGAGTTCGGCTATTTCGGCCTCGCGAACCATCTTGCGCTCACGCAGGCGGTATCCCTTTTCTTCGTTCTGTCTGGTTATATTCTCGCCCATACCCACAGAACGATCACATCAAAGAATGACCTTCGCTCCTTTTATCTGAAACGGTTCGCCAGAATTTGGCCCCTGCACCTTGCTGGCGCTGCGGCAGCCGCATGGCTGATTCACTTTGAAGGCGGTTCTATTGCGGGCGCGGCAGCGGCGCTCAATGTTCTGCTGCTGCATGCCTGGTCATGGAACATCAACGACTATTTCTCGTTGAACGGGGTTTCATGGAGCCTGTCCGATGAGGCGTTCTTTTATGCGGTCTTCCCGCTACTGATTTGGCGAGCGAACACCACTTGGGCCGTCAAGCTCGCGGGCACCGTGCTTCTTACCGCCGCAATGCTGCTTGCCTTTAAGAACATGGGACGCCCGTTGATGTTGTGGTCCGCGTACATTTCACCGATCACCAGACTGAGCGAATTTATGATGGGCATCGCTGCCTATCAACTGCGGGAGAAACTGGGGCAAGCCATCAAAACCGGCTGGCCAGCGAGCGTGATTGAAATTGGCGTCGCATTGATCGCAGTGTCGGCGGTGTGGGCCGCAGATCTCAAATTCGTCTCCGACCTACCTTTCCATCCCAACAAGCCTGTTGCTATCTGGCTATCAAACTGCGGAGCGGCCATTGTGTTCGCTTTGCTAATAGCCGTTTTCGCGCTTGAAAAAGGCATCTTGTCTCGCCTTTTAAATGCGCGACCACTCATTTACCTAGGCGAGATCAGCTTTGCCTTATACATGGTTCATCAACTCGTATTGCGGTACGCGGAAGACCACGGCTACATGACGCCAAGCTATTCGATTTCCACCAAGGCAATCGCGTATTGGCTGGCGGCCATTGCGGTCGCAGCGGTAGCCCACCATCTGATCGAGATCCCCGCTCAGAGGCTAGTCTGGTCGCGCCTCACGGCACGGCGCAATGTAATAGCCTAATCCATAGCAGGCCAATCATTCGGAAGCGCCGAGAGCAAGAGATCTAATCGCATTGCAGGCGTGAATGTTTTGTAGAAATTTTCATGGCGTGCGTCAAAAATCAATAGCAATTGCTGGCCAGGCGAACGGAGCGCGTTTGGATTGACAGGAACGCATCGCGCTCGGCAGATAGCGGCTGAGTTGGCGCCGCAGGTGATGGAAACGTACAGCCTCACCAGAGAGCGGCCGTTGCTGCCGCTCCTTGTCGGTGGCTGGATGCTCGACTATAAATCGCCGGCGGGTTGTGGCATCCATCAGATCTGCGCGGCGCGTCTGTTGCGCTCAAAGTAGCGTTCTCGGCGCGCCAGTAACCTGCGGACACAATTCGGGCCGAACTTCGTTCTGCACCCCCACTCTGATCTTTTAAGGAGGTGCAACATGCTCAGGCTTATCGCAGTTACCAGTTTGGCTGCCGCTCTGTCGGGTTGCGTCGCATATCCGGCTGGCTACGGGTACGCCGATCCCGGATACGGGCCCGACTATGTACCCGCATACGGCTACGGCAGCATCAACGTCTGGGCTGGAGGCGGCGGCGGTTACCATCACGGGGATTACCACCATGGCGGTTGGGACCACGGCTACGGGCGAGGACACTGGGAAGGTGGCCGCGGCGGTGGACATGGTGGGGGCCACGGCGGCGGCCACGGGCGCTAAGCGTGCCGGCCTGTTCGGTTGGCTAAATGATTCTTGGCAGTTCGAGACTAGAGAGCAGAATCCCGCGTGCCCTGCCGATTCGAATTGCTAAGCTTGGCCGCGCCCTGCATCAGAATTGAAACTGCCTGCTTGGCTCCCGACATGGAGAAGCGGTAGACGGCGAATCTGCCATCCTGCAGGGCGACGGCAATCCCGAGAGGCATAGTAGAGTCAAGCAGCGAATCCATCGCGTCCGGGTTGCCAATCTGCGCGCGGAACATGGGGCGGCCACTTTGCGTGATCGACGTGTCGCAGGTGAGTTGAAAAGGAATGGCGCCAAGGGATGTAGAAAACAGGGCTGGCGAGGTCACCCCTTTCTCGCAGTTGGTGGCTGTCATGAGATACCAGTAGCAGACTCCTTCTGAAGGTCTGCACGCTTTCATCAATATTCCGCCGCTATCGTTTACCGAACCGGCGAAGAGTTGACCATCATCGGTCGCGCCAGTGATCCAATCACCGATTGGTGCCGACTCGGACGTAAGCGGCAACGCAAGTGCAGCCGCGAGCACCACACACGATATTTTCAGCATCCCATCACCCGCAGCATTTGCCGGCATCCAGGCCGACTTAATTTGTGTGACGACATTCTTCTACGGCTTCAGTATCGGCACTTTTGCTAGAGTTCTGAAGTATCGCGGTAAGCGCAATGGCTGGAGGCGGTGTGCGAGCTATGCGCAGTGTGGCTCCGACCTCGCGCGCGTCAGGGTTTGGGCGTCGCGTGTGCCGATATATCTGCAAATGGACCGTGCACGGTGCCATATACCGTATGCTCGACGGCGTTTCCCGAGTGCATACAGTCTATAAACGTATGCGCTCGCTTCTCCGCATATCTGAACGCATCCTGCTCAGAGATGAATTCCAGTTGCTCTGGAAAACTTGCAACCTTTTGTACAGGTTGACTCGACGAACTGATAGTCCAGGACACCTTGTACCGGCGTCCGACATTGTGCAAACACAACGTCTTCCCGGTCGTGACCTGAACGTCGATTCTGAACCCGCGATACGGAGCATAGGTTTGGCAAACCATGATCAATCTCCTGACGCGATGGTCCGCGTATGCAGCCAACATCGCGCAACCGCCATGCCCCAAGGTGAGCCACCAGGGAAACTACCACCTGGTTCAGAAAGGCTGAGCAAAAAAAAGCCGCAGGCAACGCTGCGGCTCAAAACACACACACCGCGCTCGGGGCGCTGACGTGAGCCATTATCTTACAGAAACCTGTCGATGAATATAACCAGGGATTTCATATGATGTTTTCAAAAACGCTTACCGAGCCGTGATCGACTACTGCTCGATATACATCCGCCATTCCGGGAATTGCTCGAAGAAGCTTTGGCTCACGTAGACCTGGTACAGAACCGGTGAGCTACTGTCGGTCGTGGACCCGGGCTCGCCCAACACAGTCAGTCCCGGATCAACGCCAGAGAGGCTCGCCCATGCGGTGAGATCGTCCGGCAGGTCGGCGGCTTCCTCGCGCGGCACACGCAATTTGATCGGTTTCATGGGGTCTCCGACAAATGGTGAAGGGCATCTGCCGAATATCATACAAAGAAGCGGTGCGGCCGTGTCAGCTGTGCCTCGATGCTGGAGCATTTTTCACGAAATTGCCTGTTCACCCTGCCGCCTTGACCCCAAAGCGACTATCCGCATCTCTTGCGACGCGGCGGCCAGACACACCGGGGTACATAGCCGCTTCGACGCGCGCACTCAATACGATACGTTCCGCCCCCTCGCACCGAGCCCGCGAAGCTTCGTCACAGCGGCACGCAGCGGCGCCGTGATTCGCCAGGAGGTCGACGACTCGAGTTCTCTGATCGTCGAAGTCCGTGATGCGATCTCCTCTTGCATCACTGCGACCTTGGCTCGCATTTCCGCAAGAGCTTGTTCGGCTTCGGCGAGCCGCTCAGCCGGGTCAGCGCTCATGCTCACCGCCCTCTCCGTACCCACCGGAGTGCCGTAGAACTCCTCGGTCGTAAGCTCAACGCGAGGAGGTTCCTTGCGAAAAACAATGATCATCTCTCCGCCGGTTTCTCCGCGCGCAGGCACGAAGTCGACGAGATTGAATTCCACGAAACCCATCTTCAGGATCGGCTTCAAGACCTTGGACACGATCGTGCCGCTCTCGAAAACGTGGCTATGAATACCGACATGCGGAGGCGCCTGCAGCTTCTGCCGGATACGGTTCATATCCAGCTTGTCGGCCACGTGCATCGGCTTGTTGACGAATGCTTCGTCGTAATAGATCTCGCATTCGATTTGATGTTCGCGCGGGATTTCCTCGACGCCCGCCAGATACTCGGCCACGAAATGGCTCAGCGCCGTGTCTTGCCTATACTTGTCGAAACTGAACTTCTTGTCGGGCAAGGCGAGAAACAGGATTCCGCCCGGCTGCATCATGTCGCATAAGTCCGACAGCCATTGAATCATGTTGGGCGCGTGTTCCATCACATGATTCGCGATTATGTAGTCGAACTTATCGCTGATGTAGTCGCCGTACCGGTTCGAATGAACCACGTAATCGATTTCGGGTATGTCCACGATCATGTCCGGGTGCGTGCACTCTCGAACCAGTTGCTCTTTATCTTTCCAGTCCAGATATCGCACATCCGCTTCCGACTTGAAGACGGTTGGCTGATCGTACGGCCCTATCTCGAGACCGACTCCCGACAGATTGGCATGTTTCAGAAGATGTCCGCGGCGCAGCGTCGTGACCAGATTCATGAACTACCTCTCGACGTGGGGACTGGCACCGTGCAACTTACCATGTCTTGCACGGCAGCCGAACAAATCAATTAACTATCGCCTGACACGAAAACTAAACAAATTGATGGTTACGCCCCCGACTATTAAGTGTCGCAGACGCGGCAAACGTCGCCCCTTAAGCTATTGGCCGTTTTCGTCGGTCGCGTATCTCGCGCAGCGGCTTCGGTTCGGGTCGCCACCGCGTCGCCGCCACGGGAACCGCAATCTCATTGCCGGTTTTTCGACGACGAACCACGAGAACAGGGTCAGTGCCATCGATATGACGAAAGTGATCGTCACCATGGCGATATCCGGGTGGGAGAAGCCACCGAAAAATGCGCCCATCGTGTCATGCCCGCCGTAGAGCATCGACTGCAGGACAACGTAGTGCCACAGGTAAAAGCCGTACGAAACTCGCCCTAGTCCCACCAGCGGCGCGATATTGAGCACCCGAACCAACGTGGAACGCTGATCCGTCACGACCTTCGCAATGATGAGGGCTGCGGCTAACGGTGTCAGCGGATAACCCAACACCTGCAACGAAAACTCGACGCCGGTCTCGCTCAGCAGCACGAAACAGAGATAGGCAGCAGCAACCGGCCACAACTTGCCGGCCCAGGAGGTCCAGCGGCGAGGCACCACTGCCAGCAATGCGCCGATCAGAAGACCGTCGGAGTGAGTATCGAAACCACAATAAACGCGGACCACCGGGAAGTCATGCGACATCAGAAACGAACGCCACCCAATCACCGCGACCGTGAGAAGCGCAACCGCGATCAGGATGCGCCGTGGCCAAAATTTCAACACGCCCAGCAGGATCAGCGGCCAGACGAGGTAAAACTGCTCCTCGATCGCGAGGGTCCATGTATGTCCGGTGAGATGCGCATCGTAGATCTCGAACGCACGCACCCAATTCATCACATAGAAGAAAGCCGGCAGGACTTCCAGACTCAATCTCAACGGGGCAGGAAATATCAGACAATAAACACTGACGCCTGCAAGCATCAGCAATAGAGCCGGATAAAGCCGCCGGGCGCGCCGCCAATAAAACGCCGGCAAATCGATCCGGCCGGTGCGCAAGTGTTCGGCTACGAGCAGGTTCGTGATCAGGTAGCCGCTCAAGACGAAAAATACATCGACACCGACATACCCGCCCCCCACAACGCCGGCAAGACCGGTATGCGCAAGAAATACCGCAATGACGGAAAGTGCGCGTAAGCCGTCGAGGCCAGCAATCCGGACGTGCTGAGGTTGATTCATTGCCTATTCCGGGAACGCGTCGCGAATATCCCACTACGCGGATGGTGACAGTCGATAGTTTCTCGAGATGTTTGGTAAGGATCAGGCTACGACAGTTCCACGAGTCGCCTAATACCCTATGGCCGCACACGCGATGGTCGTCGTCGCACGAGAAGGCCGCTGTGGCGGCGTCACACTGTGCAAGTCACGCACAAACTTTGTCCAGCCCACAGCGTTGTTGCGGCGCTTCGCCCGCCTTAGACTCGGTTCCTCTCCAACCACTGCCGAAAAGAACCATGTCCAGCCGCACACTTCGTAGCATCCTCGGTGCCTGCCCGCCCGCTTCGCTGCCGGCTCGCGCCACCGCGTTGCTGTTGATCGACTTTCAGAACGAATATTTCACAGGCTCGCTGCCCATTCCCGATGGCGCGGCGGCGCTGCAAAACGCGCGCCAGCTTGTCGAATGCGCTGACCACCATGGGTGGCACGTCGTCCACGTGCAGCACGTTGCACCGGCCGGCTCGCCTCTGTTTGCCGCCGATAGCCGGCAAGTGGAATTTCACGCGGACATGCAACCGAAGCCCGCCCATCGCGTCGTCGAGAAAAGCTCCGTGAGCGTGTTTGCCAGCACGGATCTCGCGCGTACGCTAAAAGACGATGGCATCACGCATCTCGTCATGGGTGGCCTCATGACGCACGCCTGTGTAGCCGGTGCCGCGCGAGACGCGGTGCCGGCAGGCTTTGAAGTTGTCGTGGCCGCCGACGCATGCGCGACCCGCGACATCGTCGTCGACAGTGAGTTGCGCGTTGCGCACGCCACGCTGCATCTGTCGGCCCTGGCTGAAATCGCGGATGCGTTCGGCTCGGTGATGAGCACGAGCGACGTCCTGTCGTTGGCCGCCTGATAATCGGCACGAAGCTCATCATGCCATTCGGATATTCCGGCGTCCTACTGATTGTCGAGCACCGTGCTCGTTAGTGGCTACGACGACGTCGTGGTAGCATCGGGCGGCTCGGCATCGTGCGTCACCGGCCGAATCGAAGCTACGTTTGGCGACGTGATGAGCACGTCGGAAATCATTCACTTACCGCTGCGCTAAGCATTGGCCCGATTCACCTTCGTGGTGACGCCACGTAGCGCCAATCTCGCCCATGGACCAGTTGCTTGCAATGCGCGCCTTCCGCTTCATCGTCGAAGCGCAGGGATTTTCGGCTGCGGCCGAACGGCTCGACACCACGCATTCGAGCGTGTCGCGTCAATTGAAGCAACTCGAGGTTTCGCTCGGTGTTCAGTTGCTCAACCGTAACACGCGGCGCTTTACGCTGACGGCCGCGGGTGAGCGCTACTACAGGGCCAGCGTCGATATTCTCGATCGCGTGGAAGCAGCGGCGCAGGCCATGGCGGACGAACATCAACAGGCGGCCGGCTTGCTGCGCGTCACCGCGCCGCTTGCCATCGGCACACTGGAACTGGCTGACTGGCTTCCGGCGTTCCAGAAGCGTTATCCCGACATCCAACTAGAGCTATCGTGCAGCGATCAGTTCGTCGACCTCGTTGCAGAGGGCTTCGACGTAGCGCTGCGCATCAGCGGACCATTGGCGGACACGACGCTGGTTGCGAGGACCTTGGCCGTCTCGGACGTCGTGCTGGTTGCATCGCCGACCTATCTGGCTCGACACGGACTCCCACACACAGCCGGGCAAGTCGCCGAACACGAGTTACTGTCTTTTACCGGCGCGCTCGAACCGACAGAATGGGTGCTGACGTCCGAACAACGCGCGCCAATCCATGTCTTGCCGCGCAGCCGGTTGAGAACGGACGCTATCACTGCGCTCTACTCCGCGGTGCTCGCGGGCGCGGGTATTGCCGCCTTCACGTGGCAGACGGTTCAGACAGACATCGGAAGCGGCCGTCTCGTTCAAGTCTTGCCAGGCTACACGCTCGGAAGCCGCCACTACTACGCGCTGTATCCGCAAACGCGTTATGTGGCGCCCAAGGTACGGGCGTTCGTCGATCACATGGCTGAGCACTATCGCGGACGATGACGATGCGCTCGACGCAGCGTCGAGCGAACGCAAATAGAGGAGCGAGAGACAACCCAAGATCCACGCAGAAAGCGCGTCGGGTCCAAGGTGAACGACGGCCGGCCGGCGAAACTCGCCGCCCGGCCGCCTGAATCGATTACGACGGACGCTTCGGAATATCCAGTCCCTTCGCCACGGCCGGTCGCGCGACGAACGCAGCCAGTGCGCGCGTCACGTTCGGGAAGTCCTGAATGCCGACGAGATCGCCCGCTTCATAGAAGCCGATCAGATTACGCACCCAAGGAAACGTGGCGATATCGGCAATCGAATACGTATCGCCCAGAATCCAGTCACGTCCTTCGAGTTGCCGATCCAACACGCCGAGCAGCCGTTTCGATTCGCCGATATAGCGATCGCGCGGACGCTTGTCGTCGTACTCCTTGCCGGCGAACTTGTGGAAGAAACCCACCTGGCCGAACATCGGCCCGATGCCGCCCATCTGGAACATCACCCACTGGATCGCTTCATAGCGGCCGACGGCATCCTGCGGAATGAACCGGCCGCTCTTGTCCGCTAGATAAATCAGGATCGCGCCGGATTCGAACAGCGGCAGCGGCTTGCCGTCAGGCCCGTTCGGATCGATGATCGCCGGAATCTTGTTGTTCGGATTGAGCGACAGAAACTCCGGCGTCATCTGATCGTTGGCATCGAAGCGCACGAGATGCGGCTCGTACGGCAAACCCGTTTCTTCGAGCATGATCGACACCTTCACGCCATTGGGCGTGGGCAGCGAGTAGAGCTGAATTCGGTCCGGATGCTCGGCAGGCCATTTCTTCGTGATCGGAAAAGCGGATAGTTCGGTCATGTGGCGGTGTAACCCTTGTGCGAAAGTGGCGGCTTGAAAAGAGAATCGGGCCCTGGCAGCCGACCGGACGACCGGCAGCGAAGATCCCAACGCAAGATCGCCAAATATAAACCGACTCGGCGCAACGCGTGCGCGCGCGGCCCGACGCTCCGATCGGCACGCAAGGTTTTACTGTCGACGTGTAACCAGAGTGGCCCGCGAACGCAAAACGCGCACGCTAGCCCGCGCTCACCACAAATCCTTGGTCGCCGTGCCGGCGCGCAGGTTATAACCATCGCGCCACAAGGACGCGCCGACCGTCAGCAACAGCGTCTTCTGCTCGCCGTCGAGCAGTTCCCAAGCCGCCGCCAGCCAACTGGCGAAGCTCGCGCAGGTCTGTTCCAGGTCGACGGGCGTTTTGCCCTCGAGGTATTGCCGTTCGAACATCGAAAGAATTTTTTCGGGTGTCATGGGCGCCGTCTCCGTGTTGGATGCGCCAAGTCTAAAGGCGGCGCACCGCGTGCGGAATGCTCTCGACGCCAATCCCGGGTTACTCCCAGGCAAAATCCGCCATCGGTCGAAAAAGGCCATTGCGCGACGCAAAAGCGTCGGCAAAAAAAGGAAAAGGCGCCGAAGCGCCTCTTCCGTCGAACCCGTCGCAAGCCGAATTACGGCGCGTTGCGCTTGGCGTTGTCCTTGGCGTCTTCCTTCGCGTCGCCATAGGCCTTCTGCACCTTGCCCGCGCCTTGTTGCAGATCGCCCTTCAGTTCCTTGCCCGGATTGTTCGTGGCCTTGCCGACCGCTTCGTTGACCTTGCCCTTGACCTGCTCAGTCACACCCTTCACCTGGTCCTTGTTCATGTTCGGCTCCACTATTTGGAATGCCGGCGCGACATTACGCCAGTATCCGTACTCAGCAACGGGTGTGCCCGTGCCTGCGCACGGCCTCGTTTCTCCAGTGCGCGTCGCGTAAAAATATTTTCAGAAAGGCCTAAAGTCCCGCCTCTGCCTGCCGTAAAGGTGCCAAGGAGGAGCCATGGACCGCACACTCATTACGCTTTCGGGATCATCCCAGGCCGCATTGATCGACCGGGACATCGCGCATATTGCGCGTGTGATGCGGCCGTCTTTACACGGCGACCTGGGCGGCCCGATCCTGCCGGCCGCGTATTGGCGCAAGCGTCTGTACCAGCTGCTCGACGCCGGCAACCTGTCCCACGCGCAACTGTGCACGGTCGACAGCCTCCTGCTCCAGCTCGATCAGTACGAAGCCGAACCTCAACTGGCCTGGGACGCATTGGCGCCTGCCACCGCCGCCCTGTTCCCACCGCCCTATCCGGCCAACGCCAGCCACCCGGTCTGACGCGCTGCGAGCCTGAACCCCGGCCCTTCCCGGGCCGGCGGCAGCCCCTTTGGACGAGTTAAAAAAAGGCCGCGAAACACGTCGCGGCCTCAACACGTCGCAACGCGGGGAATTCGCGTCACGCCAGAAGCGTACACGCGCAACTGTGACAGCCACATTTAGCCGTGGACTTCCCCTGTCTCCGGTGTGCCGAACCTTGATATTTTCTGCCCAAGCTGCGCAAAAAATAGGGAAATGGGACGACCTTAGGTCATAATGTCCGCAAAAATTCCCAGCAAGGACACCCGTGACCCTCGCCGCACCGCTCGCACTGCTCAAGCAAGCGCGCGCCCGCTTCACTCAACGCGAAATCGCCGCGCACGTCGGCAAGGACATCAAGACGGTGCGCCGCTGGGAAAAAGGCGAAACGCAGTGCCCGGCGATGCTGGAACCGGCCTTGCGCGATCTGCTGCAAAACCGCGCGCGGGCCAAACGCAGCGCGGGCGGCGACGCCCAGTTCCGCTTCATCGATCTGTTCGCCGGCATCGGCGGGATTCGCATGGGCTTCGAGGCGCATGGCGGCGACTGCGTCTTTACGAGCGAGTGGAACGACTTTTCGACCAAGACCTATCGCGAGAATTACCCTGGCGGCGGCGAGCATGCGCTGATCGGCGACATCGTCTCGTTTCCGGCTGAAGACGTGCCGAGCCACGACGTGCTGCTCGGCGGCTTCCCGTGCCAGCCGTTTTCGATCGCCGGCGTGAGCAAGAAGAACGCGCTGGGCCGGCCGCACGGTTTCGAATGCACGACCCAGGGCACGCTCTTTTTCGACGTCGCGCGGATCATCGCGGCGAAACGCCCCGCCGCGTTCCTGCTGGAGAACGTGAAGAACCTGCTCTCGCACGACAAGGGCCGCACCTTCGACGTGATCCTGCAAACCCTGCGCGACGAACTCGGCTACGAAGTGCACTATCGCGTGGTCGACGGCCAGCATTTCACGCCGCAGCATCGGGAACGGATCATCATCGTCGGCTTTCGCGGCAAGACTTCGTTCTCCTGGGACGACCTGCATCTGCCGGCAGACGGCCCGCGCCTCGGCTCGATCCTGCATCGCACGGACGGCAGTGAACCGGTGCTGCCGTGGGACGAGGACCGCTTCTTCGATCACACGGGCCGGCGCGTCCAGCCCAAGTACACGCTCACGCCGAACCTCTGGACCTATCTGCAAAACTACGCGGAGAAGCATCGAGCGGCAGGCAACGGTTTCGGCTTCGGCATGGCCTATCCGAACAGCGTGACGCGCACGCTGTCGGCGCGCTATCACAAGGACGGCTCCGAGATCCTGATCTATCAAGGCGAGGCACTGCGTCCGCGCCGCCTCACGCCACGTGAATGCGCGCGGCTGATGGGATTTCCCGATACCTTCCGGATCCCGGTAAGCGACACGCAGGCCTACCGGCAATTCGGCAACAGCGTCGTGATGCCGGTGATGCGCGAAGTGGCGCGCATCATGCTGCCGCATGTGCAAACCCTGCTCGCCGAGGAGACGCGCCATGGTTCGAAGCAAACGCTCTCGCTTTACGCGTGAGCGGTCAGCTTGTGTCGGTGGCCGGCGTGTCGAAACCTTCGAAACACTAGCTAAGCGCTAAAGATGGTCGATATCGTCGACAGCGCGACGCGCAGCCGGATGATGTCCGGCATCCGCGGCCGCAATACCAAACCGGAAATCCTGATCCGCAGCCTGCTGCACCGGCAGGGCTTTCGCTTCCGTCTGGATGCGCGCGATCTGCCGGGACGCCCGGACATCGTCTTGCCGCGCTACCGCGCTGTCGTGCTGGTGCACGGCTGTTTCTGGCACGGCCACGACTGTCATCTTTTCAAATGGCCGCAAACGCGGCCGGAGTTCTGGCGCGACAAGATCGGACGCAATCGCAGCAACGACGACAAGGTTCACGCGGCGCTGCTCGCCAACGGCTGGCGCGTCGCGGTGGTATGGGAATGCGCTTTGCGCGGCGCCAATCGCGATATCGAGGGTGTCTTGCAGCGGCTCGTCGAGTGGCTGAAGAGCGATGCGCCGAGCTGCGAGGAACGCGGCTGAAAGCCGCCTGTAGCCTCGCCGCCTGCCACGAATTCGAAGGCTGCTGGTGATACACTCGACTGGCTAACTCGGGGTACTTCCGCGCGGCGCCCTGCCCTGCAAACCGGTTGCAAAACCGCACGCCCCGACCATCCCAGAACCACTCAAGAAGGGAGGCACATCATGGCAGATTTCCGTCTCTGGTCCGACGAATTTCCCACCAACGGCTTCATGCCGAAAGCCCACGAATACCACGACAAGGCCTTCGGCGTGGACGGCGAGAACATCTCGCCCGCGTTGCAATGGGAGGCGCCGCCGCCCGACACGCAAAGCTTCGCGCTCACCGTTCACGATCCCGACGCGCCCACCGGCAGCGGCTTCTGGCACTGGGTCGTCGTGAACATTCCGGGTGACGCCCGTTCGCTGCCACGCAACGCCGGCAAGGCGGATGGCTCGTTGCTGCCGCAAGGCGCGCTGCAGGTGCGCAACGACTACGGCACGGTCGGCTTCGGCGGCGCCGCGCCGCCGCGCGGCGACAAGGCGCATCGCTACATTTTCCGTCTGCATGCGCTGCGCGTGCCGCATCTGCCGATCAACGCGGACACCACCAACGCGGTGGCGCGCTTCATGACGCATCTGAACGAACTCGACTCGACCACTCACACCGGCTTGTACGAACTCAAATAACGCGAGAGACGCGGTGGCCGGCGCGCGCAAGCAGCGCCGGCCACCGCCGCCGCGGCTGCCTGTTCTCTCAGGTCGGCACGCGGCACGCGCACGCGGCGAGCCACCCCACTACAACTCCAACAATCGATGCACGCACAACCACCGCGCAAGAACGGCGCCATATCCGCCGAAGCGGCCGACACACTCGCCCCCGACAGCTCGTTCTCCGACAACACCGAACAAGGCTTGCCGATTCCGCAGCGCTATTGGGCGATGCTGGTCATCGCACTCGCCCTCACGCTCGCGGTGCTCGACAGCGCGATTGCCAACGTGGCGCTGCCGACTATCGCGCGCAACCTGCACGCGAGCGCGGCCGGCTCGATCTGGGTCGTCAACGCCTATCAGTTGGCGATCACCATCTCACTGCTGCCGCTCGCCTCGCTCGGCGACCGCATCGGCTACCGGCGTATCTATCTGTCCGGGCTGATCCTGTTCACGGTGGCGTCGTTCGGTTGCGCCTTGTCGACTTCGCTGCCGACTCTCGCGCTCGCTCGCGTGATTCAAGGCTTCGGCGCGGCCGGCATCATGAGCGTGAACACGGCGCTGGTGCGCATGATCTATCCGCCCGCGCAGCTTGGGCGTGGCATCTCGATCAACGCAATGGTGGTCGCGGTGTCATCGGCGGTCGGGCCGACCGTCGCTTCCGGCGTGCTCGCCGTCGCCTCGTGGCCGTGGCTGTTCGCCATCAACGTGCCGATCGGCATCGCGGCTATCGTCGGCGGCTTCAAGGCGCTGCCGATGAACCCCGGCCACGAATCGCCCTACGACTACCTCAGCGCGGTGATGAACGCGTTCGTCTTCGGCCTGCTGATTTTTGCGGTCGATGGACTCGGCCACGGCGAGGGATTCGGCTACGTCGCGCTCGAAGCGATCGGCGCGGCGGTGATCGGCTATTTCTTCGTGCGCCGTCAGTTGACGCAGCCCGCGCCCTTGCTGCCGATCGATTTGCTCAGGATTCCCATCTTCGCGCTCTCGATCGGCACCTCGGTCTGTTCGTTTTGCGCGCAGATGCTCGCCTTCGTGTCGCTGCCCTTTATGTTGCAGGAAACGCTGGGGTTGTCGCAGGTCGAAACCGGGCTGCTCATGACGCCTTGGCCCGCCGTGATCATCATCGCGGCGCCGATTGCGGGCGTGCTGTCGGACAAGGTGTCGTCGGGATGGCTGGGTGGCGTCGGACTTGTCGCGATGACGGCCGGGCTGTTGCTGCTCGCCACGCTCGGCGCGCATCCGGACGCCATGCAGATCGCGTGGCGCATGGCCTTGTGCGGCGCCGGCTTCGGCATCTTCCAGTCGCCGAACAATCGCACCATACTGTCCGCGGCGCCGCGCGAGCGCAGCGGCGGCGCGAGCGGCATGCTGGGCACCGCGCGTCTGACCGGCCAGACGCTCGGCGCGGCGTTGGTCGCGCTGATCTTCGGCATTGCGCCACAACACGGGCCGATCATCGCGCTCTATGTGGCCGCGTGCTTTTCGGCGGTCGCCGCGGTGATCAGCACGACGCGCGTCATGCAACGGGTCAACGCGCAACCGGCCTGAACGCTCGACTGAAGTATCCGGTCACGCCAATGCAAAAAGGGCGCGCCTCGCATGTCGCGATTCGCGCCCTTCTCTTCCAAACCCGCAAACGCTACTCGGAAGACGTGACCAGCACACGCGGCCGCACTGCAAGCCGCGCGACCGTTGATCCGGCTACGACGACGCGGTCACGTCAGCGAGCTTTACCGCTTTGGCCGTCACCGAAGATGCCGTCGCGACGTTGCGCAGATCGGCAAGGAAGGTATCGCGCCAGACCGACAGATTGTTCTCGCGCATCGGCGCCATCATGTCCGCGTGTCGCGCCTGGCGCTCGGCGAGCGGCATCGAGAGCGCGCGTTCCAGCGCTTCGGCCATCTGCGACAGATCGAACGGGTTGACGACCAGCGCGCCCGGCAGTTGTTCGGCGGCGCCGGCGAATTGCGACAGCACCAGCACGCCCGGATCGGCCGGATCCTGCGACGCCACGTATTCCTTCGCGACGAGATTCATGCCGTCGCGCAGCGGCGTCACGTAGCCGACCTGCGATTGACGGAACAGCGCCATCAGCAGATTGCGTTCGTACTTGCGGTTCAGGTATTGGATCGGCGTCCAGTCGAGCTGCGCGAACCGGCCGTTGATGCGGCCCGCTTCGCCCTCGAGCGTCTGACGAATCCGCTGGTAGGTCGTCACGTCCGCGCGCGTCGGCGGCGCGATCTGTACCAGCGATACGCGGCCGTGCCACCCCGGTGCGTTGAGCAGCAGCCGCTCGAACGCCTGGAAGCGCTCCACCAGACCCTTCGAATAATCGAGGCGGTCGACGCTCATGATCAGCTTGCGTCCGCGCATGCCGTCGCGCAGGCTTCGCACCGGCTTGCGGTCGGTGAACTGCTCGGCGGCTTTGGCGATCGCGTCCGGATAGATCCCGATCGGATACGCGCCCACTTTCAGGAAACGGTTGTACGCGTGCACCATGCCGTCCTCGCTCGAGGTGCCGTGCTGGCCGCGCTCGATAAAGTCGACGAACGACTGGCGATCCGCGTCGGTCTGAAAGCCGATCACGTCGTAGCTGCACATGGCCTTGACCAGTTCTTCGTGCGGCGGAATCGTGCGCAGCACTTCCGGCACCGGAAACGGAATGTGCAGAAAGAAACCGATCGGATTCTTCACCCCGAGTTCGCGCAGGCAGCGTGCGAACGGCAGCAGATGATAGTCGTGGACCCAGATAATGTCGTCGGGCTTCAGCAACTCCTTGAGCTGCTTCGCGAGCGTCGCGTTGACGCGCTGATAGCCCGCGTATTCCTGCCGGTCGTAGCGCGACAAGTCATTGCGATAGTGGAACGTCGGCCACAGCGTCGCATTGGAAAAACCGCGGTAGTACTGGTCATAGTCGCGCTTGGTGAGCCCCACCGTCGCGTACGTCACATTGCCTTGTTTCTCGATCACCGGAGCGCTCGGCTCACTCACCGTTTCGCCGCTCCAGCCGAACCAGACCCCGCCGCTTTCCTTCAGCGCGTCCAGCACGCCGATAGCGAGGCCACCCGCTGCGGGACGGCCTTCCTGAGTCGGCGCGACACGATTCGATACCACGATCAGTCTGCTCATTGGTGCTCCACCTAGTTCAGTTGTTTCGTTGCATACGGATATGTGCCGAAAAGGTGCACGCAAGTCGCGTGCCGTTTTTTGAGACGCTGGAAATAAAAATGTATGCAAATGTGACAGACGAGCAGAAACGCGCGGCCCTGTCACGCCGCGAAGAATTTTTTTCTGCTTTGTATGACAAAACCGGAAGGCCTCTTACCGGCCGTCAAATCGGCTCAGGCGTCCTGCTCCGAGCCGAGGTCGCGCTGGTATTCCAGCCCTTCCGAACGCACGCCGCCCTGGTTGTGCTCGCCGTCAGGCGGCGCATCGGGCGCGACACGGTTCTGCCCTGCCGGATCGGGCGACGCCGGCGGGCTGTCTTTGCTGCCGCCCGGCCGGGAATCGCGCTTCGAGTGGCGCGCTGAACGTCGCAATGCTGGATGTCTCATGATCCACGCCTCCAGGGGAAGCCCGCCGCCAAGTTTGCGGCATTCATACAGTCTAGGGGTCACGACGGTAATTTGCCGGTAAAAGATGCGCCGGCTTTGTAACAAGTACATAAATTCCGTGCGCCGGACTGTGGTGTAACGCACAGAACGAGTCAGAGTTGCATGCGTAGCGGCTGTAACGTCTGACGTTGACTGGCTTGTGGCGTTTGCGTGGGCTGCGGCGGCGGATCGCCGATCGGCGGAGCGACCGGTTCGATGGGTTCGATCGGTTGCGGACTCGGATCGGGGCTCGGAACGGGAACGGTGTCGGGCTCGCCGGGGCTCGGCGGCGCAACCGGAGGCGGTGACGGCGGCTCGATCGGCTCGGGACGGTGAGCGTGCATCGGCAGGGGAAGCGCGGGAGCGGCAGCGTAGTCCGGCATGTTATTTATCCTCGTTTGCGTTCCACCAGATCGCAGCAAGGCCTGTGCCGTTACGGATGCGCCCCCGGCTGGCTGGCGCCTGTCGTGTCAGCGGCGTGGGTGGCGTTAAGCGTCCGCGCCGCCCAGCGCGCGTGATTCGTCGGCGGCGTCGCCGTCGTCACGCGCGTCGTTGCCGTACTCGACCAGACGGTTGTACAGCGTCTTCAGGCTGATGCCGAGAATCTCGGCGGCCCGTGTCTTCACGCCGCCGCACTGCTCGAGCGTAGCCACGATCAACTGACGGTCCGCTTCGGCGAGCGATGTGCCGAACGGAATCGTGATCGCCGTGCCGGCCGCGGGCTTCGACAGCGTGATCTGTAGCGGCACCGTCGCCGTGCTGTCCGAATCCGAACCGGACATGATGTGCGCGCGCTGCACATAGTTCTTCAGTTCGCGCACATTGCCCGGCCACGGATAGGACATAAGCATGTCCTTCACGGCCGCGGGGAAATGCTTCTTCGTGCTGTGACGTTCGTTGAGTTCGTCGAGGAACGCCTGAGCCAGCAGCTCCACATCCTTGCCCCGGTCGCGCAACGGCGGCAGGCTGATCGGAAACACGTTCAACCGATGGTACAAGTCGAGCCGCAGCTTGCCTTCCAGCACGGCCTGCTCGGGATCGCGGTTGGTCGCCGCAATCAGGCGCACATCGGTTTCGATTTCCTTGGTCGTGCCGACCCGCATGAACATGCCGGTTTCCAGCACGCGCAACAGCTTCACCTGCAACTCGATCGGCATCTCGGTGATTTCGTCGAGGAACAGCGTGCCGCCGTTCGCTCGCTCGAAATAGCCCTTGTGCTGACGATCGGCGCCGGTAAACGAGCCGCGCTCGTGGCCGAACATTTCCGATTCGATCAGATTCGGCGAGATCGCGCCGCAGTTCACCGCAAGAAACGCGTGCTTGCGACGCAAGCTCAGTTGATGCAGCGTCTGCGCGGCGACCTCCTTGCCGGTGCCGGACTCGCCCACCAGCATGACCGAGGCCGCCGTCGGCGCGACACGGCCGATCTGGTCGTAGACCTCCTGCATGGCCGGCGAATTGCCCAGCATCAGGCCGAAGCGGCCCATGCGGCGCAACTCGCCGCGCAACGTGCCGATTTCCGCCTTCAGGTCGCCGGCGCGCGGCAGGCGCGAGAGGATCGCCTTCACGCGCTGCATGTTGATCGGCTTCACCAGATAGTCGGTGGCGCCCATCTTCAGCGCGTTGACGGCCGACTCCACCGTGGCATGGCCGGTAATCACGATCACTTCCACGCCTGAGCGTGGATCCAGATCTTCGAACAGGTCGACCCCGCTACCGTCGGGCAGCTTCAGGTCCGTAAAGACGACGTCCGGCATCTGCCGGACCAGTTGAATGCGCGCTTCGCGCAAATCGCCCGCGGTGGCGGTGGTCAGGCCGTCTTCCCCGATGATGGCGGAAAGCGCCTCGCGGGTACCAGCATCGTCATCGACAATCAGTACATGTGGCATCGCGTCTCGAAAGCCTGCAAGCGTGGGGATGGGAAAACATGCAAACGCGCATGCTGAAAAGCGTGCCGTAGACCTGGCGCTGCGCCGTTGGCGCGGGCTCTAATGTGAGCACCCACCAACTTTAAGGCAACGCACCAAGCCGACGACTTGATTCAATCTTGCAACAATACAAGGGCAAACCCGCCCGCCCAAAGCGTCATTGTTGTTTATTTGCCTATTATAAGGCTTTATCGAGACAAATTAGCAAGCTGTACGGGGCGCCACCCCGTCAGTGCGGTGCGTCGGCGATGCCGTACAGGCGAGCCCGCTCAACTGCGCGGGAACGGCCATGCGCCGCCATTGCCATTCGGATAAGCGGAGCCGTTGGCGCCATGCGCGCTCGGGCTCGCGTCGCCCGCCGTGGTCGCCTGATTGGCCGTCGGCGCAGCCGGCGCCGCGACCGTGCCGCCCTCGTTCTCCCAACGGCTCAATTCGCGCGCCACGGGGACTTGTGCCGCGCGGTTGCGCTGCTGTACGTAGCGCACAGCCAGAAAACCGCCGAGCGCCATCAGTGCGCCGAAGATGCCGATTTTGGGTCGTGCCATCGTGAACTCCTTGTCGTCATGAAGCGGATTGGTGTTCGAAAGCGTCTCAGCGCGCAGTCAGCACGCCGAGCAGAAAGCCGACGCCCGCGGCAATCCCGATCGAGCGCCACGGGTTGTGCCGCACGTAGCGTTCGGTATTGACGGTGGCCGCGCGGTAACGCCGCTGCGCGTTCTGCTGCGCATCGCCGAGTGCCGATTGCAGGGTTTCGACATGCGTGCCGAGTTTGTCGCGCAGCGCGCCGACGCCCTCTCCCGGCACGTTGGCGGCGAGCCGCAGCATTTCTTCCGAGTCCTTCAGCAGCACTCGCAGATCCTCGACAATCTTCTGGCCGCCGAGTGCAATCTGTTGCGTGGTGTAAGTCATCATTCACTCCTGGTCTGAGTTCGGCGTTGGCGTGTGCGTTTCGGCGAGTGCGCATATCGCTGCAAATTGGCGAATGGCGATCGCCACCGTCGCGCAACATGCCGATATGCCAGGCCGTCGTGCCAAAAAAGCACACGCGTGTCGGGTGGAAGTCGCAAACGCCGTGCCCGGTAAGTTTGCCCCGCGCGGGCCAAGCAAACACCAAGCCAGGCAGTTTCGACCGGCCGTGCATAAATGTATTTTTTAGGCCCTCACATCGTTTGCCGAAAACGGTGTCAAAGTGGTTAAATCAATCTTTGAGAGATAGCGGCATCGCTGGTTTATCTCATTCCCAGGCCTGCGCGCCGTAACAACGAACTCATTTGCACAGGACCCCCGTTTATGGCGTCAATCGACCTGGCCTCGCCCACCGTCTCCGCTGGCGGCAATGCTTCGGCACTGGCGAAGCAGCGCGTCGCGGACGGCATCGTGGGACTGAAATCGTACGGGCTGCTGTATGGCTCGTCGCCGGTGATGCTGGATCTGTACCAGCAGATCGAACGCGTCGCCGGCACCGACGCGACCGCGCTGATCATCGGCGAATCCGGCACCGGCAAGGAACTGATTGCCCGCACGATTCACGATCAAAGCAGCCGCAAGGACGCACCGTTCGTCGCCGTGAATTGCGGCGCAATTCCCGACGAACTCATCGAAGCCGAACTGTTCGGCCATGAGAAGGGCAGTTTCACCGGCGCGGTCCAGGGCCGCATCGGCTACTTCGAACATGCGAACGGCGGCACCCTGTTCCTCGACGAAATCACCGAAATGGCGCCGGTACGCCAGGTGAAGCTACTGCGCGCGCTGGAAACCGGCACCTTCTACCGGGTCGGCGGCAATGACCTGATCAGCGGCAACGTGCGCGTGATCGCCGCGACCAATCGCGACCCCGCCATCGCAGTCAAGGAAAACGGACTGCGTGAAGACCTCATGTACCGGCTCGCGGTTTTCCCGCTGCGCGCGCCGCCGCTGCGCGAGCGCGAGAGCGATCGCGAACTGCTTGCGCAGCACTTCCTCGCGCTGCTGAATCAGCAGGAAGGTACGGGCAAAAGCTTCAGCAAACGATCGATCGAAACACTGCGCACCTGGTCGTGGCCAGGCAACGTGCGCGAGTTGAAGAACGCGGTGTATCGCGCGTTCATTCTCGCGGAGAAGATCGTGGAGTTGCCGCATCCGCATCTCGCGTCGCGCGTGAAAAAACCCATGACGCAGGGCGACGCGATGAGCGTATGGATCGGCACGCCGCTCGCCGACGCGCAAAAGCAGATCATTCTCGGCACGCTCAAATATTGCGGCGGCGACAAACGACGCGCGGCCAAAGCTCTCGGCGTGAGTCTCAAGACCTTGTACAACCGCTTGAGCGCATACGGCGACGAAGGGGCGGAAGACGAGCCCGAGCAATAACTTCACGACGCGGCACTCAGGTGGCGACGCCGCGTGAGTGCTTGCGACGGCGCCTGAATGTCCGGGCACATGCGTGCTTCGGCGTCTGACCACCAGTTGCAAAAAGCCTGTGCTGCGCGACTTGAACGACCAACCAAATCCCTTCGCACCACCAATCAAAATCGGCCACTGCCCAACAGAAACCGATTTGTCTCGCACCATCTTTTGCAATTGCTTGCATTTTCCCTCTGCCAATTACAAATAGCATCCTGCAAAATGCGGCACACGCATTGCTAGGTGGGGAACGCGTGTTACTCGTTCGCACAGTTGATATCGAGCGCGAACGAAAGGCACTTGCAGGAGCAGAGACAGGGAAATGCAAAAAAGTATGGTGTGGGCTGAATGGGCAAAACGAACAGCCGGGCGTGGACGTCCCAATGCGACGGCGCTCGTTGCTCTCGCTGTGGCGATCTCATCGGCGTTGAGCGGCTGTAGCTCGCTCTATTCGGAAGGCGCCACTGCCGGCGCCGGTATCGCAGGCGCCGCGCTCGCGGCGAAGGTCACCAACAACGCGGCTGTCGCGACCGGTATCGGTCTCGGCGCGGTGGCCGCGGCGCGTGCCGGGGTGCAGTACTCGGAGCGCGTGGTCCACAAGAATACGCAGGACGGCATCGCGAAAATTGCCGGTCCGCTGGACGTCGGCGCAATCGCGCCGTGGAGCGTGACCCATTCGATGCCGATCGAAGACGACGAGCACGGCCGCGTCACCGTCAGCCGCACGATCAGCGCGGGCGCGCTCGACTGCAAGGAAATCGTCTTCTCCGTCGATCAGACGGCGACCAAGAACGTGCCGGCGAGCAGCGCGTTTTACGTGGCGTCGATCTGCCGTGACGGCGACAACTGGAAGTGGGCGTCGGCCGAACCCGCCACCGAACGTTGGGGCGCGTTGCAATGACGGCGCGTTCGCATACGGCTGGCCTCACGGTGCGCCGGCCTCGCCTCGCTGCCTGGTCCGGCAACCGGTTGCGGCTCGTGCTGGCCGGCGCGCTTTGCGTCGGCGCAAGTGTGCTGACAAGCGGCTGCTCGTCGGTGGGCGCGGCGAGCGGCGCGGCAGCGGGCGTCGCGTCCGGGCTGGTCACGTCCAATCCGGCAGTCGGCATCGGCATCGGCATTGCCGTGCAGGCGGCCACCGATGAAGCCGTCGGCCGCTACATGCGCACCATGCACACCGATCAGCAGAACATGATCGCCGCGTTGGCGGGCGCCATGCCGGTCGGCGAGACTCGCCCCTGGTCGGTCAAGCACACGCTGCCGATCGAGAACGGCCACGGCCAGGTGCGCGTGACGCGCGCGTTCGGTTCGGCCCTCGCGCTCTGCAAGGAATTCGTGTTCTCGGTGCAGGACGGCGATGGCCCGAACGCGCATGAGGACTGGTACACGGCGAGTGCGTGTCAGCAGGACAAAGGCTGGAAGTGGGCGTCCGCGGAACCGGCCGTCGCACGCTGGGGCAGTCTGCAATAAATGCGCGGAAATGAAAAAACGGCAGGGTCTCCCCTGCCGTTTTTGCTTTGACCTGGCTTCGCGCGTCTTGAACGACTCAACCGCGCAACGCGAAGGCGCTTAAGACTCCACGTCTTCCAAACTGAAGATTTCGGTCTGATCGTTGTACGAGAAGATCTCGCCATAACGGCCCCAGTTGATGACCGCGTCGAGCGTTTCTTCCGCGGCGCTGTCCGACAGAAAATCCTCCAGCTCCTGCTCGAAGCGCACGCGCGGCGCGCGATGCCCCGGCCGTTCGTTGAGCACTTTCTTGATTCGCGCGGCGAGCGGCACGTGCCGCAACAGATGCTCGGCGAACATCATCTTGCGTTCCTGGGTGCCGAACTCGGAGAACACGCGCGCCGGCGGCGTCAGGAAAATGTCGCCTTCGCGTATGTCGGCGAAACCGAGGTGCTGCAGCACTTCGGCGACAGGAAACAGATCGTCCACCTCCAGATGCAGCGAACGGGCGATTTCCGGCATGTCGGCGCGGCCGTGGTACGGCGCCGCGGCCAGCGTTTCGATCAGACCGGCCATCAGGTTGGTCGACACGTGCGGCAGCCAGCTGTGCAGCTCGAGACCCTTCCTGGTCTTTTCGTCGGTCTGACGCGCGGTCATCTTCGCGTAGATATCGTCCACCAGCCGGCGGAAAGCCGGGTCCAGACGATTACGCGGATGCTTGAACGGCACCTTGATCTCGGCGATCACACGGCCCGGATTCGACGACAACACCAGAATGCGGTCGCACATGAACACCGCTTCCTCGATGTTGTGCGTGACGATCAGCACGGCCTTGATCGGCATGCGGCCTTGCGTCCACAGATCGAGCAGGTCGGTACGCAGCGTTTCGGCGGTCAGCACGTCGAGCGCGGAGAACGGCTCGTCCATGAGCAGCAGCGTGGGATCGACCACCAGCGCGCGCGCAAAGCCGACGCGCTGGCGCATGCCGCCCGACAACTCGCGCGGATAGGCGTTTTCGAAACCGTCCAGACCGATCAGGTCGATCGCCGCCAGCGCGCGCGTGCGCCGCTCGCTCGCGCCGACGCCTTGCGCTTCGAGACCCGCTTCCACGTTTTGCAGCACGGTCAGCCACGGAAACAGCGCGAAGGTCTGGAACACCATCGCGACGCCCTTGGCGGGACCGTCGAGCGGCTTGCCCATGTAGGTGACTTCACCGTCGGTCGGCTCGATCAGACCGGCGATGATGCGCAACAGCGTCGACTTGCCCGAGCCCGAACGTCCAAGCAGCCCGACGATCTCGCCTTCGCGCAGCGACAGATTCGCGTCGTCGAGGACGAGCAGTTCGCCCTGCGACTTGTTGAACCCGCGGCACACGTCCTTGACGAGCAGGATCTCTTCGCCGAGGCGCGGCGGCTTCGGCGGGGTCTGGGTCGGCGCGGCGGTCATAGCAGCTTTAGGATTTTGCATCGCGTTTTGCCTTTATTACTCAATCGAGCCGGAGCTTGGCTTCGGCGTAGGCGTACATCGGACGCCACAGCAGGCGGTTGAACAGCGTCACGAACAGGGACATCACGGCAATGCCCACGATGATCTTCGGATAGTCGCCCGCGGCGGTGGACTGCGCAATGTAAGCGCCCAAACCGTGCGCGGCCACTTTGGTGTCGCCCCACTGCACGAATTCCGCGACGATGCTCGCATTCCACGCGCCGCCCGACGCGGTGATCGCGCCCGTGACGTAGTACGGGAAAATGCCCGGCAGAATCGCCTGACGCCACCATTGCCAGCCGCGGATGTGGAAGTTCTTGGCCGCCTCGCGATAGTCGTTCGGATACGACGTCGCGCCGGCGATCACGTTGAACAGGATATACCACTGGGTGCCGAGCACGATCAGCGGCGACAGCCAGATGTCCGGGTTCAGATGGAAGCGCACGATCGCGATCACGAACACCGGGAACAGCAGATTGGCCGGGAACGCGGCGAGAAACTGCGCGAGCGGCTGGATCTTTTCGGCGAGCGCCGGGCGCAAGCCGATCAGCACACCCACCGGCACCCAGATCACCGAGGCGATCGCGATCAGCACCACCACCCGCAGCAGCGTGATCAGCCCGAGCACGAACACGTGCCAGACTTCATCCAGCGACACGCCGGTGCGCACATAGATCACGACGCGATACACCACATAGACGGTCGTCAGCAGCACCAGCGTCGCCCACACGATATCGCCGACGCGCGAACTCTTCTGCTTCTGCGGAATCTGGAAGCGCGGCCCCTGGAACGCCGGCAGCCGCAACGGCACGCGCGCGGCCTTGGCGAACATCCAGCCGAGCGGCACCAGCAGCCGGTGGATCAGGCGGGTGCGGCGGATCAGATCGAGCAGCCACGATTCCGGCGCGTCGCCCGAACTGGTGGTTTCCATGCGGAACTTGTCGGCCCACGCGACAAGCGGACGGAACAGGAACTGGTCGTAGGCGAGAATCACGACCGTCATCGCGAGGATCACCCAGCCGATCGCGTGCAGGTTCTTGTCCGAGATCGCCTGCGCGAGATAGGCGCCGATCCCCGGCAGCGTGATCGTTCTGTTGCCGACCGTGATCGCCTCGGAGGCGACCACGAAGAACCAGCCACCCGACATCGACATCATCATGTTCCAGATGAGGCCCGGCATCGAGAACGGCACTTCCAGCTTCCAGAAGCGCTGCCATGAAGTCAGGTGAAAACCGCGCGAGACTTCGTCCAGATCGCGCGGCACGGTTCGCAGCGACTGATAGAAGCTGAACGTCATGTTCCACGCCTGGCTCGTGAAGATCGCGAAGATCGCCGCGAGCTCGGCACCGAGTACGCGCCCCGGGAACAGTGCTAAAAAGAAGGTGACCGTAAACGAAATGTAGCCCAGCACCGGCACCGACTGCAGGATGTCGAGAATCGGCACCAGCACGAGCCCGGCGCGGCGGCTCTTGGCCGCCAGCGTGCCGTACACGAGTGTGAAGGTCAGCGAGGCGACCATGGCCGCGAGCATGCGCAGCGTGGTGCGCATTGCATATTCAGGCAGGTTCGCCGGGTCGAGCGAGATGACTTGAGTCTTGAGCGTCGACATGGGCGCCAAGGTCTCGTGAAAGCCGATCGCCGCCATGGCGATCACACAGATGATCAGCGGGAAGGCGACGAAGTCCCAGCGGTTGGGCAGCACCCGCCATGCCGAAGCATTGGCGGTGCGCCTCAGGTTGAAGCTGAAGTCCATCAGATGCCCTCCCCGTCGAACCATGCGCTCAAGAACAGCAAGGAGGCCGCGGCTTCGGCGCGGCGGTCTGAAGATCGGTCCGGAAAGCGGAAATCAGGCATGGCAAAACGCGTGTGCGCGGTAAATCGTTAGCGTTGGAGACACGTGAACCGGTGACGAATGTGTCCGTGGACGAACCCGCCCAGGACCGCAACCGTCAAGCCAGACTCCTGTCGCCGCAGGCGCCGCCCGTAAGGGCTGGCGAGCTTTCCTTGTTTTGGACGGCACGACACTACACCATCCTATGTTTCAGGCACAACCTTTCGCGGCAAATAGCAATAAATAGCGGAAAACCTCAGATTGCCGCCCTCGCGCCAGCGAGCACTGTTCGCGACTCAGACTATTTATCGTGGCGCGCCGACCACATCTTCGACCCTCACGGCGGCTGCCGCGATAGCTCAGAAGCCCACCCGAAAAATCCGAACGACCATCAAGAATCCGGCCGGGCTGCCGTTAATAACCTGATGGACGCGGCAGTCGCACTTCGCATTCCCGCAATAACGGTGGCGTCTGGCCCCATGCCGGTTAAAATCAGGAGACGACGCCTGTTATCGGTTCATCCCGGGCCACAGCGACGGCGTATTGCCGACCGCTTCCACAGGGGCGAAACAGCGCAAGCGCGCTGCCACGAAAGAGCCAGTTGCATGTCACAGCCAGACGGATCAGAGAGTCGATGAACAGGACAACCTTGCGCCAGGCAACCGGGCCGGTCAGCTTCATGCTGATCGTCCTGGTTTGCTGGTTCGTGGCCGGCATGGTTGCGGACCGGATGGTACAGCAAGAGCTGGACGCAGCCCTGCGTGCGCAGCGGCAAATGTCCGCGTCGATCGTGGACAACATGGCGGAGGTGATCGCCAGCGACCTTGCGATGTCTCGCGCCATCCCCGCAACCATGGCCGAGATGGACGTGGTCCAGCGCGCTCTGGTGCAATCCCAGAATTATGCCGTGAACGGCGAAGCGACGGAACCCGTCCTGCGCGCCGCGTTGCTGAAAGACAAGCAGATGAGCGCCGTGAGCAACTTCCTGCACGACGCGCAAGGCTTCTCCGGGCTCGACCAGATCTGGCTCGTCAACGCCAACGGCGTCTGCGTCGCCTCGAGCAACTCCATCAACAATCCGCTCGCGGCCGAGCGCTCCTTCGTCGGCACCGACATGCGCGTGCGCGGCTACCTGACCAACGCGCTGCTCGGCGCGTTCTCCGAAGCCTATGGCGTCGGCCGCGCGAGCGGCGAGCCCGGCATCTTCATCGCCGCGCCGGCATACGCGGACGGTCTGCTGGTCGGCGTGGTCGTCGCCAAGGTCGGGATCGCCCGGCTGCGCCACTGGGTCGCGCACGCCGGGACCTTCGTCGCCGACGACAACGGCGTCATCATCATGGCGCACAGCAGCGAGCTCGAAGGCCGCGCGCTGCCGAACTCACGCGTCACGCAAATGACGCCCGCCGAGCGCAAGGTCATCTACCTGCGCGACGCGATTCCCGACATCCATATCAGCGTGGATTCGCAAGTGCGCGAACAGGCGCCGTGGGTGCCGTCAGCCGTGGCCGGGCAACTGTTCGGCATGTCCGACCGGCCTATGCCGTCGCTCTATCAGACGCGCGGCGGCCTGAACTCGGGGCTGTCGGCGCATCTGGTCGATCCGCTCGTGGCCTGGCCGGAACTGCTGCGCAATCACAAGCGCGATCATTTGCTGGTGTTTCTGACGCTGGCCGGCACGGTCGCGCTGGCGTGGGTGATCACGGTGTCGTATGTGCGCGAGCGGCGCCACCATCGCGCCACGCGCGATCTCGCTGAACAACTGCAATCCGCCAACACGCTGCTGTCGGCCGAGGCGCGCCACGACGCGCTGACCGGCGCGCTGTCGCGACGCTACTTTCTCGACCTGCTGCGTCATGAGATCGAACGCGCGCATGCCGGCCACGAACCGCTGTGCATGGCGATCGCCGACCTCGACCACTTCAAGCAGATCAACGACCGCTTCGGCCACGCCGCCGGCGATCGCGCGCTCGAACATTTCGTCGACACCTGCCGCGCCGAGTTGCGCGGCGCCGACGCGATCGGCCGGCTCGGCGGCGAAGAGTTCGGCCTGCTGCTGCCGGCCACGGATCTGGCCGGCGGCCACGAAGTCGTCGAACGCTTGCGGCTGCGTCTGAAAGCGGTCCCTTCGCCGAAGCTGCCCGCTTCGGTGGGCTTGAGCGTGAGCATCGGCATCACCGAACTCTCGCCCGACGATCTGCCCGAGCGAATCATGAGCCGCGCCGACATGGCGCTCTACGCGGCGAAATCGGGCGGCCGCGACCGCACCGAAGCCTTGCCGCCCGACGACACCGCACCGCCCACCCGCACGGTGGCCAACGTGTGGTGATGCGCTCGGCAGACGCGAAACACCGGCGTCTCAATCAACACGCAAGCTGATGCAAGGCAAGACCCGCCCTCCGGCATCCCCTAACGAAGCAGGTATGATCGACCCTGATATCGAGGTTGCCGCTACCGCTTTAACGGGAGATTCGCATGAAGGGAAATTTGGTGATCGTATGTCGCGATCAGGATGCTGACGCGTTCGACCATCTGCTGGCTGAATACGGCGCGTTCCAGACGCGCCTGTCGTCCACCGCGTGGTATCTGAAACTGGAGGTGGCGCCGGAACTGATTCAGGAAGAGATCCTGGCGCGTCTCGGCAAATACACCACGCACTATATTTTCGAAGCCGAAACGGTGACGTGGAATACGGTGGATAGCGACGCGGCGAATGCGCTGAATACGTTGTTCTCGGACTAGCGCGCCGGTTTCCGGCCGCACCTCCGAACCTTGCGTTCGGATCCCGGGGGCACGGCGCGGGCCGGGAGGCCAACACCGCGCACTGCACGACTTACCAGGCGCTTTCCGACGCTGCCGCGACCCGCGGCAACACTTCAAACGGAAAGCTCATCAGGACTCGCAAACCACGGCCACCGTGGTTGCCGATCTCCCACTCCCCGCCCGCACGCCTTACCAGCCGCTCGACAATGGCGAGCCCGAGACCGCTATGGCCGTTGCCGCCGCGCGCCGGATCGAGCCGCACGAAAGGCCGGCTGGCGTTGATCAGATCCTGGGCCGCGATACCGCTGCCGCTGTCGCTCACCGACAAGGTGAAGCCCTGCGAGCTACGCGCCGTGGCGACGACGATCGGCGGCGCACCGTAGGCATGCGCGTTGTCGAGCAGGTTCGACAGAATCCGGTCGAGCGTGGCGGCGGGCAACAGGAACGCCGGCCCCGCATTGAGTTCGGTCTGCACCGTGGCCACACCGGAGGCTACCGCGCGATAGCTGCGCACCACCCGCTCGCACTGCGCGTCCACTTCCACCGCTTCGCTGCGATCGGCGCCGTCGTGCGCGAACACCAGAAACTGTTCGACGATATGCGTCATGGAATCGACATCGCGCACCACGCCGTCGCGCATCTTCACTTCGTCCATCATTTCGGCGCGCAGCCGCAAACGCGCGAGCGGCGTTTTCAGATCGTGCGCGACACCCGCCAGCATCACGGCGCGGTCGTTTTCCGTGCGCGCCACTTCCTGGACCATCTGATTAAAGCCGTGCGTGAGTTGACGCAATTCGCGCGGCCCGCGCTCCGGCACCGGCGGCACCGGCAAGCCGCGGCCGAAGCGCGCCACCGCCTGGGCGAGCGAGCGCAACGGCTGCTGTAGCGCCCACGCGGCGAACAGCGCCGCCATCACCGCGAACGAGAAAATGATGGCAAGCCACAGCACCGTGCGGTCGAGCGAGCGCGGCGTGCGCAACGGCTGCACCGGTACGACGATCCAGCTTCGGTCGGAGGTGGCGCGCACCCATAGCGTGGGCGGACGACCTGGCAGGCCGACGCGCACCTGCGTGCCCGACGGCATGCGGTCGCGCACGTCTTCGACGAAGCGTTCGAGCGGCGGAGGCATGTCCACGGCCTCCGGCGGCACTTCGGGGCTCGCCGGGTCGACCAGTTTGACGCGCGACGGCAATGGCTGATCCGGCGTTCGGGCGACGTGCTGACGCACCGCGTCGACGAGGAAGGTCGCTTCCTCGACCGCGTAGCGCGTTTGCAGTTGACTGCGCTCCAGGCGCATGAGCGCGTACCACGCGAAATGCGACAGCAGCAGTACCGCGACGACTAGCAGCGCTAGCCGCCCGAACAGCGAATCAATGGGCCGGCGCATGCTGTTCGCCGTCGGGCACGAACACGTAGCCGCGGCCGCGCACAGTCTGAATGAAGCGCGGTGTGGACGGATCGGTTTCGAGAATGCGGCGCAGACGCCAGACCTGCACGTCGATGCCGCGGTCGGTGCCGTCGTATTCCGGACCGTGCAGCAGTTCGAGCAAGCGCTCGCGCGTAAGCGTGCGCATGGGGTGATTGACGAAAATCTTCAGCAACGCGAATTCGCTGCCCGACAACGTGAGCGGCTTGTCTTCCAGATGCAGCGTGCGCGACTGGAAGTCCAGCGTGAAGCGGCCGAAATTGAACGGCTCGCGCTGCTCCGGCGCCGCCGCCGACGGCAGCGTGCGACGGCGGCGCAGCACCGCCTGTACGCGCGCGAGCAACTCGCGCGGATTGAACGGCTTGCCGAGGTAGTCGTCCGCGCCGAGTTCCAGCCCGACGATGCGGTCGACGTCGTCCGCCCGCGCCGTGAGCATGATCACGGGGATGTCGTCGCCCGACGCGCGCAGCTTGCGCAGCGCCGTAAGCCCGTCGACACCCGGCATCATCAGGTCGAGCACGATCAGATCCGGGCGCTCGCGTTCGAGCCTGCGCTCGAGCGAGCCCGCGTCGTGCAGCACCGAAACCTCGATGCCCTGGCGGGCCAGATAGTCGCGGAGCAGATCGCGCAATTCGACGTCGTCGTCGACAACAAGTATTTGAGTAGCCATGGGATGAAGTTTAACGCGCAGCAGGATGGGTTTTCGATTTCAAACCGGCCCCAAGGGTTACCGGGTGTTACGGTGAAAGGTGTGCGTAATCCCCCGTAACAGCCGCATCCTGCCACGTAACACAGCGAACTGCGCAGTTCTCTACGCTGTGTCTTACCGAATGCAGGCCGTCCACTTTAACCGGTTGCATCGTCGGCTATTCCATTACAGGGAGTCTCACATGTCTACCAAAAAGATGTCGCGCGTTCTCGCCGTTGCCGCCACTGCTCTCGCCATCGGGGCGGGCGCCGCCTATGCCGCACAACCCGCCGAACACGGCGGCCCCGGCGGCTGGCACGGCCACTTCATGAAGCAATTGACCCAGCTCCACGATCAGTTGAAGCTGAACGCGGATCAGGAAAAGCAGTGGCAAGCCGCGCTCGACACCATGAAGCAGAACCACGAGGCCATGCGCGCCAATCATGAACAGATCAAGAACCAGTTCAAGGCTGCGCAGCAACAGCCGATCCTGGATCTGAACGCCATGGCGGCCGCGCACCAGCAAGTCGAGCAGAAAGACGCGCAACTGCGTCAGCAAACCTCGGATGCCTGGCTCAAGTTCTACAACGGCCTGAACGACCAGCAGAAGACCACCGTCAGCACGGCGCTCAAGCAGCGCTTTGCGAAGATGGAGTCGCGTCATGAAAAGATGCACGAGCGCTGGGAGCATCGCAAGGGCGCGGCATCGGCGCCGGCGGCCAATCAGTAAGCGGCCCGGTATCAATGCACAGGCGGCCCGCGCGGCCGTCTGCGTTGCTGGATGCAAAAACGCCACGGAGGTTCGCCTTCCGTGGCGTTTTTTTTGACTACGCGATGCGGCGCGGTGCGTGCGCGCGGACCGTCGCGATGCATGCGTGAGGCTTGCTCGTTGCGCCTTCAACTATTCCTTCAGTGAAAACGCAGCCGAACGAGCACGGCTTAGCCGTTGAGCTGCCCCAGATCGAACAGCAGCACTTCAGCGTTCTCGCCCTTCTCCAGCGTCACCGTATCCGTGTCGCTGAGCTTGGCGGCGTCGCCCGCATGGAGCGTCTCGCCGTTCACCGTCAGCGCGCCGCGCGCCACGTGCACATAGGCGAGCCGTCCTTTGGGCAGCGCGAACGTGGCCGATTCCGCGCCGTCGATCAACGCCGCGTAAATCGACGCATCCGCGTGGATCGTCACCGAACCGTCGCGGCCGTCGGGCGACGCGACCACGCGCAGGCGGCCGCGCTTGTCGGCGGCGTCGAAGCGCTTTTCCTCGTAGCTGGGCTGATCGCCCGCGCGTTGCGGAATTACCCAGATCTGCAGCAGGTGCGCAGATTCGTCCTGCGACGCGTTGAACTCGCTGTGCTGCACGCCTGTGCCGGCGCTCATGCGCTGCACGTCGCCGGGACGGATCGTCGAGCCATTGCCCATGCTGTCGCGGTGAGCCAGCGCGCCTTCGAGCACATACGTGACGATTTCCATGTCGCGATGGCCATGCGTGCCGAAGCCCTCACCGCCGGCGATACGGTCTTCGTTGATGACCCGCAGCGGGCCGAAATGCACGTGCTGGGGGTCGCGATAGTCGGCAAACGAGAAGCTGTGATACGAGTCGAGCCAGCCGTGGTTGGCGTGACCGCGTTCTTCGGAGCGGCGAATCTCGAACATGGAAGTACTCCTGGTGAGTAAATAGCGATGCCGAGAATGTATGGGCATGGCCTGCACTAAACAATCGGCGCGGCTGCACCGGATCGTTCCATAAATCCGTGCAATCGGGCGTTGGCGCGGTCCGGCGCTGGTCCGGGCGATGTTCCGGCCGCGCGTGCAAGACCGCGGTTGCCATTCCGGCCTCGGCATAGGTACGACAAACGCCCCGCACATGAGTCGCGCATCCGCCGCAAGCGCGACCGGCCTCGCACGGCCTGGAAAGAACGCACCAGCGTCGCGCCCGCACAACGTCCGCGCGCGCCAGTTTGCCGCCGCCCGCGTCCCGGACTGGCGCCTCGTCCCTGTTCGGGTAAAATACCGCGCTTTTCGAGATTGCGTGCGCGCCGAAGGCGAACCGGCGAGCTCGGCATGGCGGGCCGCGGTGGGTCGGCTGCAGCTTTCGGACCCGCGCCGGGCTGCCTCGATGCATCGAATGCACGCGCCGCGCTCCGCAGCAGAAACCCGAGCGGCGCGACAATTTTGACCGCCTAGAATAGCGACGGCCGGCCACGAGCCGGCGGTCGTCGAGATCGAAGCACCACGACGATCAGTTTGACCCAGGAGAAACATGAAGAAGTTCGCACTCTGCGTGGCGCTTACGGTCATGGCCACCGGCGCGCTGGCGAAAGAGTGGAAAACCGTGCGAATCGGGGTGGACGCCAGCTATCCGCCGTTCGAATCCAAGGCGCCCAACGGCCAGGTGGTCGGCTTCGACGCCGATCTGACCCGCGCACTGTGCGCGAAGATGAACGTGAAATGCGTGTGGGTCGAGCAGGATCTCGACGGCATCATTCCGGCGTTGAAGGGCAAGAAGTACGACGCGATCGTGTCCTCGCTGACCATCACGGACAAGCGCCGCGAGCAGATCGACTTCTCCGACAAGCTGTTCGACGCCCCCGCCCGCATGGTTGCCAAGGCAGGCTCGCCGCTGCTGCCCACAGCTGATTCGCTGAAGGGCAAACGCGTCGGCGTCGAACAGGGTTCGACTCAGGAAGCCTACGCCAAAGTCTGGTGGGAGCCCAAAGGCGTGACCGTGGTGCCTTATCAGAATCAGGATCAGGTGTACGCCGACCTCGCTTCGGGGCGTCTGGACGCCGCCTTGCAGGACGAAGTGCAGGCCGACGCCGGTTTCCTGAAGACGCCGCGCGGCAAAGGCTTCGGCTGGGCGGGCCCGGAAGTGAAGGACCCGAAGACGATCGGCGAAGGCACGGCCATCGGCCTGCGCAAGGACGACGCCGAGCTGAAGGCGATGTTCAACCAGGCGCTGGCGCAGGTTCACCAGGACGGCACGTTCAGGAAGCTCGAGAAGCAGTACTTCGACTTCGACATCTATCCCGGGCATTGAGCCGGGCATCGAGTCTGGACGCTGAACTCGGGCACAGAATGCAGCACCCACGAAACTCGGGGCTCGCCCGCATGGGCTTTCACGAGGCTTCGTAATACAGTCGGCAGTAGATTCACAAGCAGTTTCACAACGAGAGTCGAAAAGCGCGCTGCAAGACCGGCAACGGCCATGCAGTCATGATTTGCACAGCGGTGCGCTGTGCGCCGCAGGTCACAGCGAGCCTCAGGCTCGCGGCAAACGCGGCGCAGAGTTGGCCGCGTCTTTCGCGGTGTGTCGCAAACACATCGTCAAGGACCCCATATGTTCCTTCAAGGCTACGGCCCGCTGCTCCTCAACGGCACCTGGCAGACCGTCAAACTGGCGGTGTTGTCGCTGGCGTTCGCTTTCGTGCTGGGCCTGCTCGGCGCGGCGGCGAAACTGTCGAAAAACCGTTTCTCCTACGGCGTCGGCACGGTCTACACCACGCTCGTGCGCGGCGTGCCCGACCTGGTGCTGATGCTTCTGCTCTTCTATAGCATCCAGATCTGGCTGAACAACCTGACCGATCTGCTCGGCTGGGACCAGATCGACATCGATCCCTTCGTGGCCGGCGTCGCGGTGCTCGGCTTCATTTACGGCGCGTACTTCACCGAGACCTTCCGCGGCGCGTTTCTCGCGGTGCCGCGCGGCCAGCTCGAAGCCGGCGCGGCTTATGGCATGACGGGCTGGCAGGTGTTCACCCGCGTGATGTTCCCGCAGATGATGCGCTTCGCGCTGCCCGGCATCGGCAACAACTGGCAGGTGATGGTGAAGGCCACCGCGCTGGTGTCGATCATCGGTCTCGCCGACGTGGTCAAGGCTTCGCAGGACGCGGGCAAAGGCACGCTGCGGTTCTTCTTCTTCACCCTGTTCGCAGGGGCGATCTATCTCGTCATCACCACAGTGTCCAACTTCGTGCTGATGTACCTCGAAAAGCGTTACTCGACCGGCGTGCGAAAGGCGGATCTATGATCGAGATCATTCAGGAATACTGGCGCAACTATCTCTACACCGACGGCTATCGCATCACCGGCGTCGCGATCACGCTGTGGCTGCTGGTGGTGTCGATCGGGCTCGGCTTCTGCCTGTCGATTCCGCTCGCGGTGGCGCGCGTGTCGAAGAGGAAGTGGCTCTCCCGCCTCGTGTGGCTGTATACGTACATCTTCCGCGGCACGCCGCTGTATGTGCAACTGCTGCTCTGCTACACCGGCTTGTACAGCCTCGAAGTCATTCGCAATCACGAGCTCACCAATGCGTTCTTCCGCGACGGCATGCATTGCACGCTGCTCGCTTTCACGCTGAACACCTGCGCGTACACCACCGAGATTTTCGCTGGCGCGATCAAGGCGACGCCATACGGCGAGATCGAAGCGGCACGCGCGTACGGCATGTCGTCGTTCACGCTGTACCGGCGCGTGATTCTGCCGTCGGCATTGCGCCGCGCGCTGCCCTACTACAGCAATGAAGTGATCCTGATGCTGCATGCGACCACCGTCGCGTTTACCGCGACCGTGCCGGACATTCTCAAGATCGCGCGCGATGTGAACTCCGCGACGTATCAGTCGTTCAATGCATTCGGCATCGCAGCCCTGCTCTATCTGTGCATTTCTTTCGCGCTCGTGTGGCTGTTCCGCCGCGCCGAGCGCCGCTGGCTCGCTTACCTGCGGCCGCAAGGCAAGTGACCCGGGGCACCGCGCCCTCCGCAAGTAAGCATGCCCAAGGATCCTGATGACCACCAAGAAGCAAAAGCTCTTCGTCGACGAGCTTCACAAACAGTACGGCGACAACGAAGTTCTCAAGGGCGTGTCGCTCAAGGCCAACGCCGGCGATGTGATCAGCGTGATCGGCTCGTCCGGTTCGGGCAAGAGCACGATGCTCCGCTGTATCAACTTTCTCGAGCAGCCGAACGCCGGGCGCATCTTCGTCGACGGTGAGGAAGTGCGCACGCAGATTGGCAAGAACGGCGCGTTGCGCGTGTCGGACCCGAAGCAGTTGCAGCGCGTACGGACCAGGCTGTCGATGGTGTTCCAGCACTTCAACCTGTGGTCGCACATGAACGTGCTCGAAAATATCATCGAGGCGCCCGTCAACGTGCTGGGTCTGAAGCGCAAGGAAGCCGAAGATCGCGCGCGTGAGTATCTGGAAAAGGTGGGGCTCGCGCCGCGCCTGGAGAAGCAGTATCCGTCACATCTTTCGGGCGGGCAGCAGCAGCGTGTCGCGATCGCGCGTGCGCTGGCCATGCATCCGGATGTGATGCTGTTCGACGAACCGACTTCCGCGCTCGACCCCGAACTGGTCGGCGAAGTGCTCAAGGTCATGCAGACGCTCGCCGAAGAAGGCCGCACGATGATCGTCGTCACGCATGAAATGGCGTTTGCGCGCAACGTGTCGAATCACGTGATGTTTCTGCATCAAGGCCGGGTGGAAGAAGAAGGCCATCCCGACGAAGTATTCAGGAACACGAAGAGCGACCGGCTCAAGCAGTTCCTGTCCGGAAGCCTCAAATAAAAAACTCAACAACACCGGATTCAGCCCGCTATTTGGGTTGTAGTCAAAGTAGCATTACAAGGCGCTTACTAGCGCCTTTTTTGTTTCGCTCACCTGTGCATTCCGGCGATTTCAGCCGCGAAAACCGCGCCCCGCAAGCCTCGAACTCCCGCCTTTTCGCCCTACTCTGCCGCATTTAAAGCGTCAATAGTGGCAATCCTTAACGTTGCCCGCGCCGATCCGTGATTCCCTTGTCGCATAAGGGTTTTCGCGTTTTTCGAAGGCCTTGTAACGGGTCGTCGCGCACATTCGTATTGCAATTTGGAGACATCGATCGAGGCAGGTACTAATTTCTTCTCCCAGTTCAGGGTATTTTTGATAAATTAGTAACCAAAGTAGCAAAACAAAGTTCATTAAAAGTAGTTTCACTTCAAAGCACAGAGGAGAACCGGTCGGCGAGGGATCGGCATGGCGACCAGATAGCCCCAAGGCTACACGTCACGGCAGGAGACCCAATCCACCCGCTAATCTCCCTGGTACCGATTTCTGTTCGGCGCAAATCGCGGCCGAGCACCATTCGCAGTACTGGGTTTCACTTTTTGACAGGGTATGGAGGAGAAGATGAAGAAAGCTTTGCTCGCCGCTGCGCTGATGACAGCCGGTGTTGTTGCGCACGCCCAAAGCAGCGTGACGCTGTACGGCCGCCTTGACGCCGGTATCGAATACATGACGGGCGTTCCGCAAGGCTCGAACGCAGCTGGCCAGGCAACTGGCAGCACGAACCGCTGGCGCGCAGAAAGCGGCGACTGGGGTACCAGTCTGTGGGGCTTGAAGGGCGTTGAGGACATCGGTGGCGGCAACAAGGTCCTGTTCCAGTTGGAAGGCTCCTTCAACACCATGACGGGTGCAGGCCCTGGCGGCGGCGGTCTCTTCAATCGTTGGGCAACTGTCGGCTTGTCGAACGACCAGTACGGTACGTTCACGATGGGCCGCATGCTGTACATCTCGAACGGCGTGTGGGACTTCGACCCGTTCGGTCAATCGAACTGGTCGTCGGCATCGCTGGTGCGTGGCCGCAACTGGCCGCAATCGAGCAACAACTTCGCATACCAGTCGCCGAAGATCGCCGGCTTTGACTTCTACGGTCAATACGCGCTGTCGAACGCAACGAGCTGGAACGGCAACGGCACGACCCCGCAAGGTCGCGAAGCTGGCGCGCAGGTTACCTACACGAGCTCGCTGTTCCAGATTCGCGGTATTTACGACGAAATCCGCAATCCGGCTAACGGCGTGCTGTACGGCCCGAACCCGAGCGCGGTCAACACGGCCAATGTCGGCAACGGCGTATTCGCGGCATCGCGTGAATACTCGGCTCTCGTGAACGTCTTCCTCGGCCAGTTCAAGGTTCAGGCTGCTTACCAGGCTGTCCGTTCGGCAGGTGCGCAGAACGTTCTGCCGGGCCAGCCGACCACTCTGGATCACGAATGGGGCGGTGTGACGTGGCAAGCAACGCCGGCTGCAGCGCTGATTGCGGCGGTCTACCACGTGAACGGCAACAATGGCGCAGGCAACGCGACGATCTACACGATCGGCGGCTCGTACAACCTGTCCAAGCGCACGCTGCTGGACATCCAGATCGCAACGACGCAAAACAGCAAGACGGCTAACTACGGCCTGAATGCTAACAACGCCGGTACGGCAACCAGCACGGACAATCCGCTGCCGGGTCACAGCCAGTCGGGCGTGTACGCAGGTATTCAACACTCGTTCTAATCGAACGGTGTTCCCCGAAGGGACTTCCTTCGGGGCGTAGTCAAGAGTTCTTCAAGAGAATCTTTTTCACGCTGCTGCGAGAGGCGCGTATCGGTGCGATGTCCGAAAGGGTATCGCACCGTTTTTTATTTGAGCGCACGATTTTGCCACCACTCGAACGCACCGGCGCGGTGCACTCATGGTTGTGCGGCTGACTGCAGTTGGCAAATCCCGACGCTCGACACCTGCTTCGAGGCGACGAACTCTGGCGCTTCAAACCGCTGCTTCGTTTTCTTCGCCCGTACGAATGCGGATCACGCGCTCGACGTCCGCGACGAAAATCTTGCCGTCGCCGATCTTGCCGGTGCGCGCCGCGCCGATGATCGCGTCGATCACCTGGTCGCACTGATTGTCCGCCACCACCACTTCGATCTTCACTTTCGGCAGAAAGTCGACCACGTACTCTGCACCACGATAGAGCTCGGTATGGCCTTTCTGACGGCCGAAGCCTTTGACCTCGGTCACGGTCAGCCCGGTGAGGCCGACTTCAGCGAGCGCCTCGCGCACTTCGTCAAGTTTGAACGGTTTGATGACTGCAGTGATGCGCTTCATGGCGAACCTCGTCTCGTGTCTGGAAGAGTGAAAGGGAAATGGATGTTTTTATTCTACGCCGCGCCGGATGCGTTGCGGCAATCCGGCACGCGCTTCGGGTTAGTCCGCAGTCATTCGCCGCGGCTCACTCCACCGGTTCGGTGTAGCGCGACGTGATCGGATAACGCCAGTCGCGCCCGAACGCGCGATGCGTGACGCGAATGCCGATCGGCGCCTGACGCCGCTTGTATTCGTTGATCTTGATGAGGCGCGTGACGCGTTTGACGTCGTCGACCGCATAGCCCGCCGCGATGATTTCGGCGAGCGAGCGGTCCTCTTCCATGTACATGCGCATGATCGCATCGAGGACTTCGTACTCCGGCAAGCTGTCCTGATCGGTCTGGTTCTCGCGCAGTTCCGCCGACGGCGCGCGCGTCAGAATCCGCTCGGGAATGACGTCCCGCTTGTCGAAAGTGGTAGCCTGGTTGCGGTAGTGGCACAGGCGGTAGACGAGCGTCTTCGCAATGTCCTTGATGACCGCGAAGCCGCCGGCCATGTCGCCGTACAACGTGCAGTAGCCCACCGCCATTTCGCTCTTGTTACCGGTCGTCAGCACGATCGAGCCGAACTTGTTCGAGAGCGCCATCAGCAGGGTGCCGCGAATGCGCGCCTGAATGTTTTCTTCGGTGGCGTCTTCGGCGCGGCCCGCGAACTCCTGTGCGAGCGAGCCGCGGAACGCGTCGAACATCGGCGCGATCGCGATTTCGTCGTAGCGCACGCCGACGCGGCGCGCCATCTCGGCGGCGTCCGTGGTGGAAATGTCCGCGGTGTAGCGCGACGGCATCATCACCGCGCGCACCCGGTCCGCGCCGAGCGCATCGCACGCGACGGCCAGCACCAGCGCCGAATCCACGCCACCGGACAGGCCGATCAGCGCGCCCGGGAAACCGTTCTTGTTGATATAGTCGCGCACGCCCATGACGAGCGCGGCATAGACCTGCGCCTCGATCGACAGCTCCGGCGCGATCGGCGCGGGCAGCGGCTTGCCGTCTTCGAATTCGACGATCGCGGTCGCTTCCTCGAACTGCGCCATCTTCGCGACCAGTTCGCCTTGCGCGTCGAGGACGAACGAGCCGCCGTCGAACACCAGCTCGTCCTGCGCGCCGACCATGTTCACATAGACCATCGGCAATCCGGTCTCGCGAATCCGTGCGCGCAGAATGTCGAAGCGCACCGCTTCCTTGTTCAGGTGATACGGCGAGCCGTTCGGAATCAGCACCACTTGCGCGCCCGCCGCCTTCGCCATTTGCGCAGCCGACGCATGCCATGCGTCCTCGCAGATCACCACGCCGTACCTCACGCCGTCCAGCTCGAACACGAACGGCTGCGGGTCGGACGCGAAGTAGCGCTTCTCGTCGAACACCTCGGTGTTGGGCAAATCCTGCTTGCGATAGGTGCCGCGCACTTCTCCGTCGACGATCAGCGAGGCCGCGTTGAAGGTATCGACCGGCGGCACGCCGCGCTCGATCGGCGCGTTTGCATTACCATGGCCGTGCGCCGCGCTGTGCGCAACATCACGTAGGGGATGGCCGACGATCACATGCAGGCCGGCGAACGGCTTCAGTTGGAGAGCGAGGTCGGCCAGCGCCGCCGCGCTCGCGGCATAGAACGCGGGACGCAGCAGCAGATCTTCGGGCGGATAGCCGGACAGCGCGAGTTCAGGCGCGATCAGCAGCTTCGCACCATCGTTGTGCGCGGTGCGCGCGGCAGCGACGATCTTCGCGACGTTGCCGGCGAAGTCGCCGACGGTGACATTGATTTGAGCAAGAGCGATTCGGGTCTTCATGGCAGGATCGACAGGCAAGCCGACGTGGCTTGCGAGTACCGCGGCTGGTTAGCTCGACGGAATGGACAAATCGGATAAACGAACGGCATCGCGCTCAGAGCGCCGCGCCGCTCATTGGGAACAGTCACACAGATTGAACCAGGAACGCTTTGATTATCGCACGGGCATTCTGGCGTCGCCCTCCGAGGTGGACGCCGCAGAATGGAACGCCCTTCTCGCGCAGCAGTCGCAGCCCACGCCGTTTCTGCGGCATGAGTTCTTGAGCGCCTTGCATGCGACCCGCTGCGCGGTCGCGGATAGCGGCTGGGCGCCGCAATTCGTCACGCTGACCGACCCGCGCACGGACAAGCTCGTGGCCGTCGCGCCCGTGTATCTGAAAGGGCACTCGTACGGCGAGTACGTGTTCGACTGGGCCTGGGCCGACGCCTACAAGCGCAACGGTTTGCCGTATTACCCGAAGCTGTTGTGCGCGGTGCCGTTCACGCCGGTGCAAGGCAACCGGTTGCTGTCGGCGGATACGCATGCGCTCAGGCATCTGGCGGCAACGCTGATGGCGTTCGCCGAACAGGCCGACGTGTCTTCGCTGCACGTGCTGTTTCCCACCGAAACGGAAGCGGACGCGCTCACCGAAATGGGCATGATGCAACGCGAAGGCGTGCAGTTTCATTGGCTGAACGACGGCTATCGCGACTTCGACGATTTCCTCTCCACGCTCGAACAGAAGAAGCGCAAGAACATTCGCGCCGAGCGCCGTAAAGTGCACGAGGCCGGCGTGACGATGCGCCGGATTCGCGGCGAGGACATTCAGGACGCGGACTGGCGTTTCTTCAGCAAGTGCTATCGGCAGACGTATCGCGAGCACTTTTCGAGTCCGTATCTGAACCTCGATTTCTTCCGCATGATCGGCGCGTCGATGCCGGAGAACCTGCTGCTCGTGATCGCCGAATACGAAGGCAAGCCGATCGCGAGTTCGCTCGTGGTGTATCAGCGCGACGCGAAAACCGGCGGCACGCTGTATGGCCGCTATTGGGGCGCGCTGGAACACGTGCCGTGCCTGCACTTCGAAACGGCGTACTACCAGCCGCTCGAATTCTGCATCGAGGAAAAGCTCGGCGCGTTCGAAGGCGGCGCCCAAGGCGAGCACAAGATGGCCCGCGGCTTCCTGCCCACGGTAACGCGTTCGGCGCACTGGCTCGCGCATCCCGCTTTCGCCGATGCGGTCGGCCACTTTCTCGACAACGAAAAGAACAGCATCCACGCGTATGTGGACGAGCTGCGCGAACACAATCCGTTCAAAGGCTGAAGCGCATTCATGGCTTGGTTTCTCTATCTGCTCGAATGCTCGGACGGCAGCGTCTACACAGGCATCGCCGTCGATGTGCAGGCGCGCTTCGACAAACACGTGAGTGGCGAGGGCGCGCGTTATACGCGTTCGCGTAAGCCGGTGCAGGTGCTGGCGTCGTTCGAATTGACGGATCGGTCAAGCGCGTCACGCGCGGAGTATTGGGTCAAGCGGCTGTCGCCGTCCGAGAAGCGTGCGCTTGCGGCGGGCATGCGCACGCTCGAATCGGTGATGCCTTTGCCTGAGCCCGGAACGATTGCCGACGACGAGCAAGCTCAAGAAGAGCAAACCAGCAAGTCCTGATGCTTGAGCTTCGTGCCGACTTGCACCGCCTTGGCTATCCCCTCGCCTCACGCATCCGCTCGTTGAGCAGCCGATGCATCAGTGCAAGCTCGCCCACCGCATCGGCTTCCAGTGAGGTCAGCCCGTCTCGCGCGGGAAGCGCGAGGCGCACCGGCCGCAAATTTCGACTCAACGCGGTGTCGATGTCCGCGCTCACGGTCGCGACCCACGCGCCGAGTTCATCGTGCATGTCGCGCCGGTTCGTACTCAGGCGCAGTTGCGTCGCGGTGCCGGCCATTCTTCGCAACACGCTCAGCACCGTCAGCGTGACGGTATCGACCATCGAGTCCTCGAGTTTTTCAAGGCGCATCCGGCCAATGGCTTCCTCCGCGTTATTGCTGCCCAGACCCGCGGCGCGGCGCAAGCGCTCCATGTCCTTCTCGCTGCGGCGAGGCGATTCCAGCGCGGCCCTCAGATAGGCGAGATTGGCGCGCACCGCCTCGGCCAGATACGCGCGATAGTCGATCTTTTCGCGCGTCGGCCAGAGATAGAACGTGGCCAGCAGCGCCAACACGCAGCCGAGCACGTTGTTGCCGAGCCGCGTGAGCGCATAGGCGAATTCGCTCGCGCCCGGCGTCGCGAAGTCGGCCACCAGCACGAAGGTCGGCGTAAGGAACAACACGAAGAGGCTGTAGCTGACGGGACGCAGCGCCATGGTCGCCATCACCAGCGGAAACACCGCGAGCGAAATGCCGAGCGGCGAATGGATCGCGTAACCAATACCCACCGCCAGCACGCCGCCGACGATGCTGCCCGCCGCCCGCTCGATACTGCGCGGCCAGGTCGCGGCAATCGACGGTTGCAAGATCAGCAGCGTCGCCATGGTGGCCCAGTAGCCGAACGGCAGACCGAGCGCGCGGATCACGAGAAAGCCCGTGGTGGTCGTCACGCCGACGCGCGCCGCATGCCGCAAGCCGACAGATTCGACCGACAGGTTGGCCTTGAGCGTCGACCAGGTTCGCGTGAAGAGCCGCGCGGCGCTGTCGCGCCAGCCTTCAGGCTGCGCATGCACCGGCGTGAAGTCGACCAGTTCGAAGTCGGACTTCAGCTTCACGGGTTCCATCAAGGCTGTTTCGAGCCGCCGCGCAAAACGCCGCAAGCGAAGTTGCAAATCGGCGAGACGCGCCCACTGTGCGTCGTTGGCGGCCGCGCCGATGCCGCGCAGCACGTCGCCCATGACTGTCAGCAGGCGGGCCGCGCGTTTCGCGCGCCATGCGTCGTCGGGGACTCGTTCACATGCACCGGAGACGGCGATCAGGTACGCGAACAACGCTTCGCCGTCAGTCAGCAAGCCGAGCAGCGTGTCGTAGGTTTCACGGCCGCCCGTTCTCGACGCGGGCACGCGCGCCAGCACTTTGCGCGAGCGCTCCAGCGCGGCGCGGGCATCGGCGCGAAATTTCGCGGCATGCGTGGCCCACTCGCCGCGTGCCGCGCGTCGTTCGAGCAGGCGGGCGCTGTCCAGTGCGATATCGGCGAGCCGCAGGTACACGGCGCGCAGCGTCGAGCGGCTCGTGCCAAACGGATGAATGCGCCAGACCGTCAGGCTCAGCGCCACGGCAAACAGACATCCGACCAGATAGATGCCGAGAAACGCCATGCCTTGCCGAACACTGTGCATCGGCCGGTCGACCATCACGACGCATGCGGTCGCCGCGAGAATCGTCACCTGCGAAGTGGCCGCGCCCCAGATCCTGCCGAACGCGCCGAGTGTCGTAAATACCAGCACCGCGAGCGCGGCGAACACGGCTCCAGCGCCGGAAGCGTAAGCCGTCAGGCCACCGCACAGCGTGGACAGCACCGCGAAGCCCATCATCGACGCAAAGCGGGCGCGGTTCGAGCCGGCCGCGTCGGCGAGGCAGGTCCAGAAGGCTCCGATCGCGGCCCACGCGAAGGCCGGTTCGTGCAGCACGTTACCGAGCGCGAGCATGGCCGTCGACGCGCACGCCGCCCTCAAGCCTTCGGACAGACTGGCTTCGCTCGTCGAAAACGACACCATCCATACCGGCCGCTTGCGGTAGATCGCGCTGACGACGGCATACAGCCAGTTCGACCAGCGTTGCGAAGACGACGGGTTGGACTTGCGATTCAACATCCGAACGGTGTGCTCCAAGGAAACGCGGATTGGCGCTGCGTCAGCGCATCGTGCTAGCCAGCGGCAGGCAGGCGCATGCAGATGCATGCACGCGACCAATCATAAGGGTTTACGCCTAGATATAAAAATGGCTTCGGTTCATCCTCTCGATGCACTGTGGCTATGCATCCACACTCAAGACCAGGCGACGCACGACGGCCTCGTGTTTCGACAGTCCATGAAATAACCGCGCGGCCTTTGCTGGCTCGCGCGGTTTTTTGTCTGTCCGGAACGCCGCCAAAGTCTTGCCGGTGCAGCGGTACCCGACCCTCTCTTACGGCGAAGCCGATGCCATGGGGTCCGGTCTCAACCCTGCGCTCAGCGGTTTCGTAGCATTGGCCTTCGCGTTGGCGGTCAAAGTCGTTCCAATGTCGGTTCTAGCCTTCGCAGCCGTTAGTCTTCATAGCGCCGTACCGACAAACGGTACGTAATGGTCCGCGGCACTCCTGCTTTGAAGACCATTCCGGTGCGGCCGGCGAGCGGATGATTGGCAGGCGGAATCGCCACCCGGCTGAGGTCAAAGAAGCTGTTGGCCGGTTCCACCCCTACAGCGAAGTGTCGTCCTGACCAGGGTTCGTGTGTACGCCCACCGTTGCTAATCCAAAGCAACGCATCGGGAAGTTCTTCTGCATTCCAGTCGAGCGATACATCGGCGTGCTGCTCCGGGTACCGCAACACAAACGGCGGCTTACATTCTGCGATTTGCAACAATTCCTCGGTTGTTTCGGGCAACGGCAGGCGGGTCACGTCCATCGGCCCTTGCGTGGTCGGAATTTCCTTCAAGGTCGAGATGGTACTGTTCGGCAGAATTCGCGAGACGCCGGGCTCTGGTGGAACCGGGTAGCTGTAGATGGCCTGATACTCGCAAGCAAGGATTTCAACGCCTCCCACTGAAACAGCAAAAGTCGGATGAAGGGCGAACGGCAAATTCACGTCACGACGGGCGTGGACGGTAAGTGAGACGACCAGCGCGGGTGCGTCAGGCTCAACTTCGATCGTGCGCTCAAGCCTCTCAATCTCGCTGTCAGAGGGGTAGGCAATTTGAAGCGTGAGCATGCGGTCGCTTTGCTCCACCAGTTGCCACATGTGATTCGCGCCATACCCGTGAGCCCAGTCATCATCGGCGCCACGAATCCGGAAATCGGGCGGCAAGCCCGTAGGTACGTCGACCATTCCGAACGGAAGGCAAGGCCATTCCCCGCGCAACGCGCGCATAAGTCCAGGTCGGTGCACATCATCCTCCCATGGAGCAACGTGCAGCGGAGAGACAGGACGTCCGCCTCCAAGGTCAAAGCGCACCGGCGCAAGCATTCCACCAAGTGCTTGAACCTCCGCCTCGCCGTGTGCCCATTTCAACGTCCAGCGCTTGATTGATTCCATCGCGAAGTTTTATCAATGTTCAACTGGAACTCCAAAGATACTCGAGGAAGGCAACGCATAGTGCATCGCTTCGTGGGGTGCCAGAACCCATGAATGGGCCTTACGATGACCACTGGAATTGAACATCGGCTCGCTCTCTAGTTAAATCAATCAAGGTCGCGTTCACTTCGTCAGTTTTCTGAACCCATTGTTCTGCTGCAGCCCGGTCCCGGCCGAAACCAATATGCCGAGTAACAAGACGCTGCCGTCGCAGGTCCGGGTCGACGTTGACATACCAGACTTCGTCGAGCAATGGTCGCGCAGCTTTCCAATGGCCGTTCTCGAGAAGAAGATAATTCCCTTCAGTGATTACAAGCGGCATATCAGGCGCCACAGGGATTGCGCCGGCGATGGGTTCTTCAATTTCCCGGCGAAACGTGGGAGCGTAGATTGTTTCGTCGTGACGCTGCTCACGCAGGCGCCTCAGAAGTGCAATATAGCCCGCACTGTCAAACGTATCTTCCGCACCTTTGCGGGATGCGCGACCGAGCCGCGCGAGTTCGATATTCGCAAGATGAAACCCGTCCATCGGCACAACCACTGCCTTTCCGGGAAAAGCATCAAGGATTGCTTGCGCCAGTGTTGATTTGCCTGCACCCGGCGCACCAACCAAACCGAGGATGTAGCGCCGCCCGTCAGAAACTAACTGGTGGAGGCGACCGAGATAGCGGTCTTCAATCGTCGACATAATCCAGGGTACTCCAAAAAAGTGGCGGTCGGCGAGAACTCTTCTTATCCTCGCCAAAGCTCCGATTGCCGAGCCATTGTCGCGACACTTACTTCACCCGCCAGGTGTCTAGTGGTGCGTTTTTGCTTTTGCGGCGGCGTTGATGCCACCAGCGATGAACTCCCGCGCATGTTTGGCCAGGTCCATACCGTCGTCCCACAAGTTGCGCCAGATTGCCAACGCATTGGACAGCTGCTCGTTGACGACCGTCGACGAGAAGCTCTCAAAAGTTACGACTCCCTTGTAGTCAATCATGGCGAGTGCGTGGAAAAACTGAGAGAAATCGATCGTCCCCGACCCGAGATACCCGCGATTGCTTTCCCCGATATGAACGTAGCCAAGACGCTTGCCACATTGCAGAACCGGCTGCATAAAATCGGATTCCTCAATGTTCATGTGATACGTATCGAGGTGAACGACAACATTGGGCGCATCGACCTCGTCAATCATGGCAAGCGCCTGGGAAGCGGTGTTCAGCAAATTGCTCTCGTAGCGATTTACCACTTCAAGCCCAAGCGTCACGTTCTTCTTCAATGCGAAATCAGCAATGCGCTTGAGCGAATCAATTGCATTACGGCGGCCTTGCTTGGTAACCGGTGCGTTGTATTTCCCCATCGCACCATAAAGAATCCCGCCGAAGTAGCCTCCACCCAGCTCTGCCGTGACGCTGATACCTTCCTCCAGCATCGAAACCCCGCGTGCGACCGTAGCAGAGTCCTCGCTGGACACGTCCGCATCAAAGGTGAGACCGCGCGAGCAACCGATATCCAACTCATGCTCTTGCAGCAAATCCCGCGTGAGCGCCAGGTCCATGACCTTCGGACCGTGCAACGACAGTTCAGCCAGGTCGAAACCAGCAGCTTTGGTCTGGCTCAAGACTTTGCGAGTCGATTCGGGGGTGAGGTCGCCAGCCCATACCAGTGCGTGTACGCCAAGCTTATTCATTGTGTAACTCCTTCAGATGCGGTCACGCGCCTGCGGACCAAAGTTTTCGAAATGCCCTTCGCCCATGCCCAACGGAAGAGCATCACAGCAAGCAAGAACACGCCCCACAGCGCAGTCGCCAGGTGTTGGTTGGCACCGAGCAAATTGAGGCCAGAAGCGATAACCTGCAGAATCACAAGTGCAATCACGACCGGTACCACGCGACCAAAGCCGCCGAACGGGTCCACGCGACCCAAGAAGCACGCAAGCACGGAGATGAGTAGAAAGGCCTCGCCATGGCCAACGCGAACCGAGTTGAACTGGGCCGCCATCACCACGCCAGCGACGCCGCACATCAGCCCCGACAGCATGTAGATTCGGGTGACGGCACGTGTCGTCGCGATGCCGGAATATCGCGTTGCTTCCAGATTCGAACCAATCATGCGTGTGGCGAAGCCTAGCCGCGACCGTGTCATGACAACGTGCCAAAGTAATGCGCAGCCGAGAAAAATCAGGAGGGGAATCGGTACGCCGAGGAAGACCCCGTTGCCCATTTCGCGCACAAACGGCGGGAACCCGGAGATGTCGCCGCCACGAGTGAGGAACTCCCCCAATCCGCGCAAGAAAATCATCATCGACAAGGACACGAGGATGGGGCTTGCTCCCGTACGCGCAATGACGGCGCCCATCACCCAACCGGCGGCGGCGCCTGTGGCCAACGCGGCAGCGATGCCGAGGATGATGGCTAAAGCGCCGGCGTCCGCTCCGCCGTACGTACGAAGCACCCACGCCATGGCCAACCCCGAAATGTTCGCAGTGAAAGTCACCGAGAGATTGAAGCCGCCGGAAATCAAAGGCATCAGCATGGCCAGCGTAAAGAACCCGAGCTCCGGCAACTGGAACGCTACCGACACGAATGTGCTCGCCGAGAAAAAGCGGTCAGATGCGAAGCTCAGGACAGCGACGACCAGGATGAGAAATCCAAGCAATCCGGCGACGTCTGCCGGTACGAGCGGCGCGCGTTGAGATGAGGACATTTTCATGACGAGGCCTTTACGCTTTGTGACGTGAATCGCGCTCCGACGAGCTTGGCGAAGCCGCCGCTCGACAAAGTAATGGCGATGAGGATGATGGCTCCGATGATCATCTTGAACGCGTACGGCGAGATGCCGAGCAAGTTCAGGCCGTTGGCGGTGATAGCGGTCAGGAGGATGCCGAGGATGGCGCCGAGAATCGTGCCGCGGCCGCCGCCCAACCTTGCACCACCGAGCACTACGGCAGCGAGCACATCCAATTCGCGGCCGTAAAATGCATTCGGAACGACTTCCTGCACGTAGTGGGCTTGCATGAGTCCGGCAATGCCGGCCATCATGCCGAGCCATCCAAAGGCGATGTAATGCATCGCACCTATGTTGACCCCCACGCGTCGCGCCGCCTCGGGGTTGTCGCCCATTGCGTAGAGCTGTCGACCGGTTGTCGTGCGCCGCAGCAGAAACCATGTTGCTATGACCATGACGACCATCACGGCCACAGGCAGTGCGAGATTCGCATTGCCACTCGCGGTGTTGAAATGGATGAGGGAAACTCTGTTCGTCCACCAGTCCGGCAGGTCGTAGATAGAGACCCCGCCCGTGAGAAACATCAACCCGCCGAAAAACACATTGAACGTGGCAATCGTCACCACAATTGAAACAATGCGAAATCTGTAGATAATCGTGGCGTTGATTGAGCCAAGCAGAAATCCAAAAAACGCGGACACAATGAAGCCAAGCGCCCAGTTACCACCACCGAGTCGCATCACGGTCAACGCAGTGAGGTACTGAACCACCGATGCGCCGACGGCGAACGAGATATCAATGCCACCAGCGATCAGCACCACCAGTAGCCCGACTGCGAAAATGATGTTGACGGAACTCTGGTTGAGCAGGTCGAACAGATTTGGAAGAGTAAGGAATGTCGAGGTTGAAAGGCTGAGGCCAATCACCATGATGGCGATTACGAGAATCAGGAGGGCCTCGATCGAACCGATTCCGAGTTTGCGAAAATCAGGCATGGACGTCTCGCTCGATTTGTTCCATCGTTGTCATTCCCGGCACGTACTCGTGAACAATGCGGCCGTCGCGCATATGCAGAATTCGGTCGGAGTTGAAGTAGACCTCTGGAATTTCGTCCGATATCAGCAAGATGGCCATACCCTCAGCAGCGAGCTTGTGAATGATGGCGAAGATGCCGGCACGGGCGCCGACATCGACGCCGACGGTGGGCGAATCCAGAATAAGGAGCTTCGGGTTTGTTGCCAGCCACTTGGCGAGCACGATGCGCTGCTGGTTGCCGCCCGACAGCGTGGAGACCGCATCGTCCGGTTTTCCAATCTTCACGGCCAGTTGTTGAATCCAGTCTTGAATCAGCGCGTTTCTTTTTTTCGCAGCAATGAGATGGGTGCCATCCAGAAGGTTGTCCAACACCGCCGCGACCGTGTTGTCTCCGATTGATTGCGGCTGGACAAGGCCGAGTTGGAGTCGGTCTTCAGATACGTAGGCTATCCCTGCCTGGATAGCATCACGATTCGTGCGCAGCGAAATCTCTTTTCCGTCGAGCTGGATGGAACCCGCACCTGGGCGCGTCATTCCGAAAAGCGACAATGCAACTTCCGTTCTTCCTGCGCCAAGGCGTCCCGTCATGCCAAGAATCTCGCCTCGTCGCACTTTGAACGACACGTCATGGTATTGACGGGCTCGCGATAACCCCTGTACCTCCAGCACAACCGGCGCTTTCGTCAGGTCTGTCGTGCGCACTTCATAGTCGAAAGTTCGGCCCGTCATCAATTCCGTGAGGCGGGTTTGCGTCATCCCTTCGGTGGGAAAGGTGCCGACGTACTGTCCATCGCGGAAAACGGTCACGCGGGTGCAGACGTCCAGCACTTCAGCGAGCCGGTGGCTGACGAACACCACGGCAATTCCGTCCGCAGAAAGTCGCCGGACAATTTTCAGCAGAGCTTCGGTCTCGGCATGGCTGAGCGAGGCAGTCGGCTCGTCCATGAAGACAAGACGTGCGTCGCGAACAAGCGCTCTGGCGATGGCCACGACTTGGCGCTGGGCAATTGATAGCGAGCGAACAGAACGGTTGAGGTCGATGGAGACTCCGAGCCGCTCGAGAATCCGGCGGGCCGCCTCCTTCATCTTTCCGTATCTGACGATACGCGGACGAGACCCCAGGTTCTGCTCGAAAGCGATGTTTTCCGCGACGGTCATTTCGGGGAAAAGCGCCAGGTCTTGCCAGATGACCTGAATACCGAGGTCACGGGCCCTGGCCGGGTCGAGCCCTTCGATTGACTCACCGTCCATGAGCATCACTGCGCCAGGCTCCGGCTGGTAGACCCCACTGATAATCTTGATGATAGTGCTCTTGCCGCAGCCATTCTCGCCCGCAAGGCAGAGAACTTCTCCGGGCATGACGTCGAACTTCACGGCCCGCAGCGCCTTAACGCCACCGAAGATTTTGGAAATGTTCTCGAGCTTGAGCAGTGGCATGCAATCGCCGTCGAGCGCGCCCGATGCCATGTGCGCATCACCTCGTTGAGAACGGTGGACGTTGATGGAAGCTGGTTGACTCATGGAAACGCTCCGGTGGTACTTGCACGCGACTGGCTGGCGACCAGATGTGTCGTACCGTTAACTTCCGGGTGAGCAGCGCTACAACCGCGCTCACCCGTTCGGTAAAAGGATTGCGGTCAGAGGCCCATCTTTGCGAGGTCGTCGACGGTTTTGGCGTTGAGGTCGACCAGTTGGTCGACAATCAGGTTGTGACCGTCGGGATGAACAACACCCAGACCCGGAATATTCGTGCCGTCCTTAATCGGCTGCCCCTTTACGAGCATCGTGCCCAGCGTCACAAACACTTCGCCGGCGACTTCTGGATTCCACATGTACCCGCCGCTCAACACGCCATCGTGGACGAGCTTTCGGCCCTGTCCAGGCGAGAACGGCCCGAGAACCAGGACCTTTCCTTTCGCCTGCTGCTCCGCGACGGCGCGAGCTGCCCCAATCGGGCCCTGACTGCCGAACGCAAGGATGCCCTTCAAGTTAGGATGAGCGCGCATCAGGTCAAGCGCGGTTTTGCGCGACGCGTCCACGTCTTCAGCGACGCCGTAGCGATCGCCGACGAGGGTCATCCCGGGATAGTTGGCCTTGATGTAGGCGATTGCCGCATCCGCCCAGGCGTTATGGAGCGGCACTGTCAGCGAACCGACGAAAACGGCGTATTCGCCCTTCCCGCCCAGCGCCTCGCCAAGGCGTTTTCCGTAGGCTTCGCCGAAACCTTTGGACGAGGCCAGTTCAAAGTCCCAGTCCACGTTCTGCTGCTTCGGTGACTCGTGGGTGATGACCTTGATACCGGCGGCTCTGGCGCGCTGAAGAACGGGTTCCAGAACCTGTGCGTCGTTCGGCACGACGCCGATGACGTCTACGTGCTGCGCAATCAAGTCTTCGATGGCTCGTACCTGGAGCGCAGGGTCAGCGCTCGTTGGCCCCACCATGAATGCCTTGACGCCGAGTTGGTCGGCGCGCTTCTTGATGCCCGCTTCCATGGCGTTGAACCATGGAATGCCGCCAATCTTCACAACGACACCGATTACAGGCTTGTCAGGCGAGGCCGATGCAAAACTCGTCGTCAAAGCGAGCGCGACTGCGCCGGCACCCAAAGTGCGGATGATGTTCTTGAACATGTCTCCTCCGGTAGACGCCTGGGCACGCAGACGCCCTAAATGAGTGATTAAAGGCCCGACTTCGCATCTTGCTAAAGTTGCTAAATCCATTTAGCATCTCGGGTGGGTGTATGCTGAATCTATTTAGCACTTCGGTCGAGCCGGAAAAACCCTGGTATTGGGCACTGTCGGGAAACGGCTACCTTTTCGGGACAATACGGCGCAATGCCCTCGGAGCAACTTGATGGCAAGCAGCAACCCCGGACGCAAGTCCACGATTTATGACGTCGCAAAGGCGACAGGTTCTTCGACGGCTACGGTCAGCATGGTGCTGAACGGCAGTTGGGTCCGCTATCGAATCAAAGAGGAGACTGCGAACCGAATACTCGAAAGCGCGCGTCAGCTTGGGTATAACGTCAACATGAAAGCTCGAGGACTGCGGCTGTCGCGCTCGGGTCTGGTGGGTATGGTTCTTCCCCATTATCGGAACCGTTTTTTTGCGGGGCTCGCCGAGACCTTCGAAGAGCAGGCGCGTAGTCGCGGACTTTGCCCAATAGTCGTGGGCACTCAGCGCGACCCCGCAGTCGAGGTGAGCGTTACCGAAACACTCCTTTCGCAGCGGGTTGAACTGCTATTTATCGCCGGCGTGCGTAACCCGACACCATTGAACGAGCTCTGTTCGGCCGCGGGCGTCCCTTCCATCAATCTGGACCTGCCAGGCGACGGTGCGCCGTCGGTCGTATCCGATAACCGCAAAGGCGCTCAAGCTATTACGGACGTGCTGATTGACAAGCTGCTAGCACGCGGCGCGGCGCCAGACGAGTTGGTCTTGCTAGGAGGTGTCGCGGATGAATATGCGACTGAGATGCGTATCGCAGGATTCAGAGACGCTTTCGAAGCTCGTCAAATGACGCCTGCGGCAGATGCAATCGACTGCTGTGGATATAACGCCGCTGCTGCCAAACGCGCACTCACGATTCGCTGTGAAAAGCTTGGGCGACTGCCGGCCGGTTTGCTGATGAATTCGATTACCGCGTTTGAAGGGGTGGTTCAGTTCACGTCAACGTTGCCGCCTGACGCGTGGAAGTCTGCGGTTGTTGGCTGCTTCGACTGGGACCCATTCGCGGCAAATCTACCTTTCGACGTGACCATGTTGCGGCAGGACGTGCAAACAATCATTTCTGAAGCGTTCAAGCTGGCCGAAAACTATGACTCGACGGACCGGTCTCTGATTCTCGTGCCAACGGGTCTGGGCAAGAAGTTTGAAGAAGCCGACCAAACGAAGGAGTTTGACCGATAACTTCGCTCTGGAAATAGTGGCGTTCTTTACAACGGGCTGACCATTTTCTATGGCCATCACGGGCGCGTAATGCTCAGTATAGATGCGTGAGTCTCGCACCTTACGCTCGGCGCACTGAATGTCCTCCAGTTCGCCGCGCTTCCAGGCAATTTTGTCGGTAGCGATTCGCTGACTTTCGGTTGCAGTCTTGGTCACTTTTACCTGGAGTGACCGGCCGGCGTCCGTTAGCCGTTTACGCTGCTTAAACAGGACATTATCCGAAACGACGCAAGCGCTATGGGCGTGCGGTGTCGACGAGATTTTCTGTGAACTTTAGCCAGCGTCAGGCTGCCAAACATCATGTGGCGGCTCGGACAATTGCGTATGACAAGCGTATTGCTGGTAGACGATGATGAGGAGACGTTGGCGGCATGGAGCGCCAGTTGTGCCGCTGATGGATTTGAGGTTAGGGGCGCGCGCGACGGCCAATCAGCATTGGCAATGTTCGTCGAATTTCCTGTGGACATTGTGGTTGCCGACTGGCGTATGCCGGTGATGTCGGGAAGCGAACTCTGTCACCAACTGCGCACTCTTCCCGGACTAGCCGATGTTGTCTTCGTACTGGTTTCAGGAGAGCCGAGTCCACCCGCCTTCGTCAGCTACGACGGTTTCCTTCGCAAGCCCGTAGATGGGCAAATTTTACTGGCTACCATGCGACGGCTGCTGACAGAGCACGCAACGCATCGAGAGCACCGGCGCGGCGGAACGAAGGAATGAAGCGAACGTCTGCTTTTGTGCATGATATACGGCGTCACTCGCGTAGATTGACGCTATCGTGTCGAGGTCTTTCTTCGCCACGGCGGTCATCCATGCGTCGTACCGGAATAGGAGATGTTTTCGGATGTCCTGCTCCGTCGTGGCTTCATTCCTTCAAGATTCTCGGCGACCATGTTTAGGGAATGGGTCGAAGGCGATTAGCAAAGTCCCACAGGCGATGCATTGGATTCGTCCTTTGCGCCGCCTCATGGGAGTGCAATAGGCGGCAGGGACTACGGAAGCCCCTGCCGCGCGGTCAATTGAGCGAGCCGCGTTGTTGCTGGTCCTTCTCCTGCGATTCGAACAGCGCCTTGAAATTGCCTTCGCCAAATCCGTCTTCTCCGCGGCGTTCAATAATTTCGAAGAAGACCGGGCCGATCTGGCGCTTCGTGAAGCGTTGGAGCAGAATCTTCTGCGGACCCTTACCGTCGACCAGGATGCCACGCTCGGCCAGACGCCTGATGTCGAGGCCGTGCCCCGGAAGACGTCTATCGATTCCGTCGTAATAGTTCTGCGATGGCGCCGCCATAAACTCGACGCCGGCGGCACTGAGCTTTTGAATGGTGTCTTCGATGCCGGACGTCAGCAGCGCGATGTGTTGAATCCCTTCGCCACCGTAGTCACGGATGAATTCATCGTTCTGGTTGAGCACGCCAGGTTGGTCGTGGGCGGCAGCTGCCACCGGAATCGACACGCGGCCGCACGGGCTCACCATTGAGCGCGCACGCATTCCGGACATGTGGCCTTTGACTTCGAGATACTGCTTCTCCGCAAAGCCGAACGTGTCGCGGTAGAAGTTGGCCCACAAATCTAGGTTCTTGGGGTGGACAATATTCGACGTATGGTCGACGGCCAGGATATTGGCGTCACCTTCCTGCGTGTTTCGGGCTTCGACCGGAAGCGAGAAAATTTCGCGGAAGTCGCTGTCAACAAAGTACACGAGACTGTCTCCGATACCGAGAATCGTCGGCGTGTCGAGGACAAACGCTCCTTCCTTTTCGGCAGAGGCGCTAACCGCACCGCCGGCCACTGCTTGCTCGCGTGCAGCCTGTGCTTTGTTGACGCGAATGCCAATCGCCCTCACCGACGCACCATGCCGGGACTCGAACGCGTTCGGATTCCCATTAACGATGAACGCGGCCGCGCCTTGCGTCATCAGGAGCATGCCGCTCCTGGACTTACCGCGAAGACAGAAGCCAAGTTGCTCGAAGAGATCGACGAGCTCCATCGGTCGGGATGAGACGAATTCGACGAAGGCGAATCCGTCAGTTTTTACTCGAGTACTCATGATATTAGGTGGCATTCCAAAGTACGGGCCACGCGCGGAAATAGGCATCGCCGCAAAGGGAGTCGACTGGTATTCCACGAAGTCACCAGCGAAGAGAATCTTCTGCTCCGGCGTGAAAATTACTTGCGGGTCGCAGCGACGACCTTGATTTCGACGATAAGCTCAGGGCGAGCCAGCGCGGCGATGCCGAGAATGGTCCATGCCGGGAAGTCGGAGCGGATGTATTGCTCTTTTACCTCGCGGAAGGTGGCGAGTTGCGAGCCAACATCGACGTGATAGGAAACAAGCTCGACGACATCCGTGAAATCGAGGTCCATATGCTTGAGCACGGCTTCGATGCGCTTGAATGCGACGTCGACTTGCTCCTTTGGGTCCTCCGGAATCGACCCGTCGGCGCGCAGCCCGATTTGCCCCGCGATAAACACCAGCCCGTTGGCCGTCACGGCCGGCGAATACTGGAACAGGTCGAAAATTCGATTGCTTCCGAAGGTTGCGTCATCGTCAGGAAGACGCAGGCGCTCGATTTTGCTCATGGCAGTCCTTCAATCAACTGGAGTAGTACGGGGAAATTGATTCCAACGTGACCACTTTAAGTGACCGCCCAGGCTGCAGTCTGTATAGCGAGTTACCAAATCAGCCGAGAAGTTTGGACGAATCGAGCACCCAGATGCGACGCTGCCGCAGTTCAATCGCGCCGAGCGTCGTCAACCGCTTCAATGCGCGTGTGACAGTGACGCGGGTCGCGCCCGTCATTGCGGCGATTTGTTCGTGCGTCAGAGGGATGGATATCAGCGTCCCGTTCTCGCGCTTCTCGCCGTACAGCTCTGCCAGCCGCCCCAGCAGTTCCCCGATTCTCATCTCCGGCTTCGGAAGTGCAAGGTATTGAATGCGGGAGGCCAGGATCCGCTGCTTGAGCGCAACAATGCGCATGAGGGAGATGGCAAGTTCCGGGCAGGACGGAATGACGCCTGTGATAACCCTGATGTCGAACTCAATCAGTTCCGAATCCTCGGCTGCGATGGCTGTCGCAATGCGCGGAAAACCGTCCATTGCAGGGGACTCGCCAAACATCGCCCATGGCCCCATCATTTCAAGCATGAACTCGGCGCCATCGCTTTGAAAAATCGAGACCTGAATACGGCCAGAAAGCAGAAAGTAAAAGGTAAAGCCGAGTTCGCCCTGACGATAAATCATGCTGCCCTTCTCGACCTTTATCTTCCGACCGAGATGGGCCGCGCGAATCCACACGCCAGCAGTAGCGTCGTCCATATGCCATGTCTCGGTGGTCGCCGCGGCGCTCTTGCTCAAGCCTGTCCCCTTTCATGTAGGCGTGCCGACGCGCGTATTGTGGCACGAACGTAAGACCGGTTCGACTGCGGGTTCGGGTGCCTGGTCACGAAGACGCTTGATAAGCGCAAGCACTTCCTTCATCTGGCGCACAGAGATAGCAGTAGTCGGTTCTACACTTCGTCTCTTATACGTGGCGCGTCGGCGGACATATCCGGGACCGGCAGTGTTGCCCTGGTTGCGGCGGACAGGCTGTTGGTTGCAAATCCAGCGAGGTCCAGCCAATCTGCAGGGTGGTCTACGCTCGCGAGAAAGTCATCCAATGCTGCTCGCGAAAGCGACACGCTTGCATTGCTTTCAAGCGGGTGAAACAGAAACGTCGACTCCCGGGCCAGCCCTGAGTCGATGACAAGTCGAACACACCTGGCATCATCATTGACCAACGCAAGGGGGCTCAGAGAGCCAGTCCGTATTCCCAGCAATTCGAAGAGCTTGTCTGCGGACGCGAACGAAAGCCGTTTGCTACCCAGAGCTTCGGCGACCGCGGACAGGTCAAGCGATTTGGTGGCGGTGGTCACTACGAGAAAGTACCGGCCTTTCTTATCTTGGAGGAGCAAGTTTTTACAGCGTGCTCCTTCCAGCGAAAGCGTCAGCTTTTCAGAATCGGCCATATTGAGCACCGAATCATGCTCCTCGCAGAAAAATGGAATCTCCCTTTGTTCCAGGAGATTCAGTAGCTCGTCTTTTCCTAGCATGCTGTTGTCTATCTGTAACCAAAAAGCGAGCGGACCCGCAACGGCTCCAGGCCGGCTCGCTCGCAGCGAACGCTTACGCGTCAAACACGGGATACGACGCCTTGCGAATTGCCGCGAAGGTGTCTTCCTTGGAAAGCAGTCCGGACTCGTCCAGAATCGAGACCAGAGAGCGGCCTTCGACCACGGATTGGCGCGCAAGCTTGCTTACACGAGCGTAGCCAATCTTCGGAACCAGTGCCGTGGCAACCGCCATGGATTCCATCAAATGCTGCTCGTTGCGCGCAATATCGGCCTTGATGTCCTTGACGCACTTCTGCGAGAAGCGCTGAATGCCGTTTGTGAGCAGCGCAATGCTGTCGAAAACGCGCGACGCGACCACGGGCTCGAAATGGTTGATTTCCAGTTCGCCGTACTGCACTGCCTGCGCAACTGCAACGTCATTTCCAACAACCGCGAAGCTCAGCTGAATCATCGCCATCGGCAGGACAGGATTCACCTTACCCGGCATGATGGATGATCCGGCCTGCGCTTCCGGCAGCTTCAGCTCTCCAAGGCCGCCAACAGGACCCGACGACAGGACCGTCAGGTCGGATGCGACTTTCGCGAGAGAAACAGCACACGTGCGAAGTTCAGCCGAAACGCGTGAGAACACATCCATGTTCTGCATTGCATCGAACGGATTCGTTGGCGCGTGATAGTCGACTCCGGTGATGTCGCGAAGGCGCGCGTACACAGCGGCACGGTAACCGGCGGGCGCGCCGAAGCCGGTTCCAATTGCGGTGCCACCCAAAGGAAGTGTTCGGAGCTTATGCCGGACCGTAATTAGCTCCTCCGCCAAACGCTGTGTCAGAGACGCGTAGCCTCCGAACAGTTGACCCAGACGCATGGGCTGGGCGTCCTGCAGGCAAGTCCTGCCGAGATGCAGTATGTCAGCGAACTCGGTGGCTTTGCTATCAAACAGGGCAGCAAGTTGGGTGAGCTCTTCGATCAATGGGTCGAGCATTGCGTACGTCGCAATTTTCAACGCCGCCGGATAGACATCGTTCGTAGATTGGGACAGGTTGACGTGGTCATTCGGATGAATCACCTCATAGTTTCCGGCAGCGTGACCCAAAAGCTGCTGGGCGCGATTGGCGATGACCTCGTTGAAGTTCATGTTGGTGGATGTCCCGCCCGACCCCTCCATCAGGTCGACCACGAACGAAGCGTCAAAGTGCCCCTCGATGACTTCCTGGCACGCTTTGACGATGGCCCCGCATTGCTCTTTGGTCAGAACCGCGCTATCGCAGTTGGCCAGCGCCGCAGCCCACTTGACCTGGGCGAAAGCGTCTCGGAACTGCGCGTAGTGCGCGATGTTCAGAGACGAAACCGTGAGGTTGTCAACTCCGCGAACCGTGTTGACTCCATACAGCTTGTCGCCTGGAATGGTGACTTCACCGACATAGTCACGTTCGACTCGCTGTTCACCTTGAGTAAGCTTATTCATAAGAATTCCTTTCGCCAACGGTAATAAGTTTCTCTATTTCTCCGCCTAAGGCTTTCAGCCTCGGCAAGAATGACGTTTCAATGACCTCGCGCGCGGTGTCGCACGCGTCATCAAAAAATGCGTTGTATTCGTCCCTGCGCGCCACCAGGTAAAGAGAACGCTCGAGCCCCAACTTTTCCACCACATGGATAGCGACGTTGCCTGCATGCGTCACCCCCTGAAGATGGCACATTGGGGACGTGATGGCCCATCCAATTCCTTCCGCAACCATCGAGGTCAACGCATCGGCGTTGTCCAGTTCAAGCCGGTTCGGAAGCCGTACTTCAATTCGTCGCAAATATCGCTCAATCTGCATCCCAACCTGTGAAGTGCGATTGAATCGAACAATGGGCAAGCTGTTGCCAAGCGCTCGTACATCCTCGACGGTTCGCACGGATCTCCTGAGTGCCTTCGGTGTTATGACGAAGTAGCGCTCCGAAAAAAGTCGATACCGAACCACGTCATTCGCATCCATTAACGGGTCGCTCGTGACAATCAGGTCGAGGTCACGCCGCAGAAGCGCTTCTCCCTGCTGGGGACTCAACCCGGTACGTATCGACAACTGCGAAACTTTTCCCAGTAAATTCTTTGTAAATACTGAGCCGCAAGTAGACGCAAACGAGTCGACCAGCCCGATACGCAAGTCCGGCTTGATGCCTCGTCCGGCTTCTACGACCTGCGCCTTCAGATTCGCAATCTCTTCGCTTAAAACGGCGCCTCGATTTCGAAGTGCGATGCCAAAAGGTGTTAGCGCCAGCGGCCTAGTCGTGCGGTTGACGAGGACGACGCCCAATTCTTCCTCGAGTTGCCGAATGATTTGCGACACACCTGATTGGGATATACCCAGCCTGGCTGCCGCCGACGACATGCTTCCCTCTTCGGCGACGGCGACAAAGACTTGTACTGCATGCATATCGATGGGTTTGATTGGCGACATGGCGCGTCCTGATAAGAGCGTACTGGCCTGTGTTCTCGTGTCCGGACCACCAATTCTCTATGAGCAATCAGAACCGTGTTTTGCTGCGACTCAACGTTGAGGTAGCGATGGATACGTCATGTCGCTCCTCAGCTATCGGTTGGTCTTCGCCCGCAGCATCGGACTTTACGTCCGAGAGGTTTTCCCCACCCGTTTCCGGAGCCAGCACATGGCAGAAGACTCCGCCGACAAGCAGCACCGCAACACAGACACCTAACGCAGCGTGAATGCCAACGTGCTGCACTGCGAGCGGCAGCAGGAATGTGCTGATGGCCGAACCAAAACGGCTTGAGGCGACGGCCAAGCCGACGCCGGATGCTCGAAGGTGGGTCGGGAAGAGTTCGGGCGGATAGACGAATTCGAGGTTTGCCGCGGCTGACAGAATGCATGCGAAGAGCCCGAACGCCAGCATCGTGCCGATGGGTCCAAAGCTGGCGTAGGCGAGCACAGCCAAGGCAAGCGCCGCAAAGTAGAAGGTCCCGATGAGGAACATGCGACGGGAGAGCTTATCGATAAGCAGCAGGCCAATCACTGCGCCGGCAAAGAGCAGGATGTTGTAGACGAGACCGCCCACGAACTTGTCTTTTACTTGCAGCGCCTCAAGAACCTTCGGTGAAAAAGTGCCCAACGCAAAGTAAGGAATGACTTGGCACGTGTAGAAGACGCAGCCAACGATAGTGTTCTTGCGCCAACGCGGTGAGAACAGTTCCGACCAGGCGCCGCGCGATTGTTGAGGCGCCACGGTCTGCTTCGAAAGCATGACTTCTGGACCGAACTTGCGATGGATGATGGCAAGCGCTTCATCGCCGCGGCCACGCTTCATCAGCCACATCGGCGACTCGGGCACGATGAGCCGGAACGGAAGAATCAGCAGGGCCGGAACTCCGCTTGCCGCCAGCATGAGGCGCCATGCGTCAGGGCCGATATCCCGCATAGCGAAGCCGGCCAGGTAGGCACCGACGTACCCGGCGGCCCACGCCGCCGCGAGCACGCTAAGCAGACGCCCACGATAGCGACGAGGCGAATATTCCGTCACAAGGGATTTGCTTACCACGTAGTCGGCGCCGAGAATGAACCCGAGCACGAGGCGCAAGACCAGCAACTGCTCGGGCGACGTCACGAAATACTGGGCAGCGGAGACCACCGCGAAGAGCAGCATGTCGAACGCAAAAATCGTCCGACGGCCGTATTTGTCCGCAATCGGGCCCGCCAGCATGCTGCCAAAGAAGAGCCCTGCAAGCGACGCCGCCCCAAGCAGTCCCATCCATAGGGCATCGAGATGAAGCGGACCGGCAGCCATGCTGACGGCAATTCCGATAATTCCCAAGACGAAACCATCACTGAATTGCCCGCCCGTTCCGCTGAAGGCAACTCCCACGTGGAAGGGGCGAAGCGGCAAGTCCTCCAGCAATATGTGTTTGTTCACAATCGTCTCCTGTCTCTCGTTCTGGTGCTCAAGTGAAGAGCACCTTGGAAACCAGTTTATGGTGACGAATTCAGAAAAACAGCATGTTACGACCTAGTATCACTAATTCTAATACTGCCCCGCAGCGGCGTTGAATTTGGGCTAACCCGAAGAAGCGGCCCGGAAAAAACGGCTTTCGCGGACGACAAAAGGCCGGACGGAGAACCGCCCGGCTCTGGATACGCGACACGACGCCACTATCCTTCGCAGCCCTCGACGGAATACTTGAAGCGTAGGTTGCTAAAGGAGCATGACAATCTTCCCGTAGTTATCCTTAGCGAGTCGCATCGATCGGATGTTTGAGAGCAAAGAGGATGCGCGGGTCGTCCCGCCTGATTCTGCGTGGCGTCGGCGGCGGCCGTCCCTTGTGCGAGAAAGGCGCCGTAGACTGCAAGCAGTAGCAGCCAGCACACGAATGATTATCAAGGATGTCATATAGACGGCATTCAACTATCGCATCTTGCGGTCAACATAGACGCGCCCTACTCTGAATCCGGCTGAACATAAAGCTTCGGGTCGGCCGCAATTCTGCAATGTCATCTGGAGCACCCTCCCATCCTTCGCAGTTCGTAATGGAGCAAATATGGACGACAAGATGATTGCAGCGATTGTGACTCGGAAGTGGCCACTCGCCCAGGGTTATCACGCAGTCGAATTGCGGATAAAGCACCGGTTGGAACTACCGTCGTTCGAAGACGGAGCGATAGTCGACCTCGCTCGAGGCAATGGAAGCCGAGCCGTGCGGTCGTACCCGCTATGGCACGCTCCCTCACGACGCGACGCTTTTTTGCTGGGAATCCGGCAAGAGGACGATAGCGAGACGGCACGAGCAAGTTCAGAATTCTCGTGGAACCGAGGAGACGAAATTTACGTAGGCGTTCCGCGAGACACTGCCGTTGTCATAGACCAAAGCGCGCGCTACATCCTGTTCTCGGCTGGCGTTGGAGTCAAAGCGATCGCAGGTGTGGCAAGGCATATCGCATCAGTGGCGGGACGCTGCCTGGAAATTCACAATTTCGCTAGAACACCCGAGCGAGCTGTCTTCCGGACGGATCTGGACGAACTTCGCGACCATGCTCAGGTTAACCACCGAATCGGTCTAAGCGAGGCGCAGATTGCGAACGCTACGGCTCACGCATTGAGCCCCACCCACGCGAACTCACATGTAATCTGCAGCGGACCACCTGCGTTCATGAAGCTTATCGAATGCCAGGCGCTTCAGTGGGTCTACCCCTCGAACATGCATAAAATCGTGCTTGGCGACAGAGTATTCGGAAAGTGATATTGCGGCGCGATCGCTTCCACGATACGAGCTCTATCACTGAGCCCGCCACAACGATGCATCAGTCATCGTCATCGTCATGGTGATGCTTGTACCAACCACGATGCCGGCCATTGTCATGCCAACGACGCTCCTCCCGGTATTCGTCCTGATATCCGTAGCCATAGGCCGGTACTGGCGCGTAGGCGACGGGCGGCGATTGGTAGACGACCGGAGGCGGTTGATAGACGACCGGAGGCGGTGCCGCGTAGACTGGGCCGGGCACGCCAAGAAAGACGCCGATGTCCGCGTGAGCCAGTGCCGAGCTGGATGCACATCCCAGGGAAACTCCCAGCGCGGTTAAAACCAATACGCGTTTCATGGTGCTCTTCCATTCAGATTATGCGGACCGCCTGAAAGGGTCCGGCACAACATCGTAGACGGCGCGGAAAGTACTCGGTGAAACCGAGTAGTCTCTCCAGTAACCGTTTGTAATACGCGGTATGGCTCACTGGCGGGGCCGTGCCAAATTTCTGACCGGTCCGGCGCTATCGCGAGGCGGCGACGCTCTTCGTTTGCGGATTGTCGTCGCGGCGAGCACGCCAAGAATGATGGGAATGGGCTTTCGATATCGCAGTAAGAAAACACCCGACGGACAAGCTGGTCTTACCATCGAAAGAGCATGGGTCAGGCCGCAGCCTGTGATGGTCGCACCTCAACGGTGACATGCGACAGCCCCTTGAAGCGCTCGAGTACTGCATGATAGAAACGCGAGTCTCGCTGGGGTTCACCTGTTGCCACCGACACCACCGCACTCATGTGACCTGGACCCACGCGCCATACGTGCAGGTCGACGACCTTGTCGCCACGGTCCTCAATAGCATGACGCACGTTCTCTGCCATACGTCGGTCGGAGTTCATGTCGAGCAGGATTGCGCCCGTGTCTCGCATCAAGCCGTATGACCAGTTTGCAATCACCAGCGCACCAATCACGCCCGCCAGGGGGTCCATCCACAGCCAGCCGAACGCGCGCGCCAGCACCAGACCGATGATGGCCAGCACCGAGACCGCCGCATCAGCCATGACATGAATGTAGGCCGACCGGATGTTGTGGTCCCGGGTCGCTGCCTCATGCGCGTCGTGGCCGTGCTCATGCTCTTCGAACTCGACTTCGTGTTCGCCGTCCGGCATCCGTACGATGGCCTTGAAAGCATGCGGCTCGGGAATGTCTTCCTTCGATTCCAGATAGCCGCCACGGTCCGCCAGCGCGAATACCTGTTGCGTCCCATCGGGCCGTACCGTCGTAACGGACACCGCTGAAGCGTCCGGTCGTGAACCCTGCGTCGCCGGTGTAATGCGGAAAACGGGTGGCACCCCATCTTCGAAGATGGAAACGGCAAACACACCGGACGGCGCAAAAATCTTTCGCACCTCGTTTTCATGGGCATGGTCGTCGTGACCATGACCATGACTATGGCCGTGGTCACCGCCGCTCAGCAGCCACACGCTTGCCAGGTTGACCAGCAGGCCGACCACCGCGATAGGAATCGCTTCACCGAAGTGAATGGGTACCGGCGACAGAAAACGCGACATCGCCTCGTAGCCAATCAGCACTGCAATCATCGCAAGCACGATGGCACTCGTGAACCCTGCAAGGTCACCAAGCTTGCCGGTACCGAACACGAAGCGGGAGTCGGTGGCGTGCTTGCGCGCGTAGGTGTACGCCAGCGCTGCAATCAGCATTGCTCCAGCATGCGTCGACATATGCAGGCCGTCGGCGACAAGCGCAAGCGAGCCGAACATACTGCCGCCAACGATCTCAACGAGCATCATCGCGCTGCACAGCGCAATCACAGCCCATGTCTTCCGCTCGTTCTTTTCATGACCGGCACCCAGAAAGATATGGTCATGCCCTGCGCCGAATGCGGCGTCTTTGAAATCATTCATTTCGAAACCTACTTGAAATAGCTGTGAACAACCTCGATGAGCTGTTCGGTCGCGCTGCCGGCCGGCTCTTCGCCGTCGTTCGCATCGACAAGGTGGTTCCTGATGTGGTCCTCCAGCACCACCGCAAGCAGGCCGTTCATCGCTCCACGACAACTCGTAATCCGCTGCAGGACATCCGAACAACCATGCTCTTCCTCAAGCGCCCGTTCGATGGCCTCAACCTGCCCCTTGATACGGCGAACCCTGTTGAGAAGTCTTTGCTTTTCTTGAACCGTATGACTCATCGTGCTCTCCAGATACCCCCATGGGGTATATTATTGTTTGGAGTCTACCATAGGGGATAGGGGTATTGTTTCGTTCGTGGCAGCCGGGTGCCGCAGGCGTCTCGCCAAGGGCACTGCTCGTGGTCGCAGCCTGCGGTAAAAGCCTATTTGATCTTCTATTGGCGTGCGACAGCGTAAGCAGCAGCGGCGACTGCTGCTGTAAAAGGCGGCTCAAAAAACGAACAGTCTCAGCGCGAGGCCGATTACACCGCATGTCAGCACGACCGGTATTACCCCGACCTTGAACCGGAACAGCGCGATACCGGCAGCCACACCTATAAGCAGCGAGGACCATTCGAATCCACCATGCATGCCATGCGGCCACAACACGTGAAGGGCGAAGAACACGGCAAGGTTCACGATGACGCCAACCACAGCGGAAGTGATGGCTGTCAACGGCGCAGTAAATTTCAGATTACCGTGGGTCGTTTCGATGAAGGGACCGCCGAGCAGAATGAACAGGAAAGACGGCAGGAACGTAAAGAACGTTACGACGACGGACGCGACGACAGCAGAGGTCATTATTGCGTCCGGTCCGAACACTGCCTTGGTCCAGCCGCCAACGAAACCAACGAAGGAAACCACCATGATGAGTGGTCCAGGCGTGGTCTCGCCGAGCGCCAGGCCATCTATCATCTGCAGTCCGGTCAACCAGTGGTAATTATCGACGGCACCCTGGTAGACATACGGCAACACCGCATACGCGCCCCCGAAGGTCAGCAGGGCGGCCTTCGTGAAGAACCAGGCCATTTGCGTGAGTGTTCCCGTCCAGCCGTACACAAGCGAAAGTACCGCGATGGCCGCGAGCCATATAAGCATGAAGGCAGCAAGCACGACAGTGAATCGCTTCCATGTGAAGAGCGCGTGCCGGGGAGTGGGCGTGTCGTCGTCAAGGAGTGCGGGACCGAACGCCTTGTCACCGCCCTTGTGCCCTCCATCAACAACGAATCTGGATGGAGCGTACTTGCCTCCAAAGTGACCGACGATCCCGGCGACCAGGACGATGAGAGGAAACGGGACGTTTGCAACGAAGATAGCGACGAACGCGGCCGCCGCAATCGACCAGAGCCACGCATTCTTCAGTGCGCGAGAGCCGATCCTGTACGCGGCGAAAACGACAATTGCCGTGACCGCCGGCTTGATGCCGTAAAGCACGCCTGCCACAGCCGGAACACTGCCGAAAGCCATGTAGACCCAGGATAGTCCTATCAGGATGAAAAGCGACGGCAGGACGAAGAGGCCTCCTGCAATCACGCCACCCCACGTGCGATGCATCAGCCAACCGATGTAGGTGGCGAGCTGCTGCGCCTCTGGTCCGGGAAGTACCATGCAATAGTTCAATGCATGCAGGAATCGCTTCTCGGAAATCCAGCGTTTTCGTTCGACCAGGTCCTGGTGCATGATGGCAATCTGCCCGGCCGGACCTCCGAAGCTGATAAAGCCTAGCTTGAGCCAGTACCAAAGCGCCTGGCCAATGGTGACCGACTCGACCGCCTGAATGCGCTGATTGCTCATTTCGTTGTCCGGCACCAGTTGACTTTGTTGCACTTGAAACTCCGAATGCTTCAGCTTGCGATTGAATGTTCAGCCGTGTGCCGATACCTCGGCGGCGTTACCCCAGACCGGTGGTCCAAATCGCGCAAGCGGTGCGGCTACGACGCCGGGTTTCCCATAGCGATTGGCAACGGATACTGAACGGAGAAAACTACTACGGAATCGTTCAGAAGTCCGCTCACCTCCGTCGCGTGGCGGCGCTCTTTTCCACCGCAGCGAAATGCGCGAGCAGCGAGTCAAGCATTTGGCTCATTTCGTGCAGCAGTTCGTCCTCGCTCAGGCCGCGTCATCACCGCCTCAAATCCCGCCTCGGGACGCACGTCGTGACGATAGACGTCGAGACACACCGCGCCTACTTTCCACTCAAAAACTTTGGCGGGCAGGCGATGCTGCGAATCTTACAGCCGAGGCTTTAGAAAGGCTCACGCGCCGCGTGCGGCCCTGACGACCTTGCACCTACAACGTGGGCAGCCGCTCGAAGTTGTCAAAGCGGGCAAACGGTGGCGGAATTTCGGTTACCTCGAGCTCATCGACGAGCGCTGCCGACATGCCCTCACCGAGCCAGGCGCACATGACCGCCAACTGCTCCGGTGAACCCTGCAGCATCACCTCCACCGAGCCGTCCATACGGTTGCGGACCCAGCCGGTGACGCCCAGTTGTCTCGACCGTCGTACACAGGCCTCCCGATAACCCACGCCCTGCACCTGGCCACGGACCCGAACCAATCGGGTCTCCAGGAGCTCATCTTTATCTTCAGATTCCATGGGTGCATCCGTCTCATGAATTTTGACTCTGCCGCTACTCCGTGAATTTACACCTTGTTTCAAGCCGTTCGCCCCAACGCCGATGACCGTTCGCCCGAGTTGCCGAACGGATGTTCAAGTCGACGCGGAGCAACGCGGCACCCGAAGCGGGGCTAACATCGTCGGCGGCCGGCCTCCACCCGCGATTTGCAAGGTGTCGTTTATCACTTTTTTACTTGTTGCCAAGTTTCAAGGCCGCCTAGAATCTCTAGGAACATCAAACAGAGGACAGATGCCGTGGACAATCGATGTCGTCGATTTCCTAACAGTTTCGCTGCCTGAGCGACAGGACCTCCGCGCCCGTTTTTACCAAGCCGCCGTTTTGCCAGCAGGCAGACCTTGCGCGCCGTGGTGACTCTCTCTGTGCACCTCAATTAGCGCCATATGGCCGCAGCGATTGCGTGCGTCCGCATGGCACTGCGTCGTGACGCGTCAACTCTCGCCGCTGCGTTCGTCAGCACCTTTTCGAATCACTGGCGTGGGCAGACGCGTGCCCCCTCACTAAGACACGAGAAGCCTATGCATGCAGACAACGCCGCACTTGCAGCGGAATACCAGCAGTACCTTGGCGAGGCCGAAAAATGGTTCCGTCACGCGAAGGAAGTGACACACGCCGGGGTTGACACCAAGAGCGCCCGAGGAGTCGCGACGGGGTACACCGGCGAGCCGTATGGCCCACTGGCAGTATTCAACGAATGGGCCGACCGGCAGTTCGCGAAGCAACTCGCGCCGGGATACTTTGACGCCGCGAATCTGAGCGACCGTGCCGCGTTCGACGTTTGGCAGGCTGAAATGGTGCGGGATATTCGCGCCCATTGGTCAAAGAAGCGCGTGTTTGGAACGCGCGGCAAGACCCATCCAATCGAATTCCCACCCCTGCCGTTTCTGCAAGCTTCGCGGCTGGCCGACAGTTTCATCAAGGCGTTGCGCGTCAAATGCAATAAGCGGCCGCACGTACTCGAGGCAATTTTTGCCAACGGACACGTGGTGCTGAATGCGCCTACGCTGGCCGTGCTCCGCGACCTGCACACGACACTTCCGGAGTACAACTTGCTGCAAAGCGAGGCCGAAGTCCAGCTAAGCTATCGCTCGATTCAACAGCGCGCGCGAGACTTCTGTGCGGAATATGGCGGCTCTCCACTACTGCTCGATGTCTTCGCTCGTAACAAGCGGCCGGACCTTGAAGGCAAGGACCTGGATTCCCGCTCTTCTCTGGTTGGCCGGTCGCGAAGTCAGGTCCAGCTCGTAACCTCGTGAAGAATGGCGGCGTTTGTTTCGGCGAGGGGGTCATACCTTTTCGATAACGAGTTGACGAGTTCTTTCGACCGACCACTGGTCGCGAACTACACAAAGGCACGCGCTACACGAACAGTTCACGATTGGCCCGGACAAAGTCTTCAACGGTCTCGGGGGCTTTCCCGGTGACTTGTCCGATGACGCTGTCCTCGCCAACGAAGACGCCGTTCTGGTAGTCAACTGCAACTTCTATGAAGTGCTGAATCGTGAATTCGGGAAGGTCGTATTTTTCAAGGTGCTCGCGATACGCTTCGAGGGTGGTCGGACTGTAGGTGATTTGTCGTCCGACGAAATCCATCTCGTGGGTAGAGTTGAAGCACGTCGTCAATAAACGAGGGTGCGATCTCATCGAACCAGAGCCCAAACACATCGACATGGGCACCCATATGCACGAGGGCGACTTCTGCTTCCCTGCGCTCCGCGATGCCTGCGCTGGAGTGCAGCGCGATGCCGTCCCAGACGAGTTGCGCTTTCGATTCCGGATAGTCGTTAGCGAGAAGAATCCGACTGGCAGCGTTGGCGCCATCGACTTCGAAGCGCTGGTCCGCTGCGAACTCAGCCGTAAGCCCCAGGTCGTGGAGCAGTGATGCGGGAATTTCTTCAGGGATAGACTTAGCTCTTGCTCTCGTCGGCGAAGACCTGGGAAACAGCGTTGCGCTGGAAATTGCAAAAAATCTGGTTCTCTTTTTGCGTCGCCCGGGTGGACAGGCTCAGTTCAGTGCCTCCCTTCGTTCGCAGCACGTTGCTGACTCAAAGCTGGCCAAGCTGTGCCTCTGGATAAGCGAGCACCTTGATTCGGACCTGACAGTAGAGATGCTGGCTGACCAGATGGCCACAAGTGTCAGGACATTGATACGCACGTTCGAGCGAGAGTTGAGAACGACGCCCGCAAAGTACGTCGAGGACGTTCGGCTCGAAGCAATCTGCCGTGCGCTCGAACTGGGCGAACGGTCGATGGAGACTCTTGCACGTCGATTCGGTTACCGCAGCGTCGACGTGTTAAGGAAGGCCTTCGTGCGGCGCTTCGAGATAAGCCCGCGCGAATACGCAGAACGCTTCCTGGTAGTTACATGATGGCTGCGGCGCGGTCACGGTTGCCTGGCGGCTCGCCTTCCATCGCAGCCAGCACCGGGGTTGAGCTCATCTCAACGGCTACGAAGCCCTGCTCGTAGTGATGCGACAGGAACTCGAACAGTTCTCTCCGAAGTGGTCAATGCGCCGTCGCCGAGGTCAATCAACTGTCGCATCAGAGTGAGCGGCACGACCTCCACTGATGGAGCCGCCGGATGGCAGCACCTATCAGAGCGGTAATCAGCGACCCGATGATGTCGACAAGGATGCCTACGCCGCCAACGACCAGTCAAAATAATGCCATGCGAAACCGGGGCCGTATTTGTTACACGTTGGGTTTCAACCGCTTTGGCATCGTGCTAGCCAGCGGCAGGCAGGCGGCCATTCACAAGGGTTTACGCCTAGATATAAAAATGGCTTCGGTTCATCCTCTCGATGCACTGCGTCCATGTGTCCACACTCGGGACCAGGCGGCACGCGACGCCCTCGTGTTTCGACAAGCCATGAAAAAACCGCGCGGCCTTCGCAGGCTCGCGCGGTTTTTCTGTCCATCAAACGTGACGCAGCTTACTTCTTGTAGTTCGCCGCGCCTTCGGTGATTTCCTTGTGCGCGGCGTCGATGCCCGCCCAGCCGTCGACCTTCACCCACTTGCCCTTCTCGAGCGCCTTGTATTGCTCGAAGAAGTGCTTGATCTGGTCTTTCAGGTACGCCGGGACGTCGTCGATCGACTTCAGGTCGGCGGTCATCGGGCAGACCTTGTCGTGCGCGACGGCGACCAGCTTGGCGTCGACGCCGGATTCGTCGGTCATTTGCAGCATGCCGAGTGCGCGGGCACGCACCACCGAGCCAGCCAGCAGCGGGAACGGCGTGATGACCAGCACGTCGACCGGATCGCCGTCGCCCGACAGCGTTTGCGGAATGTAGCCGTAATTCGCCGGATAGCGCATGCCCGTGCTGATGAAACGGTCGACGTGGAGCAGGCCCGTTTCCTTATCCGCTTCGTACTTCACCGGATCGCTTTGCGCCGGGATTTCGATGATAACGTTGAAATCTTGCGGAAGGTCTTTGCCTGCGGGGACGTGATTGAAGCTCATGAGCGCTCTCTGATCAGGATGGAATTCGGAACACGGCGCGCGGTGCGGCCACTCGAACGGCATGCATCGTGAAACTCGCCTCGAGCGCCGGCGCTGCGGCCGGACAGTGCGGAATACGCCATTATAGCCAATCGGCCGATGGCATCCCGCGTTGGATCGGCGCGATAATCATCTGGCGTCTCTCGATTGTGCCTCTCGTTTGTGAACACCACGCAACCGCAACGCGGCCGCGTGACACCTCAAGGAGCATGCATGGAAGAAGCCCGACACTTCATCGGCGGCGAGTGGTCCGCCGCCTCAGGCGGCGAGACGATCGCCGTGCTCGATCCCTCGGACGGTCAGCCCTTCACCCAGTTGGCACGCGGCACCGCGGCGGATATCGACGCCGCCGTACACGCCGCGCGCCGCGCCTTCGAAGGCGCGTGGGGTGAGGCGAGCGCCGCCGAACGCGGCCGCGTGCTGTACCGGCTGTCCATGCTGGTCGCCGCGCGCCAGGAAGAACTCGCCCTGCTCGAAGCCCGCGACACCGGCAAGCCGCTCAAGCAGGCGCGCGCCGATTCGGCCGCCCTCGTCCGCTATTTCGAGTTCTACGCCGGCGCGGCGGACAAACTGCACGGCGAAACGCTGCCTTACCAGACCGGCTACACGGTGCTCACGATCCGCGAGCCGCACGGCGTGACCGGCCATATCGTGCCGTGGAATTACCCCATGCAGATTTTCGGCCGCAGCGTGGGCGCGGCGCTCGCCACCGGCAACGCATGCGTCGTCAAACCGGCCGAAGATGCGTGTCTGTCCGTGTTGCGCGTCGCCGAACTGGCCGCCGAGGCGGGTCTGCCTGCCGGCGCGCTGAATATCGTCACCGGCTACGGGCATGAAGCGGGCGCGGCGCTCGCACGGCACGCCGGCATCGATCACATTTCGTTCACCGGGTCGCCGGAAACCGGCAAGCTCGTCACGCAGATGGCCGCCGAGAATCACGTGCCGGTCACGCTGGAACTGGGCGGCAAGTCGCCGCAAATCGTCTTCGCCGACGCGGACCTCGACGCGGCGCTGCCCGTGCTGGTGTCGGCGATCGTGCAGAACGCGGGACAAACCTGCTCGGCGGGCAGCCGCGTGCTGATCGACCGCGCTATATACGAACCCTTGCTCGACCGGCTGAGCGGCGCGTTTCAAGCATTGCGCGTGGGCCCCTCGCAGGCCGATCTCGACTGCGGGCCGCTGATCAGCGCGAAACAGCAGCGGCGCGTGTGGGATTTCCTCTCCGACGCGCACCACGACGGCATCGCCATGGCGGCGCACGGCGAGGTGATTCCCGAAGCGCCCGAAAGCGGCTTCTATCAGGCGCCGACGCTGCTGCGCGATGTGCCCGCCAGCCACCGCCTCGCCCGTGACGAAGTGTTCGGCCCCGTCCTCGCCGCCATGTCCTTCAGCGACGAAGACGAAGCGCTGGCGCTGGCCAACGGCACGCCGTTCGGCCTCGTCGCCGGCATCTGGACGCGCGACGGCGGGCAGCAGATGCGGCTCGCGCGCCGCCTGCGCTCGGGCCAGGTGTTCATCAACAACTATGGCGCGGGCGGCGGCGTCGAATTGCCGTTTGGCGGCGTCAAGCATTCGGGCCACGGCCGCGAAAAGGGCTTCGAGGCGCTGTACGGCTTCACGGTGCTGAAAACCATCGCGATCCGGCACGGTTAGTCGAGCATACGTATCAGCATCCACAACAAACAGCGGAGACATCATGCGGTTGACAGGTAAAACAGCCATCGTCACGGGTGGCGGCTCGGGTTTCGGCGAAGGCATTGCGAAGACCTACGCGCGCGAAGGCGCGAACGTCGTGGTCAACGATCTGAACGGCCCGGCCGCCGAGCGCGTGGCGAGTGAAATCGCGCTGGCCGGCGGCAAGGCCATCGCGGTGGCAGGCAACGTCGCCCAGCGCGAAGACTGGCAAAAACTGCGCGAAGCCGCGCTCGAAGACTTCGGCAGCGTGCAGATCGTCGTCAACAACGCCGGCACCACGCATCGCAACAAGCCGGTGCTGGAAGTGACGGAAGCCGAATTCGACCGCGTCTACGCGGTGAACGTGAAAAGCATCTACTGGAGCGTGCAGGAATTCGTGCCGTATTTCCGCGAGCAAGGCGGCGGCTGCTTCATCAATATCGCGTCCACGGCGGGAGTGCGGCCGCGCCCTGGGCTTGTCTGGTACAACGGCAGCAAAGGCGCGGTGATTATCGCGAGCAAGTCGCTGGCGGTCGAACTGGGTCCGGACCGCATTCGGGTGAACTGCGTGAATCCGGTGATCGGCGAGACGGCGCTGCTGTCCGAATTCATGGGCGTTGAGGATACGCCGGAGAATCGTCAGCGCTTTCTCGCGGGCATTCCGCTCGGGCGTTTCTCGACGCCGCAGGACATCGCCAACGCCGCGCTCTATCTGGCTTCGGACGAGGCGGAGTTCATCACCGGCGTGTGTCTTGAAGTAGACGGCGGGCGCTGCGTGTAGCGCCGCGCCGCATCCGGTCTGCGAGGGTTTCGCGTGCTGCGGCCCTCGCCGCAGTCAGTGTTTTCCCCCGGTATCGATTCGTCGTGCAAACCACTGAGCGCGGATAGAATCGATCGACAGCGGTACTTCAATTCCACAAGAAAAGAGGAGACACCATGGCTAGTCCCGCAAATCCGCTCCACCATCCCGGCGCGGGTGCGCCGCCTTCCACCTTCGAAGAGGCGACCTACCGCAAGGTCACCTGGCGGCTCGCGCCGCTGTTGATGCTCTGTTACGTGGTCGCGTATCTCGATCGCGTCAACGTCGGTTTCGCCAAGCTGCAAATGACCAGCGATCTCGGTCTGAGCGACGCGGTCTACGGTTTCGGTGCGGGGATTTTCTTTCTCGGCTATTTCATCTTCGAAATTCCGAGCAATGTGATCCTGCATAAAGTCGGCGCACGCGTGTGGATCGCGCGGATCATGGTGTCGTGGGGCGTGATCTCCATGCTGACCATGTTCGTCACTACGCCGACCATGTTCTACGTGATGCGCTTCCTGCTCGGTCTCGCAGAAGCGGGCTTTTTCCCCGGCATCATTCTGTATCTCACCTACTGGTATCCGTCGCACCGGCGCGGCCGCATGACCACCTGGTTCATGACGGCGATCGCGCTGTCGGGCGTGATCGGCGGTCCGGTCTCGGGTTATATCCTGAAGAGCTTCGACGGCGTGAACGGCTGGCATGGCTGGCAGTGGCTGTTTCTGCTCGAAGGGATTCCTTCGGTGATCGTCGGCATCATGGTGTTCGTCATGCTGGACGATCGTATCTCGAAGGCGAAGTGGCTCACCAAGGAAGAGCAGCAATTGCTCGAACGCCACGTCTCCGCCGAAGAAGCCACCAAGCACGACATGCCGATTCGCCAGGTGCTCACGAGCGGCCGCGTGCTGATGCTGAGTCTCACATACTTCTCGTTCGTGATGGGTCTGTATGGCGTGAGCTTCTGGCTGCCGACCATCATCAAGGCGACCGGCGTGACGGATGCGTTCATGATCGGCCTGCTCTCGGCGGTGCCATTCGCGGCAGCTGTGGTGGCGATGGTGTTCGTGTCGCGCAGCGCGGACCGCAAGCGGGAGCGGCGCTGGCATATTGCGTTGCCGGCGTTCGCGGGGGCGATCGGGCTCGTGCTGTCGGTCGTGTGGGCGCACAACACCGTGCTGGCAATGGCCTCGCTTACGCTCGCGACCATGGGTATTCTTACTACCCTGCCGCTGTTTTGGAGTTTGCCTACGGCGATTTTGGCGGGGACGGGTGCTGCGGCGGGGATTGCGATGATTAATTCGATTGGGAATTTGGCGGGTTTCCTCAGCCCGTATGCGGTGGGCTGGCTCAAACAGGCGACGGCCGCGAATGATTCCGGTATGTATATGCTGGCGGCGTTTATGGTGCTCGGTGGGTTGCTGGCGATTAGTGTGCCGGCGAAGATGGTTAATAAGTGAGGGGTTGAGGTGCGGGCCTTGGCAGTGATCTACTGCTGAGGCTTTGCGTTGGTGTGAAGGAACGACCAATTCACCGCCGAATACGGCGGTTTCGACACATGTTGACCGACCGCCGCCAAGGACGTGGGGCGGTAGTCGCCAGGTGCGGACACTCGACGTAACTAGCTAGATCGGCAACAATCTGTCCGCTGATAACTGCAGCTCCTCTTTGCCAGCGCGTCGCCCGCTTCCGTCAAAAATCGACCGCACGCACATGGCTGGCAACATGACCCATCAATGGCCGACAGAGCACATGAAATGATTTGTCCTCGGGCCAGCCAAGAACATAGCAAACCGGCCATCAGGGGAGATTCGATTGGCATCATTCGACAACGGAAGTTTGGCGTATAACTGCCAAAAATATGATCCACAGCGCGGCGCATACGTCACACTCATAAGCGGCAGCTTGCTTCCCCTAACCCTAGAGAAACCGGCCCATGGTAATTCCTCATCATCTGATTGAACAGATACGCGCGGGAAAAGCAGTGTTGTTCCTCGGAGCAGGTGCGTCTTGGGGCGCAGCATCGGCGGTTGACCCGAAGGCACCGCCGTCCGGCAAGGAGCTTGGGAGGCTACTTTCCAGAAAATTCTTGGGAGGCGACTCTGACGACAAAGCCCTGTCACTAATCGCCGAATACTGCATTGATGCTTCAGACATCAGGACGGTACAACGCTATATCGCGGAAATCTTTAATCCGTTTAAGCCGAGTGCAACGCAAAAGGCAATAGCTGATTTTCGATGGATAGCGCTTTTCACTACCAACTACGATCAAATCATCGAGAAAGCGTACGGAGAAAACGCCCGGCGTTTGCAGACTCCTGTTCCTCTGCTGCGCAATATTGATCGAATTGATCAGGAATTGCGCGAACCGGACACAGTGCCGTTAATAAAGCTGCACGGCTGCATTAGCCTGGTCGATGACGACAGATATCCGCTTATTTTAACGATTGATCAGTATGTCACCCATAAGACTAATCGGCAAAAATTGTTTTCTCGATTCACCGAATTGGCCGGCGAATACAGCGTCGTGTACGTTGGGTATCAGATTGAAGATGCCGATATTCGCGCAATCTTATTAGAACTGACAGCGCCAAGTATGTCTCGGCCTAGGCATTACGTCGTCACGCCACATCCATCCGAGCGCGATTCGAAAATGTGGGAGGGGAAGCATATAACGACAATCGCTGGGACATTCGACGATTTTATGGCGACCCTCCAAATTGAAATACCGCCGGGGCTTCGTGGATATAAATCTACCGCTCAAGGTCATCCGATTTCCAAGCGATTTTCAAGCCACGCCGAACCGTCTGGCGAGTTGATAAGTTTTCTGACGAACGACGTTTTCTACGTCGAAGCCGAGATGAAAGCCGAGGCCCCAAGTGCGGCCGCTTTTTATAAAGGTGCATCGTACGGTTGGAGTGCCATCATCGCCGCGTATGACGCCAAACGAACTCTGGTTGACACTGTCCTCTCCGAAGTTGTCTTGTTGGAAGAGTCCGAGCGTCCACGCTTGACAGATTTCTACCTTATCACTGGATATGCGGGATCAGGTAAGACGGTATTTCTTAAAAGAATTGCGTACGAAACCGCAGTAACTTTCGAAAAGGTCGTGCTCTATGTCCGATCGGATGCCCGGCTAGTAATCGGCCCCGTCGCTGAACTTTGCAGCCTGCTGGGCGAGAGATTATTTTTGTTCGTTGACGGCGTTGTACGTCGGACCGCTGAATTTGAAACGTTCGTTCGTGGTGCTCGCACACATAAACTCCAGCTAACGATCGTTGTTACCGAACGGACGAACGAGTGGAACGTTGACGGTGAATCACTATCCCCCCTATTAGATGGCGACCATACGCTTCGATCACTATCCTTGCCAGAAATCGATGGAATATTAGGAAAGCTGGAACAGCACAACTGTTTAGGAGATTTAGCAGCTAAGAGTATTGATCAGCGAAGGGAAGCTTTTCTTTCTTATGCCGATAGGCAACTCCTAGTGGCTCTTTATGAAATAACAAGCGGAAAGTCTTTTCCCGATATCGTGTTCGACGAATACCGAGGCATTGTCAGCGACCGCGCTCGTCGAATTTACCTTGTGGTCTGTGCGCTTAACCGCATGAATGTCCCTGTGCGAGCTGGTCTCGTACATAGGTTGACTGGCGTGTCCTTTATCGAGTTTAAGCAACACTTTTTCGGCCCATTAGAGTCGATCGTCTTAGCTGAGGAATATAGGCCTGCCCGTGATATGGCCTACCGTGCTAGGCATCCATGGGTGGCACAAATTGTCTTCGAGCGGGCCCTGCCAACGCAGACTGACCGCTTCGATCTTTACATTTCCATTCTCCGAGAAATTGATGTTGGATATACACCTGATCGAACTGCGTTTAGGGAATCAATTCGGGCTAGGAATTTGCGGGAACTCTTTTCTGATCCGTTAATGGTCGAGGAACTTTTCCGCGTTGCATCTGAAACTTCTTCAGAAGACGGATATCTGCTCCAGCAGCACGCGATATATGAAATGAAACGTCCCAATGGCAATCTGAAGCGGGCTAGCGAGCTGATTTCTCGTGCCAGAACTATTCTGCCAAACGACAAATCTATAACCCATACGCTGTCCGAATTAGAAATCGCTCGTGCCAATTCCTCGACGACTGACGTTGAGCGTCAACTGCACTTGTCGCAAGCGCAGCAATATGCCAGCCGATTAACAGGCCCAAATGCGGATAGCAGTCACGGTCACGGCACTTTAGTAAGATTGGCGCTAGGGCGGCTACGGGAATTGATGGAAAAATTGAATTCACCCGATGAGGATGTCACCGCCGCAACGAAGGAGGTCGAGCAGGCACTTAGTAGTGGATTGCAGCAGTTTCGGAACGATGAACATCTGCTGTCTGCCGAGGCGGAGTTCTCGGAACTTTTGCATAACCATGAGCGAGCGCTCAAAGCCCTCGGAAAAGCGATTGCGAAAAATCCGGCGAGCCCATTTATTGCGAAGGCTCTCAGTCGTTTGTATGAAGCCAAGGCCGACTACCCCGCTGCTAGAAAAGTCTTGGAGGATGCTGTGCGGGTTCTTCCCGGCGATAAATGGCTGAATGGCGCTCTGGCAAGGTTGATCGATCGCAATTTCCCGGAAGAGGGGCGCGAAGCTGAGGCCTGCTGGCGTCGATCGTTTACCGATGGCGACACGAATTACACGTCGCAGTTTTGGTTTGCGCGACGGCTCTACCTGAACGGAAAATTCCCGGAGGCGTCGGAGCGATTTGCATCTCTAAAATTGGCGCGAGTACCACGGCGGGTAAAGGTCGCTATAGCGGGGAGAATTCGCGAAAATAATACGGTGAAATATTTTGAAGGTACCATTTCCCGATTGGAAACCGACTACGCGTGGATAACCCCGTACGGGCAACAAACCTCGATTTTCTTTCACTGCTCTGAGGTGGATAACAATACGTGGCGAAGCTACAGAAAGGGCACCGCCCTTACTTTTAGCATAGGCTTTACGTATATGGGGCCGGCCGCAACCATGCGAGGCAAAAAGACAGCGTGATACAAACACCCTGAGCGCCCGTTTGCCGTGCGACATCTCCGATACCAATGGCCGCCGTCGCGAGTCGGGCCAGGAGCGGTCACTGGTTATCGCTAGCCAGATCGTCAACAATTGCCGGCCCAAGTGGCTCGGGCCAAAAGCGCGCTCCCTATGTTTGCGCCAAACTCGCCGCGGCGGAACACGCCGGCTCGATCATCACAATGCGACTATCTTCGCCGCTGGCTTAGTGAAGTCATCGACGCTCGGCGCTGGCAATTGCCGCTCACGCGGCTGTCTAACTGATGTGCCCAAAATATATTCGATTGCATCTCGTACATTCTTTGCGGCATTTTCGGCTTCTCCCAAGCCGCCGACGATTGTCGCGACTATCATTAACGCCCCGACAATTTTTGACCAAGACGGCGAGGGCGATAAGGCTTCCTGCTTCGCCTCGTTCAAATATCCTTCGATTTTTTCCCTTTCCTCTGAGGTGATAGAACTCAATTGTCCAACGCTTGCCAGTGCACCATCAATCAAGTCAGCAATACGATCTGTGCTGACATTCGACGGCTTAAAAAGGTCACTATCCTGGAGATGTCGACCAACCGTGATTTCTTCAAAGATACTTACAGTTGCCCGTAGGCTGCCTAGTTGAAGGATAGCTTTTTGAAGCGATACGGGTTCCTCACCAAACATGCCCTTACTCTTCACGAGTCTGGAGATGTACGGCAAGTACAGCGCCACTTGGTTGACTACGGAAAGCGTCGCGGTCATCGGCTTCCTAGCCTCCGCCATCCTCAACCGGAGAGCCACCAAAGACAGTTGCTCCGTAAGCTTTCCGTCGGTCTTTAGACGATCGAAATCCTTTGCAAGAAAACCGTCAAATCGTTGGGCATATCGCCGCAGAGATGCGAAATCGGCGTTGAATGTCTTCATGGCGTGCAGTCCCGCCGCAGCCCCAGGGAGGGTCAGTGCCCTATGGAATCCGAGCGTCAAAAGCTGCTCTTCGTTCGCAGCGATTTCGATCAAAAACGTCTCAATCTCTTCTATCCGCTCACCAAACTGCCGTACTTCGTACCAGTCCATATTCATCCCCGAACCCGAATCGAGCTTTTCTCGTCATTTATTCACAGCAGAACGCCTTTGGCTCAGCATTATAAGAAGAATCGGGTATCCGCGCTGATTCAAAATGAACCAGAAGCCAGTTGTCACAAGGTCCGCGACGGGCGACGGCGAGTCTCGGCTTCGCAACAATATGCGCGCAGCGATCTCGCTAACGCCCACCGCTGTACGCTCGACGGAGAGTCTCCTCTCGTGATTGTGGGGCGACCATAGGCTTTTGCGAATCGAAAACTTCACGTGCGAATGTCCGCTCTAGGCGAGGGTGAACGCCCGCTCCGGGTCGACTTCTGCCGGACGAAGCCCGTCCAAGGCAGATAAGCTTCAACCCAGCGGCAGACCGGGTTCGGCCAATGTCTGCCATACGGCGGCCGAAAGCGGACGTCGGAAAACTGGCCGGTTACCCCAGAAAGCGGTCCTTGAACGTTATTTCCTTACACAAGGCAATTCGCAAGACGATTGCCTACCGATCCTCATGCGTCGATAATTTCGCCAGGCTGAAAACAAAACTGCCGGCAGAGAACAACAAGCGACATCGAGGGAATCATGCCAAGAATCGAAACGCTTTCAGACAGGCTAATCGCCGCGATTATTACGGGCGCTATCGGCCTTCTGTTTTGGGCTATTCAGCGCTGGCTGGAACCGGGAGCGAAACTGGGCTGGTGGATACCGCACGACTTCATATTTGCCGTTCCCATGACACCGCCTGCGCCAACACCACTGAAGGTCCAAACGTCAACCCTGACGGTACAAAACCTTGGGCGCAAGGCTGCCGAGGACGTACAGATAATGCACCAGACCAAGGTAGATCATTTTCAGCTTCATCCGCGTCGCGACTACACAGAGACGATAGCGGCGGACGGAACCCACACGGTCAACGTCGGCTCCCTAGGGCCGAAAGAATGGTTACAGATTCAGGTTTTAAGCCACACCACGCCGCCAGTGCTGGTGGGCGTCCGTTCAAAGGATGGCGCCGCCAAGAACGTCCGCTTTCAGCTCGTGCGACAGTTCTCCAAGCCTGTACAAATGCTGCTGGGCATTTCCCTGCTAATTGGCGGATTCGCGATCCTGTATTGGATCGTGCGGGCGGTGGTGTTTATCTCCCGCGCGAACGGAATGCTATAACGCCGCACACGAATACAAAAAGGGCCGCTATCGAGGCGGTAACAGTCGCTGCAGTCGTGCCGCTCGTATGACTGGCTTGAGTCGACTTCAGTCCTCCGCGTTTTCCAATCCCGGGGCTCACAAGACCGGCATTGGATGGAACGCCACAAGTCACGAAGGCCAGTCAACTATCTACGAAATTGCGCGGGTACAGGCGAACCTCCGACCGATCACCCTCCCGCCTATTCCCCTTATCCGTTCAGCCAATCCCAACATTCCCCCCCCAAACACCAAATCCGAGACAGCCCCACTCCCTTATAATTATCAAGTCTTCGGGAGACACCCGTTGACCAGGTTTAGCAGCCTGACCGTTACGTCCGCATTCCCACCCAGGTGGGAATGCGTCTACCTCTGCACGTCTATATTCCTATGGGCGGGCTGTGGTGGGGGAGCCGCAAGGCTCGCCGGTTTGACGTAACGCCGGTCTGCTAACCCCGCCACGTGCCCGCTCACCCCTCCCCCCAAAGATGCGTGTCCGGGCGATCCAAAGAAGCAACAAGGAGATCGCACCATGACCAAGCCCGTCAAAAATCAACCGACTTCGCGCCCACCAGTCGACGCACTCCAGTACGAAAAACTTGCCCTTTCCGCATTCGATTTATGCGACCGGCAGGCAAATCAACTGGAAACCTTGATCACACTCGCGTCCTCAATAGTTAGAAATCCTGCGATTACCCACGACGAAAGAAAGCGTCACCGAACGCTACTCGAATTGCTGGTAGACACGGCCGAGCAATACCAGCAGGAACTCGAATCCGACCGCGAGTTATTCCAGGTGATTGCACTCGACGCAAAGGGCGTCCCGCGCAGCCGCATCACCGCGCAGCATGCGACGAACTTGCTGGCTGAAGCATCGCAAAGAGCAAAAGCGCCCAACGAAGAAGCAAACGCTTCGCCCCGCAAAAAGCCATCCACGAAAAGCGCGATGATCAAGTTGTCCTCCACCGCCGTGCAACAACCGTCCACTGCACCGCACTAAGCGATCAAATCGAGCACCACAGAACAGGCACAGCGTGAAGCATGAATAAAAAATGGCCGCAGCATCCGCTGCGGCCATCATCTCATCAACCAGTAACTTCAAGCTCTGAAAGCAACGCACCAAGAACAAACACGCCGCTCAAAAACCCTCAAACAATATTCATCGCCAACGCACTCTCGCGATAATGCTGGCTCGCCTTCTCCGCATCACCAAGCTGCTCATGCAACCGCGCCAACGCGCGATGCGAGCGAATCTTCAACGTCTCGTTATCCGCGAGCTTCAGCGCGCGCTCAAGGAACGACTGCGCCTTGCCCCACAACTGCTGATGCAGACACAAGCGCCCCAGCGCGAACATCAAGTCCGCATCTTCCGGACGATCCTTCTGCCACGCTTCGGCCTTCTGAATCAGCGGCAACGCGTCGCCGCCAGCCGTATCCGGATAGCGGCGCAGCAAGCGCGCGTCCCAGTTTTGCGCCAGCGCTTCCTCGACGATCTTGCGCGCTTCCTGCGGACGGTTCAGCGCCACCAGCAGTTCGGCCGCGAGATCCGCGAGACGCGGCGAATGACGCTCGGTGGGCGACAGCGAATTCCACAACTCCAGCAACGCATCGGCATTGTGACGCCGGTCACGCAGCAGGTTTTCCGCCGCGAGTTGGCGCAAGCGCACCGCCACAGCCGGATGAATCGCTTCGCGTTTTTCCAGCATCTTGACGAGCTTGAGCACTTCACTCCAGTTCTTCAATTGCTGTTGCGCGCGCAACATGATCTGCTGCGCGTGAATGCGCCGCGCGCCCTGTGACTGCATTTCGGTCAGCGCCGTCAGCGCGCCGTCAGCGTCACGGCCATCGGCGCGCATGTCGGCGGTGGCCATCAGCCGTGCGTCCTGCCAGTCGGCCTCGTTGATCTGCGAAAGCCATTCGTCGCGCCGCGCATATTCATGCATGCGATGCGCCGCCGTAGCCGCGATCAAACCCGCCGCGCCCTTGTTATCACCATTCGCGAGCGCGTCTTTGGCTGCTTTCTCAGCACGCGAAAAACGCCCAGCGTACAGATTGCCGATCGCGTCACGCAGCGCGGCATGCGCTTTCGCGACACGCGAGCGCGCGCGATAAGCGGCCACACGTTGCGGCATGCGCCAGATATTGCGGAAGATGCGCAGCAGCGCATACATCAGAATGAACAACACCACCAGCCCGACCACGAACAGATTCAACGACATGTCGACGCGGTACGGCGGATAGATCAGCAGCACCTGCCCCATGTCGAAGCGTCCGACCACCGCCAGCACCACCGCGATGGCGAACAGCAACGCAAGCCATAGAAGTCCCCGGATCGCCATGATTAACCTCGGCTCCGGTATTGATTGACGGCCTGCAGGCTCGTGTTCAGATTCGGCAGTTCAACCGCGGCCGAGCCCGCCTCCACCTGCTTGACGAGATCGGTCACGGTTTGCGTCTTCTTCGACGAATTGTCGAAGTAACGCGTGAGCGCATTCTCCGCCGCCTGCAGGTCGGACTTCAGCGTGGTCTCGTTGCGCGAGAGCAAGGCGAGACGCGCCGACAGCAATCGCAGCTTGAGATTCTCGCGCACGAAGTAGCCCTCGTCGGGCGTGACCAGCATCGCGTCGGCATTGTCGATGCGGCGCACCTGCACGAGGCTCGTCAACTGCTGGCCGATGCCGGTGGTCACTTCACGCCACCACACCTTCCAGCGCGGCTCGCCGGTGGCCGCGGCCACCTTGGCCGTGTCGGCCCACGTCGCGGCTTGCGGCGTGGCATGGGCGATCGGTGCTTCGCCCGAGAGCGGCAGGCTGTCGACCTGGTCGATCGCGTTGTCGAGCTTGATGGCCATGCCCGTGAGATCGGTGGAAGGCGCGGCCTTCAGCTTGTCGATGTCTTGCGCGATCGCCTTGCGCACGGTGACCGCCTGCGGGCTGTCCGAGGCGGCGAGACGCGTGTCGGCGCTTTGCAGCGCGAACAGCGCGAGCTGCGTGTTGCCGGTGAGCTGCAACTGCTGGCTGGCGGCGGAGAGCATCTGGCCGACTTCGGCAAGGGTCCAGTCGTCGCGATTGCGCGCAAGATCCGCGTATTGCTGCTGCAGCGCCTGCTGCCCGGCTTGCGCATCGGCGAGCTTGCCTTCGAGTTGCGCGACCTGCGAGTCCGACTGATGCACGGTGGCGAGCGCCTGTTCCGTCTTGATGCGCAGCTCGTTGGTCTGCGTGTCGTTGGCTTGCTGGCGCTGCACGATCTGCTGCTCGGTGCGCTCCACCTTGCGATTGAGCGCATAGCCGCCCACGCCCGCGGCACAAGCAATGATCACGACGACAAACCACAGCAGCGGTCCGCTCGCGCTATGGCGCTTTTGCGCTTCGTAGGGCGTGAAGGGTTGATTCGGCGGCAACGCAGTGGTCGCGGCCGGCTGGGGTGAAGCGTTCGTGGATGCGTTCGTTTCAGTCATGCGTGATTTAGCCGGTGAATGAGCCGGGTTGGACGGTACCGGTTGGACTACGGTCGGGACGGCGGCAATCAGCGCGCGGGCAATGCGCTCATCGCCCGCGCCGGACACCGTAATGCTATCAAAACCCAATGCCCGCGCGGTCTGCGCGATACGGGGATGCGGCGTGACGAGCGCGGCGCGTTTGAGCTGCGCGATTTCGTCGGCGGTGAGGTGGTCTTGCGCCAGCTCGTGCAGATTGCGCACGCCTTCGGAACTGGTGAGTAGCCAGACGTGCGGCACGCCCGCGAGCAACTCGTGCACGCGCGCCCAGCCGCCGATCGACGGCTCCGGCACGAGGCGGCGGTACGCCGCGACGGTGTCGACTTCGGCACCGGCTTCGCGCAGCCGGTCGGCGAGCCACTCGCGGCCGCCGTCACCGCGTACGATCAGCACACGCTTGCCTTCGAGGCTGGTCGCGTCGAGCGCGCTGTCGATCGCCGCAAAGAGACCTTCGGAATCGAAGCGAGCGGTGTCTTCATCCGCGCCGGACGGCGGACTGATCACGTTGTAGGCAGGCGCGGCCACGCCGTGGCGCGCCAGCGCCTGCACGCTGCCCGGCCCGACGACGCCGATCGGCAGCGCATGCGGCCAGATCGCATCGCTGCGGGCAAACGCGTGATCGACGGCATTCGGCGACACGAACACGACGAGCGCATAGCGTTCGAGCGAGGCCAACGCGGCGCGCAACGGCGCCTCGTCGGTGACGGGCGCGATGTCGATCAGCGGAAAGTCGAGCGTGGCGATGCCGGCCGCGGCGAGTCGCGCGATCAGTTCGTTCGACTGACCGGCCGGTCGCGTAATCACGACCGTGAACGCCGCCTTGTCGACGGATGGGGATGTGTTGCCGGGGATATCGGCCGCCATCACTCGCCGGTCGCCGCGCTGTCCGGCGCGCCGTCTTGCGCCGTGCCCTGCTTCGCAGCGGCGGGACCGCTGGCGGTGCTGAGCGCGCGAACGATGTCCATCGCGCCTTGCTGTTCGAGCGCGCTCGCCACTTCCTGGCCGAGCGCGACGGCGCGTTCGACGCTGGGCGCGGGCGCCGACGCCTGTGCGCTCAGCACACGCTGCCCGTCGGGCGTGGCGACGATGCCGCGCAGATGCAGCGCGCCGTCGCGCCACATGGCGTACGCGGCGAGCGGCACTTCGCAGCTGCCGCCGAGCGCGCGCGAAACCATGCGCTCCGCTTCGACGGCGGCTGCCGTGTGGTCGTGATGCAACGGTGCGAGCCATGCAGCGAGGTCTGCGCGGTCGGCGCGAATCTCGATGCCGAGCGCGCCCTGGCCCGCCGCGGGCAGGCTGTCTTCGGGATCGAGCAGCGCGCGGATGCGCTCGCCCAGACCCAGACGCTTCAGACCGGCTGCGGCCAGAATGATCGCCGCGTAATCGCCGCGATCGAGTTTCGACAGACGCGTATCAAGGTTGCCGCGCAACGGCCGCACTTCGAGGTGCGGATAACGCATGCGCAGCATGGCCTCGCGGCGCAGGCTGGAGGTGCCGACCACGGCGCCGGCCGGCAGTGCGGCGAGCGAATCGTAGTCGTTGGAGACCAGCGCGTCGCGCGGATCTTCGCGCTCCATGATGGTGGACAGCGCAAAGCCTTCGGGCAATTCCATCGGCACGTCTTTGAGCGAGTGCACGGCGAGGTCGGCGCGGCCGTCGGCGAGCGCGGCTTCAAGTTCCTTCACGAAGAGGCCCTTACCACCAACCTTCGACAAAGTGCGATCGAGAATTTGATCTCCACGTGTTGTCATTCCGAGGATTTTTACGTCACAAGATGGATATAATTTGTGCAGCGCACATTGCACATGCTCCGCTTGCCACATGGCCAGGCGGCTTTCTCGCGACGCAATCACAAGCGTGTGGGGTGGCGTGGAAAACGTCTCGGTGTTCATTAGCTTGCTGATCGAATGACGGGATGTAATAACAAACAATGTTAGCACGCGCCCTTGTGTCTCAAGACGCGGCGGAGCGCCGTGCTGAAGCGGTATCGATGGAGGAGACGGGCTTCGCGCTGCGCGCGCCTGCCCCATCCCAGCCTGTTCACGCACGGTCGTTCGCGCACCGGGCCGCCGCATGCGGGATGATGCAATGCGGCCTGACGTGGCTCAGGTGTCGCAGGTGCCTCGAACAAGTGTCGTGCGGATGCGCGGCACCGTTCAGGCGCACAGTCTCCTCTCAGGCGTATCGCCATCGGCGCATACCGTTTCGCGCGGTTCCCTTTGCAGTTCACGTTGCAGTTCATAGTGCAGTTCCGCAGTAGCAGTTCATCACTCAACAGACCCTGGCTTCCCTGAGGAAACCCATCGTGACGTCTTCCGGATCGGCGCGCCCTGCCCGCCGCAACACTGCATCGCCCAACGCTCGCGCGGCCGACGCCGCCAAGCCCGCCGCCTCTGCCGCCGCCGCCGCTGCTGGGCCGACATCGGCCAAACGCGCCGGCAAACCCGCTCAGGCTGCTCACGCTGCCAAAGCCGGCAAGGCCGCCAAAACCTCCACGCCCGTCAAGACGGACAAGACCGTGAAGGCAGTCAAAACGGATAAGACGACACAAGCCGCATCCGCCGCCAAGGCGCAAAAGGCCGCCAAGGGCGGCGCCACGAAGATCAAGGTCGTCGCCGACGCCCCGCAAGCGCCCGCGCTGCAGGCTGTGCCAGATGAATCGTCCAGCGCCGCGCCTTCTTCCGCGTCCGCGCCGAAGAACAACGGCCGCACGCGCGAGGACAAGGACCATCCGCTGTTCCAGGACATCCGCTATCTCGGACGCCTGCTCGGCGACGTGCTGCGCGAGCAGGAAGGCGACGCGGTGTTCGACGTCGTCGAAACGATCCGTCAGACCGCCGTGCGCTTTCGCCGCGAAGACGACAGCGCCGCCGCGCAAACGCTCGACAAGAAACTGCGCTCGCTGAGCCCGGAGCAAACGGTCAGCGTGGTGCGCGCGTTCAGCTACTTTTCGCATCTCGCGAACATTGCTGAAGACCGCCACCGCAATCGCCGCCACCGGATTCACGCGCTGGCCGGCTCGACCTCGCAACCGGGCACGATCGCCCACGCGCTCGAGCGGCTCGTCGAAGCCAACGCGGCCGCCACGCCGGTGCTGCAGCAGTTCTTCAACAACGCGTTGATCGTGCCGGTGCTGACCGCGCACCCGACCGAGGTGCAGCGCAAGAGCATTCTCGACGCGCAGCACGACGTCGCGCGTCTGCTCGCCGAACGCGACCAGCAGTTGACCGACCGCGAACGCGCGCACAACGAAGCGATGCTGCGCGCGCGCGTCACGTCGCTGTGGCAAACGCGCATGCTGCGTGATTCGCGCCTTTCCGTGGCCGATGAAATCGAGAACGCGCTGTCGTACTACCGCGCCACCTTCCTCGAAGAAATCCCGGCGCTCTACGCCGATATCGAAGAAGCGCTCACCGAACACGGCATCGACGCGCGCCTGCCGCCGTTCTTCCAGATGGGCAGTTGGATCGGCGGCGACCGCGACGGCAATCCGAACGTTACGGCCGAGACGCTCGAAAACGCGATCACCCGCCAGGCCGCGGTGATCTTCGAGCATTACATGGAGCAGGTGCACAAGCTCGGCGCCGAGTTGTCGGTGTCGAACCTGCTGGCCGGCGCCAGCGACGCCCTGAAGGAGCTCGCCGCCGCCTCGCCCGACCAGTCGCCGCATCGCACCGACGAGCCGTATCGCCGCGCATTGATCGGCATGTACACGCGGCTCGCGGCAAGTGCGCGCGTGCGCCTCGGTGAAGGCAGCGTGCCGGTGCGCAGCGCGGGCCGCGGCGCGGCGCCGATACGCGCCAAGCCGTACGGCGATTCGTCCGAATTCGAGCGCGACCTGCACGTGCTGATCGATTCGCTCGCCGAGCATCACGGCGCGCCGCTCGCCGCACCGCGTCTGTCGCCGCTCGCGCGCGCCGCCGAAGTGTTCGGCTTCCATCTGGCGAGCATCGACTTGCGCCAGAGTTCCGACATTCACGAAGCGGTGATCGCCGAACTGCTCAAGCGCGCGGGCGTCGTAGACGACTACGCGGCGCTCACAGAAGAAGAAAAACTCAAGGTGCTGCTCGCCGAACTGGCGCAGCCGCGTTCGTTGCGCCTGCCGTACGCGGAGTACTCCGATCTCGTGAAGAGCGAACTCGGCGTGCTCGAAGAAGCGCGTATCACGCGCGAAAAATTCGGCGCGCGTGCGGTGCGCAACTACATCATCTCGCACACCGAGACCGTGAGCGATCTGGTCGAAGTGATGTTGCTGCAAAAGGAAACCGGCCTGCTGCACGGACGTCTGGGCGATGCGAACGATCCGGCGCAGGCGGGCCTGATGGTGATCCCGCTGTTCGAGACGATCCCCGACTTGCGCAACGCACCGCACATCATGCGCGATCTGATCGCGCTGCCGGGCGTCGACGCGCTGATCGAACATCAGGGCAACGAGCAGGAAGTGATGCTCGGCTATTCGGACAGCAACAAGGACGGCGGCTTCCTCACGTCGAACTGGGAGCTGTACCGCGCCGAACTCGCGCTGGTGTCGCTCTTCAACGAACGCGGCGTGACGCTGCGGCTGTTCCATGGACGCGGAGGCACCGTGGGCCGTGGCGGCGGTCCGACCTATCAGGCGATTCTGTCGCAGCCGCCGGGCACCGTCGACGGCCAGATCCGTTTGACCGAGCAGGGCGAAGTGATCGCGAGCAAGTTCGGCAATCCGGAGATCGGCCGGCGCAATCTGGAGACGGTGGTCGCCGCGACGCTCGAAGCGTCGTTGCTGCCGCACGGCATTGCGCCGGCGCAACTGCCCGCGTTCGAAGAAACGATGCAGCAGTTGTCCGACGCCGCAATGGCGTCCTACCGCGCGCTGGTCTACGAAACGCCGGGCTTCAAGGAGTATTTCTTCGAATCGACGCCGATCGCGGAGATCGCGGAGTTGAACATCGGCAGCCGGCCGGCCTCGCGCAAACTGCAGGACCCGAAGCAGCGCAAGATCGAAGATCTGCGCGCAATTCCGTGGGGCTTCTCATGGGGCCAATGCCGTTTGCTGCTGACCGGCTGGTACGGGTTCGGCAGCGCGGTGGCCGCGCATCTGGACAGCGCGCCGAGCGACGCCGAACGCACGCGCCGTCTCGCGCTGCTGAAGAAAATGCACAAGACGTGGCCGTTCTTCTCGAACCTGCTGTCGAACATGGACATGGTGCTGGCGAAGACCGACCTCGCGGTCGCTTCGCGCTACGCCGCGCTCGTATCCGACAAGAAACTGCGCAAGCACGTGTTCGAGCGGATCGTCGCGGAATGGGAGCGCACGTCGAAGGTGTTGTCGGAGATTACGGGCAAGAGTGAGCGGCTCGCGGAGAACCCGCTGCTCGCGCGTTCGATCAAAAATCGCTTCCCGTATCTCGATCCACTCAATCACTTGCAGGTGGAGTTGCTCAAGCGTCACCGCGGCGGCGACACCAACGCGCGCGTGCGGCGCGGGATTCATTTGAGCATCAACGGGATTGCGGCCGGCTTGCGCAATACGGGCTAAGCGCGAACGCAATTCATCACACGCATTTGAGCACTCAAGCCGTGCGCGACGTAGTTCGTCGCGCACGGCTTTTTTCATTGCGCTTCGATCATCAAGGCGTCGAGCTTGAATGAGCCGTCTTCCTGCACGTCGAAGTATTGACGGACTTCATCCGGCGAATTCGCCCACATCGAACGAATCGCCACCACGCGCGGTTCCGGCGTGCGCATGCGCGCCACCCACGAACTGAACTCGATGTTGATGCGCCAACGCGCGCGAATCGATGCCTTGAACCCGGCCGTGGCAAATAACGCGAGCCACTCGTCGGCACGGTAATCGCGAATATGCGAGGCGTCGCGCAATAACTCGATGGCCTGAATGTGCGTGTCGAGCAATGGATGATCGCTGCCGGCGATATCGATGAACAACACCTTGCCGCCCGGCTTCAGCACACGCCGTACTTCGGCGAGCGCGAGCGGCACGTCGTGCCAGTGATGCGCGCTCATCCGGCTGATCACCCAGTCGAACGAATGATCGTCGAACGGCAGCACTTCGGCCGCGCCCTGTTGCGTGCGAATGTTGGCGAGACCGCGCTCCTTCGCTGCGCCTTCCACCGTCGCCAGCATTTGCGGCGCGATGTCGTAGGCGACCACCGCTTTCGCGTGCCGCGCGACCGCGAAACTCGCGTGGCCCGCACCACAACCCATGTCGAGCACCGTCGCATCCGGCGTCGCCGCGATCGATTCGGCCAGCGTCCGCAGATCGGCGCCGGTGGCATGGGTCGGGCTCGTCAAATAGGCGGCGGCGGTCGAGCCGAAGGCGTCGGCGACCTGATCGTGATGCTTCATGGGAGGCTCCGGTTATGTATTCGGGGTAGCGCTGGAAGGCGTTGTGCCGTTCCAAACGCTACAATAGATCCCGCGATGTACCAGTACAAGTTAAGCAATTATTCTGGTATCTCCATTACCTCCCTCCACTTCCGCCACCTGCCGCCGAACAGAATGACCATGCCGTCTTCCGCCGACAACCCGCCGCCGCTCGACGCCACCCCGGCCCGCGCGCTCGGCGACTTCATCCGCGCTCACCGCGAGCGGCTCTCGCCGCAAGCGGTCGGCCTGCCGCCGGGGCCGCGCCGCCGCACGCCAGGTTTGCGGCGTGAAGAAGTCGCGCAACTGTGCGGCGTGAGCCCGACCTGGTACACGTGGATCGAACAGGGACGTCCGGTCTCCGCTTCCGCCGACGCCCTCGCGCGCATCGCGGTTGCGTTGCAACTGTCGCGCGCCGAACGGGCTTATCTGTTCGAACTGGCCGCCCAGCGCGACCCGGCGGAACCCGATCCGGCCGCCGCCGACGCGCCCGCCACCCTGCTGGAAACCGTGCAACTCGTGAGCGCGCCGGCCTACGTGCTCGACCGTCAATGGAATGCGCTCGCCTGGAACGAGCGCGCCACGGACCTGTTCGTCGGCTGGCTGGACGGCGCGCACGACCGCAATCTGCTGCGCTACACCTTCACGGAACCGGCCGCGCGCGAGCTGATCGTCGATTGGGAAACCCGCGCGCGGCGGCTCGCCGCCGAATTCCGCGCCGACTCGATCCGCCATCTGAACGACGCGCCCACCCGCGCGCTGATCGACTCGCTCACCGCCGCGAGCGACGCGTTCGCGCGCTTCTGGGCCTCGCAGGACGTCGGCGGCCGCGAAGGCGGACGGCGCGAGTTCAACCATCCGCGCGAAGGCCGCATCGTGTACGACCAGATCACGTTCAAACCCGCGCATCGCGAGGATCTGAAGCTGGTGGTGCTGGTGCGCGAGTAGGCGTCGGCGGGGCGACGGCCTTGGCGTCACACGCACTCGACGTGCGCCCCAGCCGCCATCCGCATCGCCCAACCTGGGCCGTGCCGGCGAGGCGCCGCCCGGGTTCGCGCAAGTTGCCCGTGCGAACTTCGGCTGTGTCGCGTACGAGACTTGAAAGCCTGCCGAGTCTTTCCGGCCCGCGCCCAGTGTTAAAATCCCTGTCTTTCCTCGCTTCGGCGGCACCTTTGCACGGCACGTGCATTCGCGTCGTCAGCTTCCTCACCGCTCGCTCAACTGCCGCTTAACTGCTCAACACCATGACGTCCCAACTGCACAAAAAAGGCGAAGCCTGGTCGGCTCGCTTCTCGGAGCCGATGTCGGAGCTCGTCAAACGCTACACGTCGTCGGTTTTCTTCGACAAGCGTCTGGCGCTCGTCGACATCGAAGGGTCGCTCGCGCACGCCTCGATGCTGGCCGCGCAGAAGATCATCGCCGCCGACGACCTCGCCGCGATCCAACGCGGCATGGCGCAGATCAAGGGTGAAATCGAGCGAGGCGAGTTTGAGTGGCAACTCGATCTGGAAGACGTGCACCTGAATATCGAAGCGCGCCTGACCGCGCTGATCGGTGACGCCGGCAAGCGCCTGCACACCGGCCGCTCGCGTAACGACCAGGTGGCGACGGATATCCGTTTGTGGCTGCGCGGCGAGATCGACCGGATCGGCGGCTTGCTGACCGAATTGCGCACGGCCCTGCTCGACATGGCGGAGAAAAACGCCTCGACCATCATGCCGGGCTTCACGCACCTGCAAGTGGCGCAGCCGGTCACGTTCGGCCATCACCTGCTCGCTTACGTCGAAATGTTTTCGCGCGACGCCGAGCGCATGATCGATTGCCGCAAGCGTGTGAACCGTCTGCCGCTCGGCGCGGCCGCGCTCGCCGGCACCAGCTATCCGATCGACCGTCACGCGGTGGCGAAGACGCTGGGCTTCGACGGCATCTGCGCGAACTCGCTCGACGCGGTGTCCGACCGTGACTTCGCGATCGAATTCACGGCGGCGTCGGCACTCGTGATGACGCACATCTCGCGCTTCTCCGAAGAGCTCGTGCTGTGGATGAGCCCGCGCGTCGGCTTCATCGATCTGGCCGACCGCTTCTGCACCGGTTCGTCGATCATGCCGCAGAAGAAGAACCCGGACGTGCCCGAACTCGCGCGCGGCAAGACCGGCCGTGTGAACGGCCATCTGATCGCGCTGCTGACGCTGATGAAGGGTCAGCCGCTCGCGTACAACAAGGACAATCAGGAAGACAAGGAGCCGCTGTTCGACACCGTGGATACGGTTGCGGATACGCTGCGCATTTTCGCTGAAATGGTCGCCGGTATTTCGGTGAAGCCGCAAGCCATGCGCGACGCCGCGCTGCAAGGCTTCTCCACGGCTACCGATCTGGCCGACTACCTGGTCAAGCGCGGCCTGCCGTTCCGCGATGCGCACGAAGCGGTGGCGCTGGCCGTGCGCGTGTGCGCGGATCGCGGCTGCGATCTGGCGGATCTGACGCTCGACGAAATGCGCAAGGAATTGCCGAATGTCGCGCATCTGATCGGCGAAGATGTGTTCTCGTATCTGACGCTGGAAGGGTCGGTGGCGAGCCGTAATCATCCGGGCGGCACGGCGCCGGAGCAAGTGCTTGCAGCGGTTAAGGCGGCACGCGAAGCGTTGAAGTAACAGGTCGCGCTGTGAGCGGCGAGCGCTGAGGCGAGATCACGCGCTCATCGCTTGCTTGTCTCTTGCTCGTAGCTTGTGGATAGAAAGGCGAACTCGTAGTCGGGTTCGCCTTTTGTTTTTTGCGCCGCACGGGCCCGCGTGAACCGCGCCGCGAAAAAGAAAAAGCCCGCGCGAAGCGGGCTAAATGAAAGACTTCCACCGATGCCTCTCGAAAGAGGCCATCAGAGTGTAGGCGCGTTTTCGCCGCGCACCAATTCGCTCATATTTCAGCCTATTACAGATGGTTGGGCCACATATTGCGGGCGAACGCCAATTGATTCCTGGCGGTTTTTGACTACCATCAAATTACATCCTGCCCGAGTTTTTCTCCGACAATGCTCACTCGCACGCGTCACCTTCGCTGCCTGACCGGACGCCGTGTGCGCGGCACGCTGCTCGTTGCTGCGTTGGGCATCGCCATGGCTGGCTGCACCATCACGCCACCGCCAAGCGCGACCGTACCGACGCCCGCGGCCGCCATCAACAGCGCCACACTCGATCAATACCGCGATGCCGTGGCGAGGCGCATCATCGAACGCAATCCGTCTTATGTGCTGCGCGGCACGCCGCAAGCGATGCTGCGCTCGCTGGTGGTGGTGTCGTTCACGGTCGATCGCAACGGCCACGTCGTGGAGTCATCCGTGTATCGCACCAACGGCGACGACGAAGCCGAGAGCACCGCGCTCGCTACCTTGCGGCGCGCCGCACCGCTGCCGCAGCCGCCCGGCAAGTTGCTGAACGGCCGTGGCCAGCTCGAACTGTTCGAAGACTGGCTTTTCAACGACAACGGCAAATTCCAGCTTCGCGAGTTCGCCTCGCCGCAAGCGCAAACCATCGACTGAACGCGGTTCGTTTCGTGCAACGCACGCGGCGAGCCCGGCGCCGCCTTGCTGCGGCGCGGCCGCGCTCGTTATAATTTTCCGATTCCCTGCGCCGGATCCTTCCGGCATGGCTCACGCCGCCCGCTCACCCGCGGGCGCGGCAAGAGCCCGATTGCAGCGCCGCCGCGCCATCCGCGAGCGCCGCCTGCTTGAGGCACGATGCGTGCGCCGCTGCCCTGATCGCAAATCATCAAGGCCTCGCGCCGCACCGGCCGCTTTACCTTGCTCGCCGCACACGTCACGCGTCCCGCCTGGTTTTTCGCCTGGCAGGAGCGCGTTCGCCAGTTGCCGTTGTAAGCTGTCGCACAGTCGCTCGCGCCGTGCGTGGCCGCCCACCGGCCCGCGACCGACGCGAGGCGCATGAACCTGAACAAAGATGCCGCCCACACACGCGCACCACCGGCTCACGAACCGGGCGCCCAACGGCATCACGACACATGGAGACCCTGCATGTCCACTTCGCCGATTTCCGCGACCCAGCCCAATGCGGCCGGGCAGAACAAGAGTTCGCGGATCATCTTCGCGAGCTTTATCGGCACCGCGATCGAGTTCTACGATTTCTACGTCTATGCGACCGCCGCGGCGCTCGTCATCGGACCGGTGTTTTTCCCGCATGGCTCGGCGACGGCGCAGGCCTTGTCGGCCTTCGTCACGTTCGGCATCGCCTTCGTGGCGCGGCCGATCGGCTCGTTCCTGTTCGGCCACTTCGGCGACCGGATCGGCCGTAAATCGACGCTGGTGGCGTCGCTGCTGGTGATGGGGCTGTCCACCACGCTGATCGGTTTCGTGCCCGGCTACGACTCGATCGGCAGCGCCGCGCCGATCCTGTTGTGCATCTTGCGCTTCGGCCAGGGCATCGGTCTGGGCGGCGAATGGGGCGGCGCGGCGCTGCTCGCCACCGAGAACGCGCCAGCCGGCAAACGCGGCTGGTTCGGCATGTTCCCGCAACTCGGGCCGTCGATCGGCTTTCTGGCTTCCAACGGCCTGTTCTTCGCGCTGGCGCTGTCCTTGAGCGACGAACAATTCCGTAGCTGGGGCTGGCGCGTGCCGTTCCTGGTGAGCGCCGTGCTGGTCGCGCTCGGCTTGTACGTGCGCTTGAAAATCGCCGAGACGCCGGCGTTCCAGGCAGCGATCGACCGTCAGGAACGCGTGAAGGTGCCGATCGCCACACTGCTGTCGCAACACTGGCTGCCGACTTTGCTCGGCGCGCTCGCCATGGTGGTCTGCTACACGCTGTTCTACAACGCCACCACGTTTTCGCTGTCGTACGGCGTCTCCGTGCTGCATATTCCGCGGCCGACGTTCCTCGGCCTGCTGTGCATCGCCGTGGTGTTCATGGCGCTCGCCACGCCGCTGTCGGCCTGGGCCGCCGACCGCTATGGGCGCAAGCCGGTGCTGATCGTCGGCATCATCGCGGCGATCCTGTCGGGCTTCACGATGGCGCCGCTCCTCGGCAGCGGACAGACGTCGCTGGTACTGCTGTTCCTCGTCATCGAACTGTTCCTGATGGGCGTGACCTTCGCGCCGATGGGCGCGCTGCTGCCGGAGTTGTTCCCGACCAACGTGCGCTATACCGGCGCGGGTGTCGCGTACAACCTCGGTGGGATTCTCGGCGCGTCCGTCGCGCCGTATATCGCGCAGATGCTCGCCGCGCGCGGCGGGCTGCCTTGGGTTGGCGCCTATGTGTCGATCGCCGCGGCCGTGAGCATGATCGGCGTGCTGTGCATGCGTGAAACGCGCGACACACAGCTGATGTAACGAGGGGCGCCGATCTCGGCGCCTTGACTCTTCGCTCGATGCCGCCCGGCGCGCGCTTCTCACGCCGCGGCGGCATCGGCCACCTCCCCCCGCCTCCCTGCCGCTTCACGCCCTCCGCTTGCCGAGCATTCCTGAGTAAATTCCCGGCCTTGCGCGTCTTTTTGACATGCCTATACTCGACTCAAATAACCCTATAGGTAGCAGGGAGGCACGGATGAACGTTCATCTTCACAACGCGGATGTCGTGATGATCATTGCGCTGGCGCTGCTCTGTTCGCTGTTGCTTGCATTGCGCTTTCGGCCGGCGACGTGGAAAGGCATCGTCGTGGAAGCGCTGGCTGCGAATGCCGCTGCCATCGCCGCGGTCGTCGCGTTTGAAATGCTGCTGGCCTGATTGACGGTCAGCGCCGCAGCGCCCTCATACGCGCCGCGGCTTCAGCTGGAACCATTAACGGTAGTAATAGCCGCCGTGATGGTAGTAACCACCGCCGCCGTAGTAGCCCGGTGCCGGCGCGACGATACAACCGCCAAGTGCCGTTGCGAGTAGCGTGCCTGCGATCAGGCTCAAGATTAAGCGTTTCATATTTGTTCTCCGTCGAGTCAGATTCATTCGAGCCGAAACCCCGAATGACTCGATTGAACACGACGGCGCCTTGCGCGAGCGTTGCCATTTGTAAGGGAAGATCACCGAGGTGTTACATGATCGACGCGCGCAACACGCTGCGTCCGGCGCGCGATCACGACGAATTCACATCAGAGGAAAACACCGCCTATACTGGTTTGAACGTGTCGGTTCGGCGCGTGCCTTGCTGGCGGCGCATGCGCGGCAAGGTAAAGATGCCGGATAGTGTGCCTACGAATGCGCGCACCGCGCCGGCGCCTTTGGCGACATGAAAAATGCGCGAGTAGCCAATTAGGCGCTCAACGAAAAGCGACAGATTTAACAGGCGTGTAATGCGCGACGCCTTTTTTGGATCCGCGGCTGTGGGGAAGCCGAAGTGCCGCACGAAACCGTGCGGACATTCGCACCCATACCCGGCAGATGAACCCGGCGGACCGCCAGGCGGCGGCCGTCGCGTCAGCACTGAGCGCGTGTGTGGTCACCGCTCAGCGCGTACCCGGATGTGTCGTTTGCAACGATTCCTCTCCGCCCGCTGTTCCCCGACACGGGCGTTTTCGGAGGCGTTACGAGGCAGCGCTCATTTGTTTGAGTGGACTGCGCGTCACGCCTCTTTTCTTTTCGAGCAAACGATTGCGCAGGACCGCGCCGCGAGAAGGCGTGCTCAGACGCCAGCGGAGCCGTGCTGCACGGCGACGTCATGCGCCTCGGTGTGAACGTAGTCGATCGCCTCGAGCGCGGCGCTGATGGGCGGCACTGAGTGGCCGTCGCCGATGGAAATGGAGCGGAACGGTGATTCGATGCCGTAATGCGACGGCGGGGTCGCCACGAAGATCATCACGGTGCGCTTCTGCAGCGCGTGCGCGAGATGGACAAAGCCGGTGTCGGTGCCGACCACGAGCGAGCACGCGTCGATCATCTGCGCGATTTCCGTCACGCTCAGTTTCGGCAGGACGGTCGCGCCCGGCAATTGCGACGCGATCTGCTCCGCCTCGAGCCGCTCGCCTTCCGAGCCCCACGGCAGCACCAGTTGAAAACCACGCTGCGCCAGCTCGCGGCCGATCGCTACCCAATGGCCCACCGGCCATTTCTTGTCGTCTTTCGAGGTGGCGTGAAAAAATGCCGCAACCGGTGCGCCGTTCGACTCGAAGGGAAGCCCGGCCGGCTCCGGCAGCCGCAGATTGAAGACCGCCGGGCCTTCTATCTCATAGCCCAGCGCCTCGCCCGCGCTGATGCGCATGCCATGCCACGCATTGCATTTCGGACGCGGGCCGAATCGCCCGGTATAAGCGAACGCGGCGCCCTGCTCCCCCAGATCCGGGGCCCGGTAGCCGATGCGCCGCGACGAGCGCGCCAGAAACGCAATGATCGCGCTCTTGTACACGCCTTGGATGTCGATGATGAAATCGTAGCGATAGGCGCGCAGTTCGGCGATGGACGCCCAGATCGATTTGAAATCGGCCCAGCGGCGCGCTTTCTTGAAGCGGCGCAGCGGCGCGCACAACACGCGGTCCACGTTCTCGCTCCAGTGCACCACTTCGGCGAATGCTTCGTCGGCGGCCCAATCCACCTGAACGCCAGGAAACGCGCGCTTGATATCGGCGACCACCGGCAAGGCCTGCACGATATCGCCGAGCGAAGTGACCTTGACGATAAGGACTCGCTTCATTAAAGACCTGTCAGTTGTTCGAACATCCAAGCATTTTAGCCGACCAACAGGATAATCATTGCCGAGCGAGTCAGCGCGTCTATCGGTCATCAATGCGGCGGTTACGCCCAGCCCCTTTCACGCAGCCCTTTTACACCATTTCAAAATACTTTCATATCGGTTTACGGGCCCGGCGCGCCTTATACTGCACCCTTTGCGACAACACTCGCTCATGTCCCGGCCCATTCCGCTCCGATCTTCCGCCATCGTTCGACGCGCGAAGCGACTCTGGCGCCAATATGGCATCTTCTGGCTCGGCGCGATTGCGGTCGGGCTCGTCGCGGTGCTGTACGCGAGACTGATCGACTGGGGCTACAGCGAGTTCCACTCCGTGCAGCAACGGCACGTGTGGGCGCCCTTGATCATCACGCCCGCGGTCACGGCGCTCGCCGTCTGGCTCACGCGCAAATTCTTCCGCGGCGCCGAAGGCAGCGGCATTCCGCAGGTCATCGCCACTCTTCACTCGAAACCCAGCGAATACGGCGCGCGGCTTCTGTCGTTTCGAATTCTGTTCGGCAAGATCGCCGTGTCGTTTCTGGCGATTCTCGGCGGCTTGACGATCGGCCGCGAAGGGCCGACCGTGCAGGTCGGCGCCGCGCTGATGTTCAATCTGCGCCGGCTCTATCCCCGTTCGAATGCGCTGATCGAGCGGCAACTGGTGCTGGCCGGCGCGGCGGCGGGTCTGTCCGCGGCGTTCAATACACCGCTCGCCGGCATAGTCTTCGCAATCGAGGAATTGACGCGCAGCTTCGAGGCGCGCGCGAGCGGCGTGCTGATCACCGCGATCATCATCGCCGGCGTGATCGCACTCGGCGTCAATGGCAACTACACCTATTTCGGCACGATTCAGATCGGCGCGAACTTTCCCGATCTGCTGGCGCTCGCGGTGCTGCTCACTGCCGTCGTCACCGGGCTTGCGGGCGGTTTGTTCGACTGGCTGCTGTTGAATACCGCGCGCTGGATTCCGGCGCCGCTGCGTCAGTTGCATAGCGAGCGGCCGGTTGCGTTCGCCGCGCTGTGCGGTTTGGTGATCGCGGTGGTCGGCCTGATTTCCGGCGGCACGACTTTCGGCAGCGGCTACGCGGAAGCGCGCGGCTTGCTCGACGGGCACGTGCAGTCGTCCGTCTTCTATCCGTTCTTGAAAATGATCTCGTTGGTCGGCTCTTACCTGCCGGGCATTCCGGGCGGCATCTTCGCGCCGTCGCTGGCGATCGGCGCGGGCTTCGGCAATCTGCTGCACAGGGTGTTCGGCTCGATGGATCTGCCGATGCTGATCGCGCTCGGCATGGTCGGCTATCTGGCCGCCGTCACGCAGTCGCCGATCACCTCGTTCGTGATCGTGATGGAGATGATCAACGGCCACGCGTTGGTGATCTCGCTGATGGCCACCGCGTTGATTTCGAGCCGCGTGTCGCGCCTGTTCGCGCCGCCGCTGTACGAGGCGCTGGCGGCGCGCTATATGGCGCCACTGTCGCAAGCCGCGAGCGCGCCGACGCCAGAAATGCCGGACGTCGAACCGACAGATCCGGCCGCGGCGCAAGTTGACGGCGAGCCGTCTGCCGAAGATGCCGATGGTGGCGCTCCGCAAGTCGACGCGCCCGCTCCGGTTGTGGAGAGAGCCGATAGCGAGCCGCCTGCCGAACACGCCAGCGGCAGCGCTCCGCAGGTCAACGCTCCCGGTCCGGCCGCTGGGCGAGCCGACGGTGAGCCGCCAGCCGAAGACACCGACCGCGGCACACCGCGTCAGTAAACGACGACGGCCGGCGCGCGCAGATACACCGGCCGCGCCGGCACGACGACGCAGCCGGCCAGCATGACCGCCAGCACGGCGATCAGAAGCAGATTCTTTTTCATCACATGGTTTCCTGAAACGCGCGCGGGCGAGCGCTACGCCGAGTGCGTGCGCGGCGCCTGCATTTGTCTGCGCTTGTCGAAATGGAAGGGGCGGCACACGCGGTATTCACCGCGCCGCGCCGCGCACTGCGTAAGTCCGTAGCGTTACGCCCAGTGACCTTGAACCCAGTGATAGTTCGGACCATGCGCGACCCAGTGGCCCGGCACCCAGTGATAGCCGACACGTTCGGCTTGCCAGTGACCGCCGACCCACACATAGCGGCCGTGATCCCAGCGCCAATGACCGTGATCCCACACGTAGCCGACACGCGGCGCCGGCACGGCTTCGTAGCGCACCGGCGGCGGCGCGGACGGCGCGATCACGACGACTTCCGCGGCCGAAGCCGATGCCACTGTGGCTGCGCCGGCGGCGATCAATACGGTGTTGGCAAGCAGCAAACGAAAGGTCTTGTTCATGTTTTCCCTCTGTAGGTGAACACCGAAGACGGCGTTACCCGTTTAATGCGCGAGGGAACAAAGCGGCTGACTGCGGGCGTGTAACGCCGCACGCCGAAGTGCAACGGATTATTTCGACGCGCGGCCGGCGCGCGCGAGCAAGCCCATGCACGCGCGCACGAACACCGAGGGAAGTGGGAATAACGAAACGGCACAACAGCGCGGCGCGCTCGCGCACCACTCTGCGTCACGTCATCTCGACGCAACGCAGCGAAGCGCGCAGCACGTCATAAGAAACCGGCCGCGAGAGGAAACAGGCTTTAAGCGATCAGGCCTGCGGTATTTCGATCTTGACCTCGAGCACTTCGAGATCGTCCTGACGTTCGAGACTCACGCGAATATCGTCATTGGAAATCTTCACGTACTTCGAGATCACGGCCACCAATTCGCGTTGCAACGCAGGCAGGTAATCGGCAGGCGCATGGCCGCCGGCGCGCTCATGCGCGATGATCAACTGCAGGCGTTCCTTCGCTACCGACGCGGACTTCTTCTTCTCGCCCAGCAAAAACGAAAGAATCGACATTACGTGCGCTCCCCTTACTTGGTGCCGAAGAGGCGCTGCAGCAGCCCGGGCTTCTGGTAGTCGGTAAAGCGAAGCGACTTCTGCTCGCCGAGGAAACGCGACACGACGTCTTTATAGGCTTCGGCCACATCGGTGCCGTCCAGATGCACCGCCGGCAAGCCCTGGTTCGATGCGTGCAGCACCGCTTCCGATTCCGGAATCACGCCGATCAGATCGATGCGCAGAATTTCCTGGATATCGGTCAGCGACAGCATTTCGCCTTCGCTGACGCGCTTGGGGTTGTAGCGAGTGATCAGCAGGTGTTCCTTGATCGGTTCTTTGCTTTCGATTGCACGTTTGGTCTTCGACGACAGAATGCCGAGGATGCGGTCCGAGTCACGCACCGACGAGACTTCCGGATTGGTCACGATCAGCGCTTCGTCGGCGAAATGCATGGCGAGCAGCGCGCCCGATTCGATACCGGCCGGCGAATCGCAGACGATGAATTCGAAGTCCATCGCGATCAGATCGTTGATGACCTTCTCGACGCCTTCCATCGTCAGCGCGTCTTTGTCACGCGTCTGCGAGGCCGGCAGGATAAAGAGGTTCTCGCACTTCTTGTCCTTGATGAGCGCCTGGTTCAGATTGGCTTCGCCCTGGATCACATTGATCAGGTCATACACCACGCGGCGTTCACAACCCATGATGAGGTCGAGGTTACGCAGGCCGACGTCGAAGTCGATCACGGCGGTTTTGCTGCCACGCAGAGCGAGGGCCGATGCAAAACTCGCGCTCGTGGTCGTCTTGCCCACGCCACCCTTGCCCGAAGTCACCACAATGATTTTTGCCATTACCCTTACCTTGTGTTCGTCAAATTCGTCAATTATGCGCGGCCATATTTGCCGTGAAACGCAGCGTGCCTCAGATCGATCGAGGCAGCGCGCTTCACGTCGCTTACGTGAGCCGCAGCGGTTCGATCATCAACTTTTCTTCTTCGAGCCAGATCTGCACCGGCTTGCCGAGCACGTCGGCCGGCAATGGGTTCTCGGTCGTTCGATAGATGCCTGCGATCGAGATGAGTTCCGGCTCGAGACACGTGCAGAAAATGCGCGCGTCGTGATTGCCCTGCACGCCGGCCAAAGCCCGGCCGCGCAGCGGCGCGTAAATATGGATGTTGCCTTCCGCGATCACTTCGGCGCCGTAGCTCACGAGCCCGAGCACCACCAGGTCGCCCTTGGCGTAAATGCGTTGGCCGGAGCGCAGCGGCTTGTCGACCACCATGGTTTGCGACGACGTGGCAAGACGCACCGGCTCCGCGGCGGGAGCGGGTTCGACGGCGGCGGCCGTGGCCGGTGTGCCGTTTTCCGGCGTGCCGGCGGCGAGCTCGAACAGATCGGCCGGCGGCGTGGCCGTGGCGGCGGTGACGACCGGCGCCGCTGCGGCGGCGTTGGCGCTGTCTTCGTCCGCGGATTTCGCGGCGGCGCCGCGGCGGTCACGAGCTTCCAGAAGCGGCAACTGCGACTCCGCAGCCCACGTCTGCTGCGCGTTGGCGACCACGCCGACCGGACGCATGCGCACGCTGTCGAGCAGTTGCGCGATGTCGGCGAGCGGCACGCGTTCGTTCTCGGCGAGACGGCGCACGTCGATCGCGACGACGTCGTTAGCGAAAAATTCGGGGGTCGCCTCGAAGCGCCGGGTCAGTTCGGCACGCATGGCGTCGAGGTCGGTTGTCTTGACCACGAACAGGAGCGTGTCGACAGAGCCGCTGCGAAGTTCGAAAAAGGGCGATTTCTTGGGCGACATAGCGTTCGGCAAAAAATTTTGCGTATTTTACAGGCGTCGACGCGCGCGGCCAGCTTTTTTGCCGGGAGAACGGGCCGCCACGATGACGACGCGGCCCTGCACAGGCAACGCGACGGCCTCGCAGTGGCCATTCAGGCCGCGCATCGCGCCGATGACCCGGCGACAGACGCTGAAGAGACGCGGAAGGGAATCGAGCGGCAGACTGTTGCGCCGCTCGCGAGATCACTGCTGAAACACCTGGGACGTGGTCGGCACGTGTCGCACCAGCAGGCTTTCGGCCTGGTCCGGTGCGCGCATGACGCGCCGATGCTCGCCGGTCGGACCGAAGCCGAGCGCCTCGTAAAAGCGCATGGCGTTGCGGTTGGCGTCGGCGACCCACGCGTAGATTTCCGTGGCGCCTTCATTCGAGAGCCACGCGGCGGCCGAATCGACGAGCAGCTCGCCGCCCCGCAGATGACGCACGGCCGGCGCCACCCACAGTTCGCAAACGAATGCGCGGCGCGCCGCGGTGTCGTCGAAGTGCGCTTCGATCAGTCCCGCTGGATGGCCCTCGGTGTAGAGGATGAAGGTGGTGATGATGAAGGAAACCGCGTGATCCGCGGCGGTGGCGTCGAAACTGGCGGCGTCGGCCGACAACGCGTCCTCGAGCGTGGCGCCGAAGGCATAGGGCGCCTCCCGCAGCGACGCAGTACGGAGTTCGCGGAAAACGGCGCCCTGATCAGCGGCGATACGGCGAACGGTCAATGACGGACTCATGCAGACGAAAACCCCTTGAAACCCTAAGGCGTAGCTTTAACCGAACCGGCGCGAGAGTCAAATCATTCTTTACCGGAATGTGGCACGCGCCGCAGGAAGTCCCCTTGGGAGGCTACATATGGAGCATATCCAGACTCAGCAGCATGCCGCGCGCCTGCCTCCGGCGCATGCGACCGGACGCAGTACACGCCATGCATGGTCATGGCGCTTCGTAGCTACCGGTGCCGTCCGGCCACGGTGTCAGCAGTTCATAGCCGTCGTCGGTCACGGCGATCATATGTTCCCATTGCGCAGACAGCGAGCGGTCCTTGGTGACCACGGTCCAGCCGTCGCGTTGCACCGCGGTGCCCGCGCGGCCGGCGTTGATCATCGGTTCGATCGTGAAGACCATGCCCGGCTTCAGACGCACGCCCTGCCCCGGCTGGCCGTAGTGCAGCACTTGCGGGTCTTCGTGGTAGACCTTGCCGATGCCGTGCCCGCAATAGTCGCGCACGATCGAGAAGCCGTCGCGCTGCGCAACCTTCTGAATCGCGTGGCCCACGTCGCCGAGCGTGGCGCCCGGCTTTACTTCGCGAATGCCGGCGAGCATCGCTTCATAGGTCGTGTCGATCAGCTGGCGCGCCACCGTGCTCGGTTGGCCGACGCAATACATGCGGCTCGTGTCGCCGAAGTAGCCGTCCTTGATGATCGCGACGTCGATATTGATGATGTCGCCGTCTTTCAGGATCTCGCCGCGATTCGGAATGCCGTGGCACACCACCGAGTTGACCGAGGTGCACACGGTCTTCGGAAAACCCAAATAGCCGACATTTGCCGGAATCGACTTTTGCGTATTGACAATGTAGTCGTTGCACAGTGCGTCCAGCTCTTCGGTGGAGACACCGGCCTTGACGTGCTCGCCGATCATCGCCAGCACGTCGGCCGCGAGGCGGCCGGAAATGCGCAGCTTGGCGATGTCGTCGGGAGTCTTGTAGGTAATGGCCATGAATTCGGTCGATGTGGGTCGAATGGGAGGTCGATGTTCAAATCGATCGGCCAATTGTACAGAGGATCGCCGCCGAGCCTCGGCGAGCCGCGCCAGAATCGCCGCGCCGGGGATTTCGTTGCGACGTTTTGCTCGGAAGAATGGAGGCTTTTGCGTGCGCGTTTTTGGGTCGTCGCATCGCGTGAACGGCAGATGTCCGCGGCATTGGGTAGCGAACCATTTGAGGAGCATAGCCATGTCGGAGTCCGGCGACAAATCAGCATGACTTATCGATGCGTCCGATCGAAGCCAAGCGCCGCCTGCATCCGCTTGCGGGATTCACGCGTACATGGTTCGAAAGCATCTCTTCGAACGGATCCGACTCTCATGCCTCGACGCCTGCTTACCTTGACCGCCGCGTTGGCGCTCGCCGCTCTGGGCGGCTGCAGCGCCGCCGGCGTGCTCAACGCTGCCGTATCGCACAAGCATTTCCGGGCCGAGAACGGCCTGGCTTACGGCAACGCGCCGCGCCAGAAACTCGACGTCTACGTGCCCACCACCGACGCGTCGCCAGCCGCTTCACACGGCCGCCCGGTCGTGGTGTTCTTCTACGGCGGCAGTTGGCAGACCGGCTCGCGCAGCAGCTACCTGTTCGTCGGCGCGGCGCTGGCGTCGCACGGCTTCGTCGCCGTGCTGCCCGACTATCGGACGTGGCCCGGCACCGCCTTCCCCGGCTTCGTCGACGATGCGGCCACGGCCGTGCGCTGGGCACGCGACCACGCGGCCGAGTTCGGCGGCGACTCGTCGCGAATCTTCCTGATGGGACATTCGGCGGGCGCGCATATCGTGATGCTGCTCGCCACCGACGGCCGCTATCTCGCCGCGCAGCAAATGAACAAAAACGATATCGGCGGTGTGATCGGCCTGGCCGGCCCATATGATTTTTTGCCGTTGAACGACGCCACGCTCGAGGAAATCTTCCCGCCCGCGTTGCGCGCCGCGAGTCAGCCGATCAACTTTGTCGCTGGCGACGAGCCGCCGATCTTCCTCGCGGCAGGCCAGCGCGATACCACCGTCGATCCGGGCAACACCGATAGGCTAGCGGCGAAATTGCGTGCATTGGGCGACGCGGATGTCGAAGTGAAGCACTATCCGCGCGTCGGGCACGCGCTGCTGGTGGGCGCGTTTGCCGGACCGTTGCGCGGCTTTGCGCCGGTGCTCGACGATGCAAGCGCATTTATCCACAAGCAGGCGAACAATGAAGCGCGGCGTTCGCGTGACGGTGCGGATGATGTGCAAGGCGACATTTATCAAATGCGCCGGCAGCGCGCGAATTCGGCTACCGCGCCGCCGTGCCCAGCAATTGCTTGCGTAAAGTAGGCGCGCGCGTCGACGGATCGAGCCAGATGCCGAAGAACGCGCGCGCGAACGCAGGATCGTCGAACTCACCGGTCATGCGGTCGCCGACATAGAAACGCACGCCTTTGTCCGGCAGATACACCGCGCTCAACTGATCGCCGGGGCCGACATCCACGAAGGCCTGCAGCATGTCCGCGCGCCAGCGTTCCAGTGTATCGGCCGGAATCGGCGCGGCAGCCAGGCGTTTGATCTCGCTGATACCGGTGTCCGCGAGGCGTTCGCGCTTGATGCCGCGCGCGTAGACGATGTGCAGCGCGAAGCGTTCGTCGTAATCGACCGGCACGCGTTCGCTCCACATCTGCGCGCGATAGAGCCGGAAGCCGAACACACTGAAATCGCCTTCGCCGACGAGTTGCGCGGATTGCACGTCGCCGCGCCAATCGGCGCAGGCGGCGCTTGCCCACAACATCAGCGCGAGAGCGGTGAACGCGCGCACGTCAGTCGGCCTTCGAGAGCACGAACTGCATCACGTCCGTGCGCCCTTCGTCGAAGCCGGCTTCGCAATACGCCAGATATAGGCGCCACGTGCGCACGAAAATCTCGTCGAAGCCTTGCGCGCGGATCGTGTCGAGTTGCGCTTCGAACGCGCTGCGCCAGCGGCGCAAGGTCTCCCCATAATCGCGGCCGAAAGCGAGCGACGTGCGCGTCACGAGCGTGCAGCGCCGTGCGGCTTCCGTGAAACGCTGCGGACTCGGCAACATGCCGCCTGGGAAGATGAACTCGCGGATAAAGTCGCTCGTCGCGCGATAAGCGGCAAAGTGCGAGTCGTCGATCGTGATGGTTTGCACCAGCGCGCGAGCGCCCGGCCGCAGACGTTCGCGCAGAATGCGAAAGTACGCCGGCCAGAATTTTTCGCCGACGGCCTCGAACATTTCGATCGATACGATGCTGTCGTACTGACCGGTCAAGCCGCGGTAGTCGCGCAATTCGAGTTGCACGCGATCGCTCAGGCCTGCTTCGTTCACGCGCTGCTGCGCGAATTCGAGTTGTGCCGGCGAGATCGTCACGCCATGCACGTGGATGCCCAGACGCGCCGCGTGCATCGCAAACCCGCCCCACCCGCAGCCGATTTCCAGAATGCGCATGCCTTCGCGCAAACCGAGCGTATCGACGATCCGTTGATACTTCGCACGCTGCGCGTCTTCGAGTGATTGATGGACATTGCCGTCGAACACCGCGCTCGAATACGTGAAGGTCGCGTCGAGCCACTGCGCGTAAAACGCGTTGCCGATGTCGTAATGCGCGTGAATATTGCGCCGGCTGCCCGAACACGTGTTCGGCCTCAGCTTATGGCGCAGCCCGTACCAGAGTTGCGCGAGCCAGCCGCCATACACCGTGCGTTGCAGCGCACGCTCGTTGCGGATCGCGACGCGCAGCAGCGCGGCCAGGTCGGGCGTATCGACCCAGAAGGCGCGCCACGCGTCCGCGAAACCGATATCGCCTTTGCGCAGAATCGCGCCGCACGCGCGCCAGTCACGCAACTCCAGGCGCGCCGCGGGCGCCGCATGCGGATCGCCGAACACGCGCTGTTGACCGTCGGGCGTGATCAGAACCAGATGCCCCACCTGGATCCGTTCGAGCAACGAGAGAAAGAGACGGCCTGACGCGGGGGCGGTTTGGTGCCCGCTCAGGGTTCTTGAAAGCGCCATGGCTGAATTTCCTCAATCGGACGAAAGGGGGCGCGCGGCGGCGGATGGTTGGCCGGCTGCGGCGTGGTCGGTGGGCGCGTCGCCGCTGCGGGCCGGCGCGGGATGCTTGCCGTGAAACGGCACTTTCTTGAGAGCAAGGCGCAAGGCCTGCCAGTGGATTCTCGCGATGACACCAACGGTCAGCAGCGGCTGACGCAGCAGCGCGGCGAGCGCGCTCGCGCGAGTTAGCGGCGTCAGGCGGCCGCCCAGTGCGGTGCGGATCAACAGACCGTCGGCGTCGTGATAATCGATCGAGACCGACGCGCTGTTGGACGCTTCCCTCACGCGGAAGGCGTAGCCGCCTTCCACGCGGCAAAACGGCGACACGTGCAGCACTTTGCGGCACATGAGCCGCGTATTCGCGGCGATCGGCGCGTTGCCGTTTGCGCTGAGCAGATAGCTGTGGCGCTCGCCGAATGTGTTGCGCACTTCGGCCAGCAGCGCGCGCAATTGGCCGTCGCGGTCGTGACAGAACCAGAAACTGACCGGATTGAACGCGTAGCCGAACACGCGTGGGAAAGCTTGCAACCAGATCCGGCCGTTCGCTTCTTCGACGCCCGCGGCCGATAGTTGCTCGCGCATCCAGGTGGCGAGTTCGCGGCCGTCGCGCGGACCGTGGTCGCGTCGATACAGACTGAGCGGCCGCCATCGGTCGATGCCGAACCAGCCGCTATCGAGCGAGGCCAGTCGATCGAGGTCGCAGCGCACGTAAAACACCGGATACGTGAAGCGATGATGCTTTGGCCGCAGTCGCTCGTGCATCACCTTGCCGGTCAGAAGCCAGGCCGCCGGAACCGTGGCGGCAGTGTTGCTATCGCTATCGCCCGGCGGTTTCATAACCTGGCCCATGGCGGCGATGCGTCAAAATCGGCGGCAACGCGCAGCGCCGATTTCAGACCGTCCTCGTGAAAACCATAGCCCGTCCATGCGCCCGCGAACCATGTGCGGCGCTTGCCCTGCAGTGAAGGCAGACGATGCTGCGCGTCGATCGCGGCCAGATCGAACAGCGGATGATCGTAGACGAAGCGGCGCAGTTCGGTGCCCGGCGCAGGCTGGGTCACTGGGTTGAGCGTGACGACGAGCGGCGTCCTGAACGGCAGCGGCTGCAACTGATTGACGAGATAACTGACGCACACCGGATGCATGCCGTCGATACTGCGGCGGCCCAGGTAATTCCACGCCGACCATACGCGCTGACGACGCGGCAGCAGGTTCGTGTCCGTGTGCAGTACCGCGACGTTCGGTTGATAGCGCACCGCCGCGAGCACGCCGCGCTCGTCCTGATCGGCGTCTTCCAGCAGCCGCAGTGTGGTCGGTGCGTGAGTGGCGAGCACCAGCGCGTCGAAGCGCTCGGTGCCGTTGTCCGTGAAGACGTCGACGCCGTCCGCGTCGCGCCGCACACCGTGGACTGCCGTGCCGATGCGGACGTCGTCGAGCGTGCTTGCAAGGCGCTGTACGTACTCCCGACCGCCGCCGACCACGGTCTTCCACTGCGGCCGGCGATTCACCTGCAGCAGCGCGTGGTTCAGGCAGAAGCGCAAGAAGGTGGTGGCCGGGAACGCGAGGATGTCGGCGGTGGCACTCGACCAGATCGCGGCGGCCATCGGCAGCAGATATTGACGCTGGAACGCGCCGCCGTAGCCGCCTTCAGTCAGTAGTTCGCCCATCGACGCGCGCGTTTGAATCGCCAGTTCGAGGTTGCGTTGCGCGCTGCCGTTAAAACGCATGATGTCGCGCAGCATGCCGATGAAGGTCGGCGACAACAGGTTGCGGCGCTGCGCGAACACCGTGTTCAGACTGGTGCCGGCCCATTCGAGGCGGCCTTCGTCGAGCGAGACCGAAAAGGTCATGTCGCTCGGGTGCGATTGCACGCCCAGTTCGGCGAACAGCGCGAGCAGGTTCGGATAGGTGCGGTCGTTGAACACCAGGAAGCCGGTGTCGACGGGGTGCGTGTGGCCGTCGAGCGTGACGTCCACCGTGTTGGTATGGCCGCCCAGGTAGCCGGCCGATTCGAATAGCGTGACCCGATGATTGCGCGCCAGCAGATACGCGCTGGCCAGACCCGAAATGCCGGCGCCGATGACCGCGACCCGCGAGCCGCGCGGTAGTGGTGAGGTCGGTGCGGAATGGGGCATGGGCGCGTCTCCTGGTCGGGGCGCGCGGTTGGTCAGTCGGGTGTGGCGGGGTTGCGCGTCCTTGAGGGGATTTACGCAGCGAGGAAGGGAATGGATGCGTTTAGCCGCGATTGCGGAGTCGATTCAGTTTGGCGGCCGGTCTGCGGACGACAATGGACAGTGAGTCGTTGCGCCGCAATTCGGAGCGATGGCGGAGATCGATGTGGAGTTGTATCGCGGAATGTTGACGTGGCGCTCGATCGCGCGGCGACCGCGAGACGAAGCTGATGCGGTAACTGTGGGTACTCTCGGCGCGGTCAGCGGCTCGATCCATTGATCGATCGCCACGAGAATTGCCGAACGCGCTCAGCAGAAACGAAAACAGGCCCCGAAGGGCCTGTTTTCTGAATTGGCGGAAAGGGTGAGATTCGAACTCACGGTACCCCTAAAGGTACACTGGATTTCGAGTCCAGCGCATTCGACCACTCTGCCACCTTTCCGGGTCTTCTTACTCGCAGCAACGAGGTTGCTTGGGTCACTGCAGAGTCAGATCCAAGCGGGTCGTTGCTTGGGAGAAAAAGATTATAAAACAGCTGAATTCGATTTCCAAGCCCCTCGACAAAAATTTTTCGAAGAGGCCTGGAAACGTCAACGGCGACCCGCCGCGCTCGAATCAGGCCGCCGGCAATTCCAGCCGCTCCACACCGCCGAGGTACGGACGCAACGCCACCGGCACGGTGACCGAACCATCGGCGTTCTGGAAGTTCTCGAGCACCGCCACGAGCGTACGGCCCACGGCCAGACCCGAACCGTTCAGCGTGTGCACCAGCTCCGGCTTGCCCTGCGCATTGCGATAACGCGCTTGCATGCGGCGAGCCTGGAACGACTCCGTGTTCGAGCAGCTCGAAATTTCGCGATACGTATTCTGGGCCGGCACCCACACTTCCAGGTCGTACGTCTTGGCCGCCGAGAAGCCCATATCGCCCGTGCACAGCGTGATCACGCGGTACGGCAGCTCCAGCTTCTGCAGAATCGCCTCAGCATGGCCGACCATCTCTTCCAGCGCGTCGTAAGACGCTTCCGGCGCGACGATCTGCACCATCTCGACCTTGTCGAACTGATGCTGGCGGATCAAACCGCGCGTGTCGCGGCCATACGAGCCCGCTTCCGAGCGGAAGCACGGCGAATGTGCGGTCAGCTTGACCGGCAGCGCGTCCGCTTCGAGGATGCTGTCGCGCACCGTGTTCGTCAGCGAAATTTCCGACGTGGAGATCAGATACTGCGTAACCGTGTTCTCTTCACCGCCCTTCTCGACGCGAAACATGTCATCGGCGAATTTAGGCAATTGGCCGGTGCCGTACAGAATTTCCGGATTCACGATGTACGGCGTGTAGATCTCCGTATAGCCATGCTGCTGCGTGTGCGTGTCGATCATGAACTGCGCGAGCGCGCGATGCAGCCGCGCAATCTGGCCGCGCAGCATGGTGAAGCGCGCGCCCGAGAGCTTCGCGCCGGTCTCGAAGTCGAGCCCGAGCGGCGCGCCGACATCGACGTGATCCTTCACCTCGAAGTCGAACTGGCGCGGCGTGCCCCAGCGGCGCACTTCGACGTTGCCGGTTTCGTCATCGCCCATCGGCACGCTTTCGTGCGGCAGGTTCGGCACGCCGAGCAGCAGGTCCGACAGACGCTTCTGGATCTCGTCCAGCCTGGCCGCCGACGCCTTCATTTCGTCGCCGATGCCGCCCACTTCGGCCATCACCGCCGACGTGTCCTCGCCCTTGCCTTTCATCGCGCCGATCTGCTTCGACAGGCTGTTGCGGCGCGCCTGCATCTCTTCGGTACGGGTCTGGGTATCGCGGCGTTCCGCTTCGAGCGCGGTGAAGGCCGCCACGTCGAGGGTATAGCCGCGGTCGGCGAGGCGTTTGGCGACGCCGTCGAGGTCTTTGCGCAGCAGCTGTATGTCGAGCATGGGATGGGGCGGGTGTTCGTTGTATGAAGGTGGGATTTTAGCGCACCGGCGCGGGCGGCCGGTGCGTTAGATGGTGAACGCGTGCGGATGCCGCCGCAAACCCTCACCCCTTCTTCGGCTTGTTCTCGCTGCGCCACTGCGCGTCGAGCTCCGCCAGACGCGCCATCTTGTCGCCGATCTTGCCTTCGAGCCCGCGCGGCGTCGGCTCGTACCAATGCGGATCGCGCATGTTCTCCGGCAGGTAGGTCTCGCCGGCCGCGTAGGCATCGGGTTCATCGTGCGCGTAGCGATACTCGTGACCGTAGCCGAGTTCCTTCATCAGCTTGGTCGGCGCATTGCGCAAATGCACCGGCACGCCGCGCGACTGATCCTTGCTCACGAAGCGGCGCGCCTCGTTATACGCGTTGTACCCGGCGTTCGATTTCGGCGCGACCGCCAGATAGATGATCGCCTGCGCCAGCGCCAGCTCGCCTTCGGGCGTGCCGAGGCGCTCATAGGTTTCGGCGGCGTCGAGCGCAATGCGCGCGGCGCGCGGATCGGCGAGGCCGATGTCTTCCCAAGCCATGCGGACGATGCGGCGCGCCAGATAACGCGGGTCCGCGCCGCCGTCGAGCATGCGGCAGAACCAGTACAGCGCACCGTCCGGGCTGCTGCCGCGCACCGATTTATGCAGCGCGCTGATCTGGTCGTAGAATGCGTCGCCGCCCTTATCGAAGCGGCGCAGATTTTCGGCGAGCGCGCTGCCGAGCAAGGTGCCGTCGATCTCGGTGGTCTTTTGCTGCGAGGCCGCCCGGGCGACGATTTCGAGGTTGTTCAGCAGCTTGCGGCCGTCGCCGTCGGCGGAACCGATCAGGGCGTCGCGGGCTTCGTCGGTGAACGTGAGGCCGCCGAGTTCCTGCTGCGCGCGTTCGAGCAACTCGCGCTGCTCTTCGTCGTTGAGGCTTTTCAGCACATAGACGGCCGCACGCGAGAGCAATGCGCTGTTCACCTCGAACGACGGATTCTCGGTCGTCGCGCCGACGAACACGAACAGCCCCGACTCGACGTGCGGCAAGAACGCATCTTGCTGGCTCTTGTTGAAGCGATGCACTTCGTCGACGAACACGAGCGTCTGATGGCCGTTCGCGCGATGAATCTGCGCGGTCTCGACCGCCTCGCGGATGTCCTTCACGCCCGAGAGCACCGCGGACAGCGCGATGAACTCGGCATGGAACGCATCGGCCATGAGCCGGGCAAGCGTGGTTTTACCGACGCCGGGCGGGCCCCAGAGGATCATCGAATGGGCCTCGCCGGATTCGAAGGCGACCCGCAGCGGCTTGTTCGGGCCGAGCAGGTGCTTCTGGCCGATCACTTCGTCGATATTGCGGGGCCGCAGGCGTTCGGCGAGCGGAACATTGGCACGGGTTTCTTCAAACATGACGTTTTGGGGATAATCTCGGCTTTTCCGGACGCGGTCCGTGTGAAGGCGGCGTACTGCCGGTGAGCCACGCCAGCACGCGAAAGTGCGGGCAACGTCCTGCATTATGACAGTGACGGCGCCCGGACGAAGACCGCGCGGCGCGCCGGCAGGACTTGGGCGGCTGGGCCGGGCAGAAATCCGGCAGCGAATGAGGCAACCCGATAAGCAACCGCGGATATAACAGCAAACGCAACCGCCGACCCAACTTCACAGGTAAGTTTGCAAGCAACACCAACAGGGACAAGAACAGATGGCACAAGATCCACTCGCCGGCGACGCCGGTTCCACCTACGCACCGCTCACGCCGGTGCCCGACGCGCGCCGCGCATTCCGCACCGGCGACGCGTTCGCGCTCTGGTTTTCGCTCGGCATCGGCCTCCTGGTCGCGCAAGCGGGCGCGCTGCTGGTGCCGGGATTGTCGCTGCCGCATGCGTTGCTGGCCATCGTGATCGGCAGCGTGATTGGCGTGGTGCTGCTGGCGCTGGCCGGCGTCATCGGCACGGATACGGGGCTCGCGGCGATGTCGTCGCTGCGGCCGACGCTCGGCGTGCGCGGCGCTTCCGTGCCCGCCGTGCTGAACGCGGTGCAACTGGTCGGCTGGGGCTCGTTCGAGGTGATCGTGATGCGCGACTCCGCCGACGCCCTCGCCAAACAGGCCTTCGGCCTCTCGATGCCGCTCATCTGGACCTTGATCTTCGGCTTGCTCGCGACGCTGCTGGCGATCAGCGGCCCGCTGTCGTTCGTGCGGCGCTTTCTGCGCACGTCGGGCATCTGGCTGCTGCTCGCCGGCGCGGCGTGGCTCACGTGGAATCTGCTCGCCAAGCACGATCTGGCTGCGCTGATGCAGCGTCCGGGCACGGGTGAAATGTCGTTCGGCGGCGCGATCGATCTGGTGGTGGCCATGCCGCTGTCGTGGCTGCCGCTGATAGCCGACTACACCCGCTTCGGACGGCGCCCCGGCGAAACCTTCCGCGGCACGCTGCTCGGCTACGGCATCGCCAACATCTGGTTTTACGCGCTCGGCGCGATCTACGGCCTCGCGGCAGGCGGCGGCGACGCGCTGCTCACGGGCGCGCTGGCGCAAGCCGGCGGCGGCCTCGCCTTGCTGCTGATCCTGATCGACGAAGTCGACAACGCCTTCGCCGATATCCACTCGGCCGCGGTGTCGACCGGCACGGTCTGGGCTCGCGGCAGCGTGCCTCTGTTGTCGGCGGCGTTCGGCGCGTTGTGCACGCTGATCGCCGTGGCCGTGCCGATGGCGAAGTATCAGAACTTCCTGCTGCTGATCGGCTCGGTGTTCGCGCCGCTGTTCGGTGTGGTGCTGGTGGATCACTTCATCGTGCGCAAGCGCCGCATCGAAGCCGCCGCGCTCGCCGACGTACGCGGCCGTTACGGCTTTTCGGGCGGCTGGCATCTGAGCGCGTTCCTCGCGTGGGCCATTGGCATCGTCGCGTATCAGGCGATCAACCAATGGCTGCCGAATCTCGGCGCGACGCTGCCCGCGCTGGTGATCGGCGCGGCGTGCTATCTGGTGTTCGTGTCGACGCGCAAGACGGCGTATGCCTGAGTCTTGAGCGGGCGTCACGCGAACCCAGAAATACGAAAAGGCCTGCAAATGCAGGCCTTTTCTTATCGCGTGAGTCGCTTCAGCGCGTGGACGCCCGATACTCGACGCCCGGCAACACGCACAGCAATTCGAACGCCAGATTCGCGCCGAGCAGCGCGGTCGTGCCGAACGGATCGTACGGCGGCGCGACCTCGACCAGATCGCAGCCGACGATGTTCAGTCCACGCGAGCCGCGAATGATTTCCAGCGCCTGCGGCACCGTCAAGCCGGCGATTTCAGGCGTGCCCGTACCCGGCGCAAAGGCCGGATCGATCCCGTCGATGTCGAACGTGATGTACACCGGACCGTCGCCCATACGCTCGCGAATACGCGCCATCAACGGCACGAGCGACTGGTTCCAGCACGCCTCGGCCTGGACCACTTCGAAGCCCTGATCGCGGCACCAGTCGAAGTCTTCCGCCGCGTAGCCCGTGCCGCGCAAACCGATCTGCACGACACGATCGCAATCGAGCAAGCCCTCTTCCACCGCGCGCCGGAACGGCGTGCCGTGCGCGATCTTCTCGCCCATCATCGTGTCGTTGACGTCCGCGTGCGCATCCACGTGGATCAGGCCGACCTTGCCGTGCTTGCGATGAATCGCGCGCAGGATCGGCAGCGCGATGGTGTGATCGCCGCCGAGCGTGATCGGCTTGCAATCGTGCTGGAGAACTTCGTCGTACGCGGTTTCGATGCGCTTGATCGAATCGTGCAGGTTATACGGATTGATCGCGACGTCGCCGAGATCGGCCACGCGCAGCGAATCGAAGGGCGCCGCGCGCGTCGCCATGTTGTACGGACGCAGCAACACGGACTCGCTGCGGATCTGGCGCGGACCGAAGCGCGCGCCGGTGCGGTTCGAGGTCCCGAGGTCGAACGGCACGCCGACGAAGCAGGCGTCGAACCCTTCGGCCGAGCCGACGTTCGGCAGCCGCATCATCGTCGCGATGCCGCCGCAGCGGGGCATCGCGTTGCCGGACAGCGGCTGCGGCCGTTGGCCGGCTTCTGGGGAAATGAAGGAAGAGGTATTCATCGTGTCTCGGCAATGAAAAGGGGGCAGCAAGCAAAATCGTGCAGACCGGCTGAGGAGAAGCATCAAAACCGCGCCTTGCCGGGCGAATCTCGATTCTTGAGCAGTTTTCGAGAAGTTAAAATACCGACGGAATAAACTTCACATTGATTCTCAGCGATGTATCCTGACCTATGTTCTCCCAGCTCACCGATCTCGACCTGCGGCTAATCCGCGTCTTTCTCGCCATTGTGGACGCGGGCGGCGTGTCGCCGGCCCAGGCGACCCTGAACGTCGGCCAGTCGACCATCAGCACGCAGCTTGCCACGCTGGAAACGCGCCTCGGCTACCGGTTGTGCGAGCGCGGCCGCGGCGGCTTCAGCCTGACCGCGCGCGGCGAGCAGTTCATCGACGCCGCCCGCGCTCTGCTCTCAGCCGTCGACACCTTCGGCATGCAGGCGCGCAACGTCGGTCGCAAGCTCGTCGGCACACTCGATATCGGCATGATAGGCCACACGCCGGTGTCGGCGAGCGCGCGCATCAGCGACGCGATCGGCCGCTTCCGGGCGCGCGATCAGTCGGTGCGGTTTTCGATTCTGGTGCGCTCGCCGGGCGAACTCGAAGAGTTGCTGTTGAATGGGCGGATTCAGATCGGCATCGGCTATTTCTGGCATCGCGTGCCGTCGCTCGAATACACCGAGGTGTTCGCGGAAGATCAGTTCGCTTATTGCGCGAAAGGGCATCCGTTGTTCGCTCAAGCCGGCGAGGTGCCGCCTGCCGAGGCCGCGCAGCATGAATGGGCGTGGCGCAGTTATCCGCTGCCCGAAGCCGAGAGTTCGACCACGCCGCAGAACGTCACCGCCGTCGCCGACAACATGGAAGCGGTCGCGATGCTGGTGCTCTCCGGGCATCATCTCGGCTATCTGCCCGGGCATTTCGCGGCGCCGTTCGTCAAGCAAGGGCTGCTCGGCGCGCTGAATCCGGCGCAGATGCGTTACCGCGTCGCGTTCCACATGGTCACGCGGGCGCGGCAGCATCGCACGGATATCGTCGAAGCGTTCATCGACGACATGAAGGCCGCGCATCCGGTGCAGGTTCTGGAAGTGGACGAGTAAGTTAGAAAACGCGCGCAATAAAAAAGCCGCGCTTTCGGGCGCGGCTTTCTCTGCACTTCGTCTCGCCCAAGGCGGCTTATCCGTTGATCACGTCCGCGCCCTTCGGCACCGTGAACTTGAATGCATCGGCCGGCAGCGGCGGATTCTTCTGAATGTTCGAGAAGGTCAGCAAAGTCACGTTGCCGAACACGTCGTGCAGTTCCATCGCTTCGAGATTGCCGTCCTTGAAGCCGATGCCGACGCGTTGGAATTGCGTGTCCTTCGCCTTCGGCGTCAGTTCGAGCCAGTCGATGCCGGCCTTCACGCCCGCATCACGCAGCGTGAAGTTCTTGTCCAGATCGTTGCTGCCGAACAGGATTGCCGCCGGGCTCGCGCCGAGTGCGCCGCCGAGGCTGCGCACCGTCACCTGATTCAGATCCTTGTCGTACACGTAGAGCTTGTCGCCGTCCGCCTGCAGCAGTTGGGCATACGGCTTCTCGTATTGCCAGATGAATTTGCCGGGACGCGCGAACGTGAACGTGCCGCTCGACGTGCCGGTCTTGCCGGTACCCGTGGTCGACAATGTGCCGCTCGCACTTTGCGCCTTGCTCGGTGCCCGCACTTCCTGCTGCACGAAAGTGCCGCGCGCCGAATGCACTTGCGCGACGAACGCCTTCAGTTGCTCGGTGCCGCTCGCGAACGCCTGCGACGCGAACAGCACCGACGCGCCGATCGCCACGCTGCCCACGCTACGCACGAGGGCGCGGGCAAGCTGACCGAAACGGCTGGATTGAGCATTCTCTCGAGCGTGCTGCTGCGCGAATAGCTTCATATAGTTTTCTCCCTTGATTGAATTCGTTGAGCGGCCGTGGTCACGGGCGCACGGGCGATCCTTGTGTGCCCGCGGCGATGAGCGCCTGGCGCAAAGCCAGATGACTTGCCCTCGGCCGGCCATGCTTACGTGTTATAGCAGCTTAGGCAATCAGCCTTAAACGAGCCTTAGAGAGTCGGCCGGCGCCTGAACGTCGTGGAAGCACGGCTTGCCGTCCGCTCCCCGCTGCGGTAACGCAGGCGCCCAGCTTCGCAACCGGCGGCACACCGCCCCTCTCACCGCGGAACTGAGGCCCGTCGGCCTATTCCGCTTCCCGCGCCGGCGCAAGAATCTCGCGATTGCCGTTCGACGACATCGCCGACACCACGCCCGAGTTCTCCATCTGCTCGAGCAGGCGCGCCGCGCGGTTATAGCCGATGCGCAAATGCCGCTGCACCAGCGAGATCGACGCGCGACGGTTCTTCAGCACCACATCGACCGCCTGGTCGTATAACGGGTCCGACTCACCGTCGCCCGAGCCGGTTCCCCCGGCACCCGCGGAGCCTTCGTCGCCCTCGCCCGTCACGCCGCCCTCGAGAATGCCTTCGATATAGTTCGGCTCGCCCTGTTCCTTGAGCTTGTCGACGACGCGGTGCACTTCCTCGTCCGACACGAACGCGCCGTGCACGCGCACCGGCAAGCCGCTGCCCGGCGGCAGATACAGCATGTCGCCCATGCCGAGCAGCGATTCCGCGCCCTGCTGGTCGAGAATCGTGCGCGAGTCGATCTTGGATGACACCTGGAAGGCCATCCGCGTCGGCACGTTGGCCTTGATGAGACCGGTGATCACGTCCACCGACGGACGCTGCGTGGCCAGAATCAGATGAATGCCAGCCGCGCGCGCCTTCTGCGCGATCCGCGCGATGAGCTCTTCGACCTTCTTGCCGACCACCATCATCAGGTCGGCCAGTTCGTCGATCACCACGACGATGTTCGGCAAGCGCGTGAGCGGCTCTGGATCGTCCGGTGTGAGGCTGAACGGATTCGGCAGCTTTTCTTCGCGTTTGGCGGCTTCGTCGATCTTGTTGTTGTAGCCGGCGAGGTTACGCACGCCGAGCTTGCTCATCAGCTTGTAGCGTCGCTCCATTTCGGCGACCGCCCAGTTCAGCGCGTGACCGGCCTGGCGCATGTCCGTGACTACCGGACACAGCAGATGCGGAATGCCTTCGTACACGCTCATTTCGAGCATCTTCGGATCGATCAGGATCATGCGGACCTGTTCGGCGCTCGCCTTATAGAGCAGCGACAGGATCATCGCGTTGATACCCACCGACTTGCCCGAACCCGTCGTACCCGCCACCAGCAAGTGCGGCATCTTCGCGAGGTCGGCGCACACCGGCTTGCCGCCGATGTCCTTGCCAAGGCCCATGGTCAACGGCGACGCGGCATCCGCATAAACCGCCGAGCCGAGAATCTCGGACAGACTCACGGTCTGGCGACGCTGGTTCGGCAACTCCAGCGCCATGAAATTCTTGCCCGGAATCGTTTCGACCACGCGGATCGACACGAGCGACAGCGACCGCGCGAGGTCCTTGGCGAGGCCGACGATCTGACTGCCCTTCACGCCCGTGGCCGGCTCGATTTCATAGCGCGTGACCACCGGACCCGGATACGCCGCGACCACGCTCACCTCGACGCCGAAGTCCTTGAGCTTTTTCTCGATCAGCCGCGAAGTGAATTCCAGCGTATCCGCCGAGATGGTTTCCTGCGCGACGGGCGCAGCATCGAGCAGCGAAATGGGCGGCAAGGTGGAATCGCCCGGCAGGTCCGTGAAGAGCGGCACTTGCCGCTCCTTCTCGACACGCTCCGACTTGGCCGGCGTGACGACCGGCGGCACGATCATGACCGGCTCGTGCTCCTCGATCCGCACGCGGCCCTTCTCGACTTTGCCCTCGCGCTTCACTGCAGCCGCCTCACCGAGCTTGCGGTCGCGGCCGGCCTCACGGCGCAGCTTGGCAAACGTCACCGCGGAAATGATCGATTCGCCGACCTTCTCCGACACTGACAGCCACGAAAAACGGAAATACAACGACAAACCGATGCCGAGCACGATCAGGAGCGCCAGCGTACCGCCCGTGAAACCCAGCGCATGCGACACACCGCGCGCGACCGCCTCGCCGATCACGCCGCCCGGCGCGCGCGGCAACTGCACTTTCAGCGACCACATGCGCAGCGCCTCGATGCCGTCGCAGGCCAGCAGCACGAGCATGAAGGCGAACGCGTCGGCGAGCCAGCTCTCACGCGGCACGTCTTCCTGCTCTTCCTCGTGACGGGTAATGCGCTTGTAGTTTGCGGAGATATGGCGGCCGAGCAGCACGATCCACCAGTAGGCGGACAGGCCGAACAGCAGCAGCAGGATGTCGGACGTCCACGCTCCGACGCGGCCCGCCCAGTTGGCGATATGGTCGACCTGCGCGGCATGGGTCCAGCTCGGATCGCGCCGACTGTAGCTGACGAGCGCCATGAGCAGGAAAACGCCGAGCGCCACCTGCAGGATCCAGCGGATTTCGGTGAAAAGGCGCGACATGCGGTGCGGCAATGCCTGCGCGCTCGCGGAATAGGGAGCTTTTGCCATTGATCCTGTTGCGTGTGTGCCCGATTCCCGGCCTGAGCCGTGGGGGAGCCTCGCCCAGCGCGGCTTCGGGCCCGATCCCGGCTTCCGGGAACTTCGATCCGGCCTATTGTAAACGCAGTGCCCCGCGCGAGGCTGTAAATGACGGTAACTTGGCCGTTTGGCCACAGAAAGGCGTTGCCGGGCGCGCCGCCGACGCTATCGGCGTGATCGGAAAGCTTCATGGAGCAGGCCGGCGCCCCGCCCTTTATAATGTCGCGCTGATACCCATCTACAGTTTCAGCTCAAGTCGCGCGGCCTCGCATGGGCGAGCCGGGCGCCGTAAAAGGATTTGATCATGCCCGCAACTTCCACGAAACACGCCAAGGTTCTGATTCTCGGTTCCGGTCCCGCCGGCTACACGGCCGCGGTCTACGCAGCGCGCGCCAATCTCGCGCCGGTGCTGGTCACGGGTCTGGCCCAAGGCGGCCAGCTCATGACCACGACCGACGTCGAAAACTGGCCCGCCGACGGCAACGGCGTGCAAGGCCCGGAACTGATGGCGCGCTTTCTGGAGCACGCCGAGCGCTTCAACACCGAAATCATTTTCGACCACATCCATACGGCCAAGCTGGATGAAAAGCCGATCCGTCTGATCGGCGACTCGGGCGAATACACCTGCGACTCGCTGATCATCTCGACCGGCGCATCGGCGCAATATCTTGGCCTGCCGTCGGAAGAAGCGTTCATGGGCAAAGGCGTGTCGGCCTGCGCCACCTGCGACGGCTTCTTCTACAAGCAACAACATGTGGCCGTGATCGGCGGCGGCAATACCGCGGTCGAGGAAGCCCTCTATTTGTCCGGCATCGCCAAGAAGGTGACGGTGATCCATCGCCGCGACAAGTTCCGCGCCGAGCCGATCCTGATCGACCGTCTGCTCGCGAAGGAAAAGGAAGGCCTGGTCGAGATCAAGTGGAACCACACGCTCGACGAAGTGACCGGCGACCAGTCCGGCGTGACCGGCCTGCGCATCAAGAACACGCAAACCGGCGCCACCGAAGACATCGCGCTGCAAGGTCTGTTCGTCGCGATCGGCCACAAGCCGAACACGGACATTTTCGCGGGCCAGCTGGAGATGAAGAACGGCTACATCATCACCAAGGGCGGCCTGAACGGTTTTGCGACCGCGACCAGCGTGCCGGGCGTGTTCGCAGCGGGCGACGTGCAGGACCACGTGTATCGCCAGGCGATCACCAGCGCCGGCACGGGCTGTATGGCCGCGCTCGACGCGCAACGCTATCTGGAAACCATCGACGAGATGGTCGGCGAGCACGCTATGAGCCAGGAAGCCGAGCGTTAATCGGCCGCGCCGGTCTGCGAACCGGTCGGGAAAACTAGCGCAACGGTAAAATGGCGACTGGGCGTGACCCGGCCGCCAGCTTGAAAGAAGGCCGCGGCTGCCAAGCCGGCGGCCTTTTTGCATTCGGTCGCAAGAAAACGTCGCGCGACCGATCTACTTTTTCTGCGTGTATTACCCAAAAATGCCGAAGAACCAGCCCCATCCGAGCGAACCGAAGCGCGCGCGAGCCGTCGCGCGACCCGCGCCCGAACCGGCTGCACCCGCTGCCGAGCCGAAGCTCGATCCGGCGGCCGGTCTCGCCGGCCTCGGCGCGTTGCGCGACGCGCTCAAAGTCGACACGCAACGGCGTGAGCGTGAACGGGCGGCCGCCGCAGCCGCGCAGCGCGAAGCCTCGGCGGACGCCGATCTGTTTCGCCGCGAAATCGGCGCGGTCGCGCCGCTCGCCGTGCCGCCGCGCGCCACGCTGCCGCGCAATCCTCCGCCGCCGCTGCCGGTGCAGACCAAACTCGACGAAGAAGCCGTGCTGCACGAAGCGATCTCCGACGAGTTCGATCCCGAGATCCTGCTTGAAACCGACGAGACGCTGTCCTACTGCCGCCCCGGCGTGAGCCAGGAAGTGGTGCGCAAACTGCGGCGCGGCGACTGGATCGTGCAGGCGCAAATCGACCTGCACGGCATGCGGCGTGAAGAGGCGCGCGAGGCGCTGGCGGAGTTCATCCGCGAGTCGGTGAAGCGCGGTTTGCGGTGTTTGCGCGTGATTCACGGCAAGGGTTTGGGATCGATCGGCAAGGAGCCGGTGTTGAAGGGCAAAGTACGCGCGTGGCTCGTGCAGAAGTCCGAGGTGATCGCGTTCTGCCAGGCGCGCCCGCATGACGGCGGCGCCGGCGCGGTGGTCGTGCTGTTGCAGCCGGGCGCGTCGCCGGCTCACGCCAGATCCTGACGGAGCCACGGTGATCCATCCGAGGCTGACGCTCGCGCTGACCATCATGGAGGCGCTGGCGATTTTCGCGTACGCCCTCTCCGGTTTCATCGAGGCCAAAAACCGCCGGCTCGATGCGGTGGGCACGTTTCTGGTGGCGGTGGCCACGGCCTTCGGCGGCGGCACGTTGCGCGACGTGCTGCTGGAACGGCGGCCTTTTTACTGGGTCGAGCATCAGGATTATCTGATCGCGATCTTCGTCATGTCGCTGTTCGCGCCGACTCTATTGAAAATGACCTCGCGGCTGGTTTCCGAGCGGGTTCTGCTGGTGGCGGATGCGATCGGGCTGGGGCTGTTCAGCATAGGAGGCACGTCGATCGCGCACGATGCGCAAATGCCGTGGTTCACCTCGGTGATGATGGGCGTGCTGACGGGGGTTTTCGGCGGCGTGATTCGTGACGTGCTGTGCAACGAAGTGCCGCTGATTCTGCGCGACTCGCGGCCTTACGCGACGTGTGCGTTCGTGGGCTGCTGGCTGTATGTGCTGCTGGATTATGCGGACGTCGATACGGTGTATAGCGTGCTGATCGCGACTGCCTTCATCCTGCTCGCACGGCTCGTGACGTTCCGGTTCAATGTGCGTTTGCCGCACTGACAGAATGAATCGCAAAACGGCGCGTTGCCCGCGAATAGGCAACGCGCCGCCCTACATTCAAACTTACTTGTTGGTCGCCAGCGCGCCCGCGCTCTTCGAGCCGCCGAACAGCGCCGTCAGGTAGGCCGAGTTGTTGTTCATGGTCGCCATCAACGTGTTCAGCGCGGTGAACTGACTTTGATACTGCTTCGTCAATTGCGTGGCGTAATCGCTCAGCTTGGTCTGCTGCGCGGTCACGCTCTTCAGGTCGGCAGTCAGCGCGTTGTTGCGCGTATCGATGATGCCGCCCGTCCGCGTGAACTCGTCGATGCTCTTGTTCAATTTGGCGCCGACGCCGTCGGTCGCATTGAACAAGGCGGCCACTTGCGCGGGACTGGAATTGAGCGCCGCAGTCAGTTTCGCGTTGTCGACGACCAGCGTACCGTCCGCCGGATCGCCCTTCAGCGTGATCCCGATATGCCCGAGACTCACCACCGAAGTGCCCTTACCAACCCCGCCGCCCACGATCGACGCCAGCGCGTTCTTGACCGTCAATAGCGTCGAATCGCCGAGCAGTGCGCCGCCCGTCTTCGACGATTTGTCGAATGAGGACAGTTTGCTGATCGTGGTGACGACGGTGTTGTACAGGTTGGCGAAATTCGTGATGGCCGTGTTCTGCGCGGTGGTGTCCGGCGCGATGGTCAGCGTTTGCGGGTTGCTAACCGAAGCGCTCGACAGATTCAGCGTGACGCCGACGATCGCATCGGCGACAGCATTGCTGGCGCTGCGCGCCGCGATCCCGCCGATGGTGAGCAACGCGTCCTGCGCCACTTCGCTCTGATGCCACGCATTGCCGGCATCCGACGAGACGATCGTGGACGCTCCGCCGTTCGCGCCGGGCGTGGACGTCACGCCGAGGCTCGACAGGCCCGCGTCGTTCTGAACGTTGCTGGTGGCCACGTTGATCGTGTTGGTCGAGCCGGTGGTCGCCGAGCGCAACACGAGGTGAGCGCCGCCGATGCCGGTCACGATCGTCGCCGTGACACCGGGGTTGTTGGACGCCTTGTTGATCGCGCTGGCGATACCGCTCAGCGTGTTGTTGGTGCTGTCGATCGAGACGTCCATTGACTTGCCGCCGACCGAGATCGTCAACTTGCCGGTGCCGAGTTGCGTCGTGGCGCCGAACGCCGCCGAAGACAGGCTCTGCGACGACGCGATCTGCGTCACATCGATCGCATAGCTGCCGGCAACCGCACCCGGGCCCGCTTTCGGGTCCAGGCCCTTGCCGCTCGCGGTGGCCGCGAAGGTGGACAACGTGGTCCCATCCGACAGATTCTTGATCGCCGCCTGCAAGGCGGACAACGCCGAAGTGAGCGCGCCGTAGGCGGACAAGGTGGTGTTGTCGGTGGTTTGCCTCGCCTGCAGCGCCGCCGCCTGACCCGCCGTCTTGGCATTGACTAGCGCCGAGACCAGGGTCGCCACATCCATCGACGAATTGCCGGTCGAACCGCTGATAATGGATTGCGCTGCTTGCTGGACCTGGCTTTGCGCGTTGGCCGTCGCGCTATTCACCGAGGACGTGATCGTAGACATGTAAAGCTCCCCGTGCGTCGAATTTATTCGTTATTCGTTGAGTGACGCCCCGGTCGCTTCTGTTGCGCCATTTATCCGGTCACGTCGGCGTCTCTTACAAAGTTTTCAAATGTTACACCATCTTTCTTCATAGTTTTGTGACGTTTTTGTCGTAACGAATGCCGGGTCGGATGAATCGTCATAGTGTCGATTTACGCCGCTGCCGTTCGTCGTGAGGTAGACGGCCCTTTGGCCGTCGTCGCGCCGCAGCGCACCCAGAATCAGCAACCGCCCAAGGTGACCACGATGCCCCTGAAGCTCTACGCCCATCCTTTCTCCTCTTACTGTCAGAAGGTCCTGACCGCGCTCTACGAAAACGGCACGCCGTTCGAACTGCGCCTGCTGGCGCACGACGACTTGCAAGTCATGGCCGAATTCGCCGCGCTCTGGCCGATCAAGCGCTTTCCGCTGCTGGTCGACGGCAGCCGGACCGTGATGGAGGCGAGCATCATCATCGAGTATCTGGGCCTCTACCATCCCGGCCCGGTGCCGCTGTTGCCGGCCGACGCCCGTGCCGCGCTGGAAGTGCGCACCATGGACCGCTTCTTCGACAACTACGTCTCGACGCCGCAGCAAAAGATCGTCTACGACAGCATGCGCCCTGAGCCGGAGCGCGACTCGCAAGCCGTGGCCGAGGCGCGGGCCATGCTCGACACCGCGTACGGCTGGCTGAACAAGGTGATGGCGGAACGCGAATGGGCGGCTGGCGACACCTTCAGCCTCGCCGATTGCGGCGCCGCGCCGTTCCTGTTTTACGCCGACTGGACGCACGCCATCGGCCCGGCGTTTCCGCACGTGCTCGCCTACCGCAAACGCCTGCTGGCGCGGCCGTCGTTCGCACGCGCGGTGGATGAAGCGCGCCCGTATCGCGCGTATTTCCCACTCGGCGCGCCGGACCGCGATTGAGGGACCGCGGCGCGGCGGCGTCGGCCGAAAGACGGGCGCCGGCGCCCCGCCCACCATCACCGTTTGCGACAACAATTTTTCCAGCCTATACACTTCACTTCGAAGCCTACTTCCGCCACTCAACCTTAAGGCAAAACATGGACCGTTTCGAAGCGATGGAGATATTTACGCGTGTGGTCGAAGCGAACAGCTTCACCAAAGTATCCGAGTCGCTCGACCTGCCACGCGCCAAAGTCAGCCGCACCATCCAGGCGCTGGAAGAACACGTCGGCGTGCGTCTGCTGAATCGTTCAACGCGCCAGGTCAGCGTCACCGAAGACGGCGCGCTGTTCTACGAGCGCTGCGTGCGCATCCTCGCCGAAGTCACCGACGCCGAATCGTCGCTGTCGAACAAACGCGAAAATCCGGCCGGCACGATCCGCGTGGATACGTCCGGCACGCTGGCCCGCGCGCTGCTGCTCCCCGCGCTCGACGATTTCTACCGACAATACCCCGAGATCGACGTGCGGCTCGGCCTCGCCGACCGCAACATCGATCTGATTCAGGACGGCGTGGATTGCGTGATCCGCATGGGCACGCCGGAAGAGTCGAGCCTCGTCGCGCGGCGAATCGGTCAGGCGCGAATCGTCACGTGCGCGTCGCCGGCGTATCTGGAGAAATATGGCGAGCCGACCACACTCGAAGAATTGAGCGAGCACCGCGCGGTCAACTACGTGTCCGCGCGCACGGGCAGAACGTTCCCGTTCGAATACCAGGTGGACGGCGAGATCGCCAAGGTGTCGCTCAAGAGCGTGCTCGCCGTGAACGACGGCTCGGTCTACATTGGCGCGGCCGCGCTCGGTCACGGCATCATCCAGCCGTCGCGTTTCATGGTCGCCGATCTGATCGCGCAAGGCGCGCTGAAGGAAATTCTCACCGACTATACGAGCCCCGGCACGCCGCTCTCGGTGCTCTACGCGCATCGCCGGAATCTGAGTTCGCGGCTGCGTGCGTTCATCGAGTGGGTGACCGAACTGGCACGCAACAATCCGGATCTGCGCATCACGGACTAACGAAGCGAGGCGCGCAAAAACGAAAAAGCCCCGTGCGTTGCGAAGCGCATGGGGCTTTTCTTCTTCTAATGCAATCGAACTTCGCGATCAGGCAATCCGCTCTTCGTTCGTCGGATCGAACAGCACCGCCTTCGACGTATCGAACAGCAACGTCGTGTTCGTCAGCGGCTGCGGATTCGAGGCCGGGTGCACGCGGCTCACAATGCGCTTGCCGTTGACCTGCGCGAACACCAGCGTGTCCGGACCGGTCGGCTCGATCACGTCGACCTTCACTTCGATCGGCTGCAACTTCGCGTTGTCGCCATGCGCGCCGCGCGCGTCGGTGATGCGCTCCGGGCGCAGGCCGAGAATCACGTCACGGCCCACATGCGACTTCACCTTCGCCGAGTCGAACGGCAGGTTCACCGCCGTGCGTGCGACACCCGTATCCAGTTCGAGCGCCACGCCCGCGCCCTGCTCGACCAGCTTGCCCTGGATGAAGTTCATCGGCGGCGCGCCGATGAAGCCGGCCACGAACAGGTTCGACGGCGAATCGTAGATTTCCTGCGGTGCGCCGAACTGCTGCACGATGCCGTCTTTCATCACCGCGATGCGGTCGCCGAGCGTCATTGCTTCGATCTGATCGTGCGTCACGTAGACGATCGTCGTGCCTAGGCGTTGATGCAGCAGCTTGATTTCCGAACGCATCTCGATACGCAGCTTCGCGTCGAGGTTCGACAGCGGTTCATCGAACAGGAACATGACCGGATCGCGTGCAAGCGCACGGCCCATGGCCACGCGCTGACGCTGGCCGCCGGACAGTTGACCCGGCTTGCGATCGAGCAGGTGCGTGATCTGCAGCGTGTTCGACACGCGGTCGACGATCTGCGTCTGCTCGTTCTTCGGCACCTTGCGGATGTTCAGACCGAACGAGATGTTCTCGCGCACCGTCATGGACGGATACAGCGCGTACGACTGGAACACCATCGCAATGTCGCGATCTTTCGGCGACAGGTTGTTCACCGTCTTGCCGTCGATCTGGATCTCGCCCTTGGTCACGGTCTCGAGGCCGGCAATCATGTTGAGCAGCGTCGACTTCCCGCAGCCCGAACCGCCGACGAGAATCAGGAACTGGCCGTCTTCGATGTCGATATTGACACCCTTCAGGACCGGCACCCCGTTCGGGTAAGTCTTGTACACGTCACGGATGGAAAGGCTTGCCATGCTGTGAATCCTCTTGTCTCTGGTACTGCTTGAAAACGTCTTCGGGTGACGGCGGCGCTTCATGAAGCGCCGCCGCGCTCGGATGGTTTAGCTTGGCGTCTAGCCCTTCACTGCGCCCGCCGTCAGGCCGCGCACGAAATAGCGTCCGGCGATGATGTAGACCAGCAGCGTGGGCAACGCGGCGATGATCGCGCCGGCCATGTCCACGTTGTATTCCTTCACGCCGGTCGAGGTGTTCACGAGGTTGTTCAGCGCCACCGTGATCGGCATCGAATCGACACCGGAGAACACAATACCGAACAGGAAGTCATTCCAGATCTGCGTGAATTGCCAGATCAGGCACACCATGAAAATCGGCAGCGAAACCGGCAGCAGAATCTTCGTGAAGATCGTGAAGAAACCCGCGCCGTCGATACGCGCCGCCTTCACGAGTTCAGCCGGAATACTGACGTAGAAGTTGCGGAAGAACATCGTGGTGAAGGCGATACCGTAGATCACGTGTACCACCACCAGCCCGGTGGTCGTGTTCGACAGGCCGAGGAAACCTTCGAAACGCGCCATCGGCAGCAGGATCGCCTGGAACGGAATGAAGCAGCCGACCAGCAGCATCGTGAAGATCGGATCCGCGCCACGGAAGCGCCAGTGCGTGAGCACATAACCGTTGAACGCGCCGATGATCGACGAGATCAGCACGGCCGGAATCACCATCCGCACCGAGTTCATGAAGAACGGCTGCATGCCGTCGCAACGCACACCCGTACAGGCGCCGCTCCATGCCTTGATCCACGGGTCGATGGTCCAATGCGTGGGCGGCGTGAGCAGGTTGCCGGTGCGCAGTTGATCGATGTCCTTGAACGACGTGGACAGCATCACGTACAGCGGGAACAGGAAGTACAGGGCGAACAGGATCAAGGCCGCATAAATGACGGCACGGCTGATCGTCATCTTAGGCTGCATTGCGGGTACTCCTCGATTCCAGATACATCAGCGGCACGAGCACGGCTACGACAGTGGCGAGCATCATCATCGACGATGCCGCGCCGACGCCCAGTTGCCCGCGATTGAACGAAAACGTGTACATGAAAATAGCCGGCAGCGACGAAGACGTGCCCGGACCACCCGCGGTCAACGCAACGACCAGGTCGAAGGTCTTGATCGTGATGTGGCAGAGAATCAGCAGCACGGAGAAGAACACCGGGCGCATGCTCGGAATCACGATCTTGCGGTAGATGGTGGGCAGATTCGCGCCGTCCATCTGCGCGGCCTTGAAGATTTCACCGTCGACACCGCGCAGGCCCGCGAGGAACAGCGCCATCACGAAGCCCACGGATTGCCACACGGCCGCGATCACGACGCAGAAGATCGCCTTGTCCGGGTCGCCCAGCCAGCCGAACGAAAAGCTCGTCCAGCCCCAGTCGTGGAACACCTTCTCGAGGCCGATGCTCGGCGTCATGATCCATTGCCACGCCGTACCCGTCACGATGAACGAGAGCGCCATCGGGTACAGGAACACGGCGCGCAGCGCGCCTTCGTTGCGGATCTGCTGATCGAGCAGGATGGCGAGGAACAGACCCAGACCGATACAGATACCGATAAACGGGATGCCGAACCAGCCGAGGTTGGCAGCCGACGTCCAGAACACATCGTTATCGAACAGCTCGCGATAACGATCGAGACCGACAAATTCATAACGTGGCATCAGTCGCGAATTGGACAGCGACAGAAAGCCGGTAATGGCGATGAAGCCATACACGAAGATCAGGCTGATCACGACGCTGGGTGCGAGCACCAGCTTCGGAATCCAGCGATCGGCAAGGGCCGCCATCGGCGACGTGCGGCGGGTCACGGTGGCCGTTTTCCCGTTTCCGCTGATAGAAGCAGTCACTACTCGACTCCTGCTGAAACTGTGCCGCCCGGACCTTCACGCTGAAAAAACGCGAGGCCGTAACGACATAGGTGTGACTCTATGAAACCAGGGTGAAGCCGCCTGCCAATGCAACGAGTAAAACCCCGGCAATCAGCGACACGAAGGGCGCGCCCGGCGCCCGTTTCTGAACCGCCGGGCGCGCCGCTTCGTTTGACGCAACTTACTTGGTCTTCGCTGCCTTCGCGAGCGCGGCAACAGCGCTCTTCGAATCCTGCTGCGAGTTCATGAACTTCGTGACCACGTCCGAGATCGCGCCGGCTGCTGCATCCGGTTGCGCCATGCCGTGTGCCAGCGAAGGCACATAGCCGCCCGACTTGATCGCCACTTGTTCATCCGCGTACGACTTCTTCGCGCAGTCGTCGAACTTGGCCATCGACACGCCCAGACGAACCGGGATGGAACCCTTGTTCAGGCTGAACTGTTCCTGGAAGTCCGGCGACATGATCGTCTTCGCCAGTGCGAGCTGACCCGGCGTTGCCGCCTTCTGGCCCTTCTGCTGGAAGAACACGAACGAGTCGACGTTGAACGTGTACGACTTTTCCGTGCCCGGCACAGCGGCGCAGATGTAGTCCGAGCCCGACTTCTTGCCGGCGTTGGCGAATTCGCCCTTCGCCCAGTCGCCCATGAACTGCATGCCGGCCTTGCCGTTGATGACCATGGCCGTTGCCAGGTTCCAGTCACGACCCGTGCGGCCCGCGTCGAAGTAACCCTGAATCTTGCGGACCGTGTCGAACACGCCGACCATCTGATCCGACGTCAGCGTCTTCTCGTCGAGATCGACCAGCGCCTTCTTGTAGAAGCCCGCGCCTTGCGACAGCACGACGTCTTCCCACAGCGTCAGGTCTTGCCACGGCTGGCCACCCATCGCGATCGGCTGGATGCCCGCGGCCTTCATCTTGTCGGCCACCGCGAAGAACTCAGGCCACGTGGTCGGCGCCTTGCCGCCCGCCTTGTCCAGCGCTGCCTTGTTGATGTACAGCCAGTTCACGCGGTGCACCGAGAACGGCGCCGCGACGTAGTGACCGTCCGCGTGCATGATCTTGTCGATTTCCGGCGGCAGGTTCTTCTTCCAGTCACCCGCGACGGAGTCGATCGGCACCAGCACGCCTTGCGACGCCCAGTCCTGGATCAGCGGACCCTTGATCTGCGCAGCGCTCGGTGCGTTGCCCGAGATCACCTGCGTCTTGAGTGCCGTCATGGCAGCCGCGCCGGCGCCACCCGCAACCGCGAAGTCCTTCCACGTGTAACCCTGCTTCGTCATGTCGTCCTTGAGGACGCCGACGGCTTTCGATTCACCGCCCGAAGTCCACCAGTGCAACACTTCGACCGACTCGGCGGCTTGCACAGCCGAGACGCCACACATCAGACCTGCGGCGCACAAAGCGCCCATGATCGCGCGAAATTTCATTGCTTATCTCCTCCAGACACCTGAACAAAAAACAAATGGCCCCTGATGTCGCCAGGGTGCTGTGGTTGGTTCAAACAGGCAAAACACTGGGCGATCGAGCACGGTCGGGCGCATGCCTTAAGGCATGTGCCGGCGGACCGATTTTCGGCCGCTGGAAGCTCAAGAGATGAGTGGTTCGGGATGCAACTGACTGTCTCCTCTTTTGATTTTTGCCTGCCCGCGTCGCGCGCGGCAGACTCGAGGTGCCTTGCACGTCAACTTGGGGCAGACCCTGCCGGCGGTTCAGCTCCCCGGCTTTCCGTAAGGGCCGCCGGGGCATGCTGGCACGTGCCGACACGCAATGTCCGTTAACATGCAGGGGACGCCTGCCGATTCGGGAAAACGCGCATCTTGACTCACAGCGCACGCTTTTTTCATCGAATTAGCGCTACCTCTTGATTTGGATTGTAGTTAAACTACAATTCAGTGTCAAAAAATATTTTATCGGACTACGGTCGCGCTTTCGCTCACCTTCCGCGGCCCCAGGACATCGACGGAGACTCATGCAAACCGATTCAAGCTTCACCTTCGTTCTCTTCGGCGGCACCGGCGACCTGTCGATGCGCAAGATCCTGCCCGCACTGTTTGAAGCACACCGTGCAGGCGGCATGCTGGCCGACAGCGGCAAGATCGTCGCGGTGGCGCGGCATGCCACGGATCGCCGCGAGTACATTGAGTGGGTGAACGAGCACGTCAAACCGCACGTGTCGAAGAACGGTGTGGACGAAACGGCATGGGCGAGCTTTCTGGAGCGCATCGAGTTCGTGAATATCGACCTCGGCAAAGCGGAAGACTTCGTCCATTTGCGCGACGCGATCAAGGATCTGCCGGGCATCCGCGTGTTCTATCTGGCAACGGGCCCGTCGCTGTTCGTACCGATCTGCCATGCGCTGGCATCGGTCGGGCTGAACGAGAATTCGCGCATCGTGCTGGAGAAGCCGCTCGGCTACGACCTCAAGTCGTCGAATGCAATTAATGATGCGGTCGGCGAAATCTTCGCTGAAGAACAGATCTACCGGATCGACCACTACCTCGGTAAAGAACCGGTGCAGAACCTGCTGGCGTTGCGCTTCGGCAATGCGCTGTTCGAGCCGCTGTGGCGCCGCGAGTGGGTCGAGAGCATCCAGATCACGATCGCCGAAGAGCTCGGCGTGGAAGCGCGCGGCGACTTCTACGACAATACCGGCGCGTTGCGCGACATGGTGCAGAACCATTTGCTGCAACTGCTTTCCATCGTGGCGATGGAACCGCCGCACTCCATGGATTCGGATTCGGTGCGTGACGAAAAGCTGCGCGTGCTGCGCGCTTTGAAGCCCATCGATCCACGCGATATCGGCAAGGTCGCCGTGCGTGGGCAGTATCATTCGGGCGTGATTCGCGGCACCGCGGTGCCGGCGTACGCCACCGAGTCCGGCGTGAGGCCGGACAGCACGACCGAAACCTTCGTTGCGCTGAAGGTCGAGATCGAAAACTGGCGTTGGGCCGGCGTGCCGTTTTTCCTGCGCACCGGTAAGCGCCTCGCCGACCGTGTCGCCGAGATCGTGGTGAACTTTCGTGCGGTGCCACATTCGGCGCTGGGCGCCTCCGCATTGCGCGCCGGCGCGAACCGTCTGGTGATCCGCCTGCAGCCGAACGAAACCATTCGCCTGTACTGTCTCGCGAAGCAGCCCGGCGAAGGCATGAACCTGGCCAGCGTCCACCTCGACCTCGCGTTCGACCAGTTCTTCCGCGAAGGACAGATGGAGGCATATCAGCGTCTCCTGCTCGACGTGATCAACGGTCGCCTCGCGCTGTTTGTGCGGCGCGACGAGCAGGAGGCCGCATGGCGCTGGGTCGAACCGATCCTGAACGAATGGAAGGTGTCGAACAAGCCGCCCAAGCCGTACGCATCGGGTACGTGGGGACCGGCCGCATCGAGCGCGATGCTGGCGCAGCACGGCACCTGCTGGCTCGAAGAAGAGAATTGAATCACGGCGGCGCGTCGTATTGAATGGAATATGACGTGTCGCCCGTAAGACCCACCGACGAACTGAACGGAATGGCGCCGGTATCACGAGGGCGCCTGCAAGTCATCCACTTGGCAGGCATCGCGTGAGAGCAGTACGGCACATTCCGCAGATCACACAAAAAAGCAGCACGGAGGAGAAGTGATCGAGCTTCACGCTTTCGACGATCAACGCGCCCAATCCGACGCGTTGGCGAAAGCGGTCGGCGACGCGTTGCATGCGTCGCTCGCCGCACAGGCCGCCGGTTCCACCACCGGCGCGCGCCCCGCAATGCTTGCAGTCTCCGGCGGCAGCAGTCCGCGCCCGTTCCTGCAGACGTTGTCCACGCAAACCTTCGACTGGGCGCGCATTGCCGTGACGCTGGTCGACGACCGCTGGGTGCCGGAAACGGACAGCGCAAGCAACTCGCAACTGGTGCACGCCACGCTGCTGCAGAATGCCGCGAAGGACGCCACCTTCTGGCCGCTCGTGGACACCACGCAAGATCTGAACGCGCATGTCGCCGCGCTGAATGCCGATTCGCGCTTCAGCGTCGTGCCGGACGTCGCGATTCTCGGAATGGGCGAAGACGGCCACACCGCGTCGATCTTTGCCGACTCGCCCGAATGGGATCACGCGATCACGACGACCGAGCGCTTCGTTGCCGTGCACCCCGGCAGCGCGCCGCATGCGCGCGTGAGCTGGTCCATGTCCGCGTTGAAGGAAGTGAAGCATCTGTTCTTGCTGATCGCAGGACCGCGCAAGATGGACGTGCTGAATGCCGCGTCCGCTTCGCTACAAAAAAATGCCATCTCGCAGTTGGCAAACGACAAGGGAGTGAGACTCGATGTCTACTGGTGTGCAAACTAAGGCTGTTCCGGGCGCGGGCCAGCACGCCGATGGACCGAGGCTGCTGGCCGACATCGGCGGCACCAATGCGCGCTTCGCGCTGGAGACTAGCCCGGGCGAAATTGGCTCGGTGAAGGTCTATCCGTGCGCGGACTATCCGGGCGTTGCCGAAGTCATCAAGAAGTATTTGAAGGACACCAAGATCGGCCGCGTGAATCACGCGGCGATCGCGATTGCGAACCCGGTCGACGGCGATCAGGTGAGCATGACGAATCACGACTGGAGCTTTTCGATCGAAGCCACGCGACGCGCGCTTGGTTTCGACACGCTGCTGGTGGTGAACGACTTTACCGCGCTGGCGATGGCGCTGCCCGGTCTCACCGACCAGCAACGCGTGCAGGTGGGCGGCGGCGCGCGTCGGCCGAATAGCGTGATTGGGTTGCTCGGTCCGGGCACCGGCATGGGCGTGTCCGGTTTGATTCCCGCTGACGACCGCTGGATCGCGCTCGGCAGCGAAGGTGGCCACGCTACGTTCGCGCCGGCTGATGAACGCGAAGATATCGTGCTGCAATATGCGCGCAAGAAATGGTCGCACGTGTCGTTCGAGCGAGTGGCCGCAGGCCCTGGCATCGAAGTGATTTATCGCGCGCTCGCGGGCCGCGACAAGAAGCGCGTGGCGGCAAATGTCGACACCGTCGAGGTCGTCAAGCGCGCGCTGGAAGGCGAGCCGCTCGCGGCTGAGTCCGTCGATGTGTTCTGCGGCATTCTCGGCACCTTCGCGGGCAATATCGCCGTGACGCTCGGGGCGTTGGGCGGGATCTATATCGGCGGTGGCGTCGTGCCTCGGCTTGGCGAGTTCTTTTCACGTTCGTCGTTTCGTAAGCGCTTCGAGGCCAAGGGCCGGTTCGAGGCTTATCTGCAGAACGTGCCGACGTATGTGATTACCGCTGAATATCCGGCGTTTCTCGGTGTATCGGCGATTCTTGCCGAGCAGTTGTCGAATCGCGCGGGCGGCAGTTCGTCGGCGGTGTTCGAGCGGATTCGCCAGATGCGCGATGCGTTGACGCCGGCCGAGCGGCGTGTGGCCGATCTCGCGCTGAATCATCCGCGGTCGATCATCAACGATCCGATTGTCGATATCGCTCGCAAGGCGGATGTGAGTCAGCCGACGGTGATCCGGTTTTGTCGTTCGCTCGGTTGCCAGGGGTTGTCGGATTTCAAGCTGAAGCTGGCGACGGGATTGACCGGTACGATTCCGGTGAGTCATAGCCAGGTGCATCTGGGTGATACGGCGACGGACTTCGGCGCGAAAGTGCTGGATAACACCGTGTCGGCGATTTTGCAGCTGCGCGAGCATTTGAACTTCGATCAGGTCGAGCGGGCTATCGATCTTCTGAACGGCGCGCGGCGGATTGAGTTCTATGGGCTCGGCAACTCGAATATCGTCGCGCAGGATGCGCATTACAAGTTCTTCCGGTTTGGTATTCCTACTATTGCCTATGGCGATTTGTATATGCAGGCGGCGTCGGCAGCTTTGCTTGGGAAGGGGGATGTGATCGTTGCTGTGTCCAAGTCAGGGCGCGCGCCTGAATTGCTGCGCGTGCTGGATGTGGCTATGCAGGCCGGGGCTAAGGTGATTGCTATTACTTCGAGCAATACGCCGTTGGCTAAGCGGGCTACTGTGGCTTTGGAAACCGATCACATTGAAATTCGTGAGTCGCAGTTGTCCATGATTTCGCGGATCTTGCATCTCGTCATGATCGATATTCTTGCTGTTGGAGTGGCTATTCGGCGTGCTGTGCCTAGCGCTGATGTCGCGGAGACGGTCGCCAAAGCCAGGCAAGGGGCTGATGATGATGCTAGTGCTGTGCTCGATTGGTTGAGTCATGGGGCGGCTTCTTCGGCTCGGGATTGATGTTGCTGGTTTTGGTCTGCGCCGCAGGTGGTTGTTGGTTTCAAGGTGTTGGCCTTTCCTTGATTTGTTAGTGGTCTATTCGCGTTGCCCCTGTGCGGGGCGGCACCTACTTTTCTTTGCCGGCCGCAAAGAAAAGTAGGCAAAAGAAAGCGGCTCACACCGCTAATTCTTAAGCGGGTCTCCCGCGCAGTCGCGGTAGTGGTGCATCTGGAATCTGTGTTCTCGCACATTCTGCCTCGGTGACAAGGCGCTCATTCTTCCCGCCTCGCGCGATGCGCTCGCCGGAACGGTCTGCTTAAAATCCCTGGGTTTCGCTGCGCGCGGTGGGGGCCGTCGGCTCCGCCTCGGCGAAGTGCCGTTAAAGGCTTCCGGTTCGTTAAGCGTGGTTGCGTCGGGAAACCGTTGAGCCGACTCGGTGCATTCGCGATCGCCGCGGCTCACGGCTCACGGCTCACTGCTCACTGTCAGTGCTCACTGTCAGTGTGTTGTCGCTGTGCGACGCGAGATCGTTTTGAATTGCATCTGCTTGCGCCGCCGGAAGAATGAGCGCCTTGTCACTCACGCGGAGTGTGCGAGAACACAGATTCCAGATGAACCACTACCGCGACTGCGCGAGGGACCCGCTTATGAGCTAGCGGTGTGAGGCGGCTTTCTTTGCCTACTTTCTTTGCCGCCGCAAAGAAAGTAGGTGCCGCCCCGCACAGGGGCAACGCGAATAGACCACTAACAAAACAATGAAAGGCCAACGCCCAAAACATCCGCCAAAAACCCAAAAAAGCGATAATAGAAACCCCGAAGCGCCGCAGGCAAAAAGCACACCCCAATGATCATCCGCCCCCACCTCCATTGGTTCCGCATGCTGCTAGCCTGGCGAGGCTCCGTCCTCCCGCAGTTGCTCCCGCGCCTATTCCTGATCTTCTGCATTTCGATCGTCGCCGTGGCGGCCCACGACCACCTGCTCCCGATCTCGCTAAACCTCAACACGACAGCGCCCTTCTCGCTAATAGGCATCGCGTTAGCAGTCTTCCTGGGCTTCAGAAACAACGCCAGCTACGACCGCTGGTGGGAAGCCCGCAAGCTCTGGGGCCAACTGCTGAACGAGTCACGCTCACTCATCCGCCAGACGCTCACGCTGCCGACAAAACAGCTCCCACAAGAAGACATCAAAGTTTTTTTCATAGCGCTCAGCGCCCTCCCGCACGCGCTGCGTCATCAGCTCCGCAAGAGCGACGCACGCGAAGACCTCGCCGAACGCCTGCCGCCAGCCCTCTTCGCCCGCGTCATAGCGTCGCGCTACAAACCGGCCACCTTGATGCTTTACCTCGGCGAATGGGTGCAATGTCACGCTCGCTCAGGCGCGATCGATCCAATGGCGGTCATCGCCTTCGATCGGAATCTGAATGGAATCTCGGAAGTAATCGGCGGATGCGAGCGCATTGCTTCGACGCCGCTGCCGTTCGCCTATTCGGTGATGATTCACCGCACGGTGTATTTCTTCTGCGCGTCCCTGCCGTTCGGACTGGTGGACAGCATCGGCATCTTCACGCCCGTCTTCGCGGTCTTCGTGGCGTACACGTTCATGGCGCACGAAGCCATTGCATCGCAAATCGAAGAGCCGTTCGGCATCGACGACAACGACCTCGCGCTCAACCTGATGTCCGTGGCAATCGAGGACGCCATGCGCGACATGCTCGGCGAACCGGCTGTTCAATTGCCGAGCCCGGAAGCGGAAGGCTACATAGTCAATTAAGCAGGCTCACGCCCGAGCACACCGCTCAACTATTGCCGACTGTTTCCGACAATCGCTTGAGTGTCGCGACCCGCGCGCCGATCACATCGATACGACTGCGCTCATCGACCACCGGCGTCGTGGCGTTCAGATACGCAGTCCACGCCTTCTGTGCATGCGTCAGTGTCGGACGCGTACGCGCCGGCATCTTCGACTGCAAACGTCGGTAATAGCGGTTCAGATCGAACATCGCGTGTTCGCACTGCGCGTCCGCGCTGCAGGCACGCACCCGGCGCGGCGGATCGCCGCCGGCACTCGCCTTCGCCACCGCGCTGCGCAGCGCGAGCGCGCGGTCGCGCACCGGCTGCAATTGCATGTCGGCTTCGGCGAGCACGTACATCGTGCCGCGCGTCGTGGCGAACACGGCCGCAAGCAACTGCTTCTCGGCATCGCGTGAAGCCTGCCAGCTCGCCTGACTCTTTTCCCACTGCTTGCGCTGCGCGGGCGGCAACTTCTGCTGAAGCTGCTGCCACGCGTTATCGAGCGCGGTCTTCCAGCCGATCCGCGCGTTGTCCATGCACTGCACTTGCCCTGTTGTCGACGACATGTCGCTGCGCGCAAGACACGCGCGCATCGACGCATCGATCGGATCGGCGGCGGCGACTTCGGCGTGCGCCGATAGCGGAAGCACGCCTAGCACCGCCGCCGAAGCCAGCGCCAACGCGCCGAACGCGCGACGCGCGCCGCGAACGCCGACGCCGGCCGCCAACAGGGACTTCACCCGCCGCATCGTCAGGCGCGAACGCAATCGACGAAGTATTCGATGCGCCCGTTGATCGTTTCGCCGACGAGTCCGTGGATGTCCGTGTGGAAACCCGGGAAGCGCTCGTTGAACTCGCGCGCGAAACGCAAATAGTTGACGATGGTCCTGTTGAAGCGCTCGCCCGGAATCAGCAGCGGAATGCCCGGCGGATACGGCGTCAACAGGATCGACGTGACGCGGCCTTCGAGTTCGTCGATAGGCACGCGATCGATCTCACGGTGCGCGAGCTTGGCGAACGCGTCGGACGGCTTCATGGCCGGTTCCATGCTCGACAGGTACATCTCGGTCGTCAAGCGCGCGATGTCGTTCGCACGGTACACGCTGTGAATCTGCTCGCACAGATCGCGCAGACCGACGCGCTCGTACATCGGATGATGCGAGACGAACTCGGGCAGCACGCGCCACAGCGGCTGGTTGTTGTCGTAGTCGTCCTTGAACTGCTGGAGTTCGGTGACCATCGAGTTCCAGCGGCCCTTGGTGATGCCGATCGTGAACATGATGAAGAACGAATACAGCCCGGTCTTCTCGACGATGATGCCGTGCTCGGCCAGATACTTCGTGACGATCGCAGCCGGAATGCCCGACTCGCCGAAGCCGCCGTCCATGTCCAGACCCGGCGTGACGATGGTCGCCTTGATCGGGTCGAGCATGTTGAAGCCTTCGGCGAGCGGACCGAACCCGTGCCACTTGTCGTTCGGGCGCAGCATCCAGTCTTCGCGCGAGCCGATGCCTTCTTCGGCGAACTGGTCCGGGCCCCACACCTTGAAGAACCAGTCGTCGCCGTATTCGGCGTCGACCTTGCTCATCGCGCGGCGGAAGTCCAACGCCTCTGCGATCGACTCTTCGACGAGCGCGGTGCCGCCCGGCGCTTCCATCATGGCCGCGGCCACGTCGCACGAGGCGATGATCGCGTACTGCGGGCTGGTCGACGTGTGCATCAGATACGCTTCATTGAAGCGATGCTTGTCGAAGCGGCTGTTCTTCGAATCCTGCACGACGATCTGCGAAGCCTGTGAAATGCCCGCCAGCAGCTTGTGCGTGGAGTGCGTGGCGAACACCATCGCGCCGATGCGCGGGCGCCCCGCGCCGATCGCGTGCATGTCCTGATAGAACTCGTGGAATTCCGCGTGTGGCAGCCAGGCTTCGTCGAAGTGCAGCGTGTCGAGCCAGTCGCCCAGCATCTCCTTGATCATCTCGACGTTGTAGATCACGCCGTCGTAGGTGCTCTGCGTGATCGTCAGAATGCGCGGCTTGAGCTCCGGATTCTTCGCGAGTGCTTCGCGGGCGAACGGGTTCGCGAGAATCTTCTTCTTGATGTTTTCCGGTTCGAACTCGCTGCGCGGAATCGGCCCGATGATGCCGAAGTTATTGCGCGTGGGCGTGAGGAACACCGGAATCGCGCCGGTCATGGTGATCGCGTGCAGGATCGACTTGTGGCAGTTGCGGTCCACCAGCACGATGTCGCCCGGCGCAACCGTGCCGTGCCAGACGATCTTGTTCGACGTGGACGTGCCGTTGGTCACGAAGAACACGTGGTCCGCGCTGAAGATGCGCGCCGCGTTGCGCTCGGACGCCGCCACCGGACCGGTGTGATCGAGCAGCTGGCCGAGTTCGTCGACGGCGTTGCACACGTCCGCGCGCAGCATGTTCTCGCCGAAGAACTGGTGGAACATCTGGCCGAGCGGGCTCTTCAGGAACGCCACGCCGCCCGAGTGCCCCGGGCAGTGCCACGAATACGAGCCTTCGTCCGCGTACTGCACCAGTTCCTTGAAGAACGGCGGCGCGAGCGAATCCAGATACACCTTGGTCTCGCGGATGATATGGCGCGCGACGAACTCCGGCGTGTCCTCGAACATGTGGATGAAGCCGTGCAGTTCGCGCAGGATGTCGTTCGGCAGGTGACGCGAGGTGCGCGTTTCGCCGTACAGGAAGATCGGAATGTCGGCGTTGCGGCGGCGCACTTCGGTCACGAACGCGCGCAGCGCGACGATCGCGGCGGCCAGCTCCGGCGTCTCGCCTTCCACCACCACGTTATCGACGTACGGCAGCAGTTCGTCGTCGTCGATCGAGAGGATGAAGCACGAGGCGCGGCTCGACTGCTGCGCGAACGAGGTCAGATCGCCATAGCTCGTCAACCCGAGCACTTCCGCGCCTTCTTTCTCGATGGCTTCGGCCAAGGCCCGGATGCCGGAACCCGAGATGTTCTCGGAGCGGAAATCTTCGTCGATGATGACGACGGGAAAACGAAACTTCATGGGCGATTCTCCAAAAAGAACGACCGCTGCATTCTCTAAATTGCAGCGGTCACCCGGTATAGCTGGTGGGTCAGTACGCTGCCGACGTCACGTCTTGGGCAACGTGACGCCGTGCTGACCTTGATATTTGCCGCCGCGATCCGCGTACGACGTTTCACAAATCTCGTCGCTTTCGAAAAACAGCACTTGAGCGACGCCTTCGTTCGCGTAGATTTTCGCAGGCAAAGGTGTCGTATTCGAGAATTCGAGCGTGACGTGCCCTTCCCATTCCGGCTCGAACGGCGTCACGTTGACGATGATCCCGCAACGCGCATACGTGGACTTGCCCAGACACACGGTCAGCACGCTGCGCGGAATGCGGAAATACTCGACCGTGCGCGCGAGCGCGAACGAATTCGGCGGGATGATGCAGACATCGCCCTTGAAGTCGACAAACGACTTCTCGTCGAAGTTCTTCGGATCGACGATGGTCGAGTTGATGTTGGTGAAGATCTTGAATTCGTCGGCGCAGCGGATGTCGTAGCCGTAGCTCGACGTGCCGTAGCTGACAATCTTCCGGCCGTCTTCGGAGACGCGAACCTGATCGGGCGCGAACGGCTCGATCATGTTGTGCGACGCGGCCATGCGCCGGATCCACTTGTCGGATTTGATAGTCATAGGTGAACGCTGCTCGACGTGAATGACAGAGGTATGACGGATAACGACCCGGTAAGTGCCGGGTCACTTTTGGCTTACTGCGCGCCTTCGTTGCGCTGACTTCGGATACAAAGCCACGCCGCGGGCCGTTCGGCGCTCTAAGCCCCTTCGGCTAAGTGCCCCGCCTACTCGGCAGGACGGGCACTCCGGCGAGGCAGCCGAACGAAAGGCGCTTATTTTACGCGATCGTGAGAATGCTGCCGCAGGTTGGGTTCGGGAGCGGCCCGATGCCAGCCCCGAGGCCGCCTGGCTGAACGCCGGCAGCCTGCGCGCGGGCCTCGATCAAGCGGCACGCGCAACGCTCATTGGCGAATCAATCCGCACGCGAGCGCGGGGCCCGCGCCATGCTGCGGATAGGCGTACGGATCGGTCGCGTCGTGATGCAGCAGAACCGCGCGCTGCAACACCGAGCGGATGCCGTCGAGCGAGACGTCCGGCGCGACGATGAAGCCGGTGGCCACTCCGTTCGCGTCCGCGTGAATATTGCCGAGGTCGCCCTCGACCCGCGCGCCCGATTTCAGACGCTCGGCGGCCGGCGAGAACACCTGGCCGGCGCTGGAACCGTCGGCGGCGTTGCAGTCGCCGCGCTCGTGCACTTGCAAAGCGTGGTCGCTATTGGGCGGCATGCCCGAGAGATTGTAGGTAACCTGCACGCCGTCCGAGCGCTCGATGAACGTGACGAGACCGCGCGCCTGATTGCCCACGGTGGGCAGCAACTGCGCGTCCGCACGTTTTTCCTGTGGTCTCAGGAACGCGCTACAGCCGCATAACAGCACACTGCTGGCAGCCAGGACGATGAACGCATGCACCGCCTGCCCGTCGATTCGTTTTCCCATGCGATCCTCTTGCCGGCCTGGCGGCCGCCCCTGCGGCCGCCGAGCCGAACTTGTGAAGTCGACATGATACCGCGAGACCAGGCGAAAACAGACGCCTTGGGCCCTTGTCCGAACGGCTGTCAAGAGCGCCCCCAACCTGCCGCTTCGCGCCAGCCCCCCGAGGGGGGACAAAACTTGGGGCGGCCCGGCGTTTTCTCAGGTGTTCTGGACCACGATATTGGGAAACTTCGACGTCATGTCGCGAGCGCGTTCGGCGATATGGATCGCCACCTTGCGCGCGATCGACCGGTAGATCTCCGCGATGCGTCCTTGCGGGTCGGCCACCACGGTCGGCTTGCCCGAGTCGGCCTGCTCGCGGATCGCAATGTCGAGCGGCAGGCTGCCCAGCACGTCGACGCCGTATTCCTTGCCCATGCGCTCGCCGCCGCCGGCGCCGAAGATATGCTCTTCGTGGCCGCAATTCGAGCAGATATGCATACCCATGTTCTCGACGATGCCGAGGATCGGAATGCCGACCTTCTCGAACATCTTGAGACCCTTCTTCGCGTCGAGCAGCGCGATGTCCTGCGGCGTGGTGACGATCACGGCGCCCGTCACCGGCACGCGTTGCGACAGCGTCAGCTGAATGTCGCCAGTGCCCGGCGGCATGTCGACGATCAGGTAGTCGAGATCGTGCCAGTTGGTCTGCCGCAGCAGTTGTTCCAACGCGGAAGTGGCCATTGGGCCGCGCCACACCATCGGGTTGTCCTGCTCGATCAGGAAGCCGATCGAATTGGCCTGCAAGCCGTGGCCGGTCATCGGGTTCATCGACTTCTCGTCGGGCGACTCGGGGCGGCCGACGATGCCGAGCATCATCGGCAACGAAGGGCCATAGATGTCCGCGTCGAGAATACCGACCGACGCGCCTTCGCTCGCCAGCGCCAGCGCAAGATTCACGGCGGTCGTGCTCTTGCCGACACCGCCCTTGCCCGACGCCACCGCGACGATGTTTTTAACGTTCGGCAACAGTTTCACGCCACGCTGCACGGTATGCGCCGCGATCTGCTGCGACACCTGGACACGCACGTCGGCCACACCCGGCACGGCGCGCAGCGCATCCGAAAATTGCGTGCGGATCGCGTCGAATTGGCGCATGGCCGGATAGCCGAGTACCACGTCGACGCTAACCGTGTCACCCTGCACCGCGACGTTCTTGATGTTCTTGGCGGCCGCGTAGGGCCGGCCGGTGTTGGGGTCAGCGACGGCTGCGAGGGCAGCGTCGACCAAAGCCCGATCGATACTCATTGACACTCCGTGGGGAACACCTGCGGCGCAGCGGAATCGAAATCTCGGCCACGCGCCGGAATTTGAAAGAAATTGTTAGACAGCATTGCGAAAACCAGGCGTGCCGGGCACCCTTCGGGCAGGCGGAACGCCAGGGGGCCGCATCGCTGCATGCTTCAGCCATTATTGTAGTGGCTGGCGGCAAGCCTTGCCGGAAGACCCTTCTTTACTGTCGGACCGAGGCTGAGCAGGGCGTAAGACTTCTCGTATTGTCGAGCCGGCGGCTTTACTGCCGTCAGGTTCGCCGTACGGATTTTTTCATATCGCCGCCTTGCTTGCCTGACTGGCTTCACTCAAAGGAATCAAAAATGAATGCAAAAATTATGACTCGCCTGGCTGTCTTTGCTGTTGCCGGTTCACTGCTGGCGGGTTGCGCCACCCAACAGGGCACCAACACGGCGGTCGGTACGGGCGTGGGCGCCGGCACGGGCGCTGCGCTGGGCGCGATCTTCGGCGGCGGTAAGGGCGCGGCGATCGGCGCGGGCGTCGGCGCGGCGGTGGGCGGCATCACCGGCTACAACTGGCAAGCCATTCACAACAAGCTGTCGGGCGCCACCAAGGGCACCGGCACGCAGATCACCGAACAGCCGGATGGCTCGCTCAAGCTGAACATTCCGAGTTCGGTCACGTTCGACACCAACAGCTACGCGGTCAAGCCGTCGTTCGCGCCGGTGCTGGACCAACTGGCGCAGACCATGCAACAGAATCCGGAACTGATCGCTCAAGTGGTCGGCCACACGGACAGCACGGGCCAGCCGGCGTATAACCAGACGCTGTCGGTCAACCGCGCGGAAAGCGTGACGGGCTACCTGGGCCAGCGCGGCGTCGCGCCGCAGCGCCTGTCGGCACAAGGCTTGGGCCAAACCCAGCCGATCGCCGACAACAACACCGAAGCCGGTCGTGCAGCGAACCGCCGCGTGGAAATCTATCTGCGCGCCACGGCTCAGCACACCACGCAATAAGGACGAGACCGCGGGAGATTGAGAGAGCCGGTCGCTGGGGCTGCATCACCGGCGACCGTTATGCTTTAGCAAGCCGTGGAAGGCGGAAAAAAGGAATCTTGCACGGGAACGAAAAAAATTTCGAACTCTGCGCAAAATCCGCTGTCTGTCTTTACGGTACGTGGCTGGCGATGCCGCCGCGTCACCATTCTCCTCTTGTCGTTGTTGCTCCGGGGTTAATAGCCCCGGTTTTTTTTGGGCGCTCGGTTTACACGCCGCGCCGCCCCGCGATGACTCAGCCCGCGCCCCAGGCGGCCCGCCCCGCGCCCGGCGCCTGCCCTGCTAGAATCAACCTTTCGTCCCACCGCAGGCTCCCACCATCCTTATGTCAGCACCCGTAACCGATCTCTCCGCAGGCGCGCCGTCAGGCCGTCGCCAGATTCTCGTCACGTCGGCCCTTCCGTATGCGAACGGGCAAATCCATATTGGCCATCTGGTCGAATATATCCAGACGGACATCTGGGTCCGGACGTTGCGAATGCACGGGCACGAGGTCTACTACGTGGGCGCCGACGACACGCACGGCACGCCCGTCATGCTGCGCGCGGAGAAAGAAGGTCTCACGCCGAAGCAGCTGATCGACCGCGTTTGGCAGGAACACAAGCGCGACTTCGACAGCTTCGGGATTTCGTTCGACAATTACTACACGACCGACTCCGAAGAGAACCGCGTTCTCAGCGAAAACGTCTATCTGGCGCTCAAGGAAGCGGGCCTGATCGACGCGCGCGATATCGAACAGGCATACGACCCGGTCAAGGAAATGTTCCTGCCGGATCGCTTCATCAAGGGCGAATGCCCGAAATGCGGCGCGAAAGACCAGTACGGCGACAGCTGCGAAGTATGCGGCTCGACTTATCTGCCCACCGAGCTGATCAATCCGTACTCGGTCGTCTCCGGCGCCACGCCGATTCGTAAAACGTCGACGCACTATTTTTTCCGCCTCTCCGATCCGCGCTGCGAGAATTTCCTGCGCGCGTGGGTGGGCGGTCTGGCGCAGCCGGAAGCCACCAACAAGATGCGCGAGTGGCTCGGTGACGCCGGCGAAGCCAAGCTCGCCGATTGGGACATCTCGCGCGACGCGCCGTATTTCGGCTTCGAGATTCCGGGCGCGCCGGGCAAGTATTTCTACGTGTGGCTGGACGCGCCGGTCGGCTACTACGCGAGCTTCAAGAATCTCGCCGAAAAACGCGGTCTCGACTTCGACGCGTGGATTCGCAAGGGTTCGACGGCCGAACAGTATCACTTCATCGGCAAGGACATTCTGTATTTCCACACGCTGTTCTGGCCGGCCATGCTCGAGTTTTCGGGCCACCGCACGCCGACCAACGTGTTCGCACACGGCTTCCTGACCGTGGACGGCGCGAAGATGTCGAAATCGCGCGGCACGTTCATCACCGCGCAGAGCGTGATCGACACGGGGCTGAATCCGGAATGGCTGCGCTACTACTTCGCGGCCAAGCTGAACAGCACGATGGAAGACCTCGACCTGAACCTCGACGACTTCCAGGCGCGCGTGAACAGCGATCTGGTCGGCAAGTACGTGAATATCGCGAGCCGCGCCGCCGGCTTCCTGATCAAGCGCTTCGACGGCCGCGTGCAGGACAGCGCGATGCAGCATCCGCTGCTCGCCTCGCTGCGCGCCGCCGTGCCGCAAATCGCCGCGAACTACGAAGCGCGCGAGTACAACCGCGCGCTGCGTCAGACCATGGAACTGGCCGACGCCGTGAATGCCTACGTCGACACCGCCAAGCCGTGGGATCAGGCGAAAGACCCGGCGAACAGCGTCGCGCTGCATGAAACTTGTACGGTGAGCATCGAAGCGTTCCGGCTGCTGTCGCTGGCGCTCAAGCCGGTGTTGCCGAAGCTCGCCGAAGCGGTCGAAGGCTTCCTCGGCATCGAACCGCTGGTGTGGGCCGACGCCAACGTGCCGCTCAGCTCCGCCCGCCCGATCAACGCGTACAAGCATCTGATGACGCGCGTCGATCCGAAGCAGATCGAAGCGCTGCTGGCCGCCAATCGCGACTCGCTGCAAGCCACGCCGGAAGCCGCCGCTCCGGCCGACGCCAAGGGCAAGTCGAAGGCAGAGAAAGCGGCCGCCGCCGACAAGGACGAAACGCCCGGCGTCATCTCGATCGACGACTTCGCGAAGATCGATTTGCGCATTGCGAAGATCGTCGACTGCAAGGCGGTGGAAGGTTCGGACAAGTTGCTGCAACTCACGCTCGATGTCGGCGAAGAGAAAACCCGCAACGTGTTTTCGGGCATCAAGTCGGCGTATCAGCCGGAGCAACTGGTCGGCAAACTGACGGTGATGGTCGCGAACCTCGCGCCGCGCAAGATGAAGTTCGGCCTGTCCGAAGGCATGGTGCTGGCCGCATCCGCCACCGACGAGAAGGCGGAACCGGGCCTGTATGTGCTCGAGCCGGATAGCGGCGCGAAGCCGGGCATGCGCGTGAAATAAAGCGCGGCGTCTCACGCCGAAGGCACGCATGAAAAAACGGCACGCCCTGAAAAGGCGTGCCGTTTTTATTTGCCTCAGCGCGAAGATTTAAGCGCGCCCGCTGCCCATCACCATCGGATCCGGTCAAAGCGCCGCGTATAGAGCAGATCGACGCCGGAGAACGTGCCGCCGTAAGCCGCGACCGACCAGTAACGCGTCAGGTTGACCGTCGCCTTGATCGCATTGCTCGCCGACTGCAGCCCCTGTTCGTAGCCGATTACGAGCCGCTCGTTGATCGCCTTCGACACCATCACCACCTGCGGATCGGTCAGCCCCACTTCGCTTCGTCCGATCGAAAACTCGTCGAGCCCGAAAGTCTGCGCGATCCGCTTGCCGCTTGCGCTGCCGAGCAGTGCGAGCGCCGTCGTCATCGTGCTTTGCTGGCCGAGGTTATTACCCTGATCCGTGCCGTGGCCGAACAGTAGCCACGAGAGCTTTTCGTTATCCGGCACGTTCGGCTCCGACACCAGCTTCGCCGTCGGGAATTGAACCGTGCCCGTGACCTGCACGCCCGCCTCGACCTGCTGGTTGCGGCGCATGGCCAGGATGTTGATGCCCGGATTGGCCACAGGCCCGTTGAAGGTGAAGAAGCCGTTCTCGATGTTGAGCTTGCGGCCGAACGCGGTGTAGGTCGAGCCCTGCGTGACGCGCACGTTCCCCACCGCGCGCAGCGGCAGGTTCGGCGCGCTCATCGCGGTGATCGTGCCGGTCAGGCCCAGGTCCGCGCCCTGGCCGCGGAAGCGGAAGTTGTTGCCGAGGCTGATGTCGATATTGGCGCGCGGGGCGAACGGGCCAATCGGCTTGTTGGTGCCAGGCACAGGCGGTGGCCGCTCGCCCGCCACCGAACCGTCCGGGCGCACCACCACGACATCGTCGCCGAGCTTCGGCGCGGACTGCTCCGGCATGTCGAACAACGCGTGATCGACGACGAATTTGCCGTTGATCGCCATGCCGCCTTGCGCGCCGGCATTCGCGACGCTCGCGCTGCCCGACAGCGACAGGTTGCGATCCGGCGCCGCGAACAATTCGAGCTTGTCCGCGACGATGCTCGCCGTCAGATCCGGCTCCGCGCCGTCCAGACGCACACGGCCGGTGGCGCGCAAAGTGCCGCTCGCGCCATTGAATTCGACCTGTTGAAAGTCCACCAGATTGTGCGACAGCGCGATGCGCACCACGCCGTCCTTCAACTGCACGCCCTGATCCACCATCGTCGCGGAGAGACCGTCGCCGAGCAGCGAGCCGGTCAGGTTCGGCTTGGCGACGGTGCCGGCGAGCGCAAGCTTGAGCGCGAGGTGGCCGTCGAGCAGATAGCTCGGACCGAACAGGCCGCCGGTGGTTTTCAGCGAAGGCACGTTGGCGTTCACGTTGCCGGTGAGCGCGCCGTCCTCGTTGACGGTCAGGAAGCCGTCGCGCATCACCAGCGTGGTGTGCGCGTCGGCGTCGATCACGCCGATGCGGCTCGCCTGCGCGTGAAAAGTGGCGTTGAGCCGGTTGCCGCCGCTGAATTCGGCGCGCGCGGCGATACTCGAAATACCGAGCGAGGCGAGGCCACGGCCGATTTCAACCGTGACGTCGCCGCTACGGCGCTGCAACTGGATGTGGCCGGTCGCCGTGCTGCCGAGCGCGAAGTCCCAGTCGCCGTCGAACACCAGATCGGTTTTGACGTGCGGCGGCTCACCCGTGATCTCGTGCCGCAGGGCCTGCAGACGCGCGACTGAAATGCCGGTCAAACTGCCTGCCGACTGAATCTTGCCGTGGTCGAAGGCAAAGGTTTTCAGGCTCAGCACCGCGCCTTCGAGCGTGAGCCGCGTCGTGCCGAGCGTCAGGCGGTCCGGCCCGGCGCTGACGGCGAGCGGCGACTCGAGATTCAACGCCGGTGTGCCGCGATTCTGCAGGCGCGTGACGGTGCCGTCCCAGCGCGTGCCGTCGCGCGCTTCGGTCAGCTTGCCGTTGGCGGCCAGCGTGAGATCGAGCGGACGGTCTTGCAGCTTGCCGGTGGCGGCGGCCTCGAGCGTGTGATTGGCGCGCGTGCCGGACAGACGCGCCGTGAGCACGTTCAGATCGACGCCGCCTGCGCTGAGGTTGCGCGCGTCGGTGGTAAAGACCAGCGCGCCGTTCGCGCCGTCGCGCAGTTCGGCGTGCCCTTCCGCGTGGCCGATGCGGTTGCTGCCGAACACCACGCTGTCGGCCTTGTAGTTCAGCACGACATTCGGATGCGCGAACGAGCCGGTGACGTCGCCATCGGCCGCGACGAGTCCGGCGAGACCGAAGCCAAGGCGCTCCAGTTCCGGCGCGTCGACGCGGAACTTCAGCCGGTCGCCGCGTGCGCCGAAGCTGCCTTGCAGATCCACCTGGTTGCCCGCGACCGAGAGGTTCGCGCGGCTCGGCAAAATCCGCGAGCCCGCCAGTTGGATTGTGCCGCCGCCGGTCAACGGCAGGCCGTCGTAGACGCTCGGACCCAGCTTGAATTCGGCCTTGGTCGTGAAGACCGGGCCGAGCATGCCGGCCGCGGTGAGCGTGCCGTTCACACGTGCCTCGATCTTGCGGGCAGGCGGGGCGCCGCGTTTCGGCGGCGGCGGGGTTTTGCGCTCGACTACTTCGCTTTTGACTGCCGCCTTGGCGGTGTTTTTTACGGCGGCGGCGGCTTTGTCGGCGGGCGCGGCGCTTTTTGCGCCGGCCGTGCTGCCCACTTGCGCGGCGGCCTCCGCGGTTTTGCTGTTTTTGGCACGGCTTGCCGACGCTGCCGGCGTCGGTCCAGTCACCGGCTTGCGCGACGGCATCTGTGAAGCCAGCGTCAACGGATCGAAATCGGTCAGCTGCGCTTTCAGGTTGTAGGTGGAATTCGCGTCGTGCTTGAGCGCGCCTGACAGATCGATGCGGCCTTTGCCCGAAGTGATGCGTACGTCATTGAAGCTCATGCGGGCGGGATCGAATGTCACTTTGCCCTGGGCGCGCAGCGCCGCTTTCGGGTCGGCGAGATCGAGTGTGAGGCTCTGCACGTCGTCGTTCAGACGCACGCCGATAGGGCCAGACAGCTGTGTGGGCCGCACCGTTGCTTGCAGCGCGTTCAGGTCGAGGTTGGCGACTTTCAGATCGAACTGCCCACGCTTGCCGCTCAGTGCGCCGCCACCGGTGAGCGTGGCGCTCTTTACGAGCCGCACGTTCAGGTTCGAGATGCGCTGCGCCTGGGCGTCGAGCCGAACGTCGGCGTTGGCGTCGATGATCGGCAGCAGGTTCTGGTCGATCGCACCGGGTTTGGCGTTGACGATCGAGACGTGGCCGGTGACTGCGAAAGTCGCGGCGGGTTTGGCGGTGGTGTCGGGGTTGGCGTCGCGTTTGCCGGTTGTCGCTATGGGTGGTTGCGTTGCGCTGGCGGCATTGCCTGCGCCCGCGAGGGCGCTTTGGCTGGCAGCGCGGCCGGCACTGGCTGCGTTGGCTGAACTGGAAACGCTGGTGGCGTTGGTGGCGTTCGTGGTACTCGCAGCCTTCGTGACGCTCGTGGCATTGCCACCACTCGCCGAACTCGCGGCCTTTGCCGCTGCCTTCGCCCCACTTGCCGCACCGGCCCCGCGCGCAGCGCCTGTCGCACTCGCCGCACTTGCCCCCGTTACCCCACTCGCCCCCAACACGACCTCTTCCGCCGCACCCTGCCCCACCGGCTGCAACTCCGCCCGCACGGCCAGGTCGGCCAACGGCGCGCCGGGCGCAAAAGCCTGCGGGTTGATGTGATCGAAGGTCAGCGTAGCGCGCTGCAACGGCACGTCGCCGAACGGCGTAGCCTCGACCCTCGCATGACCGGCGAGCTTCATGCCGCTTGCATCGAGTTCCGCGATGAGATTCTCCAGCGAGCCGCTCAGATGGCCACCCACCTGCACCGCCTCGTCGTTCACCTTGCCCGAATAGCCGACGTCCCCAGTCAACGGAAACGGCCGCACACCGTCGAGTTTGGCGGCCGCCGTCACCGCGCCGAACGGCGTGTCCAGCCGCTCGATCGCGGCCTCGTGATGACGTCCGTCACTACGTCCATGAAAGACGAAGCGCGAGAATTCGGTCGTCGACGCGCCCTGATGCAGCAGCAGCTTGTCGACCTGGACATCGCGAACGTCGAGCTGCATCGGCAAGCGCAAGTCTTGCGGCAGCTTCACCGGCCCGCTGCTGCTCGACGACGAAGAACCAATACGCGCGTCCACCGTGCCGATATGCAGATAGTCGATGGTGAACCGCCACGGCTCGCGCGCGAGCGCCCAGCGGCCCGCCACGCGGTCGATCTGGATATCGGTGCCGCTGCCGTCGAGGCTGCGCCACCGCACTTGCCGCAATTGCAGGCCATTGGCGAGAGCGCCTCGCTCCAACGTGCCGCTCAGCTTGCCGCCCAGCAGCTTCACCGCCGCCTGCCACGCATAGGCGGTGCCGCGCTCGGTAGTGAGCGCGCCGTACAACAAACCCACGGCCAACGCGAGCAACAGCACCAGCACGGCTACCGTCCACGCGAACGTTTTCAGCAGCAACCGGCCGAGGCGGCGCCTGGGCGGCGGCTGCTGTTCGGGCGGCTGCTCCGGCGGTTGTGCACCGGGCGGCTGCGCGGGAGGTTGGGCGGAAACGTCCGTGGTCATGCGTGGATCATGTGGAAGCAGGTTTTCATCAGAAGGCGATGCCAAGCGTCAGATACGGCCGCACGCTGTTGTTGCGAATGCCGTAGGCGACATCGACGTTGACCGGGCCGACCGGGCTGCGCCAGCGCGCCCCGACACCGACGCCGGGATAAAAGACTTTTTCGCCCCACGTGTCGGTGGCGGTGCCGATGTCGAAGAACGCGGCCGCGCCCCAGTCGTGACTGAACCAATGCTGGTACTCGGCCGAGCCCGTGACGAGATACTTGGTGGGCAGCACCGAACCGTCGACGTTGTTACCGATACTCTGATAGCCATAGCCGCGCACGGAATTCGAGCCGCCCGCGCGAAACAGCAGCGAGGCCGGAATACCGCTCGAAGGGCCGCTCGTGAACACGCCGCCGAGTTCGGCGCGAATCAGCACGAGGTCTTCCTTGCCGATCGGCAGATACTGCTGGCCGCGCGCGTAGCCGCGAATGAAAGTCTGGTCGGTCAGCGCGCCTTTGACCGCGAAGCCCGCCTCGACGTGAATCAGGTTGCCCTTGCGCGGGAACAGCGGGTCGTCGGTATTGCGCCGGGTCCACGACCAAGCCGGCACCAGCGCGCGGCTCGTGGTCGGCGCGAACGCGTTCTGATCGAGCCGGTCCTGGTAGAAGAGGAGCGAGTAGTTGTAGTCGATGAATTGCGAGGTCCGGGCCCGTTGCACGCCGCCGCGGATACTGTAAATGCGCGTGTCGGATACGTCGGTCGTAGTGTAGGACGCCAGCACGCTATTGGTCCACGCACGCGGCCCCGGCGGCATGGCGAGCTGAATTTGCCCGTATTGCTGGATCTGGTCGATGCGCCCCTGGATGGTGAACGGCCACGCTTTGCCGAACGTGTCGAGATACGAATAGGAACCCTGGACCAGCGGGCCGTTGTCCGTCGAGTAGCCGACCCCGCCTCGAATGCTGTTGTACGGATATTCCGACACCTTCACGTGCACCGGCGTCTCGACCGGCTTGGCCGGGTCGCTGTCCACGTCGATCGCGACGCTCGCGTAGTACGGCGTGTTCTGCAACTGCCGCTGCAATTCGGTGATGCGTTGAACGTCGTAGATATCGCCCTCGGAGATCGGGTTCACGTTCTCAACGATCTTTTCCGGATAGCGCCGCGTACCCGATACATCGAGCTTGCCCATCGTGAAGGTCGGCCCACTGTCGTACGTGACCAACAGTTTCGCCTCGTGCGTACGCGGATCGACCCGCGCCTCGGAGTGGTAAATCTTCGCACCCAGATAGCGGCGCGCCTGCAGCGCCTTGAGCGAGGCGTTTTTTGCATCGTCCCAATCGCCCTGCGAGAACGGATCGCCTTCGTGCAGCGAAAATGCGAAGCGCGCGGCGTTTTCCTGGGCCGGATCCTCGGTCAGCACCGGCCCGCGAAACGACAGCGAAATCGATGAGATGACGGTCTGCGGGCCGGGATCGACGCTCACCGTGACGCGCTTCGCATTGTCGATGGTGCGCACGTCGGTGCGCACGACCGGGCTGAAATAGCCCTGCGTGGAGGCCAAGTCGCGGACCTGCTGGGGCGTGGCGGTAATCAGAAACTCGAACTGGTCGTCGCTGATGTCAGGGCGCTTGGCGAAACGCGCGATATCCAGATGCGCCTCGAGCAGCTTGCGCAGCGAGCGCGGCGTGGCTTCGATATCGACCTTGTAGCTGGCCGCTGCTTTTGCGGCGTGGGCGTTGTCGGTTGCAAGCGCCAGCATGACGAGGGCGAATGCCAGCCACGTGCGCAACCAGCGCCGCATGGGCGTGCGATGCCCACGCCCGGAACTGGCCTTGCCGCGCCGCAGCTTGTCGATCGCACACCCCGCCAAACAGGACCTCCAGCCGTGGTTGATGAATTCTTGTCGGTCAGCCGCGCCACGGCGGCCGAAGCACGCTATTTGACCACATCGGCGGGACGCCGCGAGATCTCTAAAACTGTGTCCGCGGCTTGCCGGCGGGCTTTACCGTCGGGTTCGCGCGCGGCGCGCGATGCTGCGTGACGCCGACGCGGGTGTCGGTGCCGATGCCAAAGCGGCTGGCCGGTGCCGGTGCCGTTGCCGTTGCCGCTGCCGTTGCCAGTGCCAGTGCCAGTGCCAGTGCCGCTTGGCCGATGCGGACACCAATGCCACCGTGTCGCGCTAACGCCAAGCGCGCACAACGCCCACAACAGCCGCAATACCGCCACGCCCGCCGCCACGCCCGCCGCCACGCCCGCCGACGCGCCCGCCGACGCGCCCGCCTTTGACGCACGCCCTGCCACGCGGGTTCCGGCTATTTTCACGCGCCGCCCGCCCGGCCTGGCCGCCGTTTTTCGACCGCGCGCCGCGCATGCGGTAAAATTATGGAATAGCAGCGGGCGCCGCGCGAGGCAACGGGCCAATGAGCGCCGGGCAGCCGCCAATTCCTACACCACGGACGTCGAGCCATGTATCAATCGGACATCACCCAGTTCCTGAACCAGCTCAAGCAACAGAAGCCCAATCTGGAAGCCGAACAACGCCGCGGCCGCGCGCTGCTGTGGGACAAACAGCCGATCGATCTGGAAGAACGCGCCGAGCAGAGAGCCTCGCGCGTAGAACAGACGCCTTACTCGTACTATCAAAACTTCTAAGCGCGTGAGTCACGCCGACGAGGCACACGGCGCAGCGCCGGCCGACGCCGCGCTCGCCGCGCCCGCCACCGATTCGACACCGGACATCGTCGACGGCATTGCTTTCGCACGCCTGTACGGCGAGCCGCTCTTCAAGCTGCCGACGGATCTGTACATCCCGCCGGACGCGCTCGAGGTGTTTCTCGAAACGTTCGAAGGACCGCTGGATCTGTTGCTGTACCTGATCCGCAAGCAGAACTTCAACGTGCTCGACATCCCGATGGCGGACGTCACGGTGCAATACCTCGGCTACGTCGACCAGTTGCGTCAGACCAATCTCGAACTCGCGTCCGAGTATCTGCTCATGGCCGCGATGCTGATCGAGATCAAGTCGCGCATGCTGCTGCCGGTAAAGAAAGCCGACAGCGGCGAAGAAGCCGAGGATCCGCGCGCGGAACTCGTGCGGCGCCTGCTCGAATACGAGCAGATGAAGCTCGCCGCGCAGCGCATCGACCAGTTGCCCCAACTCGGGCGCGATTTCCTGCGCGCCGAGGTCTACATCGAGCAAAGCATCACGCCGCGTTTTCCGGACGTGAACAGCGAGGACCTGCGCGCCGCGTGGGCCGACGTGATCAAGCGCGCCAAGCTGGTCCAGCATCACAAGATTTCGCGCGAAGAGCTGTCGGTGCGCGAGCATATGAGCTCGATCCTGCGGCAACTGCAGAACGCGCGCTTCATCGAGTTCTCCGACCTGTTCGACACGAGCAAGGGCGTGCCGGTGGTGGTGGTGAATTTCATCGCCGTGCTCGAGCTGTGCCGTGAATCGCTCGTCGAAATCACCCAGGCGGAGCCGTTCGCACCGATCTATGTGCGCCTCGCCTATCTGCCCGCCTGAAGCCCTCGAACCGGGCGCAATTCCGCCCGGCGGGAGAAGGTGCCTCTTTTCGGTGCGGCAGGCACGCAAATCCACTACAATCCGGCGCTCCGAACCTGTCATTACCAGTGAGGCCGCGGGCCGCGCAATCCCAAGGGTTTTGCGTCCATCCGGTCTTGCGCCGCGCGAGGAAATCCCTGTCCGATCATGAAAGTCATCAGCTCGATCCATGAATTGCGCGACCAGTTGCGCGGCCAGAATCGCACGGCCTTTGTGCCGACCATGGGCAACCTGCACGAGGGCCATCTGTCGCTGATGCGTCTCGCTCGCCAGCACGGCGATCCGGTCGTGGCGAGCATCTTCGTCAACCGGCTGCAGTTCGGTCCGAATGAGGATTTCGACAAATACCCGCGCACGATGGAAGCGGACATCGAAAAGCTCCAGAAGGAAAACGTCTACGTGCTGTTCGCGCCGACGGAAAAGGATCTGTATCCGGAGCCGCAGGAGTACCGCGTGCATCCGCCGCACGATCTGGGCGATATCCTCGAAGGCGAATTCCGGCCCGGTTTCTTCCAGGGCGTGTGCACAGTGGTGATGAAGCTGATGTCGTGCGTGCAGCCGCGCGTCGCCGTGTTCGGCAAGAAGGATTACCAGCAGTTGATGATCGTGCGCCGCATGTGCCACCAGTTCGCGCTGCCCACCGACATCATCGCCGCCGAAACCGTGCGTGACACCGACGGCCTCGCGCTCAGCTCGCGCAATCGCTATTTGCAGGCCGCCGAGCGCGCCGAGGCGCCGATGCTGGCCGCTGAACTGAATCGCGTGCGCGATGCCGTGCTTTCGGGCGAGCGCGACTTCGCAAAAATCGAACAGGCGGCGATGGCGGCTCTCGCCACGCGCGGCTGGCAACCCGACTACATCGCAGTGCGCAAGCGCTCGGATCTGCTGCCGCCGGGTCCGCAAGATGCGAACGCGGAACTGGTCGTGCTGGCCGCCGCCAAGCTTGGCGCCACCCGTCTTATCGACAACCTCGAAATCTGAAGTCGTCTTAGATAGCGTAGACACGCATAAGAAATCTCACAGGATTGGTCATGCAACGCAACATGCTGAAGTCGAAGATCCACCGCGTCGCGGTCACGCACTGCGAGCTGCACTACGAAGGCTCGTGCGCGATCGATGAAGATCTGCTGGAAGCGGCGAACATCGTCGAAAACGAGCGGATCGACATCTGGAACATCAACAACGGCGAGCGTTTCTCGACCTACGCGATCAAGGGCGAACGCGGCAGCGGCATGATTTCGCTGAACGGCTCGGCCGCGCGGCGCGCGCAGCTGGGCGATCTGGTGATTATTGCGGCGTTCGCGGTGGTGGATGAAGCGGAACTGAAGACCGGCTGGAAGCCGGACCTGGTATTCGTGGACGAAAACAACAAGATCAAGGGCAGCCGCGATCACGTACCGACGCAGAACTGGACCTGAGCGCGCTGTTGTTCAATTGAGCGTTCGTTACGCTCGCCGTGCGGAGGGTTGTCTAGGGCGAGCCACAGCGCAGGGGCGTCAGATACTGATCTGGACCAGAGCAACTCGTAGTCCACTGGCGCACGCCTCGCGCGAAGCCCTCAGGATTAACAACTTGGGCCGCATCATCATGCAGCGGGCGGCCGGGCCGCCTGCCCTGCCGCTTCAACCCTTCTTGCCCGTGCCGTTAGTCCACTCGACGATCGGCTGCCACTGCTCCAGATCCTTCTCCACGCGGCTTTTCGCGACGTCCCACAAGGTCAGCCCGTGGGCCGCCAGTTGCACGTAATTCTGCGTGTCGCGCAAGAAGCCCAGCACCGGCAGCTTCAAACCCTCGACAAAGCGGTGCAGTTGCTCCGCCGAGCGCGTGCGCGCATCGACGCGCATGCCGACCACGCCGATTTCGATCGCGCCTTTCCTGACCGCTTTTTCCTTGGCGAGCCGCTCAAGGAATTCCTGGGTGGCCAGAATATCGAACATGGACGGCTGGAGCGGCACGATCACCTTGTCGGCCAGATCCAGCGCGATACTCAGACGATTGCCGTGCAGCCCGGCCGGCGTGTCGATGACAGCGTGCTCCAGCCCTTTGGGCGGTCTGGCCGGCGCGTCCTGATTGACTTCCCAGGTTTCGATGGCCGGCAGCGTGTCGGGCCGCAGCGACAGCCACGCGTGCGCGGACTGCTGCTTGTCCAGGTCCGCCAGCGCGACCCATTCGCCGGCCGCGGCGAAATAGCCGGCCAGATTGGTCGACAGCGTACTTTTACCCACGCCGCCCTTCGGATTCGCCACCACGATCACCGTCATGAATTCTCCCGGAAAGAAGGCTGGACGCCGCCAGCCGGTTTGCCGCGTATTTGCTCTGACCTGCGCAAGTGTGCCCGCATTCGTGCCGGACTCGTGCCGGGTTCAGGTCCACTTGCCGACCCAGCCGTTGATAATATCGACAAATGCACGTTGGCCGAAGCCCCCAAACGGGTAATTGGCCGCCGTGCCCCGCCGATTTTTCCATCGAGGAACCGAATCTCATGAGCAAACTCCGCCCGGAATGCACCGTCGAACACCTCCACGAACGCCAGGCAGGCTCGCTGCCCGCCTTGCTGGGCGTGCATGTGCTGTCGCTGGAAGAAGGCGTCCTAACCGCGGAATTGACCGTGCGCAAGGAATTGCTGGCGCCGAACGGGTTTTTGCATGCCGCCACCGTGATCGGTCTCGCCGATACCGCCTGCGGCTACGCCTGCATTGCGCATCTGCCGCAGACGGCGCGCAATTTCACGACCATCGAGCTGAAAAGCAATTTTCTCGGCACGGCGACGGAAGGAACGATTCGCGCGGTCGCGAAAGGCGTGCATCTCGGGCGCAACACGCAAGTGTGGGACGCCACGGTCACCGATCCGAACGGCAAGACGATGGCGTTGTTTCGTTGTACGCAGATGGTGTTGTATTGATTGCATCAACGCGGCGCAGCGCGGCGTCGCGCCATGAAAAAAAAGCACGCGGCCTTCCGGGCGCGTGCCTTCGATTGCAAGCGTGGACCGATCAGGCAGCCACCGCCCGCGGCGCCTTCACCCCGCTAAACGCCAGCGCTCCGCCACCCAGCAGCGATTGCACCACCAACGTCACCGCCCAGAACGCCGGATATTCCCAGCCGCCGTTCGGCGATGCGAAACCCCAGCCGTTATGCAGATGCTGCGACATCGCGCCGAGCATGAACGGCAGCAGCACCAGCGCGACCCAGCGGACCTGCACGCCGAGCAGCAGCGCAATGCCGCCGAACAATTCGACGAACGCCGTCACGTAGCCGAGCCAACCCGGCAAGCCGAGCGAGACGAAGAACTGCGCCGTGCCGGGCAGCGTGAAGACGAAAATCTTTTGCAGACTGTGAGCGAGATACAGCACGCCCAAGGCGACGCGAAGGAGTAAAGCGGCGAGATCGGCGGAGCGGTTCGAGTTCATGACGAGATCCTTGTCGAAAGAGTCGGCCCCGAGGCGGCCGTCGATGTCAGAACTCTATTCGAACCATATGAGGCGAAAAACCGCTCTACAGGCTTTGATTCTTTCCCAGTAGGATTTAATCAGCGCTGCGCGCTCAACGCCCCATCACCCAATCGACGCAAACAATTTCGGCAGATCGAGATGCTCCGCGAGCGTATCCGCGAGACGTTCCAACGACGCCTCGCGCAACGCCGGGTAATCGATTTCCTCAGCATCGGTCAAACCCGCCCACGCGAGCAAGGCGGCGCACGCGGCCGGCGTGTCGAACAGACCGTGCACGTAAGTCGCGAGAATCTGGCCATCGGCGGAAATCGCGCCGTCGGGATACGCCGCCTGCGCGTCGCCCAATCGCAGCGCGGGCGCGTCGAGCGCCGGGCCGCGCGTCTCGCCCATATGAATTTCGTAGCCGGCGACGTCGGGCGAACCGGGCAACGCCAGGCGTCCGGTCACGTTCTTCAGCGTCTTCTCACGCGTGAGCACCGTCGAGTAGTCGAGCCAGCCGAGTCCCGCCGACGTCCCCGGCGCGCCCTCCACACCATGCGGATCGGCCACCTCGCGCCCGAGCATCTGCATGCCGCCGCAAATGCCGATCACACGGCCGCCATAACGCAAATGCTTTTGCAGCACCGCGTCCCAGCCTTGCGCGCGCAAAAACGCCAGGTCGCCGGGCACGTTCTTCGAGCCAGGCAAAATGATCAGATCGGCCGGCGGCACCGGCGTACCGCTTCGCACGTAATGAAAATCGACCTGCGGATGCGCGCGCAAGGCGTCGAAATCCGTGTGATTGCTGATGTGCGGCAGCACGGGCACGACCACTCGCAGCATGCGCGCCGCGCCGCCGCTGTGCGCCGCGCGCAATTCGGGCGGCAGCATGTCTTCGGCGTCGAGCGTCAGGCCGTGCAGATAGGGAATCACGCCGAGCACCGGTTTGCCGGTCTTCGCTTCGAGCCAGTCCAAACCGGGCTTCAGCAAACTGACGTCGCCGCGAAAGCGGTTGATGATGAAGCCGCGCACCCGCGCCTGCTCGCTCGCCGACAGACACGCGAGCGTGCCCGTGAGATGGGCGAAGACGCCGCCGCGGTCGATATCGGCCACCAGCACGACCGGGCAATCGACCGCCTCCGCGAAACCCATGTTGGCGATGTCGCGATCGCGCAAATTGATCTCGGCCGGACTGCCCGCGCCTTCGACAAAAATCGTCTCGTACGACGCCTGCAGACGCGCATACGATTGCAGCACCGCTTCGAATGCGACGGGTTTGTAGTCGTGATACGCCCGCGCGTCGAGATTCATGCGCGCCTTGCCGTGAATGATCACCTGCGCGCCGCGATCGCTCGTCGGTTTCAGCAGCACCGGGTTCAGATCGGTGTGCGCGGCAATGCCCGCGGCAACCGCCTGCAAAGCCTGGGCGCGGCCGATCTCGCCGCCGTCCACCGTCACCGCGCTGTTGAGCGCCATGTTCTGCGGCTTGAACGGCGCGACCCGCACCCCGGCGCGGCGCGCGAGCCGGCACAGACCGGCGACCAGCGTGCTCTTGCCCGCATCGGACGTGGTGCCTTGGATCATCAGCGTGCCGCGCGGCACGGGTACGGCGTCAGGCAGGGTCGAAGTGGTGGTCACGGATCCTCGGGCTCGGAGAACAGGCATCAATTCAGGCAATGGATCGGGCAGTCAGGCACTCCGTGCCGGTCAGTCGGGCACGCAAAATCGGACAATCGTTGCGGCAAGCGGCAACGCATCCTACATGCAGCAGCGCAGCGCGTGGACCGCGTCGAACGCGGCATTATCCCATCGCGCCGGCCCGCGCTGCACGCCGGTACAATCACGCGATGACTCCCCGCGACCTCACCTTCGTTCTCGGCGGCGCCCGCTCAGGCAAGAGCGTGCATGCCGAACAGCTTGCCAGCGACAGCGCCCTGCCCGTTACCTACATCGCCACCGCGCGCGTAACGGACGACGCCGAATTCCGCGCGCGCATTGCCCACCATCGCGAGCGGCGTCCGGCGCATTGGCGGTTGTTCGAAGCGGGCGTCGATCTCGCCGGCGCCGTGACGCAAAGCGACGCGCCCGGCCACTGCATCCTGATCGATTGCCTGACGCTGTGGCTCGCCAATCTGCTCTGCCCGCCCGAAGGCGAAGGCGTGCCGCTCGATCAATATCACGCGCAGGTCGCCGCGTTCGAAGCGGCGCTCGTCAATGCCAAAGGCAAGCTCATCGTGGTCAGCAACGAAATCGGCCTCGGCGTGGTGCCGCTCGGCGCGGCCACGCGTCTTTACGTCGATGAACTCGGCCGGCTCAACCAGCGCATCGCCGCGTTGAGCACCCAGGCCACGATGATGGTCGCCGGTTTGCCGCTCGCGCTGAAAACCGCGAGCCCCGCGTGATGCTCTCGCTCCCGCTTCTCGTGACGCTGGCCACCGCCGGCGTCGCCGTCGACCGCTGGTTCGGCGAGCCGCGCGCGGCGCATCCGCTGGTGGGCTTCGGCAAATGGGCGACGCGTCTCGAAACGCGCTACAACACCGGCCGGCGTTTAAGGCTCAAAGGTCTGCTGGCGTGGTCGCTGGCGGTGATGCCGCCAGTTCTGATCGCATGGTGTCTCATCGCCGTGCTGCCGTTTTTTGCGGCCTGCGTGGTGCATGTGCTGTTGCTGTGGTTCGCGCTCGGCGCGCGCAGTCTGCACGATCACATCGCGCCGATCGCTCAGGCGTTGGCGCGGCGCGATCTCCCACAAGCGCGTTTGCTGACCGCGCGCATCGTCTCACGCGAAACCGCGGATGCCGACGAAGGCGCGTTGTCGCGCGCCGCCGTCGAATCGGCGCTCGAAAACGGCAACGACGCGATCTTCGGCGCGCTGTTCTGGTTCGCCATTGCAGGCGGTCCGGGCGCGCTCGCGTTTCGTCTCGCCAACACGCTCGACGCGATGTGGGGTTATCGCACGCCGCGCTATTTGCGCTACGGTTGGGCGGCCGCGCGCATCGACGACGTGCTCAACTGGATTCCCGCGCGTCTGACCGCCGCCAGCTATGCGCTGCTCGGCGACACGCGCACCGCGTGGCGCTGCTGGCGCGAGCAGGCGCCGCGCTGGGACAGCCCGAACGCCGGACCGGTGATGGCCGCCGGCGCAGGCAGTCTGAACGTGTTGATCGGTGGCCCGGCGGTGTATCACGGCGCGCTCGAACACCGGCCGACGCTCGGCTTCGGGCATTCCGCGAAAGCCAGCCACGTGACCGCCGCGTTGGCTCTGGTCGAGCGCACGGTCATTCTGTGGCTCGCGGTGCTGATCGTGCTGGCGCTGTTGAGCGTGCCTTTTCATGGTTGAGCGAATGACCAGTCGCGCGAACGAAACGGGTGCCGCAATCGACGCGGTCGTGCACGGTGGCAATCTGCACGAAGCGGCCAGCCGCTATGGCATTCCATACGAGCAATGGCTCGACCTGTCGACGGGCATCAATCCGCACGGCTATCCAGTCCCGCCGATTCCCGCCAATGCCTGGCGCCGCCTGCCCGACGACGGCGACGATTTCGCCGCCTGCGCCGCCCGCTACTACGGCGCGCCCGATGCGGCGCATGTGCTGCCCGTCGCAGGCAGCCAGGCGGCGATTCGCGCGCTGCCCGCGCTGCTGCCGCGCGCGTGCGTCGGCATCGCGCCGCTTACGTATGGCGAATACGCGCCTGCGTTCAAACGCAGCGGCCATGAAGTGATGCCGCTCGATGTCGGCTGGGAAACATTGCCCGAAGCGCTCATGCATGTAGTCGTCGTGAATCCGAACAATCCGACCGCCGCGCATCTGAGCGCCGCAAGGTTGTTGCACTGGCATGAGCAGTTGAGCGCGCGCGGCGGCACGCTGCTGGTCGATGAAGCCTTCGCCGATACGATGCCGTCGGCGTCGCTCGCGGCGAGCACGCATCGCGAAGGCTTGATCGTGTTGCGCTCGCCGGGGAAATTCTTCGGCCTCGCCGGCGTCCGCGCGGGGTTCGTACTCGGCGTGCCCGCTTTGCTCCAAAGTTTGCGCCTCACGCTCGGCGCGTGGACGGTCAGTGGCCCGGCCCGTCACGCCGTCAAAGCCGCATTCGCCGATGAAGCCTGGCAACGGGATATGCGCATTCGGCTCGATGCCGAAAGCGCGCGACTGGTCGACCTGCTGCATACACAAGGCTTCGACACACGCGGCACACCCCTCTTCGCGTGGACCGACGACGCGCACGCCGCCGCTTTGCATGAAGCCCTCGCACGACGCGGCGTATGGACGCGTCTGTTCACTTCGTCGGGCAGCGTCCGATTCGGCTTGCCTGCGAGCGAGGCCGAATGGACACGCTTCGAAGAGAGCTTGCGCGAAGGCGTACGAGAGATCGATGCTACGCGAGCGTGCTGATCCAAAGAAGACGAAGCCCTCGCCCCCACAATAACTACGCGCCCCGCGGCCTCGCCCGATGAACCGACTCGCCCGCTTCACCTTCGCCGCCGCGCTCTTCGTCAACGCACTGGACGCGCATGCCGCCATCTCCGTCATCGACGATACCGGCGCAACCGTCACCCTGCCCGCTCCCGCGCAACGCGTCATCAGCCTCGCGCCGCACGTCACCGAGTTGCTGTATGCCGCGGGCGGCGGCGCGAAAGTGGTCGGCGCCGTGTCGTACAGCGACTATCCGCCCGAGGCGAAACAGTTGCCGCGCGTCGGCGATAACAAGGCGCTCGATCTTGAGCGCATCGTCGCGCTCAAGCCCGATCTGATCGTGGTGTGGCGGCATGGCAATGCGCAGCGTCAGCTCGATCGACTGCGCGAGATGCACATTCCGCTGTTCTTCAGCGAGCCGCATCATCTCGACGACGTGGCCGTGTCGTTGACGAAGCTTGGACAACTATTAGGCACGTCGGCGGCGGCGGATGCGGCGGCGGCCGCCTACCGTCAGGACATCGCGAAACTGCGCAACCAGTATGCGAGCCGTCCGCCCGTCAGCGTGTTCTATCAGGTGTGGGACCAACCGTTGATGACGCTCAACGGCGAGCACATGGTCAGCGACGTGATTGCGCTGTGCGGCGGCCGCAACGTGTTCGCCAAACTTGAACCGCTGGTGCCGACCGTCTCGACCGAAGCAGTGCTCGCGGCGAATCCGGAAGCGATCGTCACGGCGGCACCCGGCGCGACCAAACCGGACACCACCTTGCCGCAACTCGGCACATGGCGCGCATGGCCGAGCCTGACAGCGGTGGCAAACAACAATCTGTTCGCTATCGACGGCGATCTGATCAACCGCCCGGCGCCGCGCATCGCGCAGGGCGCGAAGCAAATGTGCGAAGACCTCGAAGTGGCGCGCTCACGCAGAAAGCCTGGCGCGCAGTAACGCGCGGGTGATCAGCCGCGACCCGCCTCACGCATTCCAGCGCACCAACGACCACAGCTGCGTTGCATCGTTTCTGCGCAACCAGACGATCCCGCTCATATCGAGCGACCATCGCAGACAGCGTTCCAGCGGCACGTCCAGCACGATCGACGCGATCGCCCGCATTACACCCGCGTGCGTGACCACATAGGCCGGCGACAACTCGCGCGTGAGCGCGAATGCGTCGAGCCATGCACGTACCCGCGCGACGAACTGCGCGACGCTCTCGCCACCATGCGCGCGCGCGTGCTCGAAGTTGGCCGCCCAGTCGTCGAGCAATTCGCGATCGATGGCGTCCCAGCGTTGCGCTTCCCAAGCGCCGAAGTTCATTTCCATCAGACGATCGTCGTGACTGATCACGGAGCCGAAGTCGTTCGCCAACTCGGCGGCGAGCGCCGAGCAGCGCTTCAACGGACTCGACATCAGCACGCGTGGCGCGGGCACCTGCAAAGTCGCGAGCTTCAGGGCGAGCGCGGTGGACGACACCTCGGCATCTTCGGCGAGCGCCACGTCGCTATGGCCGTAACACACGCCCGCATCGAGCGCGACCGCGGGATGACGAATCAGGACGATATCCATGCGAGCCCCACCAGGTAGATGCTCAATTCAAAAACTTGCTGCGCGAGGCCGAGGCAGTCGCCGGTATAACCGCCAATGCGTCTGACGAAATAACGGCCCATTGCCACGCGAAGTACGAGCAGAACCACGACCACCGAGCCCGCGAAGCGCCAGTCCGGCGCAGCGAGCCCGTTCGGCCACAGCAGCCACGGCAAGCCGAATATCGCGGCGCACATGAACGCACCCGCGCTCAGGCGCTGCGCCACCGGTTTGGCCTTGCCTTCGGCACGCACGTAATCGAGCGTAGCCAGGTAGCTGATCGCACAGGTACGGCTCGCCGCGTGCGCGGCAATCATCAGACCTGCGGCACGCATCGGCGGCAATGCAACGAGCGTCTGCCACTTCAATGCAAGCGCGATGACGAGCGCGATAGCGCCGAAAGCGCCGATGCGCGAGTCATGCATGATTCGCAATACATCTTCGCGCGTATAGGCGCCACCGAACGCATCGACGCAATCAGCCAGACCGTCCTCGTGAAACGCGCCGGTCACGAGCAGCGACGCCGCCATCGACAGCAGCACCGCCACGCCCGCGGGAAATACGCGCAGCGCGGCGAGATAGACCACCGCGCTCAATCCGCCGATCAATACGCCGACGAGCGGAAAATAACGCGCCGCCGCGTTCAGGTAGTGCGGCTCATAGCCGACCCAGCGCGGCACAGGCACGCGCGTGAAATAGCCGAGCGCAGTAAAGAAATAGCGCAGTTCCGCGAGCGGATTCATGTGTGTGCCGGTCGAGCGTTTCTGTCTGAAGGATCAAGCGGGTCACGCATCGCGATTCGCAACACCGGCCGATTCGAAGCTCGCCATCTCGTTGATGAACGCCGTTGCCGCGCGCAACAGCGGCACCGCGAGCGCCGCGCCAGTGCCTTCGCCAAGACGCATGTCGAGCGACAGCATCGGCAGCGCGCCGAAATGATCGAGCATGCGCCGATGCCCCGCTTCGTTCGACGCATGCGCGAACACGCAGTACTCGCGAATGCTCGGCGCGAGCGCGTCGGCGATCAACAAGGCCGAGGTCGCGATGAAGCCATCGACCAGAATCGTCATACGTGCCTCGGCGGCCGCGAGATAGGCGCCCGCCATCATCGCGATCTCGAAGCCGCCGAAGGTGGCAAGCACGTCGAGCGGATCGGTGGACACGGGGTGACGCGCGAGCGCCGAGGCCAGCACGTTGCGCTTTCTCGCGAGCCCCGCGTTGTCGAGACCCGTGCCGCGGCCGACGCATTCGTCGATCGGCACGCCGCACAACCGGCTCATCAGACACGCGGCCGCCGAGGTGTTCGCAATCCCCATCTCGCCGAAGCCGATCACATTGGTGCCGAGCGCCGCGTGATGCCGCACGCGCGCCGCGCCCGCCTGCATCGCGGAGAGTGCCTGGTCGCGGCTCATGGCCGGTTCGCGCGCGAAATTGCGCGTGCCGGCCGCGACGGGAATGTCGACGAGACCCGCCGTCGACTGCAACGGCGTCGCAATGCCCGCGTTGACGACTTCGAGCTCGATGCCCGAGACGCGGCTCAACGCATTGATCGCCGCGCCGCCCGCGAGGAAGTTGGCGACCATCTGCGCGGTCACCGCCTGCGGATAAGGGCTCACGCCCTCTTCGGCGACACCGTGGTCGCCGGCGAAGACGATCATCGCCGGGCGCGTCACGGTGGGACGCGTCGTGCGCTGAATCAGGCCCATCTGACGCGCGAGCGTTTCGAGCCGGCCGAGACTGCCGGGCGGCTTCGTCTTGGTATCGATGATGTGCTGCAGCTCGTCACGCAGCGTTTGATCGAGCGGTTCGACTTCGGGCAATCCGGGCAAGCGTGGCAAAGAAGTCATGAGCGTGTGTCTGAAAGAGAATGTGGGAATGAAGCGATCAGCTTGCCGGCGTGTCATGTCCGGCAGGCGATTCGTGACGCGCGCGCGGCGCGGGAATCAGCGCCTCGTGTTCGCCGTCGCGAATCAGAATCAACGGATAGCCGAATGCGCGGCTCGCCAATGTGGGCGTCAACACGTCGTGCACCGGTCCGGCATACGCGGCGCCCGCGCCGTCGAGCAGCAGCGCATGCGTGGCGAAGCGGCGCGCGAGGTTCAGGTCGTGACATGAAAACATCACTGTACGCCGAGGCTCGCGCGTCCACGTGGCCAACGCCTCGAGGCAGTCGATCTGATGATGCAGATCGAGATGCGACAACGGCTCGTCGAGCAGCAGCAACGGCGCTTCCTGGCATAGCACCGCCGCCAGCGCCACGCGTTGCCGCTCGCCGCCGGAGAGTGACAGCACATCACGCGCGGCGAACGCGGCGAGGCCCAACAAGTCCAACGCCGCGTGCGCCGCTTCGCGATCAGCTTCGCGCTCCCAGCCCCAGCCGGTGAGATGCGGGAAGCGGTTGAGCATCACGATATCGAGCACGCTCGCGCTGAATGCGTCGGGCGCGTTTTGCGGCATCAGCGCGCGGCGTTGCGCGAGCGGCAGCGGCGGCCAGTCGGCGAGGCGCACGCCGTCGAGTTCGACATGTCCCGCCGACGGTTGCAACAAGCCCGCGAGCGTGGAGAGCAAGGTTGTCTTGCCCGCGCCGTTCGGGCCGGCGACGCACCAGATCTCGCCTGCGTAGAAGGTATGCGTGAAGGCGTCGAGCAACGTGCGCGCGCCCACACGCAAGGTCAAACGTTGCGCGCTGAGGACGGATTCGGAAATGGAGTGAGCTTGCATCATCGGCGCCTGTGCAGGAGCATCCACAGAAACACCGGCACGCCGATCACCGACGTGATCACGCCGACCGGCAACTGCGCCGGCGCGATCACGGTACGCGCGATCAGGTCCGCGCCCATCACCGCGACGCCGCCGCCGAGCGCCGCGGCCGGCAGCAGCATGCGCTGATCGTTGCCGAACGCGAGCCGCAGCATGTGCGGCACGACCAGTCCGACAAAGCCGATGGTGCCCGCCGTCGTCACCGCCGCGGCCGCCGCCAGCGAAGCCACCAGATACACCCGCAAACGCAACGGCATCACCGCGACGCCCAACGCCTGCGCGGCGGCGTCGCCACGCAGCAGCACGTTCAGACGCGGCGCGACAGGCACGATCGCAACCAGCACGATAGCGAGGGCGGCGAGCGCCGTCCAGGGCATCGTGCCGCCGTTGAGGTCGCCGGTCAGCCAGAACAGCATGCCGCGCAAGCGATTGTCGGGTGCGAGGTTGAGCAGCAAGGTAATGAGCGCGCCCCAGCCGGCCGCGATCACCGCGCCAGTCAACAGCAAGCGCGGCGACGTGTCCTGCGGCTCGCCGCGCCACAACTCGCGGCGCGCGAGGCCGAGCACCAGCAGGATCGACACGAAGGCGCCGGCGAACGCGCTCGCGTCGACGATCCACCATGCGCAACCGGCGATCATCGCGACCAGCGCAAAGGTCGCCGCGCCGCCCGATACGCCCAACACGTAGGGCTCGGCGAGTGGATTGCGCAACAGCACTTGCAGCAACGCGCCGGCCAGCGCGAGCAACGCGCCGCAGGCGAAACCGGCCACTGCGCGCGGCAAGCGCAGCGTGCGGACGATCTCGGCGGCTAAGTCAGAAGAACCGACAGACGACGCATGCGACGGCATCAGCGCCGCCAGCACGCGCATCGGCGCAAGCGACACGCTGCCCAACGCAAGCGACGCCATCAACACCGCCAGCGCGATCACGGCGAGCGCAAGCCAGATCGCGGCCGCGCGCTTCGCGCTCATCACGCGCAGTGTCGCGGGCATCGAACTCGCGTGTCGGCTCATGTGTCGGCTCATCCGCACGACCTTAGCGAAGCGACTCGCTCACTGCTGCTGCCAACCAACCGTGAGATACGCACCGCGCCGCGGCGAGTTATACGAGTAGGCCGTTTCATAGTCCTTGTCCAACAGATTCTGGATTTGCGCGGCCACGTACCATGCTTTCGTGATGTTGTAGCGCGCCGCCAGATTCACCACGCCATAGCCGCCCAGCTTGCCGCTGCTGTCATTGCTCGGGCCGCTCACGATCCACTCGCCGCCGACGCGCCACGCGGCGATGCTGCGGTTCACCGTCAGCGCACCGAAGCGCCGCGCACGCCGCACGAGGTCGGCATCGTTGTCGAGGTCGACGGGATTTTGCAGCGTCACCGACGCGCGCACATCCGTCTTGCCGACATGGCCGCTCCACGATCCTTCGAGCCCCTGCACTTTTGCATGGCCGACGTTCTGTGCCAGATAGATACCGGGCGTCACCTGCTCATAGTTAATCAGATTCGCGTAGCGCGTCTGGAATGCGGTCAGGCGCATCACGCCGAGCGCATTCGATGCGTACTGCAGCGCGGCTTCGATCGAATGGCTGCGCTCCGGCTGGATCGACGGATTGCCGCTGAACGGATAGTACAGATCGTCGAAGCTGGGCGCGCGAAACGAATCCGAATAGCTTGCGGTCACCTTCCAATGGCCGGTGATGTCGAAGCCATAGCCGAGATAGTAACTGTTCGCTCCGCCGAAATCGGAATACTGGTCGCGCCGCACGTTGGCCTGAATCTGATTGCGCCCGAAGCGCCCCGTATAGCCGACGAAACCCGAATCCACATGCCGGTCGGGCGCCGCGAACGTATCCGAATCGAGGCTCTGATCGAGATGCTCATAGCCGACCTGCAACTTCTGCTGCGCGGCCAGCGCGAAATCGTTCTCCCATGTGTACTGGCGATTGTCGGTATCGAAGCGGCCGTTGTACACGCCGTTGGTATTCGACACGCTGCGGTCGTCACCTTCGGCGACGATGAAGTGCGTCGTCCACCAGTCGGTCAGCCTGCCGTTCGCGAACACCGAGACCTGGCGCACTTTGCTGTACAGGTTGTTCAGATCGGTCGGCACGCCGTACGCATTGTCGTAGCTGTTGTTGCCGTTCGACTGGAAGTAGCTGGCGCCGGCATCCCATTTGTCGTTGAACTTGTGGCGCAGCGAAGCCGAGATGCTCTCGTTCAGATAGCCGTTCGCATTCGGATTGGCGTTGGGCGCCTCGCGTGGATTGAGCGACGAGAAGCCGTCGTCCTTCGACCGCGCGAGCGAGATGCTGAAGGTCGTGTTGCCGTCTTTATCCAATGCGCCGTTCACGCCGGCCTGCTGCGTCTGCGTGTGATAGCTGCCGTAGCCCAGCGAAAAATTGAAACGCGGCGGGTGGTCACCGCCCTCTTTCGTGAATACCTGCACCACGCCGCCAATCGCGCCCGAGCCGTACAACGCCGACACGTTGCCGTTCACCACCTCGACGTGATCGATCTGGTCGAGCGGAATCTGCGCGAGTTGCGGCGCACCCAGGCTCACCGAATCGACCCGCACGCCGTCGATCAGCAGCAGCGATTGCGTCGACGACGCGCCGCGCAAATAGAGGCTGGTCGTCGAACCAGGGCCACCTGTACGCGAGATTTGCGCGCCGGGCGCGAGTTGCAGGAGGCCGGGCAAATCGGTCGCGGTGGTGTCGGCGATATCCTGCTGATCGAACAGCGACGTCTGCGGGATCGCATCGGCGAGTGCTTGCGGCCCGCGCTCCGCGGTCACCACCACGGGCGACAGCACCGCCGAAGACGGCACGGCGGCCGATGAATCCGCCGCCGAGGACGAAGAAGAAGATAAAGGAGCAGCTTGCGCAGGCACGACGATCGGCAGGCCCGCGAAGGCGAGCAACGCCGCGCGGGCGAAGGGGGACAGCATGGGATGAAAGTCCTGTGGATAGCGTGCGCGGCCCGCTTCCCCGCAGGCCGATGCGTAACGAGGCGCCCGCGTATTTAACATTTTCGCGCGTGACGTGCCTCTCCCTCTGGCCGGTATCCGGGCTGGCGACACATCGATTCCGCCTTCCCACGCGTGACGCGCAGTGGCACACTCGCGAGTTGAACTTCCAACACGCGATCAGAATCGACTTGCATGACGAATGCGGTTGCTTACCGTTGCGGGGGCAGCGCAGGTTGGCGCGTTCACGTGAACGGCGCGCCCTGCTTCCCGTTTAACTGCGTGCGCCGTTGAAAAGCGCACGCGGGCACCAGAGTGCGGCAAGTTTAGGAGCGGCCTCGGGGTCCGTCAATAATGCCGGGACCGTGGGCCATCTGTTCTGTTAAGTGCAGGCTATTGTCCGACGCGTGAGTACTTTTTCATCATATGGTCGATAAAAGCCTGCACAAAGCGATGTTGTTACGTCTCGAAACGAGACAATTGTCGGAACCTGCGACATTCCGCGCTAAAATGCGATGTCTTTAGAGGACGCAGCACATGCTCACCGAACTCGAAACACTTTCACAGAATATCGGCAAGCTGATTGCGATCAGCCAACGCCACAATGAAGCGCGACTCGCGCTCGAAGAGCAGCTCGCCCACTCGCGCGCCGAAGTCGAAGCCACGCGCACGGAACTTGCAATGCTGCGCGAGGAACGTAACGCGCTGCAGGCGGAACGCGACGCGCTATCGGCGAAGATCGACGACGCACAGGTACGCCTGAATGCGATTCTCGAGAAGCTGCCGCGTGCCCGCGCGAACAGCGAGCCGGACAACCAGCTCGATCTGCTCGAGCCGGCTCAGCACGAAGTCGAAGCTGAGAGCGACGTGACCCGCCACGGAGAAAATGCATGACCACCAAGCAGATCGAAGTATCGATTCTCGGCGTGCCCTATCGCCTCGCCTGCTCGCCGGAAACGGAAGCGGCGCTGCTCGAAGCGGTCGCACGCGTCGACGCCGAAATGTCGAAGATCCGCAATAACAGCAACGTGCGCGGCACGGATCGCATTGCTGTCATGGCTGCGCTGTCGCTGGCATCGGAACTGCTTAGACTGCAATCGAGCGTGAGGCACGGAGAAGCATTTCCCGCTGAAGAAATCCGGCGTACAATGCATCAAATGAACGAACAGCTGGGTACTGTGATTGAGCAGTACAGCATGCAGTAAGGGTCGTGTGTTATCGTGCTGCCGGTCCTGAGATCGGCGGTGGATTCAAACGGAGTGCGTGAGCACAAGGCGTGCAAGATTCAGCAAACGTTTGAGTTCAATCGGTAGTTCAGCTTCATCGGTTTAGCTTCCCTGCCTGGTTCGCCAAGGTCATATATTCCTTGAACCAATGCCATGTGCACGGTTGCGGAAATTTGTAGCACGGGTGTGCGCGTCACTCTGTCTGATGTACCCGAAGTGTTGCTAACTGCGACCAATTCTGAACCCCCGGTTCAGGATGCCGGCCTAGCGGCTAAGGCGGGGACCTTATTTAGAACGGCATCGGACTTCGGTTCGGTGCCGTTTTTCTTTGGGCGCTGTTTTTTGTACGCCGGTTTCTTCCGCATCTTCAACCCCTTAACGTTCAATTCGATTCATGCGCTACTGGCTAATGAAGTCCGAACCGGACGAAGCAAGCATCGATCATCTCGCCAACGCACCGCATCGCACGTTGCCGTGGACCGGCGTGCGCAACTATCAGGCGCGCAACTTCATGCGCGACATGATGCAGGTCGGCGACGGTGTGCTGTTCTATCACTCGAGCTGTCCCGAGCCCGGCATCGCGGGAATCGCCGAGGTATCGTCCACCGCGTATCCGGACCCCACGCAGTTCGATAAGAAGAGTCCCTACTACGACGCGAAGTCGTCGCAGGAAACGCCGCGCTGGGTGCTCGTCGATGTGGTGTTCAAGAAGAAGATCCCGCTGATTCCGCTCGCCGCGCTGCGCGAGCATGACGAACTCAAGGACATGCGCGTGCTCGCCAAAGGCAACCGCCTGTCGATCACGCCAGTGACCGAAGCCGAATGGCGCTTCATCACCAAGCGGCTCGCTTGAGCTTGCATGCCTGATGGATGCGCGACGCGTATTCATGCACACGCAAACGTTAAAGCAACGTCAAACCGGGGAACCAAGCTCAGGTTACAAGCGCCTAACGGACTCAAAAACGGGACGCGCAAACGCCGTGCCATTGCGCGGCGCTTGCCCCGATCGTGCACAACCTGTTCAAGCAAGGAGTCCAACAATGACAAAAAACACCGCACGTGCACTCGCTTTCGCTCTCGTCTGCGCCGCGCCTGCCGCGCTCGCACTGACGCCGGCCGGCGCACGCGCGCAAGGCGTCATGCAGTATCAGCCGGCCGGCGTGCTGTCGCTGAACGCGCAGGCCAGCGCGGAAGTGCCGCAAGACGTCGTCGATATCACGCTGTTCTACGAGCAGGAAGCGAGCGATCCGTCGGCGCTCACGGCAACGCTGAACCAGCGCGCCGATTCGGCGCTGCAAAAGGCCAAGGGTGTGAACGGCGTCACGGCACGCACGGGTTCGTTCTCGATCTATCCGTCCACCGACCGTGACGGGCGCATTTCCGCATGGCGCGGCCGCACGGAGATCGTGCTCGAATCGCACGACTTCGCCGCGGTGTCGAAACTCGCGGGTCAAATGGCATCGATCATGCAGGTCGGCAACGTGCAGTTCTCGCTCTCGCCTGAAGCGCAGCGCGCGGCCGAGCAGAAGCTCACCGGCGAAGCGATCAAGTCGTTCCGCGAGCAGGCCGCTTCATCCGCGCAGGCGTTCGGCTACAGCGGTTATTCGATTCGCGAGGTCAACGTCGGCCACAACGGGGTGATGCCGCGTCCGATGATGATGATGAGCGCACGCGCCATGGGCGCCGACGCGAAGGCTTCGGCGCCGGTGCCGATCGAAGGCGGCACGTCGACGGTCACTGTGAATGTGTCGGGCTCGGTGCAGATGAAGTAACGCGTTTTTTTACTGCTCGCAGCGGTGCTTTGACGCAGCAAGAGAAAAAGCCACGGCATGCCGTGGCTTTTTCTCATTGGCTACGATAAAAAAACGTAGCGGTCAGTCAGATCAACTCGCACTGATCGCCTGCGCCGGTTCACGGCGTGCGCGGCGATAAGACCACACCAGCATGGCGATACCGGCGAGGATCATCGGCAGCGACAGCCATTGGCCCATGGAAAGCCCCATGGCCAGCAGACCGAGGAAATCGTCCGGCTCACGCGCGAATTCGACCGTGAAGCGCGCGAGGCCGTAGCCGATCAGAAACACGGCGGAAATCGCGCCCATCGGCTTCGGTTTGCGCGAGAAGAAGAACAGCACGAAGAACAGCGCGACGCCTTCCAGCGCGATTTCATACAGCTCCGACGGATGGCGCGGCAGCATGTGATATTGCGCGAACACTTCGTTCAGATGCCATTGCGCGGCCAATTGCGGATGCGCGGTGAGCCAGGCGGCGTCGTCGGGCGCGGCGCCCGGAAACAGCATGGCCCACGGCGCCGACGGATCGGTCACGCGGCCCCACAACTCGCCATTGATGAAGTTGCCGAGGCGCCCTGCCGCGAGGCCGGTGGGCACCATCGGCGCGACGAAGTCGGTGACTTGCAGCCACGAGCGTTTGCGCTGGTACGCGAACAGCACCATGGCAAACGTCACGCCGAGAAAGCCGCCGTGAAACGACATGCCACCTTCCCACACCTTGAAGATGTCGAGCGGATGCGCGAAATAAAAGCTCGCCTTGTAGAACAGCACGTAGCCGAGCCGGCCGCCGAGAATCGTGCCCAGCACGCCGTAAAACAGCATGTCGTCGATATCTTTGGCGGTCCAGCCTTGCGCGGCGACGTACGGCAAACGCAGCCGCAGCCGGCCGACGACGATCGCCGCGATGAACGCGACGAGGTACATCAGTCCATACCAGCGCACTGCGAGCGGCCCCAGATGAATGGCAACGGGGTCGAAATTGGGGTGAATGAGCATCGTGTTGTTATGGGCAGTTCAGGTTCAGAAGCAGGTTTTATCTGGGTGGGCGGCGCTGCCCGCACCTTGCGGTGCATGCATTGGACGGTCCGGCCGGCAATGCGTTCGCGAGGACGCGTCTAAATGCGCGGCGCGGCGGATGGCTGCGCCTCGACGGTCGACGCATGCGCCCGCACGATGTCGATGAAGCCCGCCAGCACCGGGCTCACCTCCGCGGTCCGCCAGACGAGGCCCGTCTCGATCGCGGGCACCGACTCGGAAAGCGGCCGGTACACGACGCCGGTGCGGCGCAGATTACGCAACGATTGCGGCACCAGTGCGACACCCATGCCGGCCGACACGAGGCTTACGATCGTTTGCATCTGGATCGCTTCCTGGCCGACCCGGGGCGCGAGGCCCGCGACGCCGTAGCAATCCATAATGATGTCATAAAAGCCTGGCGCCAGACGTCTTGGGAAGACCACGAGCGGTGCGTCGGCGACGTCGCGCAGGCTGATCGGTGTGTCCAGCCATTCGGCGCGCGGGTCGGCATCTTCCCCGCTGACGCTGGCCACGCGCGCCGCCATGTCCGTCGACATGGCGATCACCAGCGGCTCGCGCGCGATCGGCAGCCACGAGAGCTGGGTGGCGTGGCGGGGCGGCAGCGGCGCGATCACGAGACCCGCGTCGATGCGCCCGGCCACCAGTTCGTCCACCTGCACGTCGCTGGTGGCTTCCGTCAATTCCAGCCGCACACGCGGATGGCGCGCGCCGAAATCGCGCAGCAACAGCGGCAGCAGGCCGTAGTCCGCGGTGGAAACGAAAGCCAGCGACAACACGCCCGCCTCGCCGCGCGCGAGGCTCTGCGCGAGCGGCCGCAGGCTCTCGGCGCTCGCCAACAGGCGCTGCACCTCGGGCAACAGATCGGCGCCCACCGACGTGAGTTCGACCGAACGCTTGGTGCGCGCGAACAATTCGACGCCGAGCGTCTCTTCCAGCGCCCGGATGGCTTGCGACAACGGCGGCTGCGTCATGGACAGGCGCACGGCCGCGCGTCCGAAATGCTTTTCTTCGGCGACGGTAGCGAAATAGCGCAACTGGCGCAGATCGGGAATGGCAGGCAGCATGATTGATACATTTTACGACCTAATGAAGCTCGAATAATACATTGGACACGTGCATCGCAAAACTGCATCCTTGCGCGACGCGTCGGACTACACTGGACGGATGCCGCCGGCAGCCCACGCCGGCGAGGCAAGAACCCGCAGCGCGGATCAAAACAAAACAGACTGGAGTTCCCATGGCATACAACCGTCGTTCGAAGAACATCACGCAAGGCGTGGCGCGTTCGCCGAATCGCTCGATGTACTACGCGCTCGGCTACGAGAAGGCCGACTTCGACAAACCGATGATCGGCATCGCCAACGGCCACTCGACCATCACGCCGTGTAACGCCGGCCTGCAGCGTCTCGCCGACGCCGCCGTCGCCGCGATCAAGGGCTCCGACGCGAATCCGCAGATCTTCGGCACGCCGACGATCTCGGACGGCATGTCGATGGGCACCGAAGGCATGAAGTACTCGCTGGTGTCGCGCGAAGTCATCTCCGACTGCATCGAGACCTGCGTGCAAGGGCAGTGGATGGACGGCGTGGTCGTGATCGGCGGCTGCGACAAGAACATGCCGGGCGGCATGATCGGCATGCTGCGCACCAACGTGCCGAGCATCTACGTGTACGGCGGCACGATCCGTCCCGGTAACTGGAAAGGCACCGACCTGACCATCGTGTCGTCGTTCGAAGCCGTCGGCGAATTCACGGCGGGGCGGATGTCGCAGGAAGATTTCGAAGGGATCGAACAGAACGCGTGCCCGTCCACGGGTTCGTGCGGCGGCATGTACACCGCCAACACCATGAGCTCGTCGTTCGAGGCACTCGGCATGTCGCTGATGTACTCGTCGACGATGGCCAATCCGGACCAGGAAAAGGTCGACTCGGCGGCTGAGTCGGCGCGTGTGCTGGTCGAAGCGGTCAGGAAGGATCTGAAGCCGCGCGACATCGTCACGAAGAAGTCGATCGAAAACGCCGTGGCCGTGATCATGGCCACCGGTGGGTCCACCAACGCCGTGCTGCACTTCCTCGCGATCGCGCACGCGGCTGAAGTGGAATGGAGCATCGAGGACTTCGAGCGCATGCGCAAGAAGGTGCCGGTGATCTGTAACCTGAAGCCGTCGGGTCAGTTCGTGGCGACCGATCTGCACAAGGCCGGCGGCATCCCCCAGGTCATGAAGATCCTGCTCGACGCGGGCCTGCTGCACGGCGATTGCATCACGATCACCGGCAAGACCATCGCGGAAGAGCTGAAGGACGTGCCGGGCAAGCCGCGCGCCGATCAGCAGGTGATTTTCCCGATCGACAAGGCGCTCTACAAGGAAGGCCACCTCGCGATCCTGAAAGGCAATCTGGCCGTCGATGGCGCGGTCGCCAAGATCACCGGCCTGAAGAACCCGGTCATCACCGGCCCGGCCCGCGTGTTCGACGACGAGCAAAGCGCGCTGGAAGCGATTCTGGCCGACAAGATCGTGGCCGGCGACGTCGTCGTGCTGCGCTACCTCGGCCCGAAAGGCGGCCCCGGCATGCCGGAGATGCTCGCGCCGACCTCGGCGATCATCGGCAAGGGCCTCGGCGAGAGCGTCGGCCTGATCACCGACGGGCGCTTCTCGGGCGGCACGTGGGGCATGGTGGTCGGCCACGTCGCGCCGGAAGCCTTCGTGGGGGGCACGATCGCGTTCGTGCAGGAAGGCGACTCGATCACCATCGACGCGCACAAGCTGCTGTTGCAACTGAACATCGACGACGCCGAGCTGGAGCGCCGCCGCGCCGCATGGCAACAGCCGAAGCCGCGTTACACGCGCGGCGTGATGGCAAAGTACTTCGCACTGGCGCAGCCGGCCAACAAGGGCGCGATAACGGGCTAAGCGACGGCTACGGCTGGCCGTGAACGTCCGTGATCCGGAGGCGCGACGACAGCCGTGCAAGCACGCGTAAAGCTACGTAAAAGCTACGTAAAAGCGAAAGGGGTACACGGAAAACCGTGCGCCCCTTTCCTTTTATAATGCTGGCACCACGAGTCGGGCACTTGCACCGACGGAGACCAGAATGAGATCAAAGTCGCACACAGCGCTTGCAGCCGCCGTCGCGCTGGGCGCCGCGTTGAGTGCCGGCAGTCCGGCGGCGAATGCCGAGGCCGCTGGCCTCGCGCTCGCCCAGCAGCAGAACTGCATGAGTTGCCACTCGGTCACGCGTTCCTTCATGGGACCGGCGCTGCATGATGTCGCGGCGAAATATGCCGGCCGTGAAGACGCCGCCACTTATCTGCAGCACAAGATTCTGGACGGCAGCACGGGCGTGTGGGGTCCGGTGCCGATGCCTGCGAACACGCAGCTCACGCCTGACCAAGCGGCTACGCTGGCAAGTTGGGTGTTGACGCTCAAATGATAGCGAGCACCTCGCGAAAGGCGCCGCGCGCCGGCTACGCTCCCAGCGCACTCAGCCCCCGGTAGATGGTCGAATCACGGCGCCAGGGCTTAAGCTGAACGGCACGCAGCAGGTGCGCCACTCAACGCGCCCGCGCCTCACCTCACACGATCACGCGCCGCCCGAGGCGCGCCGCGCGATCTCTTCCAGCACCGCTTCCCGCACCCAGCTTGTCATCTCATTCTCCAGCGTCAGCGCCACTTCGCGCGTGATCTGGTCGATGAGCCAGCCCGTGTGCGCCTGCAAGGTCTCGCGGCAGCGTGCCTCGATCACGCTGCGCCCGTCGCCCGCCAGGAAACCGGCGACGCGTCTGCGCAGACGTTCGGCGATGACGTCGACATCCAGATCCAGTGGCGGCTCGACGGCGCCATCGCGCGCGATATCCGGCGGTACGGTCGAGCCCGCCTCGAGCGGCGTGATCGGCTCCGCCCGATCGAATACGCCCGCCGACGGCGCGTGCGCGTCGTCATGCGCATGCCGCGGCTCTACGACGTGGTGCGCCCGGGAGCGCTTTTTCGAATGATGATGATGGTCGGCCGGATGCGCCGGCTGCGGCGCGTGTGCGGCATCTTGCGGCATACGCGGCTGCGGTGCGAGAGTCGGTTCCTGTGCCCGCAACGGCTCCGCCGCGAGCACCGGCTCGGCCGACCTCACCTGCTCGGGCGTCAGCACCGGCTGCGGAGCAAGGACGGGCTCTGCCTTGAAACTGGGTTCGCGCGGGCCATCGAGTTCGGCCGCATCGCTCGAAGCATGCCGCGCCGGCACAGAATGACCCTGCACGAGAACCTCGTGCAGAACCGGGATGGAATCGTCATTGGGATCGGACACGTGCGCTCTCCGTGTTTGAGTCGAAGCTGAAGCAGCCCGCGTGCACGCCGGATGCCTGAGATCAGACACAGGCGACGCGGACCGAATGGGACCTAGCTGCCTTGCTTGTAGTTGTTCAAAGCATAGCCGCGATCGCGATAGAAGCGATAGCGTTCGCGGCCCGCGGCGAGTTCCTCGTGTGCGTTACCGACCACTTCCAGCAATCTCTCGAAGCGCGCGAATTGCGCCGGCACCGTGGCGCCCAGATTGAGCAGCACCTGATGATGCGGCACATCGTCGAGGCTGGAAGCCAGCACGATCGGCGTTTGCGCGGCGAGCGGCGTGCCCGCCATGCAGTGCGGCACGAAGTCGAGCGGCGAGAAGGTCCACAACTGTTCGTCGAAGGCCTTCAGGCGCGCGGGCTCGGCCAGCACGATGGTCGGCTGGCCCGCCTGATACGCCTTGCGGATCAGGCGGCACGCATACAGCAGCGAATCGCCGACGTTCGAGTGAAAGTCGATTCTCGTCATCGGCGGCTCCGCTTTGCGTCTGCGATTGCAGCCGCGCCTGCGTCCTTACTGCATTGCGTCATTGTGCGGCGCGACCGTCCGCGGCCCTGTCGATGAGGAACTGTGCGAGCAACGGCACCGGACGGCCGGTGGCGCCCTTCGCCGCACCGCTCTTCCATGCCGTACCCGCGATGTCCAAGTGCGCCCACGGATAGGCGTCGGTGAAGCGCGACAGGAAGCACGCCGCCGTCACGCTGCCCGCCGGACGGCCGCCGATGTTGGCCATATCCGCGAAGTTCGACTTGAGCTGGTCCTGATACTCGTCGTCGAGCGGCAGGCGCCAGGCCGGGTCGGACGCTTCACGCGATGCGTCGAGCAGCTCGCCCGCCAGCGCGTCGTCTTTCGAGAACAGGCCGCTGTTATGGTGGCCCAGCGCGATGATGCAAGCGCCCGTGAGCGTGGCGATGTCGATCACCGCCGCCGGCTTGAAGCGCTCGGCGTAGGTCAGCGCGTCGCACAGGATCAGGCGGCCTTCGGCGTCTGTGTTGAGCACTTCGATCGTCAGGCCCTTCATGCTGGTGACGATATCGCCCGGCTTGGTGGCCGTGGCCGACGGCATGTTCTCGACCGCCGGAATGATGCCGACCACATTGATTTTCAAGCCCATTTCGGCGACGGCGCGCAATGTGCCCAGCACCGAACCGGCGCCGCACATGTCGTACTTCATCTCGTCCATGCCTTCGCCCGGCTTCAGCGAAATGCCGCCCGTGTCGAAGGTCACGCCCTTGCCGACCAGCACCACCGGCGCGGCTTTCGCGGCACCGCCCTGGTACTGCAGCACGATGAACTGCGCCGGTTCGACCGAGCCGGCCGTGACCGACAGGAACGAGCCCATCTTGAGCGCTTCGCACTGCTTTTCGCCCAGCACTTCGACCTTCAGCTTCCAGTCTTTGGCGAGCTTCTTGGCGGTGGTGGCGAGGTAGGTGGGCGTGCAGACATTGCTCGGCAGATTGCCGAGGTCGCGCGTCAGGTCCATGCCGTTGGCGAGCGCGGCGCCCTGCTTCGCGGCCAGCTTGGCGGTCTTCTCGTCGCCCGTGTTGACGCTGAAGACGATGCGCTTCAAGGCGCGCGCCGAATTGTCCGGCTTGCTCTTCATCTGCGTGAACTTGTAGGTCAGTTCGCGCAGCGCGAGGATTGCGGCGCGCACGCCCCAATCGGCCGTTCGTTCGAGGATCGGCAGCTGCGCCAGCGTGAAGGTGACCTGGACGATCTTGGTGGAGAGCAGCGCGCGCCAGGCGGCCCGCACGGCTTCGCCGTAGGCTTTCTGGTTGAAAACGTCCTGCTTGCCGAGGCCGACCAGCAGCACGCGGGAGGCGCCGATGCCCGACACTTCGTGCAGGAACAGCGTGGTGCCGGCCTTGCCGTCCATGTCGCCGGCCTTGATGATGCGGTTCAGCAGGCCGCGGGTGGCCTCGTCGATCTCGAGAGCCGCGCCCGACAGGGTTTGCGACTCGAACACGCCGATTACGATGCAATCGGATTTCCCAGTCAGGAAACCGTTTGACGAGCCTTTGGTCCAATCACAGGCTTTTATGCTAAAGTCCATCGCGCTTGTCCTCGGATAAAATCTGGGCTTAGGATGAAAGCCGCAATTATCCGCTATTTTTCCTGCGGCGGCTGCACCGGAGGTGTGACGGGAAGCAACCCGTGCGCCACTGAGAGCGCCCCCTCTCATCATCAATAATGATCTTCGAACGCTCCCTCCAGCGCGAACTCGCGTATACGGCTGGTGCCGTGTTCATGGTTCTCCTCACGCTCGTGCTGACGACGATGATGATCCGCATCGTCGGCTTCGCAGCCTCGGGCGAGATCGACCCGCGCGACGTGCTGGTCCTGATCGGCCTGACCGTGATCGGCTACCTGGCGATCATGCTCGTCGCGACCCTGTTCGTGTCGATCCTGTTCGTCCTGACCCGTTGGTACAAAGACTCCGAGATGGTCGTGTGGCTGTCCTCGGGTGTCAGTCTGACCCAATTCATCAAGCCGATCGGCATTTTTGCCACGCCGATCATCATCCTCATCATGTTCTTCGTGTTTGTTGGCTGGCCGTGGTCGAATCAGCAGAGCAAGCTGATCCGCGCGCGCTTCCAGCAGCGCGACGAGGTCTCGCTGCTCGCGCCGGGTCAATTCCGCGAATCGGCCACCAGCCACCGTGTGTTCTTCATCGAGAAGATGTCGCCCGACCAGGCGCGCGTGGAAAACGTGTTCGTGACCAGCACGGAAAACGGCAAGGTCAACGTGGTCGTGTCGAAAACCGGCCATACCGAGACGCGTAAGAATGGTGATCGTTTCGTCGTGCTGGAAAACGGTCGCCGTTACGACGGGCAGCCGGGCCAGCCGGATTTCCGCATCATGGAGTTCGAGCGCTACGGCGTGAAAATCCAGAGTCAGCCGGTCGTCAATACGCCGACCACCACCGGCACACCCACGCTCACGCTGCTGCGCAATCCGACCAACGACAATCTCGCCGAATTCGCCTGGCGTGCCGGGCTGCCGCTCATCGCGATCAATCTGATGCTGCTGGCCATTCCGCTCGCGCATCAGAACCCGCGGCGCAGTCGCACCATCAATCTGGTGATGGCGGTGCTCATCTATCTGACGTATTCGAATCTGTTGAACGTGGTGCAGTCGTGGATCGAGCAGGGCAAGATGTCGTTCCCGGTCGGACTGGTGGGTCTGCACGTGATCGTCGCGGCGATCGTCGCGTTTATTTTCTGGCTGCGCGTGCGCAACCGGCCGCTCATCACGCGCGCGATGTTCAGCCGTTCGCAGGGAGCCTGACCGATGCGCATCTATGAAAAGTATTTCGCGCGTCAGGTCTACCTCACGTTCATCTTTATTCTGTTTGCGTTTTCGGGTCTGTTCTTCTTCTTCGACCTGATCAATGAACTGAACTCAGTTGGGCACGGTAATTACAAGTTCCAGTACGCCGTGTTGCGGGTTGCGTTGCAAACGCCTTCGCGCTTCTACGAGATCATTCCGGTCGCGGCGCTGATCAGCGCGATCTATGTGTTCGCACAAATGGCGGCGAATTCCGAGTACACGATCTTCCGTGTATCCGGGCTCGCTACGAATCAGGCGTTGCGTTCACTGTTGAAGATCGGCATTCCGCTTGTTTTGCTGACTTATTTGATCGGCGAAGTGGTTGGGCCGTACACGGATCAATTGTCGGAGCGCGTGCGGCTCGAGGCGCTGGGGTCTTCTGTGTCGAGCAATTTCGAGTCCGGTGTGTGGGTGAAAGATACGCTGACGGCGCGTGCGGACGGCGAGCAGGTGACGCGCTTTGTGAACGTCGGCGAGTTGAAGCCGGATGCGACGATCAGCAACGTGCGCATCTACGAATTCGATTCGAAGTTCCGGCTCTCGAATGTGCGGACAGCGAAGAGCGGCAAGTATCAGCCGCCCGGTCATTGGCAGTTGACCGGCGTGACCGATACGCAATTGATCGATGTGCCCCCTCCTCCGGGTACGCCCGCCGATGCGCTGGATCCGGTGTATCGGGCGAAGGAAGTCACTGTGCCGGAGTATTCGCTGCGCTCTGAATTGACGCCGCAGATTCTGTCGGTGCTGCTGGTGTCGCCGGATCGGATGTCGATGTTCAATCTGTTCCGGTATATCCAGCATTTGACCGAGAATCATCAGGATACGCAGCGGTATGAAATTGCGTTGTGGCGCAAGCTGCTTTATCCGTTTGCGGTGTTTGTGATGCTGGTTTTGTCGTTGCCGTTTGCCTATTTGCATACGCGGGCGGGTGTTGTTGGGATGAAGGTTTTCGGCGGGATCATGCTGGGGATGAGTTTTCAGTTGTTCAACACCTTGTTCTCGCATATCGGGACGTTGAATACCTGGCCCGCTCCTTTGACCGCGGCTACGCCAGGGTTGGTTTATCTTGTGCTTGGGTTAGTTGGGTTGAAGTGGGTTGATCGTCACTAGGGGCGTGCGTCATGGCTATGCATGGGATTGTTTTGTTTGGGCATGGCGCGAGGGATGTGCGGTGGCGGGAGCCATTTGAGAGGCTGGCTATCAAGTTGCGGGACGCTTCTTTCGGCGCTCGGCCTGTGGCGTTGGCGTTTCTTGAATTGATGGAGCCGGATTTGCCTACAGCTGTGGGAGACCTTGTCGCTCAAGGCTGTGATGTGGTTACCGTTGTGCCTGTGTTTTTTGGGCAAGGGGGGCATGTGAGGAAGGATTTGCCTTTAATTATCGAGCAATGCCAGGCATTGCATCCCTCCGCTCTTATTAAGTGTGCTGGTGCTGTGGGTGAGGATGACGCTGTGTTGGACGCTGTCGCGGAGTATTGTCTGCGGCAGGTTTGATTGCTTTAGCGGGTCCGTGACACGCAAAATTAGAACGCCGCGGAAATGTCGGCGAAGAAAAAAAAGAAGCAATTGTTTGCAGAACGACCGCGACGGCGCGCGCAGCGCTGCCGGAAGAATGACTGCCTTGTCACGAAAGCGGAATGTGCGAGAGCACAGATTCCAGATGTACCACTACCGCGACTGCGCGGGGGACCCACTTATAAGCTAGCGGTTTGAGCCGCTTTCTCTTGCTTACTTCTCTTTGCGGCGGCAAAGAGAAGTAAGTGCCGCCCCGCACAGGGGCAACGCTAATAGACCACAAACAAATCAAGGAAAGGCCAATACCTTAAGACCAACAACCAACAAGCGCAGAGCAAAAAACCAAGAACCTCAAGCCGCGACCAACATCCCATCCGCGGATCGAACCACGCTAACGGGCCGTGCAGCGAAAGCCTCCCCAATCATAAGCAAACTAGGCTGCGAAGCATCAACCCACCTCTGCGCGCCGCCAGCGGCCAACTCTTCGAGAGTGAGAGAAAGCATGCGCTCACGAGCAGTAGAACAAGCCTCAACAATTGCCACGGGCGTGGCAACCGACCGCCCAGCATCGATCAATTGCTGCGCAATCTCAACCCCACTATCCCGGCCCATATAGAACACAAGAGAATCCGCATTAACCTGCTCGCGAATCTCATCAGATCCAGGCGCCCGACTAAAAGTAGCCAACGCCACACTGCGCGACACACCGCGAAGCGTCAAAGACCGTTTCAGAGAGGCAGCACTGGCCAGCGCAGCAGTAATCCCAGGCACGACCTCATACTCGACGCCAGCAGCCTCTAAGGCCCGCATTTCCTCATCAGCGCGGCCGAACAACATCGGATCCCCACCCTTGAGCCGCACGACAACCTCATGCTCCAAAGCAGCATCCACAATCTGCTTATTGATGAACTGCTGCGCCGTCGACAGCTGCCCGCAGCGTTTGCCAACAGCAATCCGCCGCGCATGCGAAGGCGCATAGTCCAACATAGCCGGCTCCACCAGCGCATCATGCAGCACGACATCGGCCAAACCGAGCAGCCGCGCGCCACGCACCGTAATCAGGTCCGCAGCACCCGGCCCTGCGCCGATCAGATAAACCTTACCCATTTGCCTAAACCTGTCCGTTAGGTCGCCAGCACGACGCAGTCACGTGCCGAACATTTAAGCCGAAAACGCCCGAATCATCCCCGCCGCGACAGTGTGATGCGTCGCTTCATCGATCAGCACGAACGCACCCGTACCCTGATGCGAGTCATACACATCGCACACCAGCGGCTTCTGCAACGTCAGCGCCACGCGGCCGATATCGTTCATCGTCAGGTCCTTGCGATCGGTCGCTTGCGACAACGTATGCACGTCGAGCACTTCCTTGATCGCACCGATGCGCGCGAACACCGTGTTGGTGGTCTGCTTCAACAGATACTTGCGTTGCGTCGACAGCGGCGTGTCGTCGAACCAGCACAGGTCGGCTTCCAGCTTCTTCGCCGGCTCCGGCGCCGCTTCACGCAGCACGAACGTATCGCCGCGCGACACGTCGACGTCTTCCGCCAAACGGATCGTCACCGTTTGACCAGCAAATGCGCGATCCACCGCAGCCGTGCCGCCGGGCACCGGCGCGATGATTTCGGCGACCGTCGCTTCGCGATTGGCCGGCAACACAACGATCGTATCGCCGAGCTTCACTTCGCCGGCTTCGACACGGCCCATGTAGCCGCGGAAGTCATCAGCCTGGCTGCCGTCCTGACGCGCCACCCACTGCACCGGGAAACGCAGCGCCTGGCCCGTCGGCACTTCGACCGGCAACGCTTCGAGCAGGTCGAGCAGCGGCTCGCCCGCGTACCACGGCATGCTTTCGCTCGCCGTCACGATGTTGTCGCCCTTGAGTGCCGACACCGGTACGAAGCGCACGTCGCTCAAGCCCAGTTGACGCGCAAGTTCGACATACGCGTCACGAATCTCATTGAAACGCTGCTCGCTGTAATCGACCAGGTCCATCTTGTTGATCGCGACGATCGCGTGCTGCAAACCCAGCAGCTTGACGATCGCGCTATGACGCTTGGTTTGCGGCAGCAGTTGCGCGACGCCATCCACAAACGTCACACGCGTTGCGTCGACCAGAATAATCGCCGCGTGCGCGGTCGACGCGCCCGTCACCATGTTGCGCGTGTACTGCTCGTGGCCCGGCGTGTCGGCGATGATGAACTTGCGCTTCGCGGTCGCGAAGTAACGGTACGCGACGTCGATCGTGATGCCTTGCTCGCGTTCGGCTTCGAGGCCGTCCGTCAGCAGCGACAGATCGATTTCGTCGCCGACGGTACGCTTATTCTTCGCGCGCGACAGTGCCGAGAGCTGATCGCTCAAGACAGCCTTGCTGTCGTACAGCAGGCGGCCGATCAACGTGCTCTTGCCATCGTCGACGCTGCCCGCAGTGATGAAACGCAGCACGCCGAGGTCTTCTGGTTGGTGAATACCGCTCATGATTGTCTTACCCTCGTCCGTGTGCTTAGAAATAACCTTGCTTCTTACGCTGTTCCATCGCGGCTTCGGAAACCTGATCGTCCATCCGCGTCGCGCCGCGTTCCGTGATTTCGGTCACGGCCGTTTCGGCGATGATCTTCTCCAGATCATCCGCATCGCTTTCCACCGGGCACGTGCAGCTGATATCGCCCACGGTACGGAAACGCACCAGCGCCGTTTCGCTGGTTTCGCCTTCACGCATCGGCGTGATCGGCGTAACCGGCACGAGCAAGCCATTGCGGCGCACGATCTCGCGTTGATGCGCGTAATAGATCGACGGCAGTTCGAGCTGTTCGCGAGCGATGTACTGCCACACGTCGAGTTCGGTCCAGTTCGAGATCGGGAACACGCGCAGGTGTTCGCCGTTATGCAGACGCGCGTTATACAGGCTCCACAGTTCCGGGCGCTGTGCCTTCGGATCCCATTGGCCGAACTCGTCGCGGAACGAGAAGATCCGTTCCTTTGCACGGGCCTTTTCTTCATCGCGGCGCGCGCCGCCGATCAGCGCGGTATAGCCATACTGTTCGATGGTTTCGAGCAGCGTCACGGCTTGCGCGGCGTTGCGCGAATCCGTTTCACGACGCAGACGCACCGTGCCGCGCTTGATCGAATCTTCCACATGACCGACCACCAGTTCAGCACCGATCTCTTCCGCACGACGATCGCGGAAGTCGATCACTTCTTCGTAGTTGTGGCCCGTGTCGATATGCACGAGCGGGAACGGCAGCACGGTCTTGCGATTCGCGCCGATACCGAAGGCCTTCAGCGCGAGGTGCAGCACCACGACCGAATCCTTGCCGCCCGAAAACAGCAGCGCGGGCTTGCTGCATTCGGCGACCAGTTCGCGCAGGATGTGAATCGACTCGGCTTCGAGCCAGTCGAGGTGATCCATACGGTTTGCCGTGTTGGCGAGCGGTGCGTTCACAGTGGAATCGAGCGTGGTGCTCATGTTTGGGTCCTTCGTTGGTTCGCGTCGCAAGCGATTGCTCGCGTCGCGGAGGTATTCAAATCGGTATGTGCGGCGTTCGGGCTAAAAACCAAGGCCCGCTCACTCAACCTTCAGGCCTGGGCGTTTGCGCCGCGGTCCACCGCGATCGGCGTAATCGTCGTGATGTGCAGTCCGCATTCCTTCGTATCGCGCGACTCCCACCACCAGCGCCCTGCCCGGCTATCTTCACCGGGACGCACGGCGCGCGTACAAGGCTCGCAGCCGATGCTCGGATAGCCGCGCGCATGCAGCGGATTGACCGGCACGTCGAACGCTTTCAGGTAAGCCCACACTTCGGCCTCGGTCCAGTCGGTCAGCGGATTGAACTTGGCGATATTGCGCGCGGCGTCATGCTCTTCCGCATGCAATTCGGCACGCGTCACCGACTGCTCGCGACGCTGGCCCGTGACCCATGCGCTGACATCCGACAGCGCGCGGTTCAACGGTTCGACCTTGCGGATTTCGCAGCAGCGCTTGCGCAGATCGACGCTTTCATAGAACGCGTTCAGACCATGCGAGCCGATGTATTCGTCGACCGCGGCAGCTTGCGGATGAAACTGTTCGATGTCATAGCCGTAACGTTCTTTCACGCGATCGAGCATGCCCAGCGTTTCCGCATGCAAACGGCCGGTGTTCAGCGAGAAGATGCCGATCTTCACGCCACGTGAGAGGATCGCATGCGTGAGCAGCATGTCTTCCGCCGCGAGGCTGCTGGCGAGCTTCACATTCTCGTGGCGCGCGGCGATCGAATCGAGCAGCGCATCGAGGCGCTCGACCTTCGCAGCAAGTTCCGGCGTGAGGGCTTGAACTTCGCTCATGCCGATGCCTTGGCCAGTTCGCCCGCTTCACGGCGGCGGAACAGCGGCGACGAGTTCACCGCGCCCTGATAGTTGAAGCTGAATTCGTCGAAGGCTTTGAGCGCGTCGTCGAAGTCTTTGTCGGCGCGCAACGCGTATGCGTCGAAACCGCAACGGAACATGAACGCGAGTTGATCGCGCAGCACGTCGCCGATCGCGCGCAGTTCGCCCTTGTAGCCATAACGCTCGCGCAGCAGGCGGCCGATGCTATAGCCGCGGCCGTCGCGGAACACCGGGAAGTCCACGCCGATCAGCGCGATCTTGTCGAAGTCGGCGACGATATCCGCGGGTTCGCTATCCGCCGCGAGCCACACGCCGATTTCAGCGGCACCGCGCGAAGCGATCAATGCGTCGCGGGAAGCCTGCCACAACGCGAGCGGCACCAGCACCTTGCCTGCGGGCAATTCGTTCACCGCGGGCAGCGAGCCATCTTCCGCCGGGCGCACGACCGTCCAGTCATCGTTGACGATCGCGCGATTCTTGATGATAGAAGCCATCTGTTCAGTATCCTTTTCGCGGTTACGCGTGAGCCGGTTGACGCGAGGCGTACACACGTTCCTTGAACGGGGTGATGCCGATGCGGTTGTACGTTTCGATGAAACGCTCGCCTTCGTGGCGGTTTTCCACGAACGTATCGATCACCTTGCTCATCACGTCCGGCATTTCTTCCGCCGAGAACGACGGGCCGATCACGCGGCCGAGATGCGCGCCGGTGGCACCCGTGCCCTGCTCGCCGCCGAGCGTCACCTGATACCACTCCGAGCCGTCCTTATCGACGCCCAGAATGCCGATGTTGCCGACGTGGTGGTGACCGCACGCGTTGATACAGCCCGAGATGTTCAGCGATACGTCGCCGAGGTCGTACACGTAGTCCAGATCGTTGAAGCGTTCCTGAATGGCCAGCGCGATCGGAATCGACTTCGCATTCGCGAGCGAGCAGAAGTCGCCGCCCGGGCACGCGATGATGTCGGTCAGCAAGCCGATATTCGGCGTCGCGAAACCTTGCGCCTTGGCCTTTTCCCACAGCGCGAACAGGTCGCGCTTCTTCACGTTCGCGAGGATCAGGTTCTGTTCGTGCGATACGCGGATTTCGCCGAGCGAGTACTCGTCGGCCCAATCGGCGACCGCTTCCATCTGCGCATCCGTCGCGTCGCCGGGAGCGATCGTGGTCGGCTTCAAAGACAAGGTGACCGACGAATAGCCCGACACCTTATGCGGACGCACGTTGCGCTCGACCCAACGGGCGAACGCACGGTTTTCCAGCAGATGCTTTTCGAACGAAGCGTCCGTGTCGGCGAGCTTTTCGTACACCGGCGGCTGGAAGTACTGCGACACGCGATCAACTTCGGCTTGCGTGAGCGTCGAAGGACCGTCCTTCAAGTGTTGCCATTCTTCTTCGACTTGCGCCGAGAATTTCTCCGGGCTCAACGCCTTCACGAGAATCTTGATGCGCGCCTTGTACATGTTGTCGCGGCGGCCGTAGCGGTTGTACACGCGCAGCACGGCTTCGCAGTACGTCAGCAGATGTTGCCAAGGCAAATCTTTGCGGATGATCGCACCGATGATCGGCGTACGGCCCATGCCGCCGCCGGCCAGAATGTCGGCCACCAGCTCGCCCTGCTCGTTCTTCCTCAGATACACGCCCATGTCGTGAATCTGCACCGCCGCGCGGTCTTCCTTCGAACCCGACACAGCGATCTTGAACTTGCGCGGCAGCCACGCGAATTCCGGGTGGAACGTCGACCATTGACGCAGGATTTCAGCCCACGGACGCGGATCGACCACTTCATCCGGCGCCACGCCGGCGAACTGGTCGGCCGTGATGTTGCGGATACAGTTGCCCGAGGTCTGAATGCCGTGCATCTGCACTGCCGCGAGCTTGCGCAGAATTTCCGGCGTTTCTTCGAGCTTGATCCAGTTGTACTGGATGTTCGAGCGCGTCGAGAAATGGCCGTAGCCGCGGTCGTGTTCACGCGCGATCTGTGCGAGCACGCGCATCTGGTCGCTACGCAGGTTGCCGTACGGAATCGCAATGCGGTGCATGTACGCGTGGCGCTGGTAGTACAGGCCGTTCTGCAGGCGCAGCGGACGAAACTCCTCTTCGCTCAATTCGCCCGACAAGCGGCGGCGAACCTGATCGGCATACTGCGCGACCCGTTCATCGACGATGGTCTGGTCGTACTGATCGTATTGGTACATTCGGGGACCCCAATTTTTTTGCAGTGATACACGGCGATCCGGGGGCCGGCCACCCGGTTTCGCCGCGCCTTGGATACCTCCCTTTGTCACCATCCGCTTATGAACGTTTAGACCCATCGCTCATTTGCTTATGACAAATACAGATATCCATATTGAAAAAGATGGACAGATCGTAATAAACTCGCCTTATATTTCAAACGACTAAAAAATTCTTTTGATATGCGGAGAGGTTATATATGAACCTGCACCAATTCCGCTTCGTCCGCGAGGCTGTGCGGCAGAACTTCAACCTGACGGAAGCGGCCAAAGCCCTGTTTACAAGCCAGCCGGGCGTTTCCAAGGCGATCATCGAGCTGGAAGACGAGCTGGGCGTGGAAATCTTCACACGACATGGCAAGCGCGTGCGCTCGCTGACCGAGCCGGGACGCATCATTCTGCAGTCGGTCGAGAAGATTCTGCAGGAGGTGGAGAGCCTGAAGCGGGTCGGTAAAGATTACGCGGCGCAGGATCAGGGCAATCTGGTGATCGCCGCCACCCACACGCAGGCGCGCTACTCGCTGCCGGCGGCCATCGCCGAATTCAAAAAGCGCTTTCCGAAGGTTCACCTTTCGATTCTGCAAGGCAGCCCGACCCAGGTCGCCGAAATGGTGCTGCACGATCAGGCCGACCTCTGCATCGCCACCGAGGCGATCTCCAACTATAAGGAACTGGTTTCGCTGCCGTGCTTCCAGTGGCACCACGTCGCGGTGATGCAACCGGATCATCCGCTGCTCGACCGCAAACTTTTGTCGCTGGATGATCTGACCCAGTATCCGCTGATCACTTACGACAACGCGTTCGCCGGCCGCACCAAGATCAACGAGGCGTTCCGCCTGCGCGGGCTGCATCCGGACATCGTGCTGGAGGCGATCGACGCCGACGTGATCAAGACCTATGTGGAATTGGGCCTGGGCGTCGGCATCATGGCGGATATCGCGTTCAACGCCGAGCGCGACCGCCATTTGCGCGCCATGCCGGTCGGCCACCTGTTCGGCAGCAACGTGACACGGGTCGCGCTGAAACAGGGCGCCTATTTGCGCAGCTATGTGTATACGCTCGTCGAACTGCTGTCGCCGAGCATGAACCGCAAGCTGATCGAACAGGCGCTCAAGGGCGAACACGAAACCTACGAACTTTGATATCACCATCGCTTCTTGCTACGGAGACCTCTCGATGACGTCGTATAAGAAAAAATTCAGCGGCCTCGCCGCTTTTGGTTTTGGCGCGCTCCTGCTCGCCACCGCTGCACAAGCCGATATCAAGGTCGGCATCGATCTGTCGAGCACCGGCCCCGCGGCCGTGATCGGCATCACCAGCAAGAACGCGATGCTGATGTGGCCCGCCACGATCGCCGGCCAGAAAGCCGACTACATCTTCCTCGACGACGCCTCCGACCCCGGCGCCGCCGTGCGCAACATCCGCAAGCTGATCAACGAAGACCACGTGGACGTGATCGTCGGCCCGAACATCACGCCGGCCGCAATGGCCGCGCTCGATCCGGTCGCCGAGAGCCAGACGCCGATGATCACGCTGATTGGCTCGGCCAGCGTGGTCGAGCCGCAGGAAGGCAAGAAGGTGTGGGCCTACAAAATGGCGCAGACCGACAGCGCAATGGCCGACGTGATGACGCGCTACATGTCGAACCACAACGTGAAGACGGTGGGCTTCATCGGTTTCGCGGACGGCTACGGCGAAAGCTGGCTCAACGAATTCAGCAAGTTCGCGGCGCTGCGCCATATTCAACTGGTCGCCACCGAGCGGTATAACCGCACCGACGCGAGCGTCACCGGCCAGATTCTGAAGCTGATGGCCGCCAAGCCCGACGCGATCCTGATCGCCGGCGCCGGCACGCCGACCGTGCTGCCGCAGCGCACGCTGATCGAGCGCGGCTTCAAAGGCCCGATCTACCAGACGCACGGTATCGCCACGCCGGAGTTCATCAAGCTGGGCGGCAAGGACGTGGAAGGCACGCTGTTCCCGACCCAGCCGGTCGTGGTGGCGCGCACGCTGCCGGCCGATCATCCGGCGAAGAAGGCGGCGCTCGCCTTTACGAACGAATATGAAGCGAAGTACGGCGCGGGCAGCGTGACGCAGTTCGCGGGCGATGCAGCCGGCGTGTACCCGCGCTTGCAGGACGCCGTGGCGCGCGCGCTGAAGACGGCGCAGCCGGGCACGCCGGCCTTCCGCGTCGCGCTGCGTGACGAACTGGAGCATGCGCATGAGTTGGTCGTGCCGAACGGCGTGGTCAACACGAGCCCGAAGGATCACGTGGGGCTGGATCAGCGCGCGAGCGTGATGGGCACTATCAAGAACGGCAAGTTCGTTTATTTGAGCCAGTAAGGCGACCCGCATGCTCCGCTATGCGGTCACGTCGCTTGGGCGGTGCATCACGTTCCAACTCCGCATCCCGTGTTGACGGCGGCTTGCAGTGAACGCTAGCTGAAAATGATTTGCCGATTTAGTGCGAGCACGCGGTGCCTGGATTTTTCAAAGCAGCCACCGCGTCTCGCCAGTCCGTGAAGTCCGTAAGACCGCGCATGCCAAAAAACCAGAGAATGCATCATCGCTGCTGAAGTTGTCGTCGTGATCCTCGCCGTCGCGATTGCCCAGGCGATGAGGAAACGCAGCGCGACTGCTTTGGTCACGAACACCGTCTCTCTTCCGTCGTCGAATTCGCTCCCGACGATCTCGCCACCGTCAGCCCGCGCAGCCTCTTTGAAACGCTGCAGCTGACCGGGGCGCTACGCGCCGGAACGCAAGCCGCGGTCAAATCGAAAGTGGCCAGTTCGGCGCTCGACGTGATCGTGCGCGAAGGCGATCCGATCAAGACCGGCCATCGACGCGCGCGACAATATGGCCAGCGCCGAGCAAAGCCGCAGTTAGCTTGCGGCGACGGCCGGCCTGCTCGACATCGCCAAACAGACGCTCGACGACAATCGCGTACCGGTCGAAAAAGGGCTTCATTTTATTAAGAGATCGCCCGCGGGAATCTCGACGCGGTCGATCTGCGCACGCTCGAACTGGCAGCGCCAGTGCCGGTCGGTGAGATCGGCCGGGTGAGGATCGGCCAGCCGGTACGGATCGTTCGACGGGATCGATACGCCGGTGCAAGGCACGATCACGGGTATCAGCATTTCCGTTACTCGCGACTACAACTCTTAACGGGAATTTAAGAATGCCACATATTTCAATGAGAAAAGTCCGAATACACTCTGAGTCTGTTCGAAGGTCAAACCTTGACTGATCTTTGCACACGCCAGTGTGCGATTAGAGTAAATTCCGCGTTCGCAAGAAACCGCAATCTCCAAGAATGAGTAACGCCTTGCCCTGAAGCGTGGATACACTTGGCAGCAGTGATGTCGCGCGCAGAGCTCGGCCAATGCAAACCGGAAAGCGCTTAACAATTCGACAAGCCTATCTGATAGGCATCTGCACTCATTCGTTTCTTATCGGGATCAATGTGCGCGGATCTGTCAACCTCTGGACGTATTCAACCCAACTCATTCGGCAGGAGTCGTTTGTCTATTGGCCAATAGATTTCGTAGCCGCGAGAGCGGCCGATATCCATGCGCGACTTGAACAGGCGATAGTCGCTATCGTGCGCGCCTGCGTCCAGTTACTGGTATATGAAGAGAAAATGATAGTAAAGATGGGACGTTTTTGGAACCCGGTCTGCGTTGCCATTTCATCGCTACTGCTCATGCCAATTTCGGGATGCCAACTGGCGGCCATCCCTGTCGTAACGGCGATGCATGTTGCGAACGTCGCAGACCAGCATGCTGTCGGCAATCGTGGAAAGAAATTGTGGGACCAGCAAGTGGCCGGGATGCGCGATATGCAGTCTCGCGGCGATCCCATGGGCGACTACCTCTATGCGCTCGGAAACGCGCAGGGGTGGATCACCGATACGAGTGACCCGCTTCAGATACGCGATCTGTTCGAAAGAGCAATCGCGGAAGGGTCGAGCGACGCGAAGATCATCTTGGGCACGTTCTATTTAACCGGCGTGGTGCCCGGACAAGATTTAAGGTCCAAGGCGATTTGGCTCCCTGATGAAGCCATGGATGGAAAACTTGGCGAGCAACTCATACGTGAAGGAATGAAGGTGCGTTGCACGTATGTCGAGCCAGTGGTGGACGCGTACAGCAATCGTGCCTATTTGCGATACGTTTCCGGCGCCGCATGGATATGGCCGACCTATCGCGATGGTCGCAACGGTATTGACGCGACAGGACATTTCTATCCCTTGATCAAAAAGGATGAACGCCTTGCGGCAGAGTGGCAGGACCTTGATAAGCAATGCCGGGCGCTTGGCCTCGACGGGACGAACCTCGTCGTCCCGTAGGAACGCTGACCATTCAAATGTCCGTCTATTCACCGAGAGAGTGATCGGAGCGGCGGATGTTAGCCACATCTTCGAAAGAAGTCAATTATAGAAATTCAAAAAATCCTTTCGGTCTTTCCAGATCAATGCGATTCAATGAAGTGATGCTTGAAGTGATGCTTCTTGACATATTTTTGCACATATAGTCATCCTAATTTGATACGATCGAACACAGAATATTCAGCGATATGAAAAATATTTACAAAAATCGCCTAGCCCCACGCAAATATTTTTAAAAATCTAAATTTCCTATTTATATGCTTCCCGTAACTATGATGATCAATGCGTAAAACCGGCTGTCTGAGGCCGATCACAATTTGTTATTTTCACATTGATTAAGTTAAAGATGCGCGACCGGATTTTATTTACTTTATTAGTTTTTGTTGCAATTGCGATTCGCATTGCCAGCTCTCTTTCCGGCTGCGATAGAGTGCTGGAGATTTTTCATAATTCATCAGCGATAGAGGCGGTTTTGATTGCACTTCTTCCAGCGACCCTATCTGCTTTCTCTATAATTTATGCCATCAACCTTTTCTTTAGAATTTTTGGAAAGCGAGAAAGTGGATGGGTGGTAATCGGCAGAAGCCAAGCGCTCGCAATAACAGTAGCAATCTCAATACTCTTATTGACGACAGGTTTGATTTCTTCGGTGATCGCGTGCAAACGATGACGTGATTCCTCTACTGTTTAAAGAGGAATTGCGGAAGTTCGTTCGCTTATAATGTTTATTGCGTGATTCTCTTATCATCAAGGAAACAACATCACAATCACCAAAGACAGAAGGGTCAAAATCTTTGACGTTACCGAAATCCAATATCTGCCTATGGTGATGCGGGTGGCTAGTAAAAAATTACTAGAATTGATGTGATGCTGAAATTGATTTTTGTAATAAAACATGTCATCAAGATTTTCCTCGATTCAATTTACCCATCAAAAGCGTTTCCGGCAGATGAAAAGATATGCGACAACGTCTAACACGGGTTTCCGCCTTTTTATGGTGTGGGTTGCGATTCAGCTTGCGTTCGAGGCGTGGTCAGAGTTGCTGGCGTTTAATGGCTTGTCAATCGACGACTTCTACGCAATTCCTTACGGATTTTTTGTGATTATATGCATATGCGCAAGTGTTTGCGGCATATTCATCTGCATCCGTCAAGCTGACTTTATCTCGATATGGTTATATGCATTGTGGTTTGTTCTGATGGCCTGCTTAATTGTTTTCAGAGGCGAAATTCATGAAGTGGGAATGCGTTCAAAGGCCGAATTTTTCGGTGAGCATCCCTCCTTCTGTCCGCACAAATGGATTTCATTAGACCGTCCATTTGTTTGCTATCAGTATTCTGTTCTGTCTGGATTTAGTCAGCATGATTTGATAATTTTTGATCGAGACAATGAAATGACGTTACCCTTGAAAGAGTGGCCGGTTGAGATCAGGAAGTTGTTCAATGCCGACGGCGCGGTGGATGAATGTGTATTTCGACGGGTAGCTAGAGTCACCGAAGGAGTTTATCTAGCCCTCAACAAGGATTGCTAGTTGAACACCTCTCATCGTGCGGCACGCTGAATATTATTTTTTAAACAATTGTATATGTTCACCCTTAATTCGAGTAAATAAGAAAAATGCCGTCGAATACAAATATCTTCTACGTCAAAGCTAGCGATAATACGTTGGTCCCGGCTAAATTTTTAACCGGTGTCGACAGGAATTATGTAATAAATCCCAATGCCACACCGAACTCTGTCAACTCTCGCGACAATCACTATTATGACGCCCAGGGAAACGAGATCCCGAACGCCAATCCAAACAATTATCTCGTCGTTCCGATTAACTATTCCATCGGTTCCGCCGTCGATTTTTGCAAAGATCTGAATGCTGCTGAAAGCGATGTATTGGCGCCAGCTGCCATGATGGCTGCGGCGTTTGTCGGAGCTGGGTCACAGAACTTACAACGAACATACGTAAACGCAGATGGGAGCATTACTTACGCCGGCTCGTCTGTTCCTATGTTCCAAGATGCCGCTTCATTTCATTTGGGCCTTGTTGCTGAAATCTCGGGGCAGGGTGAACTGCCGGCGCAGTTTTTCGGAAGCGTGTACGAGATCACTGCGCAGATCCGCAGCCCGTTGAGCTCTTTGGGGGTATGGGATAATAACTCTCGAAACATGAACTCGATCGCCGGCGGGGCTAATTATGCTCGCCGATTTAATGTAACTGTAGGATCATTCACGTCATCGATGTCTGAATCGACGTATGACCCGTCCACATTCCTGGGTGCACAGGATCTCGCGTCTGTGGTCTACCCCTTTCCTACGCTTGCTGGCCCCGGTGGTGACCCGTATCAGGGTCAGCGCAATTCTCTGGCCGCGGTAATTCAAGCAGATGCTTCGTCCTCAGGGCAAACATTCTCTGCATACTTCGATGGCCAAGGCAAACTGACTTTGCTTGGTAGTCAAGGAGCCTTGATCACCCTACAAGTTAGCGTGACCAAGGGGAATGTCTCATCAGTTTTTTCGACGACCATAACCGCTGGAATCACCACAGCGGGAGACTGGCTAACGGCGAATATGCAGGGGCCCAATTCGTTCAGGATTGACAGCGTTTACGACAATCTGAGCATCGTTGCGGCGGCCACCGGCGTTAGCATGTCGACGCTGATAGGCCTGAATCCGACGCTGCCCTCTACCGGCACGCTTGCTATTGGTACGCTAATTAATCTGCCTGCTGCCAACAACAGCCAGTCGCCAACCATCACGATCAACCCGAACCCTCAGCCGCAGACCCAGACCCAGGGCGAAAACACCGCGACCAACAACACCAACTCCGGCTACATCACCAACAGCCCAACCTCGTCGATCGCGTTCAACAACGGCACGCTCAACAAAACGGACTTCATCTCGGTGACCGAGGCGGGTCTGGCCAGTGGTGGCGTGCGACCGGGCGAAGTCCAGGCTAATCCGAACACAGCAGCCAACCAGATTCTGGCGAATCTCGGTTCGTCCACGCTCAGCGGCGTGAACGCGATCGCCGCCATCGGCTCGGCGTCGACAGCGCAAGCAAGCAACGTCTACATCGACCCGTTGCTGCTCGACCTTGGCCAGGGCATCGCAACCAGTTCATACCAGAACTCCGGCGTGCTGTTCAACGTCGATAATTCGGGCACACTGCACCAGACCGGCTGGGCGGCTGCAGGCACGGGCATGCTTGTCGTACCGGACGCAAATGGCCAGGTCACGAGCATGAGCCAGATCTTCAGCCCGTACTTTGGTGGTACGGCGGGCAAGAACGGCGGCCCCGGTACGGCGCCATTTGCGACCGGCATCGCTGCGCTCGCGTCCTTCGACAGCAATCACGACGGCGTCATTGATACGAAAGACCCGATCTTCAGCCAGCTGCGTGTCTGGGTCAACAGCACCGGGTCCGGCACCGGCCAGATGCTCACGCTGGCACAGCTAGGCATCACCAGCCTCAACCTGAACGCGACCGGTACCCGCCAGGTCAACAACGGCAACATCGTCACGGCCGTGGGCAGCTTCGTGAGGAACGGCCAGACGCAGGCGATGGAGGACGTCAACTTCGTGTCCAATCCTGCGGGCAGCACCTTCACGAATTCGGCAAATGGCATGACTGCAACGACCACGTCCAGCGGAACGCAGGTCAAAACGTACGCCGATACGAGCAACCAGAACCTGACCCTCGACGCCGGCAAGCTGGGTGTCAACAACGTCTACGCAGGTTCAGGCAACGATACGCTGGTGGCTGCGGCAGGCGGCAGCTGGCTCGTGGGAGGCTCGGGCAGCAATACGTACGTCGGCGGCGCCGGAAACGACGTCTTCGTTGTGTCGGCGAGCGATAATCCCGCGAACATCCATGGCAATGGCGGCGTCGATACCGTTATCGTTACCGGCAGTCAGGGCATGACGATCAACATGGCCCAGGCCGGTGTGACCATCGCCGAAGGCGGTGGCGGGGACGACGTGATCATGAGCGGTGGACGCACGGGCGTCTACATCAAGGGCGGCACGGGCAATGACACCCTGATTGGCGGCGGCGGCACTGACGTGATCGTTGGAGGCTCGGGCTACAACCTGATCATCGGTGGCAGCGGCATGGCCGAAATCACCGCCGGCCCCAACGGCGACACAATCTATGCATCGGCGGCTGGCTCGATCGTCAGCGCTGGCGGCGGCGCCGACCATATTTTTGGTGGCGCGGGCAATGACGTCATCAAGGTGGGCGGCGGCAATGCCGTGATCGATGGCGGCGCTGGAACCAACATCGCGCAGTTCCATGGAAGCTATGCCGAATACCGCATCGTCGCAGCCAACGGCGGCTACTACGTCGCTGACAAAGTGCCCAATCGTGATGGCACAGTCTTCCTGACAAACATCCAGAAACTGAACTTCTCGGACATCACAGGCGTTATCCTCTCGCAGGCCAATCCGATGCCCGTCGCCGACAGTCTCTATCTGGACAGCAGCGGCAAGGCGTTCGATCACACGCAGGCGCACCTGATTTCTGCCACGCAGATTCTTGCCAACGACCAACGCCTCAATAGTATCGGCGCGCTCCACATCGTTTCGGTAAGCGGTGCACAGGGCGGCACGGTCAGCCTGACCACCTCGGGCGACGTGCTGTTCACACCAACGCCCGGCTATACCGGCGTCATGACATTCAAATACACGGTCGCCGACGCAGCCGGCAACACCAGTGCAACCGTGCAGGACCTGAACACGGGCGCGACGGCGATCATGCAGGCGGTCGTGTCGCTGATGACGCCGGACCTGCCGAAGGACCCGTTGTTGTCACAGGAGTGGTACCTGAGCGACGCCGACATTTTGCCTGTCTGGAAGGACTACACCGGCAAGGGAGTCCGCATCGGACAGTTCGAGCCGGGCGGACAGTTCGCGGTGGGACCGGAGATTTTCGACTACACGCATCCTGATCTCGCGCCCAACGTCGATCAGGCGTGGCTCGCCACGCAACTCGTCAACGGCACGCTGCCCACGCAAAGCTCGGACCACGCGACGATGGTCGCGGGGGTGATGGTCGGCGCCAGCAATGGCATCGGTGGTGTCGGCGTAGCCTACGATGCGACGCTCGCCGGCTACTACCTGGCCAACAACGGTAGCGATCTGAGTGGCCTTGGCCACATGGCGAGCTACGACATCGCCAACAACAGCTGGGGCTTCAGTAATGACTTCGCTGTCACGAACATCAATTTCCAGAAGGGTGGGGTCGACACTGGCAGCGCGCTCATGACCAATGCCCAGTATGCGGCGGACAACGGCCGCGGCGGACTGGGCACCATCCTCGTCGAGGCGGGCGGCAACCAGCGGGCCGCCGGTGGTAACGCCGAAGGGTCACTGACCAACAGCAACCGCTTTTCGATCGAGGTGGGCGCGATCAACGCGCAGAGCGACCTGTCGACGCTGCAGATCGGCTCGGCCCCGTTTTCGAATCCGGGCGCCAGTCTGCTGGTCTCCGCGCCCGGCAGCAACATCGAAAGCACCAGCCAGATGGTCATGACCGACCAGGGCTCGACCTTCGGCAGCGCGTACAGCAATATGCAGGGCACGAGTTTCGCGACGCCGATCGTCTCGGGGATCGTCGCACTGATGCTGCAGGCGAATCCGAATCTCGGCTACCGCGACGTGCAGGAAATTCTGGCACTAACCGCACGCAAGGTGAATGACCCCAACACCCAGTGGAGCACCAACGGCGCGAACAACTGGAACGGCGGCGGCATGCACATCAGCAACGACTACGGATTCGGCGAGGTGGATGCGCGTGCCGCGGTGCGTCTCGCGGAAAGCTGGATGACGCAGGGCACGGGCGCGAACGAGAAAGTGTTTTCGGCCGCGAGCGGTAACGTTGGCAAAACCGCCCAGGGCGGCGGCACGATTACCAGCACGATCGCGATGCAGTCCGGCCTGAACATCGAGCATGTCGAGATCGATCTGGATGCGCTGGTCGGGCGCCTTGGCGACTTCGTGGTGACGCTGATCGCGCCCGGCGGCACGCAAAGCGTGCTGCTCAACCGCGAAGGCAAGATTCCAGCCGGCTCACCGGGAGCGGGCACATCCGACGTTGGCAGCACGATGTCGGGCGAATTCCAGTACACGTTCATGTCCACCCATGACTGGGGCGAAACCTCGGCGGGCAACTGGACGCTTCAGGTGACCGATGCCGCGACGGGTCTGCCCGTGACGCTCAACAACTGGTCGCTGCGGCTCTACGGCAGCCCGACGACGGTGGATCATACGTACTTTTACACCGACGAATACAAGGCGGCGGTTGTCGCGAATGCGAATGCGGCCATCCTCGATCCGACGATCAACGGCACGGGCGGGCGCAACACCATCGATGCGGCGGCCGTATCAGGCGACACATCGATCAATCTGCTCACAGGCGTGGCGAGCATCGGTGGCACAGCACTGACGGTCCGCAATCCGAACCAGATCCAGAACCTCATCGGTGGGGATGGCGATGACACACTGACGGCCAGCAATGCCGATGCGATGCTCGATGGCGGGCGAGGCAACAACACGCTGGTCGGTGGCACCGGCAAGGATCTCTTTGTCGTACACCGACGCGATAACGGGCTCGATACCCTCGTCAACTTCAACGCCGCGCGCGGTGAGCAGATTGATCTCGTCGGCTTTACGGGCAAGCAGTTCACGGACCTGACATTCACCCAGCAGGGCAGCAACGTTGTGGTTGGGTTCGGCAACGGTCAGACGGTTGTGCTGCAGAACCAGACGGTCGCGAGCCTGACGGCGGCACAGTTCGTCTTCCAGAATACGATCGTCGCGCCGTCCGCATATGTCACGAGCGGTCAGTCAGGCACACTCGCGCCGGTCGGCACCGATGTCATCACGATGAGCGGCGGCTACGGCGGCGCGATCTACAACGGCCAGACCGCGTCTTTGAATGGCACGGTCTACAAGCACGATGCCGCCAGCTCGGATATCTTTGTGATCTCGAAACAGGCCGGCGCCACCGACTACAAGAATGCACTGCAGGGCTTCCGTCATGGCGTCGACAAGATCGATGTAAGCCAGCTGGGTATCACGAGCTTCGCCGATCTGAACACCACGCAGTACAACAGCGTCACGATTAATGGCGTGTCGTTGGTGCATGGCACGAACCTGGGCAGCAAGTCTCTCGGTGCGCAGTTATTGTATCTCGATGCGCTGGACCCTTCGCAGCTGAGTGCTTCGGACTTCATCTTTGCGCCCGCGTCAGCGGGTACGATCAATACGCCGGTTGCTCCGACGACGCCCTCGACATCCGCGCCGCTCGTGGTCAATCCAGCAGGGGTCGATCCAACGACGATTGTCGGCTCGAATCAGGGACTGACGGTCACGATCGACGGTAAGGGCGTGAAGAGCATGCAGGCTTCGATTGACGAGGCACTGCCCGATGACATCAATATCCTGACGCTGACCGGCAACGCCGACCTGATCGCCGTCGCGAACAATAACGGCGATACGTTGACGGGCAACACGGGCAACGACACGCTCATCGGTGGTGCCGGTAACGATACGCTGAACGCTGGCACGGGCAACGACACGCTGATTGGCGGCGGTGGCAACAACACCTACGTGGTCCAGGCCACTGGCGCAGTCGACACCATTGTGACAAGCGCTGGACAGCACGATACGCTGCTGCTACAGGGCGTGCCGTCGAGCGCGGTCTCGTTCTCACAACAAGGCAAGGATCTGCTGGTGACGCTGTATGCCGGGCAAGCCAACGCCACACAGGTGATCGTGCAGGACCAGTTCAACGGGATGGGCGTGGGCAAGATCCAGATGGCCGATGAGGTGATGACGGCCAGTACCGTTTCGACGATCGCCTCGGAAGCATCCACTATCTCCGTGATGCAGACGCTGTCAAGCCAGAATGCCATTGACGGCATGCCGTTCAACTACACGCTGCCGGCGAACCTGTTCAGTGAGTCGGTCACAGGCGACGTCATCACTCTGAATGCAACGCTCGCGGACGGCAGCGCGCTGCCAGCGTGGCTGACGTTCGACACGTCAACCGGGAAGTTCAACGGCACGCCACCGGCCGGTGCGGCAGGTGCCCTGAGCGTGAAAATCACGGCGACCGACATGGGTGGCGTGAGCGCGAGCGCCATGATGAGCATTGGCACGGGTGTCGCAGCGAATATCCCTGCCGTGGCCCAGACCCTCGCATCGCCCAACATCGCAGCCGGTTCAGCATGGTCGTGGACGGTTCCGACGGCGCTCTTCACCGAAACCGCGGCCGGCGATACGCTCAGCTACAGCGCATCGCAAGCCGACGGCAGTCCGCTGCCGTCGTGGCTGCACTTCGATCCCGTCAAGCGTACCTTCAGCGGCACGCCAACCGACCAGACCACGGGCAACCTGCAGTTGCGGATCACCGCCACCGAACAGGGAGGGCTTTGCGCCAGCGCGCCGCTGAACGTCACCGTTACCCCGACGTATGCTGTCCCGGTCGCGCCTCCAACGCAGTACCAGATGGCGGCGCTCGGGCAGCCGTGGCAGTACGCGCTGCCGCAGGGGCTGTTTTCCGAGTCCGTTCCGGGCGACACCCTGACCTATTCCGCGAAGATGGCCGATGGCAGTGCGCTGCCGGCATGGCTGACGTTTGATCCGGTGTCGCAGACTTTCAGCGGGACGCCACCCGGCCAGACCCCGACGGCGATAAACATCAGCATTATTGCCACGGACATGGGTGGGCTTTCGTCGAGCACGACGATGAATGTCCATCTGCAGCAAAGCGTTTTAACGCCCAGTTCAAATAAAGGCATCACTGCGCCTGCTGGTCAGATTGCGATATTCGAACCTGGCATGTCTTCCTCGGTGACGGGGGCAAACGAAGATCACGTCCTGATACAGGCCGGCTTGCACAATTCCGCAAAACTGGGTGACGGCGCCAACTGGGTTGCTGTGCCGGGCGCCCAAGGTAGTCTCACCCTTGGGGATGGCAACAATACTGTGATCTCAAATGGAGGGGGGCACAATGGGATCACGATTGGCAATGGCGCCAACAACGTTGCGGACAACGCGGGTTATGACACGCTGGGAGTTGGCAATGGCAACAATGTGATCAGCACGAGCGGAATGTACGACAACATCTCCGTCGGCAAGGGCATCAACCAGATTACCGTCGCCGGCAGCTATTCGACTCTCCAGCTTGGTGATGGCGCCGATACGGTGACTGTGTCCGGCGGGTCTTCAACCGTCACGGTTGGACATGGCAATTACACCATCGAGATCGACTCGTCGTCCGATACCCTCAAGTTCGGCGCTGACGTGGCCTCTGATCACTTCTGGTTCCAGCACACCGGCCAGGATCTGCAAATCTCTGTCGTCGGTAGCAGCGAGACCGTGAGTCTGAAGAACTGGTATGCCGCGATACCAGACCGGCCCGGGACGATTGTGGCAGGGGATGGCAAGAAACTGGCAGCCGGCAGCGTCGAGTCTCTGGTCCAGGCAATGGCCAGCTTCTCGCCGCCGGCGGCCGGGTCCACGAGCTATACGCCGGCCGAGCAGACGGCGCTGCAACCCATTCTCGCCGCGAACTGGCATTGACCACGCAGGTCGCCCGGCCGCGAGAGCGGCTCGGGCGACTTCATCAACAGACACAAATTCACGCGATAAAAAAGGCCAGTGAGTGGATTGACAAGGCCTCTTCAGGGATACAGACCGTATGCGGCAACGGGTGCCAGCATCGTGTTCTGGCTCATGCCCTGCTGGGTACGATCCGCAACCTGGCCGACTGCCTTGAAGGACAATGATGGAAAGTATGCGCGTTGTTTCTCCCGAGACGACATGTAAATGTTGCAACGGGATGAGCCGCTTGTGCGGGCTCGTCGATTTTTCGCGCTGCGGTGCCGATCAGGCTGCTGACAAGAAAATTGACCCGTATGTCGGTGTGCCGATTTACTACTACCGTTGCGATGAATGCGGATTCATTTTTACCCGGGCCATGGACCAGTGGAGTACGCGGGACTTTGCCAACCATATCTACAACGAGGACTACGCGCGTCATGATCCTGCGTATCTGGGGGAGCGCCCGAAGGAACATGCGCAACTGATCGGCGAAAATTTCCCCGAGATCGCGCAAGTCCCCATGCTGGATTTTGGTTCCGGTCTTGGGTTGCTTGAGAAAGAGTTGCGATCCCGGGGCTTTACGCAGATTGATTCATACGACCCGTATGCATGCGACGCACGCAAGGTCCCTGACCTCGTGCAGAAATACCAGACAGTGGTGGCCTTCGAGGTGTTCGAGCACCACCCGCAACCGCAGGCACTAATGGCAGAACTGTTGAAGTTCATCCGTGACGATGGCGCGATCCTGCTGAGCACTGCAACGATCGGCACGAAGACTTCAGAAAACATCTCGGACTGGTGGTATTGCGTGCCACGCAACGGACATATCTCGTTCTTTTCGACGCGTGCGTTGGCCGTTCTGGCTAAGTCGCATGATCTCGTGGTCGGGTCGTTCAACTCAGACATTCACTTCTTCCATCGGGACGGCAAGGTACCGCCATGGGTGAGGAAATATAACAAGGTCTATCACTCATGTAAGTGATACCGGCAATCCCGCACGACCTGCTGGAAGTTAAAGCTTCGGTCCAGTATGGGAGATTCCTGGCACAACGTCGCCGGGAGTCCTTTTCAAGAGTTCAGGTGGAACAGAAGAACAGGTATGAATGTAAATCCGGATTCCGGACTTTGGGCTTTGAAAACGATTTCGGCACTGCATGGTGTGTCGATCGACGAATTGCAGTTGCGTCATGCCTTTGGGCACGACGCTTTTGATACCTCTCGAATACTGTTAGCCGCACGCTCACTGGGGCTAACCGCCGGTGCGTCGCGACAGGATCCGCAGCGACTGGCAAAAGCGCCCCTTCCTGCGATCGCGCAGGAGCGGGAAAGCGGCCGCTATTTCATCGTTGGCCAGTACGGCAAACAGAGGGACGAAGCGGGCCAGGTGTTAATCCAGCATGCGGACAGGCCACCCGCCGTATTGTCGCTGGCGGATTTGCTCGCGACATGGACAGGCGAACTGATCTTCTTCACCAGCAAGGCAAGCTTTGCCGGTGGGCTCGCGAAATTCGACTTCTCGTGGTTCATTCCCGCCATCGTCAAGTATCGCGCACTGCTTGGCGAAATCCTGATCGTCTCGCTCGTGCTGCAGATCATTGGGCTCGTTACGCCGATGTTCTTCCAGGTGGTAATGGACAAGGTCCTCGTCAATCACGCGATGAAAACCCTGAACGTGATTGCCGTGGGCCTCGTCTGCGCGACGCTTTTTGAAGTGGTGCTGAACGGTATCCGTACCTGGGTCTTCGCGCACACCAGCAGCAAAATCGATGTGGAACTTGGGGCCCGCCTGTTCCGTCACTTGCTCGGACTGCCGCTAGCCTATTTTGGCGCACGACGCGTGGGCGACTCAGTCGCACGCGTGCGTGAACTGGAGAACATCCGCTCCTTTCTGACCGGCAATGCGATGACGCTGGTACTGGACCTGCTGTTCTCGTTCGTCTTTCTGGCCGTCATGCTGTACTACAGCACGTGGCTCACGCTGATCGTTGTTGCCTCGATACCGCTCTATGTGCTGCTGTCTCTCATTTTCACGCCAGTGATTCGGGCGCGCCTTGACGAGAAGTTCAACCGGGGCGCGGAAAACCAGTCGTTTCTGGTGGAAACGATCAGCGGCATCGACACAGTCAAGGCTCTGGCCGTCGAGCCGAACTGGACGCGCAAATGGGACCAGCAACTGGCCGCATACGTCAGTGCCGGTCTTTCGGTGACCAACGCCTCGACGATTGCCAGTGGCGGCGTCACACTGATCAGCAAGCTCGTCACGGCGGTGATCATGTGGCTGGGCGCGAAGCTCGTCATCGACGGCAAATTGAGTGTGGGTCAGCTCGTGGCGTTCAACATGCTGGCGGGCCAGGTGTCTAACCCGATCCTGCGGCTCGCGCAGTTGTGGAATGACTTCCAGCAGGTCGGTATTTCGATGGGACGACTCGGCGACATCCTCAACGCCCGCGTCGAAGTGGCGGGCCAGAAAACGCGGTTGCCAAGGCTCGCGGGATCCATCACCTTCGATCAGGTGTCTTTCCGCTATCGCCCCGACGCGTCAGATGTATTGCGTGGTGTATCACTCACCGTGACGGCTGGAGAAGTCATCGGTATCGTTGGGCGCTCCGGTTCGGGCAAAAGCACCCTCACAAAGCTGGTGCAGCGGCTATACGTGCCGGACCGGGGCCGTGTGCTGGTCGACGGACAGGACATCGCCATCATCGACACGACTTCACTTCGGCAGCAGACCGGCGTCGTGCTGCAGGAGAATGTGCTCTTCAACCGTTCCGTGCGGGAGAATATCGCGCTCGTGAATCCGACGCTGCCGATCGAGGCGATCATCGAAGCGGCGCGTCTTGCGGGCGCACACGACTTCATCTGTGAACTGCCCGAAGGCTATGACACGATGGTCGGCGAACATGGTGCGGGACTCTCCGGTGGTCAGCGCCAGCGTATCGCGATCGCGCGCGCGCTCATCAGCAATCCGCGCATCCTGATCTTCGACGAAGCGACCAGCGCGCTGGACTACGAGTCCGAGAAGATCATCCAGGAGAACATGCGCGCAATCTGTCGCGGCCGTACGGTGCTCATCATTGCGCACCGTCTCTCAGCCGTGCGGGAAGCGAACCGCATCGTCGTGATGGAGCGCGGCCAGATCGCCGAAGCGGGCACGCACGACGAACTTGTGCGAAAGCACGATGGCATCTATGCGCATCTGCACGCGCTGCAGCAAGGCTTTGCCGGGAGGGCGGCATGAGCGCCCGGCATCGCTGGGAGGCCTGGCGGGAACTGGCAAGGCGCTACATTGGGACATGGCGTCACTACTGGCGGCACCGCAAGGAACTCTCGATTCCCGCTTTCAAGGCAGACGAGGCAGCGTTCCTGCCCGCCGCGCTATCGCTGCAGGCTAAACCAGTCTCGCCTGCTGGGCGCTGGGTCGCGCGCATCCTGATGGGGCTCGTCGGTGTGCTAGTGCTGTGGGCGTTTTTCGGACATATCGACATCATCGTCAACGGTCAGGGCAAGATTATCGCGACTGGCTATACGAAGACGATTTCGTCGGTTGAGGTTGGCCGCGTACGCGCATTGCACGTAGAGGAAGGCCAGCCGGTCAGGGCCGGCGAAACCCTGATCGAACTCGATACGCGCCAGACCGACAGCGACTACGACAAGGCCGAAGATGAACGGCAGGCAGCGTTTGCCAGAGCGACACGCTGCCGTGCGCTCCTTCGTGCACTCGATACAAACCGCCGCCCCGTGATGGAGGCGCTGACGGACGTTAGTCGCGCGCGTTGGATCGACGCGGACAGCCAGTTGCAGGACCAGTGGCGCGACTACCTGGCGCAGCGAACACGCCTGGACGGAGAGGTTGCACACTACGCGACGAGTCTGCCAGTTGCAGAACGCATCGAGGCGAGCTACGCCACCCTTGCGCAAACGCAGGACGTGGCGCGCAACGCGTATCTGGAAAAACAGCAGGCACGCATTGAAATCCAGGGTCAACTGACTGACGCCAGAAACCAGCGTGCAGCACTCACGGCGAGTTCGCGTGCAAAAGCAGAGGAGCAACTGGAGGAAGCCAGCCGGGTGATGATCGGGGCGGCGGAGGATGCCCGCAAGGCGAGCGCCCATGGTGCGCTGCTGAAACTGACGGCACCGGTCGACGGCACCGTGCAACAACTGGCCGTACACACGGTCGGTGCCGCGGTGCCCGCCGCGCAGCCCTTGATGCAGATCGTGCCGCAACTACCGACAGTCGAGATCGAGGCATTCATTGCCAACCGCGATGTGGGTTTCGTGCGTGAAGGACAGTCCGCCGCCGTGAAGATCGACGCGTTCGAGTACACGAAGTACGGCACTGTCCCCGCCGTCGTCAGTCACGTGTCGCGTGACGCGATCGAGGATCAAAAGAAAGGCCTGCTCTACTCGGTGAAGGTCAGGCTTGAGCGGCCTTCGCTGATGGTCGACGGTCAACCGGTGCGGCTGACCCCGGGCATGTCCACCACGGTTGACATCCGCACCGGTACGCGTCGCGTGATCGAATACGTTCTCGCTCCCCTGCTGCAGACGACACAGGAGAGTCTGCATGAACGTTAAAGTGCACGCAGCCATTCGCGCCGTCGTAAAGGCCTGGGTGATCATCAACTTCCTCATTATGTCTCAATGGAGTATGGCGCTCGGCGTACCCGATTTGCTGAACGATCCGCTACTGACGCGACCTCCGGCGCTGGACGCTGGAACCACGCTTCGCGGTGACGCATCGCCCGTTGCTTGCCCGGTCGAGGCTGACTTCGCCCAGCCCCTGTCATTGACAACGGCAGTAGGCGTCGGCCTGTGTCACAACCCGCAGGTCCAGGGCGCGTGGGCCGGCATCAGGCAGCGCGCAGCAGCGCTTGGTGAGGCACGCTCGGCGTACCTGCCAACGCTTACCGGCTCAGTCAGTCAGTTGCGCAATCGTACCGGCTACCCCGGGCTGCCGTCTTCGGACTCCGCAAACCATGGTCATACCACGTATGCGGCGTTCAACTTGCGCCTGTTCGACTTTGGGGAGCGGGCAGCAAATCGTGTTGCTGCAAATGACCTTCTTGCTGCCGCGCTGTCGAGCTACGACGCCGCGACGCAGACGGCACTGGCGGACATCATCGGGGCCTGGTTTGACGTACAGACCGCCCAGGCGGCACTCGCAGCGCGCGGCTTCGACCGGCAATACGCCGGGATGACCCTCGTAACGGCGCAGCGGCGCGAGCGTACAGGTGCGACAGGACGAAACGATACGCTGCAGGCAAGTACGGCGCTAGCCAGGGCTGAACTCGCCGAACATCGGGCAACGGGCGATGTCCGGAAAGCGCAGGCTGCACTGGTGTACGCGATGGGTGTGACACCTGGAACGACGGTCGTTCTTCCACCCGACAGCACGCCGCTACCGGATGAAGCAATTCAGGACCTGAGTCATTGGCTGCAATTTGCAAAGTGGCATCATCCGGCCATTGCTGCGGCCCACAACGAATGGAACGCCGCGGAGGAAAAAGTCTCCGGCGTCAGAGCGCAGGGTCTGCCAACGGTCGACTTCGGTGTCAACTGGTATCAGAACGGCTATCCGAACCAGGGGCTGCAGCCGGTACGCTCGAATACGACCACCATCGGCATAACAGTGACGATCCCGCTGTTTGAAGGATTCACGCGCACATACAAGATCCGGCAGGCTCAAGCGGAAGCTGACCAGAGCGAGGTGAAAATACAGGAGACGGAACAACAGGTGCTTCGAGAGGTTGTGAAGGCGCACGCCGACGCGCTGTCTTCGCTGGCTAATCTTGATTCATCTGCCGGGCTCGTTCGTACGGCGGAAGCTGCGCTGTCATCGTCGCGCAATCGCTATGAGCACGGCGTGGCCGACATCGTCGAGCTGCTCAATGCGCAGACGGCGCTCGCGGATGCGCATCAGGAGCGCATCCGGTGCACGGCCGAATGGCGCTCCGCAAGACTTCGGCTGCTTGCGGACACGGGTTTGCTCGGGACAGATGCAGTGCGAGAACTCAGCACCCTGGGCGAAGTCAAGGAGCGGGTGGAGAAAGAGATCTGGCCGTGACTAGTCGAGAAGCATCTGGGAAAAGTTGCCGGCGCTCCTCGATGAGTCCTGGCGTTTGGTCATGGTCTGACTCTCCGCGATTCACCCATAAAACTTAGGGCGCGCCGTGCTACCCATTGGGGCAACGGGGATTGGACGGAGCACCTTGTTTCATAGGGTTTCCCAGGAATCAGGGTTTGTGCCAGGAAAGCCGCTGTGCGGGGCAATGCACTCAACTTGGGCCCCGCACCATCACGCGAGATGGAAGTGGGGCCTGGCTTTTCTGGGTGGTCTGGGACACGAGTGTGAAGGCTGTATGCGTCACCCGGGTCTTCCATGAATGCACGAAAAATCGTACAAGCTCTCGATTCCGCACAGGGGACATCCCTCGCCGGAATCGGTTCAAGCGGCGCAACAGTTGCAGGCCTGAATCAGGCGGCACGGCTCCGCAATCGCCGACAGACCGGCGGCGCGGAGTATTACTGTTAAAGTGGATAGCTTCAATTAGCCGTTTCTCCCATCATGCGCACCACCCGAGCCATCCACGCTGTCGAGCGGTTGAAAACCCGCAGCGGCAATCCGCAGTTCGCCGCGATCAGCCTGTCCGGCGGCCTGTTCTACCTGGTCGACAAATCGAGCGGCACGGACAAGAAGGTCTCCGATCCGCTGCCGCTCGACGACTTCGTCAAATTCGTCGACGCTTTCGGGCCGCCGAAGCCACGCAAAGCGAGCAAGCTCGATATCGCGTTCGAAGAGCAACTCAAGAAGAGCAAGGGCGGTTGAGCGACGCGGCGAATCCCACTCTTCCCGCCACGACATACAGCCGCCTCAAGCGCTACGCGCTATCTCGCGCCACTGCCCATCCGCCGCGCTGCTCGCGAGCATGGCGTCGATAAACCGCAGCCCCGCCACACCGTCCTCCACCGTCGTGAGCAACAGGCTTTCGGCGGGCAACGCGCGACCTTCATTCAATGCTTCGATCTGCAACGCCGCGTCTTTGTATAACTGGGCAAACGCTTCCAGATAGCCTTCAGGATGTCCCGACGGCACGCGCGTCGCATGGGCCGCAATCGCGCTCGTCACGCGCCCTCGTGTCAGGCGCACAGCCGAACCACCCAATGGTGTGAACCACAATTCATTGGGATGCTCCTGATCGAAGGTCAGACTGGCTTTCGTCCCATACACCCGCAAACGCAAGGCGTTTTCCGCGCCGCTCGCCACCTGGCTCGCCCATAGCATGCCGCGCGCGCCATTCGGATAACGCAGCATCGCCTGCACATGATCGTCGATGCGCCGCCCGGGTACGAACGTATGCACTTCCGCCGAAAGCGCATGCGGCGTCATACCTGTGACGAACGCGGCAAGATGATAGGCATGCGTGCCGATATCCCCGAGACATCCTGCCGGACCCGCTAACGCGGGATCCGTGCGCCAGCCTGCCTGCTTGTTCGTGCCGCTCGTTTCGATCGGCTCCGCCAGCCAGTCCTGCGCGTATTCGACCTGCACGACGCGTATCTCGCCCAACTCGCCGCTTTCGATCAACTCGCGGGCATGACGCACCAGCGGATAGCCGGAGTACGTATGCGTCAATGCAAACAACCTGTTCTTCTCGCGAGCCAGCTTCGCCAGCGCCTCGCCTTCCGCCAGCGAGATCGCCAGCGGCTTGTCGCACACAATGTGAATACCGGCTTCGAGAAACGCCGTCGCGACCGGCGCGTGCAGATGATTCGGCGTGACGATCGCCACCGCGTCGATGCCGTCGTCGCGCGCGGCCTCCGCGCGCGCCATCTCGCGCCAGTCCGAATATCTGCGCGCAATCCCGGCCTCATCGGCACTCGCTTGCGCGCGCTGCGGATCGGACGACAATGCGCCCGCAACCAGTTCGAAACGGTCGTCGAGTCGTGCCGCCATCCGATGCACCGCGCCGATGAACGCGCCCTGTCCGCCGCCGACCATGCCCAGCCTGAGCCTTCGTTGTGGCATCACCCTCCCTCCTTTGCGATTGCTCGCCGTCAGATGCCGAGCACGCGCTTTAACTGCGCGGCGTCGACGCCGCTGCCGGCGAAATCATCGAATGCATGCTCGGCCACACGGATGATGTGCCGGCGAATGAACTCCGCGCCTTCGCGTGCGCCATCGTGTGGATGCTTCAGCGCGCACTCCCATTCGAGCACCGCCCAGCCGGGGAAATCGTACTGCGCCATCTTCGAGAAGATCGCGCCGAAATCGATCTGCCCATCGCCGAGCGATCTGAAGCGCCCCGCGCGTTCGACCCAGCCGCTGTAGCCGCCGTACACGCCTTGCTTGCCGGTCGGACGAAACTCCGCGTCCTTCACATGGAACGCCTTGATGCGCTCGTGATAGATGTCGATGAACGCAAGGTAGTCGAGCTGCTGCAAAACGAAATGACTCGGGTCGTACAGGATGTTGGCGCGCGCATGCTGCTTCACCGCGTCGAGAAAACGCTCGAAGGTCACGCCGTCGTGCAGGTCTTCACCGGGATGCAGTTCATAGCACACGTCGACGCCGGCGGCGTCGAACGCATCGAGAATGGGCGTCCAGCGGCGCGCGAGTTCATCGAACGCAGCCTCGACCAAACCTGCCGGACGCTGCGGCCACGGATAGAGATACGGCCACGCCAACGCGCCGGAAAACGACACGTGCGTGCTCAACCCCAGACGCTGCGAGGCCTTCGCCGCCAGCTTCATCTGGTCGATCGCCCACTGCGTGCGCGCGGCCGGATCGCCTCGCACATGCGGCGCGGCAAAGCCGTCGAACAAGGTGTCATAGGCCGGATGCACGGCGACGAGTTGCCCTTGCAGATGCGTCGAGAGTTCGGTGATCGTCACGCCCGCGTCGTCCGCGACCTCGCGCAACTCGTCGCAATACGTCTGACTCGCAGCCGCCTGTTCGAGATCGATCAGGCGGCTGTCGCACGGCACCTGAATCCCCTTGAAGCCAAGACCCGCAGCCCACTCGGCAAGATGCGCGAGGTTGTCGAACGGCACCTCGTCGCCCATGAACTGGGCGAGAAAGATCGCCGGCCCTTTGATGGTTTTCATCGTACGGTTCCTCGAACGAGAGCGCGCTCGCCGTGCCGCTGCCGCAGAAAGTCCGGCTCAGGCCGGATGGCGCGCCCCGGATGCTCAGGTCAGAACGGCGAGTCCGGGAAATAGAACTGCTGCGCGTTTTCCTTCGTGATCAGCACCGACGGAATGATCGTGGTGGCCGGCAGCTTCTCGCCCTTCAGACGCGCTTCGGCGGTGAGCTTGATGGCGTCGTAGATGAACTTAGGCGAGTACGACACGTCGGCCTTGATCATCGGTGCGCCGTCCATCACATTCTTCACCATGCCCTTCGACCCCGCGCCGCCGAACACGATCTTGATGTCGGTGCGCTTGGCCTGCTCGATCGCCTTGATCACGCCGACGGCCATGTCGTCGTCCGCGGCCCAGACGGCGTCGATATGCTTGAAGCGCGTCAGGTAATCCTGCATGACCTTGAAGGCGTCGTCACGATTCCAGTTCGCGTACTTGGCGTCGAGGATCTTGATGTTCGGATACGCCTTCAGCACGCCGGTAAACGCGGTCCAGCGTTCGTTGTCGAGCGTCGTCGGAATGCCTCGCAGTGCAACGATGTCGCCCTTGCCGTCGAGCGCTTTCGCCAGATACTCGGCGGGAATCTTGCCGAACGCGGTGTTGTCACCGGCCACGTACGCATCCTGCGCGCTGGTGTCGGTCAGGCCGCGATCCACCACCGTCACGTACACGCCCTTCTTTTTCACCTGCGCAACCGGCTGAGTGAGCGAGGCCGATTCGAACGGGAAGATCACGAGCGCATTGATCTTGTTGACCGTCACGAGATCCTGCAACTGGTTCGCCTGTTCGGGCGCGCCGGCCGCGGTCTTGACGATCACTTTCAGATCGGGATGCGCCTTCTCCAGATCAGTCTTGGCCTTGTTCGCCCACCAGACGATGCCGCCCGTGAAGCCGTGATCGGCTGTCGGAATCGCAACGCCCAATATGACCTTTTCATCGGCACGCGCAATATTCGCCGTGCCCAGTATCCCCAACGCCAGCATGCCGGCGCCGACCGCTCGAATGACCTGCTTCATGGTTGTGTCTCCTTTTGTGAGGCGTTCATGCGCCCCGATTTTCAACTCACCGTGATTGCAAATTTGAAGCGCAATTTGAAGCGCCACCGCTACCGCCGTCCACGTTGTACGAACGCGACGAAGATAATCACCACACCCTGCACCGCCGCGTTCAGATACACGCTGATGATGCTGGTCAGATTCAGAATGTTCGCGATCACCGAAAGCAGAATCGCGCCGATCACCGTGCCGATCACGCGGCCTTCGCCGCCCTTGAGCGCGGTGCCGCCGACCACCACCGAGGCGATCGCCTCGAGTTCCCACAGCAAACCGGTCGTCGGCGTGGCAGAGCCGAGCCGCGGCACGTACAACACGGTGGCGACGCCCACGCAGATGCCGAGCAGCACGTACGTGACGATCTTCACGGTATCGACGCGAATCGCCGCATAACGCGCGACCTGTTCATTCGAACCAATCGCCTGCACGTGACGGCCGAACGCGGTGCGGTTGAGAATCAGCGCGCCGCCCGCCGCCATCACGAGGAACACCCAGATCGGCACCGGCACGCCGAACAGGCTCGCGTAATACACCGGGCCGTACAGATCGGATAACGAGTTATCGAGCGTCAGCGCGCCGCCGTCGGCGAGCCAGGTGAGCACCGCGCGAAAGATGCCCAGCGTGCCGAGCGTGACGATGAATGGCTCGATGCGCCCTTTGGTGATCAGCAAGCCGTGCGCACAGCCGAACAGGCCGCCGAGCACCAGCGCACCCACGATGCCGAGCGTGAGAATCATCAGCGGCGGAAACGAGTGTCCGCCGACGCCCGCCGCGAGTCCGTTCATCAGCCAGATCATGCTGCCCGCGATCAGCGCCGCCATCGAGCCGACCGACAGATCGATGCCGCCCGAAATGATCACGAAGGTCATGCCGACTGCGATGATCCCGATGAACGACGTACGCGTGAGCACGTTCATCATGTTGTCGACAGTGGCGAAATCGCGGTTGAGCAGCGTGCCGATCACGCACAGCGCGACGAGTCCAACGAGCGGCCCGAGCGCATACAGTCGATGCGCGAAGCGCAACGCGCGGCCGGATTGCACGGCTTCAGTGGGTGCCGGTCGCATGGGCGATCAACTCCTCTTCGGTCAGATGTTCGAGCGTGAGCGTGGCTTGCAGGCGTCCCGCGCGCATCACGGCGACGCGGTGGCACAGGCCGATCAGCTCGATCAGTTCGGATGAAATGACGATCACCGCGCGGCCCTGCGCGGCGAGACGATGAATCAGAAAATAGATGTCGCGTTTCGCGCCGACATCGACGCCGCGCGTCGGCTCGTCGAGCACGATTACGTTCGGGTCGGGTTGCAGGAATTTGGCGAGCGCGAGCTTCTGCTGATTGCCGCCGGATAGCATGCGCGCGCGGCTTGACAGGTCGCCGGTGCGGATGCCGAATTCGCTCACGGCTTTGGTCAGCGCGGCGCGTCCCGCTTTCATGTCGAGCAACGGATGCGTGTAACGTTCGAGCGTCATCAGCGTGACGTTGTCCTGCAGGCTCAGGTTCACGTGCAGGCCTTTGCCCTTGCGGTCCTCGCTGAGATACGTGATGCCGTGGCGCATTGCGTCGCGCGGGCTTTTCAGATCGGCGGGACGGCCGGCAACTTCAATGTGGCCCGCCGTGCGCTTGCGCAAACCGATGATCGCTTCGAACGCCTCGGTGCGGCCCGCGCCTACCAGTCCCGCGAAGCCGAGCACTTCGCCAGCGCGCACGTCGAAGCTCAGGTCTTCCACCCAATCCGGCACGGCGAGCCCGTCCACCTTCAACGCGAGCGGCGCGTCGGCGGACACGGTGATCTTCTCGGGGAACATGTCCGAAAGCTCGCGCCCGACCATCAGGTTCGCCATCTGCTGGCGCGCGAGTCCCGCGGTTTCACCGCGAGCGACGAAGCGGCCGTCGCGCATCACGATCACCTCGTCGGTGATGCGCTCCACTTCGTCCAGCTTGTGCGAGATGTAGATGATGGTCACGCCGTCGGATTTGAGCTTGGCCATCAGCGTGAAGAGGCGTTCGGTCTCGGACGGCGTGAGCGTGGCCGTCGGCTCGTCCATGATGAGCAGCCGCGCGCGGCGCGACAGCGCCTTGGCGATCTCCACCATCTGCTTTTCCGCGACGATCAATTCGCGCACCTTCCTGTCCGGCGCTTTTTCCAGACCGACTTGCGCAAGAAAACGCGCGGCCTCGGTATTCATCGCGGCGTCGTCGACGAACCAGCCGCGCTTTTTTTCATGACCGAGATACATGTTCTGCGCGATCGTCAGATGCTCGGCGAGATTGAACTCCTGGTGGATCAGCACGATGCCTTGCGCTTCGGCGTCGCGCGAACCGATGAACTGATGCGCGCGGCCATCGACCAGCAAGGTGCCCGAGGTGGCGGTTTCGTAGCCGGCGAGGATTTTCATCAGCGTGGATTTGCCGGCGCCGTTCTCGCCCAGCAGACCGTAGATGCGCCCCGGCGCCAGCTCGAAGCTCACGCCGTGCAGCACACGCACGGGCCCGAAGTCTTTGCGGATGTCGTCGAAACGGATCGCGAGGCTCATGGTTCAGGCGCTCCCGCGAATCACGAGCCGATGCGGCAAGAGCACGCCCGGCACGTTCGCCAACGGATTGGCGAGCCGCTGCAGCAGCAGGCGCGCGGCGGTTTCGCCCAGCTCGCGCATGGGCTGCGCGATCGTGGTGAGCGGCGGATCGATCTGCGCGGCGAGCGAGATATCGTCGAAGCCGACCACCGCGATGTCGTCCGGCACGCGCTTGCCGACGCTGCGCAAGCCGTGGATCACGCCGATCGCGAGCGTATCGGAGACCGCGAAGATCGCGCTCGGCGCCTGCGGCTGATTCATCAGCGTGGCCGCGGCCGACGCGCCCGCTTCATAGTCGAGGCTGTTCAGGTTCATGCGCCAGCGTTCGTCCGGCGTGATGCCCGCTTCGGTCAATGCGTCCAGATAGCCCTGCTGACGCTGCCGCGCATAGAGGTAGTCGACATCGGAATTGATGAGGCCGATGCGGCGGTGGCCGCGCGCGAGCAGATGCCGGACGGCGTCGCCCGCGGCGCGGTAGTTGTCGATGCCCACGTACGGCACGCCCATCGCCGGGTCGAACTCGCAGCACGCGACCCACGGCAGCGCGCTGGAGGCCTCGCCGAGCGCCTGCTGGATGGTGGCCGGGTCGAGACAGATGGCGCCGTCCGCGCGGCGCCGCCGCAGCAGATCGAAATAGCTGCGCTCGCGGCCCGGATCGGCGCCGGTGTCGCACAGCAGCATGAAGTAGCCGTGCTGGCGCGCCACGCTGTCGATGCCGCGCACGATTTCCGCATAGAAAGGATTGCCCACGTCCGGGACCATGGTCAGCAGCAGCCGGCTCTCGGCGGTGCGCAGGTTGCGCGCGAGTTCGTTGACGCGATAGCCGCTCGCATCGATGGCGGCCAGCACCTTGTCGCGCGTGGCGGGCCGCACGTTCTCGTGGCCGTTCAGCACGCGCGATACCGTGGCCACCGAGACGCCCGCCTGCTCGGCCACGCCGGCAATCGAAATGCCATCGGCCGCGCCGCGCAACGGCTTGACGCCGGGCTGGGGATGCGCCGCGGACACCGCTGACGGAGCCTTGGTGGACGACGATCTGGACAAGTGAACTCGCCTCAAAAATGTAATCGATTACATTTTTGAGCGATAGGCACCGGAAGTGCAAGGACATATCGCTAGGGATTAACACGGGGGGCGACGTGATCCGGCTGGTGACACGCTCCGGCCTGGGGATGGTCTTCCCTGCCCGCGAGGGCGCGGATCGGCACCGTCATTTGGTACAATCCCGCAGTTACCCTGACGGGCCTTGCGCGCCGAGTCGCGCTGCGAGGCCGGTGGTCAGTGGCTGATAGCAAACCCAGCAAACCCAGCAAACCCAGCAAAACCCCGCAAAACTCGCCAAACCATACAGCCGAACCCACCATGAACATCGAGCAAGCGCGTTTCAACATGATCGAACAGCAGATCCGCCCCTGGGAAGTGCTCGACCAGGACGTGCTGAATCTGCTCTCGATCGTCAAGCGTGAAAACTTCGTCCCCGCCGTGTATCGCGAGCTGGCCTTCGTCGACTTCGAAGTGCCGCTGCCGGCCGGCCAGCACATGCTGGCCCCGCGTGTCGAAGCGCGCGTGCTGCAGGAACTGGCGGTGAAGAAACACGAAAGCGTGCTCGAAATCGGCGCGGGTTCGGGTTACATGGCCGCGTTGCTCGCGCACCGCGCACAGCACGTGCTGACGGTCGACATCGAACCGGAACTGGCGGAACTGGCGAAGACCAACCTGATCGCCAACGGCGTGCTGAACGCCGAAGTGACCACCGGCGACGCCGCGCGCGGCTGGGCCGGCGCCGCGCCGTACGACGTGATCTGCGTGTCGGGCGGCCTGCCGGTGCTGCCGCAGGAAATGCTCGACCATCTGAAAATCGGCGGCCGTCTGGCGGCGTTCGTCGGCACCGCGCCGGTCATGAAGGCGCAGATCATCACGCGTATCGACGAGAAGCAATACCGCATTGCCGACGTGTTCGAAACGTATGTCGAGCCGCTCATCAACGCCGTGCAGCCGTCGCGTTTCAAGTTCTGATTCACACGCTCCGGACGGGCGGCACGCCCGCCGTCCTCTGAACTGGATGTTCTGCTGATGCAAAATCTGACCGCTCCGGCACTTGCCGAATGGCTTGCCGATACTTCGCGTCCCGCGCCCGTGCTGCTCGACGTGCGCGAGCCGTGGGAAATCCAGACGGCGTCGATCGCCGGCGCCGTGTTGATTCCGATGCGTGAGATTCCCGCGCGCAGCGAAGAACTCGACGACGACGCGCAAATCGTCTGCGTCTGCCATCACGGCGCGCGCAGCGCCCAGGTCGCGATGTTTCTCGAGTCGCGCGGCCATACCAACGTCTTCAATCTGCAAGGCGGGATCGACGCGTGGTCTCGTCAGGTCGATCCGTCCGTTCCGACCTACTGATCGCACGGCGGCAATGACGGGCCAGCAGGCGCTGGTCCTCATGGCCGCTCTGGCGTTTGCCTGCCGCGCGCTTCGCACACTAGCCGCGCAGGCCGCGGGCTTCCGTCAGCTCTACGACGAAGCCTTCTCCAACGACGCCCAACTGCAAAGCGCACGCGCTTCGCTCGCCGCCAACAGCGAAGAGTTGTCGCTCGCGCGCGTCAAACTGCTGCCGCAAGTCTCGGCGTCATCCGGGTGTTGCGGCTAAAGGCGCTGCCGGCAAGGTTGGGCGGCGAGTGATGTCGGATGGGGGGCGTGCGGCAGATGCTGTGCGCTTGCGGCCTTCGCTTCTCTTCCTGGCTTTTCTTCCCTGCTTCCCGTCCTTTGGCTCTCAGGCGCTTTTTTTCGCTCCGTGACGCTCCGGCGCCAGGTTGCCGCGCGGCTCGCACCCAGTTCAGCTAGCGCCTCTCCACGCCCTTCAGCAGAACACTAACGGCCAGCTTTCGTTGCGCCGCTTCTCGCCTTCGCTTCCGAAATTTCATACGGTTTGCTGCGCATCGCACAGGCACCATGCTTCCGACCTTTTGGGGAGCCATGTGATGAGATTTTTGAAGATCGCGATGCTGGCCGCAACCTTGTTGCCGCTCGCGTCGCATGCAACCCTGGGCCGTGCGCCGTCCACAGGCGCATCGTCGGCGACCCTGCTGCGCGCCACGCCGCAATCCGCCGCCGCGACGCCCGCGGCTCAACCCGCGAACGCAGCGCCCTACTCCATGCGCCAGTCGGTCGACGCCAACGGCGTCACCATCCGCGAATACGTGCTGCCTCAGAACGTCGTGTTCGCGGTCAAGTGGAACGGACCGATCCGTCCGGACATGACGGCGCTGCTCGGCAGCTACTTTCCCAACTTCGTGAACGCCGGGCAGAGCCATACAGCCGGTACAGGGCCGCTTATCGACGGCAACGACGACTTTCGCATCGAGTCTGCCGGCCGCATGGGACGCTTCAGCGGCATGGCATGGCTGCCGCGCCTGATGCCCGCCGGCGTGCGGCCTGGCGATCTGAAATAAGGCCTGCGTCGAGCGATGAGACAACGGAACATGAAGACATTGAAAAAGACGCTATGGGTCGCCGCGGCCATTGCGGGCATCGCGCTTTCCGCATGCGGCGGTGGCGGAGGCTCGAGCGGCAACCAGGGCGGCAACTCCATCGGCTGGAACGCCACGCCAGACTGGATCCCGCCGCCGGGTGGTTCCGGCGATTCCGGTAGCTCGACCAATTCATCCACTCCGGCTACCGGCGAGAACACCGTGCCGGTCCGCGTCGATAAGTCGACGGGCAACGTCAACCGGCTTCTCGCGTCAATCAAGGTTTGCGTGCCGGGCACACAAGGCGCGCCCCAGTGCGTGACCGTCGACAACATGCTGGTGGACACCGGTTCGACCGGCGTGCGTATTGCAGCCCGAGCGATGCCAACGCTGGCCCCTCTGCTGCTTACCCAGGCCGGGGCGGTAGACGACAAGGTCGGCTCGGTGCCGATTGCCGAGTGCGCGCCGTTCGCATCGGGCTATACGTGGGGTTCGGTCAAGCGCGCCGATATCACGATCGGCAGCAAGACAGCGAGCAATATTCCGATCCAGGTGGTTTCCGATGGCGCTTTCTCCACGCCGCCCGACTGCATTGCGCACAACGGCGGCGACCTGGGCAGATCCCTTGATGTGATGGGAGTGAGCGGCATTCTCGGCATCGACAACTTCACGGGCGACTCCCTGGATGCCCTGACCAAGGCGGTACCCGGTCTTTACTACTATTGCCCTTCGCAAAATAGCTGCGTCAGCACGCGCATGCTCGCTAGCAAAGAGGTTATGAATCCGGTCGCCGCATTCGCCACGGACAACAACGGCATGGTCATCCGTCTGCCGGCCGTGCCGGCCGCTGGCCAGGCAAGCGTGACGGGCCAGTTGGTGTTTGGCGTCGGCACCCAGCAGAACAATACCTTGCCGGCAAATGCCACTGTCATTGCGTTGGACAAGTACGGTACGTTCACGACTCAGTACAAGGGGCAGGTGTTCAACCAAAGCGTGATCGATAGCGGCACCCTCAGCTACGCGTTCCCGGATAACACGATTCCATATTCCGTTCTCGACCTGTACACGCCGGCGAGCTCGTTGAATCTGAGCGCGACGATCGAGCCGAACAACGGATCAAACGCGCCGCTGCAGATGCCCTTTTCGATCGACAACGCCAACACGCTGATGGCAAGCGGAAATGCCGCGTTCATCAACATCGGCCAGTACTTTTCGAATGGTGACGACAACATGTTCCTGTGGGGACTGCCGTTCTTCTATGGCCGCGATGTCTACAACGTGATTGGCAATGCCAAGGTCGGCAAACTAACCGGACCATTCGTCGCGTTCTGACGACTGGCCGCATGGCCGGGCCAGGAGACGCTGCACACCAGCAGCGTCTCCTCAAGCCATTTCCGATTTTTCATTGAGACTTTTCCGGCACTCCCAATAAAGCCCCGCTGGCACCATGTTCCGACCTGTTTTCTGGAGCATGGTGATGAATTTTGTGAAGGTCGCGTTGGGCATTGCGAGCGTGTTGCCACTCGCTTCTTATGCGGCATTGGGCGGTGCGCCGGGTATGGGCGCGGCCTCGCAGTCGTTGCTGCGATCGGCGGTTTCTCTCGACACGCCCGCAGCTGCCACGCCGTATACGCTGCGCGCGACGTATGGCGCAGGCGGCGTCACGATTCATGAATACGTCCTGCCCAGCAATGTGGTGTTTGCCGTCACCTGGCAAGGTCCGGTGCGCCCGGACATGAGCGCGCTGCTCGGCAGCTACTTTCCCAATTTCACGAATGCCGCGGCTGAGCATGCGCGCGGTGTCGGCCCGATGATCGAACACAACGGCGATTTTCATATCGAGTCGGCTGGCCGAGCCGGCCGCTTTTTCGGCAAGGCGTATCTGCCACGCCTGGTTCCCGTCACCGTTCGCGTGGAGCAACTGCAATGAAGCGGCGCGCGGATTTATCCAACTCACTAAACATGACAACTTTGAACAAGACGCTTTGCTGCGCGCTTCTGGGTGCCAGCGTGGTGCTGTCTGCTTGTGGTGGCGGTGGTAGTGGCGATGATGGCAGCGCCAATGCGGCGAAGAATAGCGATAAGCCGGCAGCGGGGTCGATAGGGATACCGCCGGCTTCTCCGTCGGGCGCGAGTGGTGCGACTACGTCTACTCCTACGCCTACTCCAACTCCGGCGCCAACGACGGCTCCGACGCCTGCGCCTACACCTGCTTTGAATCCTGCAGCGACGCCAATTCCAACGCCGACTCCGACTCCGACTCCGACTCCGATACCGACACCGACACCGACACCGACACCGACACCGATTCCAACACCAACACCAACTCCTGCACCGACTCCGACACCGACACCGACACCGACACCGACGCCAACACCGATTCCAACCCCAACCCCAACACCAACTCCTGCACCGACTCCAACTCCAGCACCGACTCCACCCCCCACCTCCAACACCGTCCCCATCACCATCGAACGATGGACGGGCAACAACGCGAACATGCCGTACGTAACCGCCACGATCTGCTTCCCCGGCGTTCAGGGCAGCAATCAATGCGCGACGGTCGATCACATGCAACTCGACACCGGCTCGGTCGGCGTGCGCGTGCTCGGCAGCGCGTTGGGTTCCGCACTTGCTGCCCGCCTGCCGACGCAAACAGGCGCCACCGACGACCCAACCGGCAACGCGTCGATCGCCGAATGCGCCGTGTTCGGCTCGGGCTACACGTGGGGATCCATCAAGCGCGCCGACGTCACGATCGGCGGCAAGACAGCAGGCAACATGCCGCTGCAAGTGATTGCCGACGGCCAGTACTCGACGCCGTCGGACTGCCAGTCGCGCGGCGTCTATAACCTCGGTTCGGCAACGGCACTCGGCGCCAACGGCGTGATCGGCATTGGCCCTGCACAGCGCGATTTCCCCGCGGCGGCGCAGACCGTACTGCCATCGGCTTACTACTACTGCACGTCGGCGACGTCATGCGCGAATACACGTGTTCCGCTCGACACGCAGGTCATGAATCCAGTCGCCGATTTCACGTCCGACAACAACGGCACGATCATCCGTCTGCCTGCGCTACCCGCGGGCGGCCAGGCAAGCGTCACGGGTGAACTGGTGTTCGGCATCGGCACGCAGAAGAACAACGCCATGCCCTCGCAGCCGAACATTCTCGCGCTCGACCAGTACGGCTATTTCTCGACCACGTACAAGGGCAACACGTTTAGCAGCGCCATCGACAGCGGGTCGAACGCGAACATCTTCGCGGACTATACGGTTCCCTTTTCCGGCCACTGGTATGTGCCGGCCACCACGCTCAGCCTGTCGGCGATCTTGACAGGCGTCGACAAGGCCGCCCCGTCCGTCAACGTGCCATTCTCACTGGCTAACGGCTGGAATCTGATGGCAAATCAGTACGCGGCCTACGACAGCCTCGGTTCGCCATCGGCCGGCATGTTCATCTGGGGCTTGCCGTTCTTCTTCGGCCGCAGCGTATACACCGCGATCAACAACGTGATGATCGGCAAGCAACCGGGGCCATTCATCGCTTTCTGATCGAACGCACGCTCAGCAAAAAGGCCGGCGTCTCACGACGTCGGCCTTTTTGCGTGCCGAACAAAAGCGCTGCTATTTACTCCACCTCTTTCAACACCTCCGCCACCGTCCCAAAGATCTCCTCGATCTGCGCTTCATCGACGATCAGCGGCGGCGAGAACGCCAGAATGTCGCCCGTATAACGCGTCAACACGCCCTTCTCAAAGCAGCGCACGAAGACATCATAGGCGCGAGCCCCAGGCGCACCTGAACGCGACGCCAACTCCACCCCACCCACGAGCCCAAGATTGCGCACATCGATCACATGACGCTCGCCTTGCAGCTTATGGATCGCCTTCTCAAACACTGGCGCCATCCGCGCGGCCTGTTCGAACAATTGATCACGCTCATACAGATCGATCGTCGCGCACGCCGCAGCCGCGGCGATCGGGTGCCCTGAGTACGTGTAGCCGTGAAACAGCTCGATGCCGGCCGGCGCGCCGTTCACGATCGAATCGTGAATCTTCGCGCTCGCCGCCACCGCGCCCATCGGCGCGGCCGCATTGTTGGTGCCCTTGGCCATGGTCAGCATGTCGGGCGTGACGCCGAAGTACTGCGCGGCGAACGGCGCACCCAGCCGTCCCCAACCGGTGATCACTTCATCGAAGATCAGCAGGATGCCGTGCTTGTCGCAGATTTCCCGCAGCCGCTGCAAATAGCCTTGCGGCGGAATCAGCACGCCGGTGGAACCGGCCACCGGCTCGACGATCACCGCGGCAATCGTCGAAGCATCGTGCAGCGTGACGAGCCGCTCGAGTTCATCGGCGAGATGCGCGCCCCAACGTGGCTGTCCTTTCGAAAACGCCGCTTCCTTGATGTTCAGGGTATGCGGGAGATGATCGACCGATGGCAGCAGGCCGCCCGAAAACGCCTTGCGGTTCGGTGCGATGCCGCCCACCGAAATGCCGCCGAAGCCCACGCCGTGATAACCGCGCTCGCGTCCGATGAACCGCGTGCGCTGCCCTTCGCCACGCGAACGGTGATACGCCAGCGCGATCTTCAGCGCGGTATCGACGGCTTCCGAGCCCGAGTTCACGAAGAAGATGTGCTTGAGATCGCCCGGCGTATGCCGCGCGATTTTTGTCGCGGCCTCGAAGGCCTTCGGATGCCCCATCTGAAAGGTCGGCGCGAAGTCCATTTCAGCCGCCTGCGCCTGCACGGCGGCCACGATCTCGTCGCGGCAATGGCCCGCGTTGACGCACCACAGCCCCGCCGTGCCATCGAGGATGCGCCGCCCATCGTGCGACGTGTAGTACATCCCCTTCGCGCTCGCCAGCAACCGTGGCGCGCTCTTGAACTGGCGGTTCGCCGTGAAAGGCATCCAGAACGCGGACATATCGGGTGGCTTGACGCCGGCGCGCTCATTCATGTCGTGTCTCCTCGCGTGAGTGGACTTTCAGTGTAGGCACAGCGCGGCCCATGCACAAAGGGGCGGCGGCCATGCACCGCTGATGCCCGCTGGCGGACACGCGCGCTTCGTTGCGGCGCGGCACGCACCTGAACGAGGCGAAGCGGCCGGTCCTGCACCAATTCTGCGCCGCATTACGCATAAGCAGGCCGGCGGGCAGCCGCGCTGCAGCATGCACTGCACGCCGTTCACGTCGAATTTACTGCATGGCATGTGCCTTGCAGTACACAAGCGGCAAGTCATGCGGGATAAGCCCTGCTGACCGAAATCGACGCCCATAAACAGTCACCATCAATGGCAAGGGGATATACATGAAACGTCGCAGTCTGTTGAAGTTCGGCTCCATGTCGGGCGCGCTGGCGCTTGCAGGTCAGGTTCCTTTTGCGCAGGCGCAGTCCGGCAGCGGTCCGATCAAGGTGGGTATTCTGCATTCGCTATCGGGCACGATGGCGATCTCGGAGACCTCGCTCAAGGACACCGCGTTGATGACCATTGCGGACATCAACAAGAACGGCGGCGTGATGGGCCGTCAACTGGAGCCGGTGGTGGTCGACCCGGCGTCGAACTGGCCGCTCTTCGCTGAAAAAGCGCGTCAACTGATCACCCAGGACAAGTGCGCCGTGGTGTTCGGCTGCTGGACCTCGGTGTCGCGTAAATCGGTGCTGCCGGTGTTCGAGGAACTGAACGGCCTGCTGTTCTACCCGGTGCAATACGAAGGCGAGGAAATGTCGCGCAACGTGTTCTACACGGGCGCGGCGCCGAATCAGCAGGCGATTCCTGCGACCGAATACCTGATGAGCGCGGAAGGCGGCGGCGCCAAGCGCTTCTTCCTGTTGGGCACCGACTATGTGTACCCCCGCACGACCAATAAGATCCTGCGCGCGTTCCTCAAGTCGAAGGGCGTGCAGGAAGCCGATATCCAGGAGGTCTACACGCCGTTCGGCCATAGCGACTATCAGACCATCGTCGCGAACATCAAGACGTTCTCGCAAGGCGGCAAGACCGCGGTGATCTCGACGGTGAACGGCGACTCGAATGTGCCGTTCTACAAGGAGCTGGGCAACCAGGGACTGAAGGCGTCGGACGTGCCGGTCGTCGCGTTCTCGGTCGGCGAGGAAGAACTGCGCGGTATCGATACGAAGCCGCTGGTCGGCAACCTGGCCGCATGGAATTACTTCATGTCGCTGCGCAACCCGGCCAACGAGAAGTTCAAGAAGCAATGGGCCGCATGGGTCGCGCAGAACAACCTGCCGGGCGGCACCAAGCGCGTGACCAACGACCCGATGGAAGCGACCTTCGTCGGCATTCATTTGTGGAAGCAGGCGGTCGAGAAAGCGAAGAGCACGGACGTCGACAAGGTGCGCGTGGCGATGGTCGGTCAAAGTTTCGCAGCGCCGTCGGGCTTCACGCTGGAAATGGACGGCAATCACCACCTGCACAAACCGGTGATGATCGGCGAAGTGCGTGCCGACGGTCAGTTCAACGTGGTGTGGCGGACCAAGACCGCGATCCGCGCGCAGCCGTGGAGCCCGTTCATTGCCGGCAATTCGAGCAAGCCGGATGTGGTCAGCTCGATCCCGGCGTTCCTGAAGCGCTCGCGCGTCGCCTGACAGGAAGGCGTGCCGCGGCGGCAAAGCTAGCCGCCGTGACACGCCGATGCCATCCCGCGACGGGCGTGCCCACCGCGCCCGCTTTCGCGCCGTGATCCGGCGTCCCGGCGGCACGGCCTTCGCGCGCAGCAACCCGACGGCGCGGCAACGGCGCTTGCCCACATGCCGCGCCGCTCCGCCGGATTTTCTTCAAAGGCCACCATGGCGTTTTCGATCCTCACCTTCACACGACAACGCGCACGAACACTGGCACGACGACTCGCGCGGCGCGGCGTCGCCGGCGTCGCGCTCGTGCTGCTCGCCGGCGCGCCGCTGGCCGCCTTCGCGCTGACGCAAGCCGATGTCGCGCCGCTCGCCGGCGACGACTTCGATGCGAAATCCGCGGCCATCGACAAACTGATCGCCAATCACGACAAGGAATCGATGGCGGTGCTCAAAGCGCTATCCGAAGACAGCGCGCTCGCCACCGACGCGGGCGCCGTGCTGCTGCAGGACGGCGACGCCGCGCACGACGCCGTCACCGGCAAGACCATCGCCGCGGGCGACGCCCAGCCGATCACGCTAAACAACCTGCTGCGCTCGAAAGTCGCCGGCGCGTTGTCCGGCCTGCAACTCGATGCGCCGGACGTGGCGACGCGTGCCGCCGCAGTCACGGCGCTGCTGCAGAACCCCGATCCGTCGATCAAACCGCTCGTCGACGCGGCTCGCGCGAAGGAAACCGATCCCGCGTTGAAGAAGCGCCTCGACACGCTGTGGGCGATGACGGCCCTGCACGACGCCGATCCGGCCAAGCGCCTCGAAGCCGTGCAACTGGTCGCCGCGCGGCACGACCTCGACATGAACGAACTGCTGCGGCCGCTCGTCGCGAAGAAGCCCGACGGCACCTTCGTGGAAGCCGACGACCGCGTGCGCGCCGCCGCGCAAAGCGGCATCGACGAACTCGATGCGATCCAGCGCCGCAGCCAGATTGCTGGCACGCTGTTCGCGGGCCTGTCGCTCGGCAGCGTACTGCTGCTCGCCGCGCTGGGTCTCGCTATCACGTACGGGCTGATCGGCGTGATCAACATGGCGCACGGCGAATTCCTGATGATCGGCGCGTACGCGACCTATGTCGTGCAGAATCTGTTTCAGCGCTTCGCGCCCGGCGCATTCGACTGGTATCCGCTGCTCGCCATTCCAGCCTCGTTCGTCGCCGCGGGACTAGTGGGCATCGTGCTCGAACGGCTGGTGCTCAAGCATCTGTACGGCCGTCCGCTCGAAACGCTGCTGACCACCTTCGGCATCAGCCTGATCCTGATTCAGGCAACGCGCATGCTGTTCGGCGCGCAGAACGTGCAGGTGGTCAACCCGGCGTGGATGAGCGGCGGCGTCACCGTCTTGCCCAATCTGATCCTGCCGTACAACCGGCTTGCGATTCTCGCGTTCTCGCTGATCGTGGTCGGGATCGCATGGGCCGTGCTCACGAAGACGCGTCTCGGTCTCTTCGTGCGCGCCGTCACGCAGAACCGGCGCATGGCGGCCTGCGTCGGCGTGAAGACCGCGCGGGTCGATTCGTATGCGTTCGCGTTCGGCGCGGGCATCGCGGGTCTGGGCGGCTGTGCGCTCTCGCAGATCGGCAACGTCGGACCGGACCTCGGTCAGAGCTACATCATCGATTCGTTCATGGCCGTGGTGCTGGGCGGTGTCGGTCAACTGGCCGGCACGGTGATCGGCGGCTTCGGGCTCGGGCTCATCAGCAAAGCGATCGAACCGTTCTGGGGCGCGGTGCTCGCGAAGATCGCCGTGCTCGTGCTGATCGTGTTGTTCATCCAGAAGCGTCCGCAGGGCATGTTCGCCCTCAAGGGCCGCAGCGCGGAGGCATGAGATGACATCGGCAACTTCATCAGCTCACGTCGGCGCAACGAGCGGCGGCGCACTGGCCGGCCGCGACCCGCAAGCAGGTTTCGCACTCGGCCTGCCGCCGCGCCCCGCGCTGTTGTCGCGGCGCGCATGGCTCGCGCTGATCGCGTTGATCATCGTCTTCGGCCTGGGCGTGCCGTTCGCCACGCTGGTGGTGCCGGAGACGAGCGCGCTGCATCTGTCCGCCTACGCGACGACGATCACCGGCAAATTCATGTGCTACGCGATCGCGGCGCTCGCGCTCGATCTCGTGTGGGGCTACTGCGGCATTCTGAGCCTCGGCCACGCACTGTTCTTCGCGCTCGGCGGCTACGCGATCGGCATGTATCTGATGCGCTCGATCGGTCACGAAGGCAAATACGGCAGCGACCTGCCCGACTTCATGGTGTTTCTCGACTGGCATCAACTGCCGTGGTACTGGCAAGGCACGCAGCATCTCGGTTACGCACTGCTGCTGGTGGTGCTGGTGCCGGCCGTGGTGGCGTGGGTGTTCGGCTTCTTCACGTTCCGCTCGCGGGTGAAGGGCGTCTATCTGTCGATCATCACGCAAGCCATGACCTTCGCCGCGATGCTGCTGTTCTATCGCAACGAAACGGGCTTCGGCGGCAATAACGGCTTTACCGACTTCAAGCGCATCGGCGGCTTTCCGATCACGCATCCGGGCACGCGCACCGCCCTCTTGCTGATCACCTTCGCGGTGCTGATCCTCGCCTTCCTCGGCGCGCGGGCGATCGTCACTTCGAAGCTCGGCCGCGTCGTGACCGCGGTGCGCGACGGCGAAACGCGTTTGATGTTCCTCGGTTACAGCCCGCTCGCGTACAAGCTTTTCGTGTGGACCGTGTCCGCCGTGTTGTGCGGCATCGCCGGCGCGCTGTACGTGCCGCAGGTCGGCATCATCAATCCGGGCGAGATGTCGCCGGGCAACTCGATCGAAATGGCGATCTGGGTCGCCGTGGGTGGACGCGGCACCTTGATCGGCCCGATCATCGGCGCCTTCGCGGTGAATGGTGCAAAGAGCTTCTTCACGGCGAACTTCCCTGAATACTGGCTGTTCTTTCTCGGTCTGATTTTCGTGCTGGTCCCGCTGTTCCTGCCGAACGGCATCATGGGACTGATCGAACTCGTGACGCGCAAGAGGAACCGCTCATGAACGAAAACCCGATGGTTCCTGATCTGGCTTTACCGGAAGAACCCGCTGAAACTTCGTTGAGCGGTGTCGCGAGCATGGGGCATGCGGTCGTGCCCGGCGAGATCGACGTGTCGCACGGCACGATCCTGTACCTCGAAGACGTGACCGTGAGCTTCGACGGCTTTCGCGCGCTGAATGCGCTGACCCTGCAGATCGATGCCGGCGAATTGCGTTGCATCATCGGTCCGAACGGCGCCGGCAAAACGACGATGATGGACGTTATCACCGGCAAGACGGAGCCGGATTCCGGCAAGGTGTATCTCGGCCAGTCGATCGACCTGACGCGCATGAACGAGCCGTCGATTGCGCGTGCGGGCATCGGCCGCAAGTTTCAGAAGCCCACGGTGTTCGAGCAGCATCCCGTGTGGGAAAACCTCGAACTGGCGATGAAGGCCGACAAGGGCTGGTGGGCCTCGTTACGCGCGCGTCTGGATCGCGAGGCGCAAGCACGCATTGAAGAGACGCTGGCGCTGATCGGTCTGGAGAGCGAAGCGCGGCGCCTTGCCGGCGAGCTGTCGCACGGTCAGAAGCAACGGCTCGAAATCGGCATGTTGCTGATGCAGCAGCCGGCGTTGCTGCTGCTCGACGAACCGGCCGCCGGCATGACCGACGACGAAACCATGCAGCTCGCCGAGTTGCTCAATCATCTGCGCGGCACGTGTTCGATGATGGTCGTCGAGCACGATATGGAGTTCGTCGCGGCGCTATCAGGCGAAGCCGGCAAGGTCACGGTGATGGCCGAAGGACGCGTACTCGCTCACGGCACGCTCGACGAAGTGAAGCGCGACGAGACGGTCATCGAGTCTTATCTGGGCCGGTGAAACGGGGCGGTGCAACGGGCCGATGAAACGGGTCGGTGTAACAAAAGGGTCGAACGGACATGCTAGAAGTAGAAAACCTGAACCAGTATTACGGCGGCAGCCACATTCTGCGCGATGTGAAGCTCACCGTGCCCGACGGCAAACTCACCGTTCTGCTCGGCCGAAACGGCGTGGGCAAGACCACGCTGCTACGCTGCCTGATGGGCGTCGTGCAAACGAAGAGCGGGTCCATCGCCTGGCGCGGTGCGCCGATCACCAAACTGCCCACCTACTCTCGCGTGGAAAAAGGCCTCGCTTATGTGCCGCAGGGGCGCGATATCTTTCCGCGCTTGACCGTCGAAGAAAATCTGCTGGTGGGCGCCGCCAGCAAGAAAGCGCCCAAGAAGATCCCGGATCGTATCTATGAACTGTTTCCGGTACTGAAGGATATGCGCAGCCGCCGCGGCGGGGATCTTTCCGGCGGTCAGCAGCAGCAGCTTGCCATTGGGCGGGCGCTGATGAGCGATCCGCAATTGCTGATTCTCGATGAACCCACTGAGGGTATCCAGCCGTCGATCATTCAGGATATCGGCCGCACGCTGCGTCAACTGGTCGAGGAAATGGGCATGACGGTGCTGCTCGTCGAGCAGTACTACGACTTCGCCAAGGACATCGCCGATCGGTATTGGGTGATGAGCCGCGGCGAGATCATCGCGGGCGGAGAAGGCGCCAATATGGATGCGGATGGCGTGCGGACGTTGATCGCCGTGTAAGCGGCACCTGCAAGCTGGCGTGCTATTCTCGCCGCATCCTGTGGCAACGCCGTTGAGCGTTGCCTGACGTGCGCAGGCACGATTTGCTTTTCTCCGTCTGGTCGCATTCCATTCGCATGTCGCTTCACGAAAATCACGTTACGCTCGCTGCCGCTCAGGCCGGTGCGCATTCGCTATGGCGCGCGCGTCTTGAACTTGGGTTCGTCAAGGATGGCGAACGGACTACGCTCAAGCACCGGTTGCATGATGGGCCGTTGCGGGTTCAAAGGCCGCTTTATCCTGAAGGACATGGCGTCTGTCATGCGGTGATCGTGCATCCGCCTGGAGGGATCGCGGGTGGTGATCGCCTTGCTATTGATGTCGATGTCGGTGACGGGGCGCATGCTGTTATTACCACGCCGGGGGCGACCAAGTGGTACAAGTCCAATGGACGTGAAGCGCAGCAGCATATCGCCGTGCGCGTCGGTGAGCGGGCTAAGCTCGATTGGCTGCCGCAGAATAATATCGTTTTCGATCAGGCGAATGCGAAGCTCGATTTTTCGTTGACGCTTGGTGAAGGCGCGACTGCGATCGGGTGGGATGCGACGCAGCTTGGGCGGCAGGCTGCTGGTGAACGGTGGTCCGATGGTCGTTTGTGTGCGGTGTCTCGGATCGTTGGGGCTAACGGGGAGTTGCTCTGGTTTGAACGGGCCAGTCTCTCGGCAAATGATTCGCTGCGCGATGCTGCTCAAGGGTTGGCCGGGTTTCCTGCCTATGGGACGCTTTGGGCCGTTGGGGATGCTTGTGATGATGCGCTTGCTGAAGCGCTGACTGCTCAACTGCCGTTTGATGATTCTGTTCGGGTTGCCGCTTCTTGTGTGACTTCGCGAGTGCTCGTCGTGCGCGGGGTTGCGAGGTCGATGGAGATGTTGCAGCGGGCGCTTATCAAATGCTGGATTCAGTTGCGGCCGGTTGTGCATGGGGTTGAGGGGGTGCCTTTGCGGATTTGGGCTACTTGAGGTTGGCCTTTCCTTGAAGTCACGGTGGTCTATTGGCGTTGCCCCTGTGCGGGGCGGCACCTACTTTCTTTGCATGCCGCAAAGAAAGTGGGCAAAGAAAGCGGCTTCACACCGCTAGCCCTTAAGCGGGTCCCCCGCGCAGTCGCGGTAGTGGTCCATCTGGAATCCGTGCTCTCGCACATTCCGCGTTCGTGACACAGCCGTCATTCTTCCGGCGGCGCTGCGCGCGCCGTCGCGGTCTTCGTACATGCATGTCTTGAAACGTCTGGACATTTAGATCGTATGGCCTAGCCTGGGTCCGTGCGGCCATTTACGTGCGAGGTCGCACATAACGCATTCCGCGATCCCCTTACAATCGTCCAGCGCAGATGAACGCTAAGGATCACCGAATGCGTTTCGTATACCTCGTCTTACCGGCCATCGTATGCTGCGCGTGCTCGCAGCATGATAGTCGCGCGGCCTTTTCTCCAGAGGATCGCGGTATCGAAAGCGCTGTGCACGAATGGAGAGACAAGTTCGACCCGCTGTGGCGATATAACCGCACAACGTGCGGAGCCGGGAGCGTCGCGCTCGCTGATGTTAAAAGTCTGGTCCAGCAGCTCTTGCATGTGTCGACGGCGACTGCCTGCGATCGCCTGACGGCGCTGCCTGAAACCTACAACACGCAAGTCGACGGCAACCACGCGAGCGTGGTGGTGCAAAACGTCGACGGCCGGCCGGGTAGTCGGATCCAGTTCGTTCTTGCTTCGTCGGCCGGCGGCTGGGCGGTGCAGAAAGTGTCGGCGGCAAGCGCGCTGTCCGCGACGACTATCTTCGACGCATCACAGGCAGGTTCTGGCGATGGGCGCATCGAGCCGGCTTATTCGGCATGGATTCCGCACGGCGCAGCGCCTTGGGACATCACTCACGTCATTAGCTACGGCCAATCGCTCAGCCAGGGGTTTTTTAACAAACCCGTGCTGTCCACCCGTCAACGTTATTCCTCGTTGCGATTCAACGGCGGCGTGCGGGCTCAAGACGGCGTGCAAAGCGAAGGCGTCGAAGTGGCGTACAAGCAGTTCGTACCGTTAGTCGAGACTCAATGGGGGGACAAGGCCGAGACGCCGACCAGCGGGACGCTGAATATGGCCATGCAATTGATCGAGCAGGAGAACCTGCAAAGTCATGCGGATCTCCCCTACCGGTTCATTGGATCGGCACCGGGTGAAGGATCGATGGACATCGCGACGCTGTCAGCGCCGGGGCGCTATTACTCACAGCTGCTGCGAGACATCGCCCAGGGAAAACGGCTCGCGGACGCCCAAGGCAAGACTTACGGCGTCGGCGCAATCACGTGGACGCAAGGGGAAGCCGACGATTCCAGCCAGACATCGATTCCGACTTACATTGCGAAGCTAAGGAGCTTGCGGGCCGACGTCGATCGCGATGCCAAGGCATTGACGGGACAGAAACAGGACGTCGAGATGATCACCTATCAGGTGGCCACGCATCGCCATTTCGATCAGCAGTATCCGCACATCGCGCTCGCGCTGCTGGAAGCCAGCCACGAAGATCCACACATTCATCTGGCTGTGCCGATGTATCTCTTTCGTTACTTGGACGGTGGACATACCGACAATCGCAGCACCGAATGGATGGGCGCCTACTATGGGCTGGTCCTGAAGAGGATTCTGATCGACAAACAGACGTGGACGCCTCTCGAGCCGTTGAACTGGCGACGCGAGGGCACGACGGCCGTGCTGCGCTTCAATGTCCCCGCCCCGCCTCTCAGATGGGACACGACGCAGGTTGCCGGCAATTCGGACTATGGTTTCTCGTTGCGCCTGCCGTCCGGCGACTTGCTGCCGATCCAGTCGGTATCGATCACCGGACCCGACGAGGTGAGCATTATGGCTAAATCGCCTATCCCTGCCGGTACGCACATCGAGTACGCATTCAACGGCGTTGGCGTCGCGGGAAGCCGTTATGGTCCGCGTGGCAATCTGCGGGATTCACAGGGCGACGTGATCCGCTTCAATGACGGACGCGAATCGATGCGCCTCGACAACTGGTGCGTGATTTTCGATGTGCAGCTTTAGCACTGCATGAAGGCCCGGCCGCATCGCATGGCAACATGAACCCGAACGAGGGAATGGTGAAAGAAGAGCGCATCAGAGGCGGCCTGGCAATTTCCATCATTGCGATCGTGTGCGCCGAAGTGCTGCACCGGATCAGCGACGCCGGTTTCCTGCAAGATGGTCACGTGTCTCGCGCCCTGAAGATTGTTCAGTACGCCGCAAGCACGTTGGGATACCCGACTGTCTTCTTCCTTCTCGGCATGAGTGCGCTAACGTATTTGCAACGCTCTCGCGCCGCGCTGCTGAAATCAATCGCCCTGGCCGTGCTCTATCCCTATCTGCTGTGGTCGATCTTGCAGATGGCTGTGCAGTGGCTCGTCGCGGACTATAAAGACTACGCCGCCGAGCAGTTCGAATTGACTCGTCTGGCATCGGCACCCGTTGGGCAATTCTGGTTTCTTTACGCGCTGTTCATCTGTCAGATCGTCGCGTGCCTCACCGTATGGCCACGGCCCACAAAGGTCCGATGCGCGTTGACGGTGGCAAATCGCGGCCTGCTTGTCGCGATGATCCTCGTCAGCGCCGCCGTCGCGATACGAAGCCATTGGGGCGTCGTCACGATGACGTGTTGGGGCCTTGTCTTCTTTCTGTCCGGCGTGCTGCTCGCCTCCCGGTCGGACCGGCAAAGCGGCAACGCCTCTGGCCTTCGCGTCGCGTTGGTAGCGGGAATCGCGTTTGCAGCCGCCGCGATCGTGGGGCAACGTTCAGGCCACTATCTGGACTTATATTCTCTACTGACAAGTTTTCTGGGTATCGCGGCGGCCCTTTCGGTTGGACGGTGCCTACCGATATGGCGAACGTCGCGCTGGATCGCGTCGATCGGCTCCTCGTGGAAGCCGGTCTACCTCCTGCATGTGTTCGCAACCGCATTGGTCTGGAACGCGTTGCTGGCCCGCGGCATCGGTCAGCCACTTGTCCACTTCGTGCTCGGAAGTGCGGCCGGTTTGGCATTACCGATAGCGATCTATCTGATAACGAAGCGCCTTGGAATCGCGAGTTGGGCAGGCTTCGATGAGCTTGCGGCAGTGCGGAGCGAAGGCACGCCGTTTTCAGGCGCCGCTCCGCGGAGTCCTGACAAGGCCGCAAAGTCACGTGCGTGACTTTGGCCATCGGGAGTCGTGTCGGCGTCAAGCATGAGCGCTGCTTCACTGGCACGGTGTGGCCTTTCACCGGCGTAAGACAGGGCGTGCACCAATCCGGCGCATGTCGACGCCTCAACTGAGTGCATCGCTCGTCCTTCCGCGCCGCCAGCCCATGCTGCACCGCCATGGCACATACCTTGCATCGCCATTCCCCATGATGCTGCCGCGTCCTGACGGCAGCCGACCGGCTTGTCGCCACCACCGCTCACAGAACATGACTCGATCGACTCTTCGCCCCGCGCGTCGCGCCTGGCTCGCCGCACTGCTGCTCTCGCCCGTCCTCGCCGTCAATGCGCCCGCCGCTCACGCGGATACGCTCGATAACATCGCCAAGGCCGGTGTGCTCAAAGTCGCCGTGCCGGAAGACTATCCGCCGTTCGGTTCGGTTGGCGCGGACATGAAGCCGCAAGGCTACGACATCGACACCGCCGCCCTGCTCGCGAAGTCGATGAACGTGAAGCTCGAACTCGTGCCGGTCAATAGCGCCAATCGCATCCCCTATCTGCAAACCGGCAAGGTCGATCTGGTGATCTCGTCGCTCGGCAAGACGCCGGATCGCGAGAAGGTGATCGATTTTTCGACCGCCTATGCGCCGTATTACCAGGGCGTGTTCGGTCCCGCCGATATCAAGGTCAGCGGCCCCGCGGATCTGACCGGCAAGACGGTCGGCGCAACCCGCGGCGCGCTGGAGGAAATCGGTCTCACGCAAATGGCGCCGAACGCGACCATCAAGCGCTTCGAGGACAACAACGCGACTATCGCCGCGTTCCTGTCGGGCCAGGTGCAGTTGATCGCCGCGGGCAACATCGTCGCGGCCGCGATCCTCGCGAAGAATCCGCCGCGCCGTCCGGAACCGAAGTTTGTCATCAAGAATTCGCCGTGCTTCGTTGGCATGAACAAGAACGAGCCACGCCTGCAGCAAAAAGTGAACGCCGCCATCGTGCAAGCGAAGCAGGACGGCACGCTCAACACGATGTCGAAGAAGTGGTTCAGCGCGCCGCTGCCGGCCGATCTGTAAGCGCGCCGTTAGCCGAACTTGATACCGTGACTGGCTTATCCGGCATTGCACTCGTCATGGACACATCCCGTGCAGCGCACGCGATCGCGGCCATGACGCGCAGCGTCTATCATTGTCGCGGCCGGTCCCGCCCGGGATCGTCACAACGACCGTTGCAACCCTACGCACTCATTCGATGAAGCTGACACCTCGCGAGAAGGACAAGCTGCTGATCTTCACCGCCGCGCTGCTTGCCGAACGGCGCCGTGCGCGCGGCCTCAAACTGAACTATCCGGAAGCGATCGCCTTCATCACCGCCGCGCTGATGGAAGCGGCTCGCGACGGCAAGACCGTCGCCGAGGTGATGCACTACGGCACCACTCTGCTCACCCGCGACGACGTCATGGAAGGCGTGCCGGAGATGATTCCCGACATTCAGGTCGAAGCCACGTTCCCCGACGGCACCAAGCTCGTCACCGTTCACCATCCGATTCCCTAATCACCGAAATCACATAAGGCAGCCCCCAGATGATTCCCGGCGAACTCCTCATCGACGATGGCGAACACGAACTCAACGCGGGCCGCGCCACCGTCACGGTGGTCGTGTCGAATACCGGCGACCGTCCGGTGCAAATCGGCTCGCACTATCACTTCTATGAAGTGAACGAGGCGCTCGCGTTCGATCGCGAAGCCGCGCGTGGCTTCCGGCTGAACATCGCGGCGGGCACCGCCGTGCGCTTCGAACCCGGCCAGGAGCGCACCGTCGAACTGGTTGCATTGGCGGGCGATCGCGTCGTCTACGGCTTCAACGGCAAGGTGATGGGCAAGCTGTGAGGCCCCGCCCTCTCTCGTCACGAGCCCAGATCGCCCTGTTCATTTCCGGACCCACACCATGACCTTACGCATTGGCCGCCGCGCGTACGCGGAAATGTTCGGCCCCACCACCGGCGACCGCGTGCGCCTCGCCGACACCGAATTGCTGATCGAAGTCGAGCGTGACTTCACCACCTACGGCGAAGAAGTGAAATTCGGCGGCGGCAAAGTGATTCGCGACGGCATGGGCCAGTCGCAACGCGTGCATGCCGACGTGGTCGATACCGTCGTGACGAATGCCGTGATTCTGGATCACTGGGGCATCGTCAAGGCCGACATCGGCATCAAGAACGGCCGCATCGCCGCGATCGGCAAAGCGGGCAATCCCGACATCCAGCCGAACGTGACGATCGCGATCGGCGCCTCCACCGAAGTGATCGCGGGCGAAGGCCTGATCGTGACGGCGGGCGGCATCGACACGCATATTCACTTCATCAGCCCGCAGCAGATCGAAGAAGCGCTCGCGAGCGGTGTGACCACCATGCTCGGCGGCGGCACCGGTCCGGCCACGGGCACGAACGCGACCACCTGCACGCCGGGTCCGTGGCATCTCGAACGCATGCTGCAAGCGGCCGACGGTTATCCGATGAATCTCGGCTTTCTCGGCAAGGGCAACGTGAGCCAGCCGCAGCCCGCGCTGGAGCAGATCGCCGCGGGCGCAATCGGTTTGAAGTTGCATGAGGACTGGGGCACCACGCCAGCGGCGATCGACAACTGTCTCTCCGTCGCCGACGACACCGACACGCAGGTCGCAATTCACACGGACACGCTGAACGAAGCGGGTTTCGTCGAAGCGACCGTGGCCGCGTTCAAGGGCCGCACGATCCACACGTATCACACGGAAGGCGCGGGAGGCGGCCACGCGCCGGACATCATCAAGGTATGCGGCGAAGCGAACGTGCTGCCCTCCTCGACCAATCCGACGCGCCCGTACACCGTCAACACGCTCGAAGAGCACCTCGACATGCTGATGGTGTGCCATCACCTCGATCCGTCGATTGCGGAAGACATCGCGTTCGCCGAATCGCGCATTCGCCGCGAAACGATTGCCGCCGAAGACATCCTGCACGATCTCGGCGCGCTGTCGATGCTGTCGTCGGATTCGCAGGCCATGGGCCGGGTCGGCGAAGTGATCATCCGCACGTGGCAGACGGCGCACAAGATGAAGGTGCAACGCGGCGCGCTGCCTGAGGACAACGCGCACCACGACAATTTCCGTGCGAAGCGCTACGTCGCCAAGTACACGATCAACCCGGCGATCACGCACGGCATCGCGCATGAAGTCGGCTCGATCGAGCCGGGCAAGTGGGCTGACCTGGTGTTCTGGGAACCGGCGTTCTTCGGCATCAAGCCGTCGCTGATCCTCAAGGGCGGCATGATCGCCATGGCGCAGATGGGCGATCCCAACGCGTCGATTCCGACGCCGCAGCCGGTGCATTATCGCGAGATGTTCGCGACGCGCGGCGGCGCATTGGGACGCACGTCGCTGACCTTCGTCTCGCAGATCGCCGCCGATGCCGGCGTCGGCGAACGCTACGGCCTGAACAAGCGTATCGTTGCGGTCAGGAACTGCCGCAACATCTCGAAGGCAGACATGATCCACAATGCGTGGCGCCCGGCGATCAGCGTCGATCCGGAAACCTATCAGGTGATCGCCGACGGTCAGTTGCTGACCTGCGAACCGGCCACCGTGCTGCCGATGGCGCAACGCTACTTTCTGTTCTAAATCATGCGCACCATCGACAAACTCATCGCGCCGCATCTGAAGCTCGCACCCGTGCTGGTCAAGCGCGCACCGACCCTGACGCTGGCGTTCGACGACCGGCGCAAGAGCCGGCTCGCGGCCACGCTCGATAGCGGCGAAGAAGTCGCGCTGCTGCTGCCGCGCGGCACTGTGCTGCGCGAGGGCGACGTCCTGGTCGCCGACGACGGCGGCCTCGTGCGCGTCGTCGCCGCGCCGGAAACGGTGCTCTACGTGCGCGCGAAAGATGCGTTGACGCTCACGCGCGCCGCCTATCACCTCGGCAATCGCCACACGCCGGTGGAAGTCGGTGCGGATTATCTGAAGCTCGAATACGATCCGGTGCTGGCCGACATGCTCAAGCGCATCGGCGCGACGGTCGATCAGGTCTCGATGCCGTTCCAGCCGGAATCCGGCGCGTATGGCGGCGGCCATAAGCATGGTCACGACGAAACCTTCGCCGAAGACTATGCGCTCGCGCAGCGGGTGTTCGGCGAGCATCATGGGCATGAGCATTCGCATGACCATGAGCATGGCCACGCAGCGCAGGGGCATGCGCATTCGCACGGGCATGAGCACGGCCATGAGCACGCGCACGATCATGACCACGATCACGGCGATCACGTCCACGACGAATCGTGCGGTCACGGGCATCACCACCATCATGCGCATCGCTGAACTGACAGCGCTGCTGCATCTTGCGTCGCCGGCGCTGCCGATTGGCGCTTTCAGCTACTCGCAGGGTCTCGAAGCCGCCATCGAAGCACAACTGATCACGGATGCCGACTCCGCCCGCGAGTGGATCTCCAGCGGCTTGACCGACGTGCTCGCGCACGGCGAACTGCCGTTCCTCGCGCATCAGATGGAACGTTGGCGCACGCATGACGCCTCGGCCCTCGCGCACGCCAACAGCGAATTCCTGGCGAGCCGTGAATCCGCGGAATTGCGCCGCGAAACGGAACAAATGGGCTGGTCGTTGCGGCAGCTGTGCGTATCGCTCGAATGGGGCGACGCCGAGCGGCGCGCGACGCTCGCCTCGATGACGCCGCTCGCTCAACCCTCGGCGTTTGCCTTCGCCGCCTACGCCCACGACGCAGCCGTCGACGCCGCCCTCGCCGCCTACGCCTTCAGCTGGGTGGAAAACCAGGCGGCCGCCGCGTTGAAGGCCGTGCCGTTGGGCCAGCTCGCCGGTCAACGCATCATCGTCGCGTTGCGCGAGCCGATCGATGCCGCCGTCACGCGCGCCATGGCCACGTCGCCCGAAAACATCAACACCTTCGCGCCGCAACTCGGCATTCTCTCGGCGCGTCACGAGTCGCAGTATTCGCGGCTCTTTCGCTCATAACACGAACTATCATGAACGCACCTCATCAACCCGCCCACTCGTCCGTCCGCACGAAGAAACTGCCGCCGCTGCGCGTGGGCGTCGGCGGCCCGGTCGGCTCGGGCAAGACCACGCTGCTCGAAATGCTCTGCAAGGCGATGCGCGAACAGTACGACCTCGTCGCCATCACCAACGACATCTATACGAAAGAGGACCAGCGTCTGTTGACGGTAGCGGGCGCGTTGCCGGCTGAACGGATCATGGGTGTCGAAACAGGCGGCTGTCCGCACACGGCGATTCGCGAGGACGCGTCGATCAATCTCGAAGCCGTCGACCGCATGCTGACGCGTTTTCCCGATGCGGACATCGTGTTCATCGAATCGGGCGGCGACAACCTCGCGGCGACGTTCAGTCCGGAACTGTCGGACCTGACGATCTACGTGATCGACGTTGCGGGTGGCGAGAAGATTCCGCGTAAAGGCGGCCCCGGCATCACGAAGTCCGATCTGCTGGTGATCAACAAGACGGACCTCGCGCCGATGGTCGGCGCGAATCTCGAGGTGATGGCGTCGGACGCCAAGAAGATGCGCGGCGAACGGCCCTTCGTGATGTGCAATCTGAAGGCGCTCGACGGCCTGGATGTGGTGGTGAAGTTTATCGAGGAGAAGGGGTTGTTGAAGGTGTGAGGCGCGGGCGCGCGTGCCGCGTTTGCGCCCACGCTCTCACTCCCCCTCCGGCAACAACGCCATCAACACATCCACGGTCCGCGCCGTCGCGCCGCGATGGCGCGCCGCGAACGCCGACGCTGCGCCGCCCATAGCCAGCCTGCGCGCCTTGTCGCCAAACAGTTCACGCAACGCGCGCCCCAGATCGGCCGGATCTTTCACCTGCACGGCGGCGCCCGCCGCCACGGCATCCGCGGTGGCTTGCGTAAAGTTGAATACGTGCGGGCCGATCAGCACCGGCACGCCGACCGCGCACGCCTCGATCAGATTCTGCCCGCCCAACGGCAACAGACTGCCGCCGATGAACGCGAGATCCGAAGCGGCATAGTAAGCGCCCAATTCGCCCATCGAATCGCCCAGCAGCACGTTCACGCGCGCAGGCAGCGCAGGCACGCCGCTGCTTGCCGCCGATGCCACGTTCGCATCCGGCGCCCACGCCGAGCGGCGCTCGAGCCGTAGCCCGGCCTTCTCGACCAGCCCCGCCACCTCGTTGAAACGTTGCGGATGACGCGGCACGAGAATCAGCAGCGCGTTGTCGATACCGAGCGCCGCGAACGCCTGCAGCACCAGTTCCTCTTCGCCTTCGCGCGTGCTCGCCGCGACCCACACCGGACGCGCGCCGATCGCCGCGCGCCATGCATGCCCGCGCGCCGCCAGCTCCGGCGGCGTGCTCATGTCGAATTTCAGATTGCCGAGCACGGCGGCGTTGCGCGCGCCGAGCGCGGTCAGCCGCTCGGCATCCGATGGACTCTGCGCCAGCACGCGCGCAAAGCCGCCGAACACGTCCTTGGTCGCACTGCCGAACTTGGCCGCGCGCTTGTACGAGCGCGCCGACATCCGCGCATTCGTGAGCACCAGCGGCACATCCGCGCGACGGCATTCGTCGATCAGCGTCGGCCACACTTCGGTTTCCATCACCAGACCGAGCGACGGCCGCCACGTCCGCAAAAACCGCCGCACGGCATGCGGCATGTCGTACGGCAGATAGCTGCGCAACACGCGGTCGCCGAAAATCTGCTCGCCGGTGGCGCGCCCGCTCGGCGTCATGTGCGTCAGCAGAATGCGTGCGTCGGGACGCGCCTTCATCAACGCGTCGATCAGCGGTTGCGCGGCGCGCGTCTCGCCCACGGACACCGCGTGCACCCAGATCAGCGGGGCGTCGTCTTCAGGCAACCGGCCGCGCGAGTAACCGAACCGCTCGCCGATATGCTCGCGATAGCCGCGTTCCTTGCGCGAGCGGATCAACAGGCGCAATACCGCCAACGGCGCGATGATCCACCAGAGCGCGTGATAGATCGCCCTCAGCATCGGCGCTCCGTCCGACCGAAGGAACCAGCCAACGCGCAGAGCGGAACCGGCAGATAGAGGAGCGCGGCGCTCAAACCAGCGCCCTGCCCTTCAGGCGCTCGAGAATGCCGAGCGGCGCGCATTCCGGTTGCGCCATCGACTTGACCGGCAGGAAGAAAGTCTGCTCCAGCATGAACTGGCCGGACATCACCGCGTGCGAAGTCTGATCCGAGAAACACACCCACACGCTGCCGGGCGGAAACGGCATGGTCTCCTGCGGGCTCGACTTCTGATAATCGAGGTCGGCCTTCATGCCGTCGTGCAGATGCAGCATCAGATGGTCGTATTCGCTGCGCGGCGACTTGGTCACGTGCAGCAGGTTCAACAGCCATGCCGCGCCCGGCATCTGCGGCTTGATGCGCGGCAGGAAGCGTTTGGCCATGTCCTCGAACGGTTCGCCGACACGCCATACGCGCGGCGCGCCATGCGGATTGACGTTGGTGAACACGCGCAGAATGCGCTCGCCGTAGTTCGGCCGCGAAGGAAAGGCGTCCACATGCAGACGGCTATCGTCTTTGCGCCACGACGTCTCGCGCGTTTCCACCTGATGCAGCCGCAGGCTGGTCGGCGCCACGCGCAGCCTGCCGTTGTATTCGGGAAAAAGCCCGTCGACCAGCGTGCGCGCATTGGTCTGATAACGCGCGATCAACGCGCGCACGGCGGATTGCGTAACGGCGTCGCCGGCCACGCCGTGCAACGCGCCGCCATTCGGTTCGAGGCTGATGTTCTTGCGGCTCGGATCGGCGAGCGCGGGGTCGAGCAGCGCCTGTTCGCCGCCTTCGATCGCGAAGCGCAGATTGGGGAAATACAGCACTTTGCCGCGTTCGACGCCGGCAAGCAGCGTCTCGCGCGGCACGGACAGATTGCGTCCGTGCCAGTCGGCGTTCGCTACTTCGATGATCTGGGTTTCGTTCATGGTCGCCCTTGAAAACGGTTGGAGCGCAAGGCGAAGCGCCCCGGACGTGTCATAGCAGGCCGAAGCCCGCGAGTGCCGACTTCACCTGTTGCAGCGTGGGCGGCTGTCCGGCCGTGCCGAGATTGACGACGTTCGGCGACCAGTAGCCGCCAGTACGCCACGCAGTGGCGAAATTGTACAACTCGACCGTGGGCCCCTTCAGCGCCGCGGCGATGTGAACCAGACCTGTGTCAACACCCACCGTGGCGGCCGCGCCTTCGATCAACCCGACCACCGCCGGCAACGAGAGCTTTGGCGGCACGATGGCCGCCGCACCGAATTCCCTGGCGAGGCGCTCGCTGGTGGCGCGCTCCTCCTCGCTACCCCACGGCAGCACGATCGACGCGCCGCGCCGCACCAGCGACTGCCCCAGTTCGATCCAGGCGGTGTCGGGCCACTGCTTGTCGGCGCGCGACGTGGCGTGCACGAACACGACGTACGGCACCGGCAGATTCAGATTCGCCTCCGACAAAGCCAGCGCGGCGCGCCCGGTGTCGATGCCGAAGTCGATGTCGTCGGTGGGTTGCGGCGGCGGGTCGTCCAGCGCCGCGGCCACCAGTTGGCGCGTGCGCTCGACCACATGGGTGCGCGGCGCGATCGGCACGCGCTTGTCGTAGAAGAAGCGCACCGGCCATTCGAAGCCCGCGCCGTCGGTGCGGTTCGCAAGGCCGGCCAGCGGCCCGCGCGCCATGCTCGCGACCCACGCGGTCTTGATGAGCCCCTGGCAGTCGATCACGAGGTCGTAGTGCTCGGCGGCAAGCGCGCGGCGGAAAGCGCCGATCTCGCGCCAGTTGTCGACCGACAGAATGCGCTTGCGCCAGCGCCGCAGGGACACGGGAATCGCCCGCCGCACGCCGTTCACGAGTTGCACGAGGCCCACGAAGCTTTCTTCGACCAGCCAGTCGATCTGGGCCTCGGGATGGCGGCGTCGGATGTCGGCGATCACCGGCATGTTGTGAACGACGTCGCCCAATGACGACACCCTCACGATCAGTATCTTTTGCACGCTCAAGAGTGGGAAAACCGGCTATCCGGCCCGAAGATGCGTTGAGAGAGCCCCCGAACCCCGGTGGGCGATGAGAAAACCTGGGGCGGCCCGGCGTTTTGTTAAAAGTGCCCCCGCCCCCGAGGGGTGAGAAAACTTGGGGCGGCCCGGCGTTCTGTTAAAAGTGCCCCCCACCCCCGAGGGGTGAGAAAACTTGGGGCGGCCCGGCGTTTTCTCGCGAGGACGGCAATTCTAGCGCGTTACATGTAAATGGCATGAAAAAACGCGGCGCGGTAAGAGCAACCCGCGCCGCGTTCGACGGCCACCGCGGTTCGAACCGAACCGCGGCGCCGCTCATGCGTTTAGAACGGCAGCTTCGCGTCCGGCTTCTCCGCCATGATCACACGGCGGAAATCTTCCTGGATGCGCTTGAGCGCCGCGTCGTTATCGGCTTCGAAACGCATCACCACGACCGGCGTGGTGTTCGACGAACGCGCGAGGCCGAAGCCGTCCGGATACTCGACGCGCAGGCCGTCGATCTTCACGACGTCGTCCGCGCCGGTGAACTTGGCGTTTTGCTGCAGGCGCGCGATCAGTTCGAAGTTTTCGCCTTCTTCGAGCTTCAGTTGCAGTTCCGGCGTGGAGTTCGAGTTCGGCAGCGAGTTCAGCAGCTTGCTCGGGTCTTCCACACGCGTGAGGATTTCGAGCAGACGCGCGCCCGTGTACAGGCCGTCGTCGAAACCGTACCAGCGGTCCTTGAAGAACACGTGGCCGCTCATTTCACCCGCCAGCGGCGCGCCGGTTTCACGCAGCTTCGCCTTGACGAGGGAGTGGCCGGTCTTCCACATGAGCGGCTCGCCGCCCTTGTCCTTCACCCACTTGGCGAGGTTGCGCGTGCACTTCACGTCGTAAATGATCTGCGCGCCCTTGTTGCGCGACAGCACTTCTTCGGCGAACAGCATGAGTTGGCGGTCCGGATAGATGATCTGGCCGTCTTTGGTGACCACACCGAGGCGGTCGCCGTCGCCGTCGAACGCGAAGCCGATTTCAGCGTCCGTTTCCTTCAGCGCGCGGATCATGTCCTGAAGGTTTTCCGGGTGAGCCGGGTCCGGATGATGGTTCGGGAAGTTGCCGTCGATCTCGGTGAACAGTTCGACCAGTTCGCAGCCGAGCTTCTTGAACAGCAGGGGTGCGAGGCCACCGGCCACGCCGTTGCCGGTATCCACCACGATCTTGATGGGACGCGCGAGCTTGATGTCGCCGGCAATACGCTCGAGATAGGCGTCGGCGATGTCGTACTCCGTGTACGTACCGCTGCCTTCGGAGAAGTTCTCGTCGACGATGCGCTGATGCAGCGCGAGAATCTGTTCGCCGTAAATCGCCGCGCCGCGCAGGACCATCTTGAAGCCGTTGTAGTCCGGCGGATTATGACTACCCGTCACGACGATGCACGAATCGACGCGGCGCTCGCCGCCGTCGAGCTGCAACGGTACGCTGGCCGCGAAGTAGCCGACCGGCGTGGGCACCATGCCCACGTTGACCACGTCGACGCCGGCCGCACGCAGGCCGTCCGACAACGCCTGGACCAGTTCGGGGCCCGACAGGCGACCGTCGCGCGCGACCACCACGGCGTCGCCGCCTTGCGCCCGCACTTCGCTGCCAAACGCGCGGCCGATCGAACGCGCTGCATCGGCGTCGAGCGTCTTGCCGATTACACCGCGAATGTCATACGCCTTGAAAATAGATTTGGAGATCATGTTGGCTCACTTGCGTGCAATGGAAAATTTTGACCAGCGCACCGCTGATGAATCGGTAAAACGCAGCGATGCGCCCTTGCCGGAAGCGATCCGGTTCCAACTTATAATTGCGCTTTTCGGACCAGCCTTATAGCACCATTCTAATGCTTAGACGCCCTCCAAATGTAAAGTTGCCGCGACAGTCGGCTGGGTGGGCAAACGCGCGCACTGCGCCACTCGGGTCATGCGCGCCGCTCGCGCTCACGGCGCCGCCGGCATGCCCGGCGCAAGCGGACCGGCGAGCGGCCAGAGGATGCTGACGCTCAAACGCTTCGCCAATCCGGACGTCACGCGCGCCTTCACGAATATCGTCTGGCTCGGGCTGGAGCGGCTCACGCAGATCGGCGTGGCGATCGTGATCAGCGGCATGCTGGCGCGCTACTTCGGGCCGGACACGTTCGGCAAATGGCAATACGCGAACACGCTGCTGCTGGTGCTCTCGCCCATTACCTGGGTGTGCGGCGCCGAGATTCTGGTGCCCACCATCGTCAACCGGCCGCCGGCGCAGCTCGGCACGGTGCTCGGCAGCGCCTTCGCGCTGCGCATTTCCGTGTCGGTCGCGGCCTTGCTGTTGACCTGGCTCGGCATCGCCCTGCACTTCTTCGAGCCGCTGGTCGGCGCCATGCTCGCCGGCCTCGCCGTGACCATGCTGTTTCGCGAACCGTTCGTCGGCGTGATCAACGCGTGGCTGCAAAGCATGACCTACAGCAAGCCGCAGTTGCTCACCAGCATGAGCACCGCGGTGCTCAAGGCCGCTCTGGTCTATCTGCTGGTGCGCGCGGCGGCCACGCCCGCGCGCTTCGGCTGGCTGTGGGCGCTCGAATCGGCGGCGATCGGCGCGGTCCTTCTGATCTATTACATGCGCCGGCATGGCGGCAAGCTTGGCTGGCATCTCGACCGTTCTCTGTTCAAGCACTTCGCGAGCGCCGGCACCGTGTTCTGGCTTGGCCTGATCTGTATGTATCTGTTCCTGAAACTGGACCGGCTGATGCTCGAACGGGCAATTTCATTCGCTGATCTCGGACGCTATTCCGCCGCCCAGCAGTTGAATGAAAACTGGATCACGCTCGCCTTGATGCTCGCGCAGACCATTGCGCCCGCCTTCGTCTATCGTGTGCAGGAAGCCGCCCAGTTGCGCCGCAACATGTGGCGGCTCACCGCCATGACCGCGGCGCTGATGGTGAGCGGCGCGATCGTGCTGGATCTGCTCGCCGGACTGATCATCCGCCGTGTGTTCGGGCCGCAGTTCGAAGGCGCGATCGAGATTTTCCGCTGGGCCGTGTGGCTGTCGGTACCCGCCGGCATCGAGGCGATCGGCAATCTGATCGTGCTGAAATATCAGGCCAAGTTCGTGTTGCTCGCGAAGTGGCTGCTGGCGCTGGCCGTCGCGTTCGTAGTCAATCTGCTGGCCATTCCGCGACTTGGCGCGTACGGCGCGCTGGTGGGCCTCGCGGCCGGCTATCTGGCGGCCGCGTCGGTTAATCTTTATTACATTCGTTTCAAATTGCGCCCATGACGAACGCATCCGCCACCGCGCAAATGACTCTCGACGACGTCGCGGTCCTGATTCCCGCCTACAACGGCCAGGCCGACGTCGACCTCACCCTCGCGTCGTTCAGTGAAAGCGCGCCGGTGCACGTGTTGATCGTCGATGACGGCAGCTCGCCGCCGATCGTCGCGCCGGTCATCGCCAATATGAAGATCGAAATGCTGCGCATGGCGCGCAACGGCGGGATCGAACGCGCATTGCAAACCGGCATCGACGCCCTTGCGCAGCGCGGCTTTCGCTATGCGGCGCGCATCGACGCGGGCGACCGCAGCGTGCCGCAGCGGCTCGCCAAACAACGCGTGTTCATGGAATTGCATCCGCGCGTGGCCGGCCTCGGCATGTGGACGCAAGTCGTCACCCGCGAAGGCAAGCCGCTCTTCATGCTGACGCCGCCCGCCGAACCGGACGCGATCCGTCGCTTGCGCTTCTTCCGTTCATGCCTCGCGCATCCTTCGATGATGCTGCGCATCGACGCCGTGCGCGCGGTCGGCAACTACCGCGCCGAGTACCCCTCCGCCGAGGACCTCGATCTGTTCGTGCGGCTGATGGAGCGCTACGACTGCGCGAACCTGCCTGAGCTCGGGCTGTACTACGAACTGAACGAAGGCGGCATCAGCGCGACCAAACGGCGCCGCCAGGTGAGTTCGACGCTGCGGCTGCAACTGCGCTACTTCAACGCCGCCAATCTGTACGATTGGCTAGGCCTCGCCAAAAATCTGCTGCATCTGGTGACGCCTTACCGCGCGCTGCAGCGGATCAAACGCAGCCTGCTCACGCCGCGCGCGAGCCATTAAATCATTCACCACCCCATTCACCGCCGAGCTCGTTCCCGCATGAAGCCTGCCTTGAAGTCGACGCCCGCGTTGCGCATTACACTCGTCTGTAACACCGCCTGGGCAATCTATACCTATCGGCAAGGGCTGATCCGTATGCTGGTTGGACGCGGCGTCGACGTGACGGTGCTTGCGCCGCGCGACCGCACGTTCGAACTGCTCACGGCCATGGGCTGCCGCTGCATCGAATTGCCGGTCGCCTCCAAAAGCACCAGTCCACGCGACGACCTGCGCACGCTGTACGCGCTCTACCGGCAATACAGGACCATCCGCCCGCACGTGGTGTTCCATTACACGATCAAGCCGAATATCTACGGTTCGATCGCCGCGAAGCTGGCGGGCGTGCAGTCGGTTGCGGTCACAACCGGATTGGGCTACGTGTTCATCCAGCACAGCCGCGCCGCGCAAGTGGCCAAAAAACTGTATCGTTTTGCGTTCCGTTTTCCGCGCGAAATATGGTTTTTGAATCGCGACGATCAGGCCGCGTTTGTCGAACGGAATTTGTTGGTGCATCCTGAGCGCGCGAGGTTGCTGCATGGCGAAGGCGTCGACCTCGCGCAGTTCGCCTTTACGCCGTTGCCCGAGCGGACCGATTACCGCTTCGTGCTGATCGGGCGGCTGCTGTGGGACAAGGGCGTGGGCGAATATGTCGAAGCCGCGCGGCGTTTGCATGAACGTTACCCGCACGCACGGTTCCAATTGCTCGGTCCGGTGGGCGTCGACAATCCCAGCGCGATTACACGCGAGGAAGTGGCGGCGTGGGAACAGGAAGGCATCATCGAGTATCTTGGTGAGGCGCACGACGTGCGGCCTCTCATCGCCGAGGCGGATTGCGTGGTCCTGCCGTCGTATCGCGAAGGCGTGCCGCGCACGCTGATGGAAGCCTCGGCCATGGGCCGGCCGATCGTCGCGACCGACGTGCCGGGCTGCCGCGAGGTGGTGGCGGACGGCGTCAACGGATTGCTGTGCGAAGTGCGCAATGCAGAAAGCCTGGCGGCCACGCTGGCGCGCATGCTCGACATGAGCGGCGCGGACCGGCGGGCCATGGCAGAACGCGGCCGGAAGAAAGTCGCGGAAGAATTCGACGAGCGCGTGGTCGTCGAAACGTATAAGGACCTGGTGCAGAAAATGACGGGCGTTTTACTTTAACGGAGCAACAGCATGACCACGAAGGGCACGATTCTGGTAACGGGCGGCGCGGGCTTTATTGGCTCGCACACCTGTGTCGAGCTGCTGAACGGCGGTTACGACGTCGTGGTAATCGACAATCTCGTGAACAGCAACCGCGAATCGCTGCGGCGCGTGGAAAAGATCGCTGGCAAGGCGGTGACCTTCTACGAAGCCGATGCGCGCGACGAAGCGGCGCTCAACCGTATTTTCGACGCCCACCCGATCACGGGCGCGATTCACTTTGCCGCGCTGAAGGCGGTGGGCGAGTCGGTGGCCAAGCCGATCGAGTACTACAGCAACAACGTCGGCAGCCTGCTGACCTTGCTCGGCGTGATGCGCGACCGTAACGTCAAGCAGTTCGTGTTCAGTTCGTCGGCCACCGTCTACGGCGTGCCGAAGAGCTCGCCGATCGACGAGTCGTTCCCGCTGTCGGCCACCAATCCCTACGGCCAGTCGAAGCTGATCGCCGAGCAGGTGCTGCGCGATCTGGAACTCGCGGATCCGTCGTGGCGCATTGCCACGCTGCGCTACTTCAATCCGGTCGGCGCGCACGAGAGCGGCCTGATCGGCGAAGATCCCGCCGGCATTCCGAACAACCTGATGCCGTATGTCGCGCAGGTCGCGGTCGGCAAGCTCGAGAAGCTGCGCGTGTTCGGCGGCGACTACGACACGCCCGACGGCACCGGCGTGCGCGACTATATCCACGTCGTCGATCTGGCGCGCGGACATCTGGCCGCGCTCGACGCGCTGGTCAAACGCGACGCCAGCTTCGTCGTGAACCTCGGCACGGGCCAGGGCTATAGCGTGATCGATGTGGTCAAGGCATTCGAGAAAGCCGCCGGCCGGCCGGTGCCGTATGAAATCGTGGCGCGCCGCCCCGGCGACGTCGCCTCGTGTTTCGCCGATCCGGCCGCGGCCGAGAAGATCATCGGCTGGCGCGCTCAGTTCGGCATCGAGCGGATGTGCGAGGACCACTGGCGCTGGCAATCCACGAATCCGCAAGGATTCGCGTAAGTTGAATGAAGTCGACGGCGGCGCGAAGGAGCCGCCAGGCAGGGGTTCCGCCGCCGTCGATTGAGGGATTGCACCACACGGGTAATTCCGCATATTACTAATACTTTACGATTTCTATACTGACTTACCGATTGACGGTCAGGCTTCCTAAGAACGCGTGAATCGGCGCGCATGAGCCCGCATCGAGGCTGCATGCAAGAAAAGACATGCTACGGAGACAGCTATGGGAATTCGCTTGAAAAGCGTTGTGGGTGCGCTCGCCCTTTGCGCCCTCGCCAATGTCAGCTATGCGGCAGATCCGATCAAGATCGGCGTCGACGGCCCTTTCACCGGTGGCTCGTCTTCGATGGGCGTGAGCATGCGTGACGGCGTGCGCCTCGCGACCGCGGAGATCAATAAAGCCGGTGGCGTGCTGGGCCGCCAGATCGTGCTCGTGGAACGCGACGACGAAGCAAAGAACGAACGCGGCGTGCAGATCGCGCAAGAGCTGATCAACAAGGAAAAAGTCGTGGCGGTGGTCGGCTACATCAATACCGGCGTCGCGCTCGCTTCGCAGCGCTTCTTCCAGGAAGCGAAGATTCCCGTGTTCAACAACGTCGCCACAGGCAGCATCGTGACGAAGCAGTTCACCGATCAGCCGGATAACTACGTGTTCCGCAACGCCGCCGCGGATCGCATCCAGGCGCCGATGATCGTCGAAGAGGCTGTGACCAAACGCGGCTTCAAGAAGGTCGCGATTCTCGCCGACTCGACCAACTACGGTCAGCTCGGCCGCGAAGACCTCGAAAAAGCGCTCGCCGCCAAAGGCGTGAAACCCGTCGCCGTCGAGAAATTCAATATCAAGGACGTCGACATGACCGCGCAACTGCTGAAGGCCAAAGAGGCCGGCGCGGAAGCGGTACTGACGTACGGGATCGGACCGGAACTCGCGCAGATCGCCAACGGCATGGCCAAGCTCGGCTGGAAAGTGCCCCTGATCGGCAGCTGGACCCTGTCGATGGCGAACTATATCGACAACGCGAGCACCAACGGCGAAGGCGCGCGCATGCCGCAGACCTTCATTCAGGAAGCGAACACGCCGAAGCGCAAAGCCTTTATCGAAGCGTACCTGAAGGAATTCAAGCCGAAGAACAACCGCATCGACTCGCCGGTGTCCGCCGCGCAGGGCTACGACTCGGTCTATCTGCTGGCCGCCGCGATCACCCAGGCCGGCTCGACCGACGGCCCGAAAGTGCGCGCCGCGCTCGAAAACCTCAACACCAAGGTGGAAGGCGTCGTGATGGTCTACGACAAGCCGTTCACGCATGACGACCACGAAGCGATCAGCCCGAATGTGCCGGTGGTCGGCGAGGTCAAGGGCGGCCGCGTGGTCTATGCGTACGAAGCCGACAAGAAAGGCGGCAGCCAGTTGCGCAGCAAGCAGGCGAGCTCCGCGAACTGAGCGTGGAATAAGCGCGGAACAAGCGCTAAGCAAGCGCGGCGGCATGTTACGAAGCCGCACCCGCCTCGAGGCGGGCGCGGCTTCGCTTCATATCCGGTGAACTCCAAGGCGGTCGACGATGGCCATTCTTCTGCAGCTCATTTATAGCGGCATTGCGCTCGGCATGATCTACGCCGTGATCGCGTTCGGCTATCAACTCACATTCGCTACCTCGGGCACGCTGAACTTCGGCCAGGGCGACGCGCTGATGCTCGGCGCGCTGGTCGGTCTCACGCTCGTCACGCTCGGCGTCAATTACTGGCTGATGATTCCGCTCGTGTGCGTGTTCGGTCTGCTGCAGGGCGCGTTCGTCGAACGGATCGGGGTGCGGCCGGCGATCAAGATCAAATCCGAGTTCGGCTGGATCATGTCGACCATCGCACTCGGCATCATCTTCAAGAACGTCGCGGAGAATCTCTGGGGCCGCGACGATCTGCGCTTCCCCTCCCCGCTGCCGGAAGCACCGCTAAAAGTGTTCGGCGCCAATGTGCTGCCGATGGAATTGCTGGTGGTCGGCGGCGCCCTCGTGATGATGCTGGCGGTCGAGTTCTTCAACCGCAAGACGATCTTCGGCAAGGCGGTGGTGGCCACCGCGAACGACCGCGATGCCGCGGCGCTGATGGGCATCAACACCGGTCTCGTCATCACGTTTTCGTATGCGCTGTCGTCGCTGACCGCGGCCTTTGCCGGCGTGCTGATCGCGCCGCTCACGCTCACCGGCGCGACGATGGGCGCGGTACTCGGGCTCAAGGCGTTCGCGGTGGCGATCATCGGCGGGCTATCGAGCGGGCTGGGTATCGTGGTGGGCGGGGTGATTCTCGGGATTGCGGAGACCACGACCGGCTTCTACCTCTCCACCGGTTACAAGGACGTACCCGGGCTCGTCCTGCTGCTGATCGTGCTCGCGTTGAAACCTGCCGGCCTGTTCGGCAAGACGTCGATCAAGAAAGTGTGAGGACCGCCGTGAATCCGAAGAAACTCATTGTGTCCGCACTGGCGCTGATCGCGCTCGCGGTGTTTCCCGTGCTGTCTGGGAACCCGTATTACATCCACCTGCTCGAGACGATCATGATCTACGCGATCCTGCTCTTCGGTCTCGACATCGTGGTCGGCTATACGGGGCAAGTGTCGCTCGGGCATGCCGGGTTGTTCGGCGTGGGCGCTTACACGGCCGGTGTGTTGTTCTTCAAGCTCGGCATGCCGTTCATCGTCACCGCGCCGCTGGCGATTCTCATCACCGCGGGCTTCGGCGCGATTCTCGCGCTGCCGGCCTTGCGCGTGTCCGGTCCCTACCTCGCGATGGTGACGCTGGCGTTCGGCACGATCCTCCAGATTCTCATCAACGAGATGGATTTTCTGACCAACGGACCGATGGGCGTGAAGATCCCGAAACCTTCGATCGGCGGCCGGCCGATGAACGAGGTCGAGTACTACTGGCTCGTCGCGGCACTGCTGGTCGCCTCGCTGATCGTCGTGCACCGCGTGCTCAGATCGCATCTGGGCCGCGCGTTCGAGGCGCTGCGCGACAGTCCGATCGCGTCGGACTGCATGGGTGTCTCGGTGTACCGCTACAAGGTCTACGCGTTCGTGATCAGCGCGGGGTTCGCCGGCCTGGCGGGCTGCCTCTATTCGTATTCGGAGCAGTACATCTCGCCGAATACGTATAACTTCGAACTCACCATCCTGTTCCTGCTTGCGATCATCATGGGCGGCCGCAAGACCCGCACCGGCGCGCTGCTCGGCTCGGCGATCATCGTGCTGCTGCCCAAACTGCTCGACGACATCGACATGTTCCGCACCGTCGCCTCGGTGCTGGCAGCGGTCGTCGTGATCGGCGCGGGTGTCGCGCTGGCGCGCCAGGTGTCCACGCCGCGCAAGGTCGCGATTCCGGTTTTGGGCACGGTGGGTCTCGCCGCGTTTTCCTACCGGATCGACACGCTTGCCGACTGGCGGTTGACGATCTTCGGGCTGATGATTCTGCTGGTGGTGTATTACTTGCAGGACGGCGTGGTCGGTTTCGTACGCAAGATCGTGATGCATGGCCGCGTCCGCACGGTGACTGTCGACACCACGAAACCGGCCACGATCGGTGGCGATGCGATTCAGGCGGTGCAGGCGAGCGGTACGGAAGACATTCTGCAATTGCGCGGCATCCTGATGCAGTTCAGCGGACTGAAGGCGCTCAACAACGTCGATCTGACCGTGCGGCGTGGCACGATTCACGGCCTGATCGGCCCGAACGGATCGGGCAAAAGCACGATGATGAACGTACTGACCGGTATCTATGTGCCGACCGCTGGCACGCTCGACTATCGCGGCGCGTCGCTCGCGGGCAAGACCTCGGCGCAGATTGCGCTGTCCGGTATCGCGCGCACGTTCCAGAACGTGCAGTTGTTCGGTGAGATGACCGCACTCGAGAATGTGCTGGTCGGCCTGCATCACACGTTCAACGCCAATCTCGCGGATGTCGGGCTAATGTCGTCGCGCTATCGACGCGAGGAACGCGCCGCCCGCGAGCGTGCGTTCGGCATGCTGCGCTTCGTCGGTCTGGACAATGTCGCCGCCGAAGAAGCACGCAACCTGCCGTACGGCAAACAGCGGCTGCTCGAAATCGCGCGGGCGCTCGCGCTCGATCCGCAACTGCTGCTCCTCGACGAACCCGCTGCGGGACTCACTGCGCCGGATATCAAGGAACTGGTCGCGATCATTCGCAAAGTGCGCGATCACGGCATTACTGTCGTGCTGATCGAGCACCACATGGACGTGGTGATGAGCGTCTGCGACCGGGTTTCGGTGCTGGATTTCGGGCAGAAAATCGCCGAAGGCAAGCCTGCCGATATTCAGTCCAACGATAAAGTCATCGAAGCTTATCTCGGCGGCCAGCCTGCCGGCCAAGCGGCGTGAACCGACCCAACGCGCCTACAGGAACAGACATGTTATCGATTAGAAATCTGCATGCGGGCTACGGCAAGGTCAAAGTGCTGCACGGCATTTCGATCGATGTGCCGAAGGCGTCGGTTGTCACGCTGATCGGCTCGAACGGCGCGGGCAAAACGACGACGATGCGGGCGATCTCCGGCATGATCCGGCCGAGTGCCGGCGAGATTACGATGGGCATCGGCGCGAACGCGAAGCGCATCGACGCGTTGGAGTCACATCGCATCGCACGGCTCGGGCTCGCGCATTCACCGGAAGGCCGGCGCGTGTTCGCGACCATGAGCGTGACCGACAACCTGATGCTCGGCGCGTTTCCGCGCCTGACATCGGCGCGGCCGCGCGGCGACGTGAAGGCCGATCTGGAGCGCGCGATCGAGATGTTTCCGCGGCTCAAGGAGCGGCGTCACCAACTGGCGGGCACGCTTTCCGGCGGTGAGCAACAGATGCTGGCCATGGCGCGCGCGATCATGATGAACCCGGAGTTGGTCTTGCTCGACGAACCGTCGATGGGACTCGCGCCCATTCTGGTCGAAGAGGTGTTTCGCATCATCGGGAATCTGAAGAGTCAGGGCGCCACCATGTTACTGGTCGAGCAGTTCGCCGCCGCGGCGCTCAATGTGGCCGATTATGGCTATGTGCTTGAGAACGGCAAGATCGCGGCGCATGGGCCCGCGGCGGAGTTGCGCAACGATCCCTCGGTGAAGGCGGCGTACCTGGGGGCCAGTCACTGAGGTGCATCGGCTAGTTCGTGGCACGAACCGTGCAGGTTGCGCGCGCAACCTTCTCTTTCAACTCGACAAGCCAGATGAAAGACTTAGCATATTCCGTGCGAGATCGAACACTCTTCTGGCGGCCTGGCCAGCACACTTAAGCCAACGGAATTCTCGCCACAGGCGTGGCTGAAATCTGGAACATGAACGCGCAATACGTTGCGACGGCCATCCACACTCATCTCGTCGGAGACCGGCGTCTGCGCGGCGAGCCGCTTTCATCATACACATGGACGCGGCGATTGACGCATGCCCTAACCGAGCTTTGTGTGCTGTACCGAACGGAGTAGCGGCATTCGTACAGATACTCTACGTCTACACATGCTCGACCAAACACGGAGCAGGCGCGTATTTATTGAATTGATCGCCGTCGTGGGTCAATGCGGGAATGGCCAGAGGCGGCCGCCCACGTGAAACCGGTTTACCTATCGCATCCGGCTTCGGCTGCGACAATTGGAATTTTGATAACGATCAACATTTTCGTAGTGCCAACGGTGGCCGTCGAATGTACCGCAACACTGATTGGCATATCTTTCTGAGTCGGCCAAGACATCGGCATTTTACGACTTGTCCGCAAACGGACGCCGAATTGCCAAGCTATACTTTCTACTGAAATAATTAGGATTTATGTTGCCGGGGAATGCGATGCTTCGCATGCTTCTAGCGTGCGCCCCTGCTTCGTAGGAGAAGTCTTTTTATTAATTTTTATTGAGCTTTTCTTCTTAATTATCTGAAGTACTTTTTATAGCAATTACAGATTGCTATATCCCTATTTTCCTATCTCGCGTTGTCCGCCGCAATCGTCCGATGGCCCGTTTTTGTCTGATGCTGCAAATGGTTTGCCTCAACGGTTGAAATAACCGGTACGACTGCAATGCCGAAACACTGATGTACTCGTCAACGAACTTCGCACCGGGGGCAGCAATGGCTTTAGTCGGCAAGGTATCGGAATCAGTGTCAAAGGACGTCAATCCTTTCGATGCCCGCTACGAAAGTCGTGCACACGCCGATCATCCTGAATTGGGCGGCCGCGGCTTTTCAGCTTCACATGTGGATAGCACCTCGGAATTGAACCGCCCCGATGAGTCCCTTTCTGCGGACGTGTCCGCGGATACCGCTGCAGGCCCCGTGGCTCGCCGTACGTTGTCGGCGGCTAATGACTCTGACATCCCGTCGAGAAAAGGTGACTTCACGAAACGCACTTTCGACATTCTCGGCGCATCCGCCTTGCTCCTTGTGCTGCTGCCGATTTTTCTCGTCATAGCTTGCGTCGTGCTGAGCGACGGCGGGTCGGCTTTCTTTGGCCATCCGCGCGTTGGAAGAGGCGGACGATCGTTTCGCTGTCTGAAATTCCGCTCCATGGTGCCGAAGGCCGATGTCGTTCTTGCCGAGCTCCTTGCCACCGACGCCAATGCGCGCGAGGAATGGAATCGCGATTTCAAACTGAAGAACGATGTACGCATCACTACCGTCGGCCGGTTTCTGCGCAAGACAAGCCTGGATGAACTGCCACAGCTTTGGAATGTTCTTCGGGGCGACATGAGTCTCGTCGGTCCTCGCCCCATCATCACCAAGGAACTGGAACGCTATGGCTCCGACGCCCACTATTACCTGTCCGTCAGGCCCGGCGTGACAGGATTGTGGCAAGTCAGCGGACGAAATAACGTTGACTACGCAACGAGAGTCGCACTGGACGTCTCGTACGTGAAGGAACGCTCGACCCTGCTCGACATCAGCATTCTGCTGAGAACATTCAAAGTGGTCTTCGACGGAAGCGGGGCGTATTGAACATCGTGTACGCCCGGCACAGCAAAGTAATCCGTATGGAGTGCCTATGCAAATTGTTCACGTCGTCGAATCGGCTTCTACAGGCACGCTCTCCGTGGCGTGCATGATCTCGAATCGTCTCGCCAGTGAAAGTCACGAAGACTACGTTGAATTCTCACGGCGTAGCGAAACACCCGACAACTTACCTTCTCTCTCCCCTCGAACGTTCTGTCGCGGCAATTTCATATGAAGGCCGAGCGGTGAACGTTTGTGCTGGCTGACAGCGCCTTCTCGATGCTTACATCGACTGGCATACCGGAGCGATATCTGATGAAACAATTAGCGGAGCGGTCCAACGTGCACCGGGAAGAGGCCCCCGTTCAGACTGCGTTGCCAGCCGACGCTAGCTCGGCGCGAGACTCTCATTGGCGGGGTCCGTCTGCTGGGTTTGCAATCAATGGCAAGTTTGCGTCTCAACGCATAACAGGAGTGCAACGTGTCGGCTATGAACTGGCGATGGCGTTCCGGCGTCTGTTTCCTGAGGAAGCCGACCTGCCCTTGTTGATTCCCTCTAACGCACGAACTGACGTTGTCTTGCCGAAAGCAAAAATGATCGGGCGGTGGCTGAAGGGTTCTCTATGGGAGCAACTGGCACTGCCATTCGCGATTGGCGACCGAACGCTTCTCAGCCTTTGCAATATGGGCCCCTTATTTGCTCGCCGGCAGGTCGTGATGATGCACGACGTTGCGATCTACGATCTGCCGGAAAATTACTCGTGGAAGTACAAGCTCTGGTATCGCGTTGCGTTTTCTCTGCTGAAGCGCAACGCTAGTCACATCGTGACGGTGTCGGAATTCTCGAAGACACGAATCATGGAGCGCCTTGGCATCGACGCATCACGCATTTCGGTGGTCCTGAATGGCGTGGACCACTTTGAAAAGATCGCACCGGACACGGCGATTCTGTCGCGGTTGAACCTGCAGAACGATGGCTACGTACTCGCTGTCGGAAATCTCTCGGTGGGAAAGAACCTTCCACGCATAGTTGCCGCGATGGAGCGGCTGAGTGACCGCCATGACTTGAAGTTTGTTGTCGTTGGCGGATGCGATTTGCGGGTCTTCAGTTCACAGGCGAAGGTAGGGTACGACTTGTCGAAAAACATCATCCCCGCAGGATTCGTATCGGACGGCGAATTGAGAGCGCTGTACGAAAACGCAGGCTGCTTTCTGTTTCCGTCCTTATATGAGGGCTTCGGATTGCCGCCGCTTGAAGCGATGTCTTGTGGATGTCCTGTCATCGTGTCACGTGAAGCTTCGCTTCCTGAGGTATGCGGCAATGCTGCGATGTACTGTGACGCGCATTCGGTCGACGACATCGTCGACAAAGTGACGCAGATGATGGAGGACGCCGCGGTGCGCGAAACCTGGCGCGAACGCGGAAGGGAGCATGCTCGTGGCTTCCGGTGGGAACGATCTGCACATCAATTGCTCGACGTTCTCGAGCGTGAGCTCGCGGGCGGAGTGGCTCGCCCGGTTCACGCGCGATCCGCGCCTTCGCGCGTTTAGCGCGGATCGCGCAACACCTATAGCGATGCGCCGGTCCAAAGATCTGCAAGCTCGTCGCGCCTCACTGCGGCAAGACCTTTTTTACGACCTATTCGAAGGAGCTTCGCAGCATGAATACGCCCGCCTCCACGATCGATCTTGCCGCCACGCTACGAGATCACTTCGCACGCGTCGTCCTGCCGATCTGGCGCGGGCCCGGCTTCAATACCGCGATGCATCTGCCTTACGAGGCCGTCAGCGCCGACGCGGGCCACGTTCCGATGCCGGTTGAACGCTATCGCGCGATGGCGTGCGCGCGGCAGTTGTTCGTCTTCTCGCAAGCCGGCGAAGCAGCCCATGCCCATGTGCTGTTCGAAGCCCTGCTGCACTACTTCCAGGACAAGCAGCGCGGCGGCTGGTTCTACAGCGTTGATGCACAAGGAGCGCCGCTCGATACGACGAAAGATCTCTATACGCACGCGTTCCTGGTCTTCGCGTGCGCTGAATATGCCGCAAGCTTCGATAATCGCGATGCACTTGAGCTCGTCCATAGCACCTCGGCGCTAATCGAAACGCGTTTCGCCGCGCAACATGGGTTGTTCAATGCAGCGCTCGAGGCAGATTTTTCGACGGTGACCGGCACGCCGGTGCAAAACCCGTTGATGCATCTCACCGAAGCCTGGCTCGCCGCGCGCGAGGTGACCCAGGACAGTGTGTTCGATTCCGCGTTGCGCAAGCTGGCAGACGCCATCGAACGCACCTTCGTGCATGCGCCGACCGGCTGCATCGCGGAACTGCCGCTGGGTGTCGACGACAACCGTCTGGAGCCCGGCCATCAGTTCGAATGGTTCTGGCTGATCAGGCAAGCGGGCACGCTATTGGGCGGATCAGGACTCGACGACTCGCTCTCGCGCGCGTTTGAGTTTGCGCAGCAACATGGCGTGGATCCGGTCACGGGCGGCGTGTGCGCGTCGCTTGATGAAGCCGGTCGAGTAAAGGACGCCACGCAGCGGATCTGGGCGCAAAGCGAATATCTGCGCGCACTCGCCACCCGCAACGATGACGCGGCGCGTGCGGTGTTGCCCGGGCAGATCGAGCGCTTCCGCGAGCGGTTTCTGCACGCGCAAGGCTGGTTCGAATGCAAGACGGCCGCGGGCGACGTGTCGCGCGCCGACATGCCGTCGACTACGCCCTATCATCTCGCCACCGCTTACGCGGCGCTACCGGCTGAAGTTCGCGACGCTCCTCGCAGCATTGCTGCGGCGTGATTGCAGCCTGAGAAGGACAAGGTCCGCTCGATCGTTCGGCTCGCGGGACTGAACTCGTTCATTTCGGCATGCCAATCGATGTGGGCATCGAAGGAGCGGGCCACCAGCCGGCACAACGAGTCCACACCGTGTCGGCTCTCGACGTCCCGCTCACGTCTGCGCGTCAGGTGCTCACGTTACTCGGCTTTTCAGAGCGGGGTTTCGCTCGCCAAGGTAATAGGGAAATTCGCGCGAGAATATTACCTCGACGTGCGGAATGCAAGTCAAGCTGCAGTGCCTGCTGGAGTTCGGGGCGACGGACCGTCGCGGTTCCCAATTTAGCCACGACGATGCCTGCCGCGACATTGGAAAGCACGACTGCTTCGTCCAGCGGCATGCCCGCGCCGAGCGCGGCACTAAGCGTGGCAACGACAGTGTCTCCGGCCCCGGTCACATCGAACACCTCGCGCGCGCGCGTTGGCAAATGCAAAGGGGCGTGGCCGCGAGAAATTAACGTCATGCCTTTCTCGCTGCGTGTGACGAGCGCCGCTTCGAATTCAAACGCATCGCAAAGGGCCGCACCCTTCTGCTCGATCGTGGCATCACTCTCGCACCGCCCAACGACAGCCTCGAATTCGGACAGGTTGGGCGTAATGACGGTGGCGCCGCGATAACGCTCGAAATCCGTTCCTTTCGGATCGACGATGACGGGTTTTCCTGCACGGCGAGCGGCGGAGATGAGGTTCTTCGAATCGTGCAGTGACCCTTTCGCGTAGTCGGATAAGACCACCGCATCGACTTCGTGCAACTGCCGCTCAAAGCTGAAAATCAGCTCATCTCCATTGCGTTCGGGAAAATGGTCCTCAAAGTCCGCCCTGATCATCTGCTGATGGCGGGAAAGAATCCGAAGCTTGGTGATCGTCTTGCTGCCCGCGACGCGTTGGAGAACGCAATCAACCCCGCCTTCGCGCAGCAACTCTTCGATCCGATCGGCGTGCGCATCCTGCCCGGCCAAGCCGAGAAGACGAACACGAGCTCCAAGTGCTGCCGCGTTCAGCGCGACGTTTCCCGCCCCACCGACACGCGTCTCTTCAGCTTGCACATGGACGACGGGAACGGGCGCCTCCGGCGAGATCCGCGAGGTCGAACCGTGCCAATACCAATCGAGCATGACGTCGCCTACGACCATTAGTTGAGCGCAGTCGAAATCAGGAGGCGAAAGCTTCACCGGCGGGTTTCTTGTCATGGCGGCCTAAATTGATCGAATAAACTTCACTCAGAACGTCGGCGACAGAAGCGACGCTTATTTTTTCCATCACGTACTTCGCATTTCTCGGATATTCAAATCCGAGGCTCAGGAACATTCCGCCTTCTCGCTTAGACACAGCAAGGACTCCACGCTCTTTGCCGACAGGGCCCCATCGAAACGGATTGGTAGGACCATGCAGACTAATCATCGGCGTATCCAGCATTGCGGACAAATGCATGATTCCGGTGTTCACACAAACTATGCATTCCGCCCGCCTTACTATTCCGACCACTTCAGTCAGGCTCACCTTGGCTGCCACGCTTACGACCTTCTGGCTGCCGATCAGCTCAACCAATTGTTGAGCCCGTGTGGCATCTTCAGGACCGCCCGTGATGACAATGGCGTGCCCGTTATCAATCAAAACATGCGCAAGATCGCGCCAGCACTCCATGGGCCATTCGCGCATGGCGAAATTTGTTCCAGAGGCCCACGGGTGAAAAACAACATATTTATCGTCAATGACGAACGGCAAATTGGAAGGACGAATAGCCTTGGTGATTTTCGGATGTTCCGTCGACTCGATGCCTAGGGGGCGCAATAGCCTTCTGAAATTATCGAGCTCATGAAGGCCTTCGCAATGCTCAACGCTGGCATCATAAGCATAATGGCGGAATTGATTCCTGGTCTTAAAACCAATCGTAAACTTCGTCTTCGTGAAAGCTGCCAATATGGCCGAAATCCTTGGCCATTGCGAAGTGTCGATTAAGACATCGACCTCGTATTTCTTTATTTCCTTGAGCGCGTTCAACGGGCTGGTCAAAGGGACTACGACAACTTCGTCGAGCCCGTCGAACAGATCATAGATACGCGCGTTGCTTCGTGATGCAAATACCACTATTCTGGAAATCTTTTTGACTTTCCTCAACTCAGAAATAATTATCGACGACAAGATCGAGTCGCCAATCGCAGCGAAGGCAAAAATGCCTGCTGTCGTGCACTCAGCCGGCAGGCGTCGTTTTTTGCGAAGCGCCCCTAATATGTACAAGAAAGCGCCGCCGATAATAAGGTCGACGCGCTTGAGAAGGTTCTGTCCGCGCTCATTTTTCATTTCAGGTCCAGCAACATCGAGTTGAACGTCGAGCTAGAACCCGAGCGGCTGCATACCTTCGCCGGCCGGGGTGCGATAGGCGTGACGACCGTGCGCCCGGGCGAATGGTCTTGGCATGCCCCCGTGCGCTTGTCACCACAGGTCTTCACGTTGTCGTACTGTTCGAGCAATGTCGCCAATTCCGCCTCGGTCGTCTGGGGGGATGATCTGACAGGCACCGCGCTGGATCAGGTCATCCAGGCTACCCAACGTCGCCGCTGTACCGTTGTTCGCTGATCCCGTCAATTTGTGCCTTGACGGTGGATTCCCGTTAGCTGGTCGTGACTCTCGACAGGCACCGTGCTCGGCTTACCGCCGCTGCCATTCGACCGCCCCGCGTCAGGCCATACACCGGGTCCGACGATACCTTTGAGGGCTCACACTCCGAAGCAGAAGATCACAGCAGTCGGCGGCATCGAGCGCCGAAAGTCTGCAATGGCCGATGATGCAACTGCATGATCCGTGCTGGAACGCGCGCTGTCTGTGCGGCGCCGAACGTTCGAATGCCCGAGTGCATGTGGGGCACCCATTGCGGAAAGCTTTTGCCGCAGAACGACCGGCACAGGAAGGTCGATCGATATACTAAGTACTACTTCCATATCCAGTCCGTAGAATTGTTCCGTGACGGACACTCGGTCTGCGCGAAGCCGCCTATCTGTTTCTCCGCGCTTATGCGAATCACTGCGACACCGCCTCACGAGGATTCAGGCATGGCGACACGACTTGAACCCCGCATCGTGCAGGGGCGCCGCCTAGTCGGGAAACGCCACTTCAGTAATTTATGCAGGCTTTCGTGGTTCATATCGGGCGAAACTTCATACCACCTATTAATGCAACTGTAATCAATCCTGCCACACCACTATTTGCGAAACAAATAGTTTGCCCGCCTGTCGGCTATCCACCTACCTAAACTGAATCGGCGCCGCGCAACGTGCGCTAAACCACAGACTCCGACGTGGCAAAGGAGGTATTCCTATCACATTTGCGCAAAGTCGCGATGGACGCGGCGAAGCTTGTCGCTCCATCGAGAAGCTTGCTACCCGGATCTTGGAGATGGTGCCTTTGAACACGCATATTCTCAGTTTTGGATCGTCTCGCGCAGACAACGAAGCGGGTAACTTTTCGTTGCGCGACATGCTTCATCTATTGCGAGACTCTGTCTGGACACTGCTGGCATTTATCGCCTTTGCGACGTTCGCAGCTTCTCCTATTTTCTTGCGGCGCCTACCCGGCCGTCAGAGCTTTTGGTCATGCACGACTTCAGGAAAGTCGCTGCTCAACTGACCGAGCAGTTCGATCTCGTACCAGTCGACGCTCCGCCTTGCCTGATCTACAAGCAGGCCGCGCAGTCCACACGCGCCATCTGTTAGACAGACGAAGTGTCACGCTACAGAACAATCTCCAGTTGAGATCCACAGCAAGGGACTTCACGCAACTTGCTTATTGAAACACCTGGCGAGTTCGCCGGAACGCGGGGCCTTGAAGCCGGGCAGCTTCGAGATCCAAATATGTGTCGCAGCGAGAACCATTGATTCTCGATCATGTTGAGGTGAACTATTCATGAGCCGATCTACGCCGCAAATTGGAATCGAGGTAAACGAGAATCGTATTCCCTTTAATACGCCCGCTATGACGGGTAATGAACTGAAGTACGTCGCAGAAGCTCACTTCAGTAAAAAGCTCGCTGGCGACGGCTCCTTCACAGGACGTTGCAACGAGTGGCTGCAGGAAAGAAGCGGTGCCGGCAAGGCATTGCTGACTCACTCCTGCACAGCCGCGCTTGAGATGGCGGTTCTGTTGCTGGACATCCAACCCGGCGACGAAATCATCATGCCGTCGTACACGTTCGTCTCGACGGCGAACGCATTCGTCCTGCGCGGTGGCGTGCCTGTCTTCGTGGATGTCCGCGAAGACACTATGAATCTCGACGAGCGATTGATCGAAGCGGCGATCACGCCGCGAACTCGAGCGATCGTCCCGGTGCATTACGCCGGCGTGGCTTGCGAAATGGACACGATCGTATCCATCGCTCAACGCCACGGACTCAAAGTCGTCGAAGACGCGGCGCAGGCCGTCATGGCAACCTATAAGGGCCGTGGCCTCGGCTCCATTGGCCACCTCGGAGCCTACAGTTTTCACGAAACAAAAAATATCATCTCGGGCGAAGGTGGCGCGTTGCTCGTGAACGATCCCGCCCTCACGAGGCGCGCGGAAATAATCCGTGAGAAGGGCACTGATCGAAGCCGCTATCTCCGCGGAGAAGTCGACAAATACACCTGGCAGGAAGTCGGCTCTTCATTCTTGCCAAGTGAGTTGATCGCTGCCTATCTATGGGCTCAACTGGAAAGTGCTGAAAAGATTACTCAGGCGCGCCTCGCGCACTGGGAGCGATATCATGCGCTTCTCGAGCCGTTCGAGCGCCGAGGCGCGCTCCGTCGTCCGATCGTGCCGAAAGAGTGCCAGCACAATGGGCATATGTATTACGTTCTGGTTGAAGACGAACACGTGCGCCAGCGTCTACTCGATGAATATAGAAGGCAGGAAATAGGTTCGGTATTTCACTATGTTCCGCTTCATTCATCGCCTGGCGGGCAACGGTACGGCAAAGCTGGCGGCCCATTGGACGTTACCATCGACCAGTCAAAACGCCTGATTCGCCTTCCCCTCTGGGCCGGCTTGACCGAAACGCAACAAATGCGCGTGGTCGACATTTTCAGCGCGCTAGTGAAATAGGGCTGACCCACGCTGGACGTGCTTGTGCGAATCGCATCCGGGCGTTGACGAGAGGTCGTCGGCAGCGGTCCGGATGTGCTCACGCACCGGAAGGTGCGGGGGGTGATGATGTTGCCGACCTCCGTCCCGGAGTTCTCCTATCTCGCGCGGTAGACTTTCGCCGCCATCGCTTATGCCGGGGTGCACGCCGGGAAATTGGCAACACGCTGGAGTAACGAAGCGCTGCCACGCAGTCTCTCAGTCAATGATCGGCGACTGACAATGAGAAGCCGGCTCTAAGTCCTTTGAACACGCTCGACCTGGCCGCTGGCGAAAACTTCACGCATTTGACCGTCAACGTGACGACCGCATAGGCAATCGCAATTGCACGGTGTGCAGGTGCGAGGTGCTTGCGGCTGAAATAAACGCGATTGCGCGCCGTATAGAACAGGCTGAACGGACTTTCATTGCCGCCGGTAGACACCGCCACCTTGTGACCGACGCTCGATGTCGGCACGTATAGCAGGCGGATATTGGCACTCTTCATGCGCCAGACGAAGTCGCTGTCGTCGTAATAGACGAAGTACTTTTCGTCCATCATTCCGACTGTCTGAAAGATGCTTTTGTGCAGCAACATGAAGCAGGTCGGCGCGTATTCTGTAAACATTTCTTCGTCGAACTGCCCGCGATCTTCCTTCCGATCGCCCACGTGCGGCGTGGTGGCGGTAAGCGGCGAGAATCTTCCGCCCGCACACCATATCCGATTGGTGCCGTGATAGGTGATCTTGGGCACCGAGGCCAACGCACCCGCCTCCTCGGTGTGCCGCACAAGTCCCGCGATCACGTCGGGATCCGGGAAGTCGGTGTCGTTATTGGCCAGCAGAACGTATTCGCATCCGTCTGCAAGCGCCATCTCTATACCCTGATTGTTGCCGCGAGCGACGCCGACATTGTCGTTATTGAACACGATATCCGCGTGAATATTGTTGAGAGCCGCAAGCTCGCGCGATATCGCACACCCCGTATCCTTCTCGCTGTTGTCGATCACGTACAGCTTGAAGTTCGCATCGCGCTGGGCCGCGAGACTCTTGAAAAAATCAGAAAGCACGGAATCGGAGCGATACAGCACGGTGACAATCCCGATCAGCGGCGAACCATATCTCGTTGACATATCGCGTCCTTCAAATGAGTTGCGGAGGCGGCCGTCGCTGCGCCTCCGTCATAGCGTGAGGGCGTCACCGATGTGTCATGCGGCGCGTTCACAGCCCTTGTATAGACCCTTCTCCCGCATCTCGGCGATGCTCTTCTCGTAGGTATCGGCCATCACCTCCTGCTGGTCGACCCACCGGGCAAACCGTGCGATGCCTTCGCTGAACGACACCTTGGGCTCGAATCCGAGCATGTCCCTTGCCTTGGTCAAATCGGCGTAGACATGGCGTACATCGCCCAGGCGGAATGCGCCCGTCACGGTGACGCTGACATCGCTGGCATACACCTCGCACAAAGTTTTGGCGACGTCCATGACCGAAGTGCGCACGCCCGAACCGATGCCGAACACGTTGTCCGCCGCGTTCGCGTTCGTGAGCGCTGCGTAGGTCGCATCCACCACGTCATCGATGTAGACGAAGTCACGGCTTTCCAGACCATCTTCGAAAATATTGATCGGATTGCCGTTTTTGATGCGCGTCGAAAAGATCGAGAGAATGCCCGTGTAGGGGTTCGATAACGACTGCCCCGGACCGTAGACATTCTGATAACGCAACGCCGATGCATCGATGCCGATAGAACGGCAAGTCGTCATCACCATCTGTTCCTGAGTCTGCTTGGTAATGCCATAAAGCGAGGTCGGATGGATTTTCGATTCCTCGTCGGTGGGCACGCATTCCATCGCTTTGCCGCTTACCGGACAGAGATGCTCGAACTGGCCCTCAAGCATGTCTTTTTCCTTCCGCGGACCAGGATACAGAATGCCGGCGGCCGGGGAACGATACTTGCCTTCGCCGTAAATCGCGCGAGACGAAGCAACGACCACTTTGCGCACGGAATTGCGGCTATTTTTCACCAGTATGTCGAGAATTAGCGCTGTGCCATGCACGTTCACGTCGACATAGCGATCGACCTCGTACATCGATTGGCCCGTACCCGTCTCGGCCGCAAGATGAACGATCGCGTCCTGCCCCTGCATGACACGTTCGAGCATGGCTCGATCAGTCACTGACCCCTTCACGAAGTGCACGCTTTCCGGCAACGATGCGAAGATCGCAGACGTGACGCTGGGATTCTCTCCGTGAATCTGCGGGGAGAGGTTATCGAGGACCGTGACTTCCGCATTGTTGGCGCAGAGCTTGCGCGCCAGACTCGAGCCGATAAAGCCGGCGCCACCCGTAATCAGGACTTTCATTGTTTCTCCCTCTCCCAACATCTGGTTTCGAAGTTGTAGCGCTTGATGATTTGCGCCGGATTACCTGCGACCACGCAATAGTCGGGAACGTCGCGGGTCACTACCGAATGCGCGCCGACCACGACGTGGCGGCCAATTTTCACGTTGGGCAGAATGACTGCGCTAAATCCAATAAAAGCGCCCTGCCCGATCACCACATAATTACCTCGCGTGCGAATACGCTCGCCAATGCGAGTGGTGTCGTTGACGTTCTCATACGGATGCTCGACATCGACAATGGCAACGTTGCCGGTAATGGTCGCGCCGTCGCCGATCTCGATTGAAGAGCCGCATACGATGTGAACGTTCTGCTCGATATTGACCCGGCTTCCGATCGTGAGCCGCGGCGGCGCAGCAGAATCCGTCACGACGAGTTCGATGCGCGCACCAGGCCGAATCAGTACACGCTCGCCAATCGACGCGTAATGCACGTTGACGAGTAGCATGGGACGAAAGATCGTCGTTTTCGCGCCGACCGACTTGAACACATGCGCGTACCACAGGCGCGTCTTGAGTCGGTACCAAGCGAGAAGCGCGCGGTTACACAGATCGAGAAGCCTCAATCTCTTAGTGGCAGGACGCTCGTTCTCCTGTACGGTGGTACTCATGCGTGGGCCCGCTGTCGTCTGGTCACTTGCTTGAGCCGCGTATAGACAGCGCGTGACAGACGTGGCCACCGGCGCGTCGAGTACAAAACCAGCTGTTTCGTGCTGATTCTTGCCGCGCGCCAGCTCGACTCGATGCAGTCCTCGAAGTTATCCTCGTGTCCATGCTCCAGATAGAAGATGGCCGAGGTCAGATAGAACTTTGCGCGCCCCCGGTTGACTGTGTCGCTCGCCATGCCGAGATCGGCCGCGATCTGGCAGGTCTGGATCATGTCGGCCATGTATTCCCTATGACGCTCGGGATTGTTGATTCGTGTCGAGGTCATGCCGGTCCGGTTGACACGGTAAAGGCCCCACTCTTCGTCCAGGTAGCAGCCTTGCCAGCCGAACACCACCTGGAGCAGGTGGGCCACATCACAGACTGATTTCAGACCTACGTCAACGGGGCTGCGATGACGCAGATGGGCCCGATACATCTCCGAGCTATGAAAAAAGTACGGTCCGTTCTTGATGAGGAATTCGGCGTCGAACGTTGCGGGCTTATTTTGGGGTAGTGGATACGGCACAGACTCCAACGTATCCTGATCCACCGTGCGCATCCTATGGACCACGAGACCGCATTCAGGATGCTCTCTTAAGAAATCGAGTTGGCGCTGCAGCTTGCCAGGAAGCATGACATCGTCGCCGTCGATGTTCGCGATGTATTCGCCCTTCGCCATCGCGACGGTATCGGCGAAGTTCGCCGCGAAGCCGACGTTGGCGTCGTGCGAAATGACCTTGATCACATCCGGATAGCGCGATCGAAACGACTCGATGACGTCGAGGGAGTTGTCTGGCGAATTATCATCGCCCACGATCACCTCGAATGGCACATCGAGCTTCTGGTCGAGTACGCTTTGGAGGCACGGACCGACATACTCGCCTTGCCGGTAGCAGAGCACGATGACCGATAGTACGGGCGTGGCTTGCTCCTGGACCGGAGGGTAAAGGTTAGTATCCATGCTGTTGTCTCAGTTGAGGACCAGCCGCCCGGCCAGGTGGCGAGCCTTTCGTTGAATAATCGGCGAGACCGCGATGGTCAATGCGGCCATAGCGAGCCACGCTCCTGATAGAACAAAGAACAGACCAATACGCGAACAGCTTGTGAGATCCGCGAAACTCAACAACAGTCCGACGGGGGTGAGCGCAGCGATACGCGCAGCGAGGCCGCGATACCAACTGGCGTTGATACCGGGGATAAACTTTCGATGTACGATCGCAACCCAGCCGAACAGGAGCAGAAAGTTCATTCCCGCCCACGCATAGGCAGCGCCGACCGCACCGAGATGAATGCCGCCAAATAGGACCGCGGGCGCATAGAGGACAAGAAAGCCGATATTGCCTTTCAGATGCAGAGACAGGTCCCCTTTCGCGTACTGCACGATAAACGCCAGCGAAGCGATCGCTGAAAATGCGTTTCCTGCCGCATAGCATTGCATCGTTCGCAAGGCGTCGGGACTCAACGGTGCGCTTGCGGACCAGAATCGAAGCACGGCCTCGGGCGCACAGATGAACACTGCTGCAACCGGGATCACGGCCAATGACGTCAGTTCAGTGGCCAGTGCATACATCTGGCGAATTCGTTCCCCGCCGCCGAAGCTTTCTGTAGTCAGCCGTGGAATGAACGCCTGTTGAATCGGATTGGCCAACAACAAGATTCCGCTCGCCAACAGAGTCGCCAGGCTGAACACCGCAAAATCCGCCAGTGGCAAAATTTTCGAAAGGGCGATCTTGTCGATCTGTGTGGTGCAGGCCCAGATCACCGTCGCCAATGCAATCGACAGCGACAGCTTCGCGCGCGACGACAGTACCTTCCATGAAAAACGCGTCGACAGAAACGGTATGTCGATCGTACGGCCGAGCAGTGTTCGCATCGCGGCCGCTTCTACGACAATCGCCAAAAGTTGCCAAACAAAGAAGAACTCGATACGCGGCCAGATCATGATGATCGGCACAACGAGCACAGTGCGTATCACGGCAAAGGTGATGACAATTCCGTTGAGTGCAACCTGTCGATCGATGCCGACCACACCCCCACGGTATAGCGCACCGAGCCACCGCCCGATGGCAGTCAGCATCATCAACACAAATGCCGTACGAATCACGCTCGGAGGCAGTGTGGACGCGTTCAACCATCGTTCGGCGAAATAAGGCGCGATGAAGATCGACAAGACGAACAGGATGGCGCTGGTGCCGAGAATCAGCTTTTCCAGTGATTCCAGCAACAACCCGACTTCAGCTTTCGAACCGGTACCGGCCCGCAGGCTGCCGAGCTCCCGGCACAACGTGGGCGAAAGCCCGAAGTCGAGAACGAGTACCCATGCGAGAACCACCGCGTTGATCGCAATCAGTCCATAAGCTTCGACCCCGAGATGACGCACGTATATCGGGACCATGACGATGCCGAGCAACGCGGTCACCATCTGTCCAACGAAATTTGCGAGCAGGGTTCGTCTCAACATCGCGGTCTGCCAGTAAATTAGGTAAGGGCTGAAGGTACCGCCAGAGTCGCCGCGAATTCTGAATCGACATCGTTAATATCAACTCATCGCGAACGTGTCTTAGGGCGAGCGCTTGATCTGCCAAACGACCGAAAGATGCCACCTCCATTCCGGCCGGTCGATGCCGGAATGACAATTCGCGCTGACCACAACGCGTTTCGACGATAGGGAAAAATGACTACTTGTGAAACTTGATGTATTACGAAAGTATTTGATGCGGTCTCACGGCGTATTTTGGCTGTCGGCAAACGCCCCTCGACTGCGTGAACAGACGCGCATATGAACACTTATGCGCAAGCCAACTTACGATGCGCATCACTGCGGTCTACGCCTTGAAGCGTACCTGTGCAGCTTCAATTTAAATGTGCGGCGGCGCACGTTCAGCAAGTTGCGGATGAGCTATCGCATGGAAGTCGGAAGCAGCTTCGCTCCATTCGAACATGACGGGGTCAACGGCTTGGCCACGCCACCTGATCCTTCGGAAGATTGAGCAGATACTGGCCATACGCATTCTTGGCGAGCGGTTTAGCGAGTTGGAGCAATTTCTCCTCGTCGATCCAATGTCGGCGGAATGCAATCTCTTCCGGACACGCCACGACCAAACCCTGACGCTTTTGCAGCGTTTCGATAAACGTAGCCGCCTGGATCAGTGAATCATGCGTGCCTGTGTCGAGCCACGCGTAGCCACGGCCCATGATTTCCACTTCGAGCGCATTGCGCCGCAGATAGCACGAGTTGACGTCCGTGATCTCGAGTTCGCCACGTGGCGACGGTCTGATGTCCGCAGCGATGTGGCAGACCTGGTTGTCGTAGAAGTACAGACCCGTGACGGCGTAGTTCGAACGCGGCTTTTCGGGCTTCTCCTCGATGGAGAGCGCGTGAAAACTCTTATCGAACTCGACTACGCCGTAACGTTCCGGGTCATGCACGTGATACGCGAACACGGTCGCGCCGCTGTCACGCACATTTGCGCGCTCGAGCTGCGCGGCGAGATCGTGGCCGTAGAAAATGTTGTCGCCAAGAATCAGCGCCGACGGATCGTTGCCCACAAAGTCCCGGCCGATGATGAACGCCTGCGCGAGCCCATCCGGCGACGGCTGAACCGCGTACTGGATGTTCATGCCCCACTGGCTGCCGTCGCCCAGCATCGCTTCGAAGCGCGGCGTGTCCTGCGGCGTCGAAATGATCAGCACGTCGCGAATGCCCGCCACCATCAGCGTGGAGAGCGGATAGTAGATCATCGGCTTGTCGTACACGGGCAGCAACTGCTTGGAGACCACATGCGTGATCGGATACAGGCGTGTGCCCGAGCCGCCCGCGAGAATAATGCCTTTGCGCGCCATTGCCGTGCCTTTACGCGCGCTGCGCGTAGTTGGTCTCAACCCACTTGCGATAGTC
>NZ_JBNNWQ010000004.1:686930-991342 GCF_050281145.1 Paraburkholderia sp. NPDC080076 | reverse complement strand
AACGGTTCGGTCAACACGACGGACAATGGCACGACGAACATCTCGGGCAATTCGACCAACGGTGACGGCACGGACATCAACGGCTCGGTGAACACGTCGGGTAACGGGACGACCGATATCAACGGTAACTCGACCAATGGCACGGGCGTGGTCGTCGATCCGAACGGTTCGATCAACACGACGGACAATGGCACGACGAACATCTCGGGTAACTCGACCAATGCCTCCGGTGTGATCGACAACGGCATGATCAACATCGCCGATAACGGTACGACAGTGATCACCAACATCTCGGGTGGAGGCGACACCAACGGTACGACCAATGGTTCAACCAACATCTCGGGTGGAGGCGACACCAACGGTACGACCAATGATTCAACCAACACCTCGGGTGGAGGCGACACCAACGGTACCGACAACGGTTCGACCAACATCTCGAATGGCGGTCAAACGGGCGGGACCGACAACGGCTCGACCAGCATCCCGGGCGGCGGCAGCGATGTCACCGCAGACAGCAGCGGCCACGGCGATTCGGTCGGTGCGGCTGGCGCAGCAATCGGTGCAATCGGTGCGGGCGGTCTGGCTGCATTCATCTGGGCCGACGTGGATGCGCACTGGTACCTCGACCAGGTGCAACCGCTGACGGTGGCGGCAGGTGATGCCGCGCTCTGGGCTGACGCCGAAGTCGAGCATGTGAACGTCGACATGCTGATGCACTATGCCGATGTGCGTTTGCTCACGCACTCGGGGCCGGTGGACCGTCATCTGGTCTTGCGCGATGGCGCCGACGGCGTGAAGCATTTCACGTCCGAGGACAAGCAGTCGCAGATGAAGGCGGATCTGTCGGTCAATGCGCAGACGCATGAGTTCTTCTACACGGAGAGCGGCGTTAAGGATGGCAAGCCGTACGTCATCAACTCGCATGGCTGGTTGAAGCACGGCGTAGATCATGCGTTCCCGGTTCATGCCCCGGCAGCCGGCGTCTGATCCTGCGCCAGTAGTGCGACCAGCGGGACTGCGGGGTAATCGGTCACCTACAGCCCGATCTACTCCCGCGCGTTGATCTAGCTGCTTGAAAGGCGGTGCTCTACGCACCGCCTTTTTTATTCGGACCAAAGACTTGTACTTATTTGAGATTATTCTTAACTGCAAAATCTAGGATTAATCCTATGCGCGAAAATTGAAACGGATGCGAATAACATTAATAAAAATATAAAAATCGTCATTTCAGACAGAATTTTAGGAATTGTCCCATCGCGCTATCGCCGCATAAACGGCAGTCGCATGCCGCCGATCGGCTTTTCCGGCGGAAACGCAGGGCTGGAAAGACCCAGCCACGTCACCGACTCCTAAAAACCGGGACGCTTTTTTGGAATAGTCCTATTCGCTTCTGAACATCAAACTTTTACTCTTTCCAGTGTCGGCGGTACGAATCACTGGGATAAAAAACAACCCACAAAGAGCGTGTCGCCACCCTGTTTTAATCAAAGCAAGGATTGCTTCCATGTTGTGGCGTAGAAACTCAGTAAATCGGCAGATCACTCAAGCAATGTGGGTCTTGCCGTTGTTGATGACCGGCGTAGTCCACGCCGAGCCCGTCGCCGATGCGAGCGCAGTGGTGACGGCGCAAAAAGCCATCGTCGATTTCAAGCTTCTCCCCGCAGGTGGCCAGGACGAAGCAGCGGTGATCCAGTTGCTGCGCACTCAAGCACAGCAACTGGGCGCCGCGCCCCACTCGCTCGACGAAGTCAACCGCTGGTCGGATCGACTGACGGATGCGTTGCGTCAAGGCGGATTCCCGATTGGCCAGGTGCTGATGACCGAGTCGGACTGGCATGCGCTGCAACAAGGCGGCCAGCCGATGTTTTCCGTCTTTCCTGGCCGCATCAGCGAGATCGAAATCCATAACAAATCACGCGTCGCGGATTCCCGTCTGCGCAAGCTGATCACACACGCACTGTGCGGGAGCGATACGCTCCCGGGCGCCTGCTACCTGAAGACGTCGCGTCTTGAACGTTCGACGCAGCTTCTGCAAGACGTGCCGGGCGTCGCACTCGACAATGCGCCGCAATTCGGTCCCGGCGCCGGTACAGGCGACGTGAAGGTCGTGTACGGCGTCGCGCAGAAGGGCAAGCCTCTCGCGGCCAATCTGATCTTCGACAACCAGGGCGTGCCGACGACGGGCACGTACCGCATGGGCGGCACCGTCTCCGGAAACAACTTTTTTGGCGCGGGCGAAAGCTACGCATTCACGCTGCTCGCCACCGACAAAAAGATGTGGACGGGCGAACTGGACGGCAGCGTGCCGATCTTGAACGACGGATTACGTCTGACCGGTGGTATCAGCCGCCAGCAATACACGACGAACACGATTACGCCGATGGCCGGCGTGGCCACCACGGCCTCCGCGGGCGTGCTGTATCCGTTCACCCGCGGGCTTGATGCCAATGTCTGGGGTGGTGTCTCGCTGCTGCACAGCCAGACCTCGACTGACATGAAAGAGTACGACACCTCGACGCACAGCAAGCTCGACTCGATTCGCTTCTCCGTGCAGGCCGACCACGGCGACCGCGCCCAGCAACTGCGTACGAACATCCTGACCGGTCAAGGCGCGATCACGCTCGGCCATCAGAGCAACGACTTTCCATACGGAGACTCGGTCGCCAACCCCGCCGGCAACTACGCGAAGTTCACGGGCAGCAGTTTCGGCACTTACGCCCTGACTCGCAGCGGCAATCTGTTCCTGTCGGGTCGCATCAACGGGCAGATGACAAACCGCAACCTCGACCCGAGTGAAAAGCTGGCGGCAGGCGGCCCCAATGCCGTGCGCGCGTACCGCTCCGATGAAATCTCGTTTGACGACGGCGTCGTCATCAACGCGGGCCTGTACCAGCGTTTCCCTGTCGCGACAGGTCACCAGATCCAACTCGGCGTGTTCTCGGATTTCGCTATCGGCCGCGTCAACCACACGCCTTGGGCCGGCTGGGAACAGAGCTATCCGGGCGTATCGGACGTCACCAACACGCGCACGCTCGCCGGCTACGGCGCCAGTGTCGACTGGCTCACGCCGATCGGCGCGACGGTCTCGGCTTCGGTATCGAAACCCTTTGGCTTCTCGTCGGCTTCCTGGGTTGAGCCCGGCAAAAAGCCGCTGCAGTACTGGCTGTCGGTCACCTGGAATCACTAACACGCATTGCATGGGACGGGGCCGCCGCGGTCCCGCCCATCACTCGCTCACGCTTTAACGATATTCAATCATCCGGAGAACATCATGAAATTCAGCATCAACAAGTTCGAACACCTCTGCTATCGCCGTGAACATGAGAAGGCGGGCCGCATGCTGCTGGAGTTGCTCAACAAGATCGATCAAAACTATGGCGTATTGATGGACGTCGATACGTGGGCCCAGTCGGGCGAAGCGCACAACATCATGGACGAACACCTGCTCGCACGAATCACGTCTGCGATCACCGCACTGGCCACGGATCCGAAATTTACGATCTCGGACGTCGGGATCGGGCGTCTCATGCTGTTCCAGCGCTGGCTTGCCGCCATGTTTTCGGCAAGCCCATTCCGCAATGCGGACCACATTCTGCGTTCACTGGGCGTAGACGAAGAAGCGCGCAATGCGATTGAGCTTCGCAACAACGAATTCCGCAAGTTTCAGTTGTTCTATCTTCCGGAATCTGAGGTTCGCGTCGACTGGGACGTTCTGTGGAAAGCCAACAAGGTGATGGCCGCAAGCATGGCGACGACGATCATGTCTTCGCGCTTCCTCGGCACACCGTCCGCGCATCAGAAGCGCGAGATGCTGCTGCGCTGGTTGCCTGAGCGGCTTGCGGAAATCGAAAACGTTGACGCGCTTCCGATGGGCGTGCTGCACGACATGTACATGCACTGCAGCTACGCGGACCTGCCGGGCAAGCACGACATCAAGAAGCCGATCAACACGCTGATCCGTCGCAAGCTCGTAAGCCTGGACATCCACGACGTACAGCGTGCCGCCGCTCCGGCTGTCGCCGGTGAGAAGCCGGTGGTGATCGTGGTGCTGGAATGGTTCTCGAAGAACCACTCGATCTACCGCACGCACTCGCAAACGATGGTCGCGATGCGCGACAAGTTCCACCTCGTGGGTATGGGCTACAACGGCCGCGTCGACGATGCGGGCAAGGCCGTCTTCCATGAATTCATTCCGCTCGAAGGCGCGAACCTGTGGGAAACCGCCCGGCAGGTGCGGGAGACGAGCGAAGCACGCCAGGCACAGATGATGTACATGCCGAGCGTTGGCATGTTCCCGATCACGATGGTGCTTGCCTGCCTGCGCGTCGCCCCGATGCAATTGATGGCGCTGGGTCACCCCGCCACGACGCACGGTCATGCAATGGACTATGTGGTGGTCGAAGAAGATTATGTCGGCGACGAGGCCTGCTTCAGTGAGAAGCTGCTGAAGCTGCCTTCGGACGGCATGCCATATCGTGCGCCGGCCGCGCTGCTCGAGTTGAATCTGCCGGAGAAAGCGCCCTCAGACGGCGTCGTGAAGATCGCCATCGCCGGTACGACGATCAAGCAAAACCCGGGCTTCCTCAATACGTGCGCCCAGATTGCGCGTGAATCAAAAGTGCCGGTGAAGTTCCATTTCCTGATGGGCCAGGCGAACGGACTGATCTATCCGCAAGTGCGCAATCTCATTCGCCGTTTGATGGGCGATGCGGCTGTCGTGCATAAGCATCAGAACTATGCTGGTTATATGAAGGTGATCGCGGGTTGCGATCTGTTCCTGAATCCGTTCCCGTTCGGCAATACGAATGGCATCGTCGATACGGTGTGGGCGGGTCTCGTCGGCGTGTGCAAGACCGGCCGCGAAGTGCACGAACATATCGACGAAGGCATGTTCCGCCGTCTCGGCTTCCCCGAGTGGATGGTCACGAAGACCAACGAAGAGTACAAGGCAGCGGCACTGCGTCTGATCGAAAACGCTGAAGAGCGTAACGAACTCTCGGCGAAGCTGGCGGGTCCTCAGGCTATCGAAAAGCTGATCTTCGCGGGCCGTCCGGAAATCCTCGGCGAGCGCATGCAGGCACTGTGGCAAGAACAGATCGACGTAGCAACGCCGGCAGCGGCTGCATGAGGCGAATATGAACGAAACGAGCAAATCGGCACTGCGCCGCTCGCACGATCCGGCCTTCATACAACACTACTTCGTGGGCGAAGGCCTCGACATCGGCGCCGGGGAGGATCCGCTGGCAGCGCACACGCATCTCTTTCCTCGGGCTCGCCGCATCCAGTCGTGGGGCGAGCAGCAAGGCGACGTGGTGCAGATGAAGGGCGCAGACGACGGGTCATTCGACTTCGTGCATGCCAGTCACGTCCTCGCCGAAGTCGCCAATCCGGGCAAGGCACTGGCAAGGTGGCTGGATCTGCTGAAGCCCGGTGGCTACGCGGTCCTGACTCTCCCCGACGAGGACCTGTACGGAAAGGGTGCTTGGCCGAACCGCTTCAACACGCGGCACAAGGCGAGCTTCACGATCTGCAAGCCCGAAAAGCAGTTGGCGCAATCGATCAACATCCTGGACCTGATACAGACGCTGTCGCACGTCGCATCTTGCGAACGTGTAAGTCTCGTGCGCGATCACTACGATGAAGCGCGCAACGACGCGGATCAGACCGCACGCGGTCTCGCGGAATGCGCGATCGAAGTCGTGTTGCGCAAGCGTGCCGTGCCGACGGCGCAGAACATGCTCGACGCCTTCGTGAAGGCGCGTAGCGCGGAGGCGAGCATCGACGCTGGCCGACGCGCGGTGAAGACTTATCCGTACCGGTTTATGGTCTACCATCGGTCGATGATGGAGTGGCTCCGCTGGGACCGGGAGGATGAGGTCGATCGTATTTTGGAACAATGTGTCGTGCGTCTGCCCAATGAGCATCTGCCGCGTTTATATCGCGCGTTGCATGCAATTTCGCGCGGTAAGCTACACCACGGCTTCCGGTTGCGCGAAGCGGCGATGGCGTCGTTCGGCTGGCAACGCCGCACGACGGCGCAACCGCCTGCCACGTTTCCCGAGTGGAAGGGCGAATCGCTTGAGGGCAAGTCGATCGTGATCTGGAGCGAGTTCGGGCTAGGCGACGAGATTTTCTTCTTGCGTTTCGCTCGCATGCTGCGCGAGCGCTGCGGCGCCGCGCGCGTGACAGTGATGTGCCAGACGCCGCTCGTGTCGCTTTTCGAAGTCTCCCGCGAAGCCGACGCCGTCATCGACGTGAAACATGCCGCACAACTGCCGGCGCACGATTGCTGGGTGTTCCCGCATGCCATTCCTGCGCATCTGCCGTTGGAACTAGACGCACTACCCGTATCGGTGCCCTTCCTGCGCGCGCCGTCCGACGAGGCGCCTGCTTTACTGCGGACCGAGTCGCATGCGCTGAAGGTCGGCGTGGTATTCAAAGGTGCGCCGACGCACGAAAACGACCACGCGCGCTCGCTGCCGTCATTGTCCGTGCTCGACGAACTGTTCCAGCTCGAAGGCGTCGAGTTCTTCAGTCTGCAAAAAGGCGCGGGTGCCGACGAGGCCGCGCAGTACGCGCAACGATTGTCGAACTTTCATGATCTGGGCGCCGACATTCGCAGCATGGACGAGACTGCCAGCGCCATCGCGGCACTGGATCTCGTGCTGACGGTCGATACGTCGGTTGCGCACGTCGCGGGCGCGATGGGCAAGCCAACGTGGCTGATGTTGCCTTCGTACGGCGACTGGCGTTGGCACTACACGCGGGAAGACAGCCCTTGGTATCCAACGATGCGCCTCTTTCGCCGGCGCTTCGACGGCAACTGGCCCGAAGTCGTCGCGCGCATTCGCGGCCATCTGCTGACGCTGATCGCATCGAACCTGGACAGCGCAGGCTCGTCAGCCCTTCCTGCACCTGCGATTTCCAGGTGACCGTGCGGCGGTTGCGTCCCTCTCAGGTGACCGAGTGAAGCGCGCTGTCGGCGTGCGCGAAGACTCTGGTGCAAATAGGTGGATGGGTCGAAAGTTTCGTATAGACCTGGATAGGCTCTTCAACCTTCGCCGTCGATCCTCAACCGGCCAATCACCCCTTTCGCCTGTCCAACCCGCTCGACCAACTCGGGCCCGCGCTTGAGCGCGACGCCGACCGCCAGAATGTCGCCGATCGCCAGATGCGACATGCGCGACGTCATCGGCGAAAACACGTCGTTTTCCTCGACCACGTTCGAGAACAGGCAGATCGACGCGACGCGCGCAAGCGGCGAACTGCCATGCGTGATCGCGATCACCTTCGCGCCGCGAGCGAGCGCTGAGCGCGCCGCTTCGATGATGTCGCGGGTTCGGCCGGTATTCGACACCGTGACCACGACATCGCCGGGTCCGAGCAGCGCCGCCGACATCGAGTAAGTATGCGGATCGGAGTACGCGACGCTCGGCATGCCGAGCCGGAAAAACTTGTGCTGGATATCCTGCGCGGCAATGCCTGAGCCGCCCGCTCCATAGAACTCGATGCGCGCCGCGTTCGCCAGCAGATCGACAGCCGCTTCGATGCTATCCGGCGACAGGCTGTTACGCACCTCGATCAGCGTGCCAATGGTCCGGTCGAATACTTTGGCGATCAGTCCGGGCGCGCCCTCATCCGGCCGCACATCCCGATAGACGGTCGGCACGCCCGACGCAATCCCTTGCGCGAGCCGGATCTTGAACTCACGAAACCCCGAAAACCCGAGCGCATGACAGAACCGCGCGATGGTCGGCTGGCTCACGCCCGCGCGGGCGGCCACTTCCGTCATCGACAGATCGAGCACTTCGCGCGGCGCCTCGATCACGTAGTCGGCGAGTTTGCGCTCGGACGGCCGCAACTGCTCGCGCATCTCTTCCACCTGAGACAGCATCATTGGAAAACTCGCACTATGCTGAAGAATGCGTGGACTATAGCTGATTGCTGAGAAGGTACAAAAACTACATTTGTGCCTGTAGGTGTAATCCCTAAGTTTTAGGCGTGAGGCGAGAAGCTAAGCCGGTTGGGCGTTTCAGGCAATCAAAACATGCCGCAGCGCAGCACCAGAGCACATTGCGATCATGTAGTTTTTCTACTAAGATGGCGTCGTCAACTGATTCGACATTCCCGCGATACCTACCTGGCATAGGGCGCGCACGCTCACGCCAGCGACGAAGGAGCTCCGATGGTTTCCCCGCATTCGCAATTGTTGAAGGTCACGCAGCGCGTGGTCGAGCGCAGCAAACCCACTCGTGAGGCGTATCTCGCCCGCATCCACCATGCGCAGGGCAAGTTTCCGGCGCGCGGCGCGCTCTCCTGCGCCAATCTCGCGCACGGTTTCGCGGGCCTCGAAGGCAACGACAAACTCGTCATCAAGCAGATTCGCGAGCCGAACATCGGCATCGTGTCCGCGTACAACGAGATGCTGTCGGCCCACGCGCCGTACAAAAACTACCCCGACATCATCAAGCAGGCCGCGCGTGAAAACGGCGGCGTCGCGCAATTCGCGGGCGGCGTGCCGGCCATGTGCGACGGCGTCACGCAAGGCAATGCCGGCATGGAACTGTCGCTGTTCTCGCGCGAAGTCATTGCGATGAGCACGGCGGTCGCGCTCACGCACAACATGTTCGACGCGGCACTGTGCCTCGGCATTTGCGACAAGATCGTGCCGGGCCTGTTGATCGGCGCGCTGCAATTCGGCCATATCCCGACCATCTTCGTGCCGGCCGGCCCGATGGGCAGCGGCCTGTCCAACGACGACAAAGCCAAGACCCGCCAGCTCTTCGCCACCGGCCAGTGCGACCGCGGCGCGCTGCTCGAAGCGGAAGCCGCCGCGTATCACAGCCACGGCACCTGCACGTTCTACGGCACCGCGAACAGCAATCAGATGCTGATGGAAGTGATGGGCCTGCATCTGCCGAGTTCGGCTTTCGTGCATCCGCATACGCCGCTGCGCGACGCGTTGACCGCACAAGCCGCGCGCCGTGTGCTCGATCTGACCGTGGAACGCGGCAATTACATGCCGATCGGCCATGTGGTCGACGAAAAAGCGATCGTCAACGGCATCGTCGCGTTGCTGGCCACGGGCGGCTCGACCAACCACACGCTGCATCTGGTCGCGATTGCACGCGCGGCGGGCATCGTGATCGATTGGGACGACTTCGACACGCTGTCGCAAGCGGTGCCTCTGCTCGCGAAGATTTACCCGAACGGCAAGGCCGACGTGAACCACTTCCACGCGGCAGGCGGCGTCGCGTTCCTGGTGCGCAATCTGCTGGAAGGCGGCTTGCTGCACGAAGACGTCAACACCGTCGCGGGCAAGGGCCTGAAGCACTACACGGAAGAGCCGAAGCTGATCGACGGCAAGCTGCAATGGGTGCCGGGCGCGCAAGCGAGCGAAGACACGGCGGTGTTGCGCGGCATCAAGGAACCGTTCCAGCCGGACGGCGGTTTGCGCCTGATGCAGGGCAAGCTCGGCCGCGGCGTCATCAAGATTTCCGCGGTCGCGGCGCAGCATCGCAAGGTCAAGGCGCCGGCCATCGTGTTCGATTCGCAGGAAGCCGTGCAGGAAGCGTTCGACAAGCACGAACTGAAGCGCGACTTCATCGCCGTGGTGCGCTTCCAGGGCGCGCGGGCAAACGGCATGCCTGAACTGCATCGTTTGACGCCGCTGCTCGGTGTGTTGCAGGATCAAGGTTTCCATGTTGCATTGGTCACGGATGGCCGCATGTCCGGCGCGTCGGGCAAAGTGCCGGCGGTGATTCACCTGTCGCCGGAAGCGTTGCTGCAAGGGCCGATCGGCAAGGTGCGCACGGGCGACATGCTGGTGATCGACGCCGAAGCCGGTGTGCTCGACATCGAGATCGACGCGGCCGAATGGGCAGCGCGGCCGAACGCCGTGCCGCAGCATCAGGCCGAAAACGAAGTCGGTTTTGGCCGCGAACTGTTCGGGGTATTCCGCGCGGCGGCGGCGCCGGCGGAGCAGGGTGCGTCGGTATTCGGCGCGATGGTGGGCGAGCGTCCGGCGCATCACGGCGAAGCAGCCAAAGCTCATACCGCAAAACACACAAGCACCACTCACGCCAGCTGAGTGCTGCAGAACAAGGAGTCTGACTATGACCTCGAAAACAGTAAGCGATATCGTGCGCCTCGGCCCGGTGATTCCGGTGCTCGCGTTCGACTCGGTCGAACAGGGTGTACACGTATCTCGCGCGCTGCACGCGGGCGGCGTGAAGGTGCTGGAAATCACCTTGCGCACTGCAGCAGGCCTCGAAGCGATCGAACGCGCGAGCCAGTTGGCCGAAGATATCGTGGTTGGTGTCGGCACGATTACGAAGCCCGAGCATTGCGCTCAGGCCAAGAAGGCGGGCGCGCAGTTCGGCGTCTCTCCTGGCCTCACGAGAGACATGCACAAGGCCGCGCAGGATGCGGGCTTGCCGCTGCTGCCGGGCGTGATGACGCCGTCGGACATCATCGCGGCGCTGGAACTCGGCTACGAAATCGTGAAGTTTTTCCCGGCGCAGCAAGCCGGTGGCGTGCCGATGCTGCAAGCTTTTCACGGTCCGTTCCCGAATCTGAAGTTCTGCCCGACCGGCGGTATCACGGCGGAAACGGCGACGCATTTCCTGTCGCTGCCGAACGTGGTTTGCGTGGGCGGCTCGTGGCTCACGCCGAAAGCCGCGCTCGCCGCGCAAAACTGGGACGAGGTCACGCGCCTCGCGCGGGCCGCGAGCCAGTTGGCCGCGCCGGCCCATTGAGTTGAAGCGGTCCGCACGCTAAGCGTTATCAAGGTCCCGCGCAAAGGAGCCTCGTCGATACAGCCGCTCAGGCTGTCCTGGCGAGGCTCTTTTGCGATATGCGCGCGGAATTGGCGCACGTTTACAGACAACAAACAGTAAAATTCAGCGTCCGCGCGGTCAGCCCGGTTTCAAGGCGCCGCACAGGTCGCCGTGAGACGAAGTGCTGCCGTGTCCGCACGCACAAGAAAACGCCGGGCCGCCCGAAGTTTTCTTGTGACCCCCTCAGGGGGCTGGCGCGCAGCACCAGGTCGGATGCACTCAAATCAATAACGCAAAAGGAGGAGCTTCATGGAAGCTGTCCACGGCAGCACGCTACTGGTCTTCGCGGTGATCGCCATCGCATTGCTGATCCTGCTGATCACGCGCTACAAGGTTTATCCGTTTCTCGTCCTGATCATCGTGTCGCTGCTGCTGGGTCTTGCATCCGGCATGCCGATGGCCACCATCGTCAAATCGTTCGAAACGGGTAACGGCAATACGCTCGGACACATAGCGGTCGTGGTGGGTCTGGGCACGATGCTCGGCAAGATGATGGCCGAATCGGGCGGCGCCGAGCGTGTCGCCACCACGTTGATCAACTTCTTTGGCGAGAAGAACATCCACTGGGCGATGATGATCGTGGCGATCATCGTCGGCTTGCCGGTGTTCTTCGAAGTCGGTTTCGTGCTGCTGATTCCTATCGCCTTCAACGTCGCGAAGCGTACCAACAAGTCGCTGCTGCTGGTCGGCTTGCCGATGGTCGCGGGCCTGTCCGTCGTGCACGGGCTGCTTCCGCCGCATCCGGCCGCGATGCTCGCGGTGCAGGCGTATCACGCGGATATCGGCAGGACCATCGCCTATGGGCTGATCGTCGGTGTGCCGACCGCGATCGTCGCGGGTCCGCTGTTCGCGTTGCTGATTAGCCGCTATATCAAGCTGCCGAAAGACAACGCGCTCGCGGCGCAATTTCTCGGTCACGATGACGAAGCCAAAAACGGCGCGCAAAACGCCGCACCCAAGCGCGAACTGCCGAGCTTCGGCATCACGCTGCTCACGATCCTGCTGCCGGTGATCCTGATGCTGGTGGGAAGCTGGGCCGATCTCTTCACCACGCCGAAAACCTTGCCGAACGACCTGCTGCACTTCGTTGGCAATTCGGACGTCGCGTTGCTGATCGCGGTGCTGGTCAGCTTCTGGACCTTCGGTGCGAGCCGCGGTTTCAATCGCGAGCAGATCCAGAAATTCTGCGGCGACTGTCTCGCGCCGATCGCGGGCATCACGCTGATCGTCGGCGCGGGCGGCGGTTTTGGACGCGTGCTGATGGATAGCGGGATTTCGAAGGAAATCGTCAATGTGGCGACCGCCATGCATCTGTCGCCGCTGTTGTTCGGCTGGCTGGTGGCCGCATTGATTCGTCTGGCCACGGGTTCGGCCACGGTCGCCATGACCACGGCGTGCGGCATCGTCGCACCGATCGCTTCGGCTAGCGGCGTGCATGTCGAGCCGGAACTGCTGGTGCTCGCCACCGGTTCGGGCTCGTTGATCTTCTCGCACGTGAACGACGGCGGTTTCTGGCTGATCAAGGAATACTTCGGTATGACAGTGGGGCAGACCTTCAAGACATGGTCGCTTCTCGAAACCATCATTTCACTGATGGGCTTGGGTTTGACCTTCGCGCTCGCGACGGTCGTGTAAGGAGTTTTTGATGATTCTGATCGCAATGGGCGTGTCGGGCGCCGGCAAGACGAGAATTGGCGAAATGCTGGCGGAACGCCTGCATTGCGCGTTCACCGACGGCGACGCGTTTCACAGCGCCGCCAACAAGGAGAAGATGCACCACGGCATTCCGCTCACCGACGAAGACCGTTGGCCGTGGCTGCAAACCATCCGCGTGGCGATCGTCGAGAAGCAGAAGGCGGGCGAGACGGCGGTATTCACGTGCTCATCGCTGAAACGCTCGTATCGTGACGTCTTGCGCGACGGCGACCGGGACGTCTGCTTCGTGTATCTGAAGGGCTCGCGTGAAGTGCTGGAGCAGCGTCTGACCACGCGCACCGGACATTTCTTCGATCCGTCGCTGCTGCAAAGCCAGCTCGATACGCTCGAAGAACCGGGCCCGGACGAAGCGATCACGGTGAGCATCGAACTGTCGCCGGAAGAGATCGTCGTCGAAGTGCTGAGGCAGGTGGAAGCGCGTCAGTGAGTGTGCTTCGTCGCTGCAAATAAAAAACCGCTCCTCGGAGCGGTTTTTTTACGCCTCGGGCTACGAGGCGATGTACGACTCAAGCCGGTTAAGCGATCCGCTTCGCCAGCTCGACCGCCTTGCCGATGTACGACGCCGGCGTCATCGCGAGCAAACGGTCTTTCGCGTCCTGCGGAATCGCGAGGCCGTTGACGAACGTTTGCAGCGCTGCGCGCGTGATGCCCTTGCCGCGCGTCAATTCCTTCAACTGCTCGTACGGATTCTCGATGCCGTAACGGCGCATCACCGTTTGCACCGGCTCGGCCAGCACTTCCCAGCAGTTGTCGAGGTCTTCGTTCAGACGCTGTGCGTTCACTTCGAGCTTGTCCAGACCACGGATCAGCGAGTCGTACGCGAGCAGCGAGTAACCGAACGCGACGCCGATATTGCGCAGCACCGTCGAATCGGTCAGATCGCGCTGCCAGCGCGAGACCGGCAGCTTGTCGGCGAGATGGCGCAGCGTGGCGTTCGCGAGGCCGAGGTTGCCTTCCGAGTTTTCGAAGTCGATCGGGTTGACCTTGTGCGGCATGGTCGACGAACCGATTTCGCCGGCCTTGGTGCGCTGCTTGAAGTAGCCGACCGAGATGTAGCCCCACACGTCGCGGTCCAGATCCAGCAGGATCGTGTTCGCGCGCGAGACCGCGTCGAACAGTTCGGCCATGTAGTCGTGCGGCTCGATCTGGATCGTGTACGGATTGAACGTCAGCTTCAGACGCTGTTCGACCACTTCGCGCGAGAACGCTTCCCAGTCGAACTCCGGATACGCGGACAGGTGCGCGTTGAAGTTGCCGACCGCGCCGTTCATCTTGCCGAGCAGTTCGACCTTGGCGATACGGTCGATCGCGCGTTCCAAACGGGCCGCGACGTTGGCGAGTTCCTTGCCGAGCGTGGTCGGGCTGGCCGGCTGGCCGTGCGTGCGCGACAGCATCGGCTGTTCGGCGTGCGCATGAGCCAGCGCGACGAGGCGCTGATGCACCGAGCGCAGCGCCGGCAGGATCACGTGTTCTCGGGCGCCCGCCAGCATCAGGCCGTGCGACGTGTTATTGATGTCTTCCGACGTGCAGGCGAAGTGGATGAACTCGCTCGCGCGCTCCAGTTCCGCCTGACCCTTCACCGATTCCTTCAGCCAGTACTCGACCGCCTTCACGTCGTGATTCGTCACACGTTCGATTTCCTTGATGCGCGCGGCGTCGTGCGCGGTGAAGCGCTCGGCCAGTTGCAGCAGGAATTGTTCGGACGCTTCGGAAAAGCGCGGCACTTCGGCGAAACCGGCGCGCGACAAGGCGATCAACCAGTGGATTTCGACCGTTACGCGATTGCGCATGAAAGCGGCTTCCGAGAGCCAGTCGCGCAGGGCTTCGGTTTTCGAGGCGTAGCGGCCGTCGAGCGGGGAGAGCGCGTTCAGCGCGAACAGGGTGTCGGGGCGAGTGTCGGACATGATGGGGGCCGGGTGAGGGCAAAACGCAAGGGTGAAAACGCGGGGGAAACTGCCGGAACCGCGAATTTTACCACCGGACGCCGCTTGCCCCGATTTCGCCGCGACGCGTACGGCGCCCGCATGGCGGCTGTGTGGCGGCTAGTCCGGATAGCCTTCGTAGCCGGGAAACAGGGTGGGCAGCGTGAAGGCCGGCATCGAGTAGCGCGAGAAGCAGCGTGAGGTGGACGCGGGATGGACCAGATGCAGGCAACTGGCTCGAGGATCGTCCACGGCGATCACGTTGCGGCCTGCCTCGACCACGCGCCGGATGAAGCTCTCGTCGTCGCACAGGTTGATATCGTCAAAGGCCGAGACCGCGGCAAGCGCTTTGTCGTACACGTATGAGAAACCATAGAACAGGATGAAATCCGCGCCGATCTGCATTTTCTCGTGGAACTCGATGTGGCTGACCGAACGCCCGCTCAGTTCGTAGTGCAGGCCCACTTTGGCGTTCAGGTCCATGTAGCCGAAGAATTGCGTGTGCGGCGCGTACATGAAGAAGCCCGATAGCTTGATGAGATCCGCGCGGTTCTCCTGCATCGTCCTGACCATGTGGGCGAGGTAATGCGGCGCGTAGTGGTCGTCGTCGTCGAAATGGGCGATCACCGAGCCGCGCGATTCGGCGATCAACGCGTTGCGCTTCGCGCCGATCGACATGCGCGCGGCGGAATGAAAGTAGCGGATGCGTGCGTCCTGCGACGCCAGCGCTTGCAAATACGCGCTCGGCTCGGGGCTGTCATCGAGGATCAGCCATTCCCAGCCGATCTGCTGGCGAAGCACGCAGCGGGCGATGGCCGGCAGCAAACGCTCGCGATTGGCCGTCGGGGTGATGATGGAGACGAGTGGGGACATGGCGGGTTTGCGCGCCCTGAAAGGCGCGTTGTCGACGAAGCTTGGTGGAGGACGCGGCGCACTGGCCGCGGCGGCGTGAGCGCAGCAAGATAGCGGCTTGCCGCCGGCCCGCCCATCGGCGCAATCCGATTTCGCATTGACGGGCTATCACGCGCTCGCGCGCACGCTTGCCACAGCCCGGCTCTCCACACCCACTAGAATGCTGACTTCCTCTCTCCCGTCGGCAGCAGGCCCCGCATGGAACTGAAATGGCTCGAAGACTTCGTTTCGCTAGCGGAAACGCGTAGCTTCAGCCGCTCGGCTGAATTGCGACACGTCACGCAGCCGGCGTTCTCCCGGCGGATTCAGGCGCTCGAAGCCTGGCTCGGCACGGAACTGATCGATCGCTCGGTCTATCCGACGCGGCTCACGGCGGCCGGCCAGGTCTTCAACGAGCAGGCGCTCGCCATGCTCTCGCAGTTCCATGAAGCCCGTGCGCTGCTGCGCGGCCATACGGCGACGCCGCAGGCGACCATCGAGTTCGCCGTGCCGCATACGCTGTCGCTGACTTACTTCCCGCGCTGGCTGCAGCGGATCGAAGCCCATCTGGGCCCGATCCACACGCGCCTGCGGGCCCTGAACGTGCACGACGCGGCGTTGTCGCTGGTGGAAGGCGGCTGCGATCTGATGATGGGCTATCACCATCCCAGCCATCCGGTCGCGCTCGATCCGGGCCGCTACGACATGCTGACGCTCGGCAATGAGCCGATCAGTCCGTTCTCGGCGCCGGGCCGCGCCGGCCGGCCGCGTCACACCTTGCCGGGCACGGCCGAGGCGCCCACGCCTTACCTGTCCTACACGCCGAACGCCTATCTGGGACGGATGACCGAAGTGATCCTCGCCAACGCGCCGGAGCGCCTGTACCTCGACCGGCTCTACGAAACCGACATGGCCGAAGGACTCAAGGCGATGGCACTGGCGGGGCACGGCATCGCTTTCCTGCCGCACAGCGCGGTGGAAGACGCGGTCGCCGACGGCAAGCTGATCCGCCTCGACCGCGCCACGCGTGGCACACCGGAAGGACAACTCACACTGACCATGGAGATTCGTCTGTATCGCGACAAGCTCGCGGCGAAGAGCGACGATGCGCGACAGATACTCGTGCGTCAGTTGTGGGAGGTGGTGTCGGAGGAACTGGCCCAAGGCACGGCCTGAAATCCTGCTTCCCTACGACGCGAATTTGCGGCTTTTCGATGGTTATGCAAAAAAAACATAATCGGATAAGGAAACGGCATTGGATTTCAAAACGGCGTTTTTCCACAATGCTGTTACTCGATCAACGCCGGAGCGTTCATGTCATCCCAGCAACAAGCAGCACAATCCGCATTAACGTTGCAGTCGGTTCCTTCCTACCTGAATAAAGACGATCTCGGCCCGTGGGGCAATTACCTGCGTCAGGTCGATCGCGTCGCGCCGTACCTCGGCTCCCTGTCCCGCTGGCTCGAAACCCTGAAGCGCCCGAAGCGCATTCTGGTCGTCGACGTGCCTATCGAACTCGATAACGGCACGGTCGCTCATTTCGAAGGCTATCGCGTGCAGCACAACGTGTCGCGCGGTCCGGGCAAGGGCGGTGTGCGTTACCACCAGGACGTGACGTTGTCGGAAGTGATGGCCTTGTCGGCGTGGATGTCGGTGAAGAACGCTGCGGTGAACGTGCCGTACGGCGGCGCGAAAGGCGGCATCCGTGTCGACCCGCGCACCTTGTCGCGTGGCGAGCTGGAGCGCGTGACGCGCCGCTACACCAGCGAAATCGGCATCATCATCGGACCGAATACCGACATTCCCGCGCCGGACGTGAACACGAACGAGCAGATCATGGCGTGGATGATGGACACGTACTCAATGAACCAGGGCCAAACGGCCACCGGCGTCGTGACGGGCAAGCCGATCACGCTGGGCGGTTCGCTCGGCCGCCGCGAAGCGACGGGCCGTGGCGTGTTCGTGGTGGCTTCGGAAGCCGCGCGCCGTATCGGCGTCGACATTGAAGGCGCGCGCATCGCGGTTCAAGGCTTCGGTAACGTGGGCGGCATCGCGGCGCGTCTGTTCCAGGAAGCGGGTTCGAAGCTGGTTGCGGTGCAGGATCACACCGGCTCGCTGTACAAGTCGACGGGTATCGACGCCGTCGCACTGCTCGAACACGTGGCCAAGACGGGCGGCGTGGGTGGTTTCCCTGAGGCGGACGCGGTCACGAACGAAGAATTCTGGACCGTCGAATCGGACATTTTGATCCCGGCGGCGCTGGAAAACCAGATTACCGAAAAGAACGCCGGCAAGATCAAGACGAAGATCGTCGTGGAAGGCGCGAACGGCCCGACCACCACGGCGGCGGACGACATCCTGCACGATCGCGGCATCCTCGTGATTCCGGACGTGGTGGCGAATGCCGGCGGGGTGACGGTGTCGTACTTCGAATGGGTGCAGGACTTCTCGAGCTTCTTCTGGACGGAAGACGAGATCAACCAGCGCCTCGAGCGTGTGATGCGTGAAGCATTTGCCGCGGTGTGGCAGGTGTCGAGCGAGCAGAAGGTGTCCGTGCGGACCGCGGCGTTTATCGTCGCGTGTAAGCGGATCCTGGAAGCGCGCGAACTGCGCGGCCTGTATCCCTGATCTTTCCGCGTCTTTCTGTTTCAAACGGCGGTTTCGCTATCCCGCGGATCCGCCGCCAATCCTTGCTTCAACGCGGTCCACAAGACGGCGTGTTCGACCCGGCGGGCGGCATCGTATCGATGCCGCCCGCCTTTGCATATGCGGAAAGGTTGACCGACCGGCCCGAAGCGCCGTAAACCTGTAGCGGCGCACACGCAACAACATGGTTTATAGCGATACTTTCAGAATAATTACTTTGCTAAACTGGCGCCGGTTCTTGCCAAGGAGATCACAAATGAAGGTTAAAAAAGCTGCGCTGCTGCTCGCGACTCTCGGACTGTTTACGGTTGGCGCGCATGCGCAAGACGCTGGTACGCTGAAAAAGATCAAGGACACGGGTGTCATTTCGCTGGGTCATCGCGAATCGTCCATCCCGTTCTCGTATTACGACGACAAGCAGAACGTCATCGGTTACTCACAGGAATTCGCCCTGAAAGTGGTGGAGGCGGTGAAGCAGAAGCTGAACATGCCGAACCTGAAGGTGAAGCTCACGCCGGTCACGTCGCAAAACCGTATTCCGCTGGTGCAAAACGGCACCGTCGACATGGAATGCGGCTCGACCACCAACAATGCTGAACGTCAGCAACAGGCTGCCTTCTCGAACACAATCTTCGTGATCGGCACGCGCCTGATGACCAAGAAAGACTCCGGCATCAAGGACTGGGCGGACCTGAAGGGCAAGACGGTCGTCACGACCGCCGGCACCACGTCCGAGCGCCTGCTTCGCAAGATGAACCAGGATAAGAGCATGGGCATGAACATCATCAGCGCGAAGGACCACGGCGAGTCGTTCCTGACGCTCTCCACGGGCCGCGCCGCTGCTTTTATGATGGACGACGCACTGCTCGCGGGCGAACGCGCGAAGTCGAACAACCCGGGCGATTTCGTGATCGTCGGCACGCCGCAATCGCATGAAGCCTACGGCTGCATGATTCGCAAGAACGATCCGGAATTCAAGAAGGTGGTCGACGACGCGATCGCCAAGGTCGAAACTTCGGGCGAAGCCGATCAGATCTACAAGAAGTGGTTCGAATCGCCGATTCCGCCGAAGGGCCTGAACCTGAACTTCCCGGAAAGCGACGACATCAAGGCGCTCTACAAGAGCCCGAATGACAAGGCAATCGATTAAACCTTAGCTGTTTTTTTGAAACGCCGAACGAAACGGAAGGGGCCACGCGCTTCTTCCGTTTCTTTTTGCTGGAGTCTTGGTCATGTCATATCACTGGAACTGGGGCATTCTGCTGAGTCCCGTCTCCACCGGCGAGCCGACCACGTATCTGGGCTGGCTGCTGTCGGGCTTCTGGGTGACGATTACGGTATCGCTGTCGGCGTGGGTGATCGCGCTGATCGTCGGTTCGTTGTTCGGCGTGCTGCGCACGGTGCCGAACAAATGGGCGTCGGGCATCGGCACGGTCTATGTCGCGATTTTCCGTAACATCCCGCTGATCGTGCAGTTCTTCATCTGGTATCTCGTGATACCGGAGTTGCTGCCTCCTTCAATGGGCAACTGGTTCAAGCAACTGCCGCCGAGCGCGCAGTTTTTCTCGTCGTCGATCATCTGTCTCGGGCTTTTCACGGCCGCGCGCGTGTGCGAGCAGGTGCGCTCGGGTATCAACGCGTTGCCGCGCGGCCAGCGCGCCGCGGGCCTGGCCATGGGCTTCACGCAATGGCAGACGTATCGCTATGTGCTGCTGCCGGTCGCGTACCGGATCATCGTGCCGCCGCTTACGTCCGAGTTTCTGAATATCTTCAAGAACTCGGCGGTGGCGTCGACGATCGGTCTGCTCGATCTGTCCGCTCAGGCGCGACAACTGGTCGATTACACGTCGCAGACGTATGAGTCGTTCATTGCGGTCACGCTGGCGTACATGCTGATCAATCTGGTCGTGATGCAACTGATGCGCTGGGTCGAAGCCAAGACCCGGTTGCCCGGCTATATCGGAGGCAAGTAATGCACCATTTCGACTGGAGCGGTATTCCGGGCGCATTGCCTACGCTGTGGACCGGCGCCATCGTCACCCTCAAGATCACGCTGATCGCAATCGTGTTCGGCATCGTCTGGGGCACGGTTCTCGCCATGTTGCGGCTGTCGTCGTTCAAACCCTTCGAGTGGTTCGCGAAGGGCTACGTGACGATCTTCCGTTCGATCCCGCTGGTGATGGTGCTGCTGTGGTTCTTCCTGATCGTGCCGCAAGTGCTGCAAAACGTGCTCGGTTTGTCGCCGGATATCGACATTCGCCTCGCGTCGGCCATGGTCGCTTTCTCGCTGTTCGAGGCGGCGTACTATTCGGAGATCATCCGCGCCGGCATTCAGTCGGTGCCGCGCGGGCAGGTCAACGCGGCGTTCGCGCTCGGCATGAGCTACTCGCAGGCCATGCGTCTGATCGTGCTGCCGCAGGCGTTCCGCGCAATGGTGCCGCTGCTGCTCACGCAGGGTATCGTGCTGTTTCAGGATACGTCGCTCGTCTACGTGATCAGCCTCGCCGACTTCTTCCGCACGGCCACGAATATTGGCGACCGTGACGGTACGAATGTCGAGATGGTACTGTTCGCGGGCGCGTGTTATTTCGTGATCTGTGTGGTCGCGTCGAGCCTCGTCAAAGGTCTTCAGAAAAAGGTCGCAAGATGATCTCTATCAAGAATGTTTCGAAGTGGTACGGCCAGTTTCAAGTGCTGACTGACTGCACGACGGAAGTCAAAAAGGGTGAAGTGGTGGTGGTGTGCGGGCCGTCGGGCTCGGGCAAGTCCACGCTGATCAAAACCGTCAACGGCCTCGAGCCGTTCCAGAAGGGCGAGATCGTCATCAACGGGCAGTCGCTCACCGACAAGAAAACCAATCTGTCGAAGCTGCGTGCCAAGGTCGGCATGGTGTTCCAGCACTTCGAGCTGTTCCCGCATCTGTCGATCGTGCAGAACCTCACGCTCGCCCAGGTGAAGGTGCTCGGGCGCTCGAACGACGAAGCCACGGCGAAAGGGCTGAAGCTGCTCGATCGCGTCGGCCTGCGTGCGCACGCGGACAAGTTTCCGGGCCAGTTGTCGGGCGGTCAGCAGCAGCGCGTGGCGATTGCGCGCGCGTTGTCGATGGACCCGATCGCCATGCTGTTCGACGAGCCGACCTCGGCGCTCGATCCGGAAATGATCAACGAAGTGCTCGACGTGATGGTCGAACTCGCGCAGGAAGGCATGACCATGATGTGCGTGACGCACGAAATGGGCTTCGCGAAGAAGGTCGCGCACCGCGTGATCTTCATGGACAAGGGCTTGATCGTGGAAGACGACCGCAAGGAAGACTTCTTCGCCAATCCGAAGTCGGATCGCGCGAAGGACTTTCTGGCGAAGATTCTGCACTGAGTGTGTTCCACGGCGGCGCCGTTCAGACGGCGTCACGCGGGCAGAAAAAAGCCGCTTCGGAAGAAGCGGCTTTTTCGTTTCTGGCGATTCGATTCGAGCGAATGCTCGCGTGATTCAATGACTCAGGATTCGAACGCAGCGGCATCGTCTGCCGCTTCGAGGTCGACCTCGGCTTCTGCCTCCGGCAACGCTTCAATCGATGCCGCGATCGTGGTCGCCGAAGCCGACGCATCCAAAGCCGGATTGCGCAGCTTTTCCAGCACCGAAGCCGGCACCGGCACATTGACGCGCCCGATCACGTCGCCATGCTGGAACATCATCAGGTCGCCCGGCTCGAAGGCGGTCCAGACTTCGTTGTCGGTGAGCGGCTTGGTGGCGATCACCGCGACGCGGTCTTCAGGCGTCGTGTATTTGGCGAAATCGATCGACACGTCCGCGTCGACCAGATGCGCGGTGGAAAACGGCCACCGCCGCACGATGTAATGCAAATGCGTGGAGCAATGCGCGAACAGCGCCTGGCCGTTCGACATCAGGAAATTGAACACGCCGAACTGCGTGATTTCGCGCGTGAGGGTTTCGAGCGCTGCAAACAGTTCGTCGAGCGGCGGCTGTTGCGCGCCGGGAAAAGCCTTGCGCAAGCCTTCGAGCAGCGTGCAGAAAGCGAGCTCGCTGTCGGTCGTGCCGACCGGCTGATACACGCCCGTCAGTACCGGCGAATAATCCTTGAGGTCGCCGTTGTGCGCGAAGATCCAGTGGCGTCCCCACAGTTCGCGCATGAACGGGTGGCAGTTTTCCAGCAGGATGTGCCCTTGCGTCGCCTTGCGGATATGCGCGATCGTGTTCTTCGATTTGATCGGGTAGCGCTTGACCATCTCGGCGATCGGCGAGGTGGCCGACGATTGATGGTCGATGAACAGGCGGCAGGCTTTGTCTTCAAAGAAGGCGATGCCCCAGCCGTCGGCGTGGTGATCGGTGACGCCGCCGCGCGCCGCAAAGCCGGTGAACGAGAACGTGACGTCCGTTGGCGCGGCGCAGTTCATTCCGAGGAGTTGGCACATGTTGCGGGTAAGCCTGTGAACGGGGCGAGCCGTTACAATGATGATTTTCCAAGCATATCACCGAGCCAGAAACGCCAAATAGCAAAATTGACGTGTGTTTATGCCGCAACGTTGCGGTTTGACCGCATAGATTGGCTTTTGTCGTCGAATCTCGTCCCCCGCCGCCATGACCGCTTCCAACGCTTCTCTCGACTCCATCACGCTCGCCCGCCCGGACGACTGGCACCTGCACGTCCGCGACGGCGCGATGCTAGCCGCCGTGTTGCCGGACACCGCGCGCCAGTTCGGCCGCGCGATCATCATGCCGAACCTGAAGCCGCCGGTCACGACCACCGCGATGGCGCAGGCTTATCGCGAGCGGATCGTCGCCGCGATTCCCGCAGGCGCAAAATTCGAACCGCTGATGACGCTGTACCTGACCGACAACACGCCGCCCGACGAAATCCGCCGCGCGCGAGAAAGCGGCTTCGTGCATGGTGTGAAGCTGTATCCGGCGGGCGCGACGACCAACTCGGACGCGGGCGTCACCGACATCATGAAGTGCGCCAAAACGCTCGAGGTGATGCAGGAGTTGGGCATGCCGCTGCTCGTCCACGGCGAGGTGACGGATTCGTCGATCGATCTGTTCGATCGCGAGAAAGTGTTCATCGACCGGGTCATGACGCCGCTGCGCCGCGCGTTTCCGGCGCTGAAGGTAGTGTTCGAGCACATCACCACGAAAGATGCGGTCGACTATATCCGCGAGGCCGGCGTGGCGCCGGAACTGCTGGGTGCGACGATCACGGCGCATCACCTGCTGTACAACCGCAACGCGATTTTCCAGGGTGGCATTCGGCCGCATTACTACTGCCTGCCGGTGTTGAAGCGCGAGACGCATCGCGTGGCGCTGGTCGAGGCGGCGACCTCGGGCAATCCGCGCTTCTTCCTCGGCACGGACAGCGCGCCGCATCCGAAGGGGCTGAAAGAGCACGCGTGCGGCTGCGCGGGTTGCTACACGGCGCTGCACGCTTTGGAACTCTATACGGAAGCGTTCGACAAGGCCGACGCACTGGACAAGCTCGAAGGCTTCGCGAGCTTTTTCGGCGCCGATTTTTATGGCCTGCCGCGTAGCGCGGACAAGGTCACGCTGCGTCGTGAGGAATGGACGCTGCCGGCCGAACTGCCGGTCGGCGATACGCCGGTCGTGCCGTTGCGCGGCGGCGAGTCGATCGGCTGGCGCCTGGTTTAAGGCATCAGCAAGATGCAGGCGTATGAGGCGGAGCTGCCGGGCTTCGCTGCAATCGACTGGTCGAAGCCGTGGTTCGCGCCGTTCGCCCAACGCGGCAAGCGCTGGCAGCAAGCTGCGCTGACGAGCTATGAGGCGTTGCTCGCCGCCATGAACGCCGACGCCGGCGAGATGCGGCAGATCACCGGCCGCGGCCAGCGCCTTGCGTTCATCGCGCAGGACGATCTGCCGCCCGGCGCGGCGTATGAGGCGCATATCGCGTCGACCGGCTGCGTGCCGACGCGCCACAATCTGCACGACTTCTTCAATGCATCGATGTGGTTCGCCTTTCCACGCATCAAGGCGGCGTTGAACGCGCGGCAGTCGGCCGCCATCGATGTGTTGGGCGTCGGTCCGACCCGCGGCGGCGTGCGCGATACGCTGACCTTGTTCGACGAGAACGCGCTGCTGTTCCCTTGCGCGGATCCCGCTTTGAGCGCGGCTTTGCGTGGCTTCGACTGGCACGCGCTGCTGGTGGCCCGGCGCGAAGCATGGGGCGCGAGTTGTGAGGTGCGCTGCTTCGGTCATGCGTTGATGGAAAAGCTGATCGCGCCGTTCAAGGCCTGCACGGGGCACGCGTTGATCGTCGATGTGCCCGCCGCGTATTTTGAGTGGGACGCTGTGAAGCGGGATGCGTGGCTGGACGAATCCGTCGCCGCCGCGCTGCTGAACACCGATGTGCTGACGAGCCGCATGTTCGCGCCTTTGCCCGTGCTGGGCATTCCGGGTTGGTGGCCGGAGAACGACTCGCCCGCGTTTTACGACGACACTTCCGTGTTTCGCACAGGACGGCGCGCGCGTTGAGCGCGCTGAGGTGCGTCGCAAGATTCCTTGGCCGTTCGGCTATTTAAACGGTAGATCCGGCTTGCCGCGCCCGCAGGTGTTAAAATCCGCCCCAGCAAAGCGGGCCAGGCAGTCGCGGCCTTTGCGGCTTCGGCCAAAGAGGGCGAGGAAAGTCCGGACTCCACAGGGCAGGGTGATGGCTAACGGCCATCCGTGGCAACACGCGGAACAGGGCAACAGAAAGCAAACCGCCGATGGCCCGGCGCAAGCCGGGATCAGGTAAGGGTGAAACGGTGCGGTAAGAGCGCACCGCGGCTGCTGCGAGGCAGACCGGCACGGTAACCTCCACCCGGAGCAATTCCAAGTAGGCAGGCTAGCATCTTCGAGATGCAGGACGGGGCCCCTGTCACGTCTGCGGGTAGGAAGCTTGAGCGCGTCAGCAATGGCGCGCCTAGAGGAATGGCTGCCACGCGCGTCGCGTCTTCGGACGTTGCGCGTGCACAGAATCCGGCTTATCGGCTTGCTTTGCCACCCAACAAAAAATGCCGGCGTCCAGATGGACGCCGGCATTTTCTTTTTGTGCGTGCCGCGCGCGCCGTGGCGAACCCGGGCTCGCGCCGCAGCACGCGCAAGGCCGCGTTCAGCCCGCGACGATGTCGAACGAGTGCGTCAGCTCAGCCGTCTTGGCGATCATGATCGACGCCGAGCAGTATTTGTCGTGTGACAGGTTGATCGCGCGTTCCACGGTGGCCGGGTTCAGATTCTTGCCCGTCACGGTGAAGTGAAAGTGGATCTTGGTGAACACTTTCGGATCTTCGCTGGCGCGTTCGGCCTTCAGCGTCACCGAGCAATCGCTGATTTCCTGACGGCTTTTCTTCAGGATCATCACGACGTCGTAGGCGGTGCACCCGCCCGTGCCGAGCAAAACCATTTCCATCGGGCGCGGCGCGAGGTTGCGGCCGCCGCCTTCAGGCGCGCCGTCCATTGCCACCAGATGGCCGCTGCCCGTCTCGGCTGCGAACGCCATCCCGTCTTGCCCCATCCAGCTCACTTTGCATTCCATGCTGTGCTCCACCGCGCTTTGCCATATCGAGACGGCATTGTAGCCCGGTGTTTGAGTGTCCGCCCGAGGCGACTTTTGCCGCAAGTTATGCGTAATGTCGGCTTGCGTGTTGCGCTGCGGCATGTTCAGCCGATTCGGGAATGCCCTGACGGATTTAGGGGTTTTACTCTAGGCGATGGCTTGGCGTGCGGCCGCTACTGCAAGCTTTACTCTTTGATTAAAAAGAAGATTTGTCATTCTCAAACTGGAAAATGCAAATGTCACATTGTGAAATCTCATTTCGCAATGCAAATGTTCTTGCGTCGCACAAGGTGGACTCATATAATCCGTTTTGTCTCCTCCACCTCCTCCTTTGGTGGATTAAACCCGAACCGCTCGTTCGGGTTTTTTTTCGGCCGCGCTCCGCCAGCGCCCCGCCGATTCACGTGCGAAAGACCGCCAGATCACGCTCCCGACTGCCGAATTGCCGCGAAATCTCGCGCAGCTCCCCGTACGTTTTGACTTGCCGTAGCAAATTCCTTTATAATTCAGGGCTTTTCCGCATCCGCGCCCGCGGAGGAAGAACCAGGGAGAGCCTGCACGCGCCTCGATGCGCACACTACAAGCAGGAAAAAACACATTGGGCGCAGCAATTTTTTTGGATCGATCATGAAGACGTTTTCCGCAAAAGCCCATGAGGTTACGCGTGAATGGTACGTGATTGACGCGACGGATAAGGTTCTCGGGCGTGTCGCCAGCGAAGTGGCACACCGTCTTCGCGGCAAGCACAAGCCTGAATTCACTCCGCACGTCGACACCGGTGATTTCATCATCGTTATCAACGCGGGCAAGCTGAAGGTCACGGGCAACAAGGCTACTGACAAGAAGTACTATCGCCACTCGGGCTACCCGGGCGGTATCTATGAAACGACGTTCGGCAAGATGCAAGAACGCTTCCCGGGCCGTGCGCTCGAGAAAGCGGTCAAGGGCATGCTGCCGAAGGGCCCGCTCGGCTACGCGATGATCAAGAAGCTGAAGGTCTACGCTGAAGCAACGCATCCGCATTCGGCGCAACAGCCGAAAGCGCTCGAGATCTAAGGGGAGCCCACATGATCGGTAACTGGAATTACGGCACGGGCCGCCGCAAGAGCGCCGTCGCACGCGTCTTCATCAAGGCAGGCAAGGGCGATATCGTTGTGAACGGCAAGCCTATCGCCGATTACTTCTCGCGCGAAACGTCGCTGATGATCGTGCGTCAGCCGCTGGAACTCACGAACCACGGCGTCACGTTCGACATCAAAGTCAACGTGACGGGTGGCGGTGAAACGGGTCAAGCCGGTGCGGTTCGCCACGGCATCACCCGCGCGCTGATGGACTACGACGCGACGCTGAAGCCGGAACTGTCGAAGGCCGGCTTCGTTACGCGTGACGCTCGTGAAGTCGAACGTAAGAAGGTCGGCTTCCACAAGGCACGTCGCAGGAAGCAATTCTCGAAGCGTTAATCGCTTCGGGTGCGAGCCGGCTTTCGGGCCGGAGCGCTGCAAAAGCCGCCAACGCTTTCGCGAAGGCGGCTTTTTTCATGGGTTCGCGCCTCGGTGCGGTTCAGTGTTGCCGCAACGAACTCGTCGTCAAAGCGGCGAGATATCCCGCTCAGCCGGGCTGGTGGCGGCAGAACGCGCCGTCCATCGATTTTCAGGAAGAACCCATTGATTTTGTGGGCTTCAGCACGATATCGAGATCAGCCCTACAATAGCGGTTAGAAGCTTTTTGGAGAGTTCGAATGAACGCAGTCACCGATACACCCGTGACCGAGATGCCCGCCCCCTTCGTTTTTACCGACGCAGCGGCTGACAAGGTCAAGCAACTGATCGAAGAAGAAGGCAATGCGGACCTCAAACTGCGCGTTTTCGTGCAGGGCGGCGGCTGCTCGGGCTTTCAGTACGGTTTTACCTTCGACGAAGCCGTCAACGAAGACGACACCGTCATGAACAAGAGCGGCGTCCAGCTGCTGATCGATTCGATGAGCTACCAGTATCTGGTGGGCGCTGAGATCGATTACAAGGACGACATCAACGGCGCGCAGTTCGTCATCAAGAACCCGAATGCCACGACCACCTGTGGTTGCGGCTCGTCGTTCTCGGTGTGATGGCCGGTTGAGCGAAAGCATGTGAAAAACGGGGCTTCGGCCCCGTTTTTTATTGCCTGCGCCTTGGATCTCCTAAGGTGATCAGCGCGGATAGATCGCCCCGAGCACGCGCTCGGCCGACGCGCCCGTGACCGCGGGCAGATTGCCCGGCAGACGCGCCACGCAGCGCATTGCAAGCCAGGCGAACGCCAGCGGCTCGACCTGGCTCGGCGGCACGCCGAGCGCATCGGTCGTCATCACGGGAACGCCGCTGACGCCGCTCTCCTCCAGTGCCTGCTGCAGCGCCTTCAGAATCTCCGGATTACGCGCGCCGCCGCCGCAGACATAGACCGCTCTCGCATCCGACGCGTGCCGCTCGATTTCGCGCGCGACTGTCACCGCGGTGAGCGCGACCAGCGTCGCTTGCACGTCGGCGGGGTCGAGCCCGGCGAACGGCTGTAGCTTCGCGTCGAGCCATTCCGCATTGAACAGGTCGCGGCCAGTGCTCTTCGGCGGCTGTTGGGCGAAAAAGGGCTCATCGAGCAAGGCGTTCAGCAGCGTGCGATCCACCTGGCCGCCCGCCGCGAAATGGCCGTTCTCGTCGAAGGGTTTGCCGAGATGGCGCTGCGCCCATTCGTCGAGGAGCGCGTTGGCCGGCCCGCAGTCGAAGCCGCGCACGCTGCCGGTTGCGTTCAGGATCGTGATATTGCTGATCCCGCCGAGATTGCAGACCACCCGCGTTTCGTTCTTCGCGCCGAACACCGTGGCGTGAAAAGCCGGCACGAGCGGTGCGCCCTGGCCGCCGGCCGCGACGTCGCGGCTGCGGAAATCGGCGATTACGTCGATATGCATCATTTCCGCGAGCAGCGCCGGGTTGTTGATCTGCCGCGTATAACCCTTTTCCGGCCGATGTCGCACCGTCTGCCCATGCACGCCGATCGCACGCACTTCAGCGGCGGGCACGCGGCTGCCGTGCAGCAGTTCATGGCAGCACACCGCGTAACGCGTGGCGAGCGCGTTGGCGGCCAGCGCCTCGCGCTCGATCTCGTTGTCGCCGGGTTGCTGGAGCGCGAACAATGCGTCGCGCAGGCCCGCGGCAAAGCCGACAAACGCCTCGGCCAGCACTACCGGTGGCTTCCCTTGCGCGAACTTGACGGCCACGCCATCCACGCCGTCCATGCTGGTGCCGGACATCAATCCAAAGTAGACGCCGTCTGCGGGGTCTTGCGCCACGTTGCTGCTCCTCTCGATGGTTCGTTGCGATCCGTTGTAGCAGATTATCGGGCGAAGCGCGGTCGAATATAAAGCGTCGCGACGCCGGCTGCGGGCCGCCGAACGCGGAAATCGCGCGTCGGCGGGGCGCTTGCGGCTGCGTCAGTGGGCGCGGCGGCGCGCATCTATGGGACAATCTCCTTTTTTCGCGACTTCACGTTTCCAGCATGAGCACCGAGTCCACTAAGCCCAGCCCCGCCTTCCCGATCACCGACGAAGTCCGTCACGCCCTCGCGGTCACCAAACGCGGTGTCGACGAACTGCTGATCGAAGACGAATTCGCGCAAAAACTCGCGAGGAGCGCGGCGACTGGCAAGCCGCTGCGCATCAAGCTCGGGCTCGATCCGACTGCACCGGACATCCACATCGGCCATACGGTCGTGTTGAACAAGATGCGCCAGTTGCAGGATCTCGGCCACACCGTGATCTTTTTGATCGGCGATTTCACGTCGCTGATCGGCGATCCGTCGGGCCGTAACGCCACCCGGCCACCGCTCACGCGCGAACAGATCGAATCGAACGCGAAGACGTATTTCGAGCAGGCCGCGCTCGTGCTCGATCGCGACAAGACCGAGATCCGCTACAACAGCGAATGGTCGATGCCGCTCGGCGCCGACGGCATGATCAAGCTCGCGTCGCGCTACACGGTGGCGCGGATTCTCGAGCGCGAAGATTTCACCAAGCGTTTTCAGGGCGGCGTGCCGATCTCGATTCACGAGTTCCTGTATCCGCTGATGCAGGGCTACGACTCCGTCGCACTGAACGCGGACCTCGAACTCGGCGGTACGGACCAGAAGTTCAACCTGCTGGTGGGCCGCGAGCTGCAGAAGCAATACGGCCAGGAACAGCAGTGCATTTTGACGATGCCGCTGCTCGAAGGGCTGGACGGCGTCGAGAAGATGTCGAAGTCGAAGAACAACTACATCGGCATCAGCGAAAAGCCGACCGACATGTTCGGCAAGCTGATGAGCATTTCCGACGTGCTGATGTGGCGTTACTTCGAACTGCTGTCGTTCCGTCCGATGGACGAAATCGCGGGCTTCAAGAAGGAAATCGAAGCGGGCCGCAATCCGCGCGATTTCAAGGTGATGCTCGGCCAGGAAATCGTCGCGCGCTTCCACTCGCAAGCCGATGCCGAGCGCGCGCTGGATGACTTCAACCATCGCGCGAAGGGCGGCGTGCCGGACGATATCCCGGCTGTGACGCTTGCGGGTGCACCGCTCGCGATCGGCCAGTTGCTCAAGCAGGCCAACCTCGTGCCGTCGACCAGCGAAGCGCTGCGCAACATCGAGCAGGGTGGCGTGAAGATCGATGGCGCGACCGTGGCCGACAAGGGCCTGAAAGTCGAGGCCGGCGAATACGTCGTGCAGGTCGGCAAGCGCCGTTTTGCGCGCGTCACGTTGACGGCCTGATGCGCCGCACGTCGCAACCGGAGTCACGCCGATGATCGCGCTGATCCAGCGCGTGCGGCGCGCGGAAGTGCGCGTGGCGGACCGCGTAACCGGCGCGATCGAAGCGGGCCTGCTCGCGCTCGTCTGCGCCGAACGCGGCGACACCGAGGCGGCCGCCGACCGGTTGCTCGCCAAGGTGCTCGGCTATCGCGTCTTCAGCGATGCCGCCGGCAAGATGAATCTCTCCGTGCAAAATCTCGACGGCGCCGGCCGCGCGGGCGGTTTGCTGCTCGTGTCGCAGTTCACGCTGGCCGCGGACACCAACAGCGGCCTGCGTCCGAGCTTTACGCCGGCCGCGCCGCCCGATGAAGGCAAGCGCCTCTTCGATTACTTCGTCGCGGCCGCGCGGGCGAAGCATTCGATCGTCGAGACCGGCGAATTCGGCGCGGACATGCAGGTGTCGCTCGTCAACGACGGGCCGGTCACGTTCTGGCTGCAAACGAACGCCTGAATTTTGTCCTTCAATGCGCGCCGTGGTGCGCGCATCCATCCTCCAGCCGCTTTTGCGACAATAGCGGCTCGGCATAACCGGCTAATGGCGCCCACTTTCATTCCATGACGACGCAGATTCTGTTCATCCGACACGGCGAGACCGACTGGAACCGCATCAAGCGCATTCAAGGTCACATCGACATTCCGCTCGCCACGTCAGGGCTGGCTCAGGCGCAGCGCCTTGCGCGCCGCATGGCCGACGAGGCGAAGCAGGGCGCACGGCTCGACGCGATCTATTCGAGCGATCTGCAACGCGCGCAGCAAACCGCCCAGCCGATCGCCGATGCGCTCGGCTTGCCGCTGCAGTTGCGCGAAGGCCTGCGCGAGCGTTCATACGGAGCGTTCCAGGGCCACGACAGCGACGAGATCGCCCTGCGTTTCCCCGACGAATACGCGCACTGGCAAACGCGTGACGCGGGCTTCGCGCCGCCGGAGGGCGAGTCGCAACGCACGCTCTACCATCGCGTGCTGCACGCGATCGAACCGCTGGTCGCCGCGCATCCCGGTGGACGGATTGCCTGCGTCGCGCACGGCGGCGTGCTTGATTGCGTGCGACGTTTTGCCTGTGGCTTGCCGCTCGATGCGCCGCGTGACTATCCGCTGCTGAACACGAGCGTGAACACGGTGGATTTCGACAATGGCAAGGCGACGATCGTGTCGTGGGCGGATGTTTCGCATCTCGATGCGCCGAGTGCGGATGATAGTTTCAAGAAGGTGCCGGAGCCGGGGCGTTGATTGGCGGGCCTACAGGACGGCACGAGTTTGCGTGTCTGACCCGGAACGGTCGCGCACATTCGCGCCGCCGGCGTTTGGCGTGACAGTTTGTGTACGAGCCCTGAGCGGTTCTCGTCCCTGACGACTGACGCGGCGGTTTGCACGCATACTCGCGCGGCTCGAATAACTGACGTTTGATTGGGCGGCTTGCGCGCGTACGAGCGCCGTCGCTCGCGTTACTCCGGCTCGCGTACACCTGCAGCCACACGGCGCCGCGCCCGTTTCGACACACCATTCACCAGCGCCCAACGAATGACAGGCGCCACCAACCGCACACCCGGCCTCGCCATCGCACGGCGAAGCGCCGCGTAGCGCTGAAATCCCAACATTGCCTGTGCCCAATCGGGCAGCAGATCGACGCCGGCGTTGAACATCAACACGCCGGCCGGTCGCATCGAAACGCTCGGGGCGGGCGCTGTCATCAGAACCCTCACGACTTCGCGCGTGCGTTCGCTGGCCACAAGCCCGGGCTGCATCGCGAGCAGGTAAGCGTCGATCTCGGCTCGCGAGCGCGGAATGTCCGACGCGCCGAGCATCTCGGCAATGCGCGCGGTCTCCGCGAAATACTGATCCTGCGCGGCAACGGGCAGCGACGGATTCACATAGCGCAAGTGCGCGGTCATGAAGCTCGACACTTCGGCGACATGCACCCACGTCAACAGCGCGGGTTCGCTCGCGCGATAGGGCTGGCCGTCAGGCGCGACGCCGCTGACACCGAGATGAATGCGCTTCACACGTTCGACCAGCGCTAGCGCGTCGTGCCGGCTGCCGTACGTCGTGCCCGCGATGAAAGTCGCGGTGCGGCGCAGGCGGCCGAGAATGTCGGTGCGAAACGTCGAATGGTCCCACACGCCGGCGAGCGCCAGCGGATGCAACGCTTGCAGCAATAGCGCGCTGATGCCGCCCGTCATCATCGACGTGAAATCGGCGTGGACTTTCCAGCACTCCGAGTCCGGCCCGAACAGGCCGGGGTCGCCCGGAGGCGACAGGTAGTCGAGCGTGGGACCGCTGCCGCTTGTCAGATGCGTGACCCCGGCGGCCAGCTTTGAGCGAAGCCTGCGGGTGAGAAGCTGCAAGAGACTGCTGGAAGAGTTGGGTTGCCTGGTTTGGTCGGACATCCTGATTCGGTCTCGCGCGACGTGGTTCGGATCAGGTCGCGGCCGAATCCCACAGACCGGGCAGGCCGCTCGACGAGTCGGGCGCGGCGAGGCCGAAATGCCGGTACGTCAGCATCGTGGCGACGCGGCCGCGCGGCGTGCGTTGCAGGAAGCCTTGCTGGATCAAATAAGGCTCAAGCACGTCTTCAATCGTGTCGCGTTCTTCGCCGATCGCCGCGGCCAGATTGTCGACGCCGACCGGGCCGCCGTCGAACTTGTGCAGGATCGCCTCGAGCAGCTTGCGGTCCATCAGGTCGAAGCCGACCGCATCCACGTCGAGCATCTTGAGCGCGGCGTCGGCCACTTGCGCGGTGATGTTGCCGTCGGCCTTCACTTCGGCGAAATCGCGCACGCGCCGCAGCAAGCGGTTCGCAATCCGCGGCGTGCCGCGCGCGCGCTTGGCGATCTCGAACGCGCCGTCCGGATGGATCTGCGCATGGAGCAGCGACGCCGAACGCGTGACGATGCGCGCCAGTTCCTCGGCGTTATAAAACTCGAGCCGCGCGACGATGCCGAAGCGGTCGCGCAACGGGTTGGTCAGCATGCCCGCGCGCGTGGTCGCGCCGACCAGCGTGAACGGTTGCAGGTCCAGCTTCACGCTACGCGCGGCCGGACCTTCGCCGATCATGATGTCGATCTGATAATCCTCCAACGCCGGGTACAGAATTTCTTCGACGACCGGCGAGAGACGGTGGATTTCGTCGATGAACAGCACGTCGTTGGCTTCGAGATTGGTGAGCAGCGCGGCGAGGTCGCCGGCGCGCTCGAGCACCGGTCCGGACGTTTGCCGCAGATTGACACCCATTTCCCGCGCGATGATGTGCGCGAGCGTGGTCTTGCCGAGGCCTGGCGGCCCGAACAGCAAGACATGGTCGAGCGATTCGGAACGGCGCTTGGCGGCCTCGATAAAGATTTCCAGCTGGCCGCGCACTTTTTCCTGCCCGACATATTCTTCGAGCTGGCGCGGACGCAACGCGCGCTCGAACGCTTCTTCGTTCGGCGAGACGGGCGTGGCCGCGATGATGCGCTCGGCGGCGAGTTTGTCGGTTTCGATCATGCGTTCATTGTACCGCGAGCCGCCCGCCGCGAAACTCGGCCGAATGGCCAGGGTGCGCGGCTCGCAGCCGTGTGCGAAGCTTCAGCCATCGCATGCACGTCGAAACGAGGGGCGAGCGTCAGCCCTTGGACAGCGCTTTCAACGCGAGCTTGATGCCCTCGGAAACGCCGGTTCCGGCCGGCACGTTTTTGACGGCGGCCAACGCTTCTTTTTCGGAGTAACCCAATGCGAGCAGTGCGTTCAGGATGTCGGAGGCGTGGTCGGATGCCGACGCCGCGCCCGCCATCGCGCCCAGATCGGCGCCGATCTTGCCCTTCAGTTCGAGGAGCAGGCGCTCCGCCGTCTTCTTGCCGATGCCCGGCACGCGCGTCAAACGCGCCGCGTCCTGCATCGTGACGGTTTGCGCCAGTTCGTGCACGCTCATGCCCGACAGCACCGCCAACGCCATGCGCGCGCCGATGCCGGAAATTTTCAGCAGTTCGCGGAAGGTCGAGCGTTCCTCGGCGGTGCCGAAGCCGTATAGCAGGTGCGCGTCTTCACGCACGATCATCTGCGTGAGCAACACGACGCGTTCGCCGGTGGAGGGCAGGTTGTAGAACGTGCTCATCGGCACATCGACTTCGTAACCGACGCCGTTGCAGTCGACGAGCAGATGCGGCGGGTTTTTTTCCAGCAGAACGCCGGCAATGCGACCGATCATGGCGAATTCAATCCTGAGAGAAAGGGCGAGTGTAGCGCAGCAAATGAGTGACGAGTGGCCCGCGAGTTACGCGTAATCGCGGTTGACCCGCGCGAGGCCGCCCCATAGACTGAGATCCCTTTTGGCGGTTCTCATCCCACTCACCCAGAAGGAGCTTTCATGCTGAGCCTCACCACTCTCGCGCTGTTTGCCGGCGCGTGTCTCGCGTTGACCGCCACGCCCGGCCCCGACATGTTGCTGATTGCCTCGCGCAGTGTGAGCCAGGGGCGTTCCGCGGGCTTTGCGTCGCTGGCGGGCATTCTGGTCGGCACGTATTGTCATGCGTTGGCCGCGGCGTTCGGGTTGTCGCAGCTCTTTCTGGCCGTGCCCATGGCATACGATGTGGTGCGTTTCGCCGGCGCCGCGTATCTGCTCTATCTCGCCTGGAAAACATTCCGCGCGCAAGGCACGGTGCTCGCGCCGAATGCGTCGATGAGCCGTTATCCGGTTGGCCGCATTTTTCGCCAGGGCCTCTTCACCAATCTGCTGAATCCGAAAGTCGCGCTGTTCGTGCTCGCGCTGTTTCCGCAATTCGTGCGGCCCGAAGCGGGGTCGGTCGCGTTGCAGATCATGGTGCTGGCCACCGTGTTGAACCTGATCGGCTTCTGCGTGAATGGCGCGGTGATCCTGATGGCGAGCAAGCTGAGCCGCAAGCTGTCGGCGGGGCAGCGGCCGTCGCGGCTGCCGCAGTATCTGCTGGGGACGGTGTTCGCGGGATTGGCCTGCCGGCTTGCGCTGGCTAGTCGGAATTGATTGAGGCGGCTGCGCCGTTGCATACCATCTTGCGTGAGCCGTGAGCCGTGAGCCGTGAGCCGTGAGCCGTGAGCCGTGAGCCGTGAGCCGTGAGCCACGCATGCGCGGCACAAAGGCGGCCAGCGGGCCGCGTTTGCCACGCTATCCGACCAACCGTCCGCGCCTCACGCGCAGCCCCTTCTTCGCCAGCGAAGGCGCGATGCCGCCCAACGTACTCAGCGTCGTGCCGCCGTGCGCGTGGCAGATCGCCATACCGAGCGCGTCGGCGGCGTCGGTGCTGGGTACGCCGGAGAGATTGAGCAGGCGCACCACCATCTGCTGCATCTGCTCCTTGGTTGCGCGGCCGTAACCCACCACGGCTTGCTTCAATTGCAGGGCTGTATATTCGGCGACCGGCACGCCGCCCGCGACCAGTCCGCAAATTGCCGCCCCGCGTGCCTGGCCGAGCAGCAAGGTGGATTGCGGGTTGACGTTGACGAACACTTTTTCAATCGCCGACTGATCCGGCGAATGCTGGCGGATCAATGTGGAGATGCCTTCGAAGATGGTGCCGAGGCGCGACGGCAGATCGGCGTCGGCGGTTTTGATGACGCCGCTCGCGACATAGCTGAGCGTGTGGCCGCTTTGGTCGATCACGCCGAAGCCGGTCACACGCAGGCCGGGGTCGATGCCGAGAATTCTCATGAGGTGCCGCAAATGCGGTAAAAACCAGGTGCTTGCGATACTACAACACACGTGCCGCGTGGCGGTCGGCGCGCGGCGCTGTCAGCGGAATAAAAACTGCTGCGTGTGCTGCAGGAGGCAACCACACATGGAGCGCTATCGGAATCTCAGCGGCGACTCAGGCGTCGAGGCTTATGAAATCGGCGACGATTTTGTCGCGGTCCGCTTCAGGCACGGCGTGGTGTATTGGTACACCGAGGCGAGCGTCGGCGCACAGCATGTCGCCGCGCTCAAGCGTCTTGCGCGACGTGGGCAGGGGCTCAGCACTTATATCAGCCAGCACGCGGACGTGAGCGGTGGCTACGCGAGAAAGGAACCGGACGACTGAGCGGCGCGTAAAGCGTGGCGTGGGCACGGCACGACCGGCACAAGCTGCACAGCTGGCACGAACGGCACGAACGGCACGAACGGCACACGCGGAACAAGCGCCGCACCAAAGAAAACGGCCCGACGGAAAATTCCGCCAGGCCGTTTCTCTAAATCTCAAATCTCACCAGCAACCCGGTTTCACCAGGAAACCGACGCCGCTATTGAAACCCAAACCCCAAATCAATGCCGGAAGTGCCGCACCCCAGTCAGCACCATCGCGATATTGTGCTCATCCGCCGCGCTGACCACTTCATCATCGCGCATCGAACCGCCCGGCTGAATCACGCAAGTCGCGCCTGCCGCCACCACCACGTCGAGGCCATCGCGGAACGGAAAGAACGCGTCCGACGCCACTGCCGAACCGGCCAGAGTCAAACCGGCGTTCTGCGCCTTGATGCTGGCGATGCGTGCCGAGTCCACGCGACTCATCTGACCCGCGCCTACGCCGAGCGTCATGCCGTTGCCGCAGAACACGATGGCGTTCGACTTCACGTACTTCGCCACGCGCCACGCGAACAGCAGATCGTTCATTTCCTTCGGCGTTGGATGACGCTTCGTGACCACGCGCAATTCGCGCGGCTGCACGTTCTTCGAGTCGAGCGACTGCACCAGCAGGCCGCCGCCCACGCGCTTCAGATCAAATGCGTTGTGGCCTTCGCCCAGCGCGATTTCCAGCAGACGCACATTCTGCTTCGCCGCGAACACCTTGCGCGCTTCGGCGCTGAACGACGGCGCGATCAGCACTTCAACGAACTGCTTGGCCACGGCTTGCGCCGCTGCTTCGTCCACTTCGCGGTTGAACGCGATGATGCCGCCGAACGCCGAGGTCGGGTCGGTCTGGAACGCCTTCGCGTACGCTTCGTTGGCGTCCGCCCCGACTGCCACGCCGCACGGATTCGCGTGCTTGACGATCACGCAGGCCGGCACGTCGAAGGTTTTCACGCATTCCCACGCCGCATCGGAATCTGCGATGTTGTTGTACGACAGTTCCTTGCCTTGCAACTGGTTGTAGTTCGCCAGTGCGCCGGCCGGCACGCTCAGATCGCGGTAGAACGCGGCGCTCTGATGCGGGTTTTCGCCGTAGCGCAGATCCTGCACCTTGTCGAATGCCAGGTTGAACGTCGCCGGATAAGCGTTGCGCGACGCGTGCTGCAGTTCGTCGGTCAGGCTCGTCAGGTAGTTCGTGATCGCGCCGTCGTATTGCGCGGTGTGCGCGAACACCTTGGTGGCGAGGCGGAAGTTCGTCTTGTACGACACGGCATTGCTGTTCGCGCGCATTTCGTCGAGCACGACCGCGTAGTCGGCCGGATCGACCACCACCGTCACGTCGCGATGATTCTTCGCGGCCGAACGCAGCATGGTCGGCCCGCCAATGTCGATGTTCTCGATCGCGTCTTCCAGCGAGCATTCTTCCTTCGACACGGTCTGCACGAACGGGTACAGATTCACGACCAGCAGATCGATGGTCGGAATGTCGTGCTTTTCAAGCGACGCCATGTGTTCCGGCAGGTCGCGGCGCGCGAGAATGCCGCCGTGCACCTTCGGATGCAGCGTTTTCACGCGCCCGTCCAGCATTTCCGGGAAGCCCGTGTAATCGGCGACTTCGGTGACGGAGAGACCCGCGTCCGCGAGCAGTTTCGCGGTGCCGCCGGTCGACAGGATCTTGACGCCGAGGTCCGACAGCGACTTGGCGAAGTCGACGATGCCGGACTTGTCGGAAACGGAGATGAGCGCTTGCTTGATCATGATGAAGACGAAAAGCCGAAGGGAAACGTGGCAGGGCGCCTGAAACTACAACGAATTACAACGGGTTACAGCAAACCGTGCTGTTGCAGCTTCTTGCGCAGCGTATTGCGGTTGATGCCGAGATACTCGGCGGCCAGCGACTGATTGCCGCCGGCCTGCTCGAGCACCACTTCGAGCAGAGGTTTTTCTACGCAGGAAATCACCATGTCGTAGACGTCGTGCGGATTGGAGCCGTCGAGATCCTGGAAATACATCCCCAGGCTGTCGCGGACAGATTGTTCGATATTGTTCTTGCTCATGCTGCTAGTCGGTCGGTATGGTCCGGCTCGCCGTTATTGTTGAGCGTTTCGTCGACGTAGACGAGGCGGTCGGAGATCGCCTTTTGTGCGTCGAAGAACTCGTTGACGGCGAGGAGTTGTTCGCGCGTGGTGTCCAGCGTATTCATGCGATGCCGGAACACGTTGGCGCCAGAAAGGCCGCGAGTGTACCAGCCGATGTGCTTACGCGCAGTGCGGACACCCGTAAATTCGCCGTAGAAAGCGTAGTGGTCTTCCAGATGCTCGTTCATCACCTGCTGGATTTCGTCGATGCGCGGCGGCGGCAGCAACTCGCCCGTTTGCAGGAAATGCTCGATCTCGCGGAACAGCCACGGGCGCCCCTGCGCCGCGCGGCCGATCATGATGGCGTCGGCGCCGGTGGCGGCCAACACCTCGCGTGCTTTTTGCGGCGACGTAATGTCGCCGTTGGCGACCACCGGAATGCGCACCGCCGCTTTCACCGCGGCGATGGTCTCGTATTCTGCGTCGCCGTGATACAGGTCGGCGCGCGTGCGGCCGTGCACGGTCAGCATCGAAATGCCGGCCGATTCGGCCAGACGCGCGACGTTCAGCGCATTCTTGTTCTCGCGATCCCAGCCCGTGCGGATCTTCAGCGTGACGGGCACCGCGTCGGGCCCGACGCCGACCGCGCCCACCACCGCCTCGACGATGCGCTGCACCAGCGGCTCGTTCTGCAACAGGGCTGAACCCGCCGCCACGTTGCACACCTTCTTGGCCGGGCAGCCCATGTTGATGTCGATGATCTGCGCGCCGTTCGCCACGTTGTAGCGGGCCGCTTCGGCCATCATGGCCGGATCGGCGCCGGCGATCTGAACGGCGATCGGCTCGACCTCGCCCGCGTGATTGGCGCGGCGCATGGTCTTCTCGCTTTTCCACAACTGCGCGTTCGAGGCGACCATTTCCGACACCGCATAGCCCGCGCCCAGCCGTTTGCACAGTTGCCGGAACGGCCGGTCGGTCACGCCGGCCATGGGCGCGACGAACAGGTTATTACGCAGATTGTGGGAGCCGAGAGTAGGCATAACGTGGGACGCGGTGGACGCGCGCGCGGCCGATTGGTCAATTTCTGTCAATCGGAGCGTTGGCGAAATGCGAGAGAAAACCGCTATTTTAGCGTTAACGGATAGCCGGCACCCGACATGTGCCTGTCGTAACCCATTAAATCTTCTATGAAAGTGCGCCGATTCATAGAACCGGCGCTGCTCGCGAGGCACCTTTCGCGTGAGGCAAAAACTCCGTGCGGCGCGAGCGGGCGGCGCGCCTAGCGGCGCTGTCCGAACATCATTTGCCGTGCCAGCGCGGTTTTTACGGGCGGCAGGAATTCGAGCGCGGTGAGGGCGAGGCCGCGCATGATCGCGAGCGGCGCGAAGTCGATAGTGAAAAGGCGTGCGAGCGTGTCGGTGGCACCGATCGTCATGCGCCGGTCGAGCGCGCGGCGTTGCGCGAAAGTGGCTAGCGCGAGCGGGGTCGGACCTTCCGCCGACAAGGCGTCGGCGAGCGCGTGGGCGTCGCGCAGACCCAGGTTCAGGCCCTGACCCGCCACCGGATGCAGCGTCTGCGCCGCGTTGCCGATCGCGACGACGTGGCCATTCACGAGCGTTTCCACGGCGTTCAGTCCCAACGGGAACGACGCGCGTCCCTTGATGTGCGTAAAGCGGCCCATGCGGTCGCCGAACGCGGCGCCGAGTTCGCGCAGGAAGTCTTCGTCGGAAAGTTGCGCGCGGCGCGCGGCTTCCTCGGGCGCGCAGCACCAGACCAGCGCGTAGTCGGCGCCGCGCACGCCGCCCATCGGTAGCAATGCGATCGGGCCTTGCGACGTGAAGCGCTCCCACGCCACGTGCGGTTGCGGTGCGGATACAGTCACCGTGCCGACGAGTGCGGTCTGTCCATAGTCGCGCGTGCCGGGTTCGGCGACGCCTCCGCCGGCGCGCCGTGCGGCCTCGCCGTCCCGGCCGGCTTGCCGATCAGCGCTTTTCGCCGCGCTGTCGGCGGCTTGGCTGGGGGCGTTGCCATCGTCGGCGGCACCATGGCCGACTTGCCTGTCCGCACTCGTGCTGGCGCCTTTGGCGGCGCGTTTGCCCGCGACTCGACCTGACGACTTCTGATCACCGAACAGACCGCCTTCGGCATTCACCAGAATGCGTGTGCGCAACTGACGCGTGACGCCCGCGGTTTCGATCGGCAGCGTGACGCCGTCGAGTTCCTGCGTCGGCGCCGCGGCGGAGGTGGAGCGGAACCAGTGCACCGAAGTCGCGTGCACCGCCTCGGCGAGGCCATGCACGATCGAGCCGTAGCGCAGCACGTAGCCGAGCGCCGGCAGTCCGTGCTCGCCGTGATCGATCAGCGTGCGGCCGAAGTGGCCGCGCTGCGAGACGTGAATGCGGTGGATCGCGGTGGCGTCGGCGGGCCAGCGCAGCGGTTCCAGGATCATCCTGCTGCCATGAGACACGGCGATGGCGCGCGGATCGGCGATCGAATCTTCCGGCTCGCGCGCGTCGACGAGCGCGATCTTCAGCGCCCGCGTCGCGCTGCGGCGCGCCAGCCAGCCGGCCAGCGCCAGCCCGACCGGACCGGCGCCGACAATCGTCACGTCGAAATCGAAGGGTTGGCCGGCCTTGGCGGGCTTCAGGATCACCGTCGACTGGGAAACGTCGTTCATTACGTGTTACTTCCTTGCGAGTTACTTCGCTGCTTCGTGGGCCGCGCGGGCTTCCTGCATCAGCGCCTCGATCTCGTCGGCGGCGACCGGCACGTCGCGCGTCATCAGTTCGCAACCGGTCGGCGTGACAATCGCGTCGTCCTCGATGCGGATGCCGATGTTCCAGTAGCGCTCGGGCACGCCTTCGGTCGGCCGGATATACAGGCCGGGCTCGATGGTCAGCGTCATCGACGCCTGCAGCGTGCGCCACGGCAGCGCGCCCGCTTCGTCGCGCGGCGCGCCGCGTTCGCGGTAGTCGCCGACGTCGTGCACGTCCATGCCGAGCCAGTGGCCCGTGCGGTGCATATAGAAGGGCGCGTAGGCACGTTCGGCGATTACGTCGTCGACCGTGGCGAATTTCGCGCGGTCGATGATGCCGGTGTCGAGCAAGCCCTGCGACAGCACGCGCACGGCGGCCTGGTGCGGGTCGTCGAAGGTGGCGCCGGCGCGGGTGGCGTCAATCGCGGCCTGCTGCGCGGCCAGCACGATGTCGTACAGCTCGCGCTGCGCCGGCGTGAAGCGGCCGCTCGCGGGGAAGGTGCGGGTGATGTCGGAGGCGTAGCCGTCGAGTTCGCAGGCCGCGTCGATCAGGATCAGGTCGCCGTCCTGAGCAATCGCGTTGCCGGCTGGGTAGTGCAGCACGCAGGCGTTCGCGCCGGCCGCGACGATCGACGTGTAAGCCGGCGCCTGCGCGCCGAACTTGCGGAATGTGTAGAGCAGTTCGGCTTCGAGTTCGTACTCGCGCATGCCCGGATGGCACGCGGCCATGGCGCGGCGATGCGCCTGGGCGGAAATCTGCCCGGCCCGGCGCATGATGGCCAGTTCGTGATCGTCCTTGATGAGCCGCATCTCGTCGAGCAACGGGATGAGATCGCACGCGGCCGCGGGCGCGGCGACACCGCCGCGGCTTTGCGCCCGCACCGCGTCGAGCCAGCCGCGCACCCGTTCGTCCAGTTGCGCCGAGGCGCCGAGCGCGTAATGCAGCGACGGCTTGTCGGCGAGCAAACGCGGCAATTGCGTGTCGATTTCGCCGATGGCGAACGCGGCGTCGAACCCGAAGGCCACGCGCGCGCCATCCGGGCCGAAGCGGAAGCCTTCCCACGTCTCGCGCTCGACGTTTTTCTCGCGGCAGAACAGCACCGAAGCTGGCTCGCCGGGCGCGGCGCTGGCGTCGAGCACAAGCAGCGCTTCGGGTTCGGTGAAACCGGTCAGGTAGTAAAAGTAGCTGTCGTGCCGGTAGGGATAGTCCGCGTCCCGATTGCGCAACGCCTCCGGCGCGGTGGGGACGATGGCGACGCCGCCACCCGCTGCCCGCAGCGCGGCGAGTACGCGCTCACGGCGCGTGCGGTAGACGTCGATGGCGATGGTGGGTTCGGTCAGCTGGTTCATCGTGAGATTGTAGCGCCCATGCGCGGAGTTATTTTGCGCGGGATACTGGCGAAAGTGGCGGCAGACACGCGCGCGGCGCTGTTGCAATCCGTCCACAGCGAGTCCCCGTGCGGCTCGCGAAGCGTCGGCGTGACGCTTCTGAGCGCTCGTGAACGGCGCCAAGCCCTTATACTTTCGCCGGATTCAGGAAAAGGCAGACGGTAATGATGAAACTCATCGGTTCGCTCGCCAGTCCCTTCGTGCGTAAAGCGCGGATCGTGCTGGCCGACAAGAAGATCGACTACGAACTGGTGCCCGAGAATGTCTGGGCACCGGACACCCGCATTCACACCTTCAATCCGCTCGGCAAAGTGCCGTGCCTCGTAATGGAAGATGGCGAAGCGGTGTTCGACTCGCGGGTGATCTGTGAATACGTGGATACGCTGTCGCCGGTCGGCAAGCTGATTCCGCAGTCGGGACGCGAGCGCGTCGAGGTGCGCTGCTGGGAAGCGCTCGCCGATGGCGTGCTGGACGCGGCGGTGCTGATTCGCCTCGAAGGCACGCAGCGCGCGCCGGAGCAACGCGTGGACGCCTGGGTCGCGCGTCAGCAGCGCAAGATCGACGAAGCCCTGATCGCAATGGCACAGGGATTGGGCAGCAAGCCGTGGTGCGCGGGCAATCACTACACGCTCGCGGATATCGCGATGGGTTGCGCATTGGGTTATCTGGATTTCCGCATGCCGGAATTGAACTGGCGCGAACCGTATCCGAATCTGGACAAACATTTCCAGAAGCTCTCACTGCGTCAGTCGTTCATCGATACGATGCCGGCCGACTGAATAAGCGGCTAATTGGCCGCGAGGTGATGATGTTTTGAATAGCGTGGTCAGTAATATCGGGCAGTTTGCAAAATTGTGTCATTAAAGCTTCCAGAAACATGAATTAAAGCTTACGTTGTGGTAAAAATGCGCCTGCCCGTCAGGCGCATTTTTTTGTCTGTCGCGTGGCGCAAATGTGTTCATGCAGGTTTATGCAATTTACATATCCGGCTTCTTTTGCCGACGGTATGAAACCGTTGCGAACAGGCGGTGCATTAAAAGCGCGCCGCTGAATTAATAACATCGCAGAGAGACTTCCACATGAAATCGTACCGCTTTGCCATTGCCGCTTCCGCCTGTGCTTTATTTGCGGCATGCTCGAATGTCAGCAGCGTCGATCCGTCGGCGTTGATCAAGTCCGGCCAGATGGCCACTCAGGCTGCCACGTTGAGCGACGCCGACGTGCGCGCCCTGACCGACAAGTCGTGCGCGCAGCTGGACAGTGAAAACAAGATTGCCGCCGCGAACAGCAAGTACCAGAAGCGCCTGAACAAGATCGCCGCGCAACTGGGTGACAACATCAACGGCACGCCGGTGAACTACAAGGTGTACATGACCAAGGACGTCAACGCGTGGGCCATGGCCAACGGCTGCGTGCGCGTCTACAGCGGTCTGATGGACATGATGAACGACAACGAAGTGCGCGGCGTGGTCGGTCATGAAATGGGCCACGTGGCGCTCGGCCACATGAAGAAGGCGATGCAGGTCGCGTATGCGACTTCGGCGGCGCGTTCGGTGGCGTCGTCAGCCGGTGGCGTGGCGGGCGCGCTGTCCGGTTCGCAGCTCGGTGATTTTTCGGAGAAGCTGATTAACGCGCAATTCTCGCAAACGCAGGAAAGCGCAGCCGACGATTATTCGTTCGACGTGCAGAAAAAGAAGAATCTCGATCCGTCGGGATTGGTGACGGCATTCAACAAGCTCTCGGCATTGGACGGTGGTAAATCGAGCATGTTGAGTTCGCATCCGGCGTCGCCGGCGCGTGCGCAGCATATTCAGCAGCGTATTGCTTCGAACCAGTAAAGTTTGACGGATACTAAAACGCGCGCTCGCGGTAATCCGCGGCGCGCGTTTTTTATTGCAGCGGTTTTTGTTGACTCGATTCACGCGCGCTGCTTTTCATATTGGCGACGCGCGATCGAGGCGGTTTAATCGCGGCTTATTGCTTGCCGTTGCGGCGCCGCGTAATGCCGGGGCCGAACGCAAAGCCAAACGCCAGCAGCAGCAAGGAAACCGCCAGCACGGTGTTATTGCCGCTCGTAATGTAAGGCGTCCTGCCCGCGGTGCCTTGCACAGTGACGTCGAGCGAGCCGATCGTGTACGGAGTGAGGCGTCCGAGCACCTTGCCGTTCGCATCGATCGCGGCCGTCATGCCGGTGTTGGTCGCGCGCAGCATCGGACGGCCGGTTTCCAGCGAACGCATGCGCGCGATCTGCAGATGCTGGTCGAGCGCAATCGTGTCGCCGAACCAGGCCAGATTGGTCGAATTGATCAGCACGCCGGCCGGCGTATCGCTTTCGCGGATGGTCCGTGCAATCTCTTCGCCGAAAATGTCCTCGTAGCAGATGTCCACGGCGACCGGCTGGTTGTGCACGATGAACGGCTTCTGCACCGGCGCGCCACGGAAGAAATCGCCGAGCGGAATGCTCATCAGGTTGACGAACCAGCGGAAGCCCCACGGCACGAATTCGCCGAACGGCACGAGGTGGTGTTTGTCGTAGCGGTACACATCGCGCGTGCCGGGCGTGACGCCGAACAGGCTGTTCGTATAGTCGATCACCTGGCCTTCCGGCGTGATGGTGCCCCCGATCGCGCCGAACAGGATCGCGCTGCCCGTCGAGTCCGAGAAGCTGCGCACCGCCGAGGCGAAGGGCGCCGGCAATTGCTGCGCAAGCACCGGTATGGCGGTTTCCGGCGTGACGATCAGATCGGCCGGCTTCGAGGTGATCATTTGCTGATACTGATCGATCGCGGCGCGCATGCCGGATTCCTCGAACTTCATTTCCTGTTTGACGTTCCCTTGCAGCAGGCGCACGGTCAGCGGCGCGTTGGCCGGCACGGTCCATTGCACGAGCGGCAGCAGCAGGCCGGCTGCGACCAGCGCCAGCGCGATCGCGCCCGGCACGACGATGCGTGCCACGCCGGGTTTCGCGCCGTTGCCGTTGCGGCTGGCATCGGCGCTCTGGTCCGGTTTGCGCGAGGACAGCAACGCTAGCACCGCTTGCACAATTAGCGCGGCCACCAGCGCCAACATCCAGCCGACGCCGTACACGCCCGCCACCGGCGCAAAACCGGCGAACGGGCCGTCCACTTGAGCGTAACCGCTCGCGAGCCACGGGAAGCCCGTGAATACCGTGCCGCGCAGCCATTCGCCGATCGCCCACGCGCTCGCGAACGCCAGCGCGCCATGCCAGGTCGGCGAAAACGGCGTGTCGTCGGCGGCTGCGCCGTTGCGCGCGTGACCCGCGCAGAACGACCAGACGCCCGCCGCCAGCGCCGGATAAACCGCCAGATACAGCGAGAACAGCACGACGGCCGCGGCGGCGAGCGGCGCGGCCATGCCGCCGTAGAAATGCATGCTGACGTAGAGCCACCACACGCCGGTCACGAAATTGCCGAAGCCGAACGCGCCGCCCGTCAGCGCCGCGCTCTTCCAGCCGGTGGTGCGCGTGAGCCAGGCGAAAAAGAACGCGAAGATCGCGAGTTCGAGCCAGCCGCCGTGCGGCGTCGGCGCGAACGAGAGGGTATTGGCCGCGCCCGCGGCCAGCGCGACGAGGTAGTGCCAGCGAGGCAGCGTGCGGCTGCGGGTTTGCTCGGCGGTAGAAGCGTTCACGCCGCGGCGCGAACGGGAAGTCATCGGGTCGGCCATTGTTGCGCGGTCGGCGTGAGAGGTTGAAAAGCGGGTTGAAAAGCGAGTTGAAGAAGCGCAGAAAGAACCGGCCGGGACCCGCTCAGGTCTGCACGTGCTGCGCTTCGCGTTCGCGCTGGCCGGCGAGCGGATCGCGGCGCACCAGCAGCATGTGAATCTGGCGGGCGTCGCCGCGCAGAATCTCGAAGATCAGATCGTCGAGGCGGACTTTTTCGCCACGATGCGGCACCCGTCCGAAGTGATGCGTGACGAGTCCGCCGATCGTGTCGACTTCATCGTCCGAGTAGTGGGTGCCGAAGGCTTCGTTGAACTGTTCGATTTCAGTCAGCGCGCGCACGCGGAAGCGTCCGTCCGGTGAGGCGATGATGTTGCCGCTTTCCTCGTCGAAATCGTATTCGTCTTCGATATCGCCGACGATCTGCTCCAGCACGTCTTCGATCGTGATCAGGCCGGCCACGCCGCCGTATTCGTCGACCACCACCGCGAGGTGATTGCGATTCACACGGAAGTCATGCAGCAGCACGTTCAGGCGCTTCGATTCGGGGATGAACACGGCGGGGCGCAACATGCCGCGCACGTCGAACTCTTCTTCGGCGTAGTAGCGCAGCAGATCTTTGGCCAGCAGCACGCCGATGATGTTGTCGCGATTGCCCTCGTAGACCGGATAGCGCGAGTGCGCTTTTTCCAGCACGTAAGGGATGAATTCGGCGGGATTGTCGGCGATGTTGATCGCGTCCATTTGCGCACGCGGCACCATGATGTCGCGCGCGCTCAGTTCGGACACCTGGAATACGCCTTCGATCATCGACAGCGAGTCGGCGTCGATCAGGTTGCGCTCGTGCGCGTCCTGCAGTATTTCCAGAAGTTCGGCGCGCGAGTCGGGCTCAGGCGAGATGAAATCGGTCAGACGCTCGAGGAGTGAGCGTTTTTCCTGCGGTTTGTCGGTTTGGCGTCGACTGGGATACGTGTCGTTCATGGTAGTGCGCCCGGCAAGACTGGGCGCGCTGTTGCAGAGCATTAAGGATACACCAGGCACATGGCAGGACCGTGTCCCGCCCGGCTGGGCGATGAGTGAAGCTCGGGTGAAGCGGCTCCGCCGTGAGGGCGGGCGTAGGTCAATCCTAACTGATTACGCGCGGAAAAGCGTTTTCAGGAAAAAAAGCGCCGTTCGTGACGGTTATTTCCGGTCTGCTTTCTGGGCTGCTTTTAAGTCTGCTTCGCGCCTCTCCTCGCGACACCGTTCGAGCAGCGCTTCGAGCGCGCGGTCGGGCATGCCGCTCTCACGCAGCGCATGGACCGTGCGGCTGACGTAGTCGAGCGTGGTGCCGTAGCGACCGCTCGCACAGCCGAACACGGTTTTGACGACGTCGTCGCGCAGCTTGCCGGTGTAGCTCGGCACGTCGCGGCGCATCACGAAGGCGAGCGCATCGACGCGCCGGCCGTCGGCGAGCACGCACGGCAGCCACGCCGGGCGGTATGAACCCATCGCCATTTCGCGACGCCAGAGTGCTTCGAGATGCGGCATCGAGCCTTCGGCCGCGAGCCGGAATGCGATGCCGGTGCACGAACCGCCGCGATCGAGCGCCAGCACGAGACCCGGCTGCTCGGGCGTGCCGCGATTCACGCGCGACCACAGGTAGAGCCCGCGGTGATAACCGTGGACCCTCGATCGGGTGGCTTCGACGGTGGGCAGGCCGGGATTCCAGATCAGCGAACCATAGCCGAACAGCCACAGGTCGCTCTTGCGGTCCCAGTCGCGCAACGTGCATTCGAGCGACGCGCGCAGTTCCTCGTCCGTCAGGAGCCGCGATTCGCCGAGTGCCGGGGGATAGTCCGGGCAGGGCGTTCGGGTGTCGGCTTCGGGGGAAGAGGTGCTCACGATCGGTTTTGAACTGGTTGGACGTTTGCGACGTGCGGGTGATCGACGCCTACTGGTAGGGATCGGGAAAACCGAGCTTGGCGAGGATTTCCGTTTCGATCGCTTCCATTTCCTCGGCTTCTTCCTCGACTTCGTGGTCGTAGCCCTGGGCGTGGAGCGTGCCGTGCACGAGCAGATGCGCGTAGTGCGCGATGAGCGGCTTGCCCTGCTCGGCGGCTTCTTTCTCGACCACCGGACAGCACAGGATCAGGTCGCCCGTCACCGGATCGTCTTCCGATTCGGCGTACGCGAAGGTCAGCACGTTGGTCGAATAATCCTTGCCGCGATAGGTGCGGTTCAGCGTGCGGCCTTCTTCGGCATCGACGAAACGCACCGTCAGTTCGCCGTCCGCGAAGAGGGCCGCCTTGATCCAGCCGGCCACCGTGGCGCGCGGCAGCAGCGCCTTGTGTTCCGGCCAGGTCTTGGCGGCGGGGAATTGCAGATTCAACGTCAATTTCGGGGCGCGGCTCATGCGGTTTCGTTGTAGTGCGTTCGTTGCGGCTGCGGGCGCTTAGCGTGAATCCGCCGGACTGGCGGTTTTCTGCGAATGCGCATCGTACGCCTCCACAATTCGCGCGACCAGCGGATGCCGCACCACGTCCGCGCTGGTAAAGCGCGTGAGCGCAATGCCGCGCACGTCGGCCAGCACCTGTTGCGCTTCGATCAGCCCGCTCTTGTGGCCGCGCGGCAAGTCGACCTGAGTCGTGTCGCCGGTGACCACCGCCTTCGAGCCGAAGCCGATCCGCGTGAGGAACATCTTCATCTGCTCGGGCGTGGTGTTCTGCGCCTCGTCGAGGATGATGAACGCGTGGTTCAGCGTGCGGCCGCGCATGTACGCGAGCGGCGCGATTTCGATCATCTGCCGCTCGAACATCTTGGCGGTCTTGTCGAAGCCGAGCAGGTCGTACAGCGCGTCGTACAAAGGACGCAGATACGGATCGACTTTTTGCGCCAGATCGCCCGGCAGAAAGCCGAGACGCTCGCCCGCTTCGACAGCCGGACGGGTCAGCACGATGCGCTTGACCTGATCGCGTTCGAGCGCGTCCACCGCGCAAGCCACCGCGAGATAGGTCTTGCCGGTGCCGGCCGGGCCGATGCCGAAGGTCACGTCGTGCGAGATGATCTGCTTCAGATACTCGCGCTGCGCCGGCGTGCGGCCGCGCAGGTCGGCGCGCCGCGTGTACAGCTTCGGGCCGAGTTCTTCGAGGTCGTCGTCGCCGGCGTCGGCGGGCTGGTCGAACGGATGATCCGGATTGCCGGGGAAACGCGCGTCGCCCGCTGCGTCGCTATGACCATTGCCATTGCCGTTCGTGCGATGGCGCGCCGGGTGGCGCACTTCGACGAGCGCGAGCTGGATGTCGTCGACCGACAGCGGCTCGCGGGCATTGTTGTAGAAGTTCTCGAGCGCGGTGAGCGCGAGTTTCGCGCCGCGCCCGCGAATCGTGATGCGGTGGCCACGGCGTTGCAGCGTCACGTCGAGCGCCTGCTCGATCTGGCGCAAATTTTCGTCGAGCGGGCCGCAGAGGTTGGCGAGCCGCGCGTTGTCTTCGCGCGGTGCGGTGAATTCCAGATGCTGCTGAGTGGTCTTCAAGGCGGTGGGTCGATCCTGTCGGTTTCGCTACGCGCGTTGGCGTCGCTTTAATGGGTCGTGGCCGGAGCGTCGTCATGAACCAGCACGAGCTCGCCACGTAGCGAATGTGGGTATGCATGGACGATTTTCACGTCGACCATCTGGCCGATCAGCCTTGCGTGCGACGCCACCGGTGCCGGGAAATTCACCACCCGGTTGTTCTCGGTGCGGCCGGCGAGTTCGTTCGGATCCTTGCGCGCCGGGCGCTCGACCAGTATGCGCTCGATCTTGCCGACCATCGAATCGCTGATGCGCTGCACGTTTTCCTCGATGGTGGCCTGCAAATGTTGCAGGCGCTTGAGCTTCACTTCACGCGGCGTGTCGTCGTGCAGATTCGCGGCCGGCGTGCCGGGGCGCGGGCTGTAGATGAACGAGAAGCTGGTGTCGTACTTCATCTCGTGCACGAGCGCCATCATCTTGTCGAAGTCTTCTTCCGTCTCGCCGGGGAAGCCGACGATCATGTCGGTGGAGAGCGACAGGTCAGGGCGGATCGCGCGCAGCTTGCGGATCACGGATTTGTATTCGAGCACCGTGTAGCCGCGCTTCATGGCCATCAGGATGCGGTCCGAGCCGTGCTGCACCGGCAGATGCAGGTGGCTGACGAGCTTGGGCACCTTCGCGTAGGTGTCGATCAGGCGCTGCGTGAATTCCTTCGGATGCGACGTGGTGTAGCGAATCCGTTCGATGCCCGGAATGTCCGCGACATATTCGATCAGCGTGGCGAAATCGGCGATGTCCGACGAACCCAGCGTGAGACCGGCGCGGTAGGCGTTCACGTTCTGGCCGAGCAGCGTGACTTCGCGCACGCCCTGGTCGGCGAGGCCGGCGATTTCGGTCAGCACGTCGTCGAGCGGCCGCGACACTTCTTCACCGCGTGTGTACGGAACAACGCAATAGCTGCAGTACTTGCTGCAGCCTTCCATGATCGACACGAACGCGCTCGGGCCGTCGACGCGAGCCGGCGGCAGGTGATCGAACTTTTCGATTTCCGGGAACGAGATGTCGACTTGCGCGCGGCCGCTTTCGCGGCGCTTGTCGATCATTTGCGGCAGACGGTGCAGCGTTTGCGGACCGAACACCAGATCGACGTACGGTGCGCGCGCGACGATCGCCGCGCCTTCCTGGCTCGCCACGCAACCGCCCACGCCGATGATCAGATTCGGATTCGCTTCCTTCAGCTCGCGCACGCGGCCGAGGTCGGAGAACACTTTTTCCTGCGCTTTTTCGCGCACCGAGCACGTGTTGAACAGAATGACGTCCGCGTCTTCCGGCGTGTCGGTCTTCACGAGCCCTTCAGCCGCGCCGAGTACGTCGACCATCTTGTCGGAGTCGTACTCGTTCATCTGGCAGCCAAAGGTCTTTACATAAACTTTCTTGGTCATCGAATTTCGCCGGTCGCAGTGGTTAACCTGGGGGCGTCGTTTAAAAGGTGAACAGGGCGAAACGTGCGAGCGGGCCGCGGGGCGGCGCTTCAGGCCACTATCGGGCAGCGTCGGGGCACGTTTGCAGCGTAGCTCATTATTATAGCCCTTCGCGCGACGCGGTTTCCCCGGTTGCCTGGCCGTGTGGCCCGTCCGGCGGCAAGCCCAGCAGACCTTCCAGTTCGTCCGACACCTGCGCGAAACGCTCGCTCAGGAAATCCAGCAGCACGCGTACGCGCGGCGCCATGAAGCGGTTCCGATGGTAGAGCGCGTGCAGCGGCGCGTCCGGATAACGCCATTCCGGCAGCAGGATCTTCAGGCCGTCGGCGCGCAGATCCGCCTCCACGTCCCACATCGACTTGATCGCGATGCCGTAACCGCGCAGCGCCCATTCGCGGGCGACGGCACCGTCATTGGTCTCGCGGGCGGCTTCGAACGGCACGGTGTAGTGCTGCACCTCGTCGCCGCGCGTGAAGCGCCACTCGTTCGCCAGCCCGGAGGCGGTGCCCAGCACGATGCAGTCGAAATTGGCGAGATCGTGCGGATCCTTCGGTTCGCCCTTGCGCGCGATGTAGTCCGGCGACGCGCATAGCACGCGCCGGTTCGGCGCCAGCTTGCGGGCGACCAGCGAGCTGTCCTGCGGCACACCGAAGCGGATCGCCAGATCGATGTCCTCCTGCACCAGATTCGACAGCGAGTCCGACAACGTCAGCGCGAAGGTCACTTCCGGATACAGCGCGTTGAATTCGTCGAGCCAGTGCATCAGCAGATTGCGGCCGAAATCCGAGGTCGCCGAGACCCGCACCTTGCCACGCACCACGCCCTGGCCGGCTTGCAGGGCGGCTTCGGCGTCGTCGAGCGATTGCAGCGCCTGACGGCAGCAATTCAGGTAGAGACGGCCTTCGTCGGTGAGCCTGAGCTGGCGGGTGGTGCGCTCGAACAGGCGCGCTTTGAGGCCGGCTTCGAGTTTGGCCAGGCGGGCGCTGGCGGCGGCCGGCGTCAGACCCATCTTGCGGCCCGCCGCAGACAGGCTGCCCTGCTGCGCGGCCTCAACGAACAGACGGATGTCACCGAGGTTGTCCATGGCGAATCTTTCAAAAGAGATTTGAAAATGCTTCAAATGCTACGCCAATTATCAAATCGACACTCAGCCTCGACAATTGCGGTCATGGAAAACCCTGATTCCGCCCAAGCCATGCAACTCGATCACGCGACGATCGTCACCGCCGAGCTCGACTCCGCCCGACGCTTTTTCGTCGATGTCGCCGGGCTGACCCAAGGCGCGCGTCCGCCGTTTTCGGTCGACGGCTACTGGCTATACGCGAACGGCCGCCCGCTGATTCACCTGATCGACGCGACGGTGCCCGCCGTGACCGGTCGGACGGCGCCGCGTATCGACCACATCGCCTTCCGGCTGGAGAGCGCCGCCGAATGGCGGGCGCTGCTCGGTCGCCTGCATGCGCACGGCGTCGATTACCAAACCGCCTATGTGCCGCAGATGGGGCCGCAGGAGGCTCAGGCGCAACTGTTCGTGGCGCTCGCGCCGGGCGTCGTCGTCGAATTCGTGACGGCGCTGCATCACGCTCAACCTTAAATCCTGGAGTAGAAAAATGCCCATTCCATTACTGGCGTTGGCGATCAGCGCCTTCGCGATCGGCACGACGGAATTCGTCATCATGGGCCTGCTGCCCGAGGTCGCGCACGATCTGGCGGTGTCGATTCCGTCGGCGGGTTTGCTGGTGAGCGGCTATGCGCTCGGCGTCGCGGTCGGCGCGCCGCTGCTCGCGGTGGTGACCAGCAAGATGCCGCGCAAGCTGGCGTTGCAGTTGCTGATGGGTGTGTTCATCGTCGGCAATACGCTGTGCGCGATCGCGTCCAGCTACTCCGTGCTGATGATCGCGCGTGTGGTGACGTCGTTCGCGCACGGGTCGTTCTTCGGCATCGGCGCGGTGGTGGCGGCTTCGCTGGTGCCGGCCGAAAAGCGCGCCAGCGCGATTGCGCTCATGTTCACCGGCCTGACGCTGGCGAACGTGCTCGGCGTGCCGTTTGGCACGTTCGTCGGCCAGGAGTTCGGCTGGCGCGCGGCGTTCTGGATCGTCAGCGCGTTCGGCGTGCTGTCGCTCATGGGCGTTACGGCGCTGGTGCCGAATCGTCATGACGCTGGTCCGGTCGGCCTCGGTCACGAAGTGCGTGTGTTGAAGGACCCGCAAGTCTGGACCGCGCTCGCGATGACGGTGCTCGGCTTCGGCGGCGTGTTCGTCGTGTTCACCTATATCGCGCCGATTCTGGAGCAGGTGAGCGGCTTCTCGCCGCGCGGCGTCACGCTGATTCTGGTGTTGTTCGGCGTGGGCCTGACGATCGGTAATACAGTGGGCGGCAAGCTGGCGGACCGCTCGCTGATGCCTTCGCTGATGGGCATTCTGGTCGCGCTCGCGGTGGTGATGGCGATCTTTGCGCGCACCAGCCATTCGCAGATTGCAGCGGCGGTCACTATCTTCGTGTGGGGCATTGCTGCGTTCGCCACCGTGCCGCCCTTGCAGATGCGTGTGGTCGAAAAAGCGGCTGCGGCGCCGAATCTGGCTTCGACGTTGAACATCGGTGCGTTCAACGTTGGCAATGCGGGCGGCGCGTGGCTCGGCGGTCTGGTGATCAATCACGGTCATTCGCTCGATACCTTGCCGTGGGTGGCGGCCGGAGTCAGCGTGGCGGCGTTGCTATTGACGTGGTTCGCTGCGCGTATGGATGCGCCGGCACCGACGGTGGCGCAGCGGGCGTGAGGGCAAATGAGGCAGTGAATCGCCTGCGCCCGTGCCCTTATGAAAAATTGGCACAAGCATTGCGGAAAACGTCCTCCGCAATGCTGATAACAGTGTGAAGATAACTTCGTTGGGCACGGCGGGGCGCGATGCTATCTTGCTTCCACTAACCGCTTGCCCGCCGTCCGGCGGCGCTCCTGGAGGCAATCATGCATTCCCCGCTTGCGCTGGTTCGCGATCCCACGGCTGACACCGATGCGTCGCCGCGTGCCGCTGAACCCTTCGATGCACTCGAACATCTCGTCGGCGTGAATCTCGCCCGTTTGCGCGCCGAGCGGCAACTGTCGCTCGACGCTTTGGCCCGCGCGTCCGGCGTGTCGCGCGCGATGCTCGCGCAGATCGAGTCGGCGCGCAGCGTGCCGTCCATCAAGGTGCTATGCAAAGTGGCGGCCGCGTTGAAGGTGTCGGTGGCGGCCTTTTTGCGGCGCCACGCCACCAACGGCTTCGAGCATTTGCCGGCGGAGCGCTCGTCGCGCGTCGTCAGTTCGAATGGACGCTATTCCGCCCGGCCGCTTTATCCCGACGCCGAGCCGACCGCCGCCGAGTTTCACGAGTTGCGGATCGCGCCGTTGCACACCGAAGCCGGCACGCGCCGCGCGCCGGGCACGACGGTGAATCTGGTGGTGAGCGAGGGCACGCTGGAAGTCAGCGTGCACGATCAACGCCAGTTGCTGGCCACCGGCGACGCGATCGTGTTCGACGCCGACCAGCCGCATAGCCTGCGCAATCCCGGCGACACGGAAGCGCGCGCGTTTCGCGTCACGCTGAAGGCGGAAACGCCGCCGCGCTGGGACGTGCCCGCGCACCACGAGCCGCAGCGCGAGGCCGCGCCGGTGTGACCGGCATCGTTTGCGGACCGATGTGGTCGGAGTCAGAGATTTCCGTCTGATCAGTAGGGTTGCGCTGCACGTGCGGTGCGACTGTTGTATGCTTTGCCAGCCGGTCGATCCGGCAATCAGTGCGTCTTCAGGGCGGGGTGAAATTCCCCACCGGCGGTAGGCCGGCAACGCGAAAGCGTGAGCCGGTGAGCCCGCGAGCGCCCACGTAGTGCGGTCTTCCGAACAGGAGAGACTGAAGTGGGGTCAGCAGATCTGGTGAGAAGCCAGAGCCGACGGTTAGAGTCCGGATGGAAGAAGATGTGCAGATAGTCATGTTCGTTTCGTGGCGCCGCTTGCAGGTCGAGGCGGTGCGCGAGCGTCGCTTTGCGCGGCGTTCAACGGCGCGTCTTTGTCTGTTTGCAATGCCCTGAAACGTTTCTCGCCCAACTTTTGCGATGAGCGTTTCAATCATGACCTTTGCTACTTTTCCCGCTCCGTCGACGATTGCGGATAGCGCATTCCTCGATCTCCCGTTGCTCGACACCGAAGCCGTTCCGCCGCGTATCGCCGCCGCGTTGCAAGCCATGCGCGATGGCCGCGCCGTCGTTCTGCAAGACGACCACGACCGTGAGAACGAAGCCGATCTGATCGTTTCCGCCGAGCGTCTGTCCGTCGAAACCATGGCGTTGCTGATCCGCGAATGCAGCGGCATCGTGTGCCTGTGTTTGCCCGACGAGAAAATCCGCGCGCTCGAACTGCCGCCGATGGCTGTCAACAACGAAAGCCGTCACGGCACCGCGTTCACGGTTTCGATCGAAGCACGCGACGGCGTGACCACCGGCGTGTCCGCGCTCGATCGCGTGACGACGATTCGCGCCGCGATCGCCGACACGGCGAAGCCCGCCGACATCGTGCGCCCTGGCCATGTGTTCCCGTTGCGTGCGCAACCCGGCGGCGTGCTGGCGCGTCGCGGCCACACCGAAGGCACGGTCGACCTTGCGATTCTCGCGGGTTTGAAGCCGGCTGGCGTGCTGTGCGAACTGATGAACCCGGACGGCACGATGACGCGCGGCGCCGAGGTGGAGCGCTTCGCCGCGCAACACAATCTGCCGATGCTGACCATCGCCGAACTGGTGGAATTTCGTCAGGCGCTGGCGCAGGCGCGCGAATGCGTGGCTGACGAGGCTTGATGGGCGAGGCGTGCGCGCGTGTGAGATGAGGCGCGCACTCGCTTGCAACGCTGATGCGAAAAAGCCGGCTTTTGCAGCCGGCTTTTCTATTGTCGCGAACGGTTGACGTGAATGACTATGACTGCACGTCGCCGAACTCGCCGCGTACGCCCGCTTCGACCAGCGCGGGCAATTCATCCATATGCTGCATGATGCGCGTCATGCCCATCTTGCGCAGCGCGTCCGCGTAGCCATCGGGAATATGGCTCGCGCCGACGAAAGCGATCGTCTTCATCCCCGCCGCGCGCGCGGCATTCAAACCGGCCACGCTGTCTTCCACCACGACGCATCGTGACGGTTCCACGCCCAGCGTCTTCGCGGCGAACAGATAGACATCCGGATAGGGCTTCGGCCGCGCCACCTGTTCCGCGCTGAAAATGCGTTCGCCGAAAATCTGCTGCAGACCGGCGCGCCGCACCGACGCATTCACGCGCGCCATGCGGCTGTTCGAGACGACGGCGGCCGGCAACGTGACGCGTCGCAGCGCATCGCGCACGCCGTTGATCGGGCTGAGCGAAGCCGCGAGTTCGAGCTCGACGTTGTGCTCGATAGTGTCGAAAAAATTCGCGGGCAGCGTGATATCGAACGACTTCTCGATGCCTTCGAGAAAGCGCGACGTTTGCTGGCCAAAGGCCGTCTTGACGATGGGTTCGAAGTCGAGGCCGGGGAAGGTGGCGGTCAGCGTTTCGAGCATCACGCGGTCAGCGATGATTTCGCTGTCGACGAGCACGCCGTCGCAGTCACAGATGAGGTGGTCGATCATGCCTGGAAACGGAAAGCGAAGCGCATGGGAAAGGCAATTGCAAGCTCATGCGCGGAGAGTGAAAGCATCATGATACGTGCTTTGGCGCCGCGTGAGCGGCGCCGCCGCTTTCCGTCGATGCTCAGGCGCGTTTTATCTGCGCGACCAGCTCAATGCACATGCAGGTACAGATACAGACACGCTGCCGCCGCACCGCCCAGCAACGGACCGCAAACCGGAATCCACGCATAGTGCCAGTCGCTGTCGCGCTTGCCCGGAATCGGCAGCAGCGCGTGCATCAAACGCGGCGACAGGTCACGAGCGGGACTCATCGCGTAACCGGTCGGGCCGCCGAGCGAGATGCCGATGCCGAGAACCAGCAGGCCGACCGGCAGCGCGTCGAGCGCGCCGAGACCGACTTGCGGCGAAGCCAGATACAGCACGCCCAGAATCAGCACGAAGGTGGCGATCATTTCGGTGAGCAGGTTGTGCGGCACGCTGCGAATCGCGGGCGAGGTGCAGAACACGCCGAGCTTCACGTCGGCGTCGCCTTCTTTCGCGAAGTGCTGGCGATACGCCATCCACACGAGTAGCGCGCCGGCCATGCCGCCGAGCATCTGTGCCGCGATATAGCCGGGCACCTTGGCCCACGCGAACTTGCCGGCCAGTGCGAGGCTGATGGTCACGACGGGATTCAGGTGAGCGCCGCTGAAGGACGCGGTGACGTAGACGGCGATGAACACGGCCATCGCCCAGCCCATGACGATCACGATCAGGTCGGCGCCTTTGCCTTTGGTCCGCGCGAGCAGCACGTTGGCGACGGCGCCGTCGCCGAGCAGCACCACGAGTGCCGTGCCGATGAATTCAGCAATGTAGGGAGACATCGTTGGTTATCCGAAATATAGTTGTTAGGGAAGCCGCCGGATAAGCGGCTTCTTTATTGTCGAAAGAGAAGGGGTAAAAGACGCGCTCAGGGCGTATCGGCCCAGGCCTTCGCGGCGCGGATCGCGCGCTTCCAGCCGTCGAGGCATTCCTTGACGTCGGCGTGCGGCAGGGCCGGTGTGAAGCGGCGGTCGAGCTTCCATTGGTTTTGCAGTTCGTCGACGTCTTTCCAATAACCCACCGCGAGACCGGCCAGATAAGCCGCGCCCAACGCGGTCGTTTCCGCTACCTGCGGGCGCACCGCATCGACGCCGAGAATGTCGGCCTGGAACTGCATCAGCAGATTGTTCGCGCACGCGCCACCGTCCACCCGCAATTCGCCGATGCGAATGCCGGAGTCGGCTTCCATCGCCTTCAACACGTCGAGCGACTGATAGGCGATCGAGTCGAGCGCGGCGCGCGCGATATGCGCCGAGGTCGTGCCGCGCGTCACGCCGAACAGCGTGCCGCGAGCACGCGCATTCCAATGCGGCGCGCCGAGTCCGGCGAAGGCGGGCACCAGATACACGCCGTCGCAATGCGGCACGCTGCGCGCCAGCGTTTCGATCTCAGCGGCGTTCTTGATGATGCCGAGGCCGTCGCGCAGCCATTGCACCACGGCGCCGCCGATGAAGATGCTGCCTTCGAGCGCGTAATTGATCTGGTCGCCGATCTGCCAGGCAATCGTGGTGACGAGATTGTTCTTCGATTCGATCGGCTTGTCGCCGGTGTTCATCACGAGGAAGCAGCCCGTGCCGTAGGTGTTCTTCACCATGCCCGACTCCGTGCACATCTGGCCGAAGAGGGCGGCATGCTGGTCGCCGGCGATGCCCGCGAGCGGAATCTTGGAAGCGAACACGGTGGTCTTGGTCGGCCCGTACACTTCCGACGAAGCCCGCACCTCTGGCAGCATGCTGCGCGGAATGTCGAGCGCCTCGAGCAGTTCGTCGTCCCACTTCAGCGAGTGGATGTTGAAGAGCATCGTGCGCGACGCGTTGGTGACATCGGTGACGTGCAAACCGCCCTTGGTGAAATTCCACACCAGCCAACTGTCGACGGTGCCGAACGCGAGACGGCCCTGTTTGGCTTTTTCGCGCGCGCCTTCGACGTTATCGAGAACCCAGCGGATCTTGGTCGCCGAGAAGTACGAGTCGATCGGCAGGCCGGTTTTGGCGCGGACTTTCTCTTCGAGGCCCTGTTCCTTCAGCTGGTCGCAAAAGTCGGCGGTGCGGCGGTCCTGCCAGACGATCGCGTTGTAGATCGGATGGCCGGTTTCGCGATCCCACACGATGGTGGTTTCGCGCTGATTGGTGATGCCGATCGCGGCGATCGATGTGCCGTTCATGCCGGCGCGCGTCACGGCTTCGGCGGCGACGCCGGCCTGGGTCGACCAGATTTCCTGCGGATCGTGTTCGACCCAGCCCGGACGCGGATAGATTTGCTGGAATTCCTTTTGAGCGGTCGACACGATATTGCCGAGCCGGTCGAACAGCATCGCGCGCGAGCTGGTGGTGCCTTGGTCAAGCGCGAGGATGTACTGGTCCTGCATTGTCTCTTCTCCATGCGTTTTATGAATCGCCGGACGGATAGCCGGCGACGGGAACGGCTTGTTGTTTTAAGCGGGCAGCAACACGTGGTGGTGCGGCCCCGCCTGGTCCAGCCGAGGGGTGAATCGATCCGGTTTGGTTAGATGCAGCGAGCGCGTCGCGTGGGCGATGTCTGACTATGCGCTCTGTCGCTCGGGTTCGCGAGCGAACCACGCGTCGATATCGCGTGTGATCGAATCGAGCGTGCCCGGTTCGACGTGCAAGCCGAGTTTCGAACGGCGCCACAGCACGTCCTGCGCGCTGCGCGCCCATTCGGTATCGCGCAGGTACGTCAGTTCCGCTTCGTAGAGGCCCGGTGCGAAGGCGCGGCCGAGATCGGCCACGGAACGCGCATTGCCGACCACATGCTTGACGCGCGTGCCGTAGGCGCGGGCGAGGCGATGCGCCAGATCGGCCGGCAACCAGGCATGCTGCTGCTTGAATTCGCTGAGAAAGCGCTCGAAGTTGGCGTTCGGAATGTCGCCGCCGGGCAACGGCGCGCCGGCCGTCCACGAAGACGCACCGTGCTGCAGCGCGTCCGCGAGTTTGTCGACGGCTTCTTCCGCGAGTTTGCGGAAGGTCGTGATCTTGCCGCCGAACACCGACAGCAGCGGCGCTTCGCCGGCTGGCGCGTCGAGTTCGAGCGAGTAGTCGCGCGTGACTGCCGACGGGTTGTCCGCGCCTTCTTCCTCGAGCAGCGGACGCACGCCCGAATAGGTCCAGCGCACGTCGGCCGGCGAAATCTTCTGCTTGAAGTAGCGGTTGATCGACTCGCACAGGTACTGCGTTTCTTCAGCGTTGATCGCCACTTGCGACGGGTCGCCGCGATATTCGAGATCCGTCGTGCCGATCAGCGTGTAGTCGTGTTCGTACGGAATCGCGAAGATGATGCGCTTGTCCGGATTCTGGAAGATATAGGCGTGGTCGTGTTCGAACAGGCGCCGCGTGACGATATGGCTGCCTTTCACGAGCCGCACGCTGTGCGTCGCGGCGCGGCCGAGCGCGCCTTGCAGCAGTTCGCCGACCCAGGGGCCCGCGGCGTTCGCAATCGATCCGGCGCGCACGTCCAGAATCGTGCCGTCCGGGCGCTTGAGTTGCGCGCGCCATTCGCCGCCCGCGCGCACGGCGCTCAGCAGTTTCGTGCGTGTGAGAATTTTCGCGCCGTGCTCCTGGGCGTCGAGCGCGTTCAGCACGACGAGGCGCGCGTCGTTGACCCAGCCGTCCGAGTACACGAAACCGCGCTTGATCGAATCGACCAGCGGTGCGCCCGCCGGATGGTTGCGCATCACGATGCCGCGCGAGCCAGGCAGCAGCTCGCGTTTGGCGAGATGGTCGTACAGAAAGAGACCGGCGCGGATCAGCCAGGCCGGGCGCAGATCGGGCATGTGCGGCATCACGAAGCGCAGCGGCCACATGATGTGCGGCGCGGCGCGCAGCAACGTTTCGCGCTCCTGCAGCGCTTTGCGAACCAGCCCGAACTCGCGGTATTCGAGGTAGCGCAGGCCACCGTGGATCAGCTTTGTACTGGCCGACGACGTATGCGCCGCCAGATCGTCCTGTTCGCAGAGCAGCACGGACAGGCCGCGGCCCGCCGCATCGCGAGCGATGCCTGCGCCGTTGATCCCGCCGCCCACGACGAGCAAATCGTATCTCGAGCCTTGCGTCACCTGCTGTGTCCCCTGCGTCGTATCCAGAAAATCGTTTGGAAAAACTATCGAACTGATCGTGTTCGTTTTCGAACTTTAATGAACATATTCGAAAAAGTAAAGTTCGGTTTGTTTGGACGCTCCTCTAACGGCTGTCCGGGTAGTGGCGCAACGCGCGGCCACGGACGATACTCTTGGCAGCAGCCATTTCGAGGTGAATTCATGCGTGGACTTTTGATGATCGGCGCCGCTACGCTTCTCGCGGGGTGTGTCAGTTCGCCGAGCCTGAGCGGAACGAGGGGCGCGCCGTCGTTCGTGTCGTTGCAGCAGATGTGCAGTGCCCAGCCGGTCGACTACGGCAACGACGCGCAAGGCGTCTACGCGGCGATGTTCGACGCGTACGTGGCGAACCGGGGCGGCAAGCTGTCGAAGGACGATTTCTGCGCGTTCCAGACGTCGATCGCTCAGCGTTACGCGAGCGAGGGCGCGAGCACCGATCCGCAACTGCGCAACCAGTGGGTGACGTTCTTTACCGACCAGCGCGCCAAGGCGCTGAGTTGGCGCGCGGCCGTCGATCCGACTTTGCGCAATGGTTGAGGCCTAAGCGCGAGCGCCGTCGTTCAATTCGCTTGTCGCTTTTCGTTGAACCGGTCCGCTTCGCGCGCAGTAAGCGCTAGCCGCGCTGCGGCTGCGCGCCGCGCCACAACATGCGGCGAATTTGTGCGAACACGGCTTCGCGCGTCGGCGTATTGCCGGTGCCGGAAGGTTGCTGCGCCTGTGGCAATGGCAACTGATTGGCCAGCGCCAGCATGGTGAAGCCATGCAGACTCGCCCAGTACGCGTAACCGATGAGTTGCGGATCGCCTTCCAGAATGCCCGCTTCGACCAGCCGTTCGAAGTGCGTGCCGAGCATGCGCCACGCGCGCTGCGAGGCGGTGGCGAGTTCCGGATAGACGCTTGCCTGCTGAGCCAGATCGAACATCAACCGATAGGCGTGCGGTTCGTCGAGCGCGAACGCCACGTACGCTTCGCTCACCACGGAGTGATCCGTTTCGGTGGCGGTCTTCGCGGCCGCTTCGAGGCGCGCCGCGAAGCGATTGAACGCCGCGGCGCGCACCATCGCGAGAATCTCGTCCTTGTCGCGGAAGTAGCGATAGGGCGTCATGGCGCTGCAACCCAGTTCTCTCGCCAGTTCGCGCATCGTCACGCCCTCGGCGCCGCGTGTGGCGAACGCGTTCTCGGCCACGCGCCGCATGGCCTCGCGGAATTGCTGGATATCGTCGAGAGAGAGGGTTTTGGGCATGCGCGAGGGCAGAAAGTCCGTCGCGTCAATTTACTGTGTAAATGATTTGGGCACAATAAAGCGGACGCCGGGTGGCGTCCTGCTTTTCACACGAAGAGAAAGATTTCAAAAAGCAGCAAGAGCACGCGCCATGAAAGCGCGGCACACGCGCCATCACAGCGCCGGACGCCGACTGCGCCGTCCGGCCGCAAGACGCGATGAAACCAGCACAACTAGGAAAGACGCTTGATGGCCCGCAATGCGTTATCGCCGCTTTCAGTCACGCGCCATTGTTCGTTGCCCGACGCGAGCCGTTCGAGTTGAACCAACTGGCGTTCCAGAAGGGCGTCGAGTTCTTCTCGCTCCATGTCGACTTGATTGGGAGCGTCCTTGACGAGTAATAACGTGGCGAATTCATGCGGACTCAGCATCGTTTCTCTCCATGTCAAGCAAACGCGGACGGCCTTGCCGGCGACTGGCTCATGCCAGTAAGGTCCGCAAAGGATCAGGCGGGAGGTACGGATTCACACGACAGCTTCACGTACCGGCGTTACGCAGAATGCGGAACGTACGCCGGGGAACCTGGAGTGTAGTCAACCGCACGTTAAACACCAAATCCGCCCCAGTAAATTCTCCCTTTGACAATTCGGCGTCTCAGCGGCGGTTGGGAGTCGCGGCCAGATCCTTGATTTCACTCGAAGTTTTGCGTGCGCTGCAGCATGGCGCAGAACGCCTGGCGTCAGTCGGCGATATACACCTGACAGTTGGCGGCTGCGAGCGTCTCGATCATTTCGGCGGGCGGCGCGACGTCGGTGAACAAGGCGTCGATCTGATCGAGATGGCCTTGGCGAACCAGCGCCGGGCGGCCGAATTTCGAGTTGTCGGCGGCGAGAAAAACGGTGCGCGCATGCTGGATGATCGCCTCGGCCACGCGCACTTCGCGCGTGTCGAAATCGCGCAGCGTGCCGTCCGTTTCGATGCTCGACGTGCCGATGATCGCGAAGTCGACCTTGAACTGCCGGATGAAATCGATCGCCAGTTCGCCGACGATCCCTTTGTCCCACGGCCGCACGATGCCGCCCGTCACCAGCACCTCGCAATCCGGATAGCCGCTCATCATGCTCGCGACGTTCAGATTGTTGGTGATCACGCGCAAGCCGCGGTGCCGATTGAGCGCGCGAGCCACTTCTTCGGTGGTGGTGCCGAGGTTGATGAAGAGCGAGGCCTGATCGGGAATGTGAGTGGCCACTAGCGCCGCGATGCGCCGCTTCTCGTCATGGAACATGCGCTGACGCGCCGTATAGGAGACGTTTTCGGAGCTGGTAGGCAGACTCGCGCCGCCGTGATAGCGGCGCAACAGGTTCATGTCGGCGAGCCAGTTGACGTCGCGGCGGATCGTCTGCGGCGTCACGTCGAAGTGGGCCGCGAGGTCGTCCACGGTCACGAAGCCGTCGCGTTGCACCCACTCCAGCAGTTCCTGTTGCCGGGCATTGAGAGTCAGGCGGGGGTCTCGGGTCATGTGTCTCGGTTCGTGGGTTTCTTGTCTGCGTTGCCCGCCGCCGGCCCGCCAAGCTGAGCCGGTAAGCGAGTGAAGCGTGAACGGGGGTGAGCGTATTGTAAGACCATCGCGCGCCTTGTCTGCCAACTCGTGCGACATGCATAGGATATGAGACGACCGCGCGTCGATCTATTCAGGCAGATTACGCATTTATTCATTTGATAAATGAATTTGTTTTTTGAGCCGGATCACGATGCAATCCAAGGTTCCGCGGTTGATTCGCGCTTCACCCCGTCTCATCCCCGCGTTCGATCTGTTTTTCAATGGTTTCCGGCGTTTTCCACAAGCCGGGCCGCGCTTTCGAGAGTGTTCGACATGACTGGCTTCAACTGGCAAAACCCTTACCCGACGCCGCGTCTGCCTGTATTCGCGCGCAACATCGTTTCGACTTCGCATCCGCTCGCCGCGCAAGCTGGACTGCGCATGCTGTGGAAAGGCGGCAATGCCGTCGATGCGGCGATCGCGGCAGCAGCCGCCATCACGGTGGTCGAGCCGGTATCGTGCGGGCTGGGCGGCGACGCGTTCGCGCTGGTGTGGGACGGTAAGAAGCTGCATGGCCTGAACGCTTCCGGCGTGTCGCCGGCGGCGTGGAACGTCGACTACTTCAAGCGCAAATATGGCGAGGAAAACGGACTCGCGAAGCAGCCCAAGCGCGGCTGGGACGCGGTGACGGTGCCCGGCGTGATCGCCGGCTGGGAAGCGCTGCATCAGAAATTCGGCACGCTGCCGTTCGCCGACCTGATGGAGCCGGCCATCGAAATCGCCGAGCGCGGTCACGCGGTGGCGAGCATCGTCGCCTATAAGTGGGCGGCCGCCGTGCCTGAACTGAAGGACCTGCCGGGCTTCGCGCAAACCTTCATGCCGCGCGGCCGCGCGCCGGAAGTGAGCGAACTGGTGCGCTTCCCCGGCCACGCGAAGACGCTGCGCAAGCTCGCCGAGCAGGGCCCGCGCGCGTATTACGAAGGCGAGATCGCCGAGCAGATCGCCGCGTTCGCCCGCGAAGGTGGCGGCGCGTTGACCGCCGACGATCTGCGCAACTACCGCGCGGATTGGGTCGAGCCGATCGGCAAGGATTATCGCGGCTACACCGTGCACGAGATTCCGCCGAACGGGCAGGGCATCGCGGCGCTGATCGCACTGGGCATCCTCGAAAAATTCGATGTGAAGGAACTGGCGGTCGACAACGTCGAATCGCAGCACTTGCAGATCGAGGCCATGAAGCTGGCCTTCGCCGACGTCTACCGCTACGTCGCCGATCCGCGTTCCATGGAGGTCACGCCCGAGCAGATGCTCGACGACGCGTACCTCACCTCGCGCGCCAAACTGATCGATCACAAGCGCGCCACGCAGTTCGATTTCGGCATGCCGAAGGCCGGCGGCACCATCTACATGTCGGTGGCGGACGAGCGCGGCATGATGGTCAGCTTCATCCAGTCGAACTACATGGGCTTCGGCTCGGGCATCGTGGTGCCGGATAGCGGCATCGCCATGCAGAACCGCGGCTGCGGTTTCTCGATGGATCCGAAATCGCCGAACGTGGTGGAAGGCGGCAAGCGGCCGTTCCACACGATCATCCCGTCGTTCCTCACACAGCAGGTGAACGGCCAGCAGGAAGCGGTGATGAGCTTCGGCGTGATGGGTGGCGACATGCAGCCACAAGGCCATCTGCAATCCGTCGTGCGGATGCTCGACTACGGTCAGCAGCCGCAGGCCGCGTGCGACGCACCGCGCTGGAAGGTCAATCGCGACTTCACGATCGACATCGAATCGACGCTCGATCCGAAGACCGCCGAGGCCTTGCAGAAGCTCGGCCACACGATCAAGTCGGTCGACGATCCGTACATGGACTTCGGCTCCGGCCAGTACATCTGGAAGCTCGATCGCAACGATCCGGAGCGCGGCTATGTGGCGGCCAGCGACAGCCGCCGTGACGGGTTGGCTGCGGGCTTCTAGGAAAGCATCCACGCGCGACGCGCCGTGCCGCCTGAGGCGGTGCTTCGCTGCGTGCGGAGGCGATACAGCGGCGACCGCACTCGGCGCGCTTTCTCGACTGCCCTCGCAAAGCATCGCGCGAATCAAATACACCGGTTGCCGGCGGGCTTCCCGCACGCCAGGCATCGAGCATCAGACAGAGCAGGAGACATCATGCAGACCCACGCGTCGCCCTCGGCGACAGCTTCCCCTCATTCCGCGCCCGCGCCGCTTTCCAAAGCGATGGTGCGGCGGATCGTGTTTTCGTCGTCGGTCGGCAATGCGCTCGAGTGGTTCGACTTCCTGGTCTACGGCTACTTCGCCACCATCATCGCCAAACAGTTTTTCCCGATGCAGGACGAGTGGCTCTCCACGCTGCTCGCCATCGCCACTTTCGGCATTTCGTTCCTGATGCGGCCGCTGGGTGCGGTTGTGCTGGGCATTTACGGCGACCGCAAGGGCCGCAAGGCGGCGCTGACGTTCGCCATCGCGCTGATGATGGTCGGCACCTTCACGATGGCGGTGATGCCGCCGTATGCGTCGATTGGTATCGCCGCACCGATCCTGATTCTGCTCGCGCGGCTCGTGCAAGGCTTCGCGGTGGGCGGCGAGTTCGGCAGTGCGACCGCCTTCATGGTCGAGCATAGCGCGTCGCGCCGCGGCTACTACGCCAGTTGGCAGTTCGCGAGCCAGGGGCTCGCCGCGATCACCGCAGCCGCGTTTGGCTCGCTGCTGACAGCATGGCTGCCGCCCGCGCAACTGAATGACTGGGGCTGGCGCCTTCCGTTCGTGTTCGGTTTGCTGGTCGGTCCGGTGGGCTATTACATCCGCTCGCATCTCGACGAGACGCCGGAGTTCCTCGCGCTGCGCGAGGCGCGCGAAGCGGCCGGGGCTCGCTCGACGGTGAGCGAAGACAAGGACGCGTCGTTCGCCAGCCAGTGGGTCAATTTGCTGCTCGCGGTGGGCATCGTCGCGCAATCCACAGTGGGCGTGTATGTGCTGCAGCTCTACATGCCGATGTACGCCGTCAAGCAGTTGCACATGCCTGCAGCGGCATCGTTCGGCGTGGTGGTGCTCAACGGCGGCCTGCAATTCCTGCTCTCGCCGGTGATGGGCGCGTTGTCCGATCGCATCGGCCGGATTCGCATCATGCTAACCACGTCGATTCTGATGGGGACGCTGATCTATCCGATGTTCGCGTTGCTGCAGTCTCATCCGACCATCGGCTGGTTGCTGTTGTTGCAGGGCACGGCGGGCATTTTCAAGGCGGCGTATTCCGGCCCGATGCCTGCATTGATGTCCGAGATCTTTCCGACGCAGGTGCGCTCGACGGGCCTTTCAATCGGTTACAGCATCGGCGTGACGATTTTCGGCGGCTTCGCGCCCACGATCGTCGAGACGTTCATTCATTTGACCGGCGACAAACTTGCGCCAAGTTACTACGTGTTAATCGCCGCGGTGCTGTCGGGCCTCTCGCTCGTAGTCGTTGCCTGGCGCATGCGTCGCGTACGACTGATGCAAAGCGTTCAGATCGCCTGATCGCGAGCCTCGCGCCGCTTGATCGAAGCGCCGCCGTGCCCGCCAAACCTGCTTGACGAGGCATCGTCACAGAATCAAGCCAGCTCTTCGAGCTGGCTTTTTTTGTGCCTCGCGCACCGCGCCTTTGTCCGACCGAATGTTTGGACTATCCCGCAATTGGAACTGCGGCGGCTCGGCATGGTCTGTGCTGGGTTATCTGCAGAGTTGCGAAACACCGACTAAGATGCAAGATACAAGGGGTTAACTCTAATTCAAGGCGCTGTATCAGACACGGCGGACCGGCCCGGCCGAGAGCGGGCGGTTTCGAGCATGCTCCGCGAGTCGATACAGCTTTCGGAGCAAGACACGATGCACACAGAGCTGAACCATGTCATGCCCTGGCGGATCGAGGACATCGACCTCACCCGCATTGATCGGCAAAAGGCCGTCGCCAACGAAGATTTGCTGCTGCTGCTGTGCGCGTCTTCGTTTATCGAAAGCGGCTCCGATCTGTACACCAGCAATCTCAGCACGTTTTTTAACGGCGATCCTGAAGTCTCGGCCTGGCTCAACCAGGAGTGGGAGCCGGAAGAATTGCAGCATGGCCGCGCGCTCAAGACGTATATCGCTTACGTGTGGCCCGAATTCGACTGGGACACGGCCTTTCGTAATTTCATGGAAGAGTATTCGCTGACCTGTTCAGTGGAGGACTTCGAAAAGACCCGCGCGCTCGAGATGGTCGCGCGCTGCGTGGTCGAAACCGGCACGGCGACCTTGTATCGCGCGATCGGTGAATGCTCGGACGAGCCGGTCCTCAAGCAGATCACCGACAACATCCGCACCGACGAAGTGCGTCACTACAAACACTTTTTCAAGTACTTCAAGAAGTACAACAAGATCGAAGGCAACGGCCGGCTTGCGGTGCTGGGCGCGCTGATGCGCCGCGTCATGGAGATCAAGAACGAAGATTCGGAGATTGCCTTGCGCCACGTCTTCGCGACTCGTTATCCGGAGCGTGTGCACGACTCAACTTATAACCGCGAGCGCGCGGCGCGGATCAATGCGCTGGTGCGGCGCAATCTGTCGGCCGACATGTGTGTGAAGATGCTGCTCAAGCCGCTCGATCTGCCCGCGCGGATTCAGCCAGGCGTGCATTACCCGCTTGCCAAGATCACGCAGCATGTGTTCTTTCGCTGATTTGCATGGCGTGAATGCCTGGCGTTGCAAATGGCTCGCTCATGCGGGCCATTTGCTTTTCAAGGCATGATGCAGGCTGGCTCACTTCTCACCGGATCGACACCATGAGCGATTCCCCCGCACCCGAACGTCCGCTCGAACAGAACGTGTTCGATGAATGGCCCGATGCCGTGCGCGCGCTGTTCGACGGTTCGTCGCTCGCCAGCAAGATGGGTTTCACCGCGTCGCTGCTGAGCGTCGATTCGAATGGCCATGTGCGCACGTCGCTGCTCGGCGTCGGCGAGTTGTATGCGCCTGATTCGCGCACGCTGTGCATCGCGTTGTGGCCGCAAGCCAGGGCGACGCGCGCCATCGCGCAGAGCGGCCGCGCAGCGCTCACCTTTGTTTGCGACGAGGCGTTCTATCAGGTGCAGTTGCTCATGACGCCGCTAGCGAGTGTCGCTGGCGACGCCAGTGGGCTCATCTATCTGCATGGTTCGATCGACACGGCGGACGCGCAAAGCGTCCGTTATGCGCGCCTGACGAGCGGCATTACGTTCGAGCTGGAAGGGGAGGGAGAGGTGGTGCTCGACCGATGGGAACAGCAGATCGAGCACTTGAAGCAAGCCGCGGCCGGTGCCGGCCGGTAGTCCTCAAACGCAAGGACTACGGCGAACAAGCGTGCGGTTTCGACGCTTAGCGGCCGCGCTGGCCGCTGCGCGTGGGATGGCCACCGCGCGGCGCGTCGTTGCGCGGCTTCGCGCCGCCCAGCAACGCACCCGGATTGCCGCCTTGCGGCTTCGCGCCCTGCGGCTTGCGCGGCGCGTGCTGCGCGGCGCTGCCTTCATGCGCGACGGCGCGCGGCCGGTCGTCGTGACGCTGACCGTCACGACGCGGCTGGCCGCCGTTGCCGGCCGGCTTCGCGCCTTGCGGCTTCGGCTGCTGTTGACCGTTTGTGGGGCGTTGACCCGAGCGCTGCGCCGGTTTCGCGGAACCCGCGCCGTCACGCCGACCGTCGTCACGTTTCGGTGCGCCTTGACCCTGACGCGGCGAACGACCGCCACCACCGCCGCCACCCTGGCCGCGACGCAGAATCGGTTCCGGCTTTGCGGTCGGGTCCGGTTCGAAACCGGCGATCACTTCCTGCGGCACCGGACGCTTGATCAGCTTCTCGATGTCCTTCAGCAATTGCAGTTCGTCGACGCACACCAGCGAGATCGCTTCGCCCGTCGCGCCCGCGCGGCCCGTGCGGCCGATGCGGTGCACGTAGTCTTCCGGCACGTTCGGCAGATCGTAGTTGACCACGTGAGGCAACTGATCGATATCGATGCCACGCGCGGCGATGTCGGTCGCGACCAGCACTTGCAGCGTGCCGTCCTTGAATTCGGCGAGCGCGCGCGTACGGGCCGACTGGCTCTTGTTGCCGTGAATCGCCAGGGAGTTGATGCCGTCCTTGGTCAGTTGTTCGGCAAGACGGTTGGCGCCGTGCTTGGTGCGCGTGAACACCAGCACCTGGAACCAGTTGTGTTGCTTGATCAGATGCGTGAGCAGTTCGCGCTTCTTGTCGCGATCCACCGGGTGAATCTTCTGCGCGACCGTTTCCGCCGTCGTATTGCGGCGCGCGACTTCGATCAGCGCCGGCGAGTCGAGCAGATTGTCGGCGAGCGTCTTGATCTCGTCGGAGAAGGTGGCCGAGAACAGCAGGTTCTGCCGCTTCGGCGGCAGTTTCGCCAGCACGCGCTTGATGTCGTGGATGAAGCCCATGTCGAGCATGCGATCGGCTTCGTCGAGCACGAGAATCTCGAGATGCGACAAGTCGATGGTCTTCTGCTGCATGTGGTCGAGCAGCCGGCCCGGCGTCGCGACGACAATATCCACGCCGCTGCGCAGTGCGCCGATCTGCGGATTGATGCCGACGCCGCCGAACATCACGGTCGACTTCAGCTTCAGATACTTGCCGTAGGCGCGCACGCTTTCTTCGACCTGCGCAGCCAGTTCACGCGTGGGCGTGAGGATCAGCGCGCGCACCGCGCGCTTGCCCGAGCCGGTTGCAACGGCGGGCATGGAGTTCAGACGTTGCAGGATCGGCAACGTGAAGCCGGCGGTCTTGCCGGTGCCGGTTTGCGCGCCGGCCAGCAGGTCGCCGCCGTTGAGCACGGCGGGAATCGCTTGCGTCTGGATCGGAGTCGGAGTGGTGTAGCCGAGTTCGTGTACAGCGCGGACCAACGGTTCGGACAAGCCGAGGGAATCAAAAGACATAAAAGATCTTTGCAATGCAGTTTCGCGAACGGCACACATGGACCCGGCAGGCATAAATGCCGCGTGAACACACCCGCTTGGCGTGTTCGAGGCCGAAGCCCAGTTCCGTTCGCAGAGAAATCGGCGGCACGCGGGAAACGCGTGCCGAATGCTTCAACGCGCTATGCAGACACGTTGACTGGCCTTAAGTTGCATTTCGCCGCCGTGGCGTGTCACGCGACGTAGCGCGCGACACTGACGAATTGACACAGACTGCCCGCCAGTACGAACAGGTGCCAGATACCATGTCCGTGCCGGATGCGCTCGTCGTTGATGAAGAAGTAGATGCCGGCGCTGTAGATGACTCCGCCGGCCACGAGCCAGGCGGTACCCGCTGCCGGTAAGGCTTGTACCAGCGGGCGGACGGCAACGAGCGCGAGCCATCCCATCAAGACATACAGCACCATCGAAACGCTGCGGGTGCGTCGCCCCAGCGTCAATTCCTGCACGATGCCGAGAGCGGCAAGCCCCCAGCTTACGCCGAATAGCGACCAGCCCCACGGTCCGCGCAATGTGACGAGCGTGAACGGGGTGTAGCTGCCGGCGATCAGCAGGTAGATCGCCGAATGGTCGCATTTCTGCAGAACTGCTTTCACGCGCGGATTGCGCACGCTGTGGTAAAGCGTCGAGATAGCATACAGCACGAACAGCATCGCACCGTACACGCTGAAGCTGACCACCTTGTACGCGTCGCCGTCGAGCGCGCCCATCGTCACGAGCGTTGCAAGACCCGCCACCGACAGCACGGCGCCGACGAGGTGGGTAATGCTGTTGAAACGCTCCCCGACATGCACGATTCTTCTCTCCTGCGCGATTTCATAAGGCTTAATCATGCCCCATGATACCGGTCCTGAAAAAGCGAAGGGCGCGGCCGCGAATTTCGCAGGCCGCGCCCCGGATGCTACGAACGCTGCTTAGTCGAGCGGCGCCGAACGCAGATCGGACACTTGCTGCGGTGACACGGCCGTACCGTGGTTGCCCCACGACATACGGATGTACGTCACAACCGCCGCGACTTCCTGATTCGACAGCGCTTGCGCGAACGGCGGCATGCCATACGGATGTGGGTTGCCATCCGTGCTCGGCGGGTAGCCGCCGTTCAGCACCATACGGATCGGATTGACCGCCGACGGCATCTGAATCGACTGGTTGTTCGCGAGCGGCGGGAAGGACGGCGGCATGCCGAGGCCATTTTCCGCGTGACACTTCGCACAGTTGTCAGCGTAGATCTTCTGACCTTGCTTCAACAGTTCGCCGCCGAACTTTTCCGACGTTTCGAGCTGCAGCGGTTCAGGCGCTTCGCTCTTCTGCGGAATCGTCTTCAGGTACGTGGCCATCGCGTTGATGTCCGCGTCCGACATGTACTGCAGGCTGTTGTGAACCACTTCGGCCATCGGACCGAACACCGCGCCGCGGTTCGACACGCCGGTCTTCAGCAGATCGGCGATGTCTTTGGTTTCCCAGTCGCCGAGGCCGGCTTCCTTGTTCGACGTGAGCGACGGTGCGTACCAGTTCTGCAGCGGGATCAGGCCGCCGGCAAACGCCGCCGAGCTCACCGGGCCGCCCATGGCGTTGATCGACGTGTGGCACATGCCGCAGTGGCCGAGGCCTTCGATCAGGTACGCGCCACGGTTCCATTCGACCGACTTGGTCGGATCCGGCTTGTACTCGCCTTCACGGAAGAACAGCGTGCGCCAGCCGATCAGCATGTTGCGCTGATTGAACGGGAATTTCAGTTCATGCGGACGGCTCGCCACGTTGACCGGCGTGACCGAACGCAGGTACGCGTAGATCGCGTCCGAGTCGGCGCGCGTGACCTTCGTGTAGCTGGTGAACGGGAAGCCCGGATACAGCAGGCTGCCGTCTTTCGAACGGCCGGTGTGCATGGCGCGGTAGAAGTCGTCCTGCGTCCACTTGCCGATACCGTACTGGTCGTCAGGCGTGATGTTCGGCGTGAACATCGTGCCGAACGGCGTAGCCATGGGCAGACCGCCGGCGAACTGCTTGCCGCCGCGCACCGTGTGGCAGGCGATACAGTCGCCGGCGCGGGCGAGATACTCGCCCTTCTTGATCAGCGCGGCCTGGTCGGCGGGCGTTGCCGCCATGGCCGTGCCGTTATGCAGATGGTCGCCGCCCGACCACAGGACGGGAACGAGTGCGGCGGCCGCAACGACGACGACTGCCGAGAGGGCGAACAAAGACTTGCGTTTCATTTGAGTGTCTCTCCCGGTGCCTTATTGCGGTTCGCTGCCGCAGGCAAGCGGAGTCTTCATCGAGCGGGCCGGAGCCGGCACGGGGTTTTGCGGAGCCTGTTGCGTGGAAAGCCATGAAGCGACGGCGTTCACGTCATCGTCGGTCAGGCGCGTGGCGATGGTGTGCATGCAATCAGGCGCGATGGCATGGCGCGAGCCCGAGCGCCATGCGCCGAGCTGGGCGCTGATGTAGTCGGAGTGCAGACCGACCAGACCCGGGATAGCGGGTTCCATACCTGTCAAACTCTTGCCGTGGCAAGCCGCGCAAGCCGGAATCTGCTTCGAGGCGTCGCCGTTCAGCACGATCTGCTGGCCGCGCGCGAGCGTGCTCGACGACACCGTCGGCTTGGCCGGCGGCGGATACGGAGGACGCTGTTGCGAGAAGTACGTGGCGATCTGATGAAGGTAGTCGTCCGAGAGGTACGTGACGAGGTAGTTCATGGGCGGATATTTACGGCGCCCTTCGCGGAAATTCTGCAGCTGGTTGTACAGATAGTCGGCCGGCTTGCCCGCCAGGCGCGGGAAGTAGTCGTTGTCGGTACCTTGGCCATGCGAGCCGTGGCAGGCCGTGCAGCCTTGCACGCGCGCTTCCATCGTATCGGGGGCCTTCGGTTGAGTCTGCGCTTTCGCAGCGCTATAAACGCCCGCGGAGCCGATCAGCAGAAGGGCGAGCAACGGGCGGAAAATGCGTCTTGAAGACACGCGTAACTCCATCAAAATCGGGGACCTGACCGAACTTCGAGCGGCTCGGTGTGAAGGGCAGCCGGCGCTGCGGCGACGCAGCATTCTATCATCGAAGGGTGATGGTGACTATTTGGCACATTAGAGAAGGTTCCGGCTGTCACAGCCATGCGACAGTTTGACGCGCACGACAGCTTCGAGCGACTCGCCTGTTGTCCCAAATCTGTCTGCGCGATCAACGGCGCAAGCCTCGGGCCCGGCCGATCTATCCATAAACCAGGTTGAACCGACGCCCGCGCGAACCATCGAAGCGTACACTTCCGGGCGCGCCGGGCTTTGTCCGGTCTCGTTGTGCCCGGTCCGACGCCCACCGTTTTCCTGATCATCCGCTATCGGCCCTACATGAAGCTACTTAATTTTTCCCGTCCGGCGTTGCGAGCCTCGATGCTCGGCGCCGCGGCGCTGCTTGCGACGTCCACGGCATTCGCCCATGCGCATCTGACCTCGAGCGTGCCGGCGGCCAACGCCGAAGTCAGCGCGCCCACCGAAGTGACGATCCACTTCACCGAGCCGCTCGAGCCGGCTTTCAGCAGGATCGCGCTTGCCGACACGAGCGGCAAGGCGGCCGCGCCGGCCGAGTCGCAGGTCGATAAGGACGACGCCAAGGTCATGCATCTGCCGCTGCCGTCGTTGAATGCCGGCCGCTATGCGGTGCACTGGATCGCGGTCGCCACGGACGGCCACCGTACCCAAGGCGACTTTGCGTTTATCGTCAAATGAGCATCAATGGACTCTGGATCGGGCAGGTCGCCATGGCCGCGCTCATGAACGTCGCGTTTGCGTTTGCCGTCGGTTCGGCGTTGCTCGGCGCGTGGCTCGCGAAGGACGCCCAGCAGAAGATCTCGCCCGCGCGTCCCGCGTGGTTGCGCGCACAACGCTCGATGCTGACGGCCACCGTCGTGCTGGTACTCGCGGATCTCGGCTGGCTGCTGTATCAGGCGGCGTCGATGAGCGGTGTCGCGTTGCCGGCCGCCATCGGCGTAGTGCCGACCGTGCTGACGCAAACCCATGTCGGTTACGGCTGGAGCCTTGCGTTTGCCGGCGCGCTCGTGCTGCTCGGCACGGCGATGGCCAGTCATACGGGCATGCTGCGTAACGCGCTGCTGTGGCTCGCGGTGATCGCGATCGCCGCGGGCAAGGCATCGCTGGGTCACGCCGCCGATGCCGGGCCGGCCTCGGCCGCGATCGCCATGCAAACGCTGCATGTGCTCGTCACCAGCGTGTGGGGTGGTCTGGCGATGGCGGCGGGGCTCGCGGTCCTGCCGGCGCTCGGCACCTCGACCGCGCGCGGCATGTTGATCCGCACGGCGACTCAGGTGTCGAACGTGTCGGTGGTGGCGGTTGCGCTCGTGCTGCTCTCCGGCATCTTCAACGCGATACGGGGTTCGGGCGGCTCGTTCGAGGCGATTGAACTCAGCACATGGGGTCATGTGCTGACGCTCAAGCTCGCGCTGGTCGCGCTCGCGCTCCTGCTCGGCGGACTCAACCGTTTTTTGGCGCTGCCGCGCCTGCGCCGCACGGCTTCGACGATGGATGCTCACACCTTCGTCAACGTGCTGTATCTCGAAGCGCTGGCGATGATCGGCGTGTTCGTCGCGGCGGCCGCGTTGTCGCATAGCGTACCGGCGTTCGCGGCGCTCGGTTGATGCCGTGGCGCGAGGTCATGCGCAAGGCGAGCAGCATGATCGACGGCGACTAAACCGCAACCGCGTCCGCATGGGTTCAGTTCTGCAACGTGCCGCAAGCGCCACGTCAACCACATAAAAAAGCGCCGCACAGCAAAAGCGTGCGGCGCAATACACACGGTCGCATGGCGGTGGCCAGCAATCCGTTACTACTCTTTTCAGGCGGCGAGTGCGTGGCTCGCCCGCTCTAGTGTCTCCTCCGGAAACATCTGCTGCTGCAACTCGCCGGCTTCGCTGAACCACTGGCAGATCAGCCAGTTGCCCGGCGCGAATAGCACCGGCCCGCTCCAGGCGACGGTCATCGGGCGGCCGCCTGACTCGAGTTTCAGGACGTCGCCCGCGCGAAACGCGGGTTGCGCCCGCCTCACGAGCCGCTTGGCCAGCCGCATGATGAGCCTCCGCTTATTCGAGGCCGAGCCGGTGTCCGAGGATCGGCGCGCAAAAAAGCGCGATGGCGCAGCCCGCGGCTTTGCCTTCGAGTTCGGCGCCCGCGGCGCGCGCGCCATACATATGCGTGAGGAGATCGAACAGTTGCGGCAGGCAGTACACCACCGCGGCGCCGATGAGGCATTTCTCGACGACCGAGATGCGCCAGGCGCGTTCGAATGCGAGCGCCGCGCCGAGGATGCGCAGCACGCCGAACACCACCAACGCACCAACGGCGGCTTGTTCGCGGAGCAGATAGTCTGGAAGGAATTCGCCCATATTTTCCCCGATGCATTTGTCGTTTGAATGCATTTCAGCAAGGAGCGGGCCATGAGTCTGTCTGATGCCGAACAAACGGCTTGAAAGCCTTTCTGGAGGAGGCTTTGCGAGGAGTGCCACGAAGCAGGGAAGAGCCCGGAAAACGCCTGGTTCAGTCCATTTGGTCCGGGATGCTGCGTTACTGCGACGGCCCGCGCGCCACATCACCGTAGCGCGCGGGCCGCGCCGCGAAGCACGGGATAAGGCCGCTTCAACGAATCCGTTCGATCTTGCCCACGAGGAACAGATACGACAGTGCGCCGACCACGCCGACGCAACTCATGAACACCAGCGCGGGGCGGAAGTCGTTGTTCCTGACGATCAAGCCGATCACCACCGGTACGCAGATCGACGACAGGTTGCCCATCAGGTTGAACATGCCGCCGGTGAGGCCGAGCAGTTCCTTCTTCGCCATCGACGACACCAGCACCCATGTGATCGACGAAAAACCGCTGCCGAAGAATGCGATGGCCATGAAGAGGATCACCATCGCGGGCGACTCGACATAGTTTGCGCCGACGATCGCCGTGGACAGCAGCAGGCCCGTCACGATCGGCACCTTGCGCGCGAGCGTGGCCGACACGCCGCGCCGGATCATCCAGTCCGACAACAGGCCCGAACCCAGAATGCCCACGAAGGCAGCGAGAAACGGCACGGCCGCCATGAAGCCGGCTTTCAGAAAGTCCATGTGCCGGTACTTGACGAGGTAGGTGGGAAACCAGGTGAGGAAGAACCACAGCGTCGAGGTCACCGCGATCTGCCCGATGTAGACGCCCCACAGCTTGCGATTGCCGAGCACCGCGCGCCAGTCGGCGGCGCTGTAGCGCGCGCGGGGATGGCGTGTATCGCCGAGTTCGACGAGTCCGCCGCCTGCACGGATCGTTTCGAGTTCGGCTTCGTTGACATCCTTAGCCTCGGACGGTTCACGGTACAGCGCGTACCAAACCAGCCCCCACGCTACGCCGATCGCGCCGGTCAGAAAGAACACGCCTTGCCAACCGAAATGCTGTTGCGTGAGAACCAGCGCCGGCGTCAGAAACGCGAGCCCGACATACTGGCCGGACGTATAGCTGGCAATCGCGCGAGCCCGTTCGCTATCCGGAAACCAGGTCGTGACGATACGGTTCAGCGTGGGATAGGCGGGCGCCTCCAGCGCCCCGAGCAGCACGCGCAGCGAAAGCAGCATCGCGAACGCGCTGGCGAATCCTTGCAGAATGGTCGCCAGCGACCACAGTCCGATGATCAGCGCGAGCAGAAGCTGCGGCCGCGTGCGATCGACCAGCATGCCGCCGGGAATTTGCAGCAGTGCGTATGACCAACCGAACGCGGAAAACACCAACCCCATCTGGGTCGAATCGAGTTGCAGGTCCTGCGCGATCGCGGTGGCGGCGATCGACAGATTGCTGCGGTCCAGATACGTGATGACGACGGTGATGAACAGCATCGCAAGGAGGCGGTGGCGCTTGGCCGTCGCTTGCGTCTGGATGTGGGTTGTCTCCACTGAGGTTGTCCTCTTGTTGGTTTTTCTGCCGGCGCCACGGGCCGCGGAACACGCAAACATGAACGTCGACGCAAAAACAAAAACGCCGCCCATGGGCGGCGTTCCTTCACGCAATTACCATTCGGCGACGCTGCCGTCCTCGTGGCGCCACACCGGATTGCGCCAGCGATGGCCGACCTTCGCCATCTCCCGCACCTTCTCTTCGTTGACCTCGATGCCGAGGCCCGGACCTTGCGGAATCGACACGAAGCCGTCTTCGTATTTGAAGACTTCCGGATTCCTGATGTAGTCGAGCAGGTCGTTGCCCTGGTTGTAGTGGATGCCGAGGCTCTGTTCCTGGATGAACGCGTTGTAGCTCACCGCGTCGATCTGCAGGCAGGTGGCCAGCGCGATCGGGCCGAGCGGGCAATGCAGCGCGAGCGCGACGTCGTAGGCTTCCGCCATCGACGCGATCTTGCGGCACTCGGTAATGCCGCCCGCGTGCGACGCATCCGGCTGAATGATGTCGACGTAACCACCCGACAGAATGTGCTTGAAGTCCCAGCGCGAATACAGACGCTCGCCCAGCGCGATCGGCGTGTTGGTCTGGTTGACGATGTCGCGCAGCGCCTCGGCGTTCTCCGACAGCACTGGCTCTTCGATGAACAGCAGCTTGTACGGGTCGAGTTCTTTCGCCAGCACCTTGGCCATCGGCTTGTGCACGCGGCCGTGGAAGTCCACGCCAATGCCGATGTTCGGTCCGACCGCCTCGCGCACGGCCGCGACGTTGTTGATAACGCCTTGCACCTTGTCGAAGGTGTCGATGATCTGCAGTTCTTCCGAGCCGTTCATCTTCACGGCCTTGAAGCCGCGCTCGACCACGGCGCGCGCGTTGTTGGCCACGTCACTCGGACGGTCGCCGCCGATCCACGAATACACCTTGATCTTGTCGCGCACCTGGCCGCCGAGCAGCGCATGAACCGGCACGCCATGATGCTTGCCCTTGATGTCCCACAGCGCCTGGTCGACACCGGCGATCGCGCTCATGGTGATCGGGCCGCCGCGATAGAAGCCCGACCGATACATCACTTGCCAATGGTCTTCGATCAGAAGCGGGTCTTTGCCGATCAGATAGTCGGACAGCTCCTCCACCGCGGCCGCCACCGTGTGCGCACGGCCTTCGACCACCGGCTCGCCCCAGCCGACGATGCCTTCGTCGGTTTCGATTTTCAGGAAGCACCAGCGCGGCGGAACGATGAAGGTTTCGAGCTTGGTGATTTTCATGGTGTACGTCTCCTTTGTCGGCCGGAGTTAGCGCTTTAGCGCTTACTCCGGCCCCATGCAAAGCATCGGCCTTGGGCGTCTGCGAAATATTCCGGGGATTCACATGCTACAACAAAGCGCGTTTAAGTACTATTAATAGTACTATTGGCCATATAGTGGCAAGACCGGCGTCTCGGCATGGCGTTGTCCAAGCAGTGATCTCAAGGTTGAGATACCGGATAATCGCGCTCGTTCCGGCCTCGGTTCCAATATCGATAGCGCCGCAAGGCCGCTAGGAGAAAGCTATTCAGCACGATCTGCATGGGCGTGTCGCCCATCTGCTGGCGACCGCGATTCTGCGCGGCGACTATGCGCCCGATTCCATCCTGCCGCGCGAAGCGGAGTTGATGGAGACGTTCGGCGTGAGCCGCACGGTGTTGCGCGAGGCGTTGCGTACGCTGACTTCGAAAGGCTTGATCGAATCGCGTCCGCGCGTGGGCACGCGCGTGCGTCCGAAACGCGCGTGGAATCTGCTCGATGTCGACGTGCTCGACTGGTACTCGCGGGTCGCCGAGCCAATGACGTTCGCGCTCAAACTGCAGGAAATGCGCGAGATGATCGAGCCGTACGCCGCGAGTCTGGCGGCTGCCTCGCACACGGACGAGACCTTCTACGCACTCGCCGCGGCCCATGCGGCGATGGTGGCGGCGCGCAATGTCGACGAATGGGTGCGTGCCGATCTGCAGTTTCATTTGAGCGTGCTGACCGCGTGCAGCAATGAATTGCTGATTCCGCTCGGCACGCTGATCGAGCGCACGCTCGAAGCGCAACTGCGTCTGAACGCGAAACGCGCGGACGTGTTCAATGCGTCGCTGGCCGAGCATACGGCGGTGTTCGAAGCGATTCGCGATCGCGACGCGGCTGCGGCGCGTGCGGCGATGGCGGGGCTGTTGGGTGTGACGCGCGGGCGGATCGAGGCTTAGGCGTGGGCGTCGCGGCGGGGCTCGGCGACGATCCGGTTCAGCGCCGCGTCAGCCGCCGCGCTTCAATCCATCGCGGCGTGCGCCACCGATGTATCCGCCGCCTTGTGTGCAGGGCGGATCAACAGCAGTAGCGGAATAACCAGCAGCGTCGCCATGAACATCAGCTTGAAGTCGTTCAGATAGGCGATCATCGACGCCTGCTGGGTGATCGACACGTTTAATGCGGCCATGTCGTAGTTCGATCCGCTATTGAGCATCGGCTGGATAGCGGGATTGAAGGGCGTGATATTCGCCGCGAGGTCCGCATGCGAGACCTGCGTGTTGCGCGTCATCAGCGTTTGCACGATCGAAATGCCGATACTGCTGCCGATATTGCGCATCAGGCTGTACGTCGCGGTGCCGTCCGCGCGCAGTTCCGGCGTGAGCGTCGAGAAGGTCAGCGCGCTCAGCGGCACGAACACGAGACCGAGTCCGAAGCCCTGAATCACCCCAGGCCAGACGATGTCCGATGCCGAGAGCACGATCGTGTAATGCATCATCTGCCACAGCGCGAACGCTGAGATCAGGAAGCCCGCGAGCAGCAGGAGCCGCGCGTCGATCCGCCTCAGCAGGCGCCCGGCGATCAGCATCGCGACCATCGTGCCCGCGCCGCTCGGCGCGGTGACGAGGCCGGTGGTCGCGACCGGATAATTCATCAGGTTCTGCAGCATAGGCGGAAGCAACGCGCGCGTCGCATACATCACCGCGCCGATCACGAAGATGAAAAACGTCCCCGTGGCGAAGTTCGGGTCCTTCAGCAACTCGTATTTGAAGAACGATTTCTTGCCGACGGTGGCCGTGTGCACGAGGAAAAACGCGAAGCTGATGGCCGCAAGCAGCGCCTCGATGACGATTTCGTTCGAGCCGAACCAGTCGAGTTGCTCGCCGCGATCGAGCATGGCCTGCAATGCGCCGATGGCGAGACCAAGCGTGGCGAAGCCGAACGCGTCGAACTTCGCGTCGTGTCTCGGCTCGCGCGAAGGCAGGAAGGTCGCCACGCCGAACAGCGCGAACGCGCCGATCGGCACGTTGATGAAAAACACCCAGCGCCAGTTGTAGCTGTCGGTGAGCCAGCCGCCGAGCGTCGGCCCGAGAATCGGCCCGACCATCACGCCCATGCCCCATACCGCCATGGCCTGGCCCTGCTTCTCGCGCGGGTTGATGTCGAGCAGGATGGATTGCGACAGCGGCACCAGCGACGCGCCGAAAATCCCTTGCAGCAAACGCGACGCGACGATTTGCGTGAGCGTCTCCGACAAACCGCACAGCGCCGACGACACCGTGAAGCCACCGATCGCGAAGATCAGCAGGCGCTTGACGCTGAGCCGGTCGGACAGCCAACCGGTGAGTGGCGTGGCGATCGCGGCGGCGACGATGTACGAGGTCAGCACCCACGTAATCTCATCCTGCGACGCTGACAGCGTGCCCTGCATATGCGGCAGGGCCACGTTGGCGATCGTGCTGTCGAGCGTCTGGATCAACGTCGCCAGCATGATCGAGATGGTGATCATCGGGCGGTTGAGCGGCGCGGCGGCGCTGGCCGCCGGGTTGTCGGAAGACATGAATGAGCGGGGTCGTCGATATAGTAAGCATGCTTAGTATATCGGTTGCGCGCGCGTCTGCCATCGGGAATTATGCGGAGCGTGAATTGCGCCCGTTTCAACCCTGAAAAACGAAAGCCTTTCGTATAATCCGCGCATGAAAACCCAACTCGATGAGCGCTTCGGCTTTCTGATTTCCGACGTCGGCCGCCTGACGGGCAAGCGTTTCGACGACCTCGCGAAGTCTTCAGTCGATCTGACGCGCGCGCAGTGCCGCGTGCTGGCCTATCTCGCGCATTACGGCGACACCAATCAGGCGCGGCTCGCGGACCTGCTCGAAGTCGCGCCGATTTCGGCGGGTCGTCTGCTCGACCGGATGGAAGAGGGCGGCTGGATCGAGCGGACTGCCAATCCGCAGGACCGTCGCGAGCGCCAGGTGCACATGACGCCGAAGGCCGAGCGCACGCTCGGCAAGGCGCGCAAAGTCGGCGACGAAGTCGCGCTCGAAGCGCTGAACGGCTTCACCGAAGAGGAAGCGAAGCAGTTGATCGCGTTGTTGCAACGCGTACGGGGCAATCTGAGCCGGCTGGTGGATCGGTGATAGCCGGCGCGCGATCGGGTTAAGTGGGGAGCGTTGACGGCGCGCTTCCGCACGCCGCGTGGCGACTACTTCGATTCGGGCGTCCCCGACGCTCCCGACGGCGGCACCAACTCGAAACATGCAGGCGGCGCGACGGATGTTCTCGTTTTCGCGTCGGGCTGCTGCGGGTCGATACATTTGAAGGCGCTCTGATCGCGCTGCACGAAAATCGTGTCGGCCGGGCCCGCGCTGCCATGGGCGCCATTCACGACGGCGACGATTTTGTAGCCGTCCTGCAAGAGCGTGGACAGCGTGGTCGCGCTCGCGCGCCATTGGCTGTCGGGCGGTGTCTGAGCCTGAGCGGCGAGTGCGGCGGTGCCGCTGAGAAACGCGATGGAAGCGGTGGCCACGGCAAGCGTGGCGGTGCGGAACGTCATCAAGAAACCTCCTTGAAGTTGCTGTAGTTGCAGTTCGGAAAGCCAAAACAAAAAAGCCGCTGAACCTTGCGGATCAGCGGCTTTTTCTTGCAACTGGTGGCGAATCAGGGACTCGAACCCCGGACCTGCGGATTATGATTCCGTCGCTCTAACCAACTGAGCTAATTCGCCGAAAGAAGCGAGATTATGCGGATGGCACCGGAGGCTGTCAACCCCCGGCGCACAACTTTTTCAAGAAGCTGTTCCGGTCATCAGACGTTTCAGTCCTTCGCGTAGATGTCCGAGTCCTTGGTTTCCCGGACGAACAGCATGCCGATCACGAAGGTAATGAGCGCGATCACGATCGGATACCACAGTCCCGAAAAGATATTGCCCTTCGCCGCCACGATCGCGAAGGCGGTGGCCGGCAGGAACCCGCCGAACCAGCCATTGCCGATGTGATACGGCAGCGACATCGAGGTGTAGCGGATGCGCGTCGGGAACATCTCCACCAGCATCGCCGCGATCGGTCCGTAGACCATCGTCACGTAGATCATCATGATCGTCAGGATCACCACGGTCATTGGCCAGTTGATCTGCGAGGGATCGGCCTTCGGCGAATAGCCCGCGGTCTTCAGCGTCGTCGCGAGGGTCTTGTCGAACGCTTTGCCTTGATCCTTGGCGTCGGCGGCCTTGCCGTCATACGTGTTGATCACCGTATCGCCGACCTTGATCTCCGCCAGCGTGCCCGCCGGCGCGGCGACGTTCTCGTAGTTCAAGCCGGCCTTCGAGAGCGCGCTCTTGGCGATGTCGCAGGAACTCGTGAACTTCGAAGTGCCGACCGGGTTGAACTGGAACGAGCACTCGTCCGGGTTCGCGATCACGACGATCGGCGCCTTCGCGGTCGCGGTTTCCAGCGCCGGGTTGGTGTAGTGCGCCAGCGCCTTGAACAGCGGGAAGTACGTGCACGCGGCGATCAGCAGGCCGGCCATGATGATCGGCTTGCGGCCGATGCGATCCGACAGCGAGCCGAAGAACAGGAAGAACGGCGTGCCGATCAGGAGCGCGATCGCGATCATGATATTGGCGCTGCTGCCGTCGACCTTCAGCGTCTGCGTCAGGAAGAACAGCGTGTAGAACTGGCCCGTGTACCAGACCACGGCCTGGCCGGCGGTGAGGCCGATCAGCGCGAGAATCACGATCTTCAGGTTCTTCCACTGGCCGAAGGCTTCGGTCAGCGGCGCCTTGGAGGTCTTGCCTTCGGCCTTGATGCGCTCGAACACCGGCGATTCATGCAGTTGCAGACGAATCCACACCGACACGCCCAGCAGGATGATCGAGGCGATGAACGGAATGCGCCAGCCCCAGGCGCCGAACGCGTCCTCGCCCATTGCCGTGCGCACGCCGAGAATCACCAGCAGCGACAGGAACAGGCCGAGCGTGGCGGTCGTCTGGATCCAGGCCGTGTAGAAGCCGCGGCGGCCGGGCGGCGCATGTTCGGCCACGTAGGTGGCGGCGCCGCCGTACTCGCCGCCGAGCGCGAGGCCTTGCAGCATGCGCATCGCGATGAAGATCACCGGCGAAGCAAAGCCGATCGCCGCGTAGCCCGGCAGAAAACCGACGAGGAACGTCGACAGGCCCATGATCACGATCGTCACGAGGAACGTGTACTTGCGCCCGACCATATCGCCGAGGCGCCCGAACACGATCGCGCCGAACGGCCGGACCGCGAAGCCGGCCGCGAAGCTGAGCAGCGTGAAGATGAACGCGGCTGTCGGATTGACGCCGGAGAAGAAGCTCTTACTGATGAAGGCCGCCAGCGAGCCGGCCAGATAGAAGTCGTACCACTCGAAAACCGTACCCAGCGACGATGCGAAGATCACCCGCTTCTCTTCGCGCGTCATCGGCACGTGCGAGATTTGCCCGCCAACGGTAGCCATATGTCGTCTCCAATATTGATATGCACGCGGTTCGCCGGTAACGGCGTTCCCGTGGAACCGATTATTGGAGTGGAAACTTACGGCGTACTGACGTGGCGGGGTGAAATTGCAGCCTGGCGTGTGTTGTGGGTTTTTGGCCAACACGCGGCGATCTGGCATCAAGACCGGCTAATTTGCTCTCAAGTTATCTCAATATCGAAATGGCAAGTTTACGTGTTCAAGTTGCGTTAGGGTAAGTCCCGGCCCGTTCGTGCACATGCAAGCTGACGCGTACGAGCGTGCCGGCAAGCCGCGGCGAGGTTTGGTAGACGTTGTCGTCGATCGTCAGCTCGCCGCCGTGCATGGTCGCGATCTCGCGGACGATCGCGAGTCCGAGGCCGCTACCGTCGCCTTCACGGCCGAGAATCCGGTAGAAGCGCTCGATCACCCGCGAACGCTCGGCGACCGGAATGCCGAGGCCGGTATCCTCGACTTCCAGATACACGAGCCGCGCCGGCGCGTCATGCCTGACCCTGACGGTGATGCGTCCGCCCGGCGGCGTATAGCGGATGGCGTTGTCGATCAGATTCGACAGCATTTCGCGCAACATGACCGGATTGCCGTCCACTTCGACGGGCTCCTCGGGCGCTTCGTAGCCCAGATCCATCTGCTTGGCGAGCGCGGCCTGAACCCAGTCGCGCACGGCGTGGCGCGCGACTTCTGTCACCTCGACTGGCGTGAAAATCTGCCCCGACATGCGGTTCTCAGCGCGCGCCAGCGCCAGCAGTTGCGTGACGAGCCGCGCGGCCTGCTCCGAGCTGGTGGCGATCTGCTCCAGCGAGCGATGCACTTCCGCGGAGGCGTCCTGGCGCAGCGCCAGTTCGGCCTGGGTGCGCAGGCCGGCCAGCGGCGTTTTCATCTGATGCGCGGCATCGGCGATAAAACGCTTTTGCAGCTCCATGTTCTGTTCGAGGCGCGTCAGCAGATCGTTGAACGAGGTGACGAGCGGCTCGATTTCCGGCGGCGCGCGGCGTGCCTCGAGGGGCGACAGGTCGTCCGGGCGGCGCGCGCGGATATGCGCCTGCAGCGCGTGCAGCGGCGCGAGGCCGCGCGAGAGCCCGAACCACACCAGCAGGATCGCGAGCGGCAGGATCACGAACTGCGGCAGGATCACGCCTTTGATGATGTCGTTGGCGAGCTGGCTGCGCTTGTCGAGCGTTTCGGCGACCTGCACCAGCACAGGCTGCGCGCCGGGCGTCTGCGGAAACTCGACGGTCGTGTAGGCGACGCGGATATCGTTGCCGCGCAGCACGTCGTCACGAAATTCGACGAGCCCCGGCTGCGGCCGGTCTTCCTCATGCGGCAGCGGCATGTCGCGCTCGCCGCCCACCAGTTCGCCGCGCGTGCCGAGTACCTGATAGAACACGCTGTCCACATTGTCCGCGCGCAGAAAGTCGCGCGTGGAGTCGGGCAGCGTCAGTTCCGCCACGCCATTGACCGGATGAATCTGGCGCGCGAGCACGTACGCGTCGGTTTCCAGCGCGCGGTCGAACGGGCCGTTTGCAATCGACTTGGCGACCAGATACGTGACAGCGAGGCTCATCGGCCAAAGCAGCAGCAGCGGCGCCAGCATCCAGTCGAGGATCTCGCCGAACAGCGAGCGCGGGCGCGCCTCGGCGGCGGCTTCGGTTTCGTCGGGCGGGGCGAACGGATTGGCGTAGCGCTCGTCGCGCGCCTCGTCGAGGTCCGCCGCGTGCGCCGTAGCGCGGTCTGCGCGCGCGGACATGGGGCGTCCTCTATTTGTAGTGATGGCTCGCCGGCATCGCGCCGGACGGCGGCGAGGAGCGCGGGTCGGGCTCGGCGGGCGGGGGCGTCGTCGTGGCGTTCGCGCTCGTGCTCGTCGGCGACGCCGCTTTCTCGAGGCAGTAGCCAAGACCGCGCACGGTGATGATGCGCACGCCGCTCGGTTCGATTTTCTTGCGCAGGCGGTGCACGTAGACCTCGATTGCGTTGTTGCTGACTTCTTCACCCCATTCGCACAGGTGATCGACGAGCTGTTCCTTCGAGACCAGCCGGCCGATCCGTTGCAGCAACACTTCGAGCAGACCCAGTTCGCGTGCCGACAGATCGATCACCTGCTCGTTGACATAGGCGATCCGGCCGACCTGGTCGAACGACAGCGAGCCATGCCGTACGACCGTCGGGCCGCCGCCCGCGCCGCGCCGCGTCAGGGCGCGCACGCGTGCTTCGAGTTCGTTCAGCGCGAAAGGCTTGGCCATGTAATCGTCGGCGCCGAGATCGAGACCCTTGACACGTTCGTCGACGCTGTCCGCGGCGGTCAGGATCAGCACCGGCAGGTTGGAATTGCGCGCGCGCAGGCGGCGCAGCACCTCGAGGCCGGACATGCGCGGCAGGCCCAGATCGAGAATCAGCAGGTCGAAAGTTTGCATCGACAACGCGGTGTCGGCCTCGACGCCGGTCTTCACGTGATCGACGGCATAGGCCGATTGGCGGAGTGATCGAACCAGACCGTCCGCGAGTATGCTGTCGTCTTCGGCAATCAGAATTCGCATGGTGCGCAAGCCTGGCCTTGCCGGCACCGCGGGGTGTCCCCCGGCGCACAGCGGTCTCCGAAAATTATTGTGGGTAGTTGGGCAGCGCGACAGTAAAAATGCGCGTTCGCATGAGAATCGTGCTTGCCAAAACTACTGTTTTTTTATACAGTGTCTGGGTTTCGTGTGCTGTCCTTCACGAGTAGGTTGAAACTCGGGGCTGCACATCCGCCTCAGACGCCGTTCATCATAGCAAAGGACGATTCATGGAAGAAAGCAAGAAAGGCTCGGCTGGACTGACTGCTGAAAAGAGCAAGGCACTCGCTGCCGCACTCGCGCAGATCGAAAAGCAGTTCGGCAAAGGGTCGGTCATGCGGCTCGGCGCAGGTGAGGCGGTCGAAGATATCCAGGTGGTCTCAACCGGATCGCTCGGCCTCGACATCGCGTTGGGCGTCGGCGGTTTGCCGCGTGGCCGGGTGGTCGAAATTTATGGCCCGGAGTCGTCCGGTAAAACCACGCTGACGTTGCAGGTCGTCGCCGAAATGCAGAAGCTCGGTGGCACGGCGGCGTTTATCGACGCGGAACACGCGCTGGACATCCAGTACGCGGGCAAGCTCGGCGTGAATGTGAACGACCTGCTGGTTTCGCAGCCGGACACCGGCGAACAGGCGCTCGAAATCGCCGACGCGCTGGTGCGTTCGGGCTCGATCGACATGATCGTGATCGACTCGGTCGCGGCACTCGTGCCGAAGGCTGAAATCGAAGGCGAAATGGGCGACTCGCTGCCGGGTCTGCAAGCGCGTCTCATGTCGCAGGCGCTGCGCAAGCTCACCGGCACGATCAAGCGCACGAACTGCCTCGTGATCTTCATCAACCAGATCCGTATGAAGATCGGCGTGATGTTCGGCAACCCGGAAACCACCACGGGCGGTAACGCGCTGAAGTTCTACGCGTCGGTGCGTCTGGACATTCGCCGTATCGGTTCGATCAAGAAGAACGACGAAGTGATCGGCAACGAAACGCGCGTGAAGGTGGTGAAGAACAAGGTTGCTCCACCCTTCCGCGAAGCGATTTTCGACATCCTGTACGGCGAAGGTATTTCGCGTCAGGGCGAAGTCATCGACCTGGGCGTGCAGGCCAAGATCGTCGACAAGGCCGGCGCGTGGTACAGCTACAGCGGCGAACGTATCGGTCAGGGCAAGGACAACGCGCGTGAATTCCTGCGCGAAAATCCGGATATCGCCCGCGAGATCGAAAACCGTATCCGTGAATCGCTGGGCGTGAATGCCATGGCTGAAGCCGTGACCGGCGCAGGCGCTGAAGTCGCGGACGAAGAAGAGTAACCATCACGTGATACGCAAGGGCCGGCCGTTGTCCGATTCCGGACGCCACGCGGACGGCCCGCGTGATGAAGACGACGAGTCGTTCGATCCATTCGAATCGTTCGACGCACATGACCGCGCTGCGGGCCGCAATCCGCAGCGCGCGCAGTTTGAATCCTCCCCGCCCGTAGGCTCGGATCCCTCCGAAACCACTTACACTCGCTCGCGTCGCGTCCCAGGCGAAGCGAAACCCGGGCAAGACGAAGCCAAAAAATCCCAACGTCCGGCACGGTCGCTAAAAGGCCGCGCGCTCGGCTATCTGTCCCGCCGTGAATACAGCCGCACCGAACTGGCGCGCAAGCTGAAGCCGTTCGTCGAGGAAACCGACTCGCTCGACACCTTGCTCGACGCACTCGAAGCCGAAAACTGGCTGTCCGATTCGCGTTTCGCCGAAAGTCTGATTCATCGGCGCTCGTCGCGATTGGGCGCGAGCCGGATCGTCGGCGAATTGAAGCAGCATTCGGTCGACCAGACGCTCGTCGAAGAAGCCAGCGCGCAATTGCGCGAAACGGAACTGGCTCGTGCGCTCGCCGTCTGGCAGAAGAAATTCGGCCGGCTTCCCGAAACGCCCGCCGAACGGGCGAAGCAGACGCGCTTTCTGGCCTCGCGCGGATTTTCGGGCGCCACGATCGGCAAAATCCTCAAGGGAATCGACGAAGACTGGGCCGGCGAGTAAGCGCGGCGGCTTTATTGGCGCGCAAGCCCTTTAAGACAGCGACTTCCGCGCTCAGCCGCCTGCGGCGCGGCCGTGCGCAATCGGGACCTGTCCCAAATACCCAGTATGCTAAAATTCGTGGGTTTTCCAATCCGGCCTTTCCTTCCCGCATGCCGCTCTCCCCGCCAGTGTCCCGTCAGTTGCGCCATCGTCGCGCAATCAGAGCGGAAGCCTATGAGCGAGCCGATGGCCTGTGGGATGTGGAAGCGTGCTTGACCGACGAAAAACCGCGCGATGTGGTGCTTGCGTCGGGCGTCCGGCCCAATGGTCAGCCGATCCATGAACTCTGGCTTCGCATCACCATCGATCGCAAGCTCAATGTCGTCGACGCCGAGGCGTCGTCCGACTGGGTGCCCTATCCTGGTTTGTGCCAAGTCAGCAATCCCGCCTACCGTGCCCTCATCGGGCTCAATCTCCGCCAAAACTTCCGTCGTGAGTCTGCCCGTTTGCTGGGCGGCACGGCGGGTTGCACGCATCTCACCGAGCTGTGCGCGATCCTGCCGACCGCCGCGATTCAGGCATTCGCCGGCGAAGTGTGGAACACCGGTGACGGCGCGTCGGGCGCGAACGCAGGTTCAGGAGACGGATCGCCTAGCAGCACAGGCGAGCATTCCAACGATAAACCGCCATTCCAGCTGGGACGCTGCCACGCGCTGCGTTTCGACGGCGAGGCGGTGCAGCAGTTTTATCCGCGCTGGTATGGCCGCGCTCCGTATACAGCGGATCGCGCGGCATCGTCAGGCGACGGGGCAGTCCGCCAGACAGGCGAGGGCGGCAACGCGTCCGGCATGAACGACGGCAGCGGAAACGAAGTTCAATCCAACTCTCAGACTGAAGGGAATCACGCATGAAGATTCACGAGTACCAGGGTAAGGAAATCCTGCGGAAATTCGGCGTCGCGGTACCGCGCGGCAAGCCGGTCTTCTCGGTGGATGATGCGGTCAAGGCCGCGGAAGAGCTCGGCGGCCCGGTATGGGTCGTGAAGGCTCAGATCCACGCGGGTGGCCGTGGCAAGGGCGGCGGCGTGAAGGTTGCCAAGTCGCTGGAACAGGTTCGTGAGTACTCGAACCAGATCCTCGGCATGCAGCTCGTCACGCACCAGACCGGCCCGGAAGGCCAGAAGGTGAATCGTCTGCTGATCGAAGAAGGCGCTGACATCAAGAAGGAACTGTATGTCGGCCTCGTGATCGATCGCGTGTCGCAGAAGATCGTCGTGATGGCATCGAGCGAAGGCGGCATGGACGTCGAAGAAGTCGCGGAAAAGACGCCCGAGCTGATCCACAAGGTTGCGGTCGACCCGTCGACCGGCCTGAAGGACGCCGAAGCTGACGACCTCGCGAAGAAAATCGGCGTGCCCGACGCATCGATCCCGCAAGCGCGCGCGATCCTGCAAGGCCTGTACAAGGCATTCTGGGAAACCGACGCATCGCTGGCCGAAATCAACCCGCTGATCCTGACCGGCGACGGCAAGGTTATCGCACTCGACGCCAAGTTCAACTTCGATTCGAACGCACTGTTCCGTCACCCGGAAATCGTCGCGTATCGCGATCTGGACGAAGAAGATCCGGCTGAAGTCGAAGCCTCGAAGTTCGACCTCGCGTACATTTCGCTCGACGGCAACATCGGCTGCCTCGTGAACGGCGCTGGCCTCGCAATGGCAACGATGGACACCATCAAGCTGTTCGGCGGCGAACCGGCGAACTTCCTGGACGTGGGCGGTGGCGCCACGACCGAGAAGGTCACGGAAGCGTTCAAGATCATGCTGAAGAACCCGAACCTGACCGCGATTCTGGTCAACATTTTCGGTGGCATCATGCGCTGCGACGTGATCGCGGAAGGCGTGATCGCGGCGTCGAAGGCCGTCTCGCTGAAGGTGCCGCTCGTGGTCCGCATGAAGGGCACGAACGAAGACCTCGGCAAGAAGATGCTCGCTGAATCCGGCCTGCCGATCATCGCGGCGGACAGCATGGAAGAAGCGGCTCAGAAGGTCGTCGCGGCTGCTTCGGGCAAGGCGTAAGCCGAGTCCGCGGGGCTTTTGCCAGAATTAACCAGGATTACGAATGGCGGCGCGTGAGCGACGCGGGCGGAGAACATCCCGCCGCGCGGCGCAACAGCGCGACGCCAAACGAACAGAGGTCAATACATGTCGATTCTGATTAACAAAGACACCAAGGTCATCACGCAGGGCATCACCGGCAAGACCGGTCAGTTCCACACGCGTGCTTGCCGTGAATATGCAAACGGCCGTGAAGCGTACGTTGCAGGCGTGAACCCGAAGCGGGCCGGCGAAGATTTCGAAGGCATTCCTATCTACGCTAGCGTCGCTGAAGCCAAGGCTGAAACGGGCGCGACCGTGTCGGTGATTTACGTTCCGCCGGCAGGCGCTGCTGCTGCGATCTGGGAAGCGGTCGAAGCCGATCTGGACCTGGCGATCTGTATCACGGAAGGCATTCCTGTCCGTGACATGATCGAGCTCAAGGCTCGTATGCGTGCCGAAAACCGCAAGACGCTGCTGCTCGGACCGAACTGCCCGGGCACGATCACGCCGGACGAACTGAAGATCGGCATCATGCCGGGTCACATCCACCGCAAGGGCCGCATCGGCGTCGTGTCGCGTTCGGGCACGCTGACGTACGAAGCAGTCGGCCAATTGACGGCGATCGGCCTCGGCCAGTCGTCGGCAGTCGGTATCGGCGGCGACCCGATCAACGGTCTGAAGCACATCGACGTGATGAAGATGTTCAACGACGATCCGGAAACGGACGCCGTCATCATGATCGGCGAGATCGGTGGTCCGGACGAAGCGAACGCTGCTGAGTGGATCAAGGGCAACATGAAGAAGCCGGTGGTCGGCTTCATCGCTGGCGTCACGGCGCCTCCGGGCAAGCGTATGGGTCACGCCGGCGCGCTGATCTCGGGCGGTGCCGACACCGCTGAAGCGAAGCTGGAAATCATGGACGCTTGTGGCATCAAGGTCACGAAGAACCCGTCGGAAATGGCGCGTCTTCTGAAGGCAATGCTGTAAATCGAAATTCGCGCGCTGTCACGGCGCGTTTTTTGATACGCTTACGAAGCCCTTTCGTGAGCGCGCGGTTCAAAAAGCGGGGGAGTGTAGACTCCTCCGCTTTTTTTATTGGCCGCGCGTCGGATTTCTTCTTATTCTTTCAATCATGCTCGAGTTCTTCGCCACGCTCCATTGGGGCGCCGTCATTCAGATTATCGTCATCGACATTCTGCTGGGTGGCGACAATGCCGTCGTGATCGCGCTGGCCTGCCGCAATTTGCCGCCGTCCCAACGCACGAAGGGCGTGCTGTGGGGGACGGTGGGCGCCATCGTGCTGCGCGTGGCGTTGATTGCGTTCGCGGTCGCCCTGCTCGATGTGCCGTTGCTGAAATTCGCGGGCGGCCTGCTGCTGCTGTGGATCGGCGTGCGTCTGATGGCGCCAGCGCACGACCCGCATGAGAACATCAAGCCGGCCGACAAGCTGATGTCGGCGATCAAGACCATCATCGTCGCGGACGCGGTGATGAGCCTCGACAACGTGATCGCGATCGCGGGCGCGGCGGAGGCCGCCGATCCCGAGCACCGTCTCGCGCTGGTGATTTTCGGCCTCTTGGTGAGCATTCCGCTGATCGTGTGGGGCAGCCAGTTGGTTCTCAAGCTGCTCGACCGTTTTCCGATCGTCATTACGCTCGGCGCCGCGCTGCTGGGCTGGATCGCGGGCGGCCTGATCATCAACGACCCGGCCGGCGACCGTTGGCCGATCCTCGATTCGCCGTGGGCCGAATACGGCATGAGCATCGCGGGCGCGTTGTTCGTGGTGGTACTCGGTTACCTGCTCAAGCGCCGCAACGCCCATCGCGCGGCGGCTTAAGACAGGAGCCGCCGCCGGCTTGAATCGAACTGCGCTGCAGCGTTGGCCGTTCGGCTGACTGTCTGACGCGAACGCCGCTGGCTACGATTGAAACGCCTGTTCCCGATCCGTGGGGCAGGCGTTTTTCGTTTCAGGAGCCTGCCGATGATCGTCACTTTGCCTTATTCCCCTTACTCCCAATCCTCACTGTCCACGCGCTCAAAATTGTGCCGAGCGGGCTGGTCCGCGCGGCTTGCGCGCGCCTGCCGACGCCTTGGCTTCGGTTTCACGCTGATTGAACTGATGATCGTGCTGGCGATCGTCGGCGTGATCGCCGCGTATGCGATTCCCGCGTATCAGGACTATCTGGCTCGCAGCCGCGTCGGCGAAGGGCTGTCGCTGGCGGCGTCCGCGCGGCTGGCCGTGTCCGAAAACGCCGCGAGCGGCAACGCGTTCAGCGGTGGTTATGCGTCGCCGCCCGCCACCCGCAACGTCCAGTCCATTCGGGTCGACGACGACACCGGCCAGATCACTGTCGCCTTCTCGACGCGCGTCGCGCCCGCGGGCTCGAACACGCTCACGCTCGTGCCATCGGTGCCTGACAACGTGGATGCGCCGACTGCGCGCATCGCGTTGAGCAAGGGCGGGGTGCAGGCGGGCGCGCTTACGTGGGAATGTTTCGCGGGCGGCAAGGCGACGTCCTCGCTGCCGGCGCCAGGCGCCGGGCCGGCACCCGCCGACGCGCCCACTTTGCCGTCGAATCTCGCCCCACCGGAGTGCCGTTCATGAACGACTGCGACATCAGCGCGATGACCGCGAGAGTGGGGCGGCGTCGCATCCGTCCACACGTAAAAGGCTGATTTTCGGGATATTTCAGCCCGGCCGGCGCACAGCGGGAGAATTTTTTTGTATAGTGCGCCGGTTGCTGACGCCCACCGGTTCCTCGATGCCCACCCCTTTCGCGCGCTATCTGTCTTTCATTCTGTTGGCTCTCGCGTTGGTGCTGCCTTATGCAGTTGTCAACCATACGTATCCGATTCCGACCTTTTACGCTGAATTCACCGCGCTCGCGCTGTATCTGCTGACCGGCGCGGGCGTCGTGCTGCTGGTGGCGAGCGCCAAGCCGCGTGTGACGTTCGCGTCGCCGGTGGTCGCGCTGGTGCCGTTGCTGTTCGGGTTGCTGCTGGTGGCGCAGTCGGTGGTGTTGCCGGTGTCGCAGCCGTCGATGAACTGGCTCGGCGGCGGCTATCTGCTGGCCGCCTTCATGGCGACGCACGCCGGTTACGGCTTCACGCGCGCCAAGCTCAATGAGACCGCGTTGCGCTGGGCGGCCGGGGCGTTGATCGTCGGCGGGCTGTTTGCGGTGTTCTGCCAGATCATCCAGTTGTTTCACCTCGAAGTGCGCGTGTCGCCGCTCGTGGTCGCCTATAACGTGACCGTCGAGCGCCGGCCGTTTGGCAATATGGCGCAGGCCAATCACCTCGCCACCTATATCGCGTTTGCGATGGCGGGGGCGTTGTTCCTCGTGCAGACGCGGCGGATTGCCGTCAGCATCTGGTTCCTCGTGTCGACGATTTTCGCGGTCGGCCTCGCGCTGACCGTGTCGCGTGGTCCGTGGCTGCAGATGGGCGTGATCGTCGTGGCGGGTTTCTGGATGGCGTTCGCGCAGACCCGCAATCAGTTGCAGCTACGCCGCAGCAATCGCGAATGGATCGTTCCGATCGTGCTGGCCGTGCTGTTTTTCGTGATCAATGCGCTGATCCGCTGGGCCAACGTTCACTATCACCTGGAGCTCGGCCAGTCCGCCGCGGAACGCTTTCAGGATGCAGGCCAGATCGCGCCGCGCCTCGCGCTGTGGAAGTACGGCTGGACGATGTTCAAGACGCATCCGTTGCTGGGCGTCGGTTGGGGCGAATTTCCGAGCTATCAGTACGAGTTCGCGAAGACGCTCGGCGGCGTCGAGATTGCCAACAATTCGCACGACATCTTTATCGACCTGCTGGCGAAGACCGGCTTGATCGGCCTCGCGATTGTGCTGTTTGGCCTGATTACGTGGCTCATACGCGTAGTGCGCGCGCCGCAAAGCTCGGCGCGCGTGTTCGGCATTGCGTTGATCGGCGTGCTGGTCATGCACGCGCTAGTCGAATATCCGCAGCAGTACATGTTCTTCCTGTTGCCGGCGATGTTCGTGTTCGGCCTGCTGGAAACGCGGCCGCTGCGCCTCGTGCCGGCACGCCTGTCGTTCGGCGCGTTTGCCGTGGTGGTGTTCGGCGGTCTGGCCGCGCTGTATCCGGTCTATCGCGACTACGCGCGCGCCGAGGTGCTGTACTACGGCCAGCGTCCTGCCGAACAGTATCGTGCGGACCCGTCGTTCCTGTTCCAGGCGTGGGGCGAGTACGGTCTCGCGACGCTCTTGCCGATGAATTCGATGGATCTGCAACACAAGCTCGCCATGCACAAACAGGCGATGGCGCTGCTGCCGGGCGAAACCGTGTTGCGTCGGTATGCGGTGCTGCAGGCGTTGAGCGGCGATCAGGCGGCGGCACTCGATACGGTCGAACGCCTGAAAATCTTCGCCACGGAACTGAAGGACTGGCCGTCGCAACTGAGCTATCTGTACGAGCTTTGCGACGAGCAGAAAACGCTGACCGGTTTCAAGGCGGAACTGGTCAAGCGCTACGGCATACCGTCGGGCGACGTCAACGAGGACGACGACAGCGACGAGGAGTGAGCCGCCGCGTTTGCTTCAAAGCGTTAAAGGTGGAGCGGGGTGATGACGCAAACGGTCATCAATCCGCCACCCAGTCCCCCGACTTCCCGCCGTGCTTCTCCAGCACCTTCACATCGGTGATCGTCATGCCGCGATCCACCGCCTTGCACATGTCGTACACGGTCAGTAACCCGACCTGCACGGCGGTCAGCGCTTCCATCTCCACGCCCGTTCGTCCCAGCGTTTCGACCTGAACCGTGCAATGCACGCCCGGCAGCGTGTCATCGAGTTCGAAATCCACCTTGACGCGCGTCAGCGCGAGCGGATGACACAACGGAATCAGATCGGCGGTGCGCTTCGAACCTTGAATGGCGGCGATCCGCGCGATGCCGATCACGTCGCCTTTCTTGGCGTTGCCGTCGCGAATCAGCGCGAACGTCTCCGGCAGCATGCGAATCGAGCCGCGCGCAATCGCAATGCGCTTGGTCTCCTGCTTGCCGCCGACGTCCACCATATGCGCCTGGCCGGCGGCGTCGAAATGAGTGAGTTCAGGCATGGTTGGGCTCCTTCAAAGGGCGCCTATCATAGCAGTGCGGTAAAGCCGCACGGCGGCGGCAATGCGTTTGCGCGGGCCAAAACGTGGTCAGTCATCACCCGCCGTCGGCGTGGGCGGCGAGGCATCACCGGGGACGCCCGAATCGCAATGACGCGAATCACATGAATTCCCGCGACGACTGATTACAATTGCCCTATGCCCGCTATCTTAGTCCGAGCGGCGGGCGTCGCTTTCCGACTTCGTCATATCGACTCGCGATGCGTGCGAAACGGTTCCTTGCTGCGTTGTTGTCTGTCGCGCTGGCAGCGCCGCCGGGCGCGTTCGCGCAATCGCACGGCGTATCGAGCATGGCGCTCAACACGTTGCCCGCCGAACCACCGCTGGTCAGCGGCCCGGCCGATGCCTACGCCGATCCGCTCGTCCCGCCCGAGATCGCGCAAGGCGTGTTCGGCGTGTACGGCGGCGCGCAGAGCCGCTTCTCCGGCAATACCGGTGTGACCACCAATTGGCGTGCACCGATCGTCACGCAGCAATTGCCCGATCTGGGCAGCGGCGGCTCGGGCTCGCTCACGCCGCAGGCCGAGCGCAAACTCGGCGAACGCGTGATGCGCGAGTTGCGCCGCGACCCCGACTATCTCGACGACTGGCTGGTGCGCGACTATCTGAACTCGGTTGCCGCGAAACTTGCCGCGGCGGCGAGCGCGCTGTACATCGGCGGATATCGTCCGGACTTCGATCTATTTGCCGTGCGCGACCCGCAGATCAACGCCTTCTCGCTGCCTGGCGGTTTTATCGGCGTGAACACCGGCCTGATCGTGGCCACGCAGACCGAGTCCGAGTTGGCATCGGTGCTGGGTCACGAAATGGGACACGTCCTGCAACGGCACATCTCGCGCATGATCACGACCGGCGAACGCAGCACCTATGCGGCGCTCGCCGGCCTGTTGTTCGGCGTGCTTGCCGGCGTTCTCGCGCACAGCGGCGACCTGGGCAGCGCGATTGCGATCGGCGGCCAGGCGTACGCGGTCGACAACCAGTTGCGTTTCTCACGTTCCGCCGAGCACGAGGCCGACCGCGTCGGCTTTCTGCTGCTTGCCGGCGCCGGCTACGATCCTTACGCGATGACGACCTTCTTCGGCCGCCTCGATCGTGCCGCGATGAGCGACACGGGCATCCCGGCGTACGCGCGCACCCATCCGCTGACGGGCGAACGGATTGCCGATATGGAGGACCGTGCGCGCCGCGCGCCTTACCGGCAACCGCATCAATCGGCTGAATATGGTTTTGTGCGGGCGCGCGCGCGCCTGCTGCAGGATCGTTCGCGTAGCGAGTACGGCGACGAGATTTCGCGTTTGCGCTCAGAGATCGAGGACCGCACGGCGGTCAACGTCGCGGCGAACTGGTACGGCATCGCGTATGGGCAGATGCTGCTTGAGCGTTACGACGACGCGGCAGCGTCGCTGGCGTCGTCCCGCGCCGCGTTCGCGACGGGCGAGCAGGCCGAGGGCGGCACGGCGCGCAGTTCGCCGAGCCTCGACGTGTTGGCCGCCGACATCGCGCGGCGCGCCGGCCGTGACGACGAGGCCGCGCGTCTGGCCGAGTTGGCGCAGAAGCGCTGGCCGCAATCGAACGCCGCAATCGACATGCATATCCGCACCTTGCTGACCTTGCGCCGCTTTGCCAGTGCTCAGTCGCTTGCGCAAAAGGAGACTCGCGCCCAGCCCGATCAGCCGGCCTGGTGGCTGTATCTCGCCCAGGCTAGCGCGGGCACGGGCGATGCGTTGACACAGCATCGTGCGATGGCCGAGAAATTCGCGCTCGAGGGAGCGTGGCCTTCGGCGATCCGGCAATTGAAGGACGCGCGAGATCTGAAGACGATCGGCTACTACGACCTCGCGACCGTCGACGCGAGGCTGCATGAGATGGAGAGCCGCTATAAGGAGGAGCGGCTGGACGAGAAGAGTTAGCCCAGCGCGCAGGCTAGTGCTTAAGCGCCAGCGGCTGCGGGACTCGGCACAAACTTGAACCGCGCAGCAACATCGCCTCGCCGCACAGCCTGCAGCGGCAACACGAGCTGATTGTTCCAGCGAAACTCACCGCTCATGGCGTCGTCCGCCAGCGTTGCATGGTCGGAAAACACCTCGAGATCGTGGTCGTGCAAGACGGCGATTCTCGGCGGCGTCGCGCTATCGGTAAACAGAATCCCGCCTTCTTCATCGATCAATACGGCTGCGGGCTCGAACGCGCCGCCCGCTTGATCCTGCAAGGCGAGCGCGCCGCCAGCATCGGCATTGGCCGACAACCTCACCACCCACGGCGTATAGCCCAACTCGACATACACGCGCTGCGGGCCGTTCTGAAAAAACCACTGGCCGCGCTCGTCGGCGTCGTAATTCCGGTTGATGAACCCGAGCAACGCTTCGTGGCGGATCGGCACACCGGGCGAACCGCTCGCCTGCGCAGCCTCGTCGCGCATGCGCCAGTTGCCGCGCCTGTCCAGCATCAGCCACCCTGTGCAACTCGGTACATTCGGCCACTTGGCCAAAGCCTGCTTGACGATGTCATCCATGATCGACGTGTCGCTCCAGATAGCCGAACACGCGCCGCGAAAGCCAGTCGATGCGGCCCGGAAACGGCCCGGTCATAAAGCCGGCGTGGCCGCCGTGCTTGGGTTGGTCGAGTTCCACGGCCGCCGACACTTCATGCCGCGACGGCAACGCCTCAGCCGGCAGGAACGGATCGTTGCGCGCGTTCAGCACCAGCGTCGGCACCTGAATGTGCGGCAGCAGCGGACGCGTGGTGGCCGTGCTCCAGTAGTCGTCGGTATCGCGAAAGCCGTGCAGCGGCGCTGTGACCACGTTGTCGAACTCGTACATGGTGCGGCTCGCCAGCATCGCGTCACGGTCGAACAGGCCGGGAAACTGCACCAGCTTCTGTTCGGCCTTCTGCTTGAGCGTCTTCAGGAAACTGCGCGTGTAGATGAGGCCGAAGCCCTGCGACAACGCGCGGCCGCCGGCATGCACGTCGATGGGCGTCGAAATCGCCGCGGCGGCCGAGATCACCGACGCCGCGTCCTCGCGGCGTTCACCCAGCCAGCGCAGCAGCACATTGCCGCCGAGCGACACGCCGGCCGCCACGATCGGCCCGCGATGCGCGGCGCGCAAACGTCGCAGCACCCAGTCGACTTCGTTGCTATCGGCGAGATGGTAGAAGCGCGGCAGCCGGTTCAACGGTCCGCTGCAACTACGAAAGTGCGGCACGACGCCGTGCCAGCCGTACTCGCGCGCGGCCGCCATCAACGAGGCGGCATAGTGCGAGCCCGAGCTGCCTTCGAGGCCGTGAAACAGCACGAAGAGCGGGGCGGTGTCGGCGGGAACGTGAGGCGAAGCGCCGGGCGTGAGCGCGGATCCGGGCTGGCCGTCATGCTGCACCCAGTCGAGATCGATGAAATCGCCATCGGGCGTGTCCCAGCGCTCGCGTCGAAACGAGACCGCGGGGCGGCGCGCGAACAGCGATGGGACGATGGTCTGCGCATGCCGGTTCGGCAGCCAGAGCGGCGCACGGTAGAGCAACTCGACGGTGGCCTCGACAGTCGCCTCGACGGCGGCCGCGGCGCGTGCCGCGCCCGAAGGAGCGGATTGATCGTGCGTCGTGCCCAAAAGGGACTTCCTGCGGGGCGTGCTCATGCCTGCTTCAAAACAAATAAGTGAAACGCGCGGCGCGCGTCAGTGCAGCGACCCCTGGCCGTGCCGCATCTTCGTGGCGAACTGGCTGGCGGCCTCGTTAGGCATCGGACTCGCGTGAATGTGCGCGATGCGCCATTCGCCGCGTTCGTGGACCATCACATAAGTCGTGAACACCATGGCGGGCGTGGCCTTCGGGTCAGCCGGCCGGTGCGCTTCGGCGATCGCGTAGACCACGGTGCCGAGGCTGTCGTAGACGCGGATATCGAGCGGTTCGATGAAAACCGGCGCGGTTTCGAGCTGGATCTGCAAGCCGGCGCGAATACTGTCGAGGCCGTGCAGGTGGGAGCCGTCGGCGCAGATACAGCTCACGAACTCTTCATCGATCCACAGACCCATCAAGCTGTCGATATTGACCTCGGCGACGGCCTGGTAATAGGCGTTCAGGGTATCGGCGGCGGCTTCGAAGATATGGGCAAAACGTGGCATGGCTCGTCAGTCTCTTGTGCGCGGCGCGCGGTTGCGGGACAGCGGTCAGCGGGACAGTCCGGGGCACCGGACAATCGCACCCGAGCGCCAGAATGCCCGCGCCGCAAGGCGCGAACATGACGCGACGCGCTCAGGGGCGTGCGGTGTTGCGTGCAAGTGTCAGCGGCTGTTAGCGTTGCGCGAGCAACATGCCGCGCAAATCGCCGAATACCTGCTCGGCGCTCAACTGCTTCAGGCAGTTCAGATGACCAAGCGGACACTCGCGCTCAAAACAGGGGCTGCATTCGAGATGAAGCCATTGTACCTTCGCAAGCTCGGACAAGGGCGGCGTGTGGCGCGGATCGGTCGAACCGTACACGGCCACGAGCGGCCGGCGCAGCGCGGCGGCCACGTGCATCAGACCGGAATCGTTGGTCACGACCGCGTTGGCGCGCGAGATCAGCGCGCACGCCTCGCCCAGCGCGGTCTGGCCGCACAGGTTGCGCACGTTCGGCGCTCGCTCGGCGATGGCCTGCGCGAGCGGTGCGTCTTTCGGCGAACCGAGCGCGACGATCTGCGTGTACGGGAACGACTGGCCGACCATTTGCGCGAGCGACGCGAAGTGCTCGGGCGGCCAGCGCTTGGCCGGGCCGTATTCGGCGCCGGGACAGAACACCAGCAGCGGCACGCGCGTGTCGAGATTGAAGCGCGCGGAGACGCGCGACGCTTCGTTCAGGTCCGCGTCGAGGCGCGGCATCGGCAGGTCGTCGGGCAACTTGGCGCCGGGCGCGTAGGCGAGGGCGGCGTATTGGCCAACCATCGGCGGGCGCTCGTCCTTGCGCGGATTCGCGTGACGCACGTTCAACAGACCGTAGCGGCTTTCGCCGGTATAGCCGATGCGCAGCGGAATGCCCGCCATCCACGGAATCAGCGCTGACTTGAGCGAGTTCGGCAACACGTAGGCGGCGTCGTAGCCCACGTCGCGCAAGTCGCTCGCCAACTGCCAGCGGCGCAGCATCTGCAGCTTGCCGTGCGCCAGATCCGTGGCGTAGACGTCGCGGATTTCCGGCATGCGTTCGAGCACGGGCGCGACCCACGAGGGCGCGACCGCGTCGATGACGATGCGCGGATGCAATTTCACGAGGCGCGCAAACAGCGGCTGCGCCATCAATGCGTCACCGATCCAGTTCGGTGCGATAACCAACGCGCGACGCATCAGAGTGAGTGTCCGGTGTCGAAACGAAACCCCGCGCAAGCCTTGCGCGTGGCATTCGGATAAGTAAAAGGGGAAAAGCCGCACGCCGCGTGAAGCGCTTCTGGGATGGCCGGAGACGCCGCGGCGGCGGCCCTGCTGTGACGTGCCTGCTTTCGGATCGGGCAGCGAGTTCGCGTTGGTGTGATCACCGTTTGCTGCGTCACCGCCGCTGGTCCGTCGCACGACAAACCAGACCGCGCAACATGCAATCGATCACGAAGCGAACCCCGCAACGCAACTCGCGGCGAAGCGGGCAGCCGACCCGGTAAGCGTCGCCACAAGCAATCCGTGCTCAATGCGCCGTGTTCAATGACCTCTGACCACTTCGCCGTCGCGCAGCTTGTAACGCGTGCTGCAGTACGGGCACTTGGCTTCGCCATGCGTGACGTCGATGAAGACGCGCGGATGCGCGCTCCAGCGCGGCATGGCCGGATTCGGGCAGTACGCAGGCAGGTCTTTTGCCGACAGTTCGACCAGCGGCATTTCCTTGATTTCGCTCATGAGACGTTCTCGTTGTATGCAGGGTGCGTGCGGCGCGCCGGTGAAGCCCGGCGCAGCGCGCGTTAGATCTTGGTCAGCCAGTGGGCGTACTTGTCGCTCTTGCCGTTCACGATGTCGAAGAAGCCTGTTTGCAGCTTCTCGGTGATCGGGCCGCGTGCGCCCGAGCCGATCGTGCGGTTGTCGAGTTCGCGGATCGGCGTGACTTCGGCGGCGGTGCCGGTGAAGAACGCTTCGTCGCAGGTATAGACCTCGTCGCGCGTGATGCGCTTTTCGATCACCTGGATGCCCGCGTCGCGCGCCAGCGTAATGACTGTGTCGCGCGTGATGCCGTCGAGGCACGACGACAGGTCCGGCGTGTACAGCTTGCCATTGTTCACGAGGAAGAAGTTCTCGCCCGAGCCTTCCGACACGTAGCCGTCCACGTCGAGCAGCAGCGCTTCGTCGTAGCCGTCGGCAATGGCTTCCTGGTTGGCGAGGATCGAGTTCACGTACCAGCCCGACGCCTTGGCGCGGACCATCGACACGTTCACGTGATGGCGCGTGAACGACGAAGTCTTCACGCGGATGCCCTTGGCGATGCCGTCTTCACCAAGGTAAGCGCCCCACGGCCAGGCCGCGATCGCCACGTGGATGGTGTTGCCCTTGGCCGACACGCCGAGCTTTTCCGAGCCGACCCAGATGATCGGGCGCAGGTAGCAGGACTCGAGCTTGTTTTCGCGAACCACTTCGCATTGCGCGGCGGCGAGCGTTTCGTGGTCGAACGGCACGTCCATCTGAAAGATCTTGGCCGAGTTCAGCAGACGCTTGGTGTGTTCCTGCAGCCGGAAAATCGCGGTGCCGCCGTCCGCCGCCTTGTAGGCGCGTACGCCCTCGAAGACGCCCATGCCGTAATGCAGCGTGTGGGTAAGCACGTGGATCTTGGCATCGCGCCAGTCGATGAGCTTGCCATCCATCCAGATCTTGCCGTCGCGGTCGGCCATTGACATACGATTCTCCAACTGGTGCGTTATGAGTGCCCCACACCTGGCGCTTCGCGTCAGGCCCCGACGGGGCAGGAAAACCTGGGACGGCCCGGTGTTTTCCAGTGAGGTGTGCCCCAAGGGGACTTCCTTCGGGGCGTAGCGAGGACGTCATTTTAGCGTCTTTTGCACACGAAACGGGCATTTGGCCGTATTCCGGACGCTATAATCCGGCACACGCATAATTCAAATCCGAATGCGCCAGCGGGTGCTTGACGACCTGGCGCTGACTTCCCATCGTTGCTGCGCCCTTGCGCGCCCGCGTTTCGCCCCCATGCTCGCTCGCCTGTCAGATATCGATCGCCGTGCCTTCCGCGAAGGCGCGCGCGACTATTCGCCCACGCTGATGGCGATTTTCTCCTGGGGCCTCGTCACCGGCATTGCCATGAGCAAATCGGTGCTCACGTTGCCGCAGGCGCTCACCATGTCGCTGCTGTGCTACGCCGGTTCGTCGCAACTGGCGGTGCTGCCGCTGCTCGCCGCCAAGCTGCCGGTCTGGACCGTGCTGCTCACGGCCGCGATGGTCAATACGCGTTTCGTGATCTTCAGCGTTGGTCTCGCGCCGCATTTCTCCTATCTGTCGATGTGGCGGCGCATCGTGCTCGGCTATTTCAACGGCGACGTGATCTACCTGCTGTTCCAGAAGAAGAGCTTCCCGACCGGCTATGTGCCGGGCAAGGAAGCGTATTTCTGGGGCATGGCGATATGCAGCTGGCTGTCGTGGCAGGTGTCGTCGATCGCCGGCATTTTGCTCGCGAGCCTGATTCCCGATAACTGGGGCCTCGCGCTGGCGGGCACGCTGGCGTTGCTGCCCATCATGGTGTCGGCGATCGCGACGCGCTCCACGCTGGTCGCGGTCAGCGTCGCCGGCGTGGTGTCGCTGCTCGCATTCGACCTGCCGTACCGGCTCGCGCTGCCGCTCGCGGTGATCGCGGCGATCGTCGCCGGCAGTGCCGCCGACCTGATGGTCGAGCGCGCCGACTTGCGCCGCATCCGTAACAGCGCCGGAGATTCCCGATGACATCCACCCAGATCTGGCTGGCCATTTTCGGCATGACTTTCGTCACCGCCCTGACACGCGCGATGTTTCTAATCGGCGGCGAGCGCACCGTTTTGCCGGCGCGGGTTCAGCGCATGCTCCGCTATGCGCCGGCCGCGGCGCTCGCCGCCGTGGTCCTGCCGGACGTGCTGGCAACGCCCGACGGCCTGTCCTTCGCGCCGTCGAACCATGAGTTCTACGCCACGCTGTCAGGTCTTGCGTGGTTTTTGTGGCGGCGCACCATGCTCGGCACGATTGTTGTCGGAATGGTTGTGTTCACGTTGTTGCGTCTCTTCATGTGATTGAAGAAGCGGGAAATGTTGCGTCGCGGCATCGGCGCCGCAACGGCCAAATACGGGACATTCGCCCGGTCGCGGGTCAGAAGGCTGTGTGGATCAGTTAAAATGGTTGTTTCCGGGATGAGCGCGCCGCTGCAAGGCGCGCGGGCCGCGGCTCTGCCGCCGGCACCCGATTCAGTGGAGCCGCTGCCGTGCCTGAGCGCTGGAGTTCACCGCGCTTGAGTGCCGCGCGTCGTCCGCCACCGCCTTCTCATCAACTCGCACACACACGCCCATGAACAAGGTATTGCGTCTCTCCGATCTGATCGCCGAAGGCAAGCTATCCGGCAAACGCGTGTTCATCCGCGCCGATCTGAACGTGCCGCAGGACGATCAAGGCAACATCACCGAAGACACCCGTATCCGCGCCTCCGTGCCGGCCATCAAGGCTGCGCTCGACGCAGGCGCCGCCGTGATGGTCACGTCGCACCTGGGCCGTCCGACCGAGGGCGACTTCAAGCCGGAAGATTCGCTGGCGCCGGTTGCGAAGCGTCTGGCCGAACTGCTCGGCCGTGACGTGCCGCTGGTGGCGAACTGGGTCGAAAACGGCGTGAACGTCGCGCCGGGCTCGGTCGTGCTGCTGGAAAACTGCCGCGTCAACAAGGGCGAGAAGAAGGATTCCGACGAGCTCGCGCAGAAAATGGCGAAGCTGTGCGACATCTACGTGAACGACGCGTTCGGCACCGCGCACCGCGCTGAAGCGACCACGCATGGCATCGCCAAATACGCGCCCATCGCGTGCGCCGGCCCGTTGCTGGCCGCCGAGCTCGAAGCGCTCGGCAAGGCGCTGGGCGCGCCGAAGCGTCCGCTGGTGGCGATCGTCGCCGGCTCGAAGGTGTCGACCAAACTGACCATTCTGAAGTCGCTCGCCGACAAGGTCGATCAACTGATCGTGGGCGGCGGCATCGCCAACACGTTCATGCTGGCCGCCGGCCTGAAGATCGGCAAGTCGCTCGCCGAAGCCGATCTGCTGAACGAAGCCAAAGCCATCATCGACGCCGCGAAAGCGCGCGGCGCCTCTGTGCCGATCCCGACCGACGTGGTTACGGCCAAGGAGTTTTCGCCGACCGCCAAGGCCGAGGTCAAGGCCGTCGCCGACGTTCAAGACGACGACATGATTCTCGACATCGGACCGGAAACGGCCAAGGTGCTCGCCGCGCAACTGGAAAAGGCCGGCACGATCGTGTGGAACGGCCCGGTCGGCGTGTTCGAATTCGACCAGTTCGGCAACGGCACGAAGACGCTCGCGGACGCCATCGCCAAGTCGTCGGCGTTCTCGATTGCCGGCGGCGGCGATACGCTTGCGGCGATCGCCAAGTACGGCATTCACGACAAGGTCAGCTATATCTCGACGGGCGGCGGCGCCTTCCTCGAGTTCCTCGAAGGCAAGAAGCTGCCGGCCGTCGAAGTTCTGGAATCGCGGGCTTAACGTGGCGACGCGCTCCCCAACGGCAAAGTCTGCAAAAGCGCGCGGCGGCAAGCCACGCAACACCGCAGCAGCAACGGCAGGGGAGCGCGCGGCGCGCTCCGCAGCCACTCCGGCAGCGGCCGAATCTGCGGTTGATGCCGCGGTCGGTTCAGTTAGCCAGCAGCAAGAAGAATCCGGGTCGCCCCTCGCGCTCGCGGAATTGACCACTGCCAGTGAGGCGGCGGAATTGTCCAGCGCAGATGCTGTGCAGACCGCCTCGCCATCGGCAGAACTCCCCGACGAAGAACTCCCCGACGAAGAACTCGCCCCTCAACCGGCGCCCCCCGTGCTGGTATCGAACACCGCTTCACACTATAAAGCGACGCTGGTTTCAACCGGCGCGCAGCCCCCGGCAGCATCCTTCGGTGCGCAGCCTCCGCATCCGACTCGCAGCGCTCTTTCCAGCGATCTCACCCAGACGAGGAGACTCATGCATCGCGCCACCAAGATTGTCGCCACCATCGGCCCGGCTTCCAATACGCCGGAAATCCTGCTGCAAATGATTCAGGCGGGGCTGGACGTGGTGCGGCTCAATTTCTCGCACGGCACCGCCGACGACCACCGCCAGCGCGCCGATTTCGTGCGCGAGGCGGCCCGCCAGGCCGGCCGCGAAGTCGCCATCATGGCGGACCTGCAAGGCCCGAAAATCCGGGTCGGCAAATTTGAAAACGGCAAGATCATGCTCGTCGCCGGCGAGCCGTTCATCCTCGACGCCGACTGCGAACTCGGCAACGAGCAGCGCGCCGGTCTCGACTACAAAGACCTGCCGCGCGACCTGAAACCGGGCGACGTGCTGTTGCTTAACGACGGCCTGATCGTGCTGAACGTCTCGCGCGTGATCGGCAATGAGATCCACACGGTCGTCAAGATCGGCGGCGAGCTGTCGAACAACAAGGGTATCAACCGCCAGGGCGGCGGCTTGTCCGCGCCGGCGCTGACCGCCAAGGACATGGAAGACATTCGCACCGCCATGTCGCTCGGCGTCGATTATGTCGCGGTGTCGTTCCCGAAGAACGCCACCGACATGGAAATGGCCCGCCAGTTGGCGAACATCGCCGGCGCGCCGTTCGGCATCAAGCCGAAGATGATCGCCAAAATCGAGCGCGCGGAAGCCATTCCGGCGCTGCAAGGCATCCTCGACGCATCGGACGGCATCATGGTCGCGCGCGGCGACTTGGCCGTGGAAGTGGGGAATGCCGCAGTCCCCGCGCTGCAAAAGCGGATGATCCGTATGGCGCGCGAATCGAACAAGTTCGTGATCACCGCCACGCAGATGATGGAGTCGATGATCCACGCGCCGGTGCCGACCCGCGCCGAAGTGTCGGACGTCGCCAACGCCGTGCTGGACGGCACGGACGCGGTGATGCTGTCGGCGGAATCGGCGGCGGGCAAGTATCCGGTGCAGACCATCGAGACCATGGCGGCGATCTGTATCGAAGCCGAGAAGTCGGAGCAGTCCGAGCTGGACAAGGATTTCCTGGACCGCACATTCACGCGGATCGACCAGTCGATCGCGATGGGTGCGCTGTTCACGGCGTTTCATCTTGGCGCGAAGGCGATCGTGGCGTTGACCGAATCCGGCTCGACCGCGCTGTGGATGTCGCGCCATTGGACCCACGTGCCGATTTTCGCGCTCACGCCGCGGGTCGGCAGCGAGCGGGCCATGGCGCTGTACCGCAACGTGACTTCGCTGCATCTGGACACCAACACCGACCGCGACACCGCGTTGCAGCAGGCGTTGGAGACCGTGGTCAGCAAGGGCTACGCGTCGCGCGGCGACATGGTGGTGTTGACCGTCGGCGAGCCGATGGGTCAGGCCGGCGGCACGAATACGCTGAAGATCGTGCGGGTCGGCGAACCGTATTGACCATGCAGCAACCATTCTGCGTGTGATCGGAGCGCGCTGCGTGGGACCGGACTCAGTGCTGAAGCACTCACTCCGGATCGACAAAGCGCTGAAGCGCTAGCTCCGATCGACACAGCAGACTGCTCGATCGGCACGGGTTGATTGGGTGAAGCAAGCTGCCATGCTCCGCGAGAGGCGGCGCACAGGCTCAAATCGCGCGTTGCAGCGGCAAGGACCGCGCCGCGCTTTAGAGAATGTGTGAACGGGTATGCAGCTTGCTTCGCGATAAAATCGCCCAAAAAGATGCCGACGGCACAAGAATTCGTTTCAATCTATGGAGTTACAGCATGCCTCTCGTATCAATGCGTCAACTGCTGGACCACGCCGCTGAAAACGGCTACGGCCTTCCGGCATTCAACGTGAACAATCTGGAGCAAGTGCAGGCAATCATGGCGGCGGCCGACAAGGTCAACGCCCCGGTTATCATGCAGGCGTCGGCCGGCGCGCGTAAGTACGCGGGCGAAGCGTTTCTGCGCCACCTGATCGAAGCCGCGGTCGAGTCGTATCCGCATATTCCGGTCGTGATGCACCAGGACCACGGGCAGTCGCCGGCGGTCTGCATGGCGGCAATCCGCAGCGGTTTCACCAGCGTGATGATGGACGGTTCGCTCGAAGCCGACGGCAAGACGGTCGCTTCGTACGAGTACAACGTGGACGTGTCGCGCAAGGTCGTGGAAGCGGCGCACTCGATCGGCATCACGGTGGAAGCGGAACTGGGCGTGCTCGGTTCGCTGGAAACCATGAAGGGCGACAAGGAAGACGGTCACGGCGCGGAAGGTACGATGACGCGCGAGCAACTGTTGACCGATCCGGAGCAGGCTGCCGACTTCGTGAAGCTGACCCAGTGCGACGCGCTGGCCATCGCGATCGGTACGTCGCACGGCGCCTACAAGTTCAGCAAGAAGCCCACGGGCGACATTCTGTCGATCCAGCGCATCAAGGAAATCCACCAGCGCATTCCGAACACCCACCTGGTGATGCACGGTTCGTCGTCGGTGCCGCAGGAACTGCTGGCTGAAATCCGCGAATTCGGCGGCGACATGAAGGAAACTTACGGCGTGCCGGTCGAGGAAATCCAGGAAGGCATCAAGAACGGCGTGCGCAAGGTCAATATCGACACCGACCTGCGGCTGGCCATCACCGGTGCGATCCGCCGCTACATGGCGACCAACCCGGGCAAGTTCGATCCGCGCGATTACCTGAAGCCGGCGCGCGAAGCGGCGATGAAGATCTGTGTCGAGCGCTACATGCAATTCGGCTGCGAAGGCCAGGCCGGCAAGATCAAGCCGGTCACGCTTGATAAAATCGCGGAGAAGTACAAATCGGGCGAGCTCGCGCAAGTCGTCCGCTAAGCTATCAACATGCACTGCACCTGGCCGTTTGGCCAGGTTGTCGTTCGATCGCCGTTCCCGCATCATCCGGGGAACGGCGTTTCCCTTTTGTTCCGGTCACACTTTTTGCCTCACTTTTAGCGAACCACGACGATGTCTACCCTCTACGAATCCACGCTCCGCTCGCTGCCGCTGCTCGGCCGCGGTAAAGTCCGCGACAACTATGCGGTGGGCAACGACCAGTTGCTGATCGTCACGACCGACCGTCTGTCGGCGTTCGACGTCATCATGGGCGAGCCGATTCCGAATAAGGGACGCGTGCTCAACGAAATGGCGAACTTCTGGTTCGAGAAACTCAAGCACGTGGTGCCGAACCACCTCACGGGCGTCGCGCCCGAATCCGTGGTGGCGGCGGACGAAGTCGAGCAGGTCAAGGGCCGCGCGGTCGTCGTGAAGCGCCTCGAGCCGATTCTCGTCGAAGCCGTGGTGCGCGGCTATCTGGCCGGCAGCGGCTGGAAAGACTACCAGGCAACCGGTTCGGTGTGCGGCGTGGAATTGCCGCCGGGTCTGCAGAACGCGCAGAAGCTGCCCGAGCCGATCTTCACGCCGGCAGCCAAGGCCGAAATGGGCCATCACGACGAAAACATCACCTACAACGAGATGGAGCGCCGCATCGGCACCGAACTGTCGGCGACGATCCGCGACATCTCGATCAAGCTGTACAAGGAAGCCGCTGATTACGCAGCCACGCGCGGCATCATCATCGCGGATACGAAGTTCGAATTCGGTCTGGACAACCACGGCAAGCTGTATCTGATGGACGAGGCGCTGACCGCGGATTCGTCGCGCTTCTGGCCGGCCGATCAGTATCAGGTCGGCACCAATCCGCCGTCGTTCGACAAGCAGTTCGTGCGCGACTGGCTCGAAACCCAGCCGTGGAAAAAGGAGCCGCCGGCGCCGAAGTTGCCGGACGACGTGGTCACGAAGACGGGCGAGAAGTACCAGGAAGCGCTCGAACGCCTAACCGGACATAAGCTCGCCTGATTACGCGCACCGGTTGGATCTGCTCCGCGTGAGAAAGCGCGGGGCCGCCCGCAAATTTTCCGCCGCGCAGTAAGTCCCCTTTGCGGGTCACCCGTTCGGGGCCGGGCGCGAAGCGACAGGTTCTGGGGCGCTCTCAAGAAACAAGGAAGCCGTAAGATGAGTGAAGCACAAACCGCCCATACGCATGGCGCGCCGGTTATCGGTGTGCTGATGGGCTCAAGTTCCGACTGGGAAGTCATGAAGAACGCCGTGGCCATTCTGCAGGAGTTCGGCGTGCCCTACGAAGCGAAGGTCGTGTCCGCGCACCGCATGCCCGACGAAATGTTCGCCTATGCTGAAAGCGCGCGTGAGCGTGGCATTCGCGCGATCATCGCCGGCGCGGGCGGCGCGGCGCATCTGCCGGGCATGCTGGCCGCCAAGACCACGGTGCCGGTGCTCGGTGTGCCGGTGGCGAGCAAGTACCTGAAGGGCGTCGATTCGTTGCATTCGATCGTGCAGATGCCCAAGGGCGTGCCGGTCGCCACGTTTGCGATCGGCGAAGCAGGCGCGGCGAACGCGGCGCTGTTCGCGGTGTCGTTGTTGAGCGGCACGAGCGACGAGTATGCGGAGAAACTGGCTGCGTTCCGCGTGCGCCAGAACGAAGCGGCCCACGCCATGGTGTTGCCGGCGCTGTAAGCGCACAGACTGATTGCTTGAAGACGTCCCCCTGTCCGACCCCCGGCCGGGTGCCTGCCATCGCATTGCACGCACGCATTGCACACAGCACCCGGCCGCGACCGACCACTAAGATGAACCCAGACAACACACCGGTTTCACCGATTCTGCCCGGCGCATGGCTTGGCATGGTCGGTGGCGGCCAGCTCGGCCGCATGTTCTGTTTCGCCGCTCAGGCCATGGGCTACCGCGTCGCCGTGCTCGATCCGGACGGAAACAGTCCGGCGGGCGCCGTTGCCGACCGCCATTTGCGCGCGGCCTACGACGACGAAACGTCGCTGACCGAACTCGCGCGGCTGTGCGCGGCGGTGTCGACCGAATTCGAGAACGTGCCGGCCGCCAGCCTCGACTTCCTCGCGCGGACTACCTTCGTGAGTCCGGCTGGACGCTGCGTCGCCGTGGCCCAGGACCGCATTGCCGAGAAACGCTTCATTGCGTCATCGGGCGTGACGGTTGCGCCGCACGTGGTGATCGAATCGTCGGATGCGCTGGCCGCGCTCGACGACACGAAGCTCGAAGCCGTGCTGCCGGGCATTCTCAAGACTGCCCGCATGGGCTACGACGGCAAAGGCCAGATTCGCGTGCGCAACGCGGAGGAAGTACGCGAGGCGCATGCGTCGCTCGGCGGCGTGCCGTGCGTGCTGGAAAAGCGTTTGCCATTGAAGTTCGAAGTGTCCGCGCTGATCGCGCGGGCGGCGAGCGGCGCGTCGGTGGTCTATCCGCTCGCGCAGAACACGCATCGCGACGGCGTGCTGTCGCACACCATCGTCCCGGCACCCGACGCAAGTCCCACGCTGGTCCAGCAAGCGCAACAGGCTGCGTTGCAAATCGCCGACAAGCTCGGTTATGTGGGCGTGCTGTGCGTCGAGTTCTTCATTCTCGAAGATGGTTCGCTGGTGGCCAATGAAATGGCGCCGCGCCCGCACAATTCCGGCCACTACACGGTCGACGCCTGCGCGACCAGCCAGTTCGAACAACAGGTGCGCGCCATGACCGGCATGCCGCTCGGCGACACGCGCCAGCATTCGCCGGCCGTCATGCTGAACATTCTCGGCGACGTGTGGTTCCCGGACGGCCCGAAGCGCGCGGCCGTCACGCCGCCGTGGCACGAAGTCGCCGCTATGCCGGCAGCGCGTCTGCATCTGTATGGCAAGGAAGAGGCGCGCTGCGGCCGCAAGATGGGTCACGTGAACTTCACGGCGGCCACGCTCGAAGAAGCCCGCACGGCCGGACGCGATTGCGCGCGGCTGCTGCACATCCTCACGAGCTGACACGAGCGCCATGCCGGATCAACAGAAAGCCGCCGAGGGCGCATTGCCTGTGAGCGCCGCGCAGATCGAACACGCGGCGGCACTGCTCGACGCGGGAGGCCTGGTCGCGTTTCCTACGGAGACCGTGTACGGCCTTGGCGGCGACGCCGAGAGTCCCGACGCGGTTGCGCGCATTTACGCGGCGAAGGGCAGGCCGGCGAATCATCCGGTGATCGTGCATCTCGCGCCGCAAGGCGATCCGAACTACTGGGTCGAACATTTGCCCGCGGAGGCGCAGCGGCTGATCGACGCGTTCTGGCCAGGGCCGCTCACGCTGATCCTCAAGCGCGCCGCGCGCATTCCCGCGGCGGTTAGCGGCGGGCAGGATTCAGTGGGGCTGCGCTGCCCGTCGCATCCTGTCGCGCAAGCATTGCTCGAGGCGTTCAGCGCATTGCGCAACGGGCATGGCGGCGTGGCGGCGCCGTCGGCGAATCGGTTCGGACATGTGAGCCCGACGACGGCGCAACATGTGCGCGACGAGTTCGGCGACGCGATTCATGTGCTGGACGGCGGCGCGTCGGACGTCGGTATCGAATCGACCATTCTGGATTTGTCGCGCGGCTTTCCGGCGCTGTTGAGGCCGGGGCGTGTGACCCCGCAAGATATCGCCGACGTGCTTGGCGAGGCGCCGCGCCTGCCGGACGGCTCGGATGCGACCGCGCCACGGGCTTCCGGCACGCTCAAGGCGCACTACGCGCCGCGCACGCCGTTGGCGCTATTGCCGTTCGTCGCGCTGGAGCCTTTGCTTGCCGCGCGGCAAGAGGATGAGCGCGTGGCGTTGGTGGCGCGCGTGTCGCGTGCCGGGCATTGGGCAGATGCTGAAGGCGTGCATTTCATTGCCGCGCCTGAAGATCCGCATGTCTATGCGCGTGAACTGTATGGCTTGTTGAGGGCTCTCGATCGCGCGAATGTCACGCGGATCCTGATTGAGAAGCTGCCGGATACGATTGAGTGGATTGCTGTTAATGATCGGTTAGGGCGCGCTGCGGCTGCTTTTGAGGCGCAAGGGTGATGGGTTGGGGTTTTTGCTCGTCGGGCGCTTATGTCTGGTTGCTTGCGGTGTTGGCCTTTCCTTGATTTGTTATTGGTCTATTAGCGTTGCCCCTGTGCGGGGCGGCACTTACTTTCTTTGCTTGCCGCAAAGAAAGTAAGCAAAGAAAGCGGCCCAAACCGCTAATTCTTAAGCGGGTCTCTCGCGCAGTCGCGGTAGTGGTGCATCTGGAATCCGTGTTCTCGCATATTCACCGTGACTGACAATGCGCTCATCAGCTCCCACTCCGCACTACGTGCGTCGCGGATGGGTATGCATGGGAAAACAAGGCTTCGCTTTGCGTCGCGGGACGAACGGCTTCGGTTCGCCGAGTCGGTAGTGCGCTCATAGGCAAATCCCAACTCTGCGCGAATCCGTGTGTCGAAGTCGCGACGGCCGCAATGACAGTCCCTGCCGCCGGGCAATACGCGAGAGCAAAAACCAGCAGACGGTTTATGAAGTGCCCATCGGCGCGCGCAGCGCCGCCGGAAGAATGACTGCCTTGTCACTTGGGCGGAAAGTGCGACACGACGGATTCCAGATGTGCCACTACCATGACTGTGCGAGGGATCCGCTTATGAGCTGGCGGTGTGAAGCCGCTTTCTTTGCTTACTTTCTTTGCGGCAAGCAAAGAAAGTAAGTGCCGCCCCGCACAGGGGCGACGCTAATAGACCAATAACAAATCAAGGAAAGGCCAAAATCCCAAATCAAGAAAAGGCCAAAATCCCAGATCAAGAAAAGGCCACGCCGCAAACCCCCACCCGCAGCGCGGCCCTCCTCAATTTACTTCCCCAACCCAGTCGCAGCGATCTGCTGCTGCACATACTGCGCGAACAACGCGTGCAGATGCGTGCTCGGATGAACCGTATCCGCAAACATATAAGTCTGGTCGGCACCAGCCACCGTATAAGTCTGCGGCGAGCAGAACAGCGACGAGCCGAACTGCGCGCCATACTGAGCCGGCGTCAGCCCATTCGTCGCGCTCGGATTAGCTGTAGCGTACGCGGTTGCGTTGTTCTGCATCGACGTCAGGTTACAAGCCGTGCCGGTGTTGGATACCGTGAAGCCCAGCGCCTGGTAGTTCGGCAACTGCTGATCAATCCACGTGAACGCATCGGCCACGATGACCTTGCCCGTACCCACCAGACCGAGTGCCGTCAGGTTCTGGACCAGCAGGTAGTTATACGCCGCGGTAATCCCCGACAGCAGTGCAGCCGTGCCAGGCGTGCTCACGTTGGCTGCAACGCCGAGCGGCGTATTGCCGATGTCCGGCACCGTCGACACCACCACGTGAGTCGCGCCCGAGTTGACGATTTTCTGGACTTGCGCGGCGAGCTGGGTGGCGGCCTGCGCGATCTGCGGATTGGCCAACTGCTGCAGGTAGCCGACGATAAACGCCACCTGGCCTGCCTGCGAGTTCGGCAGTTTGCCGGCCTGCACGAGCAGTGGATATTGCGTCTGTAGCGCGGCGCCGAGCGCCGTCAGATTGGCGGTGGTCCCCGCGAACTGGAAGATGTCGTTCGCACCGCCGTTGATCAGCACGAGCTGGTTAGCGTTGAAGCTCGTATGCGCGCCCAGGTAGTTGGCCACCTGCGTCACCACCGGGACGGTCGTCGCGGCCATGTTATTGGGCGCCCAACCTTGGCCTTGAGCATTGACCACGTCCGAGCCGCCTTGCGCATAGCCCAAGCCACCCGTTGCGACCAGCGGCTTGCCGAAGCCGCCGAGGTACGCTGCGGTCAACGTGTCGCCATAGTACTCAGCGACCTTCTGGGTCCACACTTCACCCGGATTCGTCGTGAAGCGGCCGCCGCCGAAGCTCCCCTGAATCACCGGCGCGTACGTGCCGACATCCGACAAGCTGTCGCCGAACGACACGACCTGCAATTTGACGCCGCCCGCAGGCGTGCTGCTCGCATTGTTGTTGTTGTCGCTACCCCCGCCGCAAGCCGCGAGCAGGGCGAACGCCGTGCTGGCCATGGCGATCTGCGTCACGCGCAGCCAATGTTGTTTCCTCGATCCTGTTTGCTTCATGTTGACTACATCTCCTCGTATGTGTGGCCCTTATGCCATGTGTTGCAGGCAGCGCCCACCGCTTGAGCGGCGTGACGACAGCTTACAGAATCTTCTACGGCCTGCGTGGTGTTTGAAACGCGGCCGTATGGTCTTGCTTCACGCGAGTTGCCTCGCCTGAATTTTCACTTGAATCCACGCGCGATACCGATGAAACCGGCGGCGCGCCGCGCGTGATAATCCGCAGCCCATGCGGGCGGCGCGAACAATGCGCGCAGCTTGTTGCGCCAGCCGCGCACGCTCGCGAAGTCAACGGCCATCGACGCCCATTCGTGAAACGTCGCCTTCAGCGGGTTGTAAGTGTGAAGCGGCTCGACGATGCCGTAGACCGGCGCATCGCGCGGATCTTCGTCGACGTAGCTGCCGAACAGGCGATCCCAGATCACCAGCACGCCGGCATAGTTGCGGTCGATATAGCGGTCGTTGCGCGCGTGATGCACGCGATGGATCGACGGTGTGTTGAACACGTATTCGAGCCAGCCGAGTTTGCCGATGGCTTGCGTATGCACGAAAAACTGAAAGCCGAGATTGATCAGCACGATCGCGACGATCTGCGTCGGCGGAAAACCGAGCACGGCAAGCGGCGTCCAGAAGAGCCACATGCCCGCGATCGGATACATCAGGCTCTGGCGGAACGCGGTCGAAAAATTCATGCGCTCCGACGAGTGATGCACGACATGCGCGGCCCACAGCCAGCGCACGCGATGACTGCAACGATGGAACACGTAGTAGAGCAGATCCTGAGCGACAAACAGCACGACGAACGAGACCCAGCTCGCCTGCCATGTGTAGACGCGATAGTGATCGTAGAAAAACGCGTAGACGGGGATGATGGCAAGCCACGCGAGCTTGTCGGCGGCTTGCTGCATCAGTGCGAGCGCGGCGTTGCAGAGCGTGTCGCGCCAGCTATAGAGTTGCGCGCCCGGCTGCGTGCGCCGCAGGTGCCACGCCTCCCAGCCGATGCATGCGAGAAAGACTGGCGCCATGGCGAGCAGCAGCAATTCGGCATCGAATTGCATTGTGTCTTCCTCCGTGGTCCCTGGCCGCCGCGCTGTGCGCAGCGGGTGTTGTCGTTATTGTTCGAGCGGGACCGTAACCGATGCACGGCCCCGGCGCCACGTCCAGCGTTTTACGCGCGCCTCAAACACTGCCCGACAGCGTACACGCTTAGGACGTTGCCGCGCGCGGCTTCGCTAGAAGGAACACTCAGTGAGCGCCACGCTTGTGCGGGTTTTTCCTGGGCTTGCTGCTGCGCGGTTCGACGACGGGATCGGAAACCTTGGTGAAGCCCTGCGACGGCCCCTGATACACCCATTCGAGCAGCGCGTCGTGCGCGGCGCGCGCGGCTTCCGAATGCGGATCGTTGATCAGGCTGACGACCACGTAACTGTTACCGTCAGCCGACGCCACATAGCCCGCGATCGCCCGCACATCGCGCAAGGTGCCGGTCTTGATATGCGCATTGCCTCCCGCGCCCTGGTTGGTCAAGCGGTTGCGCATGGTGCCGTCGACGCCCGCGATCGGCAGCGACTCCACGAACACTTGCGCGACCGGACTCGCGTTGGCCCGCTGCAGCAGATCGGCGAGCGCGAGCGCGGTGACGTGCTCGTCGCGTGAGAGGCCCGAACCATTGTCGAGCGTCAGATACTCCATGTCGATGCTGTCGCGGCGCAGAAACGCCTGGATTGCACGCGCTGATTTGGCGGTCGTCGCGGGCCCTTTTTCCTCGGCCGCCCCGATCGTCAGGAACAGGTTGCGCGCCATCGTGTTGTTGCTGAACTTGTTGATGTCGCGAACGATGTCGGACAGCATCGGCCCCTGGTGCGTCGCCACCAGTTTGGCGCCGACGGGCACGGCGCCTTCGCGCGTCGCGCCGCTGAACGTCCCGCCGGTTTGCTGCCACAGTGCGAGAAAACCGCCCGCGAAAAACGCCGAGTGATCGAGCACCGCGACGTTGATCGTGCGCGGGCCGCAGCGCATCGAATAGTCGCCGTTGAACGAGGCCACGACGGTGCCGTTCGGCTGCGGCGTGACAGTGGGCGACACCGAGGCCGCGTCGCCGCGGCACGGGCCGTTCACCGCATGCATCTGGTTGTCGATCTGCAATTGCGCAAGCGCGGGCAACACGTCGATCGCAACGCTGCCGTCCGGCGACGGCGTCAGCGTGAACGACAGCGATTTGAACGCGTACAGCAGCGGATCGGGGCCGACGTTGTACGGCGCGGTGGCGTCGTCGTCGAACGGCGGGAGGTCGCGCGTGGACGAATCGAAGTAGCGCTTGTCGAGCACCAGCGCGCCGTCGATGCCGCTGATGCCCGCCTTGTGGATCTTCTGCACGAGGTCGATCAGTTCTTCCGGCACGAGCTTCGGATCGCCCGTGCCTTGAATGTAGAGATTGCCATGCAGCACGCCGTTGGCGTCGATGGTGCCGTCCGCGTAGGCGCTCGTGCGCCAGCGGTAGTCGGGGCCGAGTATCGACAGGCCCGAGTAGGTGGTGACGAGTTTCATCGTCGAGGCGGGCATCATCGGCTTGCCCGCGTTCAGTGCGAGGATCGGCGTGCGATCGCCGACTTTCTCCACGACCACGCTGATCGACGACAAGGGCACGTGCGCGCGCTGCAAGCCGACCATCACCGATTGCGGCAAGACAGTGGTGACGTTGACGCTCGGACGCGCGGCCTTGACGCGAGCTTGCGCGGCAAGCGGCAGCGACGCGCCGCAGCCGAGCGCGGCGCAAGCGAGCAGCCAGGCGCTCGCGCGCGGCGCGAACCGGCGCGATAGACGAGTAGTGGAAGCAGTCAAAGCAGAAGCGGAGCGCGGACGTAGGGCGACAGTGTTGAAGCGGCGTGCGAGAGAAGACAGAAAAGCGTGCGTCATGGACGGGCGAAAAAGCAAAATGTCAGGGCGTGGGGCACGCGGCAATCCCGGCGGCGCCGAAGGATCGCGTTGGCGCGCGGACAAAAATACCGGCCGCGCGAAGCAAAGCGCCCATTGTAGAGAGTTGCCGCCAGGCTGCGGTGGAAAATGCGCCACGCGGCGCGCATGGCGGGGGCGGGCGCTAGAATGCGGCATCATCGAACGATTCGGAACGGATAACCATGCGCATCTTGCTAGTCGAAGACGACCGGATGATCGCCGAAGGCGTGCGCAAGGCACTGCGCGGCGAAGGCTTCGCGGTCGACTGGGTGGAAGACGGGGAAGCCGCGCTCAGCGCGGCGGGCAGCCAGCCTTACGATCTCGTGCTGCTCGACCTGGGCCTGCCCAAACGCGACGGTCTCGACGTGCTGCGCACGCTGCGCGCGCGCGGCCACGCGCTGCCGGTGCTGATCGTGACCGCGCGCGACGCCGTGGCGGATCGCGTCAAAGGCCTCGACGCCGGCGCCGACGACTACCTCGTCAAACCTTTCGATCTCGACGAACTCGGCGCCCGCATGCGTGCACTGATCCGGCGTCAGTCGGGGCGCAGCGATTCGACCATCCGCCACGGCAACCTGACGCTCGATCCCGCGTCACATCAGGTGACGCTCGACGGTGCGCCGGTCGCGTTGTCGGCGCGTGAATTCGCGCTGCTCGAGGCGTTGCTCGCGCGGCCTGGCGCCGTGCTCTCGAAGAGCCAGCTCGAAGAAAAAATGTACGGCTGGGGCGAGGAGATCGGCAGCAATACCGTCGAGGTCTACATTCATGCGCTGCGCAAGAAACTCGGCGCGGACCTGATCCGCAACGTGCGCGGTCTGGGCTACATGATCGCGAAGGACGCCTGAGCCGATGCGTTCGATTCGCCGTCAATTGCTGGTCTGGCTGCTGGCGCTGGTGCTGCTCGGCGTCGGCATCGCGGGTTGGCTCATCTACCGGCAAGCGCTTGCCGAAGCCAACGAACTCTTCGATTACCAGTTGGAGCAGATCGCCGCCGCGCTGCCGTCGGAACCGTTCTCGCAAGTGCTCGGTTCGCGCGACACCGGCGACGAAGGCATCGTGCTGCAGATCTGGAATCGCAACGGCGTGCTGATGTACTACTCGCGTCCGCGTGCGCCGCTCGCGCCGCGCGCCGAACTCGGCTTTTCGACCGAGCACACGGAGCGCGGCGAGTGGCGCGTGTATGGCGCGATCGTCGGCGATAACGTGGTGCAGCTGGCGCAGCCGGTTTCCGTGCGCAACCGGCTCGCGGCAAATGTCGCGCTGCGTACGCTGTGGCCGTTGATCGTGCTGCTGCCGTTGCTGGGACTCGCGGTGTGGGTGGTTATCGGCCGCGGACTCAGGCCATTGCGACGCGTGACCAGCGCGCTCGACGCGCGTCACCCCGAGGCGCTCGATCCGTTGCCGGACCAGCGTCTGCCGCTCGAAGTGCAGCCGCTCGTGCGCGCGCTGAACGGTCTGCTCGAAAGACTCGCGACCGCGCTCGATATTCAGAAAGCATTTGTCGCCGACGCCGCGCATGAATTGCGTACGCCGCTCGCCGCCGTGCAGATTCAGGCGCAACTGGTGGCGCGCGCGAAGGACGACACCGGCCGCAGCGAAGCGCTCGCCGATCTGCAAGCCGGCGTGACGCGCGCCACGCGTCTTGCCGAACAACTGTTGGCGCTCGCGCGTTCCGAACCGGACGGCCTCGCCGCCACCAACGCGATCGATCTGCGCGCGCTGCTGCAGGAGTGCGTGGTGGCTTACGCGCCGCTTGCGCTGAATCGCGGCGTCGATCTCGGCATCGAGGCGACCGAATCCGCCACCGTGATCGGCGATGCCGACGCGCTGCGCGTGATGTTCAACAATCTGGTGGATAACGCGACCAAATACACGCCACGCGGCGGACGCGTGGATGTCGGCCTGCATGTCGAAGAGGGCCACCCGGTCGTGCGGATCGCCGACAGCGGACCGGGGATCGAGCCGGCCGAACGCGATCGCGTGTTCGACCGTTTCTATCGCGCGGGTGCCGGCGCGAATCGCGTGCGTACCGACGTGGCGGGCAGCGGTCTGGGTCTGGCGATCGTGCGCCGCATCGCCGTGCAGCATCATGCTGCCGTGTCGCTCGACGAATCACCCGCGGGTGGCTTGCAGGTCACCGTGCGTTTCTGAAGGCAACGGGTTCTGTTCGTAAAGAGGCTTAAACGAGGCTTAAACAGGCCTCAAAACCAGGATGAAAGCGATCTGTCGCTGCTTAAGACTCTTTTAAGCGATGCCACGTACGCTTCGAGACATCCAAAGCCTCTTTCTCCCAGTCAGGAGTACACGATGAACGCGAAAACCTTGTCCCGCAGCGCTGTTGCCGTAGCCGTCGCTGTAGCGCTTTCCGCCGGCTATGTGGCGGGGCATCGCGACGTGCCCGCGCCGCAGGTGATCTCGCCGGCGCAGGCCGCGATGATGCCCGCTGAAGCCGCCGCCAAAACCGGCATTCCCGATTTCTCCGGCCTCGTCGAAACCTACGGGCCGGCTGTCGTCAACATCAGCGCGAAGCACGTCGTCAAGCAGACGGCGCTGCGCGGCAATCCCGGCAATGGCAACGGCGGCGGCACTCAGCTGCCGATCGATCCGAGCGATCCGTTCTACCAGTTCTACAAGCACTTCTTCGGCGGCATGCCGGGCATGCAAGGCGGCGGCGACGGCGGCGATGCGCCCGATCAGCCGAGCGCGAGCCTGGGCTCGGGATTCATCGTCAGCAATGACGGTTACATCCTGACCAATGCGCACGTGGTGGACGGCGCCAACGTCGTCACCGTGAAGCTGACCGACAAGCGCGAATTCCGCGCGAAGGTGGTCGGCGCCGACAAGCAGTCCGACGTTGCCGTGCTGAAGATCGACGCAAGCAATCTGCCGACCGTGAAGATCGGCGATCCGCGCCAGAGCAAGGTCGGCCAGTGGGTCGTCGCGATCGGCTCGCCTTACGGTTTCGACAACACGGTGACCTCGGGCATCATCAGCGCGAAGTCGCGCTCGCTGCCTAACGAAAACTACACGCCGTTCATTCAGACCGACGTGCCGGTGAACCCTGGCAATTCGGGCGGCCCGCTCTTCAATCTGCAAGGCGAAGTGATCGGTATCAATTCGATGATCTATTCGCAGACGGGCGGCTTCCAGGGCCTTTCGTTCGCCATCCCGATCAATGAGGCGATCAAGGTCAAGGACGACATCGTCAAGACCGGCCACGTGAGCCGCGGCCGACTCGGCGTGGCGGTGCAGGGCATGAATCAGACGCTCGCCAATTCGTTCGGCATGCAGAAGCCGCAAGGCGCGCTGGTCAGCTCGGTCGATCCGGGCGGCCCGGCGGCCAAGGGCGGTTTGCAGCCGGGCGACGTGATCCTGTCGGTGAACGGCGAACCGGTCGGCGACTCGTCCGATCTGCCGTCGCAGGTCGCGGGTCTGGCGCCGGGCACTTCGGCGACCGTGCAGGTGTGGCGCGACAAGGCCACCAAGGACCTGAAGGTGACCATCGGCTCGTTGTCGGATGCGAAGGTCGCCTCGGACAAGGCCGATCAGCCGGCCCAGATGCAAGGCCGGCTCGGCGTGGCGGTGCGGCCGCTGACGCCGGAAGAGAAGAGCGGCGCGTCGGTCTCGCATGGTCTGCTGGTGCAGCAATCGGGCGGCGCGGCGGAAAGCGCCGGCATCCAGCCGGGCGACGTGATTCTCGCGGTCAACGGCCGGCCCATTTCGAGCGTCGATCAACTGAAGCAGGTGATCGCCAGTGCCGGCAACAGCATCGCGTTGCTGATCCAGCGCGACAACGCGCAGATCTTCGTGCCGGTCGATCTCGGCTGATGTACCGCGCGGGCTGGATGGCCCGATCGCTCGTCCGGCTGACAGTTTGACCGACGCTCCGCTCATCCGCCCGCGAATTGAAGTAATGCTTGCCGGTCCGTTGCAGTTACTGCCAGCGGATCGGCAATTTTCATTTGGATCCTGGCATCGAAGTAAGGCGCTGCGCGCCACCCGGTGCGGCGCACGGCGGTTTCCAGATGACGCGGCCGGCAGCTTGGCACGCAGGTTGCGTCTGCCCTGATCCGGGCCCATCGCGGGATCCCGGGGAAGCAGGGATAAGACCTCAACAAGGAGCAAACCGATGAAAACCCAACGCAATCAGCGAAGGATCGTAGCCGCTGCGGTTACCGCAGCGCTCACGCTCGGTCTGGCGGGTGGCGCGTATGCACAGGCAAGCGATACGACCGGCGGCACGACCACCGATGAAACCAGCGCGGGCAACGCCAATGGCGGCGGCCTGCCGCAAATCCAGCAGCAGGGCGACGTCTCGTTCGTGTCGGGCGGCGTCGGTCTCGACGAATCGAAGGCATTGCAGCAGGCGCAAAGCCAGTGGCCGCTGTCGCTGCGCTTCACGGGGCCGGGTTCCGACTTTCTCGCCGACGTTCACGTGCGCGTGGTCGATGCGCACAACGGCGAAGTGCTGAGCACCACGTCGCGTGGGCCGTACATGCTGGTCAGACTTCGGCCGGGCCGCTACACGGTCCATGCGCAGTACAAGGATCGCGACCAGTCCAAACCGGTGACGATCCCGGCCAAGGGCACCGCCAAGACCGCGTTCTACTGGAACACTCAATAAGCACGACGCCGTTCTGCGCGGCGATGTGGTCAGCGCCGCACGCCGTGCAGGAAGGCCGCGCACTCGGCCGGACTTTGGTCGATAATGAAGCCACGGGCGCACCCCGTGGCTTTACTGTTTGCACGACCGCACACCATCACGGAGCCGAGACATGAGCGATGCCTTGACACCTCACGGGAGCCCCGGCGCGAGCGCGGGCGGGCACGCCATCGCGATCACCGGCAACAATCACCGGGTGCGCGTGATCCACGGCGGCGTGACCATGGCCGATACGCAGGCGGGGCTGACACTGTCGGAAACCGGTCTGCCGGACGTGTTCTATTTCCCGCGTTCGGATGTGAACATGGCCCGGCTCGAACGCTCGACGCACAGCTCGCACTGTCCGTTCAAAGGCGACGCGTCGTACTTCCATCTGCGCACGGAAGACGGCCTGATCGAGAACGCCGTGTGGAGTTACGAAACGCCGCTCGAGTCGGCGATGAAGATCAAAGGGTATCTCGCGTTTTACGCATCGCGCGTCGACCGCATCGATCAGACGTCTTGATCCCGCTGTCGCGCGTTCATCGGGGAGGCTGCCATGGAACTGAACGACGCGTTACGGATTCCGCTTGCGCCGTCCGACGTCTGGGACGCGTTGCAAGACCTTGCGCTACTGCGCGCCAGCCTCGACAACTGCGAGTCGTTCACACGCTTTGCGCACGGCGAATACGAACTGATCATGACCGTGCCGCTCGGCCCGCTGCGCGCGCGCTACCAGGCGCGTGCCCACGTGGCCGGCCAGGATTCCGGGCCCGCGGACGCGCAGCGCCGCACGATCAACTTCAAGGCCCGCGCCGAAGGCATCGGCGCATTACGCGGCCAGATCGAAGTGCGCTTGCGCGCGGACGAAAGCACGCACGGCGCCGACCGGGAGCGCGGCACGCGGATCGATTACACGATCTGGGCGACCTCCTCCGGCCCGCTCGCCGAACTGCCGACGCGGCAACTCGAAAACGCGCTGCATCAACTGGCCGACGACTTTTTCACCGAGTTCGACGCCGTCGTGCGCGCCAAGCATGGGCAAGGTCCGAATCGCGCGCGGGGTTCGGCGGTGCGCCGCCAGCATGTGTTTTTGCGGCCTATCACGCTCGGCAGCATGGCGCGGCGCGTGCGGTCGGATCACGGCAATGCGCTGCCTGGGCGTGCGGCCAGCGCGGCGCACGGAAGCGCACATGGTGTGTCGCACGGGGTCCCGCATCACGAGCCCAGTCCGCACGCGGTCCCGAACTGGGCCTGGGCCGCGATGATCTTTCTGGTCGCGCTGCTGCTGTATGTGGCGCGCTGGCTTAGCGAGCATTGATTTTCGAGCTTGCCGTAGTTGTGGCGCGCGCGGTGGGTTGCGCCGCTGTCGCGCCGATGCGACTACGAAATCCCGGTGGCTTGCTACGAAACGTCGTCGGCTGAGTAGCGTTGCACTCGCGCACTCGCACTCGCACTCACACGCCGCGAAACTCCCTTCTCCATGCCGACGGCGACGTGCGGAACGCCTCCGCGAAATGTTGCCGTAACGAAGCGGTCGAGCCGAAGCCCGCAATCCCCGCGATCGCTTCCACCGACTCGTCGGTGCTCTCCAGCAATTGCTGCGCGCGAGCGAGCCGCTGGGCCAGCAGCCATGCGCCGACGGTCGTGCCGGTGGCGAGCCGGAAGCGTCGCGTGAAGGTGCGGCGGCTCATCAGCGCGCGCCCGGCCAGCGTGTCGAGCGTATGCGGCAACGCCAGATTGCCGCTCACCCAATCGAGCAGGCCCGACAGCCGGTCGCCGCGCACGTTCGGCGGCATTGGCTGCTGAACGTATTGCGCCTGATTGCCTTGTCGATGCGGCGGCACGACCAGCCGGCGCGCCACGTGATTCGCGACGTCAGCGCCGCACATCTTGCGCATCACATGCAGGCAGCAGTCGAGGCCGGCGGCTGTGCCGGCCGAGGTCAGCACGTTGCCGTCGTCGACATACAGCACGTTGGGGTCTAGGCGCACGCGTGGGTAGCGGCGCGCGAAGTCGTCGGCCCACGCCCAGTGCGTCGACGCCGGACGGCCGTCGAGGATGCCGGCGGCCGCGAGTACGAACGCGCCCAGGCAAAGCCCGACCAGTTGCGCGCCGCGGGCATGGGCGGCGCGCAGCGCGTCGAGCAGCGCGGCCGGCGGCGTTTCGGCCGGGTCGCGCCAGCTCGGCACGATGATCGTGTCGGCGTCGGCGAGCGCTTCGAGTCCATGCGTGACGGCGATCGAAAAGCCGGCGGTCGTAGTGAGCGCGCCCGTTTCGGCGGCGCAGACGCGGAAGTCGAAGCCCGGCACGCCGCCGCCGCTGCGGTCCTCACCGAACACCACGCACGGTACCGAAAGATGGAAGGGACTGATGCGGTCGAACGCGACCACCGCGACAACGTGGCGGGCCGGTTCGCCGCGTGCCGCGGCAGAGGAAGCGGAAGCGGGCGTGGCCATCAATCACCTCGTGAAATCCGTCGATGGCCCGATTCTAGCGAATCTTGTCATTCGGGTCGCTGTCGTGAAGTGGGCCGTGGAGGAACAATGCAGTCATCGTCGCTGCTCTGCCGAGTCCAAACCGGAACCGTCCGCGCGGCCCCTTTACCCGACCGAGGAGTCTTGCCATGACCACACCGCGCCGCGCGCTGATCGTCATCGATGTGCAGAACGAATACGTGACCGGCGATCTGCCGATCGAATACCCCGACGTGCACAGCTCGCTCGCCAACATCGGCCGCGCGATGGATGCCGCGCGGGCCGCCGGCGTGCCGGTGGTGGTCGTGCAGAATTTCGCGCCGGCCAGCTCGCCGTTGTTCGCGCGTGGCAGCAGCGCGGCGGAGCTGCATCCGGTGGTGGGCGAGCGGGCTCGCGATCATTACGTGGAGAAGTCGCTGCCAAGCGCTTTCACCGGCACCGATCTGGCCGATTGGCTCGCCGCGCGCCAGATCGACACGCTGACCGTGACCGGCTACATGACCCACAACTGCGACGCGTCGACCATCAACCACGCGGTTCACTCGGGGCTTGCCGTCGAATTCCTGCACGACGCGACGGGTTCGGTGCCGTATGAGAACAGCGCGGGTTTTGCCAGCGCGCAGGACATCCACCGGGTGTTCAGCGTGGTGCTGCAATCGCGCTTCGCGGCAGTGGCGAGCACGGACGAGTGGATCGCGGCGGTGAAGAGCGGAGCGCCGCTGGAGCGTGGCAATATCTATGCGTCGAACCAGAAGGCGCGAGCCACGCGGGCCGCGGCGTAAAAACTCGCGGGCGGCGGCCGCTTCGAGTGGCTGCTATATAAGGACGCGGCACCACGCCGCTGCGCATGAAACGAAGGCGGCCGGGTTGCTCACCCGACCGCCTTTTTTGCATAGGCCCCGTGCGCCAGACAGATAACTAACCGCCGCCCGTCCGCTGTGCATGCCCGTTGCGCAACGCCGGGCTCAGCTTCAGCGCGTCGAACATCCCTTCGACCATCTGCACGGCATGGGCGCCGAAATCCGTGGCGTCGGGCAGAAACAGCATGTCGCGCAGCGAGCCGCTGACAAACGCATGCACCATCGCCGCGGCCAGCTTCGTATCCAGATCCACGGGCAGTTGCCCCTTGGAGATGGCGTTGCGCAGACCCCCCTCGATTTTCTTGAGCCCTTCGCGCATGTTGGTCTGATAGCGGACCATCACCGGGCCCATTTCCTCGACCAGCTCGCATTTCAGAAACAGGATGTCGAACACCCGCCGGCGACGCGGGTCATTGGCGGTGTCGCGCAGACAGACCGTGCAGATTTCCATCAAACGCCCAAGCGGATCGGGCTCGTTGGGATCTTGCGAAGCGGCTTTGAGTTCGTCCAGCGGCAAAAGCACGCGGTCGAACATTTCCGTGAACAGATCGCTCTTATGTGCGAAGTGCCAGTAGATGGCACCGCGTGTGACGCCGGCGGCCTGCGCGATGTCGGCAAGCGACGTGCGCGATACGCCTTTCTCGAAGAAAACCCGTTCGGCCGCGTCGAGAATGCTGTTGCGCGTCTCCTGCGCCTCTTCTTTGGTTCTTCTGACCATGTTGGAATGACCTGCCCTGATTGTGGGGTTTTCCCGAGCGTTTTTAAGTACGCCCGATGACAATCCGTCTCCCGTTGAGCGAATTGTGAAGCGTTCTTGCAAGCCCCCCGCCAGCAAGAGATATAAACGCACTTTTACATGCATTCGTGAATGTATATATAATAGCATCCCACGATCGGATAGCCCAAGCCGTGACGAAACGTTAATATCCGTCACTGTTGCCTTTCAAAACGCTCTTCGCGCCGTGCCCAGACGGGCGGCGCCGTGCGGCATTTCCCCGGTATGGCGCATTTCGCTCAGGATGCCCTGCAGGTTCGGTGTGCTTCCGCGGGTGTCCGGTCAAGCGTCGCAAGACGCATGTGTGCGCTGTCGTCCCCGGGGTAGGGATGCGCGCACTTTTTCATTCTCAGTCTTTGACAGAGGTCGCTCCATGCGCGTCGAACGGGTTCCATTCCGCTTAATTAGTGCCGCGACGGCTGCCGTATTGCTGGCAGCGTGCGGACCAAAACAATCTGCTCCGCCGCAACAAACGCCCGAAGTTGGGGTCATCACCGTCCAGCCGACGGCCGTGCCCGTCGTCACCGAATTGCCGGGCCGCACCAGTGCGTTCCTCGTCGCGCAAGTGCGCGCACGGGTCGACGGCATCGTGTTGCGCCGCGAGTTTACGGAAGGCAGCCAGGTCAAAGCAGGCCAACGTCTGTACAAGATCGATCCGGCACCGTACATCGCCACGCTGAATAACGCCAAGGCGACGCTGGCGAAGGCGCAGGCCAACCTCGTGTCGACCACCGCGCAGGCCAATCGCTTCAAGGTGCTGGTTGCCGCCAACGCGGTCAGCAAGCAGGACTACGACAATGCAGTGGCCTCGGAAGGCCAGGCCGCGGCTGACGTCGCCGCGGGCAAGGCGGCAGTCGACACGGCGCAGATCAATCTCGGCTATACGGATGTCGTGTCGCCGGTGAGCGGCCAGGTCGGCATCTCGCAGGTCACGCCGGGTGCTTATGTGCAAGCAAGCGCCGCTACGCTGATGGCCACCGTGCAGACGCTCGATCCGGTCTATGTGGACCTGACGCAATCGAGCCTCGACGGTCTGAAGCTGCGCCGCGACATGCAGGAAGGGCGCCTGAAGACCACGGGTCCGGACGCCGCCAAGGTGTCGCTGATTCTCGAAGACGGCCGCACCTATTCGGAGAAGGGCAAGCTGCAGTTCACCGACGTGACGGTCGACCAGGGCACCGGTTCGGTCACGGTGCGCGCGCTCTTCAAGAATGCGGACAACGTGCTGCTGCCGGGCATGTTCGTGCGCGCGCGCATTGAAGAGGGCGTCAACGACCACGCGCTCGTCGTGCCGCAAGTGGGCGTCACGCACGACCAGAAGGGTCAGCCGACCGCGCTCGTCGTCGGTAACGACAACAAGGTCGTGTTGCGTCAGCTGGTGACCTCGGGCACGTACGGTTCGAACTGGGTGGTCGAAAGCGGCCTGAATCCGGGCGACCGCGTGATCGTGCAGGGCACCGACAAGGCGAAACCCGGCATGCAGGTCAAGGCCGTTGCCGCGCAACTTCCCGCCACACCCGCTTCCGGCGCAGCTGTTCAGGGCGCGCCGGCCGCCAGCGGTGCTGCGCAGACGGCACAGCCTGCCTCCGCCGCATCGGGCGCGTAATAACAGGGAGCCCGCCACATGGCAAAGTTCTTCATTGATCGCCCGATTTTTGCATGGGTGATCGCCATTATTCTGATGCTCGCGGGTATCGCGTCGGTCTTCACGTTGCCGATCGCGCAATACCCGACCATCGCGCCGCCGGCCGTGCAGATCAGCGCAACGTACCCGGGCGCATCGGCGAAGACGGTGGAAAACACCGTCACGCAGGTGATCGAGCAGCAGATGAGTGGTCTCGACCACTTGCTGTATCTGTCGTCCACCTCGGACGACTCGGGTACGGCAACCATCACGCTGACGTTCGCCGCCGGCACCAATCCTGACATCGCGCAGGTGCAGGTGCAGAACAAGCTGCAGCTCGCCACGCCGCTGTTGCCGCAAGCCGTGCAACAGTTGGGCACCAAGGTCACGAAGTCGAGCAGCAGCTTCCTGCTGGTCATGGCGTTCGTGTCCGAAGACGGCAGCATGAGCAAGTACGACCTGGCGAACTACGTCGCGTCGAACATTCAGGATCCGGTCAGCCGTATCGACGGCGTGGGCACGGTGACGCTGTTCGGTTCGCAGTACGCCATGCGGGTCTGGCTGGACGCGAACAAGCTGACCAACTTCGGTTTGACGCCGGTGGATGTGGAAGCCGCGCTGACGGCGCAGAACGTGCAGGTCGCGGGCGGTTCGCTCGGCGGCACGCCGTCGGTGCCGGGCCAGGTGCTGCAGGCCACCATCACGGAAGCCACGCTGCTCAACACGCCTGAACAGTTCGGCAACGTGCTGCTGAAGGTGAACCCGGACGGCTCGCAAGTCCGCATCAAGGACGTGGCGCGCATCGAGCTGGGTGGCGAAAACTACAACTTCGACACCAAGTACAACGGTCAGCCGACGGCAGGCTTCGGTATTCAGCTCGCTACCGGCGCGAACGCGCTGGCCACCGCCAAGGCGGTGCGCGCGAAGGTCGCCGAACTGTCGAAGTACTTCCCGCACGGTCTGGTGGTGCAGTATCCGTACGACACCACGCCGTTCGTGCGCCTGTCGATCGAAGAAGTGGTCAAGACGCTGCTCGAAGGTATCGTGCTGGTGTTCCTGGTCATGTACCTGTTCCTGCAGAACCTGCGCGCCACGCTGATCCCGACGATCGCCGTGCCGGTGGTGCTGCTGGGCACGTTCGCGATCATGGGTCTGGTGGGCTTCTCGATCAATACGCTGTCCATGTTCGGGCTGGTGCTCGCCATCGGCTTGCTGGTGGACGATGCGATCGTGGTGGTGGAAAACGTCGAGCGGGTGATGCAGGAGGAGGGCTTATCGCCTCGTGACGCAACCCGCAAGGCAATGGATCAGATTACCGGCGCGCTGGTCGGCGTGGCGCTCGTGCTGTCTGCGGTGTTCGTGCCGGTGGCGTTCTCGGGCGGCTCGGTCGGCGCAATTTACCGGCAGTTCTCGCTGACGATCGTGGCGGCGATGGTGCTGTCCGTGCTGGTCGCGTTGATTCTGACGCCGGCATTGTGCGCGACGATCCTCAAGCCGATCGAAAAGGGTCACGAGGAAAAAACCACCGGCTTCTTCGGCTGGTTCAACCGCACCTTCAACAAGAGCCGCGACAAGTATCACTCGGGCGTGCACCACGTGATCAAGCGCTCGGGCCGTTGGCTGATCATCTATATGGTGGTGATCTTCGCGGTCGGCCTGCTGTTCGTGAAGTTGCCGAAGTCGTTCCTGCCTGACGAAGACCAGGGCACGATGTTCGTGCTGGTGCAAACGCCGTCGGGCTCGACGCAGGAAACCACGGCGCGCGCGCTCAAGGACGTGTCCGACTACCTGCTCAATACCGAGAAGAGCATCGTCGAATCGACCTTCACGGTGAACGGCTTCAGCTTCGCCGGTCGCGGTCAGAACGCGGGTCTCGTCTTCGTGCGGATGAAGGATTACTCGCAACGCCAGCACTCGGATCAGAAGGTGCAGGCGCTGGTGGGCCGTCTCTTCATGCACTTCGGCAGCTACAAGAACGCGCTGGTGTATCCGGTGAATCCGCCTTCGATTCCTGAACTCGGTACGGCCGCGGGCTTCGACTTCGAATTGCAGGATCGCGCGGGCGTCGGTCACGAAAAGCTGATGGAAGCACGCAACATGTTGCTGGGCATGGCGGCGAAAGATCCGACGCTGGCTCAGGTGCGTCCGAACGGCCTGAACGACACGCCGCAGTTCAAGGTGGACATCGACCACGAGAAGGCTTCGGCGCTCGGTGTGTCGCTGGCCGCGATCGACCAGACGTTCTCGATCGCGTGGGCGTCGCAGTACGTGAACAACTTCCTCGATACCGACGGCCGGATCAAGAAGGTGTATCTGCAAGGCGATGCTCCGTTCCGTATGAAGCCGGAAGACCTGAACGCGTGGTACGTGCGCAATACCGCGGGTGGCATGGTGCCGTTCTCGTCGTTCGCCAGCGGCACGTGGACCTACGGTTCGCCGAAGCTGGAACGCTACAACGGTATTTCCGCGGTGGAAATCCAGGGCGCGGCGGCACCGGGCAAGTCGACCGGTCAGGCCATGACCGCCATGGAAGCACTCGTGGCGAAGCTGCCGGCGGGTGTCGGCTACGAATGGACGGGCCTGTCGTTGCAGGAACGCCAGTCCGGTTCGCAGGCGCCGATTCTGTACGGCATCTCGATCCTGGTCGTGTTCCTGTGTCTCGCGGCGCTGTATGAAAGCTGGTCGATCCCGTTCTCGGTGATCATGGTGGTGCCGCTCGGCGTGATCGGCGCACTGCTGGCCGCCACGCTGCGCGGGCTCGAGAACGACGTGTTCTTCCAGGTGGGTCTCCTGACCACGGTGGGTCTGTCGGCGAAGAACGCGATTCTGATCGTGGAATTCGCCCGCGAGCTGCAGCAGGGTGAAGGCATGGGGCCGATCGAGGCCGCGCTGGAAGCAGCGCGTCTGCGGTTGCGTCCGATTCTGATGACCTCGCTCGCGTTCATTCTCGGCGTGATGCCTCTCGCGATCAGTAACGGCGCGGGTTCGGCCAGCCAGCACGCGATCGGTACCGGCGTGATCGGCGGGATGTTGACGGCGACCTTCCTCGCCATTTTCATGATCCCGATGTTCTTCGTCGTGATCCGCGCGAAATTCGGCGGTGAGAAGGAAGACCCGGATGAGGCGCTCGCACACTACAACCAGCATCATCCGCATGATCCGCAAAGCGGCGGTTCGGCTGGCGGGTCGGCTGATGAAGGCTCGGGCAAGGACGGACATTGAGATGCAAAAACACTCTCTGATTGCAGTGGCGGTCGCGCTGTTCGCCGCGGGTTGCACGATGGCGCCGAAGTACGAGCGCCCCCCCGTGCCCACGACGAGCGCCTTCCCGACCGGCGGCGTGTACGACACGCAGCCGGGCGCGACCCAGCCGGACGCGACCTCGGCGGGCAACCAACAGCCCGGTGCGACAAATGCTGCGCGCAGCGCCAACGGCCAGGCCGCGGCGGATATCGGTTGGCGCGATTTCTTCGTCGATCCGCGCATGCAGCGGCTGATCGAGATCGCGCTGAAGAACAACCGCGATCTGCGCGTGTCGGTGCTGAACATGCAGGCGTCGGCGGCGCAGTTCCGGATCGTTCGCGCCGGTCTGCTGCCCACGCTCGACGCCGCGGCTTCGCAAAGCAAATCGCGTACGCCGAAAGACCTGTCGTTCTTCGACCAGACGATTTCCAACTCGTACTCGGTCGGTCTGAACGCGTCGTGGGAAATCGACTTCTTCGGGCGGATTCAGAGCCTGAAGGACCAGGCGTTGGCGCAGTACCTGGCCACGGCTCAGGCGCGCAAGGCGGCAGAAATCTCGCTGGTCTCGCAGGTGGCGAACCAGTACATGACGGTGCTCGAACTCGACGATCTGTTGAAGGTCACGCAGAACACGCTGAAGACCTCGCAGGAATCGTATCGAATCGCCAAGCTGCAGTTCGACAACGGTACGGGTTCGGAACTGGATCTGCGTCAGTCGCAAACGGTGGTCGAGCAGGCTTTGGCCAACCTGCAGCAGCAACAACGTCTGCGGGCTCAGGCGGATAACGCGCTCGTGCTGCTGATTGGCGAGCCGCTGCCGGACGATTTGCCGCCGGGCATGCCGCTGGACAACCAGAATCTCCTCACGGATATTCCGGCGGGTCTGCCGTCCGATCTGTTGACGCGTCGTCCGGACATCATGGAGGCCGAAGAGAATCTGCTGGCCGCCAACGCGAACATCGGCGCAGCGCGCGCGGCGTTTTTCCCGAAGGTCTCGCTGACCGGCAGCTTCGGTACGCTGAGCCCGTCGCTCGGCGGTCTGTTCAAGCCGGGTTCGGCGGCGTGGAGCTTCGCGCCGTCGATCACGTTGCCGATCTTCGAGGGCGGACAGAATCTCGCCAACCTCGATCTCGCCAACATCCAGAAGAAAGTCCAGATCGCCACGTATGAAAAGGCGATCCAGTCGGCCTTCCGCGATGTGGCAGACGGATTGGCGGCACGCGGTACGTACGATCAGCAGATCCAGGCGCTGGAGCGCAATACGTTTGCGGAACAGCGCCGGCTGGATCTGTCGAATCTGCGTTACACGAACGGCGTCGACAGTTATCTGGCGGTGCTGATCGCGCAGACCGATCTGTATCAGGCGCAGCAGCTGCTGGTGGTTGCGCGCATGGAACGTCTGCAGAACCTCGTGACGTTGTATCAGGCACTCGGCGGCGGCTGGATCGAACGCAACGGCGAGCAGCCGCGTCCGGCCGACGCACCGGTCGACTACGGTGCGGCGAGCGCGCCGGTGGCGGCTTCGGCGGCCACGGCGAGTTAAGACGTGTTGTAGCTTCGGGCGCGTAGGGCGGGTCTCAGTTTCAGGAAAGCCGCCCTACGCAGCCGGTAATAAAAAACGCCACGGCATGCCGTGGCGTTTTTTTATGCAGCGACGCTCGCGCGATATCACTCGCGCGGCGCCTCATTGCGTGCCGCTCAGTGCACGTCGGCGGCGCGCAGCATGTCGTCGCCTCGCGGTTCGTTGCCGCCGCGTCCGTCGAAATCATGCCCGGCGCTGCGAATTTCGCACTGTGCCTTCTTCTCGCTCTTCACGCCGTTGAAGATCAGGTTCAACACGACCGCCGACACCGAAGCCAGCAGAATCCCGCTGTGCAGCAGCGGCGAGAGCGCCGGCGGCAGCTTCGAGAAGAAGTGCGGCGACACCACCGGCACGAGACCCAGGCCGATACTGACCGCGACGATGAACAGGTTGTGGTGGTTCTTCACGAAGTCGACCTTCGACAGCACCTTGATGCCGTTCGCCGCGACCATGCCGAACATCACGATGCCCGCGCCGCCGAGCACGAAGGCCGGCACCGACGCGACCACTTGCGCCATCTTCGGGAACAGGCCCAGCAGCACCAGGATCACGCCGCCCATGGCGCAGACGAAGCGGCTCTTCACGCCGGTCACGCCGATCAGGCCGACGTTCTGCGAGAACGAGGTATGCGGGAACGAGTTGAAGATGCCGCCGATCAACGTGCCCAGGCCGTCGACGCGCAGACCGCGCACCAGCGTCTTCTGATCCACCGGACGGTCCACCATGTCGCCGACCGCGAGGAACATGCCGGTCGATTCGATGAAGGTGACGAACATCACGGTGACCATCGTCGCGATCGACAGCGGATCGAAGTGCGGCAGGCCGAAGTGGAACGGCATGACGAAGCCGACCCACGGCGCGTGCGTGACGCCTTCCATGTTGACGCGGCCGAGCGCCAGCGCAATCACGAAGCCCGCGACAATGCCGAGCAGCACCGAGATATTGGCGAGGAAGCCCTTGGCGAACTTGTTGATCAGCAGAATCAGCATCAGCACGATCAGCGAGAGGCCGAGATAGACCGGGTTGCCGTAATCGGGATTGCCCACGCCGCCGGCCGCCCAGTTGATGCCGACTTCCATCAGCGACAAACCGATCACCGAGATCACCACGCCGATCACGACCGGCGGGAAGAAGCGCAGCAATTTGCCGACCGCCGGCGCGAGCAGGATGCCGACGACACCGGCCGCGATCGTCGAGCCGAAGATGTCGAGAATGCCGAGCGAGGGATTGGTGCCGATCGCGACCATCGGACCGACGGCCGCGAACGTGCAGCCCATGATGACCGGCAGACGGATGCCGAAAATCCACAGCCCGAGCGTCTGAATCAACGTGGCGATGCCGCACGAGAACAGATCGGCGCTGATCAGGAACGCGATCTGGTCTTTCGGCAACTTGAGTGCCGCGCCGATGATCAGCGGCACCGCGACTGCACCGGCATACATCACCAGAACGTGCTGAATGCCGAGCGTGAGCAACTGGCCCGCGGGCAGTCGTTCGTCGCACGGGTGAACCGTGTTCGATTGCATATCGTCTGTCTCCACCATCTGAGTTTTTGGGATGGCTCCAAGGTATCGGGGACTAAAAAGCACAACAAGACCACTGGGGCCTATTCCGGCATTCCCGGTGACGATATGCGTGGGGGCCGTTTGAAAGCCAAAAGAAATGTACGGACCTCGTCCATCGGCGGTCAGCCCCTTGCAGTGGCGATGCGAGGCCGCGCGTCGCTCGAGCCCGGCTTGACGCGATATGTGTGAGAATCAATGAGGTGTATCTCGCTCACCGCATAGTGCTGTTTTGATGCGGCTCGCGGCGCGGGCGGGTTAACCCGCGATTTGGGATTTTCGGCGTGCGTTTGCGTGCGTTTCCCAAGCGCTGCGCCCACGCGGAAAAATACGCTTTTCGGGCAGCTTTCGCGTGCTCATATCCATCCTCAATTTGACGCTCTATCGCCCATGAGTTTTCTCGGCATCGACCTCGGCACCGGTTCCCTCAAAGTAGCAATCGTCGACGAGAACGGTCGCGAGCAGGCGGTGGCGAGCGTCGCTTATCCAATCGAAACGCCGCACGCGGGTTGGGCGGAAACCTCGGTGCAAACATGGTGGCGCGCGCTATGTGAAGCCGCCGCGCGTTTACCTGATGGATTGCGACGCGATGTGCTCGCCATCGGCTTTTCCGGACAGATGCACGGCGTCGTGCTGATCGACGCAGCGGGCGAGGCCGTGCGGCCCGCCATGCTATGGCCCGACACGCGCGCGCTGGCCTTGCTCGATGCGTGGCCCGAGCCGCAACCGAATCCGGTTGCGCCCGGCATGGCCGGTCCGCTGCTGCGCTGGATCGTGCTGCACGAACCGCAGTCCGCGAGCCGCACGCGTTGGGCGCTGCAACCGAAAGACTGGCTGCGCGTCGCGTTGGGCGGCGCGGTGGCTACCGATCCGTCCGACGCCTGCGCGACCGCGCTTGCCGATCCAGCCGGCGTGTGGGACGTGGGGCTGCTCGACCGACTCGAGATTCCGCGTGAGTGGTTCGCGCCGTTGGCGCCATCTTATGCTGCGGGTGGCGTGTTGTCGGAGAGTGCGGCGCAGGCGCTGGGTTTGCGTGCCGGCATCGTGCTCGCGACCGGCGCGGCCGACACGCCTTGCGCCGCACTTGGCAGTGGATTGGCGCACGACGGCGACGCGTTGCTTACCACCGGCACTGGCGGACAGATCGTCGTGCTGGCCGAGCACGCGCCCGCGACGGTCAAGGGCTTGCATCGTTATCGCGCGGCAAGCGATCACTGGTATCGGATGGCGGCGATGCAGAACGTCGGCATCGCGCTCGAACGCGCGCGCGGGTGGCTGTCGTATGAATGGACCGATGCGTATCGTGATGCGTTCGCCGATACGACGACTGCATCCGGCCTCACGTTCTTGCCTTACCTCACAGGCGAACGCACGCCCTGGCTCAACCCGATGGCGCGCGGCGGCTGGCTCGGGCTCGCCCTCGATCACACGCGCGGCACGATGATGCGCGCCGCGTTCGAAGGCGTGGCGTTCTCGCTGCGCGCCGGGCTCGACGCGATTCGCGCGAGCGGCGCGACGGTGACGGCGTTGCAGCTCGCGGGAGGCGGTTCCGTCGACGCACGTTGGCGCCAGTTGCTCGCCGATGCACTGGATGTCGAACTGCACGCTGTGGATTGTCCGAACGCGGCGCCGCGTGGCGCGGCCATCCTGGGCGGCCTCGCGAGCGGGCACTGGCACGCGCGCGATCTCGCCGCGCTCGCGCCGGGTGCGACGCGTGTCGCGGGTCCGCAAGGCGACGCGGCGCTCGCCGAGCGCTATGCGCGCTTTCTCGATCTCTACGCACGAGTCGAAACATGGTTCACGGACAGGCCGTCGCGATGAGCGAAAGTCATGTCAGGTTCAGACAATGCCGTGACGCACTTTGCAATACCATGACGTTTCTCGCGCGCTAAGGTATAGCCCGGCGCACTGCGCCGACTGGCCGCGACCACGTGCGCCCTTCGTGTGGCGCACAAATGAACCGCAGCACCGAATCGCAACACATGCGCGCCGCAACGCAGTCCGCCGCGGCGCGCCTAGCCTTGACAGACTCACAGGAGCATTCACGATGAAGACCAAAGCAGCAATCGCATGGAAAGCCGGCGCGCCGTTGACGATCGAGGAAGTCGATCTGGAAGGGCCGCGCGCCGGTGAAGTCCTGATCGAAGTGAAGGCCACGGGCATCTGCCACACCGATTACTACACGCTCTCCGGCGCGGACCCGGAAGGCATCTTCCCGGCGATTCTCGGCCACGAAGGCGCGGGCGTCATTGTCGATACTGGTCCCGGCGTCGGCACGCTGAAGAAGGGCGATCACGTCATTCCGCTCTACACGCCCGAATGCCGTCAGTGCAAGTTCTGTCTGTCGCGCAAGACCAATCTCTGTCAGGCGATTCGTTCGACGCAAGGTAAGGGTTTGATGCCGGACTCGACCTCACGCTTCTCGCTGGATGGCAAGCCGCTGTTTCACTACATGGGCACGTCCACGTTTTCGAACTACATCGTCGTGCCGGAAATCGCGGTCGCGAAAGTGCGTGAAGACGCGCCGTTCGACAAGATCTGCTACATCGGTTGCGGTGTGACGACAGGTGTCGGTGCTGTCGTGTATTCGGCGAAGGTCGAGGCGGGCGCGAACGTGGTGGTGTTCGGTCTCGGCGGCATCGGGTTGAATGTGATCCAGGGCGCGAAGATGGTCGGCGCGGACAAGATCATCGGCGTCGACATCAATCCGGGCCGCGTCGAACTCGCGAAGAAGTTCGGCATGACGCACTTCATCAACCCGAATGAAGTCGAGAACGTGGTCGATCACATCGTGCAACTCACCGATGGTGGGGCCGACTATTCGTTCGAATGCATCGGCAACACCAAGGTGATGCGTCAGGCGCTCGAGTGCACGCACAAGGGCTGGGGCCAGTCGTTCATCATCGGCGTGGCGGCGGCGGGCGAGGAGATCAGCACGCGTCCGTTCCAGCTGGTGACGGGCCGCGAGTGGAAAGGCTCGGCGTTCGGCGGCGCACGCGGCCGCACCGACGTGCCGAAGATCGTCGACTGGTACATGGAAGGCAAGATCAATATCGACGATCTGATCACGCACCGTTTGCCGCTCGAACGCATCAACGAGGGCTTCGATCTGATGAAGAAGGGCGAGTCGATCCGCTCGGTCGTGCTGTACTAAACGGGGAGCTTCGCCATGCTTGAACTCTTATCGTCGCATGCCTGTCATGGCGGCGAGCAGCGCATCTATCGGCACGACTCGCAGACCATCGGTCTGCCGATGCGCTTCTCCATCTATCTGCCGCCGCAGGCCTTGCAAGCCAACGCGAACGTACCCGCGCTGTTCTATCTCGCGGGACTCACGAGTACAGAAGAGACCTTCCCGGTCAAAGCCGGAGCGCAGCGCTTCGCGGCGCAGCACGGCATCGCGCTGATCGCGCCGGATACCAGTCCGCGCGGTGCGGGTGTGCCGGGCGAAAGCGCGGCGTGGGACTTCGGCGTGGGCGCGGGCTTTTACGTCGACGCCACGCAGCAGCCGTGGGCGCAGCACTACCGGATGTACTCGTACGTGCGGGACGAGCTGCGCGAAACGGTGCTTGCGAATCTGCCGGTGGACGGCGCGCGTCTGGGCATCTTCGGGCATTCGATGGGCGGTCACGGCGCGTTGATGCTGGCGCTGCGCAATCCGGAGATTTATCGGTCGGTGTCGGCGTTCGCGCCGATTGCCGCGCCTTCACTGTGCCCGTGGGGCGTGAAGGCGTTCACCGGCTATCTGGGCGAAGACCGGGAAGCGTGGAAGCAGTACGACGCGAGCGAACTGGTCGCGCATGCGTCGCGCAAGTTTTCGGCGGGGATTCTGGTCGATCAGGGGCTCGCGGATCAGTTCCTTGCCGAGCAACTGAATCCGGACGTGTTCGAAGCCGCTTGCCAGGCCGCGGGTCAGCCGCTGACGTTGCGCCGTCACGCGGGTTATGACCACGGGTATTACTTCATCTCGACGTTCATCGAGGATCATCTCGCGCATCACGCGAAGGTGCTGCTCGGCTGAAGTCTCTCAGAACGACGATGGTGGTGTGCAGATGCGACGCCGCCATCGTCCCTGGAGATTCAATGCCGTCTCAACAAACTCGCGCCGTACACCACCGCCGAGAGTACGGTGATCCAGAAGCTCGTCGGCCAATCGGTGTAGAACGCGAGCGTCAAACCGAGCCACGCCTGCAGCAACGCAAACACAGCGGCCAGCACGAGGCCCGCTGATAACCGCGTCGTCATGTTTTGCGCGGCGGCAGCCGGGCCGACCATCAGCGTGAACACCAGCAGCACGCCGACGATCTGCGTACACGCCGCCACGGCCAGCGCGGCAATCGCGAGAAACAGCACGGACACGAGGCGCAACGACACGCCCTTGGCTTCGGCCAGTTCCGGCTGCAACGAAGCGAACAGCAACGGCCGCATGATCGCCGCGAGCGCCAGCAAACTCACGACGCCGAGACCCGCCAGCACGCCGAGCGTCGACGCATTCACGCCGAGCACGTTGCCGAACAGCAGCGCGGTGACCTGGGTCGCGTACGCGGTGAAGAAGTGCAGGAACAACAAGCCGAAGCCGAGCGACAGCGAGAGGATCACGCCGATCGCCACATCGCGTCCGGCAAGACGTTCGCCGAGCGCGCCCATGCCGACGCCCGCCGCGAGCGTGAAGCCGATCATCCCCCAGATCGGCGAGATGCCGATCAGCACCGCGCCGGTCGCGCCGGTGAAGCCGACGTGCGAGAGCGCGTGGCCCGCGAAGGTCTGTCCGCGCATCACCAGAAAATAGCCCACCACGCCTGCCAGCACCGCGACGATCCCCGACGCCGCGAATGCGTTCACCATGAAATCGTATTCAAACATCGTGCGTGTGTCCGTCGTGCGAGTCGTGCTGATGTGAGTGGCCGTGCGAGTGGCCATGCGAATGCGAATGCGAGTGGCTGTGGCCGCCGCTCTCGTCGTGTTCGTGCTCGTGATCGTGCTTTTCCACTTCGACGTCGCCCGACATCACGAAGATGCGGCCGTTCACACGCATCACGTCGATCGGCGAGCCGTAGAGGCGCGACAGTACCGGCCGGGTGATCACTTCGTCGACGGTGCCGAGCGCCGCCACGCCGCTGCCGAGATACAGCACGCGATCGAGCGCGTGCAGCAGCGGGTTCAGTTCATGCGCCGAAAACAGCACGGCGATGCCGAGTTCCTGCTGCACGCGCCGCACCAGTTCGACCACGCTCTTCTGATGATGCGGGTCGAGGCTGATCAGCGGCTCGTCGAGCAACAGCAGCTTCGGGTTGCCGAGCAGGCATTGCGCGAGCAGGAGCCGCTGACGCTCGCCGCCCGACAGTTCCGACAACGGCCGCTCGGCCAGCTTGCGGCCGCCCACCAGATCCAGCACGCGCTCGACATCGGCGCGAGTGGCGGCGTCCGCATGCGGCAAACCCCAGCGATGGCCGTCGGCGGCCATCGCGACGAAATCGCGGCCACGCACGCGACGTCCGGCGAGCGCACTGCGCGTCTGCGGCATATAGCCAATCGACGCGTTGCCGCGCTCGACCGGTTGTCCCAGGACGCGGATCGCGCCCTGAGCGGCGGGCACGAGACCGAGCACGGCGCGCATCAGCGTCGTCTTGCCCGCGCCGTTCGGCCCGAGCACGCCGATGAATTCGCCCTGGTTCACCACGAAGCCGGTGTCGCGCAGAATCGTGCGGTCGCCGAGTTCGAGCGTCACCTGCTCGAGTTCGAGCACGAGCGCGGTGCTGGGGGAATGCGCAGGCGCGCTGCGGCCAGTCTCAGTCATGGGGTTTTTCCTTTCGCACCTGAAGCCGCGGCGTTCGCGCCATTCGCGTCGCCCGCGGCCAGCGCCGTGCCCAACGCGTCGAGCTGCGTCAGCATCCACGTCTGATAGGTCTTGCCGGCCGGTTCGGTCTCGGTGACGCTCATGGTCGGCACCTTCGATTGCTGCGCGAGCTTCAACATGCGTTTGGTCAGGGCCTCGGTTGCCTGGCTGTTATAGATCAGAACACGGACGCGCTTCTCGCGCAGATCGCGTTCGAATGCGGCGATATCGGCCGCGCTGGCTTCGGTGTCGTTCATGGTGGCGAGCTGGAAGCGCAGATTGCGCATGCTCAGGCCCACCGCGTCGGACATATAGCCGAACACCGGCTCGGTCGCCGTGACCGGCACGCCCGCGTAGCGGCCATGCAACTCGGCGACCTTGGCGTCGACCGGTTTCAGCGAATCGAGAAACTTCGCGAGGTTCGCATCGTACGCCGACTTGTGCGCCGGGTCAGCCGCGACGAGCGCCTCACTCACGGCGCGCGCCACTTTCGGCATGGTCGCCGGGTCGTACCAGAGGTGCGGATTGTCGCCGCCCTTCTTGCCGGTGAGATCGGCTGCGACGATCGTGACGCGCTTCGAGCCCTTCGACGCCGCGAGCAATTTTGCCATCCACGGATCGTAGTCGGCGCCGTTGTAGACCACAAGGCTCGCATGCTGCAACGCACGCGCCGTCTTCGGACTGGCTTCGAACAGATGCGGATCCTGGTCCGGATTGCTGAGGATGCTCGTCACGTCGACGCGATCGCCGCCGAGTTGCTGCACCACGTCGCCGTAAAAATTTTCCGCCGCGACCACCGGAATTTTTGCATCCGCGGCCATCGCGACGTGGCCAAATGCGAGCACGGCGGCGCTCACGGCGAGGTACTTGGACAGCTTCAGCGCACGCTGCGCGCCGTTCAACATCGAGCCAGAATTCTTCATTGTTGTGTCCTGCTGCGTGAGAGTTGAATGAATCACAGACGTTAGGAAGGGCGCGCCGGTGCTACGCCGGTTTTGTGCCGGCGCAAGCACCCGCGGGCCGCGCCGCGCGGGCACACAGCGCGCACAGACCGCTCAGTTCGACCACCTGCCGATGCACTTCGAAGCCGTGCGCCGGCGCGCTATGCGACAACTGTTCGGCGAGGTCGTTGCCGGGAATCTCGACGGTCGCGCCGCAGCCGTCGCACATTAGAAACTGGCTGCGATGCGGCACGCCGACTTCGCAGCAGGCTACGAACGCGTTCTTCGATTCGATCCGATGCACGAAGCCATGCGCGAGCAGAAAATCCAGCGCGCGATAAACGGTCGTGGGCGGCACGCGACCACGTGCCGGCTCGAGCGCGTCAAGCAGTTCGTAAGCGCCGATTGGCCGCTCGCTGGCGACGATCGCCGCATACACCTGACGACGCAGCGGCGTGAGCGCAAGCCCGTGCAACGCGGCATGCGCTTCGGCATGCGCGAGCCGCACGGCGTGGTGTTCTGCAATCGATGTGGCCATCGGCGGATGCTCCTGACGAAACAGCAATCAAACGAAATAGCGATCAAGCGGCTTCGAAGTGAAGCGAGGTCGCAATGATATAACGTATCTCTAATTTTTGTCAGCAAGGCGAGCAGAAAGCACTTTGGCTGTATTCGATTTCTCGTATTAGTGTTGTTCTAGGCAGATGAGTGGGGCGCATGTCCTGCCGCGCTGCACCATCGAAATCTGCTCGGGCGCCTTGACATGGCCCTGTGCGTATCCGATCATTCGATCACCAACAGAGCAATTGTTCGCGCAATGAGCGTTCGCTCACCGCGCCTCAAGATGCGAAACGAACCGGAGACGAGCAGTGGCGGCACGATTGCAAGACAAGGTGGCCATTCTGACGGGCGCGGCAAGCGGAATCGGTGAAGCCGTAGCCCGCCGGTATCTGGACGAAGGCGCGCGCTGCGTGCTGGTCGATGTGAAGCCGGCGGACAGTTTCGGCGACACATTGCGCGCCGCTAACGGCGAGCGCGTGCTGACCGTGAGCGCCGACGTCACGCGCCGCGACGATATCCAGCGCATCGTGGCGAGCACGCTGGAGCGCTTCGGGCAAATCGACATTCTCTTCAACAACGCGGCGCTCTTCGACATGCGCCCAATCCTCGACGAATCCTGGGACGTGTTCGACCGTCTCTTCGCGGTCAACGTGAAGGGCATGTTCTTTCTGATGCAGGCCGTTGCGCAAAAGATGGTCGAGCAAGGCCGCGGCGGCAAGATCATCAATATGTCGTCGCAAGCCGGACGGCGCGGTGAGGCGCTCGTGTCGCACTACTGCGCGACCAAGGCGGCCGTGCTGAGCTACACGCAATCCGCGGCATTGGCACTCGCGCCGCACAAGATCAATGTGAACGGCATCGCGCCGGGTGTCGTCGATACGCCGATGTGGAACGAAGTCGACGCGCTCTTCGCCCGCTATGAAAACCGGCCGCTCGGCGAGAAGAAACGCCTCGTCGGTGAAGCGGTGCCGCTCGGCCGCATGGGCGTGCCGGACGATCTGACCGGCGCCGCCCTGTTTCTCGCGTCGGCCGACGCCGACTACATCACCGCGCAAACCCTGAACGTCGACGGCGGCAACTGGATGAGCTGAGTCCGCGCCGTTCATCGTCATTTTCGTAGAACAAACGCTGCACTACATAACGTACGAGAAAGGAGACAACACATGAAGCCAGCTCTCAAATCCACGCTAAAGGCGGTCAGTGCCGGCGCTGTCGCATGCTTTGCATTGAACGCGTCGGCGGCCACGGTGACGATCGCCACGCTGAACAATCCAGACATGATCGAGCTGAAGAAGCTCTCGCCCGAATTCGAAAAGGCGAATCCGGACATCAAGCTTAACTGGGTGATTCTCGAAGAAAACGTGCTGCGTCAGCGCGCCACCACTGACATCACGACCGGCAGCGGCCAGTTCGACGTGATGACGATCGGCGCGTACGAAACGCCGCAATGGGGCAAGCGCGGCTGGCTCACGCCGCTCACCAATCTGCCCGCCGACTACGATCTGAACGACGTCGTGAAGACGGCCCGCGACGGCCTCTCGAGCGGCGGCCAGTTGTACGCGCTGCCGTTCTATGTAGAAAGCTCGATGACGTATTACCGCAAGGATCTGTTCGCGGCCAAGGGTCTGAAGATGCCCGATCAGCCGACCTACGAACAGATCGCGCAATTCGCCGACAAGCTCACCGACAAGGCCAACGGCATTTACGGCATCTGTCTGCGCGGCAAGGCGGGCTGGGGCGAGAACATGGCCTACGGCACGACGGTGGTGAACACCTTCGGCGGCCGCTGGTTCGACGAGAAGTGGAACGCGCAGCTCACCTCGCCGGAATGGAAGAAGGCGATGACTTTCTACGTCGATCTGCTGAAGAAGGACGGCCCTCCGGGAGCGAGTTCGAACGGCTTCAACGAGAACCTCACGCTGATGTCCTCCGGCAAGTGCGGCATGTGGATCGACGCCACGGTTGCCGCTGGCATGCTCTACAACAAGCAGCAATCGCAGATCGCGGACAAGGTCGGTTTCGCCGCGGCGCCGATCGCGGTCACGCCGAAGGGTTCGCATTGGCTGTGGGCCTGGGCGCTGGCGATTCCGAAGTCGTCGAAGCAGCCTGACGCGGCGAAGAAGTTCATCACGTGGGCCACGTCGAAGCAATACATCGAACTGGTCGCGAAGGACGAAGGCTGGGCCTCGGTGCCGCCGGGAACGCGCAGGTCCACGTACGCGCGACCGGAGTACAAGCAGGCAGCTCCGTTCGGCGACTTCGTGCTGAAGGCGATCGAAACGGCGGATCCGGAGCATCCGACGCTCAAGCCGGTGCCGTACACCGGTGTGCAGTTCGTCGGGATTCCTGAGTTCCAGTCGTTCGGTACCGTGGTCGGTCAGAGCATCTCCGGCGCGATTGCCGGTCAGATGACGATCGATCAGGCGCTGGCAGCCGGCAACGCCACCGCGGATCGCGCGGTGAAGCAGGCCGGCTACCAGAAGTAAGCCACGGCAGTCATGTGGCACGCGCCGGCTGACGCCCGTCAGCCGGCCCACGCAGCACAGCGGGCCGTCCCCGCCGCGCATGCGCCGCGACATCGCAAAGTGTCGCCGCGGCGTTCATGCGGTTTCGGGCGGCGGTCCGCGCATTACCGAACAGGTGGTCAATCATGCGTCCTCTGCGCCTACCTATCATGCATGCCCATCCCCAGACAGAAAAAGAACGTGAAATCCGCAAGGCCAATTCCGCCCGCTGGCTAGTCTCGCCGTCGGTCGCGGTCCTGGTGCTGTGGATGGCGATTCCGCTCGCGATGACGATCTGGTTTTCGTTCTCGCGCTACAACCTGTTGAATCCGGATCTGAAAGGCTTCGCGGGTTTCGACAACTATAAATACCTGGCCAGCGATCCGTCGTTCGGCCCTTCGATCGGTCACACGCTCGAACTGATCATCTCGGTCCTCGTGATCACGGTGGTCGGTGGCGTGCTGATGGCGATTCTGTTCGACCGCAAGTTCTACGGCCAGGGTGTCGCGCGGCTGCTCGCCATCGCGCCGTTCTTCGTGATGCCGACCGTGAGCGCGCTGATCTGGAAGAACATGATTCTGCATCCGGTGTATGGCCTGATCGCGCAGGGCATGCGCGCCATGGGCATGACGCCGATCGACTGGTTCGCGGAATATCCGCTGACAGCCGTGATCATGATCGTCGCGTGGCAGTGGCTGCCGTTCGCTTTCCTGATTCTGTTCACGGCGATCCAGTCGCTCGATCAGGAGCAGAAGGAGGCGGCGCGCATCGACGGCGCGGGTCCGTTCTCGATGTTCTTCTACATCACGCTGCCTCACCTGAAACGGGCGATCGCGGTGGTGGTGATGATGGAGACGATTTTCCTGCTGTCGATCTTCGCCGAAATCTATACGACCACGGGCGGCGGTCCGGGCACTGCGACCACCAACCTGTCGTACCTGATCTATTCGCTGGGCCTGCAACAGTTCGACGTCGGTCTCGCGTCGGCGGGCGGCATTCTCGCTGTCGTGCTGGCCAATATCGTGTCGTTCTTCCTCGTGCGGATGCTCGCGAAGAACCTGAAAGGGGAGTACGAAAAATGAGCCAAGTTGCCTCTACCCCGGTGTCGAACTCGACTGCCATGACCGTGCCGGCGAAGTCGCCGTTCGCGGCGATTCGCCGCGGCATTCCCGGCGTGATCGCCTGGCTCGTCGCCTTGCTGCTGTTCTTTCCGATCTTCTGGATGACGATCACCGCATTCAAGACGGAGCAGCAAGCCTATGCGTCGTCGCTGTTTTTCATCCCGACGCTCGATAGCTTCCGCGAGGTGTTCGCGCGCAGCAATTACTTTTCGTTCGCGTGGAATTCGATACTGATCTCCGCGGGCGTGACGATTCTGTGCCTGATTCTCGCGGTGCCGGCTGCATATGCGATGGCGTTCTTCCCGACCCGTCGCACGCAAAAAGTATTGCTGTGGATGCTGTCGACCAAGATGATGCCGTCGGTCGGCGTGCTGGTGCCGATCTATCTGCTGTGGAAAAACAGCGGGTTGCTGGATTCGGTATCGGGTCTCGTGATCGTCTACACGCTGATCAATCTGCCGATCGCGGTGTGGATGTCGTTCACGTACTTCGCCGAAATACCACGCGACATTCTCGAGGCCGGGCGGATCGACGGCGCCGCGACGTGGCAGGAAATCGTCTATCTGCTGATGCCGATGTCGCTGCCCGGGCTCGCATCGACGGCGCTGCTGCTCGTGATCCTGTCGTGGAACGAAGCGTTCTGGAGCATCAACCTGTCGAGTTCGAACGCCGCGCCGCTGACTGTGTTCATCGCCTCGTATTCGAGTCCCGAAGGTCTGTTCTGGGCCAAGCTGTCGGCCGCTTCGCTGCTGGCGGTCGCGCCGATTCTGATCGTCGGCTGGCTGTCGCAGAAGCAACTGGTGCGCGGCCTTACCTTCGGGGCGGTCAAATGACGGCAGGCACGAGTGGAAGCACGCTCGCCGGCAATTTCGCACTGATCTGCGATTGCGACGGCGTGCTGATCGACAGCGAAGCCGTGGCGGCGCGCATGCTGGTGCTCGAACTCGAAGCGCGCTGGCCCAACACCGACGTCGAACCGGTGGTGCTGCCGCTGCTCGGCCTACGCATCGAGAAAGTGCTGCAGGGCACCGCGACGCAACTCGGCAAAAGCCTTAGCGTCGACGATATCGATGCGATCCGCAGCGCGGTGGAAGCAGCGGCGATGCAGGCGCCGACGGTCGAAGGCATCGAAGCCGCGCTGGCTCAGGTGCCGATCACCAAGGGCTGCGCGAGCAACAGTTATCGCCCGTATGTGGAAACGGTGCTGACGCGCACGGGCCTCGTGAGGTTTTTCGGCGACCGCCTGTTCTGCGCCGATGCGGTGCCGAATCCGAAGCCCGCGCCCGACGTCTATCTGGCGGCGGCCAAGGGCCTCGGACTCGCGCCCGCGGCGTGCCTCGTGGTGGAGGACAGCGTCACCGGAGTGACGGCGGCGAGCGCGGCGGGCATGACGGTGCTCGGCTTCATCGGCGGCGGTCATGCGAGCGATGCGCAGATCGACAGGCTGCATGCAGCCGGCGCGCGTCACGTATTCGACGACATGCAGCAGTTGCCGGAACTGGTCGCGCAATGGACGCTGAGCGCGACGGCGGCGGCACCGTAGGCACGGCAGCGAAAAGCGAATCAACGTAGCAGCCTGAGCGTCTCAAACAGCTCAGGCAACCGAAACATCCGACAAGCAACACATAGCATTACACGGAGACACATCATGGCAAGCGTAACTCTGCGCAACATCAGGAAGGCGTACGACGAAAACGAAGTGATGCGCGACATCAACCTCGATATCGCGGACGGCGAGTTCGTCGTGTTCGTGGGCCCGAGCGGTTGCGGTAAATCGACGCTGATGCGGATGATCGCCGGCCTCGAAGATATCAGCGGCGGCGATCTGACCATCGACGGCATGCGTGTGAACGACGTCGCACCCGCCAAGCGCGGCATCGCGATGGTGTTCCAGTCGTACGCGCTGTATCCGCACATGACCCTGTACGACAACATGGCGTTCGGCCTGAAACTTGCCGGCACCAAGAAGCCGGAAATCGATTCGGCCGTGCGCAACGCGGCGAAGATCCTGCATATCGACCATCTGCTCGATCGCAAGCCGAAGCAGTTGTCCGGCGGCCAGCGTCAGCGCGTGGCGATCGGCCGCGCGATTACGCGCAAGCCGAAGGTGTTCCTGTTCGACGAACCGCTGTCGAATCTCGACGCTGCCTTGCGGGTGAAGATGCGCCTCGAATTCGCGCGTCTGCATGACGAACTGAAGACCACGATGATCTACGTGACGCACGATCAGGTCGAGGCGATGACGCTGGCGGACAAGATCGTGGTGCTGTCGGCGGGCAATCTGGAACAGGTCGGCAGCCCGACCATGCTGTATCACGCGCCGGCCAATCGTTTCGTCGCAGGATTCATCGGTTCGCCGAAGATGAACTTCATGGAAGGCGTGGTGCAGTCGGTCACGCACGACGGCGTCACGGTGCGGTATGAAACCGGCGAGACGCAGCGCGTCGCGGTGGAACCGGCCGCGGTGAAGCAGGGCGACAAAGTGACGGTCGGCATTCGCCCCGAGCATCTGCATGTCGGCATGGCCGACGACGGCATAACGGCCCGCACGATGGCGGTCGAATCGCTCGGCGACGCGGCGTATCTGTATGCGGAATCGAGCGTCGCGCCGGACGGACTGATCGCGCGGATTCCGCCGCTCGAACGTCATACCAAAGGCGAGACGCAAAAACTCGGCGCCACGCCGGAGCATTGCCATTTGTTCGACAGCGCAGGGAAAGCATTCCAGCGTAAGATCGTCGAAGTGCTGGCCGCGTGATGATTTGGGAAAGCGGCGGGCGCGCCGCTTTCCTTTCAATCACGCTCCGGAAACGCTCATGGCTGCCTACGTCGTCATTACGCGCGAGAAAACGCTCGACCCCGCGAAGCTGGACGAATACAAACAGGTTGCGCCTGCAACCTTCGAGCGGCATCCGGTCATGATGCTGGCGAGCCACGGGCGCAAAGAAGTGGTGGAGGGTCCGCCGCTCGACGAAATCCTGATCCTCGAATTCGCCAGTTACGACGAAGCGCTCACCTGGTATCGCAGTCCGGAGTATCAGGCCGTCAGCGAGACGCGTCTGCAGGGCGGGGAATATCGGATCATCATCACCGAAGGCTTGACGGCGATGTAGCGCGGCAAGGCCGCCGGCTCACGCCTCGAGCGCGGCCCTTGCGCACGATTCGTCAGTCACGAGTCCCGACAGCCAGCCGCCTTTGAGCACCGCGATCAGCGCCTCATGCTTGCGTTGGCCGCCGGCGAAACCGATGGTCGGGCGCCGCGGCGGCGAGTCGAGCGCGATGCTCGTCACGCGCCGGCCGGTCGGCGATTCGACGTGCGCGCCGGCTGCATCGATCGGCAGGCCGAGCATTTCAGCCACCGCGCCGTTCTGCATCAACTCTTTCACTTCCGCCGACGTAATGAAGCCGTCTTCGTGCAGCGGACATTTCGGCCCGATATTACCGATGCCGACGAACGCCACGTCGGCCTGCGCCGACAGCGATTCGACGATCCGGTAAAGCCGGTGATTGCACCACTGCGCGCGTTCCGCTTCGCTATCGGCGAGCAGCGGCGCGGGCAGCAGAAAATGCTTGCCACCCGTCTTCTCCGAAATGTGCAGCGCGACGTCATAGCGGTTCGAGGAGCCGTCCTGGGCGATCGCTCCGACCATCGATACCAGCCGGTGCTGCGGACGGTCCAGTTGCGCGATCTGATCGACTGCGGCCTTCAGCGTCCGGCCGCTGCTCACCGCGACCACCATGGGTTTTTCCTCGCTGAGATAGCGCTCCATCACCTGCGCGCCGGCCACCGCCAGCTTGCGGTCGACTTCTTCGGATGTATCGCTGTCGATCGGCACCACTTCGCACATGCTGAGGCCATAGCGCTTCGACAGTTGATCGGCGAGCGCGAGGCAGTCCGCCAGTTTGTGATCGACGCGCACGCGAATCAGATTCTTTTCCACCGCGAAGGCGACCAGCCGTTGCGCGACCGGGCGCGACACCTGGAGCTTCTCGGCGATCTCGTTCTGGGTGTTGCCGGCGACGTAGTAAAGCCACGCGGCGCGGGTAGCAAGATCTAATTTTTCTGTGGACTTGGGCACGGTGACGGTTCGCTTGAAGTGCGCCGATGATAGCAGCCGGTCCCGGCGCCTTAACTCAACCCGGCGCTGAAACAGGCTGCGGATTGCCGGTCAGGCAAGCGGTTGCCGCGCGGGGTCGAACAACGGCCGTACGTGGCGGTAGAGCGCGCGATACGCTTCGAGTCGCGCGCGCAGTTCGGCATGGCGGCGTGGGTTCGGCGTGAACTCCTTGGCGATGGGCGGCTTGGTCAGCACCGTGGCCGGATCGCCGCCCGCGGCCAGCCAGCCGAGGCGTGCCGCGCCGAGCGCCGCGCCGGTCTCGCCGCCGCCGTGCTTGCGGGTGGCGGTGTCGAGTGCGTCGGCGAGCAACTGGGCCCAGTAGTCGCTGCGGGCGCCGCCACCGAGCAGGGACAGCGCCTTTGCTTCGGTACCGGCCGCGCGCAGCGCGTCGAGGCCGTCGGTTAGCGCGAGCGTGACGCCTTCGAGCACCGCGTAGCCGAGCAGCGCGCGATCGGTTGCGTGAGTCATGCCGAAGAACACGCCTTGCGCGTACGGGTCGTTGTGCGGAGTACGTTCGCCGGACAGATAGGGCAGGAAAAGCGGCGCCGTGTTCAACGCGTCCGCGGGCAGCGCCTCGATTTCGGCGAGCAGGGTCGGCTCGTCGGTGGAGGTGAGCTTGCAGACCCAGCGCAGACAGCTTGCAGCCGAGAGCACCACGCTCATCTGGTGCCAGCGATCCGGAATCGCGTGACAGAACGCGTGCACGGCCGAAGCCGGATTCGGCCGGAAGCTGTCGCCGACCACGCACAGCACGCCCGACGTGCCGAGCGAGACGAAGCCGTCGCCGGGTTGCGTCGCGCCGATGCCGATTGCGCTGGTGGCGTTATCGCCGCCACCGGCCGCGACGATCACGCCGTCGCTCAAACCGAACTCGCGCGCGACTTCGGGCAGCAGCGTGCCGGACGGCTCGCTGCCTTCGCACAGGCTCGGCATCTGCGCGCGCGACATGTTGCAGGCCGCGAGCAGCGAGTCCGACCAGTCGCGTTTGGCGACATCGAGCCACAGCGTGCCGGCCGCATCCGATGGATCGGACACCTTGCCGCGGGTCAGTTGCAGGCGCAAGTAATCTTTCGGCAGCAATACGCAGGCGGTTTGCGCAAAAATCTCGGGTTCGTGGCGCGCGACCCACAGCAGCTTCGGCGCGGTGAAGCCGGGCATGGCGAGATTGCCGGCGACGCTGTGCAGCTCCGGCGCGCGCTCGGTCAGTTCCGCGCATTCCTTGTCGCTGCGCATGTCGTTCCACAAAATCGCCGGACGCAGCACGCGGTCCTGCGCATCCAGCAGCACGGCGCCGTGCATCTGACCCGACAGGCCGATGCCGCGAATCTGCGCGAACTCGTCGGGATGTTTGGCGCGCAATGCGGCGAGCGCGGTACGCGTGCCGGCCCACCAATCTTCGGGATTCTGCTCGGCCCAGCGCTGATGCGGGCGCGAAACGGTAAACGGTGAGCCTGCGGTGCCGATCACGCGTCCGTCGGATGCGAGCAGCAGAACTTTTACTTCGGACGTGCCGAGGTCGATGCCGAGATACATGGGCGCGGAACCTTCGTCGTTGGAGATGCGCTACTTTAGCCGCACATGGCGCGCGGTGCCATGCGCATTAAGCCTGGCACCGACGCGCTTCGATGCCGCGCGATGCGCGGCCCTTCTTAATCGTGAAGTCTGCGGCGCTCAAACCGCGCCGCGTTTGGCGAGCCATACATCGACGCGCGCCAGCGCGCCTTCCAGCGCCGATTCGAGTTCCGGCGTTTGGGCCATGCTGCCCCACAGCAGCCGGTCGGCGGCGAACGCTTTCAACGGATCGGGCGCCTCGAAGAAAGCGCGCGCGGCGCGCTCATCCATCACACCGTCCTGATACGCGTAGGGCAGTTCGCCGGTATTCCAGCGCTCGAGAAAGCGGAAGAAGAGGGCGGGCAGCATCGCCGTCGCCGCGGGCGTGACGCCGCGTTCGAAACACTCCGACATCGTCGGCGCGATAAAGCCGGGCAGCTTCGAAAAGCCGTCCGCCGCGACGCGCTGGTTCGTGTCCTGGATATACGGATTGCTGAAGCGCTCGAGCACCACGTCGCGATAGCGTTCGAGATCGAGCGGACTCGGCGTGAGGCACGGAATCACGTCTTCGGTCACGTATTCGTAGGCGAATTTGTTGATGTCGGCGTCGAGCGTGCCTTCGTGAATGTAGTTCAGTCCGACCAGCGTACCCGCCCACGCGATGCAGCTATGTGTCGCATTGAGGATGCGGATCTTGGCTTCTTCATACGGCATCACCGAGTCGACCAGTTCCGCGCCGACGTTTTCCCATGCCGGACGTCCCGCAATGAAGCTGTCTTCGATCACCCATTGGATGAACGCTTCGCCCATCACCGGAGCGGCGTCGTCGACGCCGGTGGCGGCCTTGACGCGCTCACGCACGTCCGGCGTGGGACGCGGCGTGATGCGGTCGACCATCGAGCTCGGACAGGCGGTGTTGTCGTCGAACCATTGCGCGAGGTCCGCAGCGCCGCGCCGTTCGAGAAACTCGCTCATGCCCGCATGGAAGCGTTCACCGTTGCGGCGCAGGTTGTCGCAGGTCTGCAGCGTGACCGGGCCCGCGTCGCCTTTCATGCGCGCGTCGAGAATCGCAGCCAGCGCGCCATAAATGGTGGTGTGGCCGCCTTTGAGGTCGGCCGCGAGGTCGGGGTTGGCGGTGTCGAGTTCGTCCTGCTCGTCGAGGTAATAGCCGCCTTCGGTGACGGTGAACGCGATGATCTTGCAGGCCGGATCGGCGCCGGCTTCGATCAGCGCGTCGAGGCTCTCGGTCCACGGTACGACGCGCTCGATCGAACGAATCGTCTCGTAGGCGCGCTCACCTTGAGGCGTGACGGTCTCGAGCGTATAGACGCCGTTTTGCGCGGCGAGCGCTTCGAGCACCGCATTCATGTCGCTGCGGATATTGCCGACCGTTAGCGACCAATGCGGCTCGCCCGGCACCTTGGCCTCGTTCAATCGGTGGAGATACCACGCCTGATGGGCGCGATGAAACGATCCCGCGCCGATGTGCAGGATCACGTGTGCGGCCGCGCCGCTGTCTTGCCCGCTGTTCATGTGCGTCTCCTGAATGTCCTTGCTCGCACGGCTGGTAGCGTGCGTTTCTTCTAGAGTTGGAGCATTTGCTCTGCATGTGAGCGAATGATCGTACCCGGCGAAACGAAAGTCAAGGCGACCGCGAACGGTTTTCGTGGCGCAGCGCGGCGTGGCGGGGCTTTTCGGCGTGGCTCACGGTGTGTCTTAGCGTGATGGAGGCGCGTTGCCAAGCGTATTGCATTGCACCAAATTTGACATTCAACGCGCCAGGACTAACCCGAATGCAAAAAAGTATCGGTCCGCGGTTTCATTTTTAGTGGTGAATAGCGCGCCGGAAGGCTACTTTTCGCTATACAAGACGAAGACCAGCGGCGCTCCAAACGGCCGCTTCATGGAGGCAGACAGTGCAACCCGATCTCGAACTCGTGGCCGTACGCCGTGACGAATCGTTCAAAGTATGGTCGCACGGCTATCCGTACCGCACGGTGCGCTGGCACTTTCATCCGGAATACGAAATTCACCTGATCGTGGCGACGACCGGCAAGATGTTCGTCGGCGATCACATCAGCAGCTACACGCCTGGCAACCTCGTGTTGATGGGGCCGAACCTGCCGCACAACTGGGTGAGCGACGTGCGGGAAGGCGAGACGATCGCGCAGCGCAATCTGGTCGTGCAGTTTGGACAGGAGTTCGTATCGAGCTGCATCGACAGTTTTCCTGAGTGGCGTCAGGTCGAAGCGCTGCTCGCCGATTCGCGTCGAGGCATCTCGTTCGGCGCGCAAACGAGCGCGGCGATCCAGCCGCTGTTCCTCGAATTGCTGGCGGCGCGCGGACTGCGCCGGCTGGTGTTGTTCATGTCGATGCTCGAAATCCTGATGAACGCGGAGGATCGCGAGACGCTCGCGAGTCCCGCTTATCAGGCCGACCCGACCAGCTTCGCGTCGACGCGCATCAATCACGTGCTGTCGTATATCGGCAAAAACCTGGCGAACGAGTTGCGCGAATCGGACCTGGCGCAGCTCGCGGGCCAGAGCGTCAGCGCGTTCTCGCGGTATTTCCGCCGCCACACGGGGCTGCCGTTCGTGCAGTACGTGAACCGCATGCGTATCAACCTCGCGTGCCAACTGCTCACCGACGACGATCTGAGCGTCACCGATATCTGTTTCAAGGCGGGCTTCAACAACCTGTCGAATTTCAACCGGCAGTTCCTCGCGGTGAAGGGCATGGCGCCTTCGAAATTCCGCCACTATCAGCAACTGAACGACGCAAGCCGCGACGCCTCCGAAGAAGCCGCGGCGCGCGGCGTGGGGATCGCCGACGCGCCGGCCATCGTGCTCGCGCCGGGTCTGCCGCGCAGCGCCGCCGCCGCTTATCCACCGACGTAGTCCCAGCCCACGCTGCCAGGCGAAGCGTTTTATTTCACCCGCGTTTCAACACGTGACGATCGATTTGTCGGTGCCGATTCGCGAACTCTCGGTGGCGCAGCAGCAGTTCGTCGCGATGATTTTCATCTCGCACCACCTCGAAGAGATATTCGAAGTGTGTGACCGCATTACCGTGCTACGTGATGGCCAGTACGTCGGCATGACCGAGGTATCGCAATCCGACGTAGGGCATCTCGTGGAGATGATGGTGGGACGCCGCATCGAAAACAGCTTTCCGCCGAAGTCACCGCTGCGCGCGGATGCGAAGATCGTGATCGAAGTCGACAAGCTACAGTTGCTCAAGGACAGCCCGATGTTGAGCTTCACGCTGCGTGAAGGCGTGATTCTCGGCTTCGTGGGACTGGTCGGCTCGGGGCGCACGGAACTCGTCCGAACTGCCGGAGATCGTCGGCATGTGCGACCGCGTCGCCGTGTTCCGGCGACCGCAGAAAGTAACTCTCCACTGACTTCAACTTTTTAGCAGGACCATGCAATGACGACTCAATCCGACAAGCGGAACATGACAGCCATCGTCTGTCATGCACCGAAAGACTATCGCGTCGAACAGGTGTCGAAGCCTCGCGCGGGCGCCCACGAACTGGTGATCCGCATTGCCGCGTGCGGCATTTGCGCGAGCGACTGCAAATGTCATTCGGGCGCGAAGATGTTCTGGGGCGGCCCGAGCCCCTGGGTGAAAGCGCCGGTGATTCCGGGCCACGAGTTCTTCGGATTCGTCGAGGAAATCGGCGAAGGGGCGGCCGATCACTTCGGCGTGAAGATGGGCGACCGCGTGATCGCCGAACAGATCGTGCCGTGCGGCAAATGCCGCTATTGCAAATCCGGCCAGTACTGGATGTGCGAAGTGCACAACATCTTCGGCTTCCAGCGCGAAGTCGCCGATGGCGGCATGGCCGAATACATGCGCATTCCGCCGACGGCGATTGTTCACAAGATTCCCGACAGCATTTCGCTGGAAGATGCCGCGATCATCGAACCGCTTGCCTGCGCGATCCATACGGTCAACCGTGGCGACGTGCAGCTCGACGACGTAGTGGTGATCGCGGGCGCCGGTCCGCTCGGTCTGATGATGACGCAAGTCGCGCACCTGAAAACGCCCAAGAAGCTGGTGGTCATCGATCTGGTCGGAGAGCGGCTCGCGCTCGCCCGCGAATACGGCGCCGACGTGACGATCAACCCAAAACAGGACGACGCGCTTGCGATCATTCGCTCGCTCACGGACGGTTACGGCTGCGATGTGTATATTGAAACCACCGGCGCGCCGACCGGCGTGAATCAGGGCATGGACCTGATTCGCAAGCTCGGGCGGTTTGTCGAGTTTTCGGTGTTCGGCGCGGATACGACACTGGACTGGTCCGTGATCGGCGACCGCAAGGAACTCGACGTGCGCGGCGCGCATCTTGGACCGTACTGCTACCCGATCGCGATCGATCTGCTGGCGCGCGGGTTGGTGACGTCGAAAGGCATTGTCACGCACGGCTTTTCGCTGGAAGAATGGGACGAGGCGATCGAGATCGCCAACTCGCTCGATTCGATCAAGGTGTTGCTGAAGCCGCGCGCCTGAACGTCGAACGTGGGCGGAGAATGAGCGGCATACAAACGGAGACAGTATGGATTACGTCATCGGCGTCGATATCGGCACGCAGAGCACCAAAGCGCTGCTGGTCGATCAGCACGGCGCGATCGTCGCGCAGCATGCGTCGAGTTATCAGCCGGATACGCCCAAGCCGCTGTGGGCCGAACAATGGCCCGCGGTCTGGTTGAAGGCGGTGGTGGAGTGCATCGCCGCATGCGTCGCTAAAGCGAAGGAGGCGGGCGTCGCGTCGAATTCGATCAAAGCCGTGTGCGTAAGCAGCCTGTACGGCGGCTCCGGTATTCCGGTGGATAGCGACATGCGTCCGCTTTATCCGTGTTTGATCTGGATGGATCGGCGCGCCACCGAACAGGTCGAATGGGTGCGCAACAACGTCGATCTCGAACGGCTTTATACGATCACCGGCAACGGCGTGGATAGCTATTACGGCTACACGAAGATGCTGTGGCTGCGCGATCACGAGCCGGATGTGTGGTCGCATACGCGCTACTTTCTGCCGCCGAATGCTTACGTGATCTACATGCTGACCGGCGAGGTGGCGGTGGATCATAGTTCGGCGGGCAATATCGGCGGCATCTACGACATTGCCAAACGTGATTGGTCCGATGAAGCGCTCGACATGCTCGGCATTCCCGCGACGATGATGCCCGAGCGGTTGGTCGACTCATCGGAAGTGGTAGGCGGCTTGCTGTCGCAGTGGGTCGAGCAGCTTGGCCTAGATGCGGGCACGGCGATCGTCGCGGGTGGCGTTGACGCAGCGGTGGCGACGTTCGCGGCCGGCGTCACGCGTGCTGGCCAGCATGTCGCGATGATCGGCACGAGTATGTGCTGGGGCTATATCAACCAGTCCGTCGACGCACGGCACGGGTTGATCAGCATGCCGCATGTGTTCAACGGGCAGCACGATATCTACGTGTTCGGCGGCGCGATTACGGCGGGCGCGTCGGTGACGTGGTACCGCGAGCAGTTCTGTCAGGCGGAGATCGAGGCCGCGCGCGCGACGCCGCATGGCGATCCGCATCGCTTGCTGGAAGAGAGCGCTTCTCGGATTCCGGCTGGTTCTGACGGTGTGATGTTCCTTCCGTATCTGATGGGCGAACGTAGTCCAGTGTGGGACGCGAAAGCGAGCGGGGCGTTCGTCGGCTTGAGCCTGTTTCATACGCGCGCACATTTGTATCGCGCGGTGTTGGAGGGCGTGTCGTTCGCGCTGAAGCACAACATCGAAGCGGGACGCAAAGGCGCGCAGTCGCTGGATGACAAGTTGATCGTGGTGGGCGGCGCCGCGCATTCGGATTTGTGGATGCAGATCATCGCGGACATTACCGGCTATCCGGTCTATACCATCGAGCAGGACGTGGAGGCGGCAATGGGGGCGGCGTTGCTGGCGGGCGTCGGTGTCGGTCTGGTATCGCGTGAAGAGGCGCGGAGCGGATGGGTCACGCTGGTTGAACGTGCGGAGCCGAACGCGCAACGGATGGCGTTGTATGAGCAACGGTTCGGCGTTTATACGGATTTGTATCCGGCGTTGAAGCCGGTCATGCATCGGTTGCAGACATCATGAATGCCACTTTTGATTTTTCTGGCCGCTCGATTCTCGTGACGGGGGCTTCGAGTGGAATTGGGCGCGCCACAGTTGAAGCGTTGTGTGCGTCTGGTGCGAATGTGGTTGCTGCGGCTCGGAATGTGAATGAGCTTGCGCGGTTGGCGGAGGAGACGGGCTGTGAGCCTTTAAAGCTCGATGTGAGCGATGAAGCCGCTATCGATGAGGCGTTGGGGTCGCTCGATGTGTTCGACGGGCTCGTGAATTGCGCGGGGATTGCGCTGCTTGAGCGCGCTGTGGATACGACTGGTGCGAGTTTTGATCGTGTGATGGCGGTGAATGCGCGTGGCGCGGTGCTGGTTGCCAAGCACGTGGCGCGCGGGATGATCGATGCTCAACGCGCCGGTAGTATCGTGAATGTTTCCAGTCAGGCTGCGCTCGTTGCGTTGGATGATCATTTGAGTTATTCGGCTTCCAAGGCCGCGCTTGATGCTGTCACGCGGGCTTTGTGTGTTGAGTTGGGGCCGTTTGGGATTCGGGTTAATAGTGTTAATCCTACGGTTACGTTGACGCCGATGGCGGTGATGGCCTGGAGTGATCCGGTTAAGCGGGAGCCGGCGCTTAAGGCTATTCCTTTACAGCGGTTTGCTGAGTCTGCTGAAGTCGCTGCGCCGATTTTGTTCTTGTTGAGTGATGCGGCTTCTATGATTAGTGGGGTTTGTTTGGCTATTGATGGGGGGTATACGGCTAGGTAAGGTTTTTTGCCTGTGCGGCTGCTGATTTGTCTGTGATCCTAAGGTGTTGGCCTTTTCTTGATTTCTTATCGGTCTATTAGCGTTGCCCCTGTGCGGGGCGGCACCTACTTTCTTTGCCGCCGCAAAGAAAGTAGGCAAAGAAAGCGGCTTCACACCGCCAGCTTATAAGCGGACCCCCCGCACAGTCGCGGTAGTGGCGCATCTGGAATCTGTGTTTTCGCACATTCGGCGCGAGTGACAAGGGCGTCATACTTCCCGCCTCGCGCTGCGCGCTCGCCGGAACGGTCTGCTTATGCCCAGTGGCTTCGGTCGTGGGCCGTCGGGGCCGTCGGCTTCGCCTCGGCGATGCCGCAGACGCCGTTTCATAGGCGTCCTTGGCGGTGGATTGATGTTGCGCTCAGCTGAACCGTCACGCGCACGAAATGGCCAGTCACGCTACTCATCAATGAATGCGTTTTAGCGCTGATACTTCTTTGGCGCTGTAGCCTTTTATTCAAGCGAGTGTGTGGGAAATTTCAGAATAGAGTATCGCTTGCGCGTTTTAGCTTGGTCAGGTGATAACTCGCGGGGTGATGTGATTAAAGTCATTCTTGTCGTGTGCTTCACGGCAAACAGGTATAGCAGCCTGTTGAGCGTGGTATCCCGTACGTTTGTGCAAGCAGATGTGCGGCTGCCTTTGCGCGCCTTTCTCCGATGGGCGGGCCTTGGTGGGGGAGCCTCACGGCTCGCCGGTTTCTGGTACTACGCGCCGGTCTGCCGCCATGCAACGGACCTACTGGTGAAGGCCACGCGGACGGCGTCAGAAAGCCGCGAACGTATTGGCGCAGCGAGAGGGATACAGAACCGCCCGGGCCATGCACCCGCGGGTTTTACGCGGACCGTTCCGGCGAGCGCGCAGCGCGAGGCGGGAAGTATGACGCCCTTGTCACTCGCGCGGAATGTGCGAGAACACAGATTCCAGATGCGCCACTACTGCGACTGTGCGGGGGACCCGCTTATAAGCTGGCGGTGTGAAGCCGCTTTCTTTGCCTACTTTCTTTGCGGCGGCAAAGAAAGTAGGTGCCGCCCCGCACAGGGGCAACGCTAATAGACCGATAAGAAATCAAGAAAAGGCCAACACCCAAAGAGCACAGAAAAAGAAAGCGCCGCGCAGGCAAAAAAAACCTATCTACAGCATAGTCCGCACATGCCAAAGCTCCGGAAACAAAACCACATCCAACATCTTCCGAAGATAAGTCGCCCCACTGGTGCCACCAGTCCCTTGCTTAAACCCAATAATCCTCTCAACGGTAGTGACATGCCTGAACCGCCACTGCCGAAAAGCATCCTCGAGATCGACAAGCTCCTCAGCCATCTCATAGAGCTCCCAATGTTGAGAAGGATTCCGATAAACCTCCAACCAGGCCGCTTCAACGGAAGCATCATGCACAGTAGGCTGACTCCAATCCCGCTCCAACCGAGAAGGTGAAATCGCAAACCCCCGCCGAGCGAGCAACCGCACAACTTCATCATAAAAAGAAGGCGCTTCCAACGAAGCCTTAACCTCAGCAAGTACATCAGCCCGATGTGCATGCGGCTTCAGCATCTGCTCATTCTTATTCCCAAGCAAAAACTCAATCTGCCGATACTGATACGACTGAAACCCGGAAGAACTTCCCAGATAAGGCCGCATCGCCGTGTACTCAGACGGCGTCATCGTCGCGAGAACGCTCCAGGCCTGCACGAGCTGCTCCATAATCCGCGACACACGCGCAAGCATCTTGAACGCCGGCGGCAATTCATCACGATGCACAGCCTGCAACGCCGCGCGCAACTCATACAGCGCAAGCTTCATCCACAACTCGCTGGTCTGATGCTGAATAATAAACAGCATCTCGTTGTGATCCGGCGACAAAGGATGCTGCGCATCCAGCACCGTCCCCAGCGACAGATAATCGCCGTAACTCATCGACTCCGAAAAATCGAGCTGAGCGTCATGCCAGCCATCGCCGGAATCAGCGGCAGGGGAGGCCGCTGGAGCCGCAACACTCCCATGCCCAAACGGACATCCCTGCGCCGGCTTCTCTTCCGGCAGGCCCGGCGTTTGCATGTGATCGGTCATCGCGCGCTCCTCAGGTCACGGCGCCGCGTGCGGCGAATTCGGGTGCCCGCCAGGTCTCCTTCACGAGCACCTCGCGCAACGTTTCCACCGCATCCCACACATCGACAAAGCGCGTATACAGCGGCGTAAATCCAAACCGCAACACATGCGGCTCACGATAATCGCCGATCACCCCACGCGCGATCAGCGCCTGCATCACCTCGTATCCATGCGGATGTTCAAAACTCGCATGCGACCCACGCTGCGCATGCTCACGCGGCGTAACGAGCTTCAACGGAAATTCGCTGCAACGCGCTTCGACCAGTTCGATGAACAGATCGGTCAACGCCAGCGACTTCTGGCGAACCGCCTGCATATCGGTTTGCAAAAACACATCGAGCCCGCACTCGACGAGCGACATCGACACCATCGGCTGCGTGCCGCACAGAAAGCGTCCGATACCGTCATCCGGCTGATACGTCGGATCCATCTTGAACGGCGCGCGATGTCCCCACCAGCCGGACAGCGGTTGCGCGAAGTCATTTTGATGGCGCTTGGGCACCCACACGAACGCGGGCGAACCCGGGCCGCCATTCAGATACTTGTACGTGCAGCCAACCGCATAGTCCGCGCCGACGCCGTTCAGATCGACCGGCACCGCGCCCGCCGAATGCGCCAGATCCCACAGCGCGAGCGCGCCTTTGTCGTGGATCAGCTTCGTGAGCGCGGCCATGTCGTGCATGTAGCCGGTGCGGTAGTTGACATGCGTGATCATCACGATGGCGGTGTCGTCGCCGATCGCGGCAGGCAGTTCGGAAGGATCGTCGACGAGGCGCAGTTCATAGCCGCGGTCGAGTTGCTCGATCAATCCCTGCGCGATGTACAGATCCGTCGGGAAATTCGAGCGCTCGGAAACGATCACGCGACGTTTAGGATCACGCGCATTCGCGACCCGCACGGCCGCCGACAGCAGCTTGAACAGATTGATCGAAATCGTATCGGTGACGACCACTTCGTTTTCCGCCGCGCCGATCAGCGGCGCGAGCTTGTTGCCGAGGCGGCGCGGCAGCTCGAACCAGCCGGCGGTGTTCCAGCTACGGATCAGGCCTTCGCCCCATTCGGCGCCGATCACGGTCTGTGCGCGCTGCGCGGCGGCCGCGGGCGGCACGCCCAAGGAATTGCCGTCGAGATAAATGGTGGTCGACGACAGCGCGAACTGGTCGCGCAACGTCGCGAGGGGGTCGGCGCTGTCGAGCGCCAGTGCTTCGTCACGGTGGTTCATGGTGATTCCGTCAGTCAGATCAGAAATGTTCATTGAGACTCGGGCAGCGCGCGCAGGATCGCGCGCACCGGGCTTGCATCGAGTGTGGTCAGCTTGAGCGGCAGCGCGATCAGTTCGTAGTCGCCGGGCGCGACTTCGTCGAGCACGATGCCTTCGAGAATCGCCATGCGATGCGCGCGAATCCGGTGGTGAGCGTCCATCGTCTTCGACTCCTGCGGATCGAGCGACGGCGTGTCGATGCCGATCAGCTTCACGCCGCGCGCGGCCAGTAGGTCGATGGTATCCGGCGCGACCGCGCAGAACGCACTGTCCCATGCGGTGGTCGGCGCGTTTCTGTAAGTGCGCAGTAAGACTCGCGGCGGCAAGTCGTCGAGCGAGCCGACGAGGTGTTGTGGCGTCACAACAGGCGATGCGCCGATGCAATGAATCACGCGGCATCGGCCGAGGTACGCGTCGAGCGGCACTTCGCCGATGGCGGCGCCTTCGGCGTCGTAGTGCAGCGGGGCGTCGGTGTGCGCACCGGTGTGCGGCGACAGCGTCAGCCGCGCGACGTTGACGGGCGAGCCCGCCTCCATGCGCCACACGCGCTCGATGCCCACCGGCGTGTCGCCCGGCCAGACGGGCGTGGCGGTATCGACGGCGGGGGTGATGTCCCAAAGTGTTGGCATAGTCGCATCGGCAGTTTATTGTCTATCCGGGAATGATAGGTGGCTTGCCGCGAAATGTGATTGCGAAAAAATCTCCTTCTGAGCCGTGTCTTGGAACATAATTTGAGACAAACGGGAAAGGGAGACCGAATATGAACGCGATCTCGCTCGACGCCACCGATTGCCGTATCTTGACGGTGCTTCAGCAAGAAGGACGGATCAGCAATCTCGACCTCGCGGAGCGCATTTCGCTCTCGCCGTCAGCCTGTCTACGACGCCTGCGCCTGCTTGAGGAGCAGGGCGTCATCGAACATTACCGCGCGTGTCTTAACCGCGAAGTGCTGGGTTTCGAACTGGAAGCGTTCGTGCAGGTGTCTATGCGCAACGACCAGGAGAATTGGCACGAACGCTTCGCGGAAGCGGTGCGCGACTGGCCGGAAGTGGTCGGCGCGTTTGTCGTGACCGGCGAAACGCACTATCTGCTGCGAGTCCTCGCGCACAACCTCAAACATTATTCGGATTTCGTGCTGCAGCGTCTCTACAAGGCGCCGGGTGTGATGGATATTCGTTCGAATATCGTGCTGCAGACGCTCAAGGAAGATTCGGGCGTGCCGGTTTCGTTAGTGAAGAAAACCGGTGGGCATAGCGCCGCGCATAACGATCGCTGACCGAGAGGACGGCCGCGCCGGCAGAAGGGCGCGGGCATTTGTTTTAGACGGCGAATTCCTCGCGCCGCCCGTCATTCCCAAACCACTTGAACCGCTCGAACCGCCCGCGCCGAATCCAACCGCGGCACCGCGTTCAAAGCGGTTTGAGTCCGTGAAACCGACCGTTCTGAAAAACCAGCGGCGAAGTCTCCGCGGCATTTTCGTGCACGCCGCAGCGCTCCACTTCACCGACGAAAATCACGTGGTCGCCTTCTTCGTAACGGCTGCGGTTATGGCACTCGAACCAGGCGAGCGCGCCGTCGAGCACCGGCATGCCGGTGTCGCCTTCCGCGTGCGACACGCCTTCGAAGCGATCGCCCTTCACGGTCGCAAAGCGCTTGCACAGTTCGAGCTGCGACGCGGCCAGCACATTGACCACGTAGTGACTGTTGGCGCGGAACACCGGCATCGATGCCGAGCGCGTGGCCAGACTCCACAACACCAACGGCGGGTTGAGCGAAACTGAATTAAATGAGCTGGCCGTGATGCCGATCAACTGGCCGGACGACGCGCGCGTTGTAATGACGGTGACGCCGGTGGCAAATTGGCTGAGCGCCTGCTTGAAGGCGTTCTGGTCGAAATTAGGCGGGCTGGCGCGCTTCATCGGGCGCAAGCCCCTGGCGCAAACCGGGTGAATCCCGGACTGAACCCGTCGCGCGCACGGCTGGAAACAAATGATTCGAAAGTCATAGTGAAAATCGTCGATTTGTCCCAATTTTAACTGCAATCGCGGCGGATTGGCCGCGACCCCAGCCGACGCATGAAAAAGCCGCTAAGCTGGAAAGCTCGGATGGTGGCATGAGCGTTGCGGTGAACCGTGGACCGGCATCGGCCGACTATGAGTTTCAAGGAGCGAGCAGCATGAGTCAGACAGGCGAAGTCGCCACCCTCGGTGGCGGGTGTTTCTGGTGCCTCGAAGCGGTGTACCTGGGCGTCGACGGCGTGAGCGCGGTGGAGTCGGGCTATGCGGGCGGCCAGACCCAGCGCCCGACCTACGAGCAGGTGTGCGACGGCGTGACGGGCCACGCCGAAGTCGTGAAGGTCGACTTCGATCCGGCGAGGATCAGCTATCGCGAGATTCTCGATATCTTCTTCGCGATCCACGATCCGACGCAGTTGAACCGGCAGGGCAATGACGTCGGCACGCAATACCGCTCGGTGGTCTTCACCCATTCGGATGCGCAGCGGGAAACGGCGTTGCAGGCGATTCGCGAGATCGGCGAACAGCGCATTTACGACGCTCAGATCGTTACGCAAGTGCTGCCGCTCGACGGCAATTACTGGCCGGCCGAGGCTTATCACCAGAACTATTTTGCGCAGCACCCGAATCAGGGGTACTGCTCGTTCGTAGTGGCGCCGAAGGTGGCGAAGTTTCGTCAGAAGTTTGCTCACCGGATCAAGGCGAGCTAATGGGATGAGCGGCTGCTTGGCGCGTGGCTCAAACGGCGGAGTCAGGCGGCTGCCCGTTTTCGTCGGATGGCGGAGGTTCACTGTCGTGCTCATGCTCATGAGCGAGTCGCGCATACGCCTCGATAATCGCCCGCGCCAGCTCCAAGCAGCTGAGCGGCGCTGATCCTTCCGCTTTATTGTTGATCGCGATCACCACCGGCTGGCCGGCCAGCGCGTAGCGCGCGGCCAGTTCGGCGAGCGACGCGCGGGTCGCCGGGTCGTGGTCGACCAACTGGTTGAACGGTTCGTACTTGGCCTTCGCCTGTTCGTATTTGAAGCCGCCGTGCAGGCTCCAGCGCACGATCAGCGGCCCAGCCGGTTCGCCGTCCAGCAACGCGAGCGCCGCGGCCTGACGCAGCGGATCGGGCATACGCGCATGAATCCCGACGCAATAACGCACGCCCGCCATTTTCAGCGTGCGGATGAAGCGCGGCGTGAGCAGGCTTGCGTCACGGATTTCAATCGCGTAGCAGGCGCTGTCCGGCAGCTTCGGCAAGGCCATCAAAAATTCAGCCAGCCGTTCGATGAATACCGCCGGCTGCGCAAGCATCTGATCCGGCAGCGGCGAAAGCTGGAACACCAGCGCGCCAGCCTTGGCGCCGAGTCCTTCGAGACACGGCGTGACGAAATCGTCGATCGCCATTTGCGCGTTCAGAAAACACGGATTCATCGAGACCGGCTCGCCGCGTTCGGCACGCACGGTGGCGTCAGTGATCGTCATCGGCGCTTTGACGATGAAGCGGAAGTGTTCGGGCACTTGCTGCGCGTAGCGCAAATACTCGGTGACCGTGAGCGCCTGATAAAACGACCGGTCGATGCTGACCGTCTTCAGTAGCGGATGCGCGCCGTAGGCCGTGAGACCTTCGCGCGACAGTTTGCTGTTGCTGTACTCGTCGCCGTAGACGATGCCGTTCCAGCCCGGAAACGACCACGTCGAGGTGCCGAGGTGGATCTGCGGCGGCAGTTGCGCCGCAAGCGCGAGCAGTTCCGGCGAGGGCGGGGCCGCGAGGATTTCGCGGGTGCGGCGTTTTTTGGGGGCGTCGGCGGCGGGCGCGGTGTTGGCTTCGGGTGCGGTGACGGCGTCTTCTGGCGCCGCCGCTTCGTCTTCCTGCCACAGAGAACCGGCGCTTGCGGTGTTCTTCGCGCGCGGCTGACGCCGGCGCTCGGGCTGTGTCGCGGCTGCGGATGCGGCGGCTGTATCAGCGGGCGAGGTTGCCCGCTCCATTGGATGCTGACCAGTGTCAGCATCTGCCCCAGCCGTCCCACGCGGTAACTTCACACCGCCATCGCCCTTCGCCGAGGCTTCCACCGGCATCCCGAACAGATCGAACTGCACGGCTTCGCCATCGGCGCGAGACTCGCCTTCTACCGGCTGATCAACTTCGCTTGTCCCGCTCTGGTCCATCGGTGTTCGACCTGCTGTTCAAAGGTTGCACCGCGTCGCCCGCTCATGCACGGCGCCGCGGCGCAACCATATCACAGCGGTTTGTCGTACATGAAGCGGCGCGACCACGGCAAGGTTTTCGCGCTGCGGCCGGCTCTGCGGCACACCACCTGGTAGATCGACACGTCGTCGTTTTCGAACGCGTAGGCGCAACCGGCGAGGTACACGCGCCAGATGCGGAATTTTTCGTCGTCGACGAGCTTGCGGGCTTCCTCCGCGTGCGCTTCGAAATTCTCCGCCCAAATGTCCAGCGTGTGCGCATAGTGACGGCGCAGGCTTTCGACGTCAACCGCTTCGAGCCCGCCGCGCTGCATCGATTCGAGCGCAAGGCTGATATGCGGCAGCTCGCCGTCCGGAAACACATAGCGGTCGATGAATTCGCCGCCGCCGAGCGCGGTCTCGCCGCTGTCCGCATCGCTCGACGTAATGCCGTGATTCATGGCGATGCCGTCGTCGACCAGCAGGTCGCGGATCTTCTCGAAGTAGCCCGGCAGATTCTTGCGGCCCACGTGCTCGAACATGCCGACACTCGTGATGCGATCGAATTGCCCTTCGACGTCGCGGTAATCCTGCAGACGAATCTCGATCTGGCCTTCCAGCCCCGCCGCTTTGACGCGCGCGGTGGCGAGGTCGAACTGGTTCTGCGAGAGCGTCACGCCCACGCACTTCGCGCCGAATTTCTGCGCCGCGCGCAGGACGAGCGCGCCCCAGCCGCAGCCGATATCGAGCAGGCGCTGTCCCGGCTGCAACTGGATCTTGGTGAGGATGTGGTCGATCTTCTTGATCTGCGCGGTGGCGAGATCTTCGTTGCCGTTCTCGAAGTACGCGCACGAGTACACCATGTTCTCGTCGAGCCACAGTTTGTAGAACTCGTTCGAGACGTCGTAGTGATACTGGATCGCCTTCTTGTCCGACGCTTTCGAATGATTGAAGTAGCGCCGCACGCGCGCCAGCTTGCCCGCGCTCGTGACGGTATTGCGCGCCAGCTGGTAGCCGATATTGATGATGTCCGACAGCTTGCCCTCGATGTCGATCTTGCCCTTCACGTACGCCTCGCCGAGATTGTCGAGGCTCGGTTCGAGCAGATAGGGCAGCGCCGTGGCGCTTTTGACATGTAGCGTGACCTGAGGCGCGGCGAACTGCCCGAAGTCATGTTGCTGACCATCCCACAGCACGAGGCGTGCAGGAACGTTAGCCCTGGTTTTTACATCTTCCACCCACTGCGCCAGCTTCTTCTCCCAGAACATGTGATCTCTCCGTGTCCGTTGAATTAAAGCAAAGCCTGTGTGGATCGCAACTCAATGCGGCGCGACTCCCATGCCGCGAGATGCCATCCGGCCGCCGCGCGCTGCTGCGTTGGCAACGCGGTGGCGGCGTTGTATTCCGATTCAAGGCGATAGGCGGGAGATTTGCCAATCGCTGTGTTCGCCTGAACGCGTGTAGAGCAAACGGTCGTGCAATCGCGACGGCCGGCCCTGCCAGAATTCGATTGCTTCGGGCACCAAACGATAACCGCCCCAGTGCGGTGGACGCGGTGGCTGGTCGCCGTATTGCAGTCTGATTTCGCGTTCGCGTGTTTCGAGCTGCGAACGGCTTTCAATTAGCTGACTCTGATTCGAAGCCCACGCACCGATGCGTGAATCGAGCGGGCGCGACGCGAAATACGCGTCGCTTTCTTCCGCGCTGGTTTTGACGATGCGGCCTTCCACGCGCACCTGCCGTTCCAGTTCGATCCAGTAGAACAGCAGGCTGGCGTAGGGATTGGCGGCCAGTTCGCGGCCTTTACGGCTTTCGTAATTGGTGAAGAACACGAAGCCACGCTCGTCGACGCCCTTGATCAGCACGATGCGCGCCGACGGCCGGCCACGCGAGTCGACCGTGGCCAGCGTCATGGTATTCGGCTCGGGCAGTTTGGCGTCGACCGCTTGTTGAAACCACGTATCGAACTGACGAAACGGGTTGCGGTTGATATCGGCAACGTCCAAAGAACCCAGCGAATAGTTTTTTCGAAGTTCGGCGAGTGAGGTCATGTTCTTATGCGAACGCTACAGTTCAATCAGTATAGCTAAGGCGCTGATTTTTTGCCCGCGGCCACGTCAAGGTCTCGCGCGGTGCTTGCATGCATGCCGGCCCGTGCGTGGCCCCTCGGCGTGGCGCTGTTCGCGGCGATGCAACTCGACGCGTTCAGGCAGAATACGAGGTTACGTACGCCTTTGCGTCGCCACTTCGTGTTTTAGCCCGACCAACGAGCCCTGCCATCATGTCCAGCACCACCGCGCAATCCGATCTTACTACCAGCCTCGACGGGAAAGAAACCGCCGACCGCGCGCGGCGCTTCGGCGGCATCGCGCGTCTGTACGGCGCGCCGGCGCTGGCCGCGTTCGAAGGCGCGCACGTCGCGGTGATCGGCATCGGCGGAGTGGGGTCGTGGGTGGCGGAGGCGCTGGCGCGCAGCGCGGTCGGCAAGTTGACGCTGATCGATCTCGACAACGTCGCCGAGAGCAACACGAACCGGCAGATCCACGCGCTCGACGGCAACTACGGAAAACCGAAGGTCGAAGCCATGGCCGAACGCATCGCGGCGATCAATCCGTTTTGCGACGTGCGCTTGATCGAGGACTTCGTCGAGCCGGACAACTTCGACGCGACGCTCGGCGGCGGCTTCGATTACGTGATCGATGCGATCGACAGCGTGCGCACCAAGACCGCGTTGATCGCATGGTGCGTGGAGAAGAAACAGCCGTTGATCACGGTCGGCGGCGCGGGTGGCCAGCTGGACCCGACGCGCATTCGCATCGACGATCTCGCGCTGACGATCCAGGACCCGTTGCTGTCGAAAGTGCGCGGCCAACTGCGCAAACAGCACGGTTTTCCGCGTGGCCCGAAAGCGAAGTTCAAGGTGAGCGCGGTGTACTCCGACGAACCGTTGATCTACCCGGAAGCGGCGGTCTGCGATATCGACGAGGAAGCCGAGCACGTCACCACGTCGCCGGGCCACACGGGGCCGGTCGGTTTGAACTGTGCGGGTTTTGGTTCGAGCGTATGCGTGACGGCGAGCTTCGGTTTTGCCGCGGCCGCGCATGTGTTGCGGGCGTTGGCGAAGCAGGCGACGGTTTGAAGTGATTCACGCCGCGGTGGATGCCGCGGCGCATTCAGGCGCTGCCGGGACGCCGCGCCTGAATATCGATTGAGCCAATCAGATCAGAACAACGAAGCGCTCAGCTTGCGCCGCCATTGCGATACCAGCTCCGGCTGATGCGCAGCCAGATCGAACACCGACAGCATCGTCTTGCGGCCGATATCGTCGCGGAACGTGCGGTCGCGTTGCACGATCGCGAGCAGATGTTCGAGCGCTTCCGCGTATTTGCGGCGGGCGATGAACGCGCTAGCCAGATCGAAACGCGCTTCGAGATCGGCCGGGTCGGCGGCGACCTTTGCCTCCAGCGCATCCGTGGGCGGCAGGTCGGCTGCGGCGTCCACCGCGTCGAGGCGAGTCTTGATCGCGTTGAATCGCGCGTCGATGCCTTGCGTCGTTTTCGGCGACAGCAGATCGACTTCGTTGCGCGCTTCGTCGATACGATTGTCTTCGAGCAGCATTTCAATGCGGTCCATGCGCGCTTCGTCGAAACCCGGGTCGTAGGCGAGGGCGGCTTGCAGCGCGTCGTACGCATCTTCGCGACGGCCTTCGTCCAGCGCGGTGTGCGCTTCGAGACGCGCGGCGTCCGCGCCTTGCGGCACCAGCCGTTCGAGAAACTCGCGCAACTGGCCTTCAGGCAGCACGCCGACGAACTGATCGACCGGCCGTCCGTCGGCAAAGGCCATGACGTGCGGAATGCTGCGCACCTGGAAGTGCGCGGCCAGTTCCTGGTTCTCGTCCACGTTCACCTTCACGAGCTTCCACTTGCCGGCGGCTTCGGCTTCGAGCTTTTCCAGCATCGGGCCGAGGGTCTTGCAGGGGCCGCACCAGGGCGCCCAGAAATCGACCAGCACGGGGGCCAGTGTCGACGCCGCGATGACGTCCTGTTCAAAAGTGGCCAGAGTGGTGTCCATTGCGTCCTCGTCGATAAAACGGTCTGTTGACTATTTGGGGCCGAACACTGCGGAATCAATGCCGCCCGAAGCCGCTTGCGCTCATCTGTGCTTATTTGCGCTGGGGCAGCGGAATCCATTCGGTTTCGCCCGGCACCTTGCCCATTTCCTGATTGGTCCACGCGAGCTTCGCGGCTTCGATTTTCTCGCGCGAACTGGCGACGAAATTCCACTCGATAAAGCGTTCGCCATCCAGTTTTTCGCCGCCGAGCAGCATGACGCGCGCGCCGTGGGTGCTCGCCAGCGTCACCGTTTCGTCGAGCGCGAGCACCGCCATCTGGCCGACTTCGAGCGGCGTGCCGTCGATCTCCAGATCGCCGTCGACGAGATAGACGCCGCGTTCCTCGTGTTCCGGTTCGAGCGCGAAGGCGCCGCCCGGCGCGAATTCGCCGGCCACATACAGCGTGCCGGAAAACGTCGCGACCGGCGAGGTTTCGCCGAACGCCGTGCCCGCGATCACCCGCAGCGTGACGCCGTTGCGCTCGACCGCCGGCAGCGTTTCGGCCGCGTGATGCGCGAACGACGGCTCGATCTCTTCGTCTTCGAGCGGCAGCGCGACCCACGTCTGAATGCCGTGCATGCTCTGGCCGCTCGCGCGATCCTCGTCCGGGGTGCGCTCGGAGTGGACGATGCCGCGCCCGGCCGTCATCCAGTTGACGTCGCCGGGGACGATTTTCTGCTCCGAGCCGAGGCTGTCGCGATGCATGATCGCGCCTTCGAACAGATACGTCACCGTGGCGAGGCCGATATGCGGATGCGGCCGCACGTCGAGGCCGACGCCGGGTTCAAGCATGGCCGGGCCCATGTGGTCGAAGAAGATGAACGGGCCGATCAGGCGCGCCGCCATGGCCGGCAGCACGCGCCGCACGGTCAGACTGCCGACGTCGCGCAGATGCGGTTTGAGGACTGCTTTGATCGAGGAGGACATGGGCAGGCTCGGCTGGAGTGTGGGTGGGGATTTTGGCTTAATAGACGATTCTACTGCGGTGGGCGCAATGACGACGGCTCGGCGACACGTCGACGCTCCGGCAACCTCCGGGATTCCGTAGCGCGGGCCGTCACCGCGTGCTGCCGGCTCCGCTAAACTGCCGGATCGAACAATCAATTGGAGACTGGGATGTCGCCCAGGGATTTGCTGCTCGCGCTGGTCGTGGTCGTTGCGTGGGGCGTCAACTTCGTCGTGATCAAGGTGGGTCTGCATGGCGTGCCGCCGATGCTGCTCGGCGCGCTGCGCTTCACGCTCGCCGCCGTGCCGGCGGTGTTTTTCATCAAACGGCCCAACCTGCCGTGGCGCTGGCTGATCGCGTACGGCGCGACCATTTCGCTGGGGCAGTTCGCGTTTCTGTTCTCCGCCATGTATGTCGGCATGCCGGCTGGACTCGCCTCGCTGGTGTTGCAGGCGCAGGCGTTTTTCACGCTGATTTTCGCGGCGATGTTCCTGCATGAGCGGTTTCGTTTGCCGAATGTCGTGGGTTTGCTGATCGCGGCGGGCGGACTTGCCGTGATCGGCATGCAAGGCGGCCACGCCATGACGCTGGCCGGCTTTGTCCTTACCTTGTGCGCCTCGTGTTCGTGGGCGCTCGGCAACATCGTCACGAAGAAGGTCGGCCAGGTCGACCTCGTCGGACTGGTGGTGTGGGGCAGCCTGATCCCGCCGCTGCCGTTTTTCGCGCTGTCGTACGCGTTCGAGGGTCCGCAGCGGATCGTCGCCGCGCTTTCCGGCATCAGCGCGATGTCGATCTTCGCCATCGTGTATCTCGCGTTCATTGCCACGCTGATCGGCTATGGGTTGTGGAGCCGTCTGCTGTCGCGCTATCCGGCGAGTCAGGTCGCGCCGTTTTCGCTGCTGGTGCCGATTGTTGGCCTGGCGTCGGCGTCGCTGTTTCTCGACGAGCAACTGTCCGCGGCGCAGATCGCCGGCGCTTTGCTGGTGATGGCGGGCTTGGCCGTGAACGTGTTCGGCGGCTGGGTCGTCCAACGGTTGTCACCCGCGCGTCGCGCGACCGGCACGTCCGAGTGAGAACAAAAACGCGGACGAGCATGAAGACGAAAAAACGGCCGCTCATCGAGCGGCCGTTCTTCATTGCATCAAAGCAGACGCGAGCATCACGTCATGCGATTCTTCGCAAGCGGTGGATTCGCCGCGAAATAGCGCTTGATGCCGGTCATGATCGCATCGGCCATCTTCTCGCGATACGCGTCGTCGTTCAGGCGGCGCTCTTCGTCCGGGTTGCTGATGAAGGCAGTTTCCACGAGGATCGACGGAATGTCCGGCGCCTTCAGCACCGCGAACCCGGCCTGTTCGACCGAGCCCTTGTGCAGCTTGTTGATGCCGCCGATTTCCTTCAGCACGAAGTTGCCGTAACGCATCGAGTCGCGAATCTGCGCGGTGGTCGACATATCGAACAGCGCGCGGTTCACGGTGGCGTCGGCGGACTTGATGTTGATCCCGCCGATCTGATCCGACGAGTTCTCCTTGTTCGCCATCCAGCGCGCCGCCGCACTCGAGGCGCCATGCTCGGACAGCGCGAACACCGACGAACCCTTCGCGTCGGGCGTGGTGAACGCGTCGGCGTGGATCGACACGAACAGGTCCGCGCCGACGCGCCGCGCCTTCTGCACGCGCACGTTCAGCGGCACGAAGAAGTCGGCGTCGCGCGTCATCATGGCGCGCATGTTCGGTTGCGCGTCGATCTTGGCGCGCAGCTTCTTCGCGATGTCGAGCGCGACATGCTTCTCGTACGTGCCCGAACCGCCGATCGCGCCCGGGTCTTCGCCGCCGTGGCCCGGATCGATCGCGACGGTCAACAGACGCACCGTGTTGCTCTTGCCGGACTTGGGATTGGTGAAGGCGTAGGTATCGTCGCTGCCGGCATCGTCCGCGCCCAGCGTGCTGGCGCTGCTGCCCTTGTTGCGGGCGATGGCCGTGGGCGGCGCCACCGGCGCAGCGGGCGTGGCGGGCTTGCCGAGGATCGGCGGAACGGGTGTGGGCGCGACATGCACCGGCGGACGCGGCACGCTCGGCGCGGACCCGCTACCGCTGTTTTGCGCGTAACGCTCGAAGAACGCCTCACTGTTATCGGCGGTGGGCGGCGTGGTGCCCGGACCGCTCAGCGTGGCGGGCGGCGGCGCGGCGTTCTCTTCGTTCAACGTCTGCTGCTTGTGTTCCGTCTGCGCGAGCAGATCCATCAACGGATCAGGCGCGACGGCGGGATACAGGTCGAACACCAGCCGGTACTTGTACGCGCCGACCGGCGGCAGCGTGAACACCTGCGGCTTCACCGAACCCTTCAGGTCGAACACCATGCGCACCACATGCGGCTGATATTGCCCGACCCGCACCGACTGGATCTGCGGATCGTTCGGCGTGATCTTCGAGACGAGGTCTTTCAAGGCCTGGTCCAGATCGAGGCCGCTCAGGTCGACCACCAGCCGGTCCGGTCCCTGCAGCAACTGCTGGGCGTTCTGCAGCGGCTGATCGGATTCGATCGTCACGCGCGTGTAGTCGCGCGCCGGCCAGACCCGCACGCCGAGCACCGAGCTTGCCCACGCGAGACGCGGCGCGACGAGGCCGAGCACGAGCGTGGACGCGCCCGCGCGCAGAATCTGCCGGCGCCGCCAGTTATGCGTTGCGGTAGCCGCCGATTCGATCGAGCGGAACGGTTTGATCAACATCTTTCGAGACATGCCTTTCCTGATTCGCTGTATGCCCGTGCGACGAGGACACGGCCGTCGCCTTCGTTCTCGCCATCATTGTCGTTGTCGAGGTCGAGCGAGAAGACAAGATCCGGCACGCCCAGGAGACGCCCCGCGCGTTGCGGCCATTCGACGAGGCAGACGGCGCCGCTGTCGAAGTACTCGCGAAAGCCGGCGTCGGCCCATTCGGCCGGATCGGTGAATCTATACAGATCGAAGTGATAGAGCGCGAGTTCCCCGGCGGGCCGCTCGAGCACGTAGGGTTCGACGAGAGTGTAAGTGGGGCTGCGCACGCGGCCGGTGTGGCCGAGGCCGCGCAAAGTTGCGCGCACGAGGGTGGTTTTGCCGGCGCCGAGATCGCCGACGAGTTGGACTTGCAGTCCGTAGAACGCCTTGTCGCCGTCCGCGCCAGGCGCGTGCCGCGCGGCCTCGCGCACGCTTTCGATCGCCTGCGCGAAGCGCTCGCCGAAGGCCATGGTGGCGGCTTCGTCCGCGAGCGCGAAGGTGCGTTCGAACAGGACACTGGCGGGCGGTTGGATCGCGAGATCGGGATTGACAGGCATTCTCGTAAAATGGCGTGATGAACCGAAGTCCGGAGTCCCCTGTTTCCTGCACGCCTGCGTCTAACGACGATGCGCGTGCCGAGCGTCATTTCGATGAAGCGGCGCTGCACGCGCTCGCGCTGAACATCAAAACGTGGGGCCGTGAACTGGGTTTCGGAGCGATCGGCATTAGCGACACCGATCTCTCCGCCGCCGAAGCGCCGCTTGCAGCCTGGCTGGAAGCGGGTTGCCACGGCGAGATGGATTATATGGCGAAACACGGCATGAAACGCGCGCGGCCCGCCGAGCTTGTGGCCGGCACGCGACGTGTGATTACGGCGCGCATCGCTTATTTGCCCGCGCAGACATTGAGCGGAAAGGCGCACGAAAGCGCTTTGCAGGACGGTCCGCTCACGCAAGAATGGCGCGCAGCCGAGCATGCGCGGCTCGCGGACCCGTCGGCGGCGGTCGTGTCGGTCTATGCGCGAGGCCGCGATTATCACAAGGTGATGCGTAACCGTTTGCAACATCTGGCCGAGAAGATCGAGGCCGAGATCGGCGCATTCGGCTACCGCGTATTTACCGATTCGGCGCCAGTGCTGGAAGTAGAACTTGCGCAGAAGGCCGGCATCGGCTGGCGCGGCAAGCACACGTTGCTGCTGCAACGCGACGCGGGTTCGCTGTTTTTTCTCGGCGAAATCTATGTCGATGTGCCCTTGCCGACCGACACCGAGACCTTGCCCGAGGCCGCGCCCGAGACGCCGGGCTCGCATTGCGGGAGTTGCACGCGCTGTATCGGCGCCTGTCCGACCGGCGCGATCGTCGCGCCTTACAAGGTTGATGCGCGCCTCTGTATTTCCTATCTCACGATCGAATTGAAGGGCAGTATTCCCCTGGAAATGCGGCCGCTAATCGGTAATCGTGTGTATGGCTGCGACGATTGCCAGCTCGTGTGTCCATGGAACAAGTTCGCGCAGGCCGCGCCGGTCGCCGATTTCGACGTGCGGCACGGGCTGGATCGCGCGTCGCTCGTCGAGTTGTTCGCGTGGAGCGCGGACGAGTTCGATACGCGCATGCAGGGCAGCGCGATTCGCCGCATCGGCTACGAGTGCTGGCTGCGCAATCTCGCGGTGGGCATGGGCAACGCGCTGCGTACGTCGTCCGATAGTTTGAGCGAGCCGGCGCGCGAGGCGATCGTGCAGGCGCTGAGAATGCGGGTCGATGACGCTTCCGCCGTCGTGCGCGAGCATGTGGAATGGGCTTTGGAAGCGGCGTAAAGTAGCGGCAAACTTGGCGATGCGTTGCAACGCCGCGCCAGTGAGGAGCAGGCAATCATGTTCAATGCAGTGATCGATGCGCCGTTCGGCAAGGTCGGCATCCGCCTTGAAGGCGCAGCCGTGCGCGAGATCGTCTATCTGCCGGATTCGATGCAAAACATCGAGCCCGACACGCCGTTGGCGAAACAGGCCGCCGAACAGATCGAGCGATATTTCGAGCGCGCGTCCGCGAAGTTCGAGTTGCCGCTGGCTTCGGTCGGCACCGCGTTTCAGAAGCGCGTGTGGCAGGCCATCAGCGACATTCCGCCGGGCGTCGTGCGGACCTACGGTCAATTGGCAAGACAACTCGGCAGCGCGCCGCGCGCGGTCGGTCAGGCGTGCGGCGCCAACTACTTTCCGATTGTGATTCCATGTCATCGGGTGGTGAGTTCGAGCGGCATCGGCGGTTTCGCGAATCACGCCGAAGAGGGTTTCTTCCGCAACATCAAGCGCTGGCTGCTGGCGCATGAAGGCATTCCCTACGCATGAGCGATACGTTGATCGACGACGCGGCCGCCGCGTCACCTCTGTTCGTCGCCAGTTCGGCGTCGATCGATGCATTCTGCGACGCGCTGTGGCTCGAACACGGCCTGTCGCGCAACACGCTCGACGCGTACCGCCGCGACCTGCGTCTCTTTTGCGAATGGCTCGCGCAGAGCCGCAAGGCTTCACTGGACACCGCGAGCGAAGCCGATCTGAACGCGTATAGCGCGGTGCGCCAGAAAGACAAATCGACATCGGCGAACCGGCGGCTCTCGGTGTTTCGCCGCTATTACGGGTGGGCCGTGCGTGAGCATCGCGCGAAGGTCGACCCGACGGTGCGCATCCGCTCGGCAAAACAGCCGCCGCGTTTTCCGTCGACGCTCAGCGAGGCGCAAGTCGAAGCGCTGCTCGGCGCGCCCGACGTCGATACGGCTTTAGGGCTGCGCGATCGCACGATGTTGGAGTTGATGTACGCGAGCGGTTTGCGCGTGACCGAGCTTGTCACGTTGAAGACGGTGGAAGTGGGCCTGAACGAAGGTGTGGTGCGCGTCATGGGCAAGGGCTCGAAGGAGCGCCTGATTCCGTTCGGCGAGGAAGCGCATAGCTGGATCGAGCGCTATCTGCGCGAAGCGCGGCCGGCGTTGCTCGGCGCGCGCGCGACAGACGCGCTATTCGTGACGAGCCGCGCCGAAGGCATGACGCGCCAGCAGTTCTGGAACATCATCAAGCGTCACGCGACGGCGGCCGGCGTGAATGCGCCTCTTTCGCCGCATACATTGCGGCACGCATTCGCGACGCATCTGCTCAATCACGGCGCCGACCTGCGTGTCGTGCAACTGCTGCTCGGCCACACGGATATTTCGACCACGCAGATCTACACGCACGTGGCCCGTGAACGGTTGAAGTCGCTGCATGCGCAGCATCATCCGCGAGGCTGATGCTGGGTTTGCGATTGCGCGTCCGTCAGAGAAACTCACGCAGCCGATGCTTGAGAATCTTGCCGGTCGATGCAGCCGGCAGCGCGGCGAGCACTTTGACTTCGGCCGGCCGCTTGTACGGCGCCAGACGCTCGCCGCACCAGTCGATCAATTCGGCGGCTGTCACCGTCGCGCCCGCAACCAACTCGACGAACGCGACCACTTCCTCGTTACCTTCCACCGCGCGCCCGATTACCGCAGACTGCACGACCTGCGGATGCGCGTTCAGCACATGTTCGACCTCGGCCGGGTACACGTTGAAGCCCGAGCGGATGATCAATTCCTTGCTGCGCCCGACGATATGCAACGCGCCGTCCGCGTCCTGTCGCGCGAGATCGCCGGTCTTGAGCCAGCCGTCTTCGGTTACGACCGCACGTGTCTGCTCAGGGCTGCGGTAGTAGCCGAGCATCACGTTCGGACCGCGCACCCATAGTTCGCCGATTTCGCCCTTCGCGGCGTCAATGCCGTCCAGTCCGACGAAGCGCACCTCGATACCCGGAATAACGTCGCCGACGGAACAATCGCTGCGCGGCGCATCGAGCATGGTGTGCGACACGGTCGGGCTGCTCTCGGTCATGCCATAGCCGTTGTGCAGCGGCAGACCGTAGACGCTTTCCACCTGCGCTTTCAAGGCGGCGTCGAGCGGCGAGCCGCCTGAATAGGCGAAGCGCAATTGCGGCGCGGACCACGAGTGGCCGTGCGTCTGCAGATGTTCGAGCAGTTTGGCGTGCATGGCCGGCACGCCCTGGAAGATCGACACGCGTTCCTCAGCGAGGGCGCGGCGCACGGCTTCCGGCGCGAAGCGCGGCACGAGCCGCAAGGTCGCGCCCGCCTGCAGGCTGCCCAGGCACACCGACGCGAAGCCGTACACGTGCGAGATCGGCAGCACGGCATAGACGACGTCGTCCGGGCCGACTTTGCGCAAGCGGCTCGAGATCGCGGCAATGAACAGCAGATTGCGATGCGACAGCATCACGCCCTTCGGCGCACCGGTGGTGCCGGTGGTGTAAATCAGCGCGGCGCATTGGCGGTCGTTTGCGGCTTCCACGGGCTCGGCTATTGCCGCGCTGTCCACGGTGTACGACCAGGCGCCGATGGCCGGCGTGATAGCCGGCGCTGCCGTGGCTTGATGCCGCTGCGCGTGCTGCTTGGCATCGCTCGAGCTGTCTGTGGCGTAGGCGACCACGCGAGGCCGCGCGTGCGCGCGGATCGAGTCGAGTTCGGCCGCGGACAGGCGCGCGTTCGACACCAGCGCCCACGCGTCGAGTCGGGCGGTCGCGAACAGCAGTACGATCTGCACGATGCTGTTTTCCGCGACGATCATCACGCGATCGCCGCCGCGCACGCCCCATTCGCGCAGCAGCGCGGTGGCGGCGTCGACGGCCTCCAGCAGTTGCGCGCTGGTCAGGCGGCGCGCATCCTCGATCAAGGCGACGTGCTGCGGATCGCGGGCTGCGGCCAGCGCTGGAATGTCGGCGATGCGCGCGGGCAGGGCAGCCAGCAGCGCGGGAATGTCGATCGCGGAACGGGCGGATGAATCGAAGCTCAAGGCTGTCTCCTTTGTCGACCGGAGTTGGCGCTTTGGCGCCTTACTCCGGTCCCATGCAAGTTTGCAAGAACAATGCGGTGCCCGGCGTGCGTTGCGCCGGAAGATATTCGAACGATCGTGCCACAATCGCCAGACCCGCACAATTGGCCATTCGGCAAATAGCCGTTGTGCAAAGTCGCCATTACAATGCGCCGATGAGCAAATCCAGACACGTCTCCGAAACGCCGGCCACGCAGTTTCTGCGCCGCCACGGCGTCACTTTCGGCGAACATCCTTATGATTATGTCGAGCACGGCGGCACCGGGGAATCGGCGCGCCAGCTCGGCGTGGACGAACATCACGTCGTGAAGACGCTGGTGATGGAAGACGAGCACGCCAAGCCGCTGATCGTGCTGATGCACGGCGACCGCACCGTCAGCACCAAGAACCTCGCGCGGCAGATCGGCGCGAAGCGCGTCGAACCGTGCAAGCCCGAGGTGGCGAACCGCCATTCCGGCTACCTGATCGGCGGCACCTCGCCGTTCGGCACGAAGAAGCAGATGCCGGTGTACGTCGAGTCGAGCATTCTGGAGATGGACAAGATCTGGCTGAACGGCGGCCGGCGCGGGTTTCTGGTCAGCATCGACCCCAAGGTGCTGACGGAATTGCTGGCGGCGAAGGCGGTGCAGTGCGCGAGCGTCGATTGACGTTTGCCTGAATGTTTTGCGGGCGCGCGGGTTCGGTAGAATGTGCGCCGCCTCGTTCCGAGTTGCGCGCCCTGTTGCGGTTGGGGTATCGAGTTTCAGACCGCCGATCCTTATAAGAGTCCCAGATGCAAAACCTGATCGTTGCTGTGGTTGCCTACCTGATCGGTTCGGTGTCGTTCGCCGTGATCGTGAGCGCCGCAATGGGCCTCGACGACCCGCGCTCGTACGGCTCGGGCAACCCGGGCGCCACCAACGTGCTGCGCAGCGGCAGCAAGAAGGCCGCGATTCTCACGCTGATCGGCGACGCATTCAAGGGCTGGCTGCCGGTGTGGTTCGTCGTGCACTACGGCGCGCGCTACGGGCTCGACGAGACGTCGGTGGCGATTGCGTCGGTCGCCGTGTTTCTCGGCCACCTGTATCCGGTTTTCTTCCGCTTCAAGGGCGGCAAGGGCGTGGCGACCGCGGCCGGCGTTCTGCTCGCGATCAACCCGATTCTCGGCGTGGCGACCTTGCTGACGTGGCTGATCGTGGCGTTCTTTACGCGCTATTCGTCGCTGGCGGCATTGGCCGCGGCGGTGTTCGCGCCGATCTTCGACGGTTTCCTGTTCGGGCCGCATGTCATCGCGCTGGCGATCGTCGTGATGAGTTCGCTGCTGGTGTGGCGCCATCGCGGCAACATCGCCAAGCTGATGCGCGGGCAGGAAAGTCGCATCGGGGATAAGAAGAAGGCGGATGCGGCGGCGAAGGCGGCGGGTGGCAGCGATCTTTGAGGTCTGGTGCTTCAGTGCTTCCGGTGCGCGGTGTGCCAGTCCGCCCGTCATGCGCGGTGCCGCCCGCCGCCTGCCGCGTGCTCGGATCGCCGCGCGCGCGTTTGACGGGAGCGCGCGCCCGGCAGATCAGTCGCGGAAGTTGTTGAAGTCGAGCGGCGTGTCCGTCACGTCTTTGCGCAGCATGGCGATCACGTTTTGCAGGTCGTCGCGCTTGCCGCCGGTGATGCGCACCGCGTCGCCTTGAATGCTCGCCTGGACTTTGATCTTGCTGTCCTTCACGAGGCGCACGATTTTCTTCGACAGATCGCCCGACACGCCTTTCTTGATCTTGATGACCTGCTTGACCTTGTCGCCGCCGATCTTCTCGATCTTGCCGTAGTCGAGAAAGCGCACGTCCACGTTGCGCTTGGCCATTTTCGACAGCAGCACGTCTTTCACCTGGCCGAGTTTGAAATCATCGTCCGCGTAGGCCGTGATCTCGTTTTCCTTGTGTTCCACGCGCGCGTCCGACCCTTTGAAGTCGAAGCGCGTTGAAATTTCCTTGTTGGACTGCTCGATCGCGTTCTTGACTTCGATCATGTTCGCTTCGCAGACGACGTCAAACGATGGCATTTTTTTCTCCCAATAGTGCTGCGGTGCGTGACGCAACCGGGCGGCTGCTCACGGGGCACTCGCTATAATCACGGACCGGACGTCATTTTACCGACGCCGCTCCCTTTTGCCCAAGGCCGCCGCGCATTGTCGCCCGGCCGGGGCCCGAAGCCGGTTTCATCGGCTGCTTTATTCGTTGTCTCATTGGTCGTTCACTGTTCTCATTCCGATGTCCCAATCCGACTCCGCCGCGTTCATTGCCGGTTATCCGCTGAAGGCGCACAACACTTTCGGCTTCGACGTTCGTGCGCAGTTTGCGTGCCGCATCGAGCGTGAAGAGCAACTGATGGCCGCGGTGCGCGACCCGCGCGCCGCCGGCTTGCCGCGGCTCGTGCTGGGCGGCGGCAGCAATGTCGTGCTGACCGGCGACTTTGGCGGTGTGGTGCTGCTGATCGCGCTGCAAGGCCGCCGCGTCGTGCGCGAGGACGATGACGCATGGTACGTCGAGGCCGCCGGTGGCGAGCCGTGGCATGAGTTCGTCGGCTGGACTTTGTCGCAAGGTCTGCCGGGGCTCGAAAACCTCGCGTTGATTCCGGGGACGGTGGGCGCGGCGCCGATTCAGAACATCGGCGCGTACGGGTTGGAGATGTGCGAGCGCTTCGCGTCGCTGCGGGCCGTGGAGCTGGCTTCCGGTGACGTGATCGAAATGGATGCGCAGGCGTGCCGCTTCGGCTATCGCGACAGTTTTTTCAAGCGGGAAGGGCGCGACCGGTTCGTGATTATGTCGGTGACGTTCCGTTTGCCGAAGGTGTGGCAGCCGCGCGCCGGCTACGCGGATCTCGCTCGCGAACTGGCCGCCAACGGCCATGCCGAGACGCCGCCGACCGCGCAGGCCATTTTCGATGCGGTGGTGGCGGTGCGGCGCGCCAAGCTGCCTGATCCGCTGAAGCTCGGCAATGCCGGCAGCTTCTTCAAGAACCCGGTGATCGACGCGGCGCAGTTCGACGCGCTGAAGGCCAGGGAGCCGGACGTCGTGTCGTACGCTCAGCCGGATGGGCGGGTGAAACTTGCCGCGGGCTGGCTGATCGATCGATGCGGCTGGAAAGGCCGCGCGATGGGCGCGGCGGCGGTGCATGAGCGGCAGGCGCTGGTGCTGGTCAATCGCGGCGGCGCGAGCGGGGCGGAAGTGCTGGCGCTTGCGAAAGCGATTCAGCGCGATGTGCTGGAGCGGTTTGGGGTTGCGCTGGAGGCGGAGCCGGTTTGTTTGTGACGATTGGCTGATGATAAAAAAGGCGCCGGGAGTTGCCTCCCGGCGCCTTTTTTGCATTTGCGTTTTGGCTTCAGCCAAGCCTCGCGGCGCTTAACTTCGCTTGCGCGAAGTTAGCCTTCACCAAAACGCTCGCCGTCAACCGCGCTGACGACGCGCATTCTCCGCAATCCGCATACGCAGCGCGTTCAGCTTGATGAACCCGCCAGCGTCGGCCTGGTTATAAGCGCCGCCGTCGTCGTCGAACGTGGCGATGGTCTTGTCGAATAGCGTTTCCTTCGAATCGCGCGCGACCACCGATACGCTGCCCTTGTACAGCTTCACACGCACCCAGCCGTTGACCTTCTCCTGCGTATGGTCGATCAGCACCTGAATCGCGCGGCGCTCCGGGCTCCACCAGTAGCCGTTATAAATCAGCGACGCGTAACGAGCCATCAGGTCGTCTTTCAGGTGAGCGACTTCACGGTCGAGCGTGATCGACTCGATGCCGCGGTGCGCCTTCAGCATGATCGTGCCGCCCGGCGTTTCATAACAGCCGCGCGACTTCATGCCGACGTAACGGTTTTCCACCAGATCCAGACGGCCGATGCCGTGCTTGCCGCCCAAACGGTTCAGTTCGGTGAGCATTTCCGCAGCCGACAGACGCTTGCCGTTGATCGCAACCGGATCGCCGTGCTCGTATTCGATGTCGATGTATTCAGCCTGGTCCGGCGCCTGTTCCGGCGACACGGTCCAACGCCACATATCGGCTTCGGCTTCCGCCTTCGGGTCTTCCAGGTGACGGCCTTCGAATGAGATGTGCAGCAGGTTCGCGTCCATCGAATACGGCGCGCCGCCTTGCTTGTGCTTCATTTCGATCGGAATGCCGGCCTTTTCCGCGTACGCGAGCAGCTTTTCGCGCGACAGCAGGTCCCATTCACGCCACGGTGCGATCACCTTGATGCCCGGTTCCAGCGCGTAGTAACCGAGTTCGAAGCGAACCTGGTCGTTGCCCTTGCCGGTTGCGCCGTGCGACACCGCCTGTGCGCCGCTGGCGCGGGCGATTTCGATCTGACGCTTGGCGATCAGCGGACGCGCGATCGACGTGCCCAGCAGGTACTCGCCTTCATAGATCGTGTTGGCGCGGAACATCGGGAACACGAAGTCACGCACGAATTCTTCGCGCAGGTCTTCGATAAAGATGTTGTCCTGCTTGATGCCGAGTTGCAGGGCTTTCTTGCGCGCCGGTTCCAGCTCTTCGCCCTGGCCGATGTCGGCCGTGAACGTGACGACTTCGGCGTCGTAATTGTCCTGCAACCACTTCAGGATGACGGAGGTGTCGAGGCCGCCCGAATAGGCGAGCACGACTTTCTTGATATCGCTCATGGTGAACTCGTAGCTGGAGAAGCGGGAAAACAAGGCGCGCCGGCGGTCCCGGAGCGCGGAAAACCACTATTTTGACACTAAACCGCAGGGTGCCCGCGTTTTTGGGACAGTGCGGTATTCAAGCCGGGTCCGCTTATCGCCTCGGACGCCGGCTCGATGCGTGGCGCTAAACGTGGATGCCTTGCCTCGTATTCAAGGCCCCGTCGCGCTTCACGCAGATGCTGCTCAACGTGCCGGCCAGCGGCTCGCTCAGTGATTCAGCTTGCCGAGCAGCAGGTATTCCATCAAGGCCTTTTGCACGTGCAGACGATTTTCCGCCTCGTCCCACACGACGCTTTGCGGGCCGTCGATCACTTCCGCGCTCACTTCCTCGCCGCGGTGGGCTGGCAGGCAGTGCATGAAGAGCGCATCGGCATTGGCACGCGCCATCATGTCGGCGTCGACGCACCAGTCGGCGAAGGCTTTCTTGCGCGCTTCGTTTTCGGCTTCGAAGCCCATGCTGGTCCAGACGTCCGTGGTCACGAGGTCGGCGCCGGAGCAGGCCTCGTTCGGATCGTCGAATTCTTCGTAGAACGGCGCGCTTTCGGTGGCGACCATGGCGCGGTCGAGCTTGTAGCCCGGCGGCGTGGACAGGCGCAGCTTGAAGCCGAGAATCTGCGCGGCTTCGATCCACGTGTACAGCATGTTGTTGGCGTCGCCGACCCACGCGACCGTCTTGCCGCGAATCGGTCCGCGATGCTCGAAGTACGTGAAGATATCCGCCAGCACCTGGCACGGGTGATATTCGTTGGTCAGCCCGTTGATCACCGGCACACGCGAGTTCTCGGAAAAGCGCTGGAGTATGTCCTGGCCGAACGTGCGGATCATGATGATGTCGACCATGCGCGAGATCACTTGCGCTGCGTCTTCGATCGGTTCACCGCGGCCGAGCTGCGTGTCACGCGTGCTCATGAAAACGGCGTGGCCGCCCAACTGGAAGATGCCGGCTTCGAACGACAGGCGCGTGCGTGTCGAATTCTTTTCGAAGATCATCGCCAGCGTGCGATCGTGCAGCGGATGGTAGGTCTCGTAGTTCTTGAACTTGCGTTTCAGAATGCGCGCGCGTTCCAGCACGTACTCGTAGTCTTCCAGCGAGAAATCCTTGAACTGCAGGTAGTGGCGAATTTTCTTGGCGGTCATGAAACAAATACGGCGGTCTCACCCGGCAGGATTGCCGGACGGCGCCGCCGTCGTTTGTGGTAACTCAAAGCAGCATAAAGGATTTCGCCCGGTTTGACGAGTCGGCCAAAAGGCCGGGAAAGCTGTCTGAAAGCCTTGTGGAACGCTCCTGGAACCGTCGCATATGTCTTGTGTGCGCTGCGGAAAAAGGTCCGCTGCGCTATAATCTACGGGTTATCCCAAAGCCCAGCAGGCCGGTATTCCGCTTGTGGGACACGGCTCGCGCGGTTCGGAACAACCTGCTTGCGGTGCGCCGTCATGACGAGCGACAAGGCGGCTTGGCCGGCTCTTCGCGGTTTCTGGCAATGCGGCTCGCCATCGTGGCACGGTCGGCGAGTCCCAGGCAATTCAGAGCCGTTTCGTCGTCCGCTTTGCCGTCATCCCGCTGGGCAGTCACACAGGTATTCCTACATGGCCGAAGCAGCTCCAACCGAATATTTCATTCAGGGCATCACGTCGACGGGAAAAAAGTTTCGGCCGAGCGACTGGTCGGAGCGTCTCGCAGGCGTCATGGCCTGTTTCGGCCCCGGCGCAAGGAAGGGGCCGAACGCCTATTTGCAGTACTCGCTGTATGTCCGGCCGACCATGATCGGCGACCTCAAGTGCGTGATTCTCGATTCGCGCTTGCGCGACATCGAGCCCATGGCTTTCGACTTCGTCCTTAACTTCGCGAAAGACAACGACCTGGTCGTGACCGAGGCGTGCGAGTTGCAACTTGAGCACGCCGCGCCGCAAGAGAAAAGACACGTGATCTAGCGCGAACTTGCTTGATTGGCGAAGGCAAAAAGCAAAAACCCGCTGGCAGCGGGTTTTTTTATGGGCAGTCCGTTAGTCATGCGCGCGACGAATTGCACGAGACAGTGCGGATCTGTCGGTCCGAAGCAAAAAAGCCCGCCGAGGCGGGCTTTTCTGTGCAGCGGAAACAGGAGGTAGCCCACCGAAGCGGGCTGACCGGAATTACTGCGCTGCGGACGCTTGCAGACCCTTGATGGCTGCAGCGAGACGGCTCTTATGGCGAGCAGCCTTGTTCTTGTGAACGATTTTCTTGTCGGCGATGATGTCGATGGTCTTCGACGATGCCTGGAAGATCTCAGCGGCCTTGGCCTTGTCGCCGGCGTCGATCGCCTTGCGGACAGCCTTGATAGCCGTGCGGAACTTCGAGCGCAGTGCCGAGTTGTGCGAGTTTGCCTTGGCGGCCTGGCGGGCGCGCTTGCGTGCTTGTGCGGAGTTAGCCATGACGGTTCCTTATCCTGTTCCTGTTTCCAGTACCTGACCTTCAAGTGGTGAGGTGCTGCTTTTAGATCGAACTCTTGGAAGCGATTGCCCAAGAGCGCAAAAGTGTCGAAAAAAATCGATCGGACTACGCGAAGGCAGGCCTGTGTTTTCGGGGTGTGCGAGGGTCTTGGCAGGCGCTGTGGCGCCGCTCCAAACCCCGTCCGAAAGTTGAGCGAGCTTCGAAACCGGCGATTATAGCAACAAAATCAGGCACGTGGCAACGGGAAAGCGCTATGACGCTGCGCCGCCGTGTTGCGTAAAGACCTGCGCCCCAGTCGGCAGCACAGCGGGCGCGAGCGTGTCGCCCCCCGGGGACAAGGCGGGCGCGGGGCGAGTCCAGCGGTCCCAGGACGGCGCGGCCGAGCCACAAAAAACGCGCCGATCCACTCATCGGATCGAACGTACGCGCGGCAAATCGGTCCGAATCGCGTTCCGGCTCGTCGTCCGCACTCGCGGCACCCGTATAATAAGCGCCCCATGAATCTATTCCGAGCCCTGCTGACGGTCAGCGGCTTCACGCTGCTGTCGCGCGTGACCGGACTGGCCCGCGAAACGCTGATCGCACGCGCGTTCGGTGCCAGTCAATACACTGACGCGTTCTACGTCGCCTTCCGCATTCCGAACCTGCTGCGCCGTATCTCCGCCGAGGGCGCGTTCTCGCAGGCCTTCGTGCCGATCCTCGCCGAATTCAAGAACCAGCAAGGCCACGACGCCACCAAAGCGCTGGTCGACGCCACGTCGACGGTGCTCGCCTGGGCGCTCGCAATCCTCTCGCTGATCGGCGTGGTGGGCGCGTCGGGCGTCGTGTTCATCGTCGCCTCGGGCCTCGCGCATGAAGGTCAAGCGTATGCCCTCGCGGTCACCATGACGCGCATCATGTTCCCGTACATCATTTTCATTTCGCTGACGTCGCTGGCGTCGGGCGTGCTGAACACGTACAAGAACTTCTCGCTGCCCGCGTTCGCGCCGGTTCTGCTGAACGTCGCGTTCATCGTCGCGGCGGTGTTCGTCGCGCCGCGTCTGCAAACGCCGGTTTATGCGCTCGCGTGGGCGGTGATCGCCGGCGGCGTGCTGCAATTCATCGTGCAGCTGCCGGGGCTGAAGAAGATCGACATGATTCCGCGCATCGGCCTGAATCCGGTGAAGGCGCTCGCGCATCGCGGCGTCAAGCGCGTGCTGTCCAAGATGGTGCCCGCGATGTTCGCCGTCTCGGTCGCGCAGATCAGCCTGATCATCAACACGAATATCGCGTCGCGCATCGGGCCGGGCGCCGTGTCGTGGATCAACTACGCCGACCGGCTGATGGAGTTTCCGACCGCGCTGCTGGGCGTCGCGCTCGGCACGATCCTGCTGCCGAGCCTCTCCAAGGCGCACGTCGATGCCGATCCGCACGAATACTCGTCGCTGCTCGACTGGGGCTTGCGCGTCACCTTCCTGCTGGCCGCGCCGAGCGCCGTCGCGCTGTTTTTCTTCGCGCAGCCGCTGACCGCCACGCTGTTCCATTACGGCAAGTTCGACGGCAATTCGGTGGTGATGGTCTCCCGCGCGCTGTCGGCGTATGGCGTCGGCCTGATCGGCCTGATCCTCATCAAGATCCTCGCGCCGGGTTTCTACGCGAAGCAGGACATCAAGACGCCGGTGAAGATCGGGGTCGGCGTGCTGATCCTCACGCAGTTGAGCAACTATCTGTTCGTGCCGATTTTCGCGCATGCGGGCTTGACGCTGAGCGTCGGGCTCGGCGCTTGCGGTAATGCGCTGCTGCTGTTTCTCGGTCTGCGCAAGCGCGGCATCTATAGACCGTCGAGCGGCTGGCTCAAATTCTTTGTGCAGTTGTTCGGCGCCTGTCTGGTGCTGGCCGGCACGATGCACTGGCTGGCCATCAGCTTCGACTGGATCGGCATGCATAGCCGCCCGGTCGACCGCATGGTGTTGCTCGCAGCGTGCCTCGTTCTGTTCGCCGCGCTATATTTCGGTATGCTTTGGCTGATGGGCTTCAAGTACGCGTATTTCAAAAGGCGAGTGAAGTGATCACGATGACGCGAGTTCTCGACTATTTCAGCACGCTCGTCGCCGAAGACGACAGTCTTCCGCTGACCGAGGCGGCGCTCTCGCTCGCGCAGGACGCCTATCCCGATCTCGATCTGCAAGGCACGCTCGCGGAGATCGACGAACTGGTGGTGCGCCTGCAGCGTCGCATGCCGGACGATGCCGACATCAAGCAGAAGGTCGGCATTCTGAACCGGTTCTTCTTTCGCGAGCTGGGCTTCGCCAGCAATCTCAACGATTATTACGACCCCGACAACAGCCATCTGAACGCGGTGCTCAAGCGCCGTCGCGGCATTCCGATTTCGCTGGCGGTGCTGTATCTGGAAATGGCCGAACAGATCGGCGTTCCAGCGCGCGGCGTGTCGTTTCCCGGCCACTTCCTTTTGCGCGTGACGACGCCTGACGGCGACGTCATGCTCGATCCGACCAGCGGACACTCGCTGTCCGAATCGGAGATGGTGGAGATGCTGGAGCCGTATGTGGCGTCGGCGGGCGAATCGGTGAGCAGGGCGCTGCGCATGCTGCTGCAACCGGCCACGCGCCGCGAGATCATCGCGCGAATGCTGCGCAATCTGAAGTCCACGTATCTTCAGACGGAACGTTGGCAGCGTCTGCTGGCGGTGCAGCAGCGTCTCGTGATCCTGCTGCCGGAGAGTATCGAGGAAGTGCGCGATCGTGGCTTCGCTTATGCGCGGCTCGATTACCTGCGGCCCGCGCTCGAAGATCTCGAGCGCTATCTCGGCGACCGGCCGGATGCCGAGGACGCGACCGTGGTGGAGTCGCAATTGCACGAGCTGCGTCAGCGGACACAGCACGACGACCGCGAGTAAACGAGCAAGCGGCCACGCGTCGTGCCAGAACCACGCAAAAGAAAACGCCTGCACATGATGATCATGTGCAGGCGTTTTTCATTGGCGCGGGCTATACGAAACCCCGCGCCGCACACAGGCTTACTTCGGCTGCATCCGAATCGCGCCGTCCAGACGAATCACTTCGCCATTGAGCATCGGATTGTCGAAGATCTGCTTGGCGAGCATCGCGTACTCCGCCGGTTTGCCGAGACGCGGCGGGAACGGCACCATCGCGCCCAAGGCGTCCTGCACTTCCTGCGGCATGCCGAGCAGCATGGGCGTTTCGAAAATGCCCGGTGCGATCGTCATCACGCGGATCGCGTTGCGCGACAGGTCGCGTGCGATCGGCAGCGTCATGCCGACCACGCCGGCCTTGGACGCTGCATAAGCCGCCTGGCCGATCTGGCCGTCATACGCGGCCACCGACGCCGTGTTGATGATCACGCCGCGCTCGCCATTCGCGTTCGGCTCGTTCTTCGACATAGCCGCGGCGGCGAGCCGGATCATGTTGAAGGTGCCGATCAGATTGATCGAGACGGTGCGCGCGAACGAGTCGAGCGGATGGGGGCCGTCCTTGCCGACCGTTTTGACGGCCGGCGCGACGCCCGCGCAATTGACGAGGCCGCGCAGCGTGCCGAGCTTGGTGGCGGCTTCGACGGCTTGGGTGGCGTCGTCTTCGCGGCTTACATCGCATTTGACGAAGACGCCGCCGAGTTCTTTCGCGAGCGCCTCGCCGGCATCCACATTCAGATCGGCGAGCACGACTTTGCCGCCGTTTTCGACGAACAGGCGCGCCGTGGCTGCGCCTAGACCCGATGCACCACCGGTGATCAGGAAAACGTTGTCACGAATCTCCATGTCTTCTCCTTTGCTACGGTTCAGTAATGTCTAGATCGAATATCTTTTCGATGATCGATTGTAACGGCTATGCTGCAATGCGGAAAGCGAAGCGGCAGGCGCCCGATTCACGCGCTGTCAGCGGGCGCAGGCAGAGCAAACCGTTACGGATGGCTAATTAATACGGAGCGCGGCCGGATAGAGGAAGCACCGCACTCGCGCCACGCGTTGCATAAAAAAACCCGCCGGCAAGGGGCGGGTTTTTTCAGAAGCGATCACAGACAGACGCAAACGAGCTTACTTCAACGCCTCGAACGCACGGTCACGAATTTCGTCGACGCTGCCGAGGCCTGAAATGCGCCGATACTGCGGCGCGGTCAACGGGGTCGACGAATCGCCGTTCTTCGCCCAGGTGTTGTAGTACTCGATCAGCGGTTTGGTTTGCGCCTCGTACACTTCCAGACGCTTCTTGACGGTTTCTTCCTTGTCGTCGTCGCGCTGGATCAGCGGTTCGCCGGTCACGTCGTCCACGCCTTCGACCTTCGGCGGATTGAACTTGACGTGATACGTACGGCCCGACGCCGCGTGCGAGCGGCGGCCGCTCATGCGCACGATGATCTCGTCGAACGGCACGTCGATTTCCAGCACGTAGTCGATCGGAACGCCGGCCTGCTTCATGGCTTCAGCTTGCGGAATGGTGCGCGGAAAACCGTCGAACAGATAGCCGTTCGCGCAGTCCGGCTGCTGCAGACGCTCTTTCACCAGGTTGATGATCAGTTCGTCCGTGACCAGTTCGCCGGCATCCATGAAGCGCTTGGCTTCAAGGCCGAGCGGCGTGCCTGCCTTGACGGCCGCGCGCAGCATGTCGCCAGTGGAAATTTGCGGAATGCCGAACTTTTCCTTGATGAAGGTCGCCTGAGTGCCCTTGCCCGCGCCGGGCGCACCCAAAAGGATCAAACGCATGTGATATCTCCAGATCTATGTGAATTCTTTGGTGGCGCTGCGGACGTCCCACGATGCGTCGAGGGGACCCGCATCGGCTGCCGTTCCAGGTCTCGCGCTGCACGTCGAAGACGACGGCGCTGCAAGACGGCGACGGCGCGACCGGGCAAACCCTGACTCTCGCGTGTAGCGGGAGGCGCGCACAACCGTCCGATTATGCCATGGGTTTTTCCGCTCAAGACCCGAATAAAGCCTGCACGCGCGCGAGATCGGCGGGTGTGTCGACACCGGGCAGCGGCACGTCGTGCGTGACGAGCACCGCGATGCGCTCGCCGTGCCACATCGCGCGCAGTTGTTCGAGCGCTTCGACCTGTTCGATCGGCGAGATTGCGAGGCTGGGGTACGTGCGCAGGAATTGCGCGCGATACGCGTACAGCCCGATATGCCGATGAACTACCGCGGGCGCGGGCGGCGCGGGCATCGATGCGACATCGGGCCAGTGCGGCTGATAGGCGTCGCGTGCCCATGGAATCGGCGCGCGCGAAAAGTACAGCGCGACGCCGCGCGCGTCGAGCACGACCTTGACGACGTTCGGGTTGAAGATTTCGGCGGGGTCGGTGATCGGGTGCGCCGCGGTGGCGATCGCGCAGCCGTGGCTCGCCGCAAGGTGCGACGCAACGCCGCACACGAGCGCCGGATCGATCAGCGGTTCGTCGCCTTGCACGTTGACCACGATCGTCTCGTCGCTCCAGCCGAATTGCGCCGCGACTTCCGCGAGACGGTCGGTGCCGGACGGATGGTCCGCGCGCGTCAACACCGCTTCGAAGCCGTGGTCGCGGGCGGCGTCGAGCACCGCTTGCGCGTCCGAGGCGACCAGCACCTGCTGCGCGCCCGATTCGCGCGCGCGTTCGGCGACCCGCACCACCATCGGCTTGCCGCCGATGTCGGCGAGCGGCTTGTTGGGCAGACGCGTCGAGGCGAGCCGGGCCGGCACGACGGCGATAAACGGGGGAGTGGTGGTGTTGGCGTGGGTCATCGGCAAGGCAAGCGCAAAGACGGGCGGCGATGAAGCCGGAAGAAATCGGCCGCGCATGCAGCGCGGCCGCGAACGGACAAGTCGACGGATTCAGCTCGCGCCACGCGCCACACTGACATGGCGGCCGCCCGCGCGAGCGCTGTCTGACTCAGGCCACCGAGCCCGGATTCAGATCGACCGGCGTGCCTTCCACGGTCTGCCGCGCTTCGTCGACCAGCATGACGGGAATGCCGTCGCGAATCGGATAGGCCAGCTTGTCCGCATTGCAGATCAGCTCCTGCGCGGCGCGGTCGTAGCTGAGCGGGCCCTTGCAGATCGGGCAGACGAGAATTTCAAGCAGGCGAGCGTCCACGGACTTTCTCCACAACTAATGCAATGAGGCGATGATCGAGCGCGGCTTCGACCGGGACAACCCAGATGCGCGCGTCGTGCCAGGACCCTAATTTTACCGCATCCTTTTCCGTTATCAGGATGGCGTCGGCGTCCACGTCCGTAAACGGATTGCGCTCGAACGCGTAGTGATCCGGCAGTGCGCGCGTGGCGGGCGTGAGGCCGGCGGCGCGCAGCGTGGCGAAAAAGCGCTCCGGCGCGCCGATGCCTGCTGCCGCCAGCACGCGATCGCCGCTGAATTGCGCGAGCGGCCGGCGCAACGCGGGATTGTCCAGATGCCACGCGTCGGCGGGCGCGAGTTGCAGCGCGAAGGTGTTCGGCCACGCCGGCAGCGTGCGCGCGTAAGGATCGTTGATGAGCGTCGCGTCGCGGCGGCGCGACAGCGGCTCGCGCAGCGGACCGGCCGGCAGCAGGAAACCGTTGCCGCCGAGCCGGTGATCGAACACGACCAGTTCGGCGTCGCGCTCGAGCCGGTAATGCTGCAAGCCGTCGTCGCTCACGATCACGTCGACTTCGCGGTGCGCGGCGCACAGCGCCTGCGCGGCCGCCACGCGATCCGGACAGACCCACACCGGCGCACCGGTGCGGCGTGCGATCAGAAGCGGCTCGTCACCGCCGACACTCGCCGCAGAGGTGGAAGTGACCCGCGTCGGCGTCTTCACGCGCGCGCCGTAGCCGCGCGACACCACGCCGGGTTTGAAGCCCGCGGCGCGCAACGCCTCGACCAGCGCGATCACGGTCGGCGTCTTACCGGTACCGCCGACGGTCACATTGCCGACCACCACCACGGGCACGCCGATGCGCACCGATTTCAACCAGCCGAACGAAAAGGCCGCGCGGCGCGCGGCGGCGATCGCGCCGAACGCGCAGGCGAGCGGCGACAGCGCCCAGGCGAGGGGGCCGCGCTGTTGCCATTCGCGCGCGAGGCGTGCTTCGAGACGGTTGCTGACTTCGCTCATGGGCACGTCGCGCAGACGAGTGGCGCGCCGCTCGCTAAAAAGCGCCGGGACGGCGGCGTGAAGGAGCTAGGCGCAATACGCGGGGCAAGCATCAACGCGGTTCTCCGGACTATCGAAAGTGAGGCGAAAAATGAAGCGAGGCGGCAACGGACGCACTTTCGCAGTGTGCCGCAATGCCGGGCGCCGCGGGGCGTTCGGCATGCCGTCGAACCCGCCACTCTAGCGCGCGAGCATCACGCCCGGCAAGCCGCGCGCCATGCGCCGCGCGGCGAAACGGCGCTTCCGGCGTTGCTCGCAGCCTGTGGATAACTTTGTGGAGAACCTGCCGTCCGACGGGCGGAGAAGGCCATTCCGCGCGCCCGGTATCGGCAATCATTCTTTTTAACGGGATGTAAACACCATATAAATCAACGACATGCCTGGAATTCATGCGGCCTCGCAGGCAATCTGGCGGGATCCGTCTGGCGGGTCCCGCCATGTGGACACTTTTAACAATTCGAGCGCGGCGCTGGACGCGGATGGCCGGTCGGTCTATCGTCTGTCCGGCCAGCCACCCATATTCCTCGCATGAATCCCGAAAGCCCTTTTTCCTCGTCGGCGACGCCCGGCGGTGAGGTCGTCGTTCCCGTTTCGGCGCTCAATCGCGCGATCGGCACGATGCTCGAACGTTCGTTTCCGCTCGTCTGGGTCGCCGGCGAAGTGTCGAACTTCACGCGCGCCGCGAGCGGCCATTGGTATTTCTCGATCAAGGATGCGCAGGCGCAGATGCGTTGCGTGATGTTCCGCGGGCGGGCGCAATACGCCGAATTCACGCCGCGCGAAGGCGACCGCATCGAAGTGCGCGCGCTGGTGACGATGTACGAGCCGCGCGGCGAACTGCAACTGAATGTGGAAGCGGTGCGGCGCACCGGACAGGGGCGTCTCTACGAAGCGTTCCTCCGGCTGAAAGCGCAGCTCGAAGCCGAGGGGCTCTTTGCCGCCGAACGCAAACGCGCGTTGCCGACGCATCCGCGGGCGATCGGCATCGTCACGTCGTTGCAGGCCGCGGCGTTGCGCGACGTCCTGACCACGCTGTCGCGGCGCGCACCGCACATTCCGGTGATCATTTATCCGGCGCCGGTGCAGGGCGTGGGCGTGAGCGGCAAGCTCGCCGCGATGGTCGACGCCGCCAACGCGCGGCGCGAAGTCGACGTGCTGATCGTGTGCCGCGGCGGCGGCTCGATCGAAGACTTGTGGGCGTTCAACGAAGAAGTGCTGGCGCGCGCGATCGCCGAAAGCGCGATTCCCGTGGTTACCGGCGTGGGCCACGAAACCGATTTCACGATCGCCGACTTTGCCGCGGACGTGCGCGCGCCGACGCCCACCGGCGCCGCCGAACTCGTCAGTCCGCAGCGCGTGCTGCTGTTGCGCGAGTTGGATCACCGCCACGCGACGCTCGCGCGCGGCTTCGGCCGCATGATGGAGCGGCGCGCCCAGCAACTCGATTGGCTCGCGCGTCGGCTGGTGTCGCCGGCCGAGCGGCTCGCGCGGCAACGCACGCATCTGCAGCAATTGAGCGTGCGGTTGGCATCGGCGGGCGCGCGTCCGGTGCGCGACGCGCGAGCGCGGTTTTCGCTGCTGCAGATGCGCTGGCAGCGTTGGCGTCCGGATCTCGCCGGGCATCAGGCGAAACTCGGCCATCTTTCGCAACGTCTGGACGCGGCTTTGTTACGCCAGCATGAACGTCAGACCGCGCGCATCGACACGCTCGCTGCGCGTCTCGAAGTGCTGAGTCCGCAGCGTACGCTGGAGCGTGGTTATGCCGCCGTGCTCGACGCCCAGAGCGGACGCGCGGTGCGCGCGCCGTCGTCGTTGAAGCCGGGACGGCGCCTGACGGTGCATCTTGCGGAAGGTGCCGCGGATATCGCGCTGGCCGATGTGCAGCCGCGCCTGACCGACGGTTTCTGACACTTCGCCGACGGCCTCGGCGCCTGTATTTTTGACTGTTGCGAGGGCCGGGCACACCGGGTGCGCAAGCACTAATTACGCTGTGCCCGAGGCGTGTTCGCCAATGCCGGGCATAAAGTCCGTTGGTTTGCGGGGTTATTCCAAGTCGCCTACAATCGAGTGCTCAAAAGCGTTATCCGCAGACTCCCCCACAACAGATACAGACAGAAGGAAAGCACCATGGAACATACGCTCCCGCCGCTGCCGTTCGCGAAAAACGCACTCGTGCCGAACATGTCGGAAGAGACGCTCGAGTATCACTACGGCAAGCATCACCAGACCTATGTGACCAACCTGAACAATCTGATCAAGGGCACGGAGTTCGAGAACCTGTCGCTCGAAGAAATCGTCAAGAAGGCATCGGGCGGCGTGTTCAATAACGCAGCTCAAGTGTGGAACCACACGTTCTTCTGGAACAGCCTGTCGCCGCAAGGTGGCGGTGCGCCGACCGGCGCGCTCGCTGACGCGATCAACGCCAAGTGGGGTTCGTTCGACAAGTTCAAGGAAGAGTTCGCCAAGACCGCGGTCGGCACGTTCGGCTCGGGCTGGGCATGGCTGGTGAAGAAGGCCGACGGTTCGCTCGACCTCGTGTCGACGAGCAACGCCGCTACGCCGCTGACCACCGACGCGAAGGCTCTGCTGACGATCGACGTGTGGGAACACGCTTACTACATCGACTACCGCAATGCGCGTCCGAAGTTCGTCGAAGCGTACTGGAACATCGTCAACTGGGAATTCGCGTCGAAGAACTTCGCGTGAGATTGCCGCTGAGTTTGAATGCGGCGCCGCTGGCTGGGTGATCCGGTCGCGGCGTTGATCGTCGAACTCCGTAGCCATTGCAGGAAAGAAAAGCCCTCGAATGCGAGGGCTTTTCTTTTTCCTGGCGTGGCTTGCTGTCGCGCGTCAGTGCGTCGAAGGGTCTCGACGGGGCTCGCGCCCAAGATGCATAGGATTGCTTTTCACTCGCCGCGGCGCATGAATCTTTGTCACAGTTGGTAACGGCAAGCCGGCTTCCAATTCGCATTCAGCCTGCCGACAGCGCGTCGAGATGCAGGCGGAAAAAATACGGTAACTATCTCGTAAACAAAGCGCCCGCAAATTGGCCTAACGTATGTGTCCCCTATGAAGAAACGTGCGCCACCATGATCTCAAGTCCTCAATCGATACGCTTCGCACTGCCTGTGGCTGCGGTCGCACTGGCGCTCCTCGGCGGTTGCGCGGTGGTGCCGCCGAGCGGTCCTTCCATCGTCGCGCTGCCGCGCAGCGGCGAGCCGCTCAATCAGTTCCAGCAGGACGACTACAACTGCCGCGACTACGCTTATCGCTCGACCAACGCGACCGGCGCCTCGCAGGCCGCGACCACGAACAGCGTCAATAGCGCGGCTATCGGCACGCTGGGCGGTGCCGCTGTCGGTGCGCTCTTTGGCGCAGCGGCAGGCAATCCCGGCGCGGGCGCGGCCATTGGCGCGGGCAGCGGCTTGCTGATCGGCGGCGCGACCGGCGCCAACGGCGCACAGTACGCGGGCGGTAGCCTCCAGGCGCAGTACGACGCGGCGTACGCGCAGTGCATGGTATCCAAGGGCAACACGATTTCGCAGCCGCGGATGCCGGTCTATGCGCCGCAACCGGTATATGTTGCTCCGCCGCCCCGTTATTACGGGCCGCCGCCGGTAATGTATGCGCCCTATCCGTACTACTGATCGAATTTCGCCGAGCGTCCGGGGCCACTGAATCGTATCGCCGTCACGTATTGCCTCGTATGGCGGAGAGAGGCGACACGATGGCGATAAACGCCTTTGCAAACAGCGTACGGTTAATCAGCCGTAAGGGCGATGACTGTGTTCGGCGAGCGGGAGACGCGCGTGGCGGGCTCCTCTCTTACGGCACGCGACGTGAGTCACGGCGCGCACCGTTGGTTGTGCGGAGCTGACCGTCGCATCGTTCAAGAGACGAGGCGAAAATGCGAATCTCGCAAGCTGGCGCTGAGACATCCGGGCTCGGCGCATGGACCCGTCGGGGCACGGTAGTGGCGCTGATTGCCGTCGCCTCCTGTTTCGCGTCGTGTGGCGGCGGTGGTTCGGGCGCCGCGTCGGGGTCGGCGAGCGGAAGTGGCACGTCGAGCGGCTCGGATACAGGTTCCGGTAGCGGTACGGGTTCGACCACCGGCACGGGCACCGGCACCGGAACGACCGGCACGGGCACCGGCACCGGCACCGGCACCGGAACGACCGGCACGGGCAACACACCGGCAACGGTGACGGCCTACGCCACCGACGTCCTCATGCATCACAACGATCTCGGCCGCACTGGTCAGATGCTCGCCGAGACCACGCTTACACCGGCGAACGTCAACTCGGCGAGTTTCGGCAAGGTCGCGTTTCTTGCCGCGGACGGCAAGGTCGACGGACAGCCGCTCTTCGTCACCAGCCTGTCGATCGGCGGCACGACCCACGACGTGGTCTACGTGGTCACCGAACACGATAGCGTCTACGCCTACGACGCCACATCTTTCGCGCAACTGTGGAAAGTCTCGCTGATCGGCAGCGGCGAAACGCCCAGCGACGACCACGGATGCCCGGACATCACCCCTGAGATCGGCATTACGTCGACGCCGGTAATCGACCGCAGTCGCGGCACGAATGGCGTGCTGTATGCCGTGGCGATGACGAAAGACAGTGGCGGCGGCTACCATCACCGGCTGCATGCGCTCGATCTGGCGACCGGCGCCGAAGTGCTCGGCGGTCCGACGGAAATCGCGGCGACTTATCCGGGCAACGGCGCGGGCAGCGTCAACGGGGTGATTACCTTCAACCCGTCGCTGCATACGGAGCGCGCGGCACTTACGCTGGTCGGCGGCAACATCTACATGGGTTGGACCGCGCACTGCATGGGGGGCTCGTACACCGGCTGGATGATGGCCTATAGCGCCGACACGCTGAAACAGACCAGCGTGATCAACATCACGCCGAACGGCAGTCAAGGCTCGATCTGGATGGCCGGCTCGGGCATGGCGTCGGACGGCACGTCGCTTTACGTCGTGGACGGCAACGGCACGTTCGGCACCACGCTGAATGCGCAGGGCTTTCCCGTCGACGGCGACTTCGGCGACTCGATGATGAAGCTCTCCTTGGGCAACCTGCAGGTCACCGATTACTTCGCGATGTCAGACGTGGTCACGCAAGCGGCCACCGACAACGATTTCGGCTCGGGCGGCGCCATGGTGTTGCCGGATCAGACCACGACAGGAGGGGTCGTCAAGCACCTCGCGGTGGCGGCCGGCAAGGACAACCACATCTACGTCGTCGATCGCGACTCGATGGGCAAATTCAACCCGACGGCCAACAACATCTGGCAGGAGTTGATCGGCACGTTGGCGGGTGGCATCTGGGGATCGCCGGCTTACTACAACGGCGTGGTCTATTACGGCGGGCTGAACGACAATCTGAAGGCGCTGCCGGTCTCGGGTGCGTTCCTTGCAACCACCGCCGCGTCGAGGAGTCCGACCACTTTCCCGTATCCGGGCGCGACACCGGCTGTGTCGGCGAACGGCGCGAGCAACGGCATTGTCTGGGCGGCGGAAAACGGCACGACCGGCGCGTTACACGCGTACAACGCGGGCAATCTCGCCGTCGAGTTGTACAACAGCAACCAGGCCGGCACGCGCGATCAATGGGGCGCGGGCAACAAGTTCATCACGCCGATGATTGCGCGCGGCAAGGTGTATGTCGGCGCTACTAATGGGGTGGCGGTGTTTGGGTTGTTGTGAGCGGAAGGGGGATGGTTTCGCGTTGGGTGAGATGCGGCTGTAGTTGAGTGTGTTCGCGTGGGTGTCGGTGGTTGGCTTGCGGTTATCTGGATCGCGGTATGAAAAAAAGCCCCTGTTCCATTTTTTGAGGAGCAGGGGCTTTCTGTTGGTCGTGTGGGTTATGGTGCGGCGCTGGCAACGCATCGCGCCGGACGAGACGCTTATTTCGCGCTTTGGAAGCAAAGGCTGTCTGTTTGCCGCTGGGCTAGTGCAGTTGCAGCCGCATCGGCACGGCTACACACCGCGCCAGATATCACGGCTCACTCCGCGTCGCTCGTAGCGGCCGTCTTACGCGGACGACGACTGCGCGACGCCGTCTTACGTGCGGCCTTTTTTACCGGCGCAGGCGCTTCTTCCGCTGTGACAGAAGCGGCCGGCGCTTCAGCGGGCGCTGCGATCTCCGGAATATCGTCGATGCTTCGCGGCGCAGCTTTCTTTGCTCGCTTCGCAGCCGTCTTGCGCGGCGCGCGTTCGCTGCGGCGCTTGGGTTGCTTGCCGCTCGTCTCTCGCTCGTCTGCTTCTGCCGACCTCTCCGAGCCGCCGGATTCTTCAGCGTTCGCGGCTTCAGCCTCCGCGAAAGGCGCTTCCGGCAGTTCAAAAGCGAACTCGGCATTTTCCGGAGCTTGCTCGCGCACACCGTCCGCTTGAGCCTGAGCGCCACCGCCATGTTCGACGGTCGTACGCTCTTCGTACACGGTCTCCTGTTGGCTGCGTCCTGCTTTGCGATTGCCTCGTCCTCGACGGCGCGACTCGTGTTTGCCGCCCGACTCGGCGATCACCGTTTCGGCGACCTGCGCCTCATACAACTGTTCCGCCGACTCCACGATTTCCACGGGCTCGCCCGCGTTGTCGCCGGCCACGTTCGCGGCGGTGCTTCGATACACATACGCGCCCGACTTCTCGTCGCGGCCGAACTCGAGCAGCCCGCGAGCATGAGCTTCTTCGAGCAGATTGCCGAAAGCGCGAAAGCCGTAGTACGTTTCGTTGAAATCCGGCTTGCGGCGCTTGATCGCGTTCTTCAGCACCGACGCCCAGATCTTGCCGCTATCGCCGCGTTCGGACGCAAGCGCGTCGAACGTTTGCACCGCGATTTCGACCGCCTTGGTGCGGCGTTTCTCGAGGTCTTCCTTGTTGCGGGTCTTGTCCTCGTCGGGCGCGCGTTTGGCCGCCGGCTGGGCGGACTGTTGCGGGCGCGACGACTCGCGCTTGGCGACCGTGCGCTGACTCTCCCGCACGAGGTCGTCGTAAAAGAAGAACTCGTCGCAGTTCGCGATCAGCAGATCGGACGTGGATTGCTGCACGCCGACGCCGATCACCTGCTTGGCGTTCTCACGCAGCTTCGACACCAGCGGCGAAAAATCCGAGTCGCCGCTGATGATCACAAACGTATTGACGTGCGATTTCGTGTAGCAGAGGTCGAGCGCGTCGACCACGAGCCGGATGTCGGCGGAATTCTTGCCCGATTGGCGCACGTGCGGAATTTCGATCAATTCGAAATTGGCCTCGTGCATCGCGCCTTTGAAGCTCTTGTAGCGGTCCCAGTCGCAATATGCTTTCTTCACGACAATGCTGCCCTTGAGCAGCAGACGTTCGAGCACCAGCTTGATATCGAACTTGTCGTACTTCGCGTCACGCACGCCGAGCGCGACGTTTTCGAAGTCGCAGAATAGCGCCATGCTGACAGTTTCGTTGGATGACGCCATGTATATCTCCATTGAAGCGATCGTCGAATTGGACGAATCGCGACCATGATAGCGATTCCAGCGGAGGTGATCAGCTTTTGTGTTCCGGGCGCACCGATACGGGCGGCGAAAACCCGCGACAGCGCGCGCTTTCTATGACGTTCTCCAGGGCTCTTGCAGGCATGCCGACGCTGTGCCTAAACAGTCTCAGGGTCACAGCCCTACGGCGTTGGTTCGCAGTGGATTGACTACGCGGGCCCCCGTGCTACCTATCCTGGTGATACGGCGCGACATTCAGCGCCGCGCGTGTTTCAAGCACTTCATCGACGAGACCGTACGTTTTCGCGGCCTGCGCCGACATGAAGTTGTCGCGGTCGGTGTCGCGGGCGATTTCCTCGATGCTGCGCCCGGTGCGCTCGGCCGTTATCGCATTCAGGCGCTCTCGAAGATAGAGCACTTCCTTCGCCTGAATCTCGACGTCCGCCGCCGTGCCCTGGCTGCCGCCCGACGGCTGATGGATCATGATGCGCGCGTTCGGCAAGGCATACCGTTTGCCGCGTTGACCGGCTGTCAGCAGAAAGGTGCCCATGCTCGCGGCGAAGCCGGTGCACAAGGTCGATACCTCCGGTTTGATGAATTGCATGGTGTCGTAGATCGCGAGGCCGTCGTACACCGAACCGCCCGGCGAATTGATGTAAAAAGAAATATCCTTGTCGGGATTCTCGGACTCCAGAAACAGCAACTGCGCGACAATCACACTGGCCGATTGCTCGTTGACGGGCCCGACCAGAAACACGATGCGCTCGCGCAGCAAGCGCGAATAGATATCGTAGGCGCGCTCGCCGCGGCCGGACTGTTCGATCACGGTGGGCACGAGGCCAAGGCCGGTGATGGTTGGATAGCTGGACTGCATATTGACCTCGCGTATGCGGTCTGGGTGACCGCGGTTTGTGCGGAGCGTGTGGCTTCATGGCGCGAAGCCTCCAGGCTGCGCCTTAGCCGATCCGTAACCTGCGCATTCCTTGCGCTGGTTGTTGTCCCTATGACGACGGGACACAGGGCGCCGTGACAGAAATATTTTTTTGCGGACCTGTCACATCGCTCGATGCCCAGCCGTCAAGACCAAAAGAATCAGGATGTCGGCGCGCGCCCGGATCATTTCGCAGGCAGGGCGCCGCGCGCCTTTCAACACGCACGATCTGGAGGTCCACGTATGACAGAACAAGGAATCGACAAGGCATCCAGCTTCGAGGCCGTGCGCGCCCGCCTGCTCGCGCTGGCGTACCGGATGCTCGGCAGCCGCGCCGAAGCGGAAGACGTGGTGCAGGACGTCGGATTGAAATGGCACCTCGCGGACACGCAGGAGGTGCAGCTACCTGTCGCCTGGCTCACCACGATCACCACGCGCGTGGCGATCGACCGGCTGCGGCGTGTGCAGCGCGAACGCGCGTCGCAGGCCGCCGGCTGGTTGCCGGAGCTGTGGCTCGATGAGGTGGCGCCATCGGCCGAAGAACTGGCCTTGCGCGCGGCGGAGATGTCCTATGGCGTGATGCTGCTGCTCGAGCGTCTGAAACCGGACGAACGGGCAGCGTTCGTACTGCACGAAGCCTTTGATTGTGACTACGCCGAGATCGCGGCCATTCTCGAGCGAACGCCGGCGGCCTGCCGGCAGATCGTCCATCGGGCCAAGGCGCGTCTGCAACGCGCGGGTGCACCGGTGGAGCCCGCCGATCCCGCAGCGCATGCGCGGATCGTCGAGCGCTTGCGCACGGCGTTGGAGGCGCAAGATCGAGTCGGCTTGTTGCGGCTCTTTAGTGATGCGCCGGAAGTCGTCAGCGACGCGCCTGTGTGCGCGCCGGTGAGCACATCTGAACCGGCGGTGGCAGGGTGGATGGATACGGTAACGTCGCTCGTCGAACACGCGAGCAATGCCGAGACGGTATCGGTGGCGGGCACATTGTGTATTGCGTTGATCTTCGAGGGCGATGTCGTCGGAGTACTCGACGTGTCCACAAACAGCCTGGAGGATGGTTCCACGAAGATCGTCGCGCTGCGCGTGGTGACCAGCGCGGCGCGTCTGCGAGCCGCCAACCGCATGCTGGGCCGCGCGGCAGTCTCGCAACTGCTCGCACGGATCCAGCAGAGCGCCATGAGTTCAGTTGCGGTGGGCTGCGACTTCCCAGTTGATGTCCACGCATAGCACCTGCGTGCCCGTCGGCGTGTGCGCGGCGATCGAGGCGGTCACGCACAGATGCGCTTCGTTGATGGACAGATAAGGCGGGGTGAGATGCACGTGGCCGGGCGTGCGCATCGCCTGGATGAAGTATGGCCGGCGCTCCCAGCTTGCGCCTTCGGAATGCAGCAGCGGACGGAAACGCTTGGCGCGTTGCGACGCGCGCCCCGGCGGGAGCACGTTGTCGCCGATCTGCCGGCCCGACCCGTCGAGCACGAAGCAGCGTGCCGTCTCGCCGAGCATCAGAAGCGGCGCAGTGGCTTGCGCGACCGACTCGCCGGCCACCAGTTGCGCGGCGGCCGTCTCAAGCGCCGTGACATACGGTGCGAGCCGTGCCGATTGTGCGTGTTCGCGCGCGGTGACCCGTTCGCGCAGCGCCGCGGATAGCGAGTCCATCAAACCGGCCGCCGCTTGCGGCTTGACCGGTTCGACGCTCGGGCCCGCGAAGAACGCGCCTTGCACGAAGTCCACGTTGCATTCGAGCGCGATCAGCGCGTCGCGTTCGGTGCTCAGGCCGCCCATCAGCACCAGTTGGCCGGATTCGTGCAGCAGCGAGACGAGGCCCGGCAGCACGCGTTCAATGTGCGAATGTTCGCTGGCTTGCGCGAGAATGCAGCGGTCGAGCGTGACGATGTCCGGCCGCAGATTCCACACGCGGTCAATGTTCGAATGCTTCGCACCGAAGCCGTCGAGCGCGATCAGGAAGCCGGATTTGCGCAGCGCGTCGACGATTTCGGCAAAGCGCGTGGTTTCGCCGCCCGCCTGTTCGGACACTTCGAGCACCACGCGCTGCGGCGGCAGGCCGAGCGCCTTGAGGCCTGCGAGCAGCGCGTCGCCGTAACTGGTGTCCATCAGCGCGGCGGGGTGCAGGCTCAGGAAGAGCCATTCGTCGTGACTGTCGAACGCGTTGAAGTTGCCCAGATGCAGCGATTCGGCGAGCCGCCCGAGTTCGAGCAGGTCGCCGCGTCGTGCGGCTTGCGTGAAAACCTCGTGGGACGGCACTTGCAGCGCGTGTTCGTCATGGGCGCGCAGCGACGCGTGATAACCGATCGCGCGCCGGTGCGACACGGAGAAAACCGGCTGGAACACGCTGAAAACAGTGTAGCCGCCGTACAGAACGGTGCGCCGGGAGCCTTCGTCGCCGGCCATCGGGCGCGGTGGCTGGAAGCCGGGAGGATCGAGTTCGATCATGCTCATCATGTCAGTCGTGTGGAGGTGGCTGCGCGCCTGCATGCTCGACACAAGTTCGCACGCGCAAGATGTGAGTTTACAGGATTGGCGAGCAAGAACTATGCGCGTGCGGAAACACAGCACGCATGCCCAGTTGCCACACTCAGATTAGACGATTGTGCGCCAGCACGGGTGCGAAGGCGACGGTTCGCACTTCGCTGGTGCGGCCCGCGCCCCGTTGCGGGTCGGTGGCGGGCGCGCAGCCGGGTAGACCCGCATCAGGTCCGTTCGGAAGGATCGGTCTTTTTCGCGGGCGTGCGGATGTCCGGCGACAGTTGCGCAAAGATCCACGACGAGCCTGCCGTGATGATGCCGACACACAGGAACGTCGCGTGGAACGCGGGCAGCGAATTGGCGGCCGTCACGCGCGGCAGCAGGCCGGTGAAGGTCGCGAGCAGGGCGCCGGCCACCGTCACGCCGAGACTCATCGACAGCATCTGGACTAGCGAAAACAGGCTGTTGCCGCTGCTCGCGCCGCCGGTGCCCAGGTCCTTGAGCGTCAACGTGTTCATCGCGGTGAACTGGATCGAGTTGACGCCGCCGAAGAACGCCAGTTGCACGAGCCGCAGCCACAGCGGCTGGTTCGCGGTAGTGAGCGCGAAGCTTGCCATGGTCAAGCCGACCAGCACCGTGTTGATGATCAGCACGCGCCGATAGCTGTGCTTGATGATCAGGCTCGTCACCAGGCGTTTGGACGCCATGCCCGCAGCCGCCACCGGCAGCATCATCATGCCGGCTTCAAACGCGCTATAGCCGAGGCTCACCTGCAATAGCAGAGGGATCAGATAGGGCATCGCGCCGCTGCCGATCCGCGCGAACAGATTGCCGAGCAGGCCGACGCTGAAAGTGTGGATCTTGAAGAGATCCAGCGAGAAAATCGGCGAGGGCTCGCGCACGGCGTGCAAGCCGTAGGCGACAAAGCAGGCGAGGCTGAGGATCAGCAGCACCAGCACCGTGGCGTGCTGAATGCCGAATTCGGTGCGGCCGTCGAGCGCGAACGAAATCGCCACCATGCCGACGATCAGCAGCAGATAGCCTTTCATGTCGAACTTGCCGACGTGTTCATTCCGGCTATCCGGCATGTAGATGAACGTGGCGATGCAACCGACGATTCCCACCGGCACGTTGATCAGAAAGATCCAGTGCCACGAGGCGATCTTCACGAGCCAGCCGCCGAGCGTGGGGCCGATTAGCGGGCCGATGAGACCCGGGATCGCCACGAACGAGAGCGCCGGCAAATAGCGTTCGGCCGGAAAGGTGCGCAACACGGCGAGCCGCCCGACCGGCAGCAGCATCGCCCCGCCCACGCCCTGCATGATGCGGAAGGCCACGAGCTGGTTCAAGGTATGCGCGTTTGCGCATAGTAACGAGGCGACGGCGAACACGAGGATCGCGCTGAAGAACACGCGTCGCGTGCCGAGCTTGTCGGCGAGCCAGCCGGACACCGGGATCATCACGGCCATCGTCAGTGAATAGGCGATCACCACCGATTGCATGCGCAGCGGCAACTCGCCGAGGCTCGTCGCCATCGCGGGAAGCGCGGTGTTGACGATGGTCGAGTCGAGGGTCTGCATGAAGAAGCCGGTGGCGACGACCCACAGCATCACGGTGAGCGAGCGGGGCGAAGGTGTACTGGACGTACCGGGCGTGGTGGCGGGCGGAGTCGGCGTGGACATGGAGGGCGGCTAGGCGCGCAGGGACGGGCTGGGACTCGCTATTCTAGGGAAAAGCGCGGGCCGGCGCTCATTCAGAACTCACTCCGACGCCGGCAACGCCGCGGCGGCGCGAAAGAACGCCTGCGCACGCGGGTCATTACCGAATGCGATGTGAATCCTGGTCCACGGGCTCACTTCCATATTCGGCCGGAAGTGATTGCCCGGCACGACGGTCACCCCCAGCGGCACGCCGCATTCCACCAGCCGTTCCGCATTGGCGACATGCGGCACGCGAGCCCACACGAATTTCCCGCCCACGGGCTTGTCGAAAATTTCCCAACCCGCGTCTTCGAGCGTCTGAATGGTGGAGCCGAGCGCATCGCGCATACGCCGACGCAGGCGCTCCAGGTACTTGCGATACGCGCCGCGCTCCAGCATCGCCACGGCGACCGCCTCGGCAAAACGCGAGCCGCCGATGCTCGTCAGCATCTTGATGTCGACCAGATCCTTGATGATCGCGTGGCTCGCGACCACACAGCCAATCCGCAGCGACGACGACAGCGTCTTCGACAGTCCGCCCACATAGATCACGTGTTCGAGCTGGTCGAGCGTGGCGAGCCGATCGGTGAGGTCGGTCTGGAAATCGGCGTAGATATCGTCTTCGATGATCGAGAAGCCGTGCTCACGCGCCAGTTGCAGCAGCCGGAAGGCAACCGGCGGCGCCACATTGGTGCCCGTCGGATTGTGGAACACGGTGTTGATGAACAGCAGCTTGGGCCGATGCGACTTCAACTGCTCCTGCATCACATCCAGATCGGGACCGTTGCGTGTGCGCGGAATGCCGACCAGTTTCACGCCGTGCAGCTTCAGCAGACCGTGGAGGTTGTAGTAACCGGGGTCTTCGACAAAGATCGTGTCGCCTGCCTTGAGCATGTAACGCATCAACAGGTCGAGCGCCTGGCTTGCGCCGTTGGTGATGAGGATCTGCGACGTGTCAGCCTGAATCCCCAACTGGCCGATGCGGCTTTGCAGATGCTCGCGCAACGTCAGGTTGCCGAGCGGGGTGGCGTAATCGACCATGCTCGCGAGATCGGTGCGCGACACGTGGCGGATTGCCTGCGCGATGCTGTCCGTGTCGCGCCACGCTTCAGGGATGAAGCCGCTACCGAGCTTGAGCGTTTCGCCCGGATGGTTGAACTGCTGCAGGAGATGGTCCGACTCGTCCTCGGCGCGGCGGGGATCCGAGGAGCCCTGGCAGTGCGTGCCCGCCGGCTGGCGGTCGGCGACATAGAAGCCGGAGCCGTGGCGCGAGTCGACGTAGCCGAGCGACACCAGCCGGTCGTAAGCCTCGATCACCGGAAAGCGGCTCACGCCGTAGTCGGCGGCGAACTGGCGAATTGACGGCAGCTTTGAACCGGGGTGCGCGATGCGCGAGCGGATCCACGTCGTGACGCCGGTGACGATCTGCTCGGTCAGCGGCACGCCGTTGTGTCGATCGAGCTGGATTTCGAGTTTCATGAGGATCTACCTTCACCGAATCGCAGGCCGGATGCGCTCGAACTCGGCGCTAAACAACATGCTGCCCGCGCCAACTGTCCGGTTTTTCGACTGAACAGTTCCGATGGAAGTGTTCGGAACTGTGCATGGGTATCCGATCATCGCACGTCAATAATCGGTACAACAGAAAAGTTCTTTGAAGGAGAGCGCGATGCGTGAAGTCCGGATTTTCGAATTGGAACATGGCGAGCCCGCGACGGCCTGGCGTGTCGCGCGTCCGTCGATCTTCAAGGTGATCTCGGGTGAGATCTGGCTGACTATCGCAGGCGACAGCGAGGATCACTGGCTCGCTACCGGCGAGTCGATCGAACTGCCGCGCCGCGCAGTGGCGTGGATCAGCGCGGGGCAGGCCGGCGCGCGCTTTGCGCTGGCAAGCGGCTCCGAGCGCACCGCAACGAAGCCGATGCTGGGTCCGCCGGTCTTGAACTGGCTGCCGCGCTGGCTCGGCGCGGCCTGACGATTCGTCGAGCGAATCAGCCGGGTTTGCGGCGCCTCAGTCCGGCCCGGCAGCCTCATATTCCCCGATGTAACGCGCGCGCGGCCGGATCAAGCGGCCGTCGCGCGTCTGTTCCATGGCGTGCGCAATCCAGCCGACCACTCGGCCGACTGCGAACAGCGTGAAGGCGGCGCCAGCCGGCAACGCCAGCACTCGCTCGATGGCGGCGAGCGCGAAATCCACCGTCGGTTCCGCGCCGGTCGTGTCGCGCACCGTGCGCACCAGTCCCAACACTTCAGGCAACGGCGAACGCGCCGGCGCGCAGTCGGCGAGCATGGCCAACAACAGCCGCGCCCTCGGGTCCCCGTCCGGATAAAGCTGGTGACCGAAGCCCGACAGCACTGGTCCATGCGCGCCGTGTTCGACGCGGGCGAGACGGTTCGCCAGATAGCGGTCGAGATCCGGCGCGCGCGACGCTTCTTCGAGCAGCGCGGCGATGCGCACCGTTTCGCCGCCATGCCGCGGTCCCGACAAGGCGGCGAGACCGCCCGCCACCGCGCCGAACAGGTGCGTCCCCGTCGACGTGATGCAGCGCACCGTGAAGGTCGACGCATTCAATTCATGATCCGCGCAGGCCACCAGCGCCGCGCGCAGCAAGCCGGCCTGCTGGCGGTTACGCACATGCCACGCTAAAGCCAGTTGCCGATGCAGCGGTTCGTTCGACGGCGCGGCCGAGATCATCGCGGCGGCCAGCAGGCGCATGACGGCGCAGGCCGTATCGAGTTGCGCATCGCGGCCGAGCGCCCACACCCGCGGCATTTGCGCCGCGGCGGCCGGCAACAGCACGAGCGCGCGATCGAGCGGCGTGCTGTCGCCCCAGAGCTTGAGCCACGCGGCCCACTGGGCGGTGGCGAACGGCACGGCCGGCGCATCGGTAATACGCCTTGTGCTGCATTCCCACAGCAGCGCCGCGATGTCCTCGAGCGACGCGCTTTGCGCCAGTTCGATCGCATCGTGCCCGCGATACAGCAGGCGCCCATCGGCGACCAGCGTGATGGACGATTCGAGCACCGGCACGCCCCAGTCCAACACCTTCTGCGCGACCTTGCCCGCGCGCTTGCCGTCTTCCTTGCGGCGCGCGAGGCGTCGCACTTCGCCAGCATCGTAGAGACGATGCTTGCCCTGCGCATCCGGCGACGAACTCAGCATGCCGCGGCTCACATACGCGTAGAGCGTGGGCAAGCTGATGCCCAGTGTCGCGGCGGCTTCAGCGGCGGTCAGGGAGTTTGAAGTCGGCATGGGTCGGCATGGAAAAGTGCGGAAACCGAAGAAATCAATATATATTGATTATCATAATCAAGATTGATTGCGGCGGGGCGAAATTCTAGACTCGGTTCACTTCTTCCTGCTTCGCTAGGGACGACATGACACCTGAACTCGCTCTCAAACATATCTGGACGCTCGCCGGGTGCGATCCGACGGCGCTGCATTCCGTGACGCTGACCGGCGCCGATCCGGGCTTGCCGTCGGTCTACCGGGTCGGCAGCCTGGCCTCGGCGAGCATCGCCGCGACCGGCCTTGCGGCGGCCGAATACCACCGTTTGCGCACCGGACGCAGGCAGCATGTGACGGTGGAAATGCGGCGCGCGCTGGCGTCGTTTCGCAGCGAGCGCTACTTGCGTGTCGACGACGGACCGCCGCCCGCCTTGCGCGATCCGGTGACGGGTTTCTACGAGACGCGCGACGGCCGCTGGATTCAACTGCACACGAACTTCGCGCATCATCTCCAGGGCGTATTGCAGGTGCTCGACTGCGAGAACGATCCTGCGGCCGTGGCCGCCGCAATTCGCGATTGGGACGGCGCGCGGCTCGACCAGACGCTCGCCGACGCCGGCCTCTGCGCGGCGTTGATTCGCACGCCCGACGAGTGGGCCGCGCTCGATCAGGCGAAAGCGATTGCGGGCTTGCCGCTCTTCGAGATCGAGTGCATTGGCGACGCGCCGGCCGAGCCGCCACGCAAGGGCGGCGTGGATCGGCCGCTGGCGGGCGTGCGGGTGCTGGACCTGTCGCGCATCATTGCCGGGCCGGTGGCCGGGCGGGCACTCGCGCAGCATGGCGCGGACGTGTTGATGATCAACGGGCCGCATCTGCCGAATATCGCGCCGCTGGTGATCGACAACGGGCGCGGCAAGCGTTCGGCTCTGGCCGATCTGCGCGACGCGGCGGGGCGCGAGGTTTTGCGCGGTCTCGCTGCCGACGCCGATGTATTTCTGCAGGCATATCGCCCGGGAGCACTGGCCGCGCGCGGTTTCGGTCCCGAGGAACTGGCGCGTGTGCGGCCTGGGATCGTCTATGTTTCGGTGTCCGCGTATGGGCACGAGGGACCGTGGGCTCGACGGCGCGGGTTCGATAGTCTCGTGCAGTCGGCGAGCGGGATTGCCTTTACTGAGCGGCAGGCGGCGGGATGGAACGAGCCCAAGCATTTGCCGTGTCAGGCGCTGGATCATGCGACCGGTTATCTGGCAGCTTTCGGCGCAATGGCCGCGTTGGCGCGGCGGGCTACAGAAGGCGGCAGCTGGCATGTGCGCGTCTCGCTCGCGCAAACGGGCCGGTGGCTGCAGTCGTTCGGGCAGATTCCCGAGGGCTGGAAAGCGCCTGACGTCACGCTCGAGGATGTGCGCGATTGCCTCGCTACCGTGGAGTCGGAGTTTGGACGCGTGCTGGGCGTGCAGCCGGCTGAGGCTTTAGAGGAGACGCCTGCGTATTTCGCGCTGCCGCCGACCCAAGTGGGCGCGCATCAGGCTAAGTGGGAGTGAGGACTTCAAGTAACCGCTGCCCGTGGCGAGGCGCGTGCCGATACACAACCGGCGCATGCCCCGCACACAGCGCAAAAGACCCGGCCACCTACTTCCTCAACTCCGCGACAAAGTCGTAGTAATCGTTGCGGCAGTACGTGTCGGTCAATTCGATCGCCCGCTGATCGGCGGTGTAGCCCACACGCGTGATCAACAGCAGCGCCTCGTTCGGCGCGATGCTCATCTGCTGCGCGATTTCCTCGCTCGCGTTCACCGCGCGGAAATGCTGCAACGCGCGGACAATCGTCAGTCCACGATTCTCCAGATACGTGTACAGCGAATCGCCGATCGCTTGAGGATCGGGAATCACCGCGGCGGGGAAGGTGGAGTTCTCAACCGCCATCACAATGCCGTCGGCCATCCGCAGGCGCCGCAACCGCGTCACCGCCGCTGCCGGCGACAAGCCGAGCTGAATCACTTCGTCGCGATTGGCCGGCAAAATTTCGCGCGAGAGCCACTTCGAACTCGGCGTAAAGCCTCGTCGCCGCAGCATTTCGCTAAAGCTCGACAGACGCGATAGCGGATCTTCGTAGCGTGGTGTGATGAAACTGCCCGCGCCCTGAGTGCGCCGAATCAAACCCTGCTCGACCAGCAAGGCAATCGCCTTGCGCGAAGTGATCCGCGATACGCCGAGCGCCTCGGAGAGCACACGCTCCGAGGGCAGTGCCTCGCCCGCGTTCCAGCGGTTCTCGTGGATGGCGGCGCCGAGTTTGCGAGCCAGTTGCAGATATAGCGGCGTGTCGTTTTCCGGGTCCGGGCGCAGGTCGCGCCAGCGGTCTTCCGAGGCAGAGGTCATGGAGCTCACGCAAGAAGGGCAAGCGGCAATTCTATGACATCGGCGCGTTGTGTTATAGCGGGCTTTTGCCTGGTGGCCGATCGAATGCCGATTGAACCGCTAAACTCGTCGCTATGATTTTCGTGGCATGCGGCGCGCATTCGTCTGCGCAGCGGCTTTGCCGACCATTGAGCCACTTCGAGGAGTCAGCATGACGAGCGACATCGCAAGCGTGAGCCTGCCCGACGGCGAACACATTCCGAAACTGGGTCAGGGCACCTGGGAGATGGGCGAAAAGCCGGCGCGGCGTGCCGCTGAAATCGACGCGCTGCGTTGCGGCATCGAACTCGGCATGACGTTGATCGATACGGCGGAAATGTACGGCGACGGCGCGACCGAAGCGCTGCTGGGCGACGCGCTCGCCGGCTTGCGCGACAAGGTGTTTCTGGTCAGCAAGGTGTATCCGCACAACGCCAGCCGCCGCGGCGTGATTGCGGCCTGCGAGCAGAGTCTCAAGCGTTTGAAGACCGATCAGCTCGATCTGTATCTGCTGCACTGGCGCGGCTCGGTGCCGCTCGCGGAAACGGTCGAGGGCTTCGAGGCATTGCGCCGGGCCGGCAAGATCCGCCATTGGGGCGTTAGTAATTTCGATACCGAGGACATGGAAGAACTCGTCGCCACGCCGGGCGGCGATGCCTGCGCAACGAATCAGATTCTCTACAACGTGGCGCGCCGCGGGCCGGAGTTCGATCTGCTGCCGTGGCTCGCCGCGCGCAAGATGCCGGGCATGGCGTACAGTCCGGTCGATCACGCGCGCCTGCCGAAGCGCTCGCCGCTCGACGATATCGCCGACGCGCGTGGCGTCTCGGTGTTCCAGGTGGCGCTCGCATGGGTGCTGCGCCAGCCCGGCGTGTTCGCGATTCCGAAGGCGGCGCGCGTCGAGCACGTGCGCGACAACCATCGCGCGTCGCAACTGCAACTCGGCGCGGACGAACTGACCGCTATCGACGCTTATTTCAAGCCGCCGCGCGGCAAGCGTCCGCTCGAAATGCTGTAAGCGTAGCGGGGCGCCGCGCGCGCCTCGTCAATTGCAGCCGTGGTGCATGTGCACGGAGCCGAGCACCGCGACTTCCGCGGGGGTGTGCTTGAGCGAATCTTCATTGACCTGGGCGGCGTCCGCGACGAATTCGTCGACGATCGACGACACCTGCGTATTGCGCAGGCACAGCGACACGCGCTGCGTTTCATTGGCCGGCAACGCGGTGCGCTGACTGAGGAACAGCACGCCGTACTGATAGCCGTGGATGATGCCGCGAATCGCGCCGACGCATTGGCCTTGCGCGACGTTGTCGTTCTTCCGCTTGCAGGTCTGAGCAAGCGAATACGCGGAGAAGGTGGGATCGACCGGCGGTGCGGCTTGCGACAATGTCGGTGAGAGCGGCTGAGCCGCTGGCGCTGTTTGCGTTGGTGTTTGCGCTGCCGTTTGCGCATGAGCGAGCGATGCGACGCTGAGCGCGGCGGCCATCAACAAGCTGGTGACCACGCGTGCCGCGGAGGGGGGAACGTTTCGTTGCATGTTGTGGTGCCCTCATATCGAACGTTGAATCTGATATGAGGCGATCGCTTCGGTTTGGTTCCGGTTACGCGCGCACGGGCGGCCGATCGTTCGAGTTATAGCCGACTGCGAGCGCTTCGGCGTACGCGGTTTGAGTGTGCGATCCGAATCTGCATCACCGCGGGTTATCGGCCCGCTTATGTGGATCGCTCAAACCAACCGGCCTCGGGCGGTGACGCTCGACCGGGGGATCGAGACATCACCGCCGATGCCGGCGGACAGCGAACGGTAAACCGGAACGTGACATTGGTGACGTTAGGGCGCGGGGGGCACCCTAACCAGAGACCGGGTGATTGCTAGTGCCCGTTCCCTCCACATTGCCACCACCGTTACCGCCGCCACCCTTGCCTCCGTGACCGCCGCCGAAGCCTCCGCCAAAGCCTCCGCCGAAACCGCCACCGAAGCCGCCGCCAAAACCACCACCATTACCGCCGCCGAAACCATCGCCAAAGCCACCGCCTTTACCGCCACCTGCGCCAGCGCCGCTGGAGCCTCCGCAACCGCAGCCGCCGCTTCCGCCGCCAGTGCTTCCACCGCCGCTTGAAAAAACACGGGAAAACGTTTCGGCGTTGAAACGCGAGGGCTCGATGCCGCGCTATGCCGTGTTATTCGTTACGGCCGGCGTTCTCGGGCGCGTTTTCCGAGCCTTTGTCAGGGACTTTGCCCGTGACTTTTCCAGCCTCACCGCGTGATGCGGTTTGCAGCGCGCGCAATTCGTCGACGGGGATGTGGCAGCGGATTCGATGCGCGGACGGCGTTGCGGCGTTGCCTTCGCCTGCATCGGCGAATGGCGGGTCTTGCTGTTCGCAGATCGCGCCGAGCTTGCGCGGGCAGCGCGTGTGGAACACGCAACCGGACGGCGGCGATGCCGCGCTCGGCAAATCGCCGGACAGGCGGATGCGGGTCGCGCCACCGTGACCATCGAGTGTCGGCACCGAGGACAGCAACGCTTCCGTATAAGGATGATGCGGTCCTTCGAACACGGCGGCGGCCGGTCCGATTTCCAGCAGCCGGCCCAGATACAGCACCGCGATGCGATCCGACAGATAGCGAACCACATGCAGGTCGTGCGAGATGAACACGTAACTGACGCCCCGCTCGCGCTGCAGATCGGCGAGCAGGTTCAGGATCGCGGCCTGCACGGAGACGTCGAGCGCGGAAGTCGGTTCGTCGCAGACCACCACGCGCGGCTCGCCGGCGAACGCGCGGGCAATCGCCACACGCTGTTTGAGCCCGCCGGACAGTTGCCGCGTGCGCGAGCCGAGATAGCGCTCCGGCAACCGCACGGCGGCCGTCAATGTGGCGAGCCGTTCGTCGATTGCCGGCCCACGCAGCGTGGTGAGGCGCGACAGCGCACGGCCGATCAGCCGCTTCACCGAATGCGCCCGATTGAGCGCCGAGTCCGGATTCTGAAAGACGATCTGCAGGGACTTGACCTGATCGTTGTTGCGCCGCGTGACGCGCGCGGCGAGCGGGGCGCCGTCGAGTTCGAGCACGCTGCCGGCATCCGGCGTGAGCAGGCCGAGCATCAGCTTGGCGAGCGTCGTCTTGCCGCTGCCCGATTCGCCGACAAGCCCGAGCGTCTCGCCGCTAGCGAGATCGATTGAGACATTGTCGACCGCGCGTAGCGGGGCACCGGACACGTGAAATGTCTTCGAGAGTTTTTCTGCGCGCAGCACGAGAGCAGGCGGCTTGCCGTCGATCGACGCGCCATTGCGCTCGGGCAACGCTTCCGCGCTCGCACGGGGTAATTCGATCGCGCGTTCGTGGTAATGGCAGCGCGACATCTGATCGCCGCGCGCGGCGCTCACGCGATACGGCGGCGGCGCTTCACGGCGGCAGCGATCGTCGGCGAGGCGGCAACGGTCCGCATAGATGCAGCCCTGCGTGACCGAACCCGGCAAGGGCAGACTGCCTGCAATCGTGTCGAGCCGCTCGCTGTCTTTGCTGCGCCCGGCCGCGGGCAAACAGCGCAACAGTCCGACCGTATAGGGATGGCGCGGCCGCGTGAAGACATCTTGCGTCGCGCCTTCCTCGACCAGTTTGCCCGCGTAAAGCACGCCGACGCGTTCGCACATCCGCCCGATCACCGCGAGGTTGTGGCTGATGAACAGCACCGCCGTGCCGAGTTCCTTGCGCAACTGCGCGACGAGGTCGAGCACTTCCGCTTCGACGGTAGCGTCGAGGCCGGTGGTCGGTTCGTCGAGAATCAGCAGCGCGGGGTTCGAGGCGAGCGCCATCGCGATCACCACGCGCTGTTGCATGCCGCCCGACAGTTGATGCGGATAGCTCTCCATCACCCGCTCGGGCGATGCGATGCGCACGCGCTGCAGCATCTCATGTGTGCGCCGCAACGCTTCATCGCGCGCGACACCGGCGGCTTCGAACGCCTCGGAGACCTGACGCGCGATCGTCAGCGACGGGTTCAGCGCGCGCCCCGGATCCTGATAGACCATCGAGATCGCATTCGCGCGCATGTTGCGCAACGCGTCGGCGTTGAGCTTCTGCACGTCCTCGCCGGCGATGATGATCTTGCCGGCCTTCACTTTGCCGTTACGCGGCAGATAGCGCAGCGCAGCCATCGCGACCGTCGACTTGCCGCAGCCGGACTCGCCGACGAGGCCGTACGCTTCGCCGCGCCGCACGCGAAACGAAATGTCCTGCAGCACTTCGCGATCGCGTCCGCGCATGCGGTACGTGACCGTCAGACCGACGACGGTCAGCGCGTCCGTGCGGTCGCTCTTCGAGACGTCGAAGGCGGGGAACGAGGAGGGCGGCGGGCCGTTCATCGGTCGAGCACGCCTTGCACGCTGTCGGCGATCAGATTCACGCCGACCACCAGGCTGGCAATCGCGCCGGCCGCGAATACGACGGTCCACCACGCGCCGCCCGCCATCAGCGTGTACGACTCGGACAGCGCGAGACCCCAGTCGGCCGACGGCGGTTGAATGCCGAAGCCGAGAAACGATAGCGTGGCGACCGCGAAGATCGCATAACCGAGCCGCACCGTCGCTTCGACGATGATGGGCGGCAGCACGTTCGGCAGGATCTCGGCGAACATGATGTAGGGCGCGCGTTCGCCGCGTAGCTGCGCCGCGGCGACATAGTCGAGATGCCGTTCGGCGAATACGGCGGCGCGCACGGTGCGCGCGGTGATGGGTGTGAACGTGATGCCGATCACGAGGATGACGGTGAAGTTCGACGCGCCGACCGCGGCAAGCGCGAGCAGCGCGACGATCACGAGCGGCAGCGCGAGCACGGCGTCGATCGCGCGTCCGACCACGTTGTCGACCCAGCCTTCGAAGTAGCCGACGACCAACCCCAAAGCGGTACCCGCTACCGTGCCGAGCAAAGTCGCGAGCGGCGCGATGGTGAGAATGTCGCGCGCGCCGACGATCACGCGCGAGAACACGTCGCGTCCGAGTTGGTCGGTGCCGAACCAATGCGTGCTGTCGGGCGGCGTTAGCGAGTTGAGTGGATCGGACGCGTACGGATCGATGCGTACGATCCACTGCCCGGCAATGGCACAGACGATCCACCACGTGACGATCACCACGCCGACCACGAAAGTGGGCGAGCGCAGCAGCACGCGCAACTGGTCGAAGCGCGGCTCGGCAGCAACACGTGGCGTCGGCGGAACGATAGTGCTCATTCAGCGCTCCTTACCCGCAGCCGCGGATTGAGCAGGACATGCAGCGCGTCGGCAACGAGGTTAGCGACCGTGTAGACCACGCCGATCGTGAGCACGCCCGCTTCGAGCATCGGAAAGTCCTTGGCTTTGGCGGCGTTGTAGATCAGCGAGCCGATGCCCTGATAGTGGAACAGCGTCTCGACCACCACGAGGCCGCCGATCATATAACCGAGTTGTGTGGCGGCGACCGTGATGGTGGGCAGCAACGCATTGCGCAACACGTGCCGCCAGATCACGATATGGCGCGGCAGGCCTTTGAGAATCGCGGTGCGCGTGTAGTCCGCATCGAGCGCTTCGACGGTGCCGGCGCGCGCCATTCTCGCGATATAGCCGAAGAACACCAGCACGAGCGGCAGCACCGGCAGCACCAGATGGCGCAACTGTTCGAGTGCGCTCGCTTCGGGCGGATACGACGCTTCGATCGGCAGCCAGCGCAGCCACACGCCAAACACGAGAATCAGCACGATCGACGAAACGAATTCCGGCACCACCGTCGCCGACAATCCGGCAATGCTGATCGTGCGATCGAGCCAGCGTCCCGCGTGCATGGCCGACCACACGCCGCCCGCAATGCCGAGCGGCACGACCACGATGAACGCCAGCAGGCCGAGCTTGGCGGAATGCGCGAGCGCCTCGGCGATAAACGGCCCGACCGGCTCGCGATACGCATAAGACAGCCCCATATCGCCGCGCACGAAATGCGAAATCCACTCGATGTATTGCGTCATGAGCGGCCGGTCCGCGCCGAGTTGATGATTGAGCGCGGCGACCGCGCGCGCATCGGCGAGCGGCCCGAGGACCGCGCGGCCGATATCGCCGGGCAGAAGCTGCCCGCCCGCGAACACGATCACCGAGAGCAGCCACAGTGTGATCAGCGACAAGCCGACGCGCGTCGCCAGAAACCGCACGACGCGGCCCGCATTGCCGTTCGGCGCAGAGGGAGCGGAAGGGGTCACCGTGGTCGACATCGTGCTCTCCTGCCGAAACGCCTGCTTACGCGCTCAACACCGCGCGGTCGAAATAGAGTTGCGCGAGCGCGGTGAAGCGCACGCCGTTCACACCCTTGCGCATGGCGATCAGTTGATCGTAGAAGAACGGAATGATGATGGGTGTCTCGTCGAGCAGCAGCGTCTGGATTTGCCCGGAGATTTTCTTCTGCGAGCCGAGATCGATGGCGGCGACGAATTGCGCGACCAGTTGATCGTATTGCGGATTTTTGAAGTGCGCGGCGTTCCACGTGCCGGTGCTGGTGAGCGGCGCATTCAGGAACACATTCGGCACACCGCGATGACCGTAGTCGGTGATGCCGAGCGGCGAATCCAGCCAATCCGATTTGCCCGGCGTGCCCGCTCCGTAATAGAGCGACTGGCTCTCCACCTTCAGATTGATGCGCACGCCGATGGCCTTCGCCGCGTTCTGCACGACCACCGCGAGATCGGGAATCTCCATGTATTTTTCGGTGGTCAGCGTCACGTCGAAGCCGTTCGGCACGCCCGCTTGCGCAAGCAGTTGCTTGGCCTTCGCGACGTCGATCTTGCGTTGCGGCACGCCCGCATCCGACGACGGAAACACGGGAGCGAACGGACTGTCGTTGCCGAGTTGCGCGCGCCCTTTGAAAAGGCCGCGCACCAGCACGTCGCGATCGAGCGACAACGCCAGCGCCTGGCGCACACGCTTGTCCTTGAACAACGGATTGTCGTTGCGCATGTGGATCTGCCGATGCGCGCTCGACTTCACACCCACGGCCTTGTAATCCGGATTGTTCAGAATGCCGGCGCCGCCCTGCACGGTGAAGGTGCCCATCACATCCGCCTGATGGCCTTGCAGCGCGAGTAACTGCGCCTGTTCGTCGGAGTAGAAGGAGAACTGTACGCGTTGTGGTAGCGCTTTGTCGCCCCAATAGTCGGGATTACGCACGAACGATGCGCCCACCTTAGCCTGATACTTTTCGAGCTTGAACGGACCCGTGCCGATGAAGCTCTTTTCATAACCGCCCGCATAGTTCGCGGGCAGGATCACGGCGTTGTAATTGTCCGAGGAAACGTAATAGGGGAAGTTGCCGTTCGGCGCATCCAGATGAAACGCGATCGTCTGGTCGTCCACCACCTTCGCGCCGCCTTTCGACAGCACGCCCTTGAGTACGGACAGCGCGGCCGAGCCGCTGGCCGGATCGGCGAGGCGGTCGAACGTGGCGGCCACGTCTTTGGCGGTGAACGGCTGGCCGTCGTGGAACTTGACGTTCGGACGCAGCTTGAAGGTCCACACGTCGCCCTTGTCGTTCGGCTTCCACGACAGGGCGAGCGCCGGCTTCAGCACGAGCTTTTCGCCGTCGTCGTCGATCAGGAATTCACCGGTCTGATTCAGCAGCGCAAGACTCGCGGCGTCCGTCACCGTGAGCGGATCGACCGCGCCCGCAGGCGTCAGGTGAGCCACGCGGATCGTCTGATTCGACGCGCCAGCGGTGCCTTGCGCGTGGGCTCGCGGCGCATTCAGCACGCCGCCGCCCACCAGCGACAAACCGATCACGCTGGCATAGCGCAGCAGATCGCGGCGCGTGATGCGGCCGGCGAGAAATTCGTCGATGGCGTGGTTGCCGTAGGCGTCGGCGGTGAGGCGGGCTGCGTCGAGTGCGAGAAATCGGTCCGCGGGAGTCTTCATCGATGGAGTGTCCAGTCCGTTCTGTTGCCGGTTCTGAAGGGCCGCGCCAGGTGCGCGCGACAGGGCGACGGTATTGCAATGACGAAAGTGACGAGGCGAAGCGGGTTCAGTGTAAGCGATTGCCCGTGGATTCGGAGCGCTTGCGCCGCTGCCGGGGTCCCGATTGGGGGCTAAAAGGGCTGGTGTGTATCGTCACCACAACGCTCTGTATGGCCGCGGCGCGAGGCATGCCCGGTACGCCGACCCCCGCAGCAGCGCAACGGCTAATGCCGCGAATGGAAAGCTTACCGATCGTGTCGCGCGGCCGGTGTTGGATTTACCGCGCGACTGCACCTGGGCGCCGCCAGCGATGGAACAGCACCGAGCCGATCCAGCACGCCATGAACATCGCGACGATGCCGTAACCCAGCACACCGAAGCGCTCGTTCATGCTGGCCACCGCATCCCACACGCCGCCGTTCAGACCGAGCTTGTCCGACAGCAGACCCAGCGCCTCGACGCCGCCGATCACGATCGCCACCACCGCCGAGACGAAGGTGATGCTCGCGTTGTAGTAGAGCTTGCGTTTCGGGTCGTCCATGGCCCAGCCGTAGGCGTGGACCATCAATACGTTGTCGGTCGAATCGACGAGTGTCATGCCGGCTGTGAAGAGCGCGGGGAACACGAGAATCGAATAAAGCGGCAGACCTTTGCCGGCTTCCGATGCGGCGATCGCCAGCAGGCCGATCTCGGTCGCGGTATCGAAGCCGAGGCCGAACAGCACGCCGACGGGGTACATGTGCCAGCTTTTCGTCACGAGCCTGAAGAGCGGCCGCAGCGCGCGCGACAGCAGACCGGCCGGCGCAATCGAGTCCGGCGTTTGCGCAGGCAATTCGCCGCTGCGTTGGACGTGCCGGTAACGGCGCCACACGTCGCGCAGAATCACGAGGTTGACGGCGGCGAGCACCAGCAGAAAGCTCGCCGACACCAACGTGCCGATCGTGCCGCCCACCGCCTTGAAGGTCTCGAAACGGCCGTGCAGCGAATGCGCGGTCCACGCGATGCCGATTGTCGCCAGAATCACGATCGTCGAATGCCCTAGCGAAAACGATAGCCCGACGCCGAGCGGACGCTTGCCGGTTTGCATGAGCTTGCGCGTGACAGCGTCGATCGCCGCGATGTGATCCGCGTCGACCGCGTGACGCAGGCCGAAGCCATAGGCGAGCAGCGCGGTGCCGAGCAGCAGCGGATAGTGGCGAAACGCGATCAGCGCCCACGCCCATGCGCCGAGATTGGCGGCGATCAGCACGGCGTACAGCGTGAAGAGGCGTGGGCGCAGGGAAGCGGTCGGCGTCATGAGTCGCGTGGGCAAGAGTTAGTGATCGTGCGGATGCTTGTGAATCGGATCGACCCAGAAGACCGTCTCGGGCTGTTCCACGGCGTCGATGTTCAGATTGACCACCACCGCTTCGTTGTCGCTGCGTACCAGCACGCATTCGAGCGGGTCGTCGGTGCTCGCGTTGATTTCCTGATGCGGCACATACGGCGGCACGAAGATGAAGTCGCCGGGGCCGGCTTCGGCGGTGAACTCCAGATGCTCGCCCCAGCGCATGCGCGCCTGGCCGCGTACCACGTAGATCACGCTTTCGAGCGCGCCATGATGATGCGCGCCGGTTTTCGCATTCGGATGGATCGTCACGGTGCCGGCCCAGATCTTCTGCGCGCCGACACGTGCGGCGTTGATCGCGGCCGCGCGATTCATGCCCGGCGTCTGCGCGGTGTTGCTATCGAGCTGATCGCCTTTGATGACTTTCACGCCGTGCTCGCGCCAATCGACCGGCGCAGCCGGCGGCACGTCTTTGTAATGCGGGTGTTCGTGATCCTGGCTCATGATGTGTCTCCTCGAGGGCGTGAATCCCGGCGTTCGGCACGGCGCCGTCTGGCATTTTTGCATGTTCAAAAACGTGCGTGTGAAGAAGCCCCGTGTGCGGCGCGGCGGACGAAAAAAAAGCCCGTCCACAGGGGACGGGCTTCGAGCCGTTGGCGTGTGCTGCCTTCGGCGTTGTGCTTACTTCTGCTTCGCGTTGATCACGGCTTCAGCGACGTTGTTCGGCGTTTCCGCGTAGTGCTTGAACTCCATCGTGTAGGTCGCGCGGCCCTGGGTCGCGGAACGCAGCGACGTGGAGTAACCGAACATTTCCGCGAGCGGCACTTCGGCGCGCACCAGCTTGCCGCCGCCGCCGGCGATGTCTTCCATGCCTTGCACCATGCCGCGACGGCTCGACAGATCGCCCATCACGTTGCCCATGAAGTCTTCCGGCGTTTCCACCTCGACGGCCATCATCGGTTCGAGCAGCACGGGCTTGGCTTTGCGCATCGCTTCCTTGAAGGCCATCGAGCCGGCCATGCGGAACGCGTTTTCGTTCGAGTCGACGTCGTGGTACGAACCGAAGGTCAGCGTCACCTTCACGTCGACCACCGGGTAGCCCGCCAGCACGCCGGCCTTCAGCGTTTCGACGATGCCCTTGTCGACTGCCGGAATGTATTCGCGCGGAATCACGCCGCCCTTGATCGCGTCGACGAACTCGTAACCCTTGCCTTGCGGCGCCGGCTCCAGCGTTATCACCGCGTGGCCGTACTGACCGCGGCCGCCCGACTGCTTGACGAACTTGCCTTCGACGTCTTCGACCTTGTTGCGCACCGTCTCGCGATACGCGACCTGCGGCTTGCCGACAGTCGCCTCGACGCCGAACTCGCGCTTCATGCGATCTACCAGAATTTCCAGGTGCAACTCGCCCATGCCCGAGATGATCGTCTGGCCGGATTCTTCATCCGTCTGCACGCGGAACGACGGATCTTCCTGGGCAAGACGGTTAAGCGCGATGCCCATCTTTTCCTGGTCGACCTTGGTCTTCGGCTCGACAGCCTGCGAGATCACCGGCTCCGGGAAGATCATGCGTTCGAGGATGATCACGTTGTTCGGATCGCACAGCGTGTCGCCCGTGGTCGCTTCTTTCAGGCCGACGGCCGCGGCAATGTCGCCCGCGTAGACTTCCTTGATTTCCTTGCGCTCGTTGGCGTGCATCTGCAAGATCCGGCCAAGGCGTTCCTTCTTTTCCTTGACGGCGTTGTAGACCGTGTCGCCCGAATTCACCACACCGGAATAGACGCGGAAGAAGATCAACTGGCCGACGAACGGGTCGGTCATGATCTTGAAGGCGAGCGCCGAGAACGGATCGGTGTCGCTCGGATGGCGCTCGATTTCCTTGTCGTATTCGTCGTGACCGGTAATGGCGGGCACGTCGACCGGCGAGGGCAGATAGTCGATCACCGCGTCGAGCATGGCTTGCACGCCCTTGTTCTTAAACGCGCTGCCGCACAGCATCGGCACGATTTCGTTGGCGATGCAGCGCGTGCGAATGCCGTACTTGATTTCCTCTTCGGTCAGGGTTTCGCCACCGAGGTATTTGTCGAGCAATTCCTCGTTCGCCTCTGCTGCGGCCTCGACCATCTTGTCGTGCCATTCCTTCGCGGTCGCCGCGAGTTCCGGCGGAATATCACGGTATTCGAACTTGATGCCCTGGTTCTCTTCGTCCCAGTAAATCGCCTTCATCTTGACCAGATCGACCACGCCCTGGAAATGATCTTCCGCGCCGACCGGAATCTGGATCGGCACCGCGTTGCCCTTCAGGCGATCGCCGATCTGCCGCTGCACGCGGAAGAAGTCCGCGCCCACGCGGTCCATCTTGTTGACGAACGCAATGCGCGGCACCTTGTACTTGTTCGCCTGGCGCCACACGGTTTCCGACTGCGGTTGCACGCCGCCGACCGAGTCGTACACCATGCACGCGCCGTCGAGCACGCGCATGGAGCGCTCCACTTCGATCGTGAAGTCGACGTGTCCGGGGGTGTCGATGATGTTGATCCGGTGTTCCGGATAGTTGCCGGCCATGCCCTTCCAGAAAGCGGTGGTAGCCGCCGACGTGATGGTGATGCCGCGCTCCTGCTCCTGTTCCATCCAGTCCATCGTTGCCGCACCGTCGTGAACCTCGCCGATCTTGTGGGTCACGCCGGTGTAGAACAGGATGCGTTCAGTGGTGGTGGTTTTGCCGGCATCGATGTGAGCGCTAATGCCGATATTCCGGTAGCGCTCGATGGGAGTCTTGCGGGGCACGTGAACCTCCTTGGAATGGCGCGCCTGAAACGCTTGCCGGGCGGCAGTCTGTGCTGCCCGGGGAGCCTGGATGCTGCTTTACTAAGATTACTAGGATAGCGCGTCGGCCCGTCTTTTGCAGGAATCTTGCCAGCCGGACGTGAACGCCTGCTGGCAAGGCTTCGGCTGCCGGCGCCGCGCGCTTCGATGTGGTGCCAGGCGAGGCGATCGTGCCCGCCCGCCGATGCCGCGGCGCGGAAAAGAAAAAAACCGGCGCCCTGGAACAAGGCACCGGCTCTCGGAAAGCGGTGGGACGAAGCGGCGGCGTTTTCGCGCGGCCGGCGCGGTTTTATTGCGCGGCCGGCAAGCCCTGGATCTTCATCCCCGGTTTGATGCCCTTCGACGTGAACCAGCCTTTGCTCATCTCCAACGCATACACGCCGTTGTTCTTCGGGCAGTGATTGTTGGTGGTTTCGGCCTGCATCTCGTCGATGTCGGTGACCGTGCCGTCGGCGCGCATGAACGCGATCGACAGCGGGATCAGCGTGTTCTTCATCCAGAAGCAATGCACGGCGTTTTCGCCGAAGACGAACAGCATGCCTTCGTTCGGCGCGAGACTCGTGCGATACATGAGGCCTTGCTCGCGGTCCGCGTCGTTCGCGGCGACGGCGGCGTCGATCACGAACATGCCCGCGGTCAGTTTCGCGCGCGGAAATTCGCTGGGCTGTTTGGCGCCGGCCGGCATCTGCTGCGCATGCGCGGGAGCAGCAGTGGTAGCGACAAACGACAACGCGGCGAGCGGCAGTGCAACGGCAACAGCGAAACGCGCAATCAACGAGCGCATGGGAAATCGCACGGCATGACTCCTTGCTGGAAATTAACCCGCGAATGTTACGCGAGCGCGTCAAAAACAAAAAGGCAGATCGCCTTGCGGTGATCTGCCTTTCAACGCCGTAAGAACGGCAATGAAGCTAGTTCTTGACTGCGTTTTTACAACAAACTTACTCCGAAGCGCCCGAAGCTGCAGCAGCTGCTGCTGCCTTCTTGTGCGACTTCTTGTGAGCGTGCTTCGTGGTCTTCTTTGCCGACGAAGCTGCTGCTGCCGGAGCTGCCGAAGCTGCTGCCGGTGCCGAAGCTTGTGCGAATGCTGCCGTTGCGAAGAGACCAGCGACCAGAGCGGCGATCAGTTTGTTCATTTTGTGAATCCTCAGCTTTAGTTAATTAACCAAATGACCCGGTTATATATGGAGTCATGTCGGTAAACGTGCCATCCACCTTTCGGTTGACAGCCGCATCGACAAATTTTTCGACACGTCTGCTTTAGCGCTCAGACTCCCTGCACTGACCGCAAGAGCGGCTTGCACAAAGGCCCTTAAGGCTGAATGCCGGATAGCTTCGGGCGGCATCTGCGTCGAATAACGCCTGAGCTCATGCACCGGTTGACGTGAATTTCGTGGAAATTTATATGTGGCTGCGTTGATGCGAATGAGAGGCGGCAGCGTACGCATGCATGCAATTGTTTCACGCGTTTTTCACCGTAGTTTCACGCGCTCTTTTGTTTGCTGATACAACGAGTTAGCTTATTTTTTCAGCAGCGTGAAGTGCGAGCGTGTTGCGGATTCCGTTATCAGTCGATGCCTGCGTGCAGATGATCAGGCGATGCCTTCCCACGGCGCCTTCGGTGGCAATTCGACGCTCTCTCCCGGTTGCAGCCCGAGCGAAAATATGTCGAGCGCGCCGATGCCGACGCGCACCAATCGCAGCGTCGGGAACCCCACCGCGGCAGTCATGCGACGCACCTGGCGGTTCTTGCCTTCGGTGATCGACAGCTCGATCCAGGTGGTCGGTATCGCGGCGCGGTAGCGAATCGGCGGCGTGCGTGTCCAGAGCGCGTCGGTCGGCTCGACGTATTCCGCGCGGCATGGCCGCGTCACGTAATCACCGAGATCGACGCCACGTGCGAGTTTCTTCAGCGTGGCCACGTCGACCGCGCCTTCCACTTGCGCCCAATAACGTTTGACAAGCTTGTGACGCGGCTCGGCGATGCGCGCTTGCAATGCGCCGTCGTCGGTGAGAAGCAGCAGGCCTTCGCTATCGGAATCGAGCCGGCCCGCCGGATACACGTTGGGCACCTTGACCCAGTCGGCCAGCGACGCCCGCGTCTCGTGCGGCGAGAACTGACAGATGGTGCCGAACGGTTTGTTCAGAGCGAGAAGGCGCATAGGGAGTGGAGAGTGAGTCGCGCAGCGCCGCCGGTCTCCAGGAGACGCCGGACCAAGAGTAAATGGCGGGATAATAAAGCATATTGCGTGGCGACAGGCTCCATGTCTTGTATAAGACATAAGACTTATTGCCTCGCGGATTTGCGTTTCGTCCATGTTGGAAAACCCCGAGCCGTTGCCGCCTCGGGGCGGCGGCCGTGTGGGCTAGAATAGCGGCCAGGCCGCTTGCAGTCGTCCGGCATTGCGCGTAGCGAGGAGCGCCCCATTTCGCAGTCTCCCCATCAGCTTTCAGCACAGCCTTCACTGGAGTCGATCATGCCGTATCAGCACATCAAGGTTCCGACCGGTGGTGACAAGATCACCGTCAACGCCGATTTCTCGCTCAACGTGTCCGATCAGCCGATCATTCCGTATATCGAAGGCGACGGTACCGGTCTCGACATCACGCCGGTCATGATCAAAGTGGTGGATGCCGCGGTCGAAAAAGCGTACGCGGGCAAGAAGAAAATCCACTGGATGGAAATCTACGCTGGCGAAAAGTCGACCAAGGTGTACGGCCCGGACGTATGGCTGCCGGAAGAGACGCTGCAGGTGCTCAAGGAATACGTCGTATCGATCAAGGGCCCGCTCACCACGCCGGTCGGCGGCGGCATCCGTTCGCTGAACGTCGCGCTGCGCCAGGAGTTGGACCTCTACGTGTGTTTGCGTCCGGTGCAGTATTTCAAGGGTGTGCCTTCGCCGGTGCGTGAGCCGGAGAAGACCAACATGGTGATCTTCCGCGAGAACTCGGAAGACATCTACGCCGGTATCGAATGGCCGGCTGAATCAGAGCAGGCGAAGAAGGTCATCAAGTTCCTGCGCGAAGAGATGGGCGTGAAGAAAATCCGCTTCCCGGATACGTCGGGGATCGGCATCAAGCCGGTGTCGCGTGAGGGCACGGAGCGTCTGGTGCGCAAAGCGATCCAGTACGCGATCGACAACGAACGCCGCTCGGTTACGCTGGTGCACAAGGGCAACATCATGAAGTTCACCGAAGGCGCGTTCCGCGACTACGGTTATGCGCTGGCGCAAAAGGAATTCGCCGCGGAACTGATCGACGGCGGCCCGTGGATGAAGATCAAGAATCCAAAGACCGGTGGCGACATCGTCCTGAAGGATGTGATCGCCGACGCGTTCCTGCAGCAGATCCTGCTGCGTCCGGCCGAATACGACGTGATCGCCACGCTCAACCTGAACGGCGACTATGTGTCGGACGCGTTGGCTGCGCAGGTCGGCGGTATCGGTATCGCGCCGGGCGCGAACATGTCGGATTCGGTCGCGATGTTCGAAGCCACGCACGGCACCGCACCCAAGTACGCCGGCAAGGACTACGTGAACCCGGGTTCGGAAATTCTCTCGGCGGAAATGATGCTGCGCCATCTCGGCTGGACCGAGGCGGCGGATCTGATCATCAAGTCGATGGAAAAGTCGATTCTGCAAAAACGCGTCACGTACGACTTCGCGCGTTTGATGGAAGGCGCGACGCAGGTGTCGTGTTCGGGCTTCGGCCAGGTGCTGATCGAGAATATGTGAGCGGTTCGCGTTGAATTGGCGTAGGTCGTATCTGCAACCCCGGCGCTGAGAGGCGGCCGGGGTTGTTTGTTTTCTGGCGCGTGGGACGTCGCGCGATTAGATATTCGCGATGCTGCAAAAAGCGTTACTGGCACCTGTCATACAGTTGCCTATATTTCGCTCCGTGCTTGCCCCTGATCAGTGCAAAAAACTGGAGGTCGGCCATCATCGCAAAAGCGGAAGTGGACAGCAGGCCGAAACGCTACCCGATATGTGGGACGTGCATGCAATAAGCACGACTGGAAGCCGACGTCCAAAAAAAGAAACCCGGCACGAAGCCGGGTTTCAAAGGACGGGTATCGACCAGTATCAGGCAGGTGCCTGGATGTTCGATGCCTGTTTGCCTTTCGGGCCTTGCACGACCTCGAAGGTTACCTTTTGGCCTTCCTTGAGGGTTTTGAACCCATTCATCTGGATGGCCGAGAAGTGTGCAAACAGATCCTCACCACCTTCATCAGGCGTGATGAATCCGAAACCTTTTGCGTCATTGAACCATTTGACCGTACCAGTTGCCATTCCAACTTCCCCTGTAACTCATGTCACTACCACGAGCCCTCGAAAAGCTCGACGACCGCGCGATGCAGCCGCTCCCTCCTCACAAGCTCACCATCGGCATTTTTTCGAAATTATGGCGCAGTGAAAAAAGTGCCAGCTTGATTGTTGAGGCTCTTTATTCGGGTGTCAAGAAAATTTTGAGACGTAGTTGTGGCGTTGCAAACAGGCACTTTCCAGGGTTTTTCCCGCTTTCGTTATGTGCGGTTGCGCAAGCGGGCCGTCTTGAAAAGTCGCATAATCGACTCACATGCTGTTCTGCGGGTCGCACCGCCGGCGACAAGGCCGGGCGAGCCGTCAGCCAGCTACGGCAGGTTGTGCGATACTCGATCCGACTGCGGTGCAACACGACCGCAAGGCATCACAGGATAGGGGCCGGCTCCGCAATCGGCTCGTCGATTTAACGCACGCATGGCGGGGAATCACCCATCAAGCGGTAGCGAACGGGCTCACCGGCCGGTCGGCCGGGTTTTGACAGGATTGCGGGCCTGTCCTAGTTGTTTAGAATGGGTGTATGGCGATTATCCCGGACAAGCAGGACGGCACCGTACTGGAGCGGCAGGAGAAGAAGCTCAAGCCGCCATCCATGTACAAGGTGGTGCTGCTGAATGACGACTTCACGCCAATGGAATTTGTCGTGATGATCGTGCAGGAATATTTCAATAAAGATCGTGAAACCGCAACACAGGTAATGTTGAAGGTGCATCGCGAGGGCAGGGGAGTTTGTGGGGTCTATACGCGGGACATCGCGTCGACCAAAGTCGAGCAAGTCGTTACCCACGCACGGCAGGCCGGGCATCCGCTGCAGTGTGTGATGGAGGAAGCATGATTGCCCAGGAACTGGAAGTCAGCCTGCACATGGCGTTCATGGAAGCACGCCAGGCGCGGCACGAGTTCATAACGGTCGAACACCTTTTGCTGGCCCTGTTGGACAATCCGACAGCGGCGGAGGTGTTGCGTGCATGCGCGGCCAATATCGAGGATCTGCGCCAGAACCTGCGCAACTTCATTCATGACAACACGCCGACCGTGCCTGGCACGGACGACGTCGACACGCAGCCCACGCTGGGTTTCCAGCGTGTGATCCAGCGCGCGATCATGCATGTGCAGTCCACCTCGAATGGCAAGAAGGAAGTGACCGGCGCGAACGTGCTGGTTGCGATCTTCGGCGAGAAGGATTCGCACGCGGTGTACTACCTGCAACAGCAGGGCGTCACGCGTCTGGACGTGGTGAATTTCATCTCGCATGGCATCGCCAAGACGAGCAGCACGGACGCCGCGAAAGCGAGCGACGCGAATGCCGAGTCCGACGAAGCCGCCGCGCAGAAGGAAACCCCGCTGGCGCAGTTCACCCAGAACCTGAACCAGATGGCGAAAGATGGCCGCATCGATCCGCTGATCGGACGCGAGTCGGAAGTCGAGCGTGTGGTGCAGGTGCTGTGCCGCCGCCGCAAGAACAATCCGCTGCTAGTCGGTGAGGCCGGCGTCGGCAAGACGGCGATCGCCGAAGGTCTCGCGTGGCGCATTACGCGCGGCGAAGTGCCGGACATTCTCGCGGATGCGCAGGTGTATTCGCTCGACATGGGCGCGCTGCTCGCCGGCACCAAGTATCGCGGCGACTTCGAACAGCGCCTGAAGACGGTCCTCAAAGAATTGAAGGAACGTCCGCACGCAATCCTGTTCATCGACGAAATTCATACGCTGATCGGCGCAGGCGCTGCGTCGGGCGGCACGCTGGACGCGTCGAACCTGCTCAAGCCGGCGTTGTCGTCGGGCACTTTGAAGTGCATCGGTGCGACCACGTTCACGGAATATCGCGGCATCTTCGAAAAGGACGCGGCATTGTCGCGCCGTTTCCAGAAGGTCGACGTGACCGAGCCGACCGTCGAACAGACGGTGGCGATCCTGCGTGGCCTGAAGTCGCGTTTCGAAGAGCACCACGGCGTGAAGTATTCGTCGGGCGCGCTGTCGGCGGCGGCTGAGTTGTCGGCACGCTTCATCACGGATCGTCATCTGCCGGACAAGGCGATCGACGTGATCGACGAAGCGGGCGCGGCGCAACGCATCCTGCCGAAGTCGAAGCAGAAGAAGACCATCGGCAAGAACGAGATCGAGGAAATCATCTCGAAGATCGCCCGCGTCCCGCCGCAAAGCGTGTCGCAAGACGATCGCAGCAAGCTGCAAACGCTGGATCGCGATCTGAAGAGCGTGGTGTTCGGGCAAGACCCGGCAATCGACGCGCTGTCGGCCGCGATCAAGATGGCGCGTGCGGGTCTCGGCAAGCTGGACAAGCCGATCGGCGCGTTCCTGTTCTCCGGCCCTACGGGCGTCGGCAAGACCGAAGTGGCGAAGCAACTGGCGTTCACACTGGGCATCGAGCTGATTCGCTTCGACATGTCGGAATACATGGAGCGTCACGCGGTCAGCCGTTTGATCGGCGCGCCGCCGGGCTATGTCGGTTTCGACCAGGGCGGTCTGCTGACCGAAGCTGTCACGAAGAAGCCGCATTGCGTGCTGCTGCTCGACGAAATCGAGAAAGCGCATCCGGACATCTACAACGTGCTGCTGCAGGTGATGGACCACGGCACGCTGACGGACAACAACGGCCGCAAGGCGGATTTCCGCAACGTCATCATCATCATGACGACGAACGCGGGCGCCGAGGCGATGGGCAAGTCGGTGATCGGCTTCACGAATCGTCGCGAAACCGGCGACGAAATGGTCGACATCAAGCGCATGTTCACGCCGGAGTTCCGTAATCGTCTGGACGCAACGATCAGCTTCCGCTCGCTCGATGAGGAAATCATCATGCGCGTGGTCGACAAGTTCCTGATGCAGCTGGAAGATCAGTTGCACGAGAAGAAGGTCGATGCGCTCTTCACCGACGCGCTGCGCAAGCATCTCGCCAAGCACGGTTTCGATCCGTTGATGGGCGCGCGGCCGATGCAGCGTCTGATCCAGGACACGATCCGTCGTGCACTGGCCGACGAGTTGCTGTTCGGCAAGCTGATGAACGGCGGCCGCGTCTCGGTCGATGTGGATGCGGAAGACAAGGTGCAGTTGACCTTCGACGAGCATCCGGCGCCGCGTAATCCGAATCCGGAAGCGGTGGAAATCGAGTAAAGTTCGAATCGGCATCAAAAAGCAGAACGGCGCGGGTTTAACCCCGCGCCGTTTTCTTTTGTGCGCTCGTTTTTGCTTCGATCCACGCTCGTTACAGTCGGTAGACCGAAGCAATCGAATCGATCAATGCTTGCCCGTGCTGCCGAATCCGCCGGCGCCGCGCTCGCTGGTTTCGAAGTCGTCGACCATATTGAACTCCGCTTGCACGACCGGCACGATCACCAGTTGCGCGAGGCGTTCCATCGGATTCAGCACGAACGTGGTCTCGCCGCGGTTCCACGTCGAAATCATCAGTTGACCTTGGTAATCCGAATCGATCAGCCCGACCAGATTGCCCAGCACGATGCCGTGCTTATGCCCCAGTCCCGAGCGCGGCAGAATCAGCGCGGCATAGCCCGGATCGCCGACGTGAATCGCCAGACCCGTCGGCACCAAAGCGGTTTCGCCGGGTTTCAAGGTCAACGGTTCGTCGAGGCACGCGCGCAGGTCGAGGCCCGCGCTGCCGTTGGTGGCGTAAGCCGGGAGCTGCTCGCGCATGCGCGCGTCGAGGATCTTGAGGTCGAGTTTCATGCAGATTCGAAGGTTAAGAAGTGGAGGCCGGGCGTTCGAGCTGGAACGCTTCGGCGAGAAGTTCATAGGAGCGCAAACGGGCGCGGTAGCTGCCCGCAACGGTGAGCACGATCAGTTCGTCGGCCTCGAACTGTTCCTGCAAGGCATGCAGCCGCTCGGTGACGGTTTCCGGCGTGCCGATGATGCTGCGCGGCTTCTCGCGATCGATCACCAGACGCTCGCGCTCGCCGTATTCCTGCGCGACGCCCTGTTCGATCGTCGGGATCGGTTCGTTCAGGCCATAGGCCATTTGCACGCGGCGCAGATCGACGGCTTTCTCCAGATCCGCCGCTTCCTGTTCGGTGTCGGCGCAAATCACGAACACGGCGGCCGCCAGATACGGTTGCTGCATGTCCTGGCCGGCCTTGAAGCGCTCACGATACGCATGCGCGACCTGGTGCCCGAAATGCGCGTTGATGAAGTGCGCAAACGCAAAAGGAATGCCGAGTTGCGCCGCCAGCAAGCCGCCGAATTCGCTCGACCCGAGCATCCACAGTTGCGGACGCGTATCGATTTGCGGCTGCAGCAGCACGCCGCTCGCGATGTGATCGGCGGGCAAGGTGCCGTGCATCAGACCGAGCAGATCGGCCACCTGCTGCGGAAAGATATCGCCGCGATTGTAGTCGCCGGCAGCGACTGCTTGCGCCGTGCGCATGTCGCCACCCGGCGCGCGTCCCACGCCCAGATCGATGCGATTGGGGAACAGCGCTTCGAGCATCATGAATTGCTCGGCGACCTTGAACGGGCTGTAGTACGGCAGCATCACGCCGCCGGAGCCCAGTCGAATGTGTTGGGTCACGCTGCCGAGCCGCGCGAGCATCACCTCGGGGCAGGGATTCGACACGCCGCGCAGCCCGTGATGCTCGGCGCACCAGTAACGCGTATAGCCGAGGTCGTCGGCGAGCTGCGCGAGTTCGACCGTGGCGGCAATCGCGTCCGCCACCGAGTGCTCGGCGATCACCGGCGTTTGATCGAGTACGGATAGTCGCGTCATGGCAGTACCGCTCCAGTTGATTCCATTCGCTAGTGCGACGCGTGGCGACTGCGCTGACGCGTCGCGCGCATGGCTCAGCGAATCAGACTTGTGTCGGGCAGACGCCTGGCGATCTCCGCGATCAGAGCGCGCGCGAGCGTCTGCTTGTCGGCGCGTGGCAGCTTCGTCGCGCCGCCTGCTTCGAACAGGATCACTTCGTTGTCGTCGAGGCCGAAAGTCAGTGGGCCGAGATTGCCGATCAGAAGCGGCACATTTTTGCGCACGCGCTTTTCTTCGCCGTGAACTTCCAGATCGCCGCTTTCGGCGGCGAAGCCGACCACGAACGGCGGATGCGGCAGTTTCGCCACCGAGGCCAGAATGTCCGGATTTTCGACGAAGGTGAAGCTCGGCAGCGCGCGCTCGGCGGTCTTCTTGATCTTGTGCTCGCTGGCGTGATCGACGCGCCAGTCGGCCACCGCGGCCACGCCGATGAAAATGTCGGCGTCCGCGACCGAGCGCATCACCGCGTCATGCATTTGCTGCGCGGTTTGCACGTCCTGGCGGAATACGCCCCACGGCGTCTCCAGTGCGACGGGGCCGGCGATCAGGTGGACTTCGGCGCCGGCCTGTTGCGCGGCGCGCGCCAGCGCGAATCCCATCTTGCCGCTGGAGCGATTGGTGATGCCGCGTACCGGATCGAGCGGCTCGAACGTCGGCCCGGCGGTCAGCAGCACGCGCTTGCCGGCGAGGATTTTCGGCGAGAAGAACGAGGCGATCGCTTCGTAAGTGGCCGCGGCTTCGAGCATGCGGCCGTCGCCGACTTCGCCGCACGCTTGCGGACCCGAATCGGGTCCGAGCACTTCGATGCCGTCCGCGCGCAATTGCGCGACGTTGCGCTGCGTCGCCGGGTTCTGCCACATTTGCCGGTTCATGGCCGGCACGACCAGCAGCGGACAATCGCGGGCGACGCACAGCGTCGACAGGAGGTCGTCGGCCATGCCGTGCGCGAGTTTGGCGAGGAAATCGGTGGAGGCGGGCGCGATCACGATCGCATCCGCTTCACGCGACAGGTCGATGTGCGCCATGTTGTTCGGCACGCGCCCGTCCCACTGGCTCATGTAGACCGGACGGCCCGAGAGCGCCTGCATGGTGACGGGGGTGATGAATTGCGTGGCCGCTTCGGTCATGACGACCTGCACGGTCGCGCCGGCCTTGGTCAGCAGACGCGTGAGTTCGGCGATCTTGTAGCAGGCAATGCCGCCCGTCATGCCGAGGACGAGGTGTTTTCCTGCGAGTTCTGCGGTTGCCAACGAAAGCCTCCGACTAAGCGTGGTGGCGGGCAGCGAGGCGTTGCGTCCCCGCCGCCATGTCTTTCAAAGCGTACTGGTGCGCAAACGCCAGCGCGCGCGGTCAGCGCGAGCCGCGCACGCGCCGCAGTTCGTCGAGCACGAGCAGCACCGCGCCGATCGTGATCGCGCTGTCGGCGAGATTGAACGCCGGCCAGTGCCACGTGCGCACGTGGAAATCGAGGAAGTCGATCACGTGGCCATACGCGAGCCGGTCGATCACGTTGCCGAGCGCGCCACCGAGAATCAGTGCGAGCGCCGTGCAGAACATTTTCTGCCCGCCGTGGCGCTTGAGCAGGTAGCAGATCACCAACGCGGCCACGACGCCGAGCGCGGTGAACGCCCAGCGTTGCCAGCCGCCCGCCATCGCGAGAAAACTGAATGCCGCACCGCGGTTGTACACGAGGATCAGGTTGAAAAACGACGTGACCTCATGCGCGACACCGTAGGCGAACACTTTCTGGACCGCGATTTTCGTCAACTGATCGAACAGGATGACGATCAACGCGACGCCGAGCCAGGGCGCCAGCGAACCGTTTGCAGCAGATGTTTTCGGCGCGGTTTTCGACATGGTTCTCGCCATTATGCCGCGCTCCTGATTTCACCGTTGCCGAACAGATTGCTGAAGCAGCGGCCGCACAGCGTGGGGTGTTCGGCATTCGCGCCGACGTCCGCGCGGTAGTGCCAGCAGCGTTCGCACTTCAGATACTTCGAGGCGATGACTTCGACGCCTTCTTCCGCTTCGCTGTCGACCTTCACGACGCTCGCCGCCGACGTGATCAGCACGAACTTCAGATCGTCGCCGAGGCTCGTGAGCGCGTCATAGCGCGCGCCGCTCGCGCGGATTTCGACTTCCGCCTGCAAGGACGAGCCGATCAGGTTCGCCACGCGCGCTTCTTCCAGCGCCTTGGTCACGTCGCTGCGCGCGGCGCGCAGGAGCGTCCATTTGTCGAGTAGCACGCCGGCTTCGGGCACGGCCGGGAATGCGTGATACGTCTCAGTGAAGATCGTCTCGCTGTTCGGCTGGAAGATCTTCCACGCTTCTTCGGCGGTGAACGACAGGAACGGCGCCATCAGACGCAGCAGGCCGTGCGCGATGTGATACAGCGCGGTCTGCGCCGAACGGCGAGCGACGGAGTCCGCCGCGGTCGTGTACAGACGGTCTTTCAGCACGTCCAGATAGAAGCCGCCGAGGTCTTCCGAGCAGAACGTCTGCAGCTTGGCGACCACCGGGTGGAATTCGTACTTGTCGTAGTGCGAGAGGATGTCGTTTTGCAGATTCGCCGACAGCGCCACCGCATAGCGGTCGATCTCGAGCCAGTCTTCGACCGGACGCGCGTGCTGCGCGAAGTCGAAGTCCGACAGGTTCGCGAGCAGGAAGCGCAGCGTGTTGCGGATACGGCGATAGCCTTCCGTCACGCGCTTCAGGATTTCTTCCGAGATCGCCAGCTCGCCCGAATAGTCGGTCGACGCGATCCACAGGCGGATGATTTCCGCGCCGAGGCGGTTCGCCACTTCGTGCGGATCGATGCCGTTGCCGAGCGACTTGCTCATCTTGCGGCCTTCGCCGTCCACGGTGAAGCCGTGCGTGAGCAGCGCGTTATACGGCGGACGGCCGTCGAGCATCGACGCGGTCAGCAGCGACGAGTGGAACCAGCCGCGGTGCTGGTCCGAGCCTTCCAGATACAGGTCGGCCGGGAATTGCAGTTCGTCTTTGTGCGAGCCGCGCAACACGTGCCAGTGCGTGGTGCCCGAGTCGAACCACACGTCCAGCGTGTCGCGATTCTTTTCGTACATGTTGGCGTCGTCGCCGATCAGTTCGCGCGGGTCGAGGGTTTGCCAGGCTTCGATGCCGGCCTTCTCGACGCGTTGCGCGACTTCTTCGAGCAACTCCAGCGTACGCGGATGCAGCTCGCCGGTTTCCTTGTGCACGAAGAACGCCATCGGCACGCCCCATTGGCGTTGACGCGACAGCGTCCAGTCCGGGCGGTTGGCGATCATGCTGAACAGGCGCTGCTTGCCCCACGCCGGATAGAAGGCGGTGTTTTCGATGCCTTCGAGCGCGGTCTCACGCAGCGTCTTGTCGGTGTCGTTCGGCTGCACGTCCATGCCGGCGAACCATTGCGACGTCGCGCGGTAGATGATCGGCGTCTTGTGGCGCCAGCAGTGCATGTAGCTGTGCGTGTACTTCTCGGTGCGCATCAGCGAGCCGGCGCCTTGCAGCGCTTCGACGATCTGCGGGTTGGCCGCCCAGATCGACAGCCCGCCGAACAGCGCGAGTGATTCGATATAACGGCCGTCGCCCATCACCGGATTGATGATGTCCGAGTCCGCCATGCCGTGCGCCTTGCACGACACGAAGTCTTCCACGCCGTACGCCGGCGACGAGTGCACGATACCCGTACCCGTTTCGGTCGTCACATAGTCGCCGAGATACACCGGCGCCGTGCGCTTGTAACCCGGATGCGCGGACGCGAGCGGGTGGTTGAAGCGCAGGTTGACGAGCTTGGCGCCCGGCGTGGTGGCGACGATCGTGCCTTCCAGGCCGTACAGCTTCAGGCAGGCTTCAACACGCTCTTCGGCGAGGATCAGCAGGCCGCGCGGCGTGTCGACCAGCGCGTAGACGATTTCCGGATGCAGGTTCAGCGCCTGGTTGGCGGGGATGGTCCACGGCGTGGTGGTCCAGATTACGATGCCGCCTTCGTTGCGCGGCAGCGCATTCAGACCGAACGCTTGCGCGGTCTTTTCCGGTTCGGCGAAGCTGAACAGTACGTCGATGGTCGGATCGGTCTTGTCCTTGTATTCGACTTCCGCTTCGGCCAACGCCGAGCCGCAGTCGAAACACCAGTTCACCGGCTTCAGGCCGCGGAACACGTAGCCTTTTTCCATGATCTTCGCGAGCGCGCGGATTTCGCCGGCTTCGTTCGTGAAGTTCATGGTCTTGTACGGGTTGTCCCAGTCGCCGAGCACGCCCAGCCGGCGGAAACCGACCTTCTGCTTCTCGATCTGCTCGGTTGCGTAGGCGCGCGCCTTCTGCATGACTTCGGCGGCCGGCAGCGACTTGCCGAACTGTTTTTCGATCTGGATTTCGATCGGCATGCCGTGGCAATCCCAGCCCGGCACGTAGACCGCGTCGAAGCCCGCCAGATTGCGCGCCTTGACGATCATGTCCTTCAGGATCTTGTTCACCGCGTGGCCGAGGTGGATGTCACCATTCGCATACGGCGGGCCGTCGTGCAGGATGAACTTCTTGCGGCCCTTGGAGGCGGCGCGGATCTTCTCGTAGACCTTACGTTCCTGCCATTCCTTGACCCATTGCGGCTCGCGCTTGGGCAAGTCGCCGCGCATCGGGAACGGCGTGTCGAGCAGGTTGACCGGGTAGCGTGACTGCGGTTTCGAATCGGCTTTCTTGTTGCTCATGATGAGGTCGCGGTGAATTCTTTCTATGCGCAGCAGGGCGCGGAATGCGCACGATGCGCGAGGGCGTTGGGCGCGCCCGGCAGGCATGTCGCGTGATCCACGGACGCCTTTCGATGCGCGCGGCGAGGGTCCACACACGCGGCGCCTGAGCGCCTGCACGGACCACGGCGGTTATCTAATTCGATCAGTGGCCGAGGTGGAGAAGCCGGTGGAGCGGCTGCCCGGCGTGTCGGCGCCGACGGCCGCGAACCACGCGCGCGCGTTGACGACGTCGCGCTTGATGGCGGCGGTTAGCGTTTCGAGGTCGACGTACTTTTCCTCGTCGCGCAGCTTCTTCAGGAATTCGACGCGCACGAGTTTGCCATACGCGTCGCCGTGCCAGTCGAGCAGGTGAACTTCGAGCAGCACGCGGCCGGAATCATCCACCGTGGGGCGCAGGCCGAGGCTCGCGACGCCCGGCAGCGGTTCGTCCGCCACGCCGTGCACGCGCACCACGAAAATGCCCGCGAGCGCCGGACGCTTGTGGGCGATCGGCAGATTGAGCGTGGGAAAACCGAGATCGCGGCCGAGCTTCATGCCGTGCACGACATGGCCGCTGATCAGATAGTCGCGGCCCAGCGCGGCGCGCGCCGAGTCGAGGTCGCCCGCCACCAGCGCGGCGCGCACGCCCGAGCTGGAAATGCGCGCGCCCGACGGATCGGCGACGGTGGCCATCTGCTCGACTTCGAAACCGTATTGCTGCCCCGCGGCCTTGAGCGATCCGAAGTCGCCCGCGCGCTTCGCGCCGTAGCGGAAGTCGTCGCCGATCATGACCCAGCGCGCGTGCAGCCCGTTGACGATGATCCGTTCGACGAACGTGTCCGGCGACTGGCTCGCGAACGTGTGGTTGAAGTGCTCGACCACCACCCGGTCGACGCCGTTGGTGCGCAGCGCCTCGAGCTTGTCGCGCAGCATGGCGATACGCGGCGGCGCGCCCGCCGGGTTGAAGAACTCGCGCGGGTGCGGCTCGAAGGTCATCACGCAGACGGGCAGGCCGCGTGCATCGGCGGCGGCGCGCACGTGGGCGAGCAACGCCTGATGGCCGCGGTGGACACCGTCGAAGTTGCCGATGGTCAGTGCGCAAGGCGCACGGCTTTCAGCATTGGGAAGACCGCGGAAGACTCTCACGATAGCGGGTTTGAGGTGGAGCGGGCGGAGTGCCGCAAAACAAACGATTATAAACGTTCAGCGCAGTGGACGGCGGCGCGTCGCGGTTTCGGTGTCCCCGAATGATAAAATCCGCGGATGAAAAAACTCGTCATCCTGATTTCCGGACGGGGAAGCAACATGGAAGCCATCGTTCGAGCCTGCTCGGACGAGGCCTGGCCGGCGCAAGTCGCCGCCGTGATTGCCAACCGTCCTGATGCCGCGGGGCTTGCGTTCGCGGCGTCGCACGGTATTGCCACGGCGGTGGTCGACCACCGCCAGTTTCCGGACCGAGACAGCTTCGACGCCGCGCTCGCCAAAGAAATCGATAGTTTCGCCCCCGACCTGGTGGTGCTCGCTGGATTCATGCGAGTGCTGACAGCCGGTTTCGTCGATCATTACGCCGGGCGCATGCTGAACGTGCATCCGTCGCTGCTGCCGAGCTTTCCGGGACTGAAAACCCATCAGCAGGCGCTCGACGCGGGCGTGCGGCTGCACGGCGCGTCCGTGCATTTTGTCACGTCGCAACTCGATCACGGGCCGATCGTCGCGCAGTCGGCGGTTCCCGTGGAAACAGGCGACACCCCAGCCATGCTCGCCGAACGCGTGCTGGCAACCGAACACATCATTTATCCACGCGCGGTGCGCTGGTTCGTCGAAGGGCGTCTTGCTCTGGATGGCCTGCGTGTCACGCTTACGCCGCCGGAGCCGCAATGGCTCTTTGCCGGTCACACCGCCGGAGAGGGCGCATGAGATTGCATGGTTTTTTGATTGGACAAACTGAGACTTTGTTGGCTGAAGTCCTAAGACTCAACGGCCCCGCCGACGCTACCACGAGCCGTTTCTTCCGCGCGCATCCGAAGCTCGGGCACGGCGAACGCGGCGTGATCGCCGAGGCCGTTTTCGCGGTGCTGCGTCGCCGGATGGAATTCGCCCATCTGGCCGAAGGCGGCGCCGGCAGCCCGGCGCGCCGCATGGCGCTGCTCGGTCTGATGCAGACGGCGGGGCGTAACGCGCTCAAGCCGTTCGTGTCGGAACAGGAGTTGAGCTGGCTCGAACACGTGTCGAAGATCGACCCGGAGAGCCTGCCGTTGCGGATTCGCCTGAATCTGCCCGACTGGATCTATCAGGCGCTCAGCAAGCGCTTCGAGCCCGAGGAACTGGCGCAACTGGCCGCCGCGCTGAACTATCCGGCGCCGCTGGATCTGCGCGCGAACCCGATCAAGGCGAGTCGCGACGACGTGTTGAACGCGCTATCGAAGGCCGGCATCGAGGGCGGCGCGACGCCGTTCGCGCCATTCGGCGTGCGCGTGGTCGGCAAGCCGCCGCTCACCAAGCTCGACGCGTTCCAGCACGGCTGGCTCGAAGTGCAAGACGAAGGCAGCCAGCTGTTGTGCTCGCTGGTCGCGCCCAAACGCGGCGAAATGATCGTCGACTTCTGCGCGGGCGCGGGTGGCAAGACGCTGGCGCTGGGCGCGGCGATGCGCTCCACCGGCCGGCTCTATGCGTTCGACATCTCCGAGCGGCGCCTCGCCAAGCTCAAGCCGCGCCTTGCGCGCAGCGGTTTGTCGAACGTGAATCCGGTGCTGATCGACAGTGAACACGACGCCAAGATCAAGCGGCTCGCGGGCAAGATCGACCGCGTGCTGGTCGACGCACCGTGCAGCGGCTTGGGCACGCTGCGCCGCAACCCGGACCTGAAGTGGCGGCAGTCGCCGGAATCGGTGGCCGAACTGGCGCCGAAGCAGGCGTCGATTCTGGCCAGCGCCGCGCGTTTGGTGAAGAAGGGCGGCCGCCTCGTCTACGCCACCTGCTCGATTCTGGAAGCGGAAAACGAAGCGGTGGTGCAGCAGTTCCTCGCCGACCATCCGGATTTCGCGCTGGTGCCCGCACGCGACGTGCTGGCCGAGCAGCGCATCGATCTGGAAATGGGCGATTACCTTTCGCTGTGGCCGCATCGCCACGCAACCGACGGCTTCTTCGCCGCCGTGCTGGAACGCCAGAGCTAAGCGCAACAGGCTTTTGCCGGCGCGCGGGTTCGATTCCTGGACCCGGCCGTGCGCCGGCGATTTCGGCGACATCATGCAAAACCGTCTTTTTCCTCATATGTTCAGCGACCTCGCACGCGACTTCGGCCAGCCCGTGATGCTGTGGCAGGTCGGCGTGCTGGTCGCGACGCTCGCGATCGCGTGGCTGCTCGCGCGCGTGTTGCGCCGTGCGCTGGATCTGCGCCGCCAGACGCGTTACCAGACGCTGCGCTTCGGCGCCGAAAGCCTGAACCGCGCGTTCTTCCCGTTGATCGGCGCGGCCCTCGTGTGGCTTGCGCGGTCGATCACCGGCCAGTTCATGCATACCGCGCTGCTCGATCTGGCGCTGGTGCCGCTCTTCGGCATCGGCTTGATTTACATCGTGTTTTTCTTCGCGCGACGGGTGTTCAGCCACGACGGCGAGACGCACCCGTTGCTGTTCCTCGTCGAGAGGATCGTCTCGACGGTGGTCTGGATCGGCATGGTGCTCACGGTGATGGGCATCCAGGACGACGTGATCACATGGATGGCGGGGGTCCATTTCAGCGTCGCCAACGCGCATCTGACGCTGCTCTCGCTCATCTCGGGCCTGCTGTGGGTGTGCGTGACGATGATCGTCGCGATGTGGCTCGGCTCAACCTTCGAAGACCGCCTGATGCGCTCGAAGACGCTCGATGCCAACCTGAAGGTGGTGGTGGCGCGGGTCGGCCGGGCGGCGTTCGTGCTGGCGGCGGTGCTGATCAGCCTGTCGCTGGTCGGCATCGATATCACGGTGCTGGGCGTGTTCGGCGGCGCGCTGGGCGTCGGTCTCGGCTTCGGCCTGCAGAAGATCGCCAGCAATTACGTGTCGGGCTTCATCATCCTGATCGACCGCTCGCTGCGCATTGGCGACACGATCAACGTGGGGGGCCTGCAGGGCATGGTCACGCAGATTCGCACGCGCTACACCGTGGTGCGCGGGCTGGACGGCATCGAAACGCTGATTCCGAACGAAAAACTGATCACGGACGTGGTGCAGAACCAGTCGTCGTACCTGACGCGCGGCCATGCGAAGGCGGCCGTGCAGGTCGCGTACACGTCCGACGTCGAGCAGGCCATGGCGCTGCTTGCGCAGGCCGCTCAGGGCGTACCGCGCGTGCTGCAGGAGCCGGCGCCGACAGCTTATCTGGCGGGTTTCGGCTCAGACGGCATCAATCTCGAACTAGGTTTCTGGATCGAGGACGCGGCCACCGGAACCTCGGGCGTGCGCTCGGCCGTCAACCGCAATATCTGGCGTCTGTTCTCCGAGCACGACATCTCGATTCCCCTCGCGCAACGCGAAGTGCGAATCGTCGGCAACATGAGCGACGCCATGCCGCGGCCGGTAACAATGACCGCGCCGGCAGTCAATCCGTCCGACAGCGCGCGCTGACGGGCACTTTGAGCGCGCCAGTGGGTCTTAGAAAGACCTTCGGCGCGTTCCTTCTGTTGATGCCGCACAAAAAATCCCTATTTGTTACAAACACTTGGAACGGTTCAAGTAGAATGTCGTCCAATCCCGCTGTATGCTTTCACTTTCTTGACATGCGCATTTTGCGTGTGTCTGGTGTCTCTCGTTCCACAGGTAAATTGCCTTGTTGAATTCTTTGCTCGATTTCCTTGCCCACGGTCTGTTGCACTTCTCGTGGTGGCAACTTGTGCTGTACACGGCGATCGCGACGCACATCACGATCATCGGCGTGACGGTCTATCTGCATCGCTGCCAGGCGCACCGCGCGCTGGAGCTGCATCCGATCGTCAGTCATTTTTTCCGCTTCTGGCTGTGGATGACCACGGGCATGTTGACCGGCCAGTGGGCCGCGATTCACCGTAAGCACCACGCCAAGTGCGAGACCGAAGAAGATCCGCACAGCCCGCAAACGCGCGGCATCTGGAAGGTGCTGCTCGAAGGCGCGGAACTCTATCGCGTCGAAGCGAAAAACGAAGAAACGATGCGCAAGTTCAGTCACGGCACGCCGAACGACTGGATGGAACGCAACGTCTACACCAAGTACCCGATCCTCGGCGTGAGCCTGATGATGGTGCTGAACGTCGCGCTGTTCGGCGTCGTCGGTCTGACGATCTGGGCTGTGCAGATGGTGTGGATCCCCTTCTGGGCCGCCGGCGTGGTCAACGGCCTCGCGCACTTCTGGGGCTACCGCAACTTCAACTCGTCGGATGCCAGCACCAACATCTTCCCGTGGGGCATCATCATCGGCGGCGAAGAGTTGCACAACAATCACCACACGTATGCGACGTCGGCCAAGCTGTCGAACAAGTGGTACGAGTTCGACATCGGCTGGATGTACATCCGCATCATGTCGGCATTCCGTCTGGCCAAGGTGAAGAAGGTGGCGCCCACGCCGCGTCTGACCACTGGCAAGATGGTGCTCGATCAGGACACGCTGCAAGCCGTGCTGGCCAACCGCTACGAAGTGATGGCACGTTACGGCAAGGCGCTCAAGCGCGCGTATCGTCAGGAACTGGCGCATTTGAAGGAAGTCGGCGCGCGTGAGAAGTATCAGGTCATGCGCGGCGCGCGTAGCTGGTTCCACAAGGAAGAAGCGGGTCTCGACGAGCCGCAGAAACGCCAGCTGCCGCAAATCTTCGCGAACAGCCAGAAGCTTAAGACCTACATCGACATGCGCAACGAGCTCGCCGCCATGTGGGAGCGCTCGAATGCATCGCGCGACCAGTTGCTGATCCAGTTGCAGGACTGGTGTCATCGCGCTGAGCAGAGCGGTATTAAAGCGCTGCAAGAGTTTGCGATGCGACTGCGTCGTTATGCCTGATAGCGAAATCCATTAAAATCTCAGTACGTCACAAAACCCCGCGTTGGCGGGGTTTTGCTTTTTGGGCCGCGGAAACTGCAATGACACGCGATTGACAGTCCGCGGCGGCAGAGCGAAGGCAGAGGAGATCATGGATCAGCAGGCGATCAGGGCCGTGGAATACGACCGGCCGCAGGCGCAGGGTACAACCTGCGGGATCGGGCAGGCATGGGCGAAGGTGCCCGACATGCCGTCGGCGGAGGAGAAGGTGGCGCTGAAGGCACGCATCCGCGCATTGCTCGAGCGCGAGAAGGCGGTGCTCGTCGCGCACTATTATGTCGATGCGGAATTGCAGGAGCTGGCCGACGAGACCGGCGGCTGCGTGGCCGACTCGCTGGAGATGGCGCGCTTCGGGCGCGATCACGCGGCGCAGACGCTGGTTGTCGCGGGTGTGCGCTTCATGGGCGAGACCGCGAAAATTCTGAGTCCGGACAAGCGCATTCTGATGCCGGATCTCGACGCGACCTGTTCGCTTGATCTCGGCTGTCCGGTCGATGAATTCTCGGCTTTCTGCGACGCGCATCCGGATCGCACGGTGGTCGTGTATGCGAACACGAGCGCGGCGGTGAAGGCGCGCGCGGACTGGATGGTGACGTCGTCGATAGGCCTTGAGATCGTTGCCGATCTGCATGCGCGCGGCGAAAAGATCATCTGGGCGCCGGACCGGCACCTCGGCAGCTATATCCAGAACAAGACCGGCGCGGACATGCTGCTGTGGCAGGGTTCATGTCTGGTGCACGACGAATTCAAAGGTATCGAACTCGATCTGCTGCGTGCCGAATATCCGGGCGCGAAAGTGTTGGTGCATCCGGAGTCGCCGGCTAACGTGGTTGCGCAAGCGGACGTGGTCGGATCGACCACGCAATTGATCGACGCGGCGCAAAAACTCGACGCGACGCATTTCATCGTGGCGACCGATCTCGGCATTTTGCACAAGATGCAACTCGCCGCACCCGGCAAGACCTTGATTGCCGCGCCGACGGCCGGCAACAGCGCGACTTGCAAGAGCTGCGCGCATTGTCCGTGGATGGCGATGAACGGCCTCGCGAATCTTGCCGAAGTGCTCGAGCGCGGCCACAACGAAATTTTCGTCGATCGCGCGATCGGCGAGCGGGCGCGTCTGCCGATCGACCGGATGCTGGACTTCGCGGCGCGCCACAAGAAGCGGGTGCAAGCGAGTGGCGATCTCGCGCGCGACACGCAACTGTATTCGAATGTGGGGGCGGCTTGATGGGCGCGGTAGAAAGCAACAAGCTCGAAGCGGTGTCGCCGCTATTCGCTGAAATTCACGCGCAATACGGCGAGGCATTCGACGCCGCTTTGGCGCGCAATGTGACCGATGCACTGGCCGAAGACGTCGGCGCGGGCGACCAGACAGGCCGCCTCGTTCCCGCGGACGACGTGCGCGATGCACGCATCATCGTGCGCGAAGATGCCGTGCTGTGCGGCGTGCCGTGGTTTGAAGCAGTGATGCGCCAGGTCGATCCGCGTATCGAAGTCCAGTGGCGCTATCGCGAAGGCGAGCTAATGACGGCCGACACAACGGTTTGCGAAATGCGCGGGCCCGTTCGCGCATTGTTGACCGCGGAACGCAACGCGCTGAACTTTCTGCAACTGCTGTCGGGCGTGGCGAGTGCGACGCGCCGTTATGTCGATGCGGTCGCACATACCCGCACACGCATTCTCGACACGCGCAAGACCTTGCCGGGCTTGCGGCTCGCGCAGAAGTACGCGGTGCGCGTCGGCGGTGGGGCGAATCAACGGCTCGCGCTGTACGACGGCATCCTCATCAAGGAAAACCACATTGCCGCGGCCGGCGGCGTGGGCGCGGCGATGGACGCGGCATTGGCGCTGAATGCTGGGGTCTCGATCCAGATCGAAGTCGAGACGCTCGAACAGTTGGAGACCGCGCTGGCGCACCGCGCGCAATCCATTCTGCTGGACAATTTCTCGTTCGATGCCATGCGCGAAGCGGTGCGCATCACAGCGGGGCGCGCGGTGCTGGAGGTATCGGGCGGCGTGAACTTCGATACGGTGCGTACGATCGCGGAAACCGGTGTCGATCGCGTGTCGATCGGCGCGCTGACCAAAGACGTGCGCGCAACGGATTACTCGATGCGGATCGTCTGACGCCCAAGCCCGCAATCAGCAGCATTCAAGCAAAAAAGGCCATCGCCAGTTCATTTCGGCGATGGCCTTTTCGTTTCAGTTCGTCTCGATCACACGTTGCGGTTGCGCACATGCTCCGGTGAGAGCACCGTCGGCAGCGCCTTGGGTAAGGTGGCCGGCCAGTCACGGCTGAAGTGCAGGCCGCGGCTTTCACGCCGCGAACGCGCGCCTTCGACGATCAACGATGCCACGTCCACCAGATTGCGCAATTCGAGCAGGTCGCGGCTCACCTTGAAGTTCGCGTAGTACTCGTGGATTTCGTCGCGCAGCAGGGCGAGCCGGTGCTTCGCGCGCGCGAGCCGTTTGTCGGTCCGTACGATACCGACGTAATTCCACATCAGCCGGCGCAGTTCGTCCCAGTTGTGGGCAACCACGACCTCCTCATCCGGATCGGACACGCGGCTTTCGTCCCAATCGGGCAGCGGTGCGTGGACGGCGGCGCTAAACCCTTCTTCCTCGATAGCCTGCGCCGCGGAGCGTCCGATCACGAGGCACTCGAGCAGGGAATTGCTGGCAAGCCGGTTCGCGCCGTGCAGACCCGTGCATGACGTCTCACCCACCGCATAGAGGCCGGCCAGATCCGTGCGGCCCGCCAGATCGGTTACGACGCCACCACACGTATAGTGCGCGGCCGGCACGACCGGAATCGCTTGCTTGGTGATGTCGATGCCGAATTCCTGGCAGCGCGCCAGAATCGTCGGGAAGTGTTCACGCAGGAATTCAGGCGGCTGATGGCTGATGTCGAGATACACACAATCGATGCCACGCTTCTTGATTTCGAAGTCGATCGCACGCGCGACGATGTCGCGCGGCGCGAGTTCGGCGCGTTCGTCGTGATTCGGCATGAAGCGGGTGCCGTCCGGCAGTTTGAGAATGCCACCTTCGCCGCGCACCGCCTCCGAAATCAGAAAGGACTTCGCGTACGGATGGAACAGGCAGGTTGGATGGAACTGGATGAACTCCATATTCGACACGCGGCAGCCGGCCCGCCACGCCATCGCGATGCCGTCGCCCGTCGCAGTGTCGGGATTCGTGGTGTAGAGGTAGACCTTGCCCGCGCCCCCAGTGGCGAGCACGGTGTGGGGCGCCTCGATCGTGACGGTGCGCCCGCTTTGCAGATCGAGCGCGTACAGGCCGTGACAACGACGTCCTGGCAAGCCGAGGCGGTCGGACGTGATCAGATCGATGGCGTAGTGATCTTCGAGCAGCGTGATGTTCGGGTGACGGCGCACCCGCTCGCTGAGCGTGGCCACCACGGCATGGCCCGTTGCATCGGCAGCATGAATGATCCGGCGATGGCTATGGCCGCCTTCGCGCGTCAGATGGAAACCGAGCTCGGCGGCGTCGTCCTTGGTGAACGGCACGCCTTGTTCGATCAACCATTCGATCGCCGCACGCCCGTGTTCGACGATAAAGCGCGTTGCCGCTTCGTCGCACAGCCCGCCGCCGGCGATCAGCGTATCGCGCACGTGATTTTCGATGCTGTCCGCCGAATCCAGAACTGCGGCGATGCCGCCTTGCGCCCAGTCGCTCGCGCCTTCGGTCATCGATCGCTTGGCGACCACTGCCACCCGCCGGGTCTCCGCCAGATTGAGCGCGACGCTCAAACCAGCCAGACCGCTACCGACAATCGCCACATCGAATTCCATTGCCTACATCTCCGTCTTTCGTTTTGCGGTGACGGCGTGCCATTTGCTCGCCGCTAAAACGAGAAAGGATACGCGCCGCGACGGATGAGGGAAAGCTGGCCGAACGACATAAGACTGTTCGCGTTGGCGAATAAACAGAAGTAGAAACTCAAAAGCAGAAACATGCGAACGCTGAAAACAAAAAAGCCTCGCACGAGTGCGAGGCTTTTTTGCATGTCTTTTGCCTTCGTCAGGCAGGAGCCAAGATTTATTTAATCTTGGTTTCCTTGTACTCAACGTGCTTACGAACGACCGGATCAAACTTCTTGATCAGCATCTTTTCAGGCATGTTGCGTTTGTTCTTGGTCGTCGTGTAGAAGTGACCCGTGCCTGCGGTCGATTCCAACTTGATCTTGTCGCGTGCGCCTTTCGCCATGATTTACTCCTTAGGCTTCACCGCGTGCGCGCAGATCTGCGAGCACAGCGTCGATACCGTTCTTGTCGATCAGGCGCAGGCCGGCGTTCGAAACGCGCAGACGCACCCAACGGTTTTCGCTTTCCACCCAAATGCGGCGGTTTTGCAGGTTCGGCAGGAACCGGCGCTTGGTTTTGTTGTTCGCGTGGGAAACGTTGTTGCCGCTCATCGGCGCTTTCCCAGTTACTTGGCATACGCGTGCCATGAGAGCACTCCTAATACGCTAATTCTGAGTTCGAACGCCGTGAAAGTTTCCCGAAAAGAGCCGCGCTGAAATTCAGGCACGTTTCCTTTCCGGAACGCCTTGGTGGCTTCGGAACAGGGGGTTGGAAATAGGCAAACCGGAATTATAGCGGAAAAAAAGCCGCAAAATCAAACCTTATTTGCGATGCCGGACACGGCGCAACGTCTGCGCGGCCCTGGTTCGTGCCGTCTCACGGCCAGCCGGCGCGGGCGAAGGAGTAGACGCTGTCCGTGCCGATCACCAGGTGATCGACCAGTTGTACGTCGATCAGTGTGAGGGCGTCGCGCAGCGTGCGCGTCAGACGGCTGTCGCTCGCGCTCGGCTGGACGGCGCCGGAAGGGTGATTATGCGCGACGATCAGGCTGGCTGCATTCAGGCTCAGCGCGCGCCGCACGATCTCGCGCGGATACACGGCCATGCGCGTGAGCGTGCCCTGCGCGCTTTCTTCGCAGCGTATCAGCCGATGCCGGGCGTCGAGGAAAAGCGACACGAAAACTTCCTGCGGACGGCCGCCGATCCGCAGGCGCAGGTAGTTTTCCACGGCTTCGGGTGAATTCATCAGCGAGCGCGAGCGCATTTTTTCGACCAGCGAGCGCCGCGCCATTTCCATGATGGCCAGCAGCTGCGCCTTTTTCGCCGGGCCGATGCCGCGCAGGCCGTCGAAATCCGTGTAGGTCGCGTCGAGCATCGCGCGCAGCGAGCCGAAACGGTCGAGCAACGCGCGCGCGACACTGAAGACGTCGTGGCCGGGCAGGCCGGAGCCGAGTATCAGCACGATCATCTCGGTATCCGAAAGCACGCCGGGCCCCTGTTCGAGCAGCCGCTCGCGCGGCATGTCGTTTTTTAGCCATTTACCCCGCAGGAGCGGCGGGGACGCGGGCTCGCCGCAAGCCGCTACATTGGGCGCCGGCGGCTCGGGGGCGGCCGTTTCAGGGGTTGCCTCGTCGAATAGGGTGGCGTGATCTGCCATATATAGAGTGTCCTCCGCTTCGGGTTGGGGGCGCCACGGACGCAAGCCGCCGCCCGCTATGTGGCTTACAATAGACGCTTTGCGCACGGCACCCCGACGGTTTGCCACACGCGTCGACTGCGCCAGCGGCGCACGCGTGCAGCGCGCTTCGACTGAGCGAGCATTGCATGAGCATCATCGACATTTCCGAAGTGAAACCCGGTTCACACGTGACGCTGCACTACCGGCTTTCCCTTGCCGATGGCGCCGAAGTCATCAATACGTTTAACGACAAACCCGCCACGCTGCTGCTCGGCGCCGGCCAATTGGCGCCGCCACTCGAAGATATTCTGCTAGGTTTGAAGGTGGGCCACCATTCGACCTTTCAGCTAGCGCCAGGGCAGGCGTTCGGTCCCCGCAATCCGGAATTGATCCAGCGCGTGTCGCTGGCCACGCTGTGGGAAAACAGCATGATCGGCGAGGATTTTTCGCCGGGCGACCTGGTCGAATTCAACGCGCCAGGTGGCGGCCGCTACGCCGGCGTCCTGAAAGAAGTCGGCGAAACGTCGGCCCTGTTCGATTTCAACCACCCGCTTGCCGGCCAGGCGCTGGCGTTTGAAGTCAAAATCATCGGGATTCTGTAAACATGAGCATCACGGATACGACTCTTGCTGAAACCGAGATCCTGCTGGCGCAGCCGCGCGGGTTCTGCGCCGGCGTCGACCGGGCGATCGAGATCGTCGAGCGGGCTATCAAGCTGCACGGCTCGCCGATCTACGTGCGTCACGAAATCGTCCATAACGCCTACGTTGTCGAGGATCTGCGCAAGAAGGGCGCGATCTTCATCGAGCGGCTGGAAGAAGTGCCGCCCGGCAATACGGTGATTTTCAGCGCGCACGGTGTGTCCAAGGCTGTGCGTTCGGAAGCCGAGTCGCGCGGGCTGCGCGTGTACGACGCCACCTGTCCGCTCGTCACCAAGGTGCATATCGAAGTCGCGAAGATGCGCCAGGACGGCTTCGACATCGTCATGATCGGCCACAAAGGCCATCCTGAAGTCGAAGGCACGATGGGCCAGGCGGGTGAGGGCATGCATCTGGTGGAAGACATCGAAGACGTGCAGGCCTTGCAACTGGCCGACCCGGAGCGGATCGCCTTCGTCACGCAAACCACGCTGTCGGTCGACGACGCCGCCGAGATCATCGGCGCCCTGAAGGCCAAATACCCGTCCATCCGCGAGCCGAAGAAGCAGGACATCTGCTACGCGACGCAAAACCGCCAGGACGCGGTGAAGTTCATGGCGCCGCAGTGCGACGTCGTGATCGTGGTCGGCAGCCCGAATAGTTCAAACTCCAACCGGCTTCGCGAGTTGGCGGAAAAGCTCGGTGTGCCGGCCTATATGGTGGACTCGCCCGACCAGATCGATCCGGTCTGGGTCGAGGGCAAACGCCGCATCGGCGTGACGGCCGGCGCCTCGGCGCCGGAGGTGCTGGCGCAGGCGGTGATCGCCCGGCTGCGTGAGCTTGGCGTGCGCAACGTGCGCGCGCTGGACGGCATCGAGGAAAACATAGCGTTTCCGTTGCCGCGCGGGCTGGGTTTGCCGGCCTGACGATCAATCGCCGACTGCTAGAAGAAAAGCGCGCCCGAGGGCGCGCTTTTTTTATCTTCAAACTTCCGCAAGCTCGCACTAAATAAAGTGCCAGATCATAAAAAAGTGCTGAATTTGGTGTCCTCTCGCACAAATTTCTTTGAAATGTGATCCGGTTTTTTATAGATTTATAAGTGATGCGTCCCCGTTTTATAAGACCTAAACGGGCTGCGCGGTTTTTTGACGCACTAAGATAGTGCGTGCGTCTCGATATTGCTGGAAACGTAATACTTAACGCGAAGCGCGGTGCAATCGGGCGTCAAGGGAATTCGCCGCAACACTTGATGCGATTGGGTGCAGCGCTGGTGCAACTGATGCACGGAAAATAATCGCAACCGGGTTGCGCCTATTAGCGGATTTCGCTCTCAAAATAAGGTTGCAATGCAGGAAAACCCTGCCGGTTCAACAATATTGCCCGTCGCAAAATTGGAGTTACAATGCGCGCGTTCTCAAGGCCTTAGGGCCCCGAACAATAGTTTTTGGAAGGCGCAGGAGACCTACTTAATGCGAGTCAAATTTGCTTACGCCGTGTCCATCGCGGCCGCGGTTGCGATGTTGACCGCGTGCGGCAAGAAACAGGATGGCGAGGCGGGAGCGGGGGCGTCGGCGGCAACGGTCGCGGCGGCACCGGCGAGCGAAGCGACTATCGTCAAGATCGGTCATGCGGCCCCATTGACGGGCCCCATTGCTCACCTCGGTAAAGACAATGAAAACGGCGCGCGTTTGGCGGTTGATGAAATCAACACACAGGGTTTGACCATCGACGGCCACAAGATTCAGTTGGAGCTCGACGCACAAGACGACGCCGCGGACCCGAAAACGGGAACGGCGGTCGCTGAAAAATTCGTCGACGATCACGTCGTCGCCGTGGTCGGCCACTTGAATTCGGGCGTCTCGATTCCTGCGTCGAAGATCTATAGCGATGCCGGTATCGTGCAAATCTCGCCGTCGTCGACGAACCCGGGTTATACGCAACAAGGTTTCAAGACGACTTATCGTGTGGTCGCGACCGATGCCCAGCAAGGGCCGGCGCTTGCCAACTACGCAACGAAGGTGCTTAACGCGAAACGCATCGCGATCGTCGACGACTCGAGCGTCTACGGCAAGGGATTGGCCGACGAGTTTGCGAAAGCAGCCCAGGCGAGCGGGGCAAAGATCGTCTCGCGTGAATCCACGAATGACAGGGCTACGGAGTTTCAGGCCGTCCTTAAAAAGATCAAGCGTGTTCAGCCGGACGTGATCATGTTCGGCGGCATGGACGCGACGGGCGGGCCGTTCACCAAACAGGCGGCGGCGCTCGGTATCAGGGCAAAAATCCTTGGCGGCGACGGTGTGTGTACCGACAAGGTGGGTGAGCTGGCGGGAACCGCCGTGCAAAACCTGGTCTGTTCGGAGGCAGGACTTGCGCTTTCGAAAATGGACAAGGGAGCGGACTTCGAGAAGAAGTACGTGGACCGCTTCCACACACCGGTGCAGATTTACGCACCGTTCACGTATGACGCTGTGTACGTGATTGTCGATGCAATGAAGCGCGCTAATTCGATCGAGGCGCCCAAGGTGCTGGCTGCGATGCCGTCGACTGATTACAACGGGGTAATCGGTCACATCGCGTTCGACGACAAGGGTGATTTGAAAGAGGGCGCCATTACGCTTTACGACTTCAAGGACGGCAAAAAAGCAGTTCTCGACGTCGTGAAGATGTGATGACGGGACGTTCAGCCTGACGGCACCGAAACCACCCAACGGTGCCGTTTTTGCATCCGTCCAAGGCAAGCCCGCGACTGTCATCCAGTCGCCAAGGCGAACCGGCAGCGGATAACCCTTACCGGTCTTTTACATCAGTACCCGCAGTGCCGTTGAGATTGGCGTACCGCATCACCGCCCACCGGCTGATGAAGAACGCGAATCCAGTCGCACGGGCTAAGGAGCATTAAATGGATATTTTCATCCAGCAGGTCCTCAACGGGCTGGTGCTTGGCAGCGTTTACGCCATCATCGCACTGGGCTATACGATGGTTTACGGCATCTTGGGCATCATCAACTTCGCTCACGGCGATGTGTTGATGGTGGGCGCGATGGTTGCGCTCTCAGCCATAGGCGTGCTTCAGAACCACTTCCCTGGCCTCGGCAATGTGCCGACGCTCATCATCGCGCTGATCATCGCGGCCATTGTGTGCGCGGCAGTCGGCTACACGATCGAGCGCGTGGCCTACCGGCCGTTGCGTAAAGCGCCGCGTCTCGCACCGCTGATCACCGCGATCGGCGTGTCGATCCTGCTGCAGACGCTGGCCATGATGATCTGGTCGCGCAACCCGCTGCCGTTCCCGCAGCTGTTGCCCACCGACCCGCTCAACGTGATCAAGGCCACCGACACGACGCCTGGCGCCGTGATCTCGATGACTGAAATCGTGATCATCGTGGTGGCGTTCCTCGTGATGGGCGGCCTGCTGCTGCTGGTGCACAAGACCAAGCTCGGTCGCGCCATGCGGGCGATCGCCGAGAACCCGGGCAATGCCTCGCTGATGGGCGTGAACCCGAACTTCGTGATCTCGGCCACCTTCATGATCGGCTCGGCGCTCGCCGCTCTGGCCGGCGTGATGATCGCGTCGGAATACGGCAACGCACACTTCTATATGGGCTTCATCCCCGGCCTGAAGGCCTTTACCGCGGCGGTGCTGGGCGGTATCGGCAATCTCGGCGGCGCGATGGTGGGTGGCGTGATTCTCGGCCTGATCGAACAGTTGGGCGCCGGCTATATCGGCAACCTCACCGGCGGTGTGTTCGGTAGTAACTATCAGGACGTGTTCGCCTTCATCGTGCTGATCATCGTGCTGGTGTTCCGTCCGTCGGGCCTGCTTGGCGAACGTGTTGCGGATCGCGCCTGATCCCGGGAGAAAACAGACATGACCTCAATTCAACCGATCGAGCCGTCCACGACGCTCATCCCTGAAAAGAACCTGACGAAGACGCTGACCGTCGGCATCATCACCGCGATCTTCGTGATCGCGGCGCCGATGATCATCGGCTCGGCCGGCGGCAACTACTGGGTCCGCGTGCTCGACTTCGCGATGCTGTACGTGATGCTCGCGCTCGGCCTCAATGTGGTGGTTGGCTTCGCCGGCCTGCTGGATTTGGGCTACATCGCGTTCTACGCGGTCGGCGCCTACACGGCCGCGCTGCTGAGCTCGCCGCACCTGGTGTCGCAATTCGAGTGGATCGCGCATCTCGCGCCGAATGGCCTGCACGTGCCGTTTCTCATCATCGTGCCCTGCGCGATGGCTGTCGCCGCGTTCTTCGGCGTGATTCTCGGTGCGCCGACGCTGCGTCTGCGCGGCGACTACCTCGCCATCGTGACGTTGGGCTTCGGGGAAATCGTGCGGATCTTCCTGAACAACCTAGACCGCCCGGTGAATATCACCAACGGCCCGAAGGGGATCACGGGGATCGACCCAGTGCACGTGGGCGATTTCAGCCTCGCGCAAACGCACTCGCTGTTCGGCTTCCAGTTCCCGTCGGTGTACTCGTACTACTACCTGTTCGTGCTGGCCGCGCTGCTGGTGATCTGGGTGTGTACGCGTTTGCAGCACTCGCGTATCGGCCGTGCCTGGGCCGCGATCCGGGAAGACGAAATCGCCGCCAAGGCGATGGGCATCAACACCCGTAACGTGAAGCTGCTGGCGTTCGCGATGGGTGCGTCGTTCGGCGGCCTGTCGGGCGCGATGTTCGGCTCGTTCCAGGGCTTCGTGTCGCCGGAATCGTTCACGCTGCCGGAGTCGATCGTGGTGCTGGCGTGCGTGGTGCTGGGCGGCATGGGCCACATTCCGGGCGTGATTCTCGGCGCGGTGCTGCTCGCGGTGCTGCCGGAATTCCTGCGCTCGACGATGGGTCCGCTGCAGAACATGATCTTCGGCCATGAAATCGTCGATACGGAAGTGATCCGTCAGCTGGTCTACGCACTCGCGATGGTGCTGATCATGCTGTATCGCTCAGAAGGCTTGTGGCCGTCGCCCAAGCACGAAGACAAGATCGCGAAACTGTCGAAGCGTAGCGGCAAGAAGCCGATACGGGCTTAACGGACCGGAGAGAAAAACATGAGCGACAACATTCGACTGTCCGTGAAAGGCGTCAACAAGCGCTTCGGCGGTTTGCAGGCATTGTCCGACGTCGGACTGGAGATCAAGGAAGGCACGATCTACGGTCTGATCGGCCCGAACGGCGCCGGCAAGACGACGTTCTTCAACGTGATCACGGGGTTGTACACGCCGGATTCGGGCGACTTCAAGCTCGACGGCGTGAACTATACGCCGACCGCGGTGTATCAGGTGGCGAAGGCCGGCATCGCGCGCACGTTCCAGAACATCCGTCTGTTCGGCGGCATGACCGCGCTGGAAAACGTGATGGTTGGACGTCACGTGCGCACCAAGCACGGCCTGATCGGCGCGGTGTTCCAGACGCCGGCCGAGCGCAAGGAAGAGCGCGAGATCAAGGAACGCGCGATCGAACTGCTGGAGTACGTCGGCATTGCGCAGTACGCGGACTACACGTCGCGCAACCTGTCGTACGGCCACCAGCGCCGGCTGGAAATTGCCCGCGCACTGGCGACCGATCCGAAGCTGCTCGCGCTGGACGAACCGGCCGCCGGCATGAACGCGACGGAGAAGGTCGAGCTGACCAAGCTGCTCGACAAGATCCGCGCGGACGGCAAGACGATCCTGCTGATCGAACACGACGTGAAACTCGTGATGGGTCTGTGCAACCAGATGACGGTGCTCGACTACGGCAAGGTGATCGCGCAGGGTCTGCCGCACGACGTGCAGAAGGATCCGAAGGTGATCGAAGCTTATCTGGGTGCGGGGGTCCACTAATGGCAACGGCAATGTTGAAAATCAAGGGCCTGCAGGTCAATTACGGCGGCATCCAGGCAGTCAAGGGGATCGACCTCGAGGTCGCGCAGGGCGAGCTGGTCACGCTGATCGGCGCGAACGGCGCGGGCAAGACCACGACGATGAAGGCGATCACGGGTCTGAAGCCGTACACGATCGGTGACATCGAGTACATGGGCGAGTCGATCAAGGGCGTGCCGCCGCATCTGCTGCTCAAGCGGGGTCTCGCGATGGTGCCGGAAGGCCGCGGTATTTTCGCGCGCATGTCGATCGTCGAGAACATGCAGATGGGTGCTTATCTGCGTACGGACACGGACGGCATCAAGGCGGACGTCGATCGCATGTTCGGCTTCTTCCCGCGTCTGAAGGAACGCGCGGCGCAATACGCGGGCACGCTTTCGGGCGGCGAGCAGCAGATGCTGGCGATGGCGCGCGCGATCATCTCGCGTCCCAAGCTGTTGCTGCTGGATGAGCCGTCGATGGGTTTGTCGCCGATCATGGTCGAGAAGATCTTCGAAGTGGTGCGGGCGATCTCGGCGGAAGGCATGACGGTGCTGCTGGTCGAGCAGAACGCCCGTCTGGCGTTGCAGGCGGCGAATCGCGGCTACGTGATGGACTCGGGACTGGTCACGATGTCGGGTGACGCGAAGCAGATGCTGGATGATCCGAAGGTGCGGGCGGCTTATCTGGGTGAATAAGCCCCGTTAGTTTGCTCTGCCTATGAAAAAAGGCCGCATGCGTGAACTACGCATGCGGCCTTTCTCTATTCTGCGGAGCTTTATACTTTATACGGCAGGCACCGCGTCCGCGAATTCACCCAGACGCTTGCCGAGACTGACCACCGCATCGGCGCGATAACCGAGCGCCTCGTAAAACGCGCGCACATCGGCCTTCGCGGACAACACCTGCAGATTCAGCTTCGGGCAGCCACGCTCCGTCAGCGCGTTTTCGACATGCGCGACGAGGCGCGTGCCGATCCCATGACGACGCAGCGACTCATCCACCGCGAGCGAATACAGCCAGCCGCGGTGGCCGTCGTAGCCGCCCATCACCGTGCCGACGATTCGCTCGCCGAGCACCGCGACAAAGAACAGTTCCGGTTGCGTCGCCAGCTTGTTGGCGATCGACAGATGCGGATTGCGCTGCGGCCTCGTGACGTCCCGATACTCCGGGAAGGCCTCCTGCCACAGTGCGACCACGGCATCGGTGTCGCTCGCTTCGAAGCGGCGGATCGATAACGATGCGCTCGATGTCATACGCGCGGTCCCGTTCGGTTACAGCGTGTCGAGAATCGAACGCAGCATCGCCATCATCTGGTCGATTTCTTCGTTCGTCACGTTCAGCGCCGGCATGAAGCGCAGCAGGTTCGGACGCGCCGCGTTCAGCAGCAGGCCGTCGGGTTGCATGTCGCGCGCCTTTTCGACGATCTGGTTGCCGATGTCCTTGCCGAGCAGCAGTGCGCGCAGCAGGCCTTCACCGCGCTCGCCCAGGAAGCCGCGTTCTTCCGACAACTCCAGCAGCTTCGAGCGCAGATACTCGCCGCGCGCCCGCACGCCTTCGAGGAAGCCCCGCGCCGTGAGTTGCGTGATCACCGAGTAGCCGACCGCGGTCATCAGCGGATTGCCGTTGTAGGTGCCGCCCTGATCGCCCGCTTCGAACACGGCGATGTCCGCTTTCGCGAGCAGCGCCGCGAGTGGCACGCCGCCGCCGATGCCCTTGCCGAGCGTCATGATGTCCGGCTCGATGCCCGACAACTCGTATGCGAACAGCGTGCCGGCGCGGCCGCAGCCGCTTTGCACTTCGTCGACGATCAGCAGCAGGTTGTGCTTTTTGGTCAGCTCGCGCAGTTGCTGCATGAACTCGCGCGTGGCGGGAATCACGCCGCCTTCGCCCTGAATCGGTTCGAGCATCACGGCAACGGTCTTCGCGGTGATGAGCTTCTCCACCGATGCAATGTCGTTCAGATCCGCCTTCGGGAAGCCCGGCACTTGCGGTGCGTAGATCGTGTCCCAGCCCGGCTTGCCGCTCGCCGACATGGTGGCGAGTGTGCGGCCGTGGAAGCTGTGATCGAACGTGATGATCTCGAACGCGCCGTCCTTGAACTTCTTGCCCCACTTGCGCGCGAGCTTGATCGCGCCTTCGTTGGCTTCGGCGCCGCTGTTTGCGAAGAACACCTTGTCGAAGCAGCTGTGTTGCGTGAGCAGGCCGGCGAGTTGCGCCATCGGCTCGTTGTAGAAGGCCGGGGACGGATTGAGCAGCAGCTTGGCCTGCTTGTTCAGCGCTTCGATCATGCCGTCGTTGCAATGGCCGAGACTGTTGACCGCCCAGCCCTGGATGAAGTCCAGATATCGCTTGCCGTTATTGTCGTAGAGCCACGAGCCTTTGCCGTGCGTGAAAACGATTTCGGGCCGGTTCGTGATGTACATCAGCGACTCGATCGGATATTCATTGAAATTCATGACGGCAGGCTCCAGACAGCGGGGTGAAGGGTGGATGAAGATCGGCCAACTACGAAACCAGGGGCCGAAAAACAGAAAAGCCACGGCATGCCGTGGCTTTCATGATTCGAACAGCTTGCGCCTTTGTGTGGCGCGAATCCGTGACGAAGCCAGCGGCGTCCCTAGGGGAGCGGCGAGCGGCGACGTCGAAGTTCGGATTGGATGCGGTTCATGCGCGAAAGAATACGACAAGGAAAGCGCTGGTGTAAACCATGAATTTGCGTCGGAGGGATATTTTTGTCCATCGCGCGAGTTCATGCGGCTTGCCGATTATGAGATGTCCGGCTGACTAAAATGTGACGGCGGTCGTTTGAACCGCCTGCCCGGCGGGCGGGGCAGGTCACGAAGAACGGCCGCTGGAAATGCAAATGGGCGCTCGACTGAGCGCCCATTTTGAATCAAGCCGCGTTCCGTCGCGGTGTGCCTCCGGGCCTGGAACATGAGTATCGGGTCGATGCGCAGCAAAAAGCGATCGCTGTTAGAAGTGGTCAGGTGATTACCCAACTCACGATGTACTTCTGGAAGCGCTTTTTTTCCCGCGATTACGAACAGACGCTATGGAAACCAGCGTTGAAGCCAATTTTCCCGAACAAGCGGATCGACCGGTCCGCGGTCGCTGTTCAACTGGAGCGCATCTACCAGACACGCAATCGCGTCGCACATCATGAACCGGTGTATGGTCACCGGCTATTCGACACACTGAACGCGGTGAATTTTCTGGCTTCGAATCTGGGAACGGCCGGCAGCGATGGCCGCACCGCCTTGCATAAAGTGCTGCGGTCCGAGCATGCCGCGCTCGAGAATCAGGCGCACGTACTTCGGCTCAAAATCGAGACTTGCGCCGGTGCAAATCATCAATGCGCGAAGCGCGGCCATTTGCATAGCCGCGCTTCCAGAAATGCGCATGGCGAGCATCGACGCATCTGCGCCGACGCCTCTCCCATCAAACCGCGTTCGCGAGATCCGCTGCGCTCGTGAACGAATCCGCGTAGAACTCGTCTTCCGGCAGACCGTGATGCTGCGTGAAATCGCGCTGCGCCGACTCGACCATCACCGGCGCGCCGCACGCGTACACCTGATACGCCGACAGATCCGGCAAGTCCTCGATCACCGCGCGATGCACGAAGCCGACGCGGCCGGTCCATGCGTCGCCCGCGTCCGGCTCCGACAGCACCGGCACGAACTTGAAGTTCGGAATCTCGCGCGCCCATTGCTCGGCCAGTTCGAGCAAATACAGATCCTTCTTGCGACGTGCGCCCCAGTAGAGCGTCATCGGCCGGTTCAGGTTCTTGAACACCGCGTGTTCGACGATCGCCTTCAGCGGCGCGAAGCCCGTACCCGAGGCGAGCAGCACGATCGGCTTGTCCGAATCTTCACGCAGGAAGAACGTGCCGAGCGGCGCTTCGAAGCGCAGAATGTCGCGCTCCTTCATGGCGTTGAACACGTGATCCGTGAAGGCGCCGCCGGGCATGTGACGGATGTGCAATTCAATCGGGCCTTCCGTATGCGGCGCGTTCGCCATCGAATAGCTGCGGCGCTTGCCGTCTTTCAGAATGAATTCGAGGTACTGGCCGGCGAGATATTGCAGCCGCTCGTTGGCGGGCAATTGCAGCTTCAGCACGACGACGTCGTTGGCCTTGCGCTCGATCGCGTTCACGCGGCACGGCAGTTTCTTGACCTGCACGTCGCCGACGCCCGCCACTTCGCGGATATCCACTTCGAGATCGGTGCAGGCAGTCGCGCAGCAGAAGAGCGCCATGCCGCGCGTTTTTTCGTCGTTCGACAAAGCCGACGACGAATGGGCACGCTGCTCGATTTCCCCGCTGACCACAGTGCCCTTGCACGAACCGCAAGCGCCGTTCTTGCAGCCGTACGGCAGGCCAATACCCTGGCGCAAGGCGGCGCTCAGCACCGGTTCGTCCTGTTCTACCTGAAACTGCCGGCCGCTTTGCCGGAGCGTGACGTTAAATGCCATAAAGTGTTCGAAATCGAAAAAGTCGGTAATCGTTATCGGAGCTGCCGTGTCAACGGCGCGGTGCCTGCCGCGCGTGACGGCTACAATGCGTCCACTATGAAAGCGACACGAAACTTCCGCCGGCCGCGCGTGTTAATCGTAGGTTGCGGCGATGTCGGCATGCGCTGCGTGCCCTTGCTGCGGCCACGCGCGCATGTCTTCGCGCTGACCAGTCACGCCGGGCGCTGCGCCGAATTGCGCGCGGCGGGCGTGACGCCGCTGGTCGGCGATCTGGATGTGCGCCGCAGCCTGAAAAGACTCGCGGGCCTCGCGCCGACGGTGCTGCATCTCGCGCCACCGCAGAAAACCGGCGACGACGACCGCCGTACCCGCGCCTTGCTCGCTACGCTAAGCGCGCGCCGCGATTCAGCGCGGGCCGCTGTGGCGCCTGCCGTTTCGCCGGTGGGGCGGTTGCGCCAACTTCGTGCCTCGTGGGCGGAATCTGGAACAGCCAATATTGTACCCGACGGGGTGCGCCGGACCGCCGGTTCGCGCGCACCGGTGCGACTCGTGTACGCGAGCACGACGGGCGTCTACGGCGACTGCGGCGGCGCGTGGATCGACGAGACCCGCGTGACGCAAGCAGCCAATCCGCGCGCCAAGCGCCGTGTCTCGGCCGAACGGCAATTGCGGCGCGCGACCGCGCGCGGCAGCGTCGCGGCGAGCATCGCGCGGATTCCGGGCATCTATGCGGGCAACCGCCTGCCGCTCGCGCGGCTCGAAAAACGTACGCCGGCCTTGATCGATGCCGACGACGTCTACACCAACCACATTCACGCCGACGATCTGGCGGCGATCCTCGTGCGCCTCGCCACGCACGGGCGGCCGGGGCGCGTGGTCCACGCGTCCGACGACACGTCGCTGAAAATGGGCGAGTACTTCGACGAGGTCGCCGATGCGTTCGGCCTCGCGCGTGCGCCACGCATTACGCGAGCCGAAGCAGAGTCGAAGATCGAGCCGACCTTGCTGTCTTTCATGCGTGAATCGAGGCGGCTGGTGAATCGGCGTCTCAAAGAGGAATTGCGCGTGCGCTTGCGGTATCCGAGCGTCGAAGATTTTCTGCGTGAAGGCGTGAAGGCGTGAAGGCGTGAAGGTGTGAAGGTCTGAAAGGGAAGGTTGAAGAGCGTCGCTTCAACCTTCCCACACACCGCAAAAACCCACAAAAAAGCGCGGCAAAAAACCATCTCTCCAGGCACCGCCCGGAAAAAATCCGACCCGCGCCGCGCTCCACTGCAGCAGCGCGGCGCGGCGTCGCGAGGCCTACGTCAGCGCGGGCAATGCTTCCAGCAGCAGGAAACACAGCATCGCGCCGATCAATGCGCCGATCAGGTTCGGATGATATTTGTGCCGCAGCCGCATCATGACCAGCAAGCCGCCGATCACGACCAGTCCAAGGCACAGAAAAGCAATCATCACCGCCGGAATCTGGAAACCGTTTTGGATGATCATGGCGCCCCTCCCTGAACCCTTTGTAGTCATTGTTTAAACGAGTATAGGGCGAGGTGTAAGGAAGATCATGCTGCGACGCAGCGCGCGAGCAGGCGCCGCGCGCGCTATGTGCGCAGCCGCGCATGCGATTTCCTGCTGCATCAAGAGCTTAAAGGGGCGCTACCGGTTTACCCGCTCCGTAGAGATCCGAGGTCGGTTTCATCGAGCCATTGCCACGCGCCTGGCGCAAGCGTTTCGGGCAAAGCAAGTCCGCCGATCCGCTCGCGATGCAGCGCCTCGCAGCGGTTGCCGGCTGCGGCGATCATCCGCTTGACCTGGTGATACTTGCCTTCCATCACGGTGAGCGCGAGCGCGTGATCGCCGCGTGCCTCTGCGTCGACTGCCGCGATCGGTTTGGGCTCGCCGTGCAGCAGCACGCCGTCGCGCAGCGCGCTCAATTGCGCGTCGTCGATCGGATGACGCGTGGTCGCGACATACACCTTCGGCACTTTGCGTTTCGGCGACGTGAACAGGTGCACGAACTTGCCGTCGTCGGAGAGCAGCAGCAGGCCGGTCGTGTCCTGATCGAGCCGGCCCACGCATTGCACGCCGCGCTCGGCGAACTGCGGCGGCAACAGGCTGAACACGCTCAGATGATGCTGCGGATCGCGCGAACACTCGTAGCCCGCCGGCTTGTTCAGCAGCAGATAGGCCTGCTCGCGATACGGCCAGACGACGCCGTCCACGCAGAAGGAGAAGGTGGTGTCGCCGGTGGGGAAATCGGCGTCGGCATCGGTGCAGACAGCGCCGCCGATGCTCACGCGCGCGTCGGCGATCAGCGCGCGGCATTGGCGGCGCGAGCCGAAACCTTGAGTGAAGAGAATGCTTTCGAGATTCATGGCGAGCGAAGAATAACACCGCAAGAAGCGGAGCGCCCCACGGGGCGAGTCGGACCACGATGAACGCTTCCATGTCCCGTCGCAGGAGCTCATCGATGCACGTCCCGTCCTCCGCGTTATCCGTACACCGACTGCCGGCCGCCTTTCAGCGGCTCGCGTGGTCGAACCTGGTCGCGCAATCCGCCGAGCAGATCAGCCTCGCCGCGGCGCCGCTCGTCGCGGTCTTCGCACTCGGCGCCGACGCGCGCGACACGGGTCTGCTGCAAACCGCGCAGACGCTGCCGTTCCTGTTGCTGTCGATACCGCTCGGCGTCTGGGCCGACCGTCGCTCGCGCCGCACGTTGATGACGCTCGCTGAAAGCGTGCGCGTGATCGCCATGCTATGCGTGCTGTTGCTCGTGATGACCCATGCGTTGAGCTTGCCGCTGCTCGCCGCGCTCGGCTTCATCGCCGCGACCGGCACGGTGGCCTACAACGTCGCGGCGCCTTCTCTGGTGCCCGCGCTCGTGCCGCGCGAAGCCTACGCCAGCGCGAACGGCCGGCTGGAACTTGCGCGCAGCGTGGCGTATTCCGCGGGGCCGGCGCTCGGCGGACTGCTGGTCGGCTGGATCGGCGCGGGTTGGGCGTATGGCTGCGCGGCCGCGCTGTCGGGGTTGGCCGTCGCGTTGCTGGCGGGCTTGCGCGAGCCGCCGCGCGCGGCCGCACCGCAGCGTCACTTCATGCTGGAACTGCGCGACGGTACGCGTTTCGTGCTGCGCGACGCGCTGCTGCGTCCGATGCTCGCGACCGCGGTGTTCTTCAACCTCGGCTTCTTCGTGCTGCAAGCGGTATATGTACCGTACGCGGTGCATCGGCTGGGTCTGAGCGCGTCGGCGGTCGGCGTGACGCTCGGCGCCTACGGTGTCGGCATGGTGTGCGGCGCGCTCGCCGCGTCCGCCATCGCGCGACGTCTCGCATTCGGCCGTGTGCTGATCATCGGGCCGTCGTGCGGACTGCTCGCGTCGCTCGTGATGGTGGCGACACTCGTTGCGCCGTCGTTCTGGCTGGCGATGCTGAGCTTCTTCCTGCTCGGCGCCGGACCGATTTTGTGGGTGGTCGGCTCGACCACGCTGCGCCAGGCCATCACGCCCGAACGGATGATGGGGCGCGTCTCCGCGCTCAACAGCACCGCCACCTACGGTGCGCGGCCGCTCGGTGCATTGCTCGGTGCCGCAATCAGCGCGCGCTGGGGCATGGACGCGTGTCTGGTCGCTGCTGCGGCCGCCTTCCTCGTGCAGGCGCTGATCATCGTCATGTCGCCGGCGGCGCGGCTTGCGCGCATTCCGGAGCAAAGCGCCGCGGCTTGCTGAAAACAGATTTTCACGAAGCCGCGCCGGTGAGCGATTGGGATGCGTCGTTTGTACGCGGGGCGTCGGTGAAAACCCTCGAAAATGAAAATGAATTTTTTTCTGCGAGATTTCCGTGTAAATATACTTTCATTCATTTTCATTACGCCCCAGGCACCGCGCCCTCGCTCGCATGATCCATCAACCGTCCGTTGCTTCCGATTCCGCCGAGCAGGCCATCGCCGCGCGTATCGCCGCGGCCATGCCGACCCTCACGCCGATTCATCGGCGCATGGGCGACTACGTGCTGGCCAATCTGTTTCGCGCGGCGACCATGCGGATCGACGAGCTGGCCAGCGTGGTCGGTGCGTCGGTGGCGACGGCGAATCGCTTTGCGCGCGCGCTCGGTTTCGACGGTTATCCGCAGTTTCGTGAGGCGCTGGTTCGCGGCTTCGAGGCGACGCTTGCACCGGTCGAGCGCTTGCGCAGTGCGCAGGAGTCGCTCGCAGCCGGCGACGATGTGGTCGACGCCTCGCTCGAACAGGCCGCCAACAATCTGCACGCCACCCGCACGGCGATCGACAGCGCCGCGGCCGAAGCCGCCGTCGAAGCGATCATCGCCGCGCGCCGCGTGTTCGTGCTCGGCTTCGGCGCCAGCGCGTTTCTCGCGGGTCTGATGGAACACGGCCTGATGCCGTATCACGACAACGTGCAGTCGCTCGCGCTAATGGGCGGACCGTCGCACGCCGCGCGGCGTCTGTTTGCTTCCAACGAGGGCGACCTCGTCATCGGTATCGCTTTTCCGCGTTATGTCGAAGACACGATCGAGCTCGCGCATCGCGCGGCGGGCCGTGGCGCTCGCGTGCTCGCGCTTACCGACAGTCCGCGTTCGCCGCTCGCGCAGTTCGCCGACATCTCGCTCTACGTCCGCGCCGACCGGCGGCTCGCGGCGAATGCCGATTCGGCCGTGCTCGCCGTGATCGAGGCGCTGTGCGACGCGGTGGCGTATCGGGCCAAACGCTCGGTGAAGGCCGCCGCCGAAGTCAGCGAATTCCTGCTGCCGTGGCTCGTCGACCCGCAAGCCGAGGCTGCCGGCACGAGCGCGCGGCCCGCGCGCGGCGCGACCCGAACCACCCGAACTTCCCGCACTCCTCGCACTACGAAAGCCAAACGATGAACTCCAACGCAGTCATTGCCATTCATGGCGGGGCAGGGACGATCCTGCGCTCGTCGATGTCGGCCAGCGCCGAAGCCGACTACCACGCCGCGTTGCACGCGGTGCTGAGCGCCGGCCAGCGCGTGCTCGCCGACGGCGGCAGCGCGCTCGACGCCGTCAGCGAAGCCGTACGCCTCCTCGAAGACTGCCCGCTCTTCAACGCGGGCCGCGGCGCGGTCTACACCGCGGCCGGCACGCACGAACTCGACGCGGCGATCATGGACGGCAGCACGCTCGACGCCGGCGCGATCTGCTGCGTGAAGCGCGTGCGCAATCCGATTCTGGCGGCGCGCCGCGTGCTCGAACGCAGCGAGCATGTGCTGTTCACCGGCGAAGGCGCGGAAGCGTTCGCCGCCGCGCAAGGACTCGAATTCGCCGAGCCCGAGTATTTCCATACCGAAGCGCGCCATCGCCAATGGCTGATCGCGCGCGGGCAACAGCGCGCCATGCTCGATCACGACGGCGCCACACTCGCCGCCGCGCCATCTCCCACTGACGACGACCCGACGCCGCACGAACCGATCGATCCGAACCGCAAGTTCGGCACCGTCGGCGCCGTCGCGCTCGATCAGCACGGGCACGTGGCGGCAGCGACATCGACCGGCGGCGTCACCAACAAGCAGGCCGGCCGGGTCGGCGATACGCCGCTAATCGGCGCGGGCTGCTATGCGGACGACGCGACCTGCGCGGTCTCGACCACCGGCTCGGGTGAAATGTTCATGCGCATGGTTGCGGCCTACGACGTCGCCGCGCAAATGGCTTACCGCAACGTGTCGCTGCAGGAAGCGGCCGACGACGTGGTGATGAACCGCCTGCCGAAGATCGACGGACGCGGCGGCCTGATTGCCGTCGATGCGCGCGGCAATGTCACGCTGCCGTTCAATACCGAAGGCATGTATCGCGGTTTTGCGCGGCTCGGTGAAGCGCCGGTGACGGCGATTTACCGCTAGTCAGTCTGGCCGCTTACAGCATGAACCCCCGTTAGCCGCGTTCGAATTCAAAGGAACCACCGTGCCGACTTCATCGCACACCGCCCGTCCGCTTATCGAAACCTTGCCGCCGCAACGCGTGCTCGCGGTCGACGATCTGTCGGTCGCATTCCGCAGCGGCGACACCACCTTCAACGCGGTGCGCAATCTCTCGCTGACAGTCGAGCGTGGCGAGACGCTGGCGATCGTCGGCGAATCGGGTTCGGGCAAATCGGTCACTTCACTCGCGTTGATGCGGCTGATCGAGCATGGCGGTGGGCGCCTTGCCGGCGGCAGCATCGCTTTCCGGCGCCGCGACGGCAGCGTGCTCGACCTCGCGAAAGCGTCGTCTGGCACGATGCGTTCGATTCGCGGCGCCGACATCGCGATGATCTTTCAGGAGCCGATGACGTCACTCAATCCGGTCTTCACGGTGGGCGATCAGATCAGCGAGGCTATCGCCTTGCATCAGGGCAAGAGCCGCTCCGCCGCGCACGCCGAGACGCTGCGCCTACTCGAACTCGTGCGCATTCCGGAAGCGCGGCGCGTGGCGGCGCGTTTTCCGCATCAACTGTCGGGCGGCATGCGCCAGCGCGTGATGATCGCGATGGCGCTGTCGTGCAAGCCCGCCTTGCTGATTGCGGATGAGCCGACCACCGCGCTCGACGTGACGATCCAGGCGCAGATCCTGCAATTGATTCGCGGTTTGCAGGATGAGATGAACATGGGCGTGATCTTCATCACGCACGACATGGGCGTAGTCGCCGAAGTGGCCGATCGCGTGCTCGTGATGTATCGCGGCGAGAAGGTGGAAGAGGGCGCGTCCGACGCGTTGTTCGCCGCGCCGTCGCATCCTTATACGAAGGCGTTGCTCGCCGCGGTGCCGCGTCTCGGTGCGATGCAAGGCACGGATCAGCCGGCCAAGTTTCCGATCCTGACCGTCGAGCAGGCGAGCCTGAGCGGCACCGATCAGGCCGTGCGTCCCGCTGCCGCCGTCGCCGCGGAAACGCAGCCGCTAGTGCAAGAAACCACGCCGCCGATTCTGCGGGTTCGCGATCTGGTCACGCGCTTTCCGGTCAAGAGCGGATTGTTCGGCCGCCTGACGGGCCGCGTGCACGCGGTGGAAAAAGTCAGCTTCGATTTGCGGCCCGGCGAAACGCTCGCGCTGGTCGGCGAGTCGGGTTGCGGCAAATCGACCACGGGCCGCTCGCTGCTGCGTCTCGTCGAAAGTCAAAGCGGGTCGATCGAATTCAACGGCAAGGAAATCAGTTCGCTGACGGGCCCCGCGTTGCAGGCGCTGCGCCGCGATATCCAGTTTATTTTCCAGGACCCGTTCGCCTCGCTGAATCCGCGCTTGACCGTCGGCTTCTCGATCATGGAGCCGCTGCTCGTGCACGGCGTCGCACAGGGTGCGCAAGCGCAGGCGCGCGTGGCGTGGCTGCTCGAGAAAGTCGGCCTGCCGCCCGAAGCCGCGCGACGCTATCCGCACGAATTCTCCGGCGGTCAACGGCAACGCATCGCGATTGCGCGGGCGCTGGCGTTGAACCCCAAAGTCGTGATCGCCGACGAATCCGTGTCCGCACTCGACGTCTCCGTGCAAGCGCAGATCGTCAATCTGATGCTCGATTTGCAGCGTGAACTCGGCGTCGCGTATCTGTTCATTTCGCACGATATGGCCGTGGTCGAACGCGTCAGTCATCGGGTCGCGGTGATGTACCTCGGCCAGATCGTCGAAATCGGCCCGCGCCGCGCGGTGTTCGAAGCGCCGCAGCATCCCTACACACGCAAGCTGATGGGCGCGGTGCCGGTCGCCGATCCGGCGCGCCGTCACGCGAAACGCATGCTCGCCGCCGATGAGATTCCGAGCCCGATCCGTGCACTACACGATGAACCCGTCGTGGCGCCGCTCGTTGCGGTCGGACCGGATCATTTCGTCGCCCAGCATCGGGTGGGCGGCGCGTACTAAAACCTAAAGAAACACGCTTCTTCTCGCAGCATCACAACCTGTTTTCATTTCGCAGCCTGGAGCCAACCTCATGAACCTGCTGGTCCCGTCTTCTCCGTTTCGTTTGCGCGCGCTGATCAGCGGCGGCGCGGTGGTGTTCGCGATGCTCGCGGGCAATGCGGCGCATGCCGACACCACGGCCGTGATGGCCGTCGCCTCGACCTTCACGACGCTCGATCCCTACGATGCCAACGACACGCTCTCGCAAGCCGTCGCCAAGTCGTTCTATCAAGGGCTGTTCGGGTTCGACAAGGACATGAAGCTGGTCAACGTGCTGGCCGATAGCTACGAAGCCAGCCCGGATGCGAAGGTCTACACGTTCAAGCTGCGCCACGGCGTGAAGTTCCAGGACGGCACCGACTTCAACGCCGCCGCGGTGAAAGCGAACTTCGACCGCGTCACCGATCCGGCGAACAAGCTCAAGCGCTACAACATGTTCAACCGCATCGAGAAGACCGAAGTGGTCGATCCGTACACGGTGAGGATCACGCTGAAGGCGCCGTTCTCGGCGTTCGTCAACGTGCTGGCGCATCCGTCGGCGGTGATGATTTCGCCGGACGCGCTGAAGAAGTACGGCAAGGACATCGCGTTCCATCCGGTCGGCACGGGTCCGTTCGAACTGGTGAAGTGGGATCCGGCGGGCGATCTGACGGTGAAGAAGTTCGCGGGCTACTGGAAGAAGGGCTACCCGAAGGTCGACGCGATCGACTGGAAGCCGGTGGTCGACAACAACACGCGCGCTGCGTTGATGCGCACCGGCGAAGCGGATTTCGCGTTCCAGGTGCCGTTCGAACAGGCCGCGCAATTGCAGTCGAGCCCGAAGGTCGATCTGATCGCGTCGCCGTCGATCATTCAGCGCTACATCAGCCTGAACGTGAACCAGAAGCCGTTCGACAATCCGAAGGTGCGTGAAGCGCTGAACTATGCGGTCAACAAGGATGCGCTCACCAAGGTCGTGTTCGCCGGTTACGCGACGCCGGCCGACGGCGTGGTGCCGCAAGGCGTCGACTACGCGGTGAAGCAGGGCCCGTGGCCGTACGATCCGGCGAAGGCGCGCGCCTTGCTGAAGGAAGCGGGCTATCCGAACGGTTTTGAAACCACGCTGTGGTCCGCGTATAACTACTCGACCGCGCAGAAGGTGATTCAGTTCGTGCAGCAGCAGCTCGCGCAAGTGGGCATCAAGGCGCAGGTCGAAGCGCTCGAGGCGGGTCAGCGCGTCGCCAAGGTGGAAAGCGCGCAGGACGCCTCAACGGCACCGGTGCGCATGTACTACGCGGGCTGGTCGTCGTCGACGGGTGAAGCGGATTGGGCGATCACGCCGCTGCTCGCGTCGGTCTCGTTCCCGCCGAAGATGGTCAATACGGCGTACTACAAGAACGACACCGTCGACAGCGATCTGAAGCAGGCACTCGAAACCACCGACCGCACGAAGAAGGCCGAGCTCTACACCGACGCGCAAAAGCGCATCTGGGCCGACGCGCCGTGGATCTTCCTCGTCAAGGAGAAGGTCGTGTACGCGCGCAGCAAGCGTCTGTCGGGTGCCTATGTGGCGCCGGACGGTTCGTTCAATTTCGACGAGATCGCGATCAAGTAATGAGCTGACCGTGCGCGCCGGCGTGTCGTTTCATTGGCACGCCGTGCCGCACGGGCGCTGCTTTGCACCATTACGCGCCGCACAAGATCTTTCGTTGCCCGCATCATTGCCGGATTGGATGTCATGCTGAACTTCCTCGTCAAACGTCTCTTTGGCCTGCTGCCGACGCTCTTTATCGTCGCCGTGCTGGTGTTCCTGTTCGTGCATCTGTTGCCGGGCGATCCGGCGCGGCTCGCCGCCGGTCCCGATGCGGACGAGGCGACCGTCGCGCTGGTGCGTGCCGACCTCGGCCTGAACAAGCCGATGCCGCAGCAATTCGCCAGCTTCTTCGTGAAGATCGCGCATGGCGACTTCGGCATCTCGACGCGCAGCAAGCGTCCGGTCAGCCAGGAAATCGGCGAGCGCTTCATGCCCACGCTGCTGCTCACGCTCGCCAGCATGGTGTGGGCGGTCGTGCTGGGCATGGGCATCGGCATCGTCTCGGCCGTGTGGCGCAACCGCTGGCCCGACCGGCTCGGCATGACGCTCGCGGTGTCGGGCATTTCATTTCCCGCATTCGCGCTCGGCATGCTGCTGATGGAGATTTTTTCGGTGAAGCTCGGCTGGCTGCCTATCGTCGGCGATGGTTCGTGGCAGAGCTACGTGCTGCCCTCGCTCACGCTCGGCGCGGCCGTCGCGGCGGTGATGGCACGCTTCACCCGCGCGTCGTTCGTCGAAGTGATGAACGAAGATTTCGTGCGCACCGCGCGCGCCAAGGGCGTGCCCGAACGTCTCGTGATCGTCAAACACTGCCTGCGCAACGCGATGATTCCCGTGATCACGATGATGGGCCTGCAATTCGGCTTTCTGCTGGGCGGCTCGATCGTGGTCGAAGTGGTGTTCAACTGGCCGGGCCTCGGGCGCCTGCTGGTGGACGCGGTATCGATGCGCGACTATCCGGTGATCCAGGCCGAAGTGCTGTTGTTCTCGCTGGAATTCATCATCATCAATCTGGTCGTGGACGTGCTGTACGCCGTGATCAACCCGACCATCCGTTTCAAGTGAGGCCCGCATGAGCACGACCGCCACCGAGCCGACCGCGGCGCAAGCCGCCAAAGCAGAACGCGCGATCCGCACGCCGTGGAGCGAGTTCTGGCGCAAATTCCGTAAGCAGCACGTGGCGCTCGGCGCCGGCATCTTCGTGCTGCTGTTGATTGCGGTCGCGATCATTGCGCCGCATATCGTGCCGTACGATCCGGAGAATTTCTTCGACTACGACGCGTTGAATGCGGGGCCGTCCGCCGCGCACTGGTTCGGCGTGGATTCGCTGGGCCGCGATATTTTCAGCCGCATTCTCGCGGGTTCGCGCATTTCGCTCGAAGCGGGCTTTCTGTCCGTTGCGATCGGCGCGGTGATCGGCACGTTCTTCGGCCTGCTGGCCGGCTACTACGAAGGCTGGTGGGATCGCATCACGATGCGCGTCGCCGATGTGCTGTTCGCCTTTCCCGGCATTCTGCTGGCCATCGGCGTGGTGGCGATTCTCGGCAACGGCATGATCAACGTGATCTGCGCGGTCGCGATCTTCAGCATTCCGGCGTTCGCGCGGCTCGTGCGCGGCAATACCCTGATGCTCAAGCAGCTCACGTATATCGAGGCGGCGCGCAGCATCGGCGCGTCGGATTGGACGATCATCGTGCGGCACATTTTGCCGGGGACGATTTCCTCGGTGGTGGTGTACTTCACGATGCGTATCGGCACTTCGATCATCACCGCCGCAAGTTTGTCGTTTCTCGGGCTCGGCGCGCAGCCGCCGACGCCGGAGTGGGGCGCGATGCTCAACGAAGCGCGCGCCGACATGGTCACCGCGCCGCATATCGCGCTGTTTCCGAGTCTGGCGATTTTCCTGACCGTGCTGGCGTTCAACCTGCTCGGCGACGGTTTGCGCGATGCGCTCGATCCGAAGCTCGACCGGCCATGAATTCGACTGGGGTTCAGAACGCGCCGCATATCGGTACGTTGGCGGCGGGTCCGCTCGGCACGATTGCCGATGTGCCGGGCGTGACGGTTGGTCATTGCACGCTCGATCAAGGTGCCGTGCAAACCGGCGTGACCGTGATTCGTCCACACGACGGCGATTCGTTTCTCGACAAGGTGCCGGCGGCGTCGGCGGTGATCAACGGGTTCGGCAAAAGCATTGGGCTCGTGCAAGTTGACGAACTCGGTACGCTGGAAACGCCAATCGCGTTGACCAACACATTCGGCGTTGCCGCCGTCGCGCAGGCGCAGATTCGCGCGGCCATTCGCGCGAATCCGCAGATCGGGCGCGAGTGGTCGACGGTCAATCCCTTGGTGTTCGAATGCAATGACGGGTATCTGAACGATATCCAGGCGCTCGCCGTCACCGCGCAGCATTTCGACGATGCGTATGCAGCGGCCAGCGCGGATGTCGTGAGTGGATCGGTCGGCGCGGGCCGGGGCATGTCGTGCTTCGATCTGAAGGGCGGCATCGGCAATGCGTCGCGTGTGGTGAGCATAGCGAACCGTTGCTATACCGTCGGCGCACTCGTGCTGGCGAACTTCGGCCGCCTGCCGATGCTGCTCGTCGACGGCACGCCGCTCGGCCGTGTGCTGGCCGCACGCGCGGCCAAAGCGGCGACGGCGACGGCGGCGGCAACGAAGCCGGAGCAAGGCTCGATCATCATGATCGTCGCCACCGACGCGCCGCTCGACGCGCGCCAGCTCAAGCGTCTCTCATTGCGTGCGGCAGCGGGTCTTGCGCGCACCGGCTCGGTGTACGGCCACGGCAGCGGCGATATCGCACTCGCGTTTTCGACGGCCTATACCGTGCCGCACGGTGCCGACTTCATCACGCTCCCGCCATTGCTCGCCGACGAGCGTCTGGACCCGCTCTTTCGCGCGTGCGCGGACAGCGTGGAGCAGGCGATTCTCGATGCGTTGTGGAGCGCTGCGTCCGTCACCGGGCGCGACGGCCACCGGCGGCTATCGCTGCGTGACTCAGTCCCCGATCTCGCCCAACTACCCAAGCCCACTCCCTGATGAAAGTCCTCATTTCCACCGACATCGAAGGCATCGCCGGTGTGTTTCATCCAGAACAAACGCGCGCGGGCAACGGCGAATACGAAGCCGCACGCCGCTGGATGACGCTCGAAGCCAACGCCGCAATCGAAGGCGCATTCGCCGGCGGCGCAACGCACGTGTGGGTCAATGACTCTCACGGCGGCTTTCGCAATCTGCTGCCCGACCTGCTCGACGCGCGCGCCCAGGTGGTGCTCGGCAAGCCGCGCACGCTCGGCATGATGGCCGGGCTCGAATACGGCGCGGCGCTGGTCTTCATGATCGGCTATCACGCGATGTCGCAAACGCGCGGCATCCTCGCGCACACCATCAACAGCTTTGCCTTCGCGCGCGTTTCGCTGAACGGTGTCGAGGTCGGCGAGGCGGGCGTCTATGGCGCGCTGGCGGAAGAATATGGCGCACAGGTCGCGCTTTTATCCGGCGATGACGTCTTCGCCGAAGAAACCGCGCCGCGTTTTCCTGGCGCGCGGTTTGTCGTCACCAAGAGCGCGACGGGGCACGCGAGCGGCGTCACGCAATCGCCGGCAAGCGCGCGCGCCGCTATCGAAGCCGCCGCGCGTGAGGTGATTCAGCAGCATCTCGCCAAAGGACGCGCACGAGAATCCACACGCGCCGAAGCGAAGCCCGTGGAATGCGAACTGCGCGTGCAAACCAGCGCGCTCGCCGATCTGTTCTGCCAATGGCCGACGCTCACGCGCGTCGATGCGGTCACGCTGCGCTTTGGCGCGGCGTCGGCGGAGCATGCGGTGCGTATGTTGAATTGCCTGTCGGCGATGTCGTTCATGTTGCGCTGATCGCGCGACGGCTGGCCGTCCTCCCAGGCGCGGCCATTTCACCACGCTTACAGCGGCACCGTGACGGCACGTTTCGTGAGGAAGCGTTACTCTCCTGCATTCCGGAGGCAGCGTCTTTCTCACTGAGCGGAGTACAGCATGGGTAAGCAGACTATCGCGGATTATCTGGCCAAAACACTGGCGGCGGCAGACATCGAGCGAATCTGGGGCGTCACGGGCGACAGCCTGAACGGCCTGTCGGATAGCTTGCAGCGCCTCGGTTCGATTCGCTGGATGCACACGCGCCACGAAGAAGTGGCCGCCTTCGCCGCCGGCGCCGATGCCGCCGCGACCGGCAAGCTCGCCGTCTGCGCGGGCAGTTGCGGTCCCGGCAATCTGCACCTGATCAACGGCCTGTACGACTGCCATCGCAATCATCAGCCCGTGCTCGCGATTGCCGCGCACATTCCGTCGTCGGAAATCGGGCTCGGCTACTTTCAGGAAACCCATCCGCAAGAGCTGTTCAAGGAGTGCAGTCACTACGTCGAACTGGTGACGAACCCTTCACAGTTTCCGCGCGTGCTGGCGCGCGCCATGCGCACCGCGATCGAAGAACGCGGCGTTGCCGTGATCGTGCTGCCGGGCGATGTCGCACTGGGCGAAGCGCCTGAGGAAACGCCGGCGTGGGCCGGCACGTTGGAACGCTCGACGGTGGTGCCGTCCGAGGCGGATCTCGACCGGCTCGCCGATCTGCTCAACCAGGCGGGCGGCGTGACGCTGCTGTGCGGCAGCGGCTGCGCCGGCGCGCACGATGAAGTGGTCGCCTTCGCCGATCAGCTCGGCGCGCCGACCGTGCATGCGCTGCGCGGCAAGCAATACGTGGAGTGGGACAACCCGTTCGACGTCGGCATGACCGGGCTGATCGGCTTTAGCTCCGGCTATCACGCGATGATGTCGTGCGACACGCTCGTGATGCTCGGCACCGATTTCCCGTATCGCAACTTCTATCCGTCGCATGGCAACGTGGTGCAAATCGACCGGCGCGGCTCCGCGCTGGGCAAGCGCGCGCCGTTGAAGCTCGGTCTGGTCGGCGATGTGAAGGCGACCTTGCAGGCGCTGATGCCGAAGCTCAAGCGCAAGACCGACCGGCGCTTCCTCGAGAATGCGCGCAAGCACTACGCGAGCGCGCGCAAGGACCTCGACGACCTCGCGCGGCCGTCCGATCCGGGGCGCGCCATTCATCCGCAATACCTCACCAGCATCGTCGACAAGGTCGCCAACGAAGACGCGGTGTTCTCCGTCGACGTCGGCACGCCGACGCTCTGGGCCGCGCGTTATCTGACCATGAACGGCAAGCGTACGCTGCACGGCTCGTTCAATCACGGCTCGATGGCCAATGCGATGCCGCAGGCCTTGGGCGCGCAGGCAGCCGAGCCGGGCCGCCAGGTGATTTCGCTATCGGGCGACGGCGGCCTGTCGATGCTGCTCGGCGATCTGCTCACCGCGCGTCAGCTCAATCTGCCGATCAAGGTGGTGGTGTTCAACAACAGCACGCTCGGCTTCGTCGCGATGGAGATGAAGGCGGGCGGCTATCTCGAGGCCGGCACCGATCTGGCCACGACCGACTTCTCGGCGATCGCGCGCGGCGCGGGAATCTACGGTGTCCGAATCGAGCTGTCCGAGAATATCGAGCCGGCATTGCGCGAAGCATTCGCGCATCCGGGCCCGGCGGTGATCGACGTGGTGACCGCGAAGCACGAACTCGCAATGCCGCCGAAAATCCAGTGGGCGCAGGCCAAGGGCTTCAGCCTGTACATGCTGCGGGCCGTGCTGAACGGCCGCGGTGACGAGGTCGTCGAACTGGCGACCACGAATCTGCGCTGAAACGCGTTGGGTTGGTTTGTTTCGACCGGCGTATGCGCGATGGGATACGCGCATACGCCTGAACGGGACTACTGCTGCCGGCTCAATTCGCGCGCCGCGCGATCGATCACGTCGGCAATCGCGCCCGCGTGCGACACGGGTGCCAGGTGGCTCGACGCCATCGGCACGATCTTGGCGCCCATCCGGTCGGCCATGAATTTTTCCACGCCCGGCGACACCGCCCGGTCGCGCGTCGTGAGCACGTACCACGACGGCTTTTCCTTCCACGCGACCTGGCTGACCGTTTCATTGAATGCTGTCGCGGCGATCGGTACCTGGGCGGTGGCCAGTACGCGCGTCAGATTCTCAGGGACGTCCGCGGCGAAGTCCGCGTGGTATTTCGTGCGGTCGAGCCAGAGGAAGCCGCTCGAATCCGTCATGATGCTGGCGCCCGCGGGCGCCGGCGCAGCGCGCTTCATCAGATCCATGGTCGACTCGTGCAGGTCCGGTGCGATCGCCGCGATATAGACGAGACCGGCGACGTTCGGCGCGTTCGCGCCCGCCTCGGTGATCACGACGCCGCCCCACGAGTGTCCCACCAGTATGGTCGGCCCGTTCTGACGCGCGAGGACGCGGCGGGTCGCGGCGACATCGTCGGCGAGGGAGGTGAGCGGATTCTGCACCGAGCTCACGTGATAGCCCTTCTGCTGCAATTTGGCGACCACGCCGTTCCAGCTCGAGCCGTCGACGAACGCGCCGTGCACCAGCACGACGTTGCGCACTGGCCCGGTCATAGGCGCGGCGGGGGGCGCCGCGGCGGCGGCCTTGGCGGGCGGTGCGGCGGGCGCCACAGGTGCCGGAGCCGGCGCTTCGGGCGCGCTCGCCTCCATGCCCGGCTCGTCGGCCGGCTCGGCAGCGGGCGCCATGCTCGGCGCCATGGTGGGCGCAGGCGCCGGTGCCGCGGCGGGCGCGGTGGTTTGAGCGAGCGCGGCGGCGCCCGTGAAGCAGAGACACAAAGCAGCGGCGCAAAGCAAACGTTTGGGCGACATGTTGAATCTCCGAAGGCTGAAAAGCTCGACTAGGGCAACATACAGAAGCCCTGCGCCAGTGACAATCACTATCCGCGCCGTTAAGTGCGGCGCAGAACCAAGCGCGGGTTGCTCCCAGTATTTAGGCTTTATCGGCCACGGTAAAATTTCAGGTTCTGCCGGGCCGGACCATAAGTCCGATCAGGTGATCGATATCCATACACTGGGGCGCAATGTTGAATAGTGCACAGCAGCAAGACGGCCTGAAGCGCGGGCTCAAGAATCGCCATATCCAACTGATCGCACTGGGCGGCGCGATCGGCACCGGCTTGTTTCTCGGCTCCGCCAGCGTGTTGCAGGCAGCCGGGCCGTCGATGATTCTCGGCTACGCGATCGGCGGCATCATCGCCTTCATGATCATGCGGCAGTTGGGCGAAATGGTGGCGCAGGAGCCGGTGGCCGGTTCGTTCAGCCACTTCGCGTACAAATATTGGGGCGACTTTCCCGGCTTTCTGTCCGGCTGGAACTACTGGGTGCTGTACGTGCTCGTGAGCATGGCCGAGCTGACCGCCGTCGGTACCTATGTGCATTACTGGTGGCCCGGCGTGCCGACGTGGGTGTCGGCGCTGGTGTGTTTCGCCTTGATCAACGCGATCAATCTCGCCAACGTCAAAGCCTACGGCGAAACCGAGTTCTGGTTCGCGATCATCAAGGTCGTGGCGGTGATCGGCATGATCGTGTTCGGCGGCTATCTGTTGATCAGCGGCCACGGCGGCCCGCAAGCCTCGATCTCCAACCTCTGGGCTCACGGCGGCTTTTTCCCGCATGGATTTCATGGCCTCTTCATGATGCTCGCCGTCATCATGTTTTCGTTCGGCGGGCTGGAACTGATCGGCATTACAGCGGCGGAAGCCGACGAGCCGCAGAAGAGCATTCCGAAGGCCGTGAATCAGGTGATCTACCGGATTCTGATTTTCTACATCTGCTCGCTGGCGGTGCTGCTGTCGTTGTACCCGTGGAATGAAGTGGCGGCCGGCGGCAGTCCGTTCGTGATGATCTTCTCGCAGATCGGTTCGACGCTGACCGCGAACGTCCTCAACGTCGTGGTGTTGACCGCGGCGCTGTCGGTGTACAACAGCGGCGTATATGCGAATAGCCGCATGCTGTACGGCCTCGCGGAGCAGGGCAATGCGCCGCGCGCGCTGATGAAGGTCGACCGGCGCGGCGTGCCGTATATGGCGATCGGGTTGTCGGCGCTCGCCACGTTTACGTGCGTGATCGTCAACTACCTGATTCCGGCCGAAGCGCTCGGCTTGCTGATGGCGCTGGTGGTGGCGGCGCTGGTGCTGAACTGGGCGCTGATCAGCCTGACGCATTTGAAGTCGCGCAAGGCGATGGTCGCGGCCGGCGAGACGCTCGTGTTCAAGTCGTTCTGGTTCCCGGTCAGCAACTGGATCTGCCTCGCGTTCATGGCGCTGATCCTCGTGATTCTGGCGATGACGCCGGGTCTGTCGGTGTCGGTGTGGTTGGTGCCGGCGTGGCTCGTGGTGATGTGGGGCGGGTATGTGTTCAAGCGCCGGCGCGCGGCTGTGCACGGTGGCGCGCGGGTGGTGGGGCAGTAAAGGTGTCTCGAATGGCGTGAGGGGCGATGTTCGCGCTCACGCCGTTTGAGTCTGCTGAGGTTTTCGGGCGGCCCAGAAACGACAAACCCCGCGAGCAGCATGCGCTGGCGGGGTTCGAGGAATACGGAAACAGCGGTCTTTCGAATTCGTTGGTGCCCAGGGCCGGAATCGAACCGGCACGCCTTGCGGCGGGGGATTTTGAGTCCCCTGCGTCTACCAATTTCACCACCTGGGCAGGTCTTGCAGCGCACGCGTCAGAAGCTGGCGCGCGGCGAAGACGCAGATTATGGCCGAAAATTCGACGACGGGCAAGCCAGTTGCTTTCGTCCGCCTCAAGGCCTTCAAACCGTGCGGGAAAATCGTTCGAGTGTCTGCTGGCCGAGATACCGATCGAACACCATCGCGATGTTGCGCACCAGCATGCGTCCGGCCATCCGCACTTCAAGCTTGTCCGCTGCGAGCGACACCAGGCCGTCCTGCTCGAAGCCGTGCAAACGCTCCAGCTCCGGCTCGAACGTCTCGGCGAAGTGGATGCCATAAGCCGCTTCGAATTCGTCGAAGCGCAATTCCAGGTTGCACATGAGTTGCGTGATCACGTCGCGGCGCAGACGGTCGTCGGCGGAAAGGCGCACGCCGCGTGCGATGGCGAGCTTGCCAGCATCGATCGCCGCGGCGTAGCCCGGCAGATCCTTGATGTTCTGCGCGTACACGTCGCCGACTTTGCCGATCGACGATGCGCCGAAGCCGATCAGATCGCATTCAGCCCGCGTGCTATAGCCCTGGAAATTACGGTGCAAGGTTCGTTGCGCTTGCGCGCGCGCGAGTTCGTCCGTGGGCAGCGCGAAGTGATCCATGCCGATGTACACATAACCCGCGCCCGTCAGACGTTCGACCACGCGCTGCAGGATCGCGAGCCGCACCTCGGGCGAAGGCAGCGTGGCAGGGTCCATCTGACGTTGCATCTTGAAGAGCTGCGGCATGTGCGCATAGGCAAACACCGAGAGACGATCGGGCGCGAGTGCGAGCATCGTGTCGAGCGTACGGCTGAAGCTCTCGACCGTTTGATGCGGCAGTCCGTAAATCAGATCGACGCCAATCGAGTGAAAGCCGGTGTCGCGCGCGGCCTGCATCACCGAGGCGGTCATCTCGAGCGGTTGAATGCGGTTGATCGCCTGCTGCACGACCGGATCGAAGTCCTGCACGCCAAGGCTCAGCCGGTTGAAGCCCAGCTTGCGCAGATGCGCGATGGTCTCAGGCGATGCTTCGCGCGGATCGACTTCGATCGAATATTCGGCGTCAGCATCGGGCAGCAGCGTGAAGTGCTCGCGCGTGGCGGCCATCAACTCGGCTGTTTCGTCGTGCGACAGAAAAGTCGGCGTGCCGCCGCCCCAGTGCAATTGCGACACCGGACGCCGCGTGTCGAAACATACCGCCTGCAGAGCCATTTCGCGTTTCAGCCGCTCGAGGTACGGACGCGCATGGGCGCGGTTTTTCGTGGCGACCTTATTGCAACCGCAGTAGAAGCACACGGTGTCGCAAAAAGGAATGTGGAAGTACAGCGAGAGATCCGTGGCCGACGCGCCCGGGTCGGCGGCGGCGCGCAAATAGTCGGCGGGATCGAAGTTGTCGCGGAACTGCAGGGCGGTCGGATAGGACGTATACCGTGGGCCGTTCGCGCTGTATTTGGCGAGCAGGTCAGGGCGGAACAGCATGCTGGCGATGGACATGAGGGACTCGACGGCTGGCGGGCGGCCATCGAGGAAGAAGCGGACCGCCGCGGTTCGCGCGATCGGATCGAACCGCGCGGACGCCTCTTGAGCATGGCCTTTCGGATCTTGCGAGTTTACGTGAGCGGGCGTTCGCCCGATTGCGTAAAAAGGTCGCACGGAATGCGGTGGCACAATGCGGGTCTGATAGTGCGTTGCCCGTTTTCGGGTTCAGGAAAAATGTCGTGAGTGATGTGTCGAACAGCGCCGTGAAGCGCGAGTCTCCGTTCCACGTGGCCGGTCACGCGTGCCGCCCCGATTGCGGCGCGTGCTGTATTGCGCCGTCGATTTCGAGTCCGATTCCGGGCATGCCGAACGGCAAGCCGGCGGGCGTGCGCTGCGCGCAACTCGGCGACGATCTGCGCTGCGCGATCTTCGGCCAGCCGGAGCGGCCGGCGTGCTGTTCCGGTCTGCAACCGCAGATGGAAATGTGCGGCACGAACCGCGGCGAGGCCCTCGCGTGGCTCACGCAGCTTGAAACGCAAACCCAACCGCACGCGCAACCGGTGGCTCGCTGCTAACGCGCGCAAGCGAATCGCTGCAAGCCGCAAACCGCAAACCACAAGCCGAAAACAAACAACGCAATCGCATGCCCGTACAGGTTTCCACAGGAGATTTCGCATGACTCGACCCGCTGCGCCGGCCCGGCGCCGCTTCCTGCTTGCCGCGCTGACAGGCTGTAGCGCGCTCGGCATCACCGTTTCGCTCGCGGCCTGCGCGACGTCGACTTTTCCGTTCATCCCCTCGCAGTACACGTTCTCGCGGCAACAGGTGCAGGACGCGGTGCAGCGCAAATTTCCCTATCAGCGTACGGTGTCGCAAGTGTTCGATGTCGCGCTCACCAACCCGGTGGTCGGCTTGCTGCCGGACGCGAACCGCGTCTCGGTGAAGCTCGACGCGCGCCTCGTAAGTCCCTTCATGCCGCAGCCGGTCGACGGCGTGTTCACGCTGTCGAGCGAACTAGCCTACGACGCCGCCAGCAAATCGGTCGTGCTCAAGTCGCCGAACGTCGACAATGTCAGCGTGAGCGGGCAGGCGCAGGCCTATACGCAGCAGATCAACGCCGCGGCGGCGGTGCTCGCCACGCAGTTGCTGACCAACTATCCGATCTACACCTTCAAGCCCGAACAACTGCAATTTGCCGGAGTGAATTACGAACCCGGTACAATCACCATCCTTACAAACGGCATACGCGTGCAGATCGTCGAAAAATGACGCGGCGCGCGGCCGGCAGGGCCGCGCGCTTTTCGTGCCGGCCCTGTGCGTTCCGACTATCTACAGCGATGAGGGGCACGGATGGACTGGCTATTGGCTTGCAAGGCGCTGATTCTGGGCGTCGTCGAAGGGTTGACGGAGTTTTTGCCCGTGTCGAGCACCGGGCATTTGATCGTCGCGGGCAGCCTGCTGAACTTTACCGATGAGCATGCGAAAACCTTCGATGTCGTGATCCAGCTCGGCGCGATTCTCGCCGTGTGCTGGGAATTTCGCCGCCGCATCGGCAGTGTGGTGTCCGGCTTGCCGAGCCGGCCGGATGCGCGTCGTTTCACGCTGAACGTGATCATCGCCACGATTCCGGCGATCGTGCTTGGCTTGCTGTTCGAAAAATCGATCAAGGCGGCGTTGTTCTCGCCGGTGCCGGTCGCGTTCGCGCTGGTGGCGGGCGGCGTCGTGATCCTGTGGGCGGAATCGCGTCAGCGCGCGCGCGGCGAGCCGGCGGCGCGTGTGCAGAGCGTGGACGACCTGAATGCGCTGGACGCGCTGAAAGTCGGCCTCGCGCAATGCTTCGCGCTGATCCCGGGCATGTCGCGCTCGGGTTCGACGATCATCGGCGGGATGCTGTTCGGTCTCGACCGGCGCGTCGCCACGGAGTTTTCCTTCTTCCTCGCGATTCCGATCATTTTCGGTGCGACCGGTTACGAGCTGTACAAAGACTGGCATGTGCTGTCCGTCGACGCGCTCGGCACCTTCGCGGTCGGTTTCGTGGCGGCCTTCGTCAGCGCTTTCGCCTGCGTGCGTTGGCTGTTGCGCTACATCGCCGCGCACGATTTCACCGCGTTTGCGTGGTATCGCATCGGCTTCGGACTGCTGATCCTGCTGGTCGGCTACAGCGGCGCGTTGAGCTGGACGGATTGAGCGCTTCCGTTTCGCACGATCCATGAGAAAAGGTCCGCATGTGCGGACCTTTTTTATTTGCTGGCCAACTTCGCTGCGCTTTTACGCAGCGCCGCGTTTGCGGAAGACCAGATCCCACACGCCGTGTCCGAGCCGCAGCCCGCGGCGCTCGAACTTCGTCACCGGACGATACTCCGGACGCGGCGCATAGCCGTCGGCGGTGTTTTCCAGCGCCGGTTCGGCGCCCAGCACTTCGAGCATCTGTTCGGCGTAGTTCTGCCAGTCGGTCGCGCAATGCAGGTAGGCGCCGGGTTTCAGGCGCGATACGAGCAGCGCGACAAACTTCGGCTGGATCAGCCGGCGCTTGTGGTGACGCGCCTTGTGCCACGGATCCGGAAAGAAGATATGCACGCCGTCGAGGCTGTCCGGCGCGATCATCTGTTCGAGCACTTCGACCGCGTCGTGCTGAATGATGCGGATGTTCGCCACGTTCTGTTCGCCCATCAGTTTCAGCAGTGCGCCGACGCCCGGCTCATGCACCTCGACGCCGAGGAAATCGTCGCCGGGACGGTGCGAGGCGATTTCAGCGGTGGTCGCTCCCATGCCGAAGCCGATTTCCAGCACGCGTGGCGCCTCGCGGCCGAATACGCTGTTCCAGTCGGGCTGCTGTGGAGCGAAGGGCACCACGAAGCGCGGGCCGAGTTCGTCCATGGCGCGCCGCTGGCCTGTCGAGACGCGGCCGGCGCGCGTGACAAAGCTGCGGATGCGGCGCCGGTGCAGAGCTTCTTCTTGCGGCGCGTCGTCGCCGGCGGGCCGGTGTTCGGTATCGCTGGAGGGCGTCGGGAGTTCGTCCGGCAGGCCGGCGTCGTTTGGATCGTGGATCATCTTCGATGCTGCTACAAGGGTGAGGGCTTTCGCGGCAAGCCTCGCGTGCTGCACGGTGCCTGTCGATGCTCACGCCTTATGGGGCGCGAGCGCCGATCGGCACGGCTGGTGAGCACAAGGTTTACGGCTCGCTGCGCCGGGCTGCCGCTATGACAAAAAAGCCGCCTTCATGGAGGCGGCTCGTGCTGGATTCTGCTGAAGGCATCAGCAGGAAGGTGGAGCGGGCGTTGCAAGTGCGCGTAAGGTAGCACAACCGAAAAGGGCGCGTCCAGACGGACCGGGGACGGCGGGGAGTATGAATGCGGGTGGGGATATTACATCTAGATAACGGAGATGCCTGTCCAATTGATTTAATAGTTTTGTAAGGTAATTGCTTGGGCCGATTATCTGGATGAGAAACTAGCATGAGCAAGCGTTCGCATCTTTGCCGCCGGCCTTCCCGCAGTTTACGGTTACCTGTGGCATGCACTTCGTTGTCGGATGCCAATCGAGGCGGTGTCGCTTACTCGACGTTTTTCTCGGCCGGTTTGCGCAAGTGAATCGATTGTCGAATTTGTCGTTCGAGAAAAAATTCCCAGGAAGCGACGGAGGAAGAGAGCGGTGGAGGCAGACCTTTTCGCGAAGCAGCCCGCTTATTCACGGGCCGACTGAAAAGTATCTGGAGCGGGCGATGGGAATCGAACCCACGGCTCTAGCTTGGGAAGCTAGGGTATTACCATTATACGACGCCCGCAGAGCACGCCATTCTACGCGGGTTTCACGCGATTTGGCAAACGTGGACGTCGGCGGCCCGTCTGAATGGGCGCTCGCTGCGGGAGCGTTGACGCGGCGCGCGCAGTGTTCAGCGCCACGGCACAACGATTCACCTCACTAAGCCAGCCACGCATTCAGCGCTTCCTTGCGTGTTGTCGCGCATTCGGTCGGCTATGTCTCTCGCGAGCTTTACCTGCGACGGGATCCTGAAGTGACTTCTGCTGTCATCTGGCGCCGCGGCCGGGTAGATCGAGGCCGGATCCACCCGCTACCACGCACAACGGAACGCGGCGAGTAACGCTTCGGCTGTCAATCAGATCGCGGAAATTGAATGCAGATGGAAGCCCATCTAAATACAAGACCAATCAAATAGATACGCGCAACCCGCTTCGATTTTAATTCGTTATGCATGATATTTCGTCGGCATAACGGATGCGGCTATCGAAAAACTTCAAACAAATATTAAAGCTTGTCGAAATCCCGCCGTTTACTTCTCTAGCGTCCTTTCCAATTGTTACAGGAGTTCATTCGATTTGATTCTGTCAAGTGGATTTTTGGAATGATTCAACGAATTGGCGCTGACGGCAAACATCGAGATCAAAACTACTAACGGCGTAACACAGCCAATCTGATTGGCTGCGCAGTCGCCCAAAAACAAAAATGGATATGAAAATTAAGGCTAAATTGACGTTATCCCTGCTCGCTTCGCTCGCTCTGGCAGCGTGCGGCGGCGGTGGCGGCGGGGGCAATTCGGCGGCGACGCCGTCGGCCGGCAGCGCTTCGGCGCCGGCGGTGGCAAGTGCTCCCGGTCCCGCAAGCGCGCCGGATCCGGCTTCTTCGCCCGCCCTCAGTGGCGAGCCACTACCGAGTCTGTCCAGTCCGCAGAGCGGTTCGGCTGCGGCCTCGGGCAACGGCGTAGAAGGAGTCTGGACCACGCAGTTCGGCGTCGACAAGACCACGGCGCTCGTCGATGCGCAGGGCAACATCTCTTACCTGAATACGGTAAGCGGCATCGGCTTGTCGGAATTCTTCGGCGTCATCGCGGCCACCGCGCCGAACTGGACGCTCACCTCAGGTGCGGCATTCATCGGCAACGTCTATTTTCCGACGACCTCCGGCTCGGGCTCGTTCGTCAATAACCAGACGTTCACGGGCAGCTATGTCGAGAATGGCACCACGGTGAATCTGTCCTGGAACTACGACGCGGCGAATGCGCTAGCTGTCACGCAGTCGAGCGTCGCGGGCACGTGGGCGGAAACCGGCTCGTCGCTGACGATTGCAAGCGACGGCACGTTAAGCGGGACATTGAGCAACTGCCCGGTCTCCGGCACGTTGCTGCTCGCCACGCCGTCATCCAGCAAGAATCTCTACAATTTGAGCGTGACCGGCACGACCGCATCCTGCACGTTGAAATCGGGCGCGACGTATTCGGGCAGTGCGGCGATTACGTTCCTGCCGATCACGGGCAGCAACCTGTACGTGCGCACGATTTTCTTCATGATCAAGACAGCGACCAACACCACGGTCGCCTACGGTCAGCTAACGAAGCAATAAGCGGAAGCAATAAGCGGAAGCAATAAGCGGAAGCCATAAGCGACGCACGAAACAAAGCCGCCGCCTTTTTGATGGGCGGCGGCTTCTGAATGCTCGCTACATGTGCCTTCAGATCACAAAGTAAGTCAGTTGCACGGCCGCGCGGGTGACCACCATCAGCAGCACCTGCACGATCACGAACAGCAGGATCGGCGAGAGGTCGATGCCGCCGAGTTGCGGCACCACGCGGCGCAGCGGATTCAGAAATGGCGCCGTGAGCTGGTACAGGATCGGCATAGCCGGCGAACGTGGATTGAGCCACGACAGCAGCGCCATCAAGATCGTCAGCCAGATGATCAGATTCAGCGCCCACTTGATCAGCGTCAGCACCGCGACGATCAGCAGCGTCGGCAACAGCGTGAGCGGATCGGCGCCGGTCAGCACCACCATCAGCACCACATACACCATCGCCGCGAGCAACGCCGCGACGAGGCTCGCCCAATCGATCTTGCGCGTGCTCGGCAAGATATGCCGCAGCGGCAGCACGATCCAGTTGGTGACTTGCAGCACCGCGTTCGTGACGGGGTTGTAGGGCGGCATGCGCACGACCTGCAGCCATGCGCGCAGCAACAGCGCCGCGCCGAACAGCGTGAAGACGGTATTGAGCAGAAAACGGGCGATATCGCCAAACATCTCGTGTCCTTATCCTTCGGATGACGGCCGCCGACCGGCCGCAGGGTGCCGGCGCTCTCCGAACGGCGCGCCGGCGGTTTCATTTGGAATTTCCCGCGCCTTTGCCGCACTGGGGCGCGTTACGCGTCGTTTGAAGCGGCCGCGTAGTTTTGCGATGCCAAGGTTCGCGGGTCACGATCAACGGCTCACTGTATTAAAGGCCGCGATTCGTCCCGCTTCCGCGGGGCATCACACGGAAATCTTGATCTCGCTGATCAGAATCGTGCCGTTGCCACCGTCCGTGTAGTTGGGGATGTCGGCCATCAATTTCTCGGAGGCCGGCTTGAAGACTTTGTAGAAGTCGTCCGCGCTGTCGAACAGGAAGTGGCCCGCGGCGACGTACGGCGGCGGTGTTCCAGGCGGGCCGGCATTGATGCCGACGTCGACCGACCAGCTCTTCAGCGACGGCCCGAACAGCTTCGCCGCGAGCGGCATATGCGCGACGCAGTAATAGTCCACGTCGAAGTGGCCGTTTTCCCGGTACGGATAGAGGATGCTGACCTTGATCATTGTGCGTTCTCGTCTGTTGGTCCCGATGCGCGGCGCTGGCGGATTGCGCGCGGCGCCGGACGTCACATTATCACGGCTTACTTGACGCTTGCACCTGCTGCGGCCTGATTCAGCGACCGCTCGAGGGATTCTTCCACCACCTCGGAGATGGCGTCGATCGCGGCGGGCGGCGTGGCGCGGCGTTCGGCCAGCCCGACCGCGCGCCGCGACATCAGCCCGTACAGCGCGGCGTGGTCGCCGCCGAGGCCTTCCAGCAACGCCAGCTGCTTCTGCACGACGCCCGTGTCGCCGCGCGATACGGGGCCCGCGAGCGCGTTGGGCAAACCTTTGTCGCGAGCGGTTTCGATGGTGCCGGAGAGCATCGGCAGCAGCGCGCGCAGCGCGTCGTCTTCGGCAAAACCCAGCGTGCGCCACAGCGCGACGCATTCCGCGAGGCTGCACAGCGCGAAGCTGGCGGCGTAGTGCGCGGCGGCGTGATAGAGCATGCGGCCGCCCGCCGGAATCGACAGCGGATGGCAGCGCAGCGCGACGGCGAGCGCCGTCAGGGTGTCTTTTAGTGCGCCGTCGGCCTCGATCGTCACCGAGCAGCCGGCGATGCGCTCGAGATCGGCGAGTTCGCCGCTAAAGAGGTACAGTGGATGAAAACCGCCGATCGAGGCGCCCTGGTCGCGTGCCGGGGCGAGCAATTCGACCGGCGAGGCGCCGCTGCAATGCACGAGCGCCTTGCCGTGCGCGCCGGCCGCGCCGTCCGGCCCGTACCGGAGTGTGTGCGCTGACGTACCGATGCTGTCATCGGGAACAGCTAAAAAGACGATATCGGCGGCGTCGACCACCTGTTGTGGGTTCTCGAATGCCGCGCAATGCTCGATTTGACTGGCAAGCCGGCCGGCAGAGGCCGCCGAGCGGCTTGCCACCGCCGTGACCGGATAGCCGGCGCGTGAAAAGCTCAGCGCGAGACAACGCGCGAGCCGGCCCGCACCGATAAAGCCGAGGCGCGGCAGAGAGGACTGGGACATGGTTGCCTGCTCCACACGGAACATTGGGAAAGCAGAAGTATCGCGCATCCGCCACGCCCGCGGCGCGGCTTGGCGCCGGCTTTTCCTTGACAAGTGCGCGCGCGATATGGAGCGCCCGGCCGGTCATCCGGCGGCGCGCCCCCCGCGGGTTTGAAAACTGCTCACAATTCTTCAGAGCCGGTTTGGCAGTTGCTGTCCTGGGTATTTCGTCTCGCAGTCAGATTCGGGAGGTTCACGATGAATATTTTTTCTTACCGAAAGCACTTGCGGTTCCTGACGCATGCACAGCGTCGTCGCTGGTGGGACCAGAAAAAGCGCCTGACGCCGCGCGTGCGGATCAGCGGCGCCTATGTCCCGCCGAGCGTGTCCCGCGAGTTCGCGTATGTGAAGGTCGGCTGACGTAGCAGCCTTCGCTGGTAAGAAATGCCCGGTCAGTCGACCGGGCATTTTTCATTTTGGGGCTCAATTGATGCCGTCAGGATTGAAGCTAATTTGTAATCAAAGATTACCGTGAAGCGAATGCCTCAAGCCGTAATGCGGGCATTGCGACTGATTGCGGTGCGGTCGGACACCTGCAATCCTTGAGTTTTCAGCGTATTGCGAAGCTCATTGGTCACTGACGGCGTACGCAGGAATTGCGGGCTTCTGCCGCCAATTGCAATTTGCAACAAATGCGAACAGATAGGCGTGGTCTTTTTCGATACATTGGTTTCATAGCATGCAGGGCATGCGAAGTCGGCGACCTTGGTGGGCCGCGCTAGGAGAATAAAAGTGAAAAAGATCGTTCCGTTTGTCGTTGCCGGAGCACTCGGCTTGGGACTTGCCGGTGCCGCTCAGGCGCACGTTTCTGTCGGTATCGGTATTGGGGTTCCGATTGCGCCGGCTTACCCGGTCTATGCCGCGCCGCCGCCGGTTTACTACGCGCCGCAGCCGGTCTATGCGCCGCCGGTCGTATATGCGCCGCCGCCAGTCGTGGTGGGCGGTTACTACGGTGGCTATGGACGCCCTTACTACCACCACCACGGCTATTACCGCGGTTATTACGGCCACGGCTACTATCGCCGCTAACCGCGGCACGCAACGCTATTCTTTAGCGGCGTAACGCCGGCTTGATCGCCGGGTTACGCCGTTTGTTTTTTTGTGGCCGCTTTTCATGCAGCCAATGCCGCGCTTATCGTCGGAGTGACGATTTGAATGGGCGCTTGCCGGTTAGGGCGGAGAGTCGCCACCGAAGCTCACCGCACGCCTGACGTTCCAAACCTGGGTCGAAGCTGGGAGAATGGCGGTTTCGCCACCGCTTTGGAGAGTTTCGCCGATGCAAGCGCTTCCCGCTCCCACTTTCGACGACGTACTCGACGCCGCTGCGCGTCTCGAAGGCGTCGCCCACCGCACCCCCGTTCTAACCTCCAGCACGTTCAACGAGCGCACGGGGGCGGCGGTGTTCTTCAAGTGCGAAAATTTTCAGCGCATGGGCGCCTTCAAATTTCGCGGCGCTTATAACGCGATCTCGCATTTCGACGCGGAGCAGCGCAAAGCCGGCGTGCTGACGTATTCGTCCGGTAACCATGCTCAGGCGATCGCCTTGTCTGCACGCCTGGCCGGCATCCACTCGACGATCGTCATGCCGCAGGACGCACCCGCGGCCAAAGTCGCGGCGACCAAGGGCTACGGCGGTGAAGTGATCACCTACGACCGCTACACGGAGAACCGCGAAGAGATCGGCCGGCGGCTTGCCGAAGAGCGTGGCATGACGCTGATTCCACCGTATGACCATCCGCATGTGATCGCCGGGCAGGGCACGGCGGTGAAAGAGTTGATCGAGGAAACCGGCCCGCTCGACATGCTGTTCGTGTGCCTCGGCGGCGGCGGGCTGATCAGCGGCAGCGCGTTGTCGGCGGCGGCGTTGAGCCCGGCGTGCACGGTGATCGGCATCGAGCCGGAAGCGGGCAACGACGGCCAGCAGTCGCTGGCGCGCGGCGAGATCGTGCATATCGACACACCGCGCACGATCGCCGATGGCGCCGCCTCCACGCATCTCGGCGACTACACGTTCGCGATCATCCGGAAACTGGTCTCGCAGATCGAAACGGTCAGCGACCAGCAGTTGATCGAGACGATGCGCTTTTTCGCGCAGCGCATGAAGATCGTGGTCGAGCCGACGGGCTGCCTCGCCGCGGCTGCGGTGCTCAACGGCATCTTGCCGGTGAAGGGCAAGCGTGTCGGGGTGGTGGTGAGCGGCGGCAACGTCGATCTGGAAAAGCTCGCGCAATACCTAGCCTGATACATGCGCCGGCTGGCGTTGTTGCGCTTGCCGTAGCCGATGCCTGACGCGTGATCGAAAACGGCTCGCCAACGCGAGCCGTTTTCATGTCAACTTGCCACGTGCGCGGTTTGCACGATCAGATCGCGATATCCGTTGACGATCACGCTATACGAGAAGTACGCAAACAGCAGCGCGGACAGCACATGACAAGCGCGCAGCAAACCGGTGCCGGCGCGTTTGCGTCCGTGGCTGCCGAGTCCGCAGATAAAGATCGTCCAGCACAGGCCGCCGAGAAAAAATCCGCCGAGAAACACCGGCGCGGTCGTGACGCTCGTGGCGCCCGCTTTCGCGATCAACGCGCCGCCGACCGCGGCGAACCACAGAATCGCCGATGGCGACGACACCGCCAGCAAGACGCCGCGCAAGAAACCGCGCCACGCGGACAGATGCGGCGCACTCGCGTCCGCTTCGCCGGCCACGGCCACGGCTGGCGCCGTTGCCGGGAACATCGCTTCACGCGCCATCTTCCAGGTCAGGAAGAGCAGGATCGCCGCGCCACCGAGCCACACCACCCAGCGCACCGACTCGAACTGCAGCAAGGCGGCCATGCCCGCGAGCGCGAGCGCCGCGTAAATCAGATCGCCGATGCACGAACCGAGGCCGAGCCAGAAGCCCGGTTTGAAGCCATGCGAGAGCGCCAGGGAAATCATGGCGACGTTCACGAGACCGATATCCAGACACAGCGACAGCGACAGAAAGAATCCATCCGACATCATTGAAAAGGCATGCATCCGCGCAACGGCTCCGATCGCTTTGTTATTCAGTCTTGTTGTACGGCTTGCCTCAGAGGCCCAACTCGTTCCACAAGGTGTCGATGCGCTGTTTGACCGCGTCGTCCATTACGATGGGACGGCCCCATTCGCGATCGGTTTCGCCGGGCCACTTGTTGGTCGCGTCGAGCCCCATCTTCGATCCCAGTCCGGCCACCGGCGAGGCGAAATCCAGATAGTCGATCGGCGTGCGATCCACCAGCACCGTGTCGCGCGCCGGATCGATGCGCGTGGTGATTGCCCAGATCACTTCCTTCCAGTCGCGGATATTCACGTCCTCGTCGACCACGACGATGAACTTCGTATACATGAACTGCCGCAGGAAGCTCCACACGCCGAACATCACGCGTTTTGCGTGGCCGGGGTAGCTCTTCTTCATCTGCACGATGGCCATGCGGTAGCTGCAGCCTTCGGGCGGCAGATAGAAGTCGGTGATCTCGCTGAACTGCTTTTGCAACAGCGGCACGAACACTTCGTTGAGCGCGACGCCGAGTACGGCAGGTTCGTCGGGCGGTTTGCCGGTGTAGGTGGAGTGGTAGATTGCGTCGCGGCGCATGGTGATGCGCTCGACCGTGAAGACGGGGAACCACTCCTGTTCGTTGTAGTAGCCGGTGTGATCGCCGTACGGGCCTTCCAGCGCATGTTCGTAGGCCGCCGACGCGCCCTTGACCGGACGTGGCGGCGCGCCTGCGGGAGCGGGCGAGGGCGCACCGTCCTGCGGGTAGATGAAACCTTCGAGGACGATCTCGGCGCGCGCGGGCACCTGCAAGCCGTCGACGCCCGGCGTGATGCACTTCGCCAGTTCGGTGCGGCCGCCGCGCAGCAGGCCGGCGAACTGGTATTCGGACAGCGTGTCGGGCACCGGCGTGACCGCGCCGAGGATAGTCGCGGGATCGGCGCCCAGCACGACGGCCACCGGATATGGCTTGCCCGGGTTCTGCAGCGCGAACTCGCGAAAATCGAGCGCGCCGCCGCGATGCGCGAGCCATCGCATGATCAGTTTGTTACGTCCGATCAATTGCTGGCGATATATCCCTAAGTTTTGTCGGCTTTTGTTCGGGCCTTTCGTGACGGTCAGGCCCCATGTGATCAGCGGGCCGGCGTCGCCCGGCCAGCAGGTCTGAATCGGCAGCCTGGCGAGGTCCACGTCGTTGCCTTCCCAGACGATTTCCTGGCAGGGCGGCGCGCTTACCGTCTTGGGCGCCATGTCCCATACCGCCTTCGCCAGCGAGAACAGTTTACCGGCGTCCTTGAGCCCCTTCGGCGGCTCCGGTTCCTTCAACGCGGAGAGCAGCCGGCCCACATCGCGCAGCGATTCGAGCGCGGCCCCGTCGCCTTCGCCGGCTTGCGCGTCGACACCCATGCCGAGCGCGACCCGCCGAGGCGTGCCGAACAGGTTGCCGAGCACCGGGAACGCGTGCTGTGCCTTGCTCTCGAACAGCAAAGCGGGACCGCCGGCGCGCAACACGCGGTCGCACAACTCGGTCATTTCCAGGACCGGCGAGACGTTTTGTGAGATGCGGCGCAGTTCACCGATCGTCTCAAGACGGCCGACGAAATCGCGCAGGTCTTTGTATTTCATCTGGTGCTGTTCAGTGCCGCGCAAGCGGCGAAAAAGGAGAGGCGCAGCAGGGTTTAACGGCGCCAGAACGATTGTCGATTTTACCTGTGTTGGTAAGCGCACGTAGATCGGCAAAACGGCCTAAGTGAGACGGATGAGTCGAGATAGCTCAAAAGGCGCGTGCCGCGCGGTTTTGGACGGTCTGAACACTGTTCATTATTACAATTAGTTATACATTTGCCTATCTATAGTGTTGACGATCTATAAAACCCTGCATAGAATCCGTCCACATTGGTTGCAGGGCGTGAACGTTTTTACCACTGCCCCCGGTCCCATCAGACGCAACGCGTCACCGCTTACCGACCCCTGCACGGTATCTAACGGCCTTATTGATGTCCTGCCAGCGCCAACTGACGCTGGTTTTTCGCGTGGGAGCCACCGCCCGCATGCTTTTTTGACATGCCGCGGTCCTCTTTCAGGATGGCTCCCCACAAACGGTATTTGCCGTTTTCCCGACGTCGCTGCTGCCCTAACCAGACAGAGCACGCGATGTCTTGATTCTGCGAACGTGCCTCACCGCTTCTTCATCCGGCGGGGTTCGCGGATCATGCAACATGGGAGATCTGAATGAACGCCTGGTTATCGTGGCGTCCCGATGAGCGTATCGCGCAAGTTGTGCGTGGTGTGCTGCGTCGCGGGACGCGAATGAGTCATCACCTGTTCAGCATCGTCGGCGGGATCGCCGTTGTGCTGACAGTCGCACTGTGGCTGATGCCGGCCCTGCGCGGCACGCTAGCCGCCAAGTTGATGCCGGTCATTTCCGCCGCTGTGCAAGCCGGTCCCGCCCGCCTGCTGCAGGGCAACCCGCTGCCGGCTTTCGGACCGCCCGCCCGCGCGTCCTCTGACGACTCGCTGTCCGCGAACACGAACGTCCCCGATGCCTTGAGCGGCACGAACAGCGGTAGCAACGGCAACACCGACGTCACCGCGGGCAACACCAGCTTTGACGGCGCATTCGACACCACCGGCTCGACCGGCGTGAGCGGTATGGGTGTTGCGGCGCTGAACGGTCTCGACCCGCGCACCATGCAAAGCGTGACCGCGCTGGCACGGCTGATCCCGTCGCAACGCGTATCCGCCGACGCGCGCGACGACCGCGTGCTGATCTCGACCCGCGAGCAGGATCTGGTTGCATCCTATCTGGCACGGCGCTATCGCGTCGCTCAGGAGCCCGTCAGCGAGCTCGTGAAGGCCGCGTTCGACACCGGCCGCGAAGTCGGTCTCGATCCGCTGCTGCTGCTGTCCGTGATGGCGATTGAATCGGGCTTCAACCCGTACGCCGAGAGCGGCGTGGGCGCGCAAGGCCTGATGCAGGTGATGTCCAAGGTGCACTCGGACAAATTCCAGTATTTCGGCGGCCAGAGCGCGGCGCTCGAACCGGTCGCGAACATCAAGGTGGGCGCGCTGGTGCTGAAGGATTGCATCGCACGCGGCGGCTCGCTGCCGGGCGGCTTGCGCCTGTACGTCGGCTCGACCTCGCAGGACGACGGCGGCTACGGCGCCAAGGTGATGGCCGAGCGCGGCCGTCTGCGCGACGTAGCGCGTGGCCGCAAGGTGCCGATCAACGCGCCGCAAGCGCCGGTTCTGACTGCGTCGACCAATACGACTGCGGCTGCACCTGCCGGCAACGGCAAGCGCGTGCAGGTGACGCTTGAAGGCAGTCATCAGTTGAGTGCGGCGACATCGGTGAAGACGCCGGTTTCCTCCGAGCAGGACGACGCGAGCGCCAACGCGACCAAGCACGTGGCATCGGCTTCGGAGTTGGGCGCTTGAGGTCGGTAGCGCAAAGTTGACGGCTCGATGTTGAAGCAAGCGGCAACAAAAAAAGGACACCCATCAGGAGTGTCCTTTTTTTTGTCTGGCGATTGAGAGCGCGCCGCTTCGCTCAACCCTTGCCGAAGAACTTCGCCAGCCGCTCGACCGCTTCTTCCAGCTTCGGATAGGCGGTGGCGTACGACAGCCGGATGTACTCCTTCGGCGCGTGCGTACCGAAATCCATGCCCGGCACCAGCACCACGCCGGCATCGTGCAGCATGGCCTTGGTGAGCGCCGCGCTGTCGCCGGCCGCGGGATGCGCGACCGTGCGGCAATCGGCGTACACATAGAACGCGCCGTCGGGCATGACCGGCACCGAGAAACCAAGCGATTCCAGCGCCGGCGCGATGAAGTCGCGGCGACGCTTGAATTCCAGGCGCCGCGCTTCGTAGATTGCGATCGTTTCCGGCTCGAAGCAGGCAAGCGCCGCATGCTGGGCGAGCGCGGAGGCGCAGATGAACAGGTTTTGCGCGAGCTTTTCAAACGCGCTGACCATGCCGGGCGGCACCACCAGCCAGCCGAGCCGCCAGCCGGTCATGTTGAAGTACTTCGAGAAGCTGTTGACAGTGATCACGTCGTCGCCGAACGAGAGCGCCGACACCGGCTTTGCGTCGTAGCTCAGGCCCTGGTAGATCTCGTCGACGATCGTAAAGCCGCCACGCGCCCGCACGGCCTTGACGATGCGCTCCAGTTCAGCCGGTTCGATCGACGTGCCGGTCGGATTCGACGGCGACGCCAGCAGCACGCCACGGGTGCGCTCGTTCCAGAGGCGCTCGACGTCGGCGGCGGTGAGTTGGAAACGTTCGGCCGGGCCACTGGGCACCATCACCGGCTTGCCTTCGGCGGCGATCACGAAATGGCGGTTGCACGGATAGCACGGGTCGGGCGTCAGCACTTCGTCGTCGCGATCGACCAGCGCCGCGCAAGCCAGCAGCAATGCCGCCGATGCGCCGGCGGTGACGACGATCCGCGCCGGATCCACGTCGACGCCGTAGAAGTCGGCGTAATGCGCCGAGATCGCTTCGCGCAACGCATGCAGTCCGAGCGCGCTGGTGTATTGCGTGACGCCACGGCGCAGCGCGCTCGCGGCCGCCTCGATGACCGGCTCGGGCGCGGTGAAATCGGGTTCGCCGATTCCCATGTGAATGATGTCGCGCCCCTCGCGCTCAAGAAGCGCGGCCTCCTTGGCCAGCTCCATCACATAGAAAGGCTGGATGGCGTCCACGCGTGCAGCAAGCCGCACCAAGGGTTCGGTCACGGAGTTCATACGATCAAATCCAGTTCAAAAGCAAAAGCGGGAAGACGTTTGGCGCGAGTGTTCACGCGCGAAGCGGCGTCCTTGCAAACGGTCCGGTTGCGCCGCCGCGTTTAGCGAGGCGCATGACGACGATCATGCATGCCGCTCATGCGCCTGGCGCTCAACGCTTGCGAGCCGCCTGCGTTTCATCCACGCGCAGTTGTGCCGACAGCTTGTCCAGCACGCCGTTCACGTACTTGTAGCCGTCCGCGCCGCCGAACGTCTTGGCGAGTTCGACCGCTTCGTTGATGACCACGCGATACGGAATATCGACGTGATTCTTCAGTTCGAACGCGGCCACCAGCAACACGGCACGTTCGACCGGCGAGAGTTGTTCGATCGGACGATCCAGACACGGAGCGATTGCCGCGGACAGTGCTTCCGAATCGCGGATCACGCCGTGCAGAATGGCGTTCAGATGTTCGTGGTCGGCCTTGTCGAAGCCTTGCGCGCCGCGCAGTTGCGCGTCGATTTCACCGCCGGGCGAGCCCGACAGCAGCCACTGATAAAGCCCCTGCGTGGCCAGTTCGCGGGAGCGTCGGCGTGCGCTCTTCATGCCTCTTCCTCTTCTTCGTCTTCTTCCTCGTCATCGCCGCCGAGTTGTTCGAGCGCGACGGCGAGATTCGCCATTTCGACGGCCACGCGTGCTGCGTCACGACCCTTTTCGGTCATGCGCGCGACGGCCTGTTCGTCGTTTTCGGTGGTCAGCACCGCGTTCGCGACCGGAATGCCGAAGTCGAGGCCGATACGCGTGATGCCCGCGCCACTTTCGTTCGAGACCAGTTCGAAGTGGTACGTTTCGCCGCGAATCACCGCGCCGAGCGCGATCAGTGCGTCGAATTGCGCGCTTTCGGCGAGCTTTTGCAGCGCCAGCGGGATTTCCAGCGCGCCCGGCACGGTGACGAGCAGCACGTCTTCGCCGGTCACGCCGAGGCGTTCGAGTTCTTCGATGCAGGAGTCCGCGAGGCCATTGCAAACGGGTTCGTTAAAGCGCGCCTGGACGATGCCGATACGCAGTCCGTCGCCGTCGAGATTCGGTTGGTATTGTCCGATTTCCATGTGAATTCCGTAGTGTTTTGAGTGGGCGCTAAGCGCGTGAATGGTCGGATCAGCCTTGTTGCGGAGATTGTGGCTTGCTGCCCGGCATCGGCACGAAGCCCGTGACTTCGAGACCGTAGCCCGACATGCTGCCCAGCTTGCGCGGGTTCGACAGCACCTGCATCTTGCCGACACCGAGCTCACGCAGAATCTGCGCGCCGATGCCATACGTCTTGAAGTCGACCGGGCGGCGTTTGAGCGCGTCGGCTCTTTCCTTGGAGTCGAACGCCTTGAAAACGTCGATCAGATGGTCCTTCGAGTCGCCGCAGTTCAGCAGCACGATCACGCCGCAGTCGCGTGCGGCGATCTCTTTCATGGCCGCGTCCAGCGTCCACGAGTGGGTGGATTCGCCAACTTCCAGCAGATCCAGCACCGACAGCGGTTCATGCACGCGCACCAGCGTGTCCTGATCCGTGCATGGCGTGCCGCGCACCAACGCGATATGCGGCTGGCCGCTCGGCTGGTCCAGATACATGACTGCGCGGAACGCGCCGTGCGCGGTCTGCATGGTGCGTTCGCAAATCCGCTCGACGATCGACTCCGTGCGGCTGCGATAGTGGATCAGATCCGCAATCGTGCCGATTTTCAGATCGTGTTCTTTGGCGAATTCCATCAGGTCCGGCAGGCGCGCCATCGTGCCGTCGTCCTTGATGACTTCGCAGATCACCGCGGCCGGCGTGAGGCCCGCCAGCGCGGTGAAGTCGCAGCCCGCCTCGGTGTGGCCGGCGCGCACCAGCACGCCGCCGGGCTGGGCCATGATCGGAAACACGTGGCCCGGCTGCACGATGTGCTCGGCCTTGGCGTCCGGCGCCACCGCGGTGGCGATCGTGCGGGCGCGGTCCGCCGCCGAAATGCCGGTCGTGACGCCTTCGGCCGCTTCGATACTGACCGTGAACGCCGTTCCGTACTGCGTGCCGTTGCGGTAGGTCATGAGCGGCAGGTTCAGCAGCTTGCAGCGTTCCTGCGTAAGCGTCAGGCAGATCAGGCCACGGCCGTAACGGGCCATGAAATTGATCGCTTCCGGCGTGACGAATTCGGCGGCGATCACGAGGTCGCCCTCGTTTTCGCGGTCTTCTTCGTCGACGAGGATCACCATCCGGCCTGCTTTCAGTTCGGCAATGATCTCTAGAGTGGAGGCGAGCGTCATGTTGGCGAGAGTTTCGAAGAAAGCGCGTATTTTACGCCACGCGCGAGCCCAAGTCGCCTCCGCCGAACGGCATAGGCCGTTTGGCCGACTGGCGATGAGCCGTCCGCCGTTGCTATGCTCGTCGAAACGATGGACGCATGAACCGGCTGAAAGCGGCGGGGCGCCGCCGCCGGGCCATGCGGGGCAGGGCTTGCGGCCGTTTATTTCGGCGCGTTCAGCATGCGCTCGACGTAGCGCGCGATCAGATCGATCTCCAGATTCACCTGTGTGCCTTCCCGCAAACGCTTGAGCGCCGTCACTTCGACTGTGTGCGGAATCAGGTTGATCGAGAATTCGCAGCCATCGTCGCGATCTTTAACCGAGTTGACGGTCAAGCTCACGCCGTTGACAGTGATAGAGCCTTTGTACGCCAGGTAGCGGCCGATCTCGCGCGGCGCCAGCACGCGCAGTTCGTGCGATTCGCCGACCGGCGCGAAGTGCGTGACCGTGCCGAGGCCGTCCACATGGCCGGAGACGATATGTCCGCCGAGCCGGTCGTGCGCGCGCAGCGCCTTCTCGAGATTGACTTCGCCGGTCTCGCCGAGCCCCGCCGTGCAGTTCAGGCTTTCGCGCGAGACGTCGACTTCGAACGAGTGGGCGGTCTTCGCGACCACGGTCATGCAGGCGCCCTGGATCGTGATGCTGTCGCCGAGCTGCACGTCGCCGAGATCGAGGCCACCGGCTTCGACGTTCAGCCGTACGCCCGCGTCGCCGTCGGTGCCGAGCGGCTTGACTGATTCAATGCGGCCCACGGCCGCGACGATTCCTGTGAACATCGTACTAATCCTTGATCATTTCGAAACGGGTTGGGACGCGGGATCGCCGCCGGGTCCGGGCGTGGCCTCGGGCGCGTGTTGGGGCACAAAGCGCGCGAGAATCCGCAGATCCTCCCCGATCCGGTCGATCGCGTGGAAGTTCAGTTTGACGCGGCCTTCGAGCGTTTCGGGCGCGGCCAGATTGAACATGCTCATCGAATCCATGCCGAGCAGGCTCGGCGCGAGATACACGAGCAGTTCGTCGACACAGCCTTCGCGCAGCAGCGAGCCGTTCAGCTTGTAGCCCGCCTCGACATGCAGTTCGTTGACGTTGCGCTCGCCGAGCACTTTCAGCACCCCAGGCAGATCGACCTTGCCGGCCGGGTTCGCCAACTGGACGATCTCGGCGCCGCGATCGCGCAGTGCGTTGGCGCGATCGGTATGGCGCTGATCCAGATTGCCGCAGAAGATCAGCGTAGGTGCGCCGGCCAGAATCTGCGCCCCGGGCGGCACGTCGAGCTGACTGTCGATCAGCACGCGTTGCGGCTGGCGCGGCGTGTCGACTGCGCGCACCGTCATGCGCGGATCGTCTTCCCTGACGGTGCCGATGCCGGTCAGGATCGCCGACGCGCGAGCGCGCCAGGCGTGGCCGTCCGCGCGTGCCGCTTCACCGGTGATCCACTGGCTATCGCCCGAAGGCAAACCGGTGCGGCCATCCAGCGAGGCCGCCACTTTCATGCGCACCCACGGGCGGCCACGTGTCATGCGCGAGACGAAGCCGATATTGAGTTCGTGCGCTTCGAGGGCGAGCAGTCCGCAGCGCACTTCGATGCCGGCGTCGCGCAGCATGGCGAGACCGCGTCCGGATACCTGCGGATTGGGGTCTTCCATCGCCGCGACCACGCGCGCGACCTGCGCTTCGATGAGCGCGTTCGCACACGGCGGCGTGCGCCCGAAGTGGCTGCACGGCTCCAGCGTCACGTAGGCCGTAGCGCCGCGCAGGTCATGGCCGCGCGAGCGCGCGTCTTTCAACGCGCGGATCTCGGCATGATCCTGACCGGCCGGTTGCGTGAAGCCTTCGCCGATCACCTCGCCGTTCTTGACGAGCACGCAGCCGACCCGAGGATTCGGGTCGGTGGTGTACATGCCGCGCTTGGCCAACGCGAGCGCGCGTTCCATATGGACGAAATCGGTTTGCGAAAACATCGGTGTCCGGTCGGGTACGGTGGCTAGGCTGTAATGGGTTTCGATTTTAGCGATGTTGTCTCGCCGGCTTCAGGCAGCGAGCGAGGCGAACGCGCCGCGCGCAGCGTCGATCGTGGCGTCGACGATTGCGTCGTCGTGAACGATCGACACGAAGCCCGCTTCATACGCCGACGGCGCGAAGTACACGCCGGCGTCGAGCATCTTGTGAAAGAACGCGTTGAAACGCGGCACGTCGCTCTTCGTGACCTCGGCGAAGCTGGTCGGGATCGAGTCCGTGAAGTAGAGGCCGAACATGCCGCCGAGCGAGTCGGCCGCGAACGGCACTTTGGCTTCACGCGCGACCTTCGCGAGACCTTGCACGAGGCGCGTGGTGCGCGCGGCGAGCGTGTCGTAAAAGCCGGGCGCCTGGATCAGTTGCAACGTTTTCAGGCCGGCCGCAACCGCAATCGGGTTACCCGACAGCGTGCCCGCCTGGTAGACGCCGCCGAGCGGCGCGAGGTGAGCCATGATGTCGCGCCGGCCTCCGAAAGCCGCCGCCGGCATGCCGCCGCCTATCACCTTGCCGAGGCAGGTCAGATCCGGCGTGATGCCGTACACCTCTTGCGCGCCACCCAGGGCAACGCGGAAGCCGCACATCACTTCGTCGAAAATCAGCACCGAGCCGTACTCGGTGCACAGGCGCCGCAACGCTTGCAGGAATTCCGGCGTGGCGCGCACGAGGTTCATGTTGCCGGCCACCGGCTCGACGATCACCGAGGCGATCTCGTTGCCGAACGCCTTGAACGCTTCCTCGAGTTCAGCGACGTTGTTGTACTCGAGCACGGTGGTGTGCTTGGCAATATCCACCGGCACGCCCGCCGAAGTCGGATTGCCGAACGTCAGCAGCCCCGAGCCCGCCTTGACCAGCAGGCTGTCCGCGTGGCCGTGATAGCAGCCCTCGAACTTGACGATGCGGCTGCGGTTCGTGAAGCCGCGCGCGAGACGCAGCGCGCTCATGGTCGCTTCAGTACCGCTCGACACCATGCGGACCTGCTCGATGGAGGGCACCAGCTTGCAGATTTCTTCGGCGATTTCCACTTCCGATTCGGTCGGCGCGCCGAACGAGAAGCCATTGCCCAGCACGCGCTGCACGGCTTCGAGGACTTCCGGATGGACATGACCGAGGATCATCGGGCCCCATGAGCCGATGTAGTCGATATAACGCTGACCGTCCGCGTCCCAGAAGTAGGGGCCTTGCGCGCGTTCGATGAAGCGCGGCGTGCCGCCGACCGAGCGGAAGGCGCGCACAGGCGAGTTCACGCCGCCGGGAATGGTGCGTTGCGCGCGTTCGAAAAGGGTTTCGTTTTTGGACATGGCGATGGCTGGAATCGGGGTTGCGCAGCGGCGCAGCTTGCCTGTCGGCGAGTCGCGCGGCGCTGGGATAGGTGGGGAAATTGTACCGGAGTCAGCGTGAACAGGTTTTCCGGATGCGCCTGCGCAGCGGGTCGCCCGCTCAGTTTTTGTGTGCGCGCTTGGCGGTTGCCGTCTTTGTTACCGGCCGGGTCGCCGGTTTCGTGATCCGCCTGCTGTCCTGCGTCGCAACTGACTGGGATGGCGGGGTCGCCACTTGCGTAGCGACCCGTTTAGCCGCCGCCTTCGCCTTCGTGACGGTGCGGCCGTCCGCCGCGCGCTTTTCCACCGCCGCGTGAGCCGTGACCTTGCTCGAGCGTGTGGGACCCGCCGGCATATCGAACTTCGGCGGCTTGCGCTTGCCGGTCAGTTCCGCCCAGCGCTTTTCCAACGCGCCTTCGGCCATCGGCTTGATCACGGTCCCCGAACTCTGCGCGTCCCACGTCTGCACGGAGAAAGGATGTGCGCGCAACATCTCGCGGGGAATCACCACACCTTCGTGTGCATCGACCACCCAGTCGTACACGAAGTCGATGCACAAACGGTAGCCACGCTTCGTCGCCGGATCGGGGACCTCGTATGGCGCACGCGTCACATAGCCGGAGCCGAAGATGCCCTTCGGTTCCTGCGCGACCCGATGCAGGAAGACGCGGTCACCCGGCAGGATGCTGCGCGCAAATCCGCAGCCCCATACGTCGGCCACCGCGACACCCGCGGCCACGCGTTTGGCCACGTCGGGCAACTCGGGCCACGGCCATTTCTTGGGGCTCCAGATCAACAGGAATGCGGTCATCGCATGGTCGGTACAGGATGGCGGGGAAGGGCGCTGCGCACAGCTTCGCGCGTCGCCCGAGGCGTTCAGGCGGCAGCTTAACCGATTGGCGGCGTGCTTGCCGCATGTCGCCGATGCATCATTCGCGTCTTCGCGATCATGGCCTCGATCATGTCCGAAGCCCGGCTGCCGTGTTAACCGTCGCGTACAATTGAGGCCGTCAAGTTGCTGTTTTCCCCGTTTCACCTGTTCCGCTGCCGACAACGGCGCGGCGCTTCATCTGGATTCCCATGTCTCACATCACCAGAAGCCGGCCCGATGGCCGGCTGATTCTGTTGCTCGGTGCGCTTGCCGCATGCGGGCCGATTTCGATCGATATGTACCTGCCGAGCCTGCCGACCATCGCGCAGGCGTTCGCCATCAGCACTGGCGCCGCGCAGACGACACTCACCAGCTTCATGTTCGGCTTTTCGATCGGCATGCTGTTGTATGGTCCGCTGTCCGATACCTATGGCCGCCGGCCGGTGTTGCTCGGCGGCATCGTGATGTATGCGCTGGCCAGTGTCGCCTGTGCGATGTCGTTCTCGATCGGCTCGCTGGTGACGTTCCGTTTCGTGCAGGCGCTGGGCGCGGGCGCGGCTTCGGTGCTGGCGCGCGCCATTGCCCGCGATGCTCACGGCCCGACCGATGCCGCTCGCGTGCTGTCGATGCTCGCCATCGTCACGTCGATCGGGCCATTGCTCGCGCCGCTGCTCGGCGGGCAGTTGCTGCTGATCGGCGGCTGGCGTGTCGTCTTTATCGTGCTGACGCTATTCGGCACGGTGTGCGCGGTGACCGCGTTTCTCAAGGTGCCGGAAACGTGGCCGCGTGAGAAGCGTGCGCATTCCGCGTTGCTGAAGTCGTTCGGCGCGTACGGCAAGTTGCTGCGCGATCCGGTTGCGTGGGGGCACATGCTGTGCGGCGGCATGGCGTTCGCGTCGATGTTTGCGTATATCACCGCGACGCCGTTTGTCTACATCGAGTATTTCCATGTGTCGGCGCAGCATTACGGCTTCCTGTTCGCGCTGAATATCGTCGGCATCATGTTTGGCAACTTCATGAATACGCGGCTTGTCGGCCGGCTCGGCTCGCTGCCGATCATTAGTTTTGCTGCAACCGTAAGCTGCATTGCCTCGCTGTTTGTGTGTCTGGTCTCGTTGACCGGTTGGGGCGGTCTGTGGTCGATCGTGTTCGGACTGTTCTTCGTGGTCGGCGTCGTCGGACTTCTGTCCGCGAACTGCACGACCGATCTGATGCATCGCTATCCGATGAATGCCGGCGCCGCGGCCGCCGTGTTCGGCGCCGTGCAGTTGGCGCTCGGCGCGTTGTCGAGCCTCGCGGTTGGAATCTGGCAGGACGGTTCTCCCAAGGGCATGGGCGTGACGGTCGGCGTGGCGGGCTTGCTGTGTTATCTCGGCCGGATTCTGGTTGTCAGGTGGCATGGGATCAAGGCGCCTGTCGCTGCCGTTTGAGGACGGGCGAGGCGCGAGTCGCGCGGCGTCTACGGAAAACACCAGGTGTTGCGCGCGCGCGACCGTGTGTCTCAATTTGCATTGCTATGATGGAGCCACTGTTCCTCGGAGCGGCATTCATGGCGATCAGAGATTTGATGAACGGCGAACGGCAACAAGCTGCATTCGCTGAAGCGCAGAAGCTGGCGGACAGCGGCGCCTATCACGATTACACAGACATCGAATACGTCTTGCGCTTTGATTATGGTTTGTCTGATGTATCGACACTGCTCGACAGTCAGTTGATGCATCGCGACCTGAACCACCGTTGTGCGGATGCGCGCGAGAAGCTGGAGATGCTTAGCGTGTGATGCGTGATGCGTGCGGCTTATTTGTGGAAGCGTGTCTATTTTGCGAGGCGCTGTGCCCGGAGTGGGCGGCGCTAGTGCGTTGCATGATTCCTCGCGTGATCGCTTCATCGCTTTTGCGAAACGGGATGCGGTCGTGCGGATGAGTCGTACGCAGTGTCGTGTGCCGCCGTCACACCTGGAGTGATATTCATGGCTGGTAGCCAGCACGACCCGCATCTGCCGCATACAAACAATCCCGCTACGCTTTCGCAGCCGGGCGGTCATTACAGTCACGTCGCGGTCGCAAATGGTTTCGTGTTCGTCTCGGGACAATTGCCGATCACCGCGCAAGGCGACAAGCTATCCGAGGCCTCGTTCGAGGATCAGGCCGAACAGGTGTTGGCCAATGTGCGGGCCGCGCTCGAAAGCGTCGGCAGCAGCGTCGCGCAACTGGTGCGGGTGCGCGTCTACATCGTCGATGTCGAGAACTGGATGAGCTTCAATCAGATCTACGCGCGTTGGGCCGGTGAAGCGCGTCCGGCGAGAGCCGTCGTGCCGGTTCCTCAACTGCATTACGGTTTCAAGATCGAGGTCGAGGCGACCGCGCTGGTTTAGCTAGCGGCGTTGGCGTCTCAAGTTTTGGCGCGCGTTTGGGGCAGTGGGATAACGGCGTTCAACGGGTCGCGTCAATGCTTAAGCTCGGTGGGCTACGAGTCCATTGAACTGACATTGCTCACACCGGCCGCGATATTCACGCCGACGTTGCCGCTCATGTTCGTCATCGCGCACACGCCGATCGACGCAGTCGATGCGTCGAGCTTCGCGCTGGCTCAGAAACCGACGCCTACTCCAACACCAACGCCGCCGCCAACGCTGCCACCACCAACGCCGACGCCAATATTAGTGCGCGGCGCGTAATAGCCGGGGCCATAGTCGTACGCAGGTACTGGCCCATAACCGTAGCCGTCCTGGTATGGCGCGGCCACCACACAGCCCGCGAGACCGGCCCCTAAGGCCAATATGCCGAATAGTCTGATCATGATCTTGTCCCCCTTCATGAACTGGACAGCAATATCCGGTCCCTAAGGCGTCACGAATCGGGACTAGGCCCACGATAGGACGCCAGCGGTACCAAAACCGGAACTGTCCCAAATTCGGGACCGTCTTGCAGGGCGTGCAACGCACGGCAATGCAGCCCAACGCGATGCAACGAGGGTGCTTGAAGGAATGATTGGAGCATCCGGCAAGATGCATCTAGAAGTGCTTGGCATCTGCCTAGCAAGTGCACACGGATGATTACACCCAAGGCGACACCCAAGGCGACACCCAAGGCGACACCCAAGGCGACACCCAAGGCGACACCCAAGGCGACACCCAAGGCGACACCCAAGGCGAC